>NZ_OX366333.1:0-1771989 GCF_947250615.1 Wolbachia endosymbiont (group B) of Rhopobota naevana | reverse complement strand
TCTACTTTATCTACTTTTTATTTAAACTAAAGTATAACAGTAGTAGTAGTTCTATCAATAAATTGTTATTAACTTAAAATTCAGTAAAAATTAGTATTACTTAGCTTGTGGATAAATATGTTAATAACTTCTCTATACTATTGATTTTCCTTTATGATTTATGTGTATAAGTAAGATGTCTAGAATGTTAGTAATTTTCTTTTATGGAAAAAAGCTTTACTATCATGGATTGTTATATAATTATGTATATGTCATTGAAAAAATTGTTGATCAATTGTTAGTATTTTATGTCAAAAAATAATTCACAAATTAATTTGACATTATTCACATGCTTATTAAACATTTAATAACAGTTTTCTTGATAGACCTTATCTAAAGATATTTTCACCATTAAAGGGAATAAATTGAATAAGAAAAGAACTTTAGTAGAAAAAATAGCATACAGAATTTTTCTCTTTCTCTTCAACAAAACTTCTGTGTTAAAAAAATGTGCGACTGAGTCATTAATGGGTGATCTGTCAGGTCTTGACATACTTAATAGTCTATTAAAATTCCGTGATTGTAGTATCATGGATATAATGACTCCACGTAAGGAGATATGTGCAGTAGACATTGAATCGAGCAAGGATGAGGTAATAAAGAAGGTGAAAAACACTTACCATGCTAAGATACCAACTTATATGAATAACTTTAACAACATAATAGGCTTTTTTTACGTAAAAGATATCATTTTCAATAAGAATAAAGATTTTAATCTGAGGAATATTATAAAAAATGTAATATTTGTCCCAGCCTCAATGAAAGCAACAAATCTTTTTGTTAAAATGAAATCTTCCAAGTCATATTTAGCTATTGTACTGGATGAATATGGCGGAACTGATGGTTTAATTTCGATAAATGATCTTATAGAAGAATTGATACCAAATATTGATAACGAGAATGAGGTAAATTCAGAACACACCATTACTGAATTATCTCAAAATAAGTTTGAAATATCGGCAAGGGCCCTTATAAAGGATATAGAGGAAAATCTAAAAATAGAGTTGTGTGAATCTGAAGAGCATTATGCCACACTTAGTGGTTTGGTTCTTTCAATTGCTGGTAAGGTACCTTCTGTAGATGAAGTTATAAGATATAAAAATGGTATAAAATTTATCATCAAGGATGCAAATGAACGATACATTAACAAAATAATACTAGACTTAAGTGATTACAAAAATTAAATTCAATATTTTTTAGTGAAAGGTACTTTATCTTGGAAGTAGGGGACATAGTAGCCAGGTATACAATTTAAACAATTTCTTAATATACAAAAGTTTGTAGTTCTATACGTTACTGTTTGATAATTAAGGTGGGAATAGTTTTATTGGTACAAAGTTATAAAAATTAGTTGTTTAAATATTTTTAGCGATCTGTAACTTTCAAAAAGGGAGTGTTAAATAAACTGTGTCAAACCGCATTTTTAATTCAACTCAATTTTTAACCTACAAGAAAAAAAGATATCAAGTTGAGAGATAGTTAAAGCCCAATCATGTATAGGCATAGCCCATTTTTCTCTTACCTTTTTTATAGCACAATATACCTGTTCATACAAGGCATTTGTGCTAGTAAATGAGCCCTTAGTTTTAGTAAATTTTCTGATCTGTCTATGTAGTCCCTCAATAGGATTTGTGGTATAAATTAACTTTCTTACAGGGCCAGAATATTTTAAATAACTAGACAAATTTTCCCAATTATTCTGCCAAAACCAACGGATATTTTTCTCCCCATTTTTCCTCTAGCTCAAGCAAATAATTTTCGGCAATTTCTCTACTTGCAGCACGGTATATTTTTTTCAAATCATTCATGAAAATTTTCACATCTTTGCTCGATGCATATTTCAGTGAATTTCTTATCTGATGTACAATACATAGTTGTATTTCTGCTTTAGGAAATACACTGTTTATTGCTTTAGGAAAGCTTTTTAGCCCATCTACACATACAATCAGGATATCTTCTTGTATCTTGTCAAAAGCATCTGATGTTTTAAGCTTAAGCATTAGGTGGAGAAGGGAAGAACTTTGAATATCTCCTTAGATATAAAATCTGTGTGGTAGACAAGAGTTCCCTTCTCAAAAGTATAGGCTGAACGGTATCGTAGAAAGACCTAAATGGTTATAATTCTGTATCCACAAGGTTAGCCTTACTTTTCATTTTAATAGTAACGTATGGAGTTATATATGATCAACAACTTTTTGGGTATAGACATATCAAAAGATCGCTTTGATGTTTCTCTTTCATTCATAAGCAACAAAGGAAAACGTGAAACCAGGAAAAGGAGTTTCAAGAATAATGATCATGGGTTTCAAGGTTTACTGAGCTTTCTACAAAAGCATAATGTAGAACAAGTAAAAGCCTGCATGGAAGCTACTGGTTGTTATAGTGAAGCCTTAGCTGAATTTCTACACAATACTGGACATTTTGTGAGTGTTGTTAATCCAGCTTGTATAAGATTTTATGCAAAAAGTAAGCTTATACGACAAAAGAATGATCAGACTGATGCAGAGATAATTGCCGATTATTGCCAAAGACAGGAACCTATTCGTTGGGCACCACCTTCTCCTGAGTTAAAGAAATTAAAGCATCTTTATCGTTGCTCGGCTGCGTTAAAAGATGAATTGACATTAGTAAATAACCACTTAGAAAAAAAAGAGAGACTGCCTAAAGAAGTTGCAAATGCTTGGGAAGACCTTGCAATGAACATAAAACAAAAAATAGAAAGAATAAAAAACTCCTTACGTGAACTATTAAATAAACACAAAGAATTGTTGGAAAATTTTCAACTTCTATTGACCATTCCAGGAATAGGAGAAGAATCAGCAGTAGCTATTTTGGCTGAAGTTCCTAACATAAAAGCTTTCAAGGATGCCAGGCAATTGGCAGCATATGCTGGAGCTATACCACGAAATATAACGTCAGGTACGTCTGTACATGCCAAGCCCAGATTAAGTAAATCCGGTTCACGAACATTATGTAAGGCAATGTACTTTCCTGCCATAGTAGCTAAGAATCATAATCCTACTATTATGACTTTTTGCAAAAGGTTAAAAGAGAAAGGCAAGCATAACATGGCCATTGTGGGAGCTGCAATGCGTAAGTTACTCCATATTGTTTTTGGTGTTTTAAGGTCAAAGAAGGCTTTTGATCCAGATCATATCAAAAACTACAGAGCTAGGAGTTTGGCTGAAAGTTTAGTGCTTTAAAATCAAAAAACGCTCCAATTATGTAAAATAGTATCTTACACAAATTTTGTAACTGGTTAGTGAATATGTTGATAAGTAAATTAATTTTATACGTACAAAAAAGCGGAAATTTACTTATCAACATATTCACTAACTATAATCTGTGTACTGTTACACAAAATGTGAATTGGAAGTATTTTTTAATTTTATGATACAGCTTGAACAATTTTTGTAATTTTTTTGTTGACTTGCAAGACGGTATCTACTCCTTTCTCTTTTAAGTCATTTAACATCCCTAGCCAAAAGTTAGCTCCCTCACTTTCTGCTATATAAAAGCCTAAAACTTCTTTCCTTTCATTCTGCTAATATATTCTACATATATTTACTTACGCAATGCCCGTCTTCTTTGACCTTAAAAAACCATAAACACTATTGGATACACTGATTGCAGTGGACGACTACGCCACTCATTTATTACAGGCAATAATTTATCAGTAATACTTGATATCTCCGCTACAGATATTTTATATCTCTTCTACATGCGACTCTATATCTCTATATACCATGCCACTGGCATATGTACTTAAAACCTTTGCTTCAAGTTCGGTTGTTTGCCTTTTTCTGACTACTTGTGGCTCAAAGCTTCCTTCCCTATCTCTTGGTGTCAATAACTCAAATGAACCTGCACTTGTCCGTAAAGTCTTTGAATTTCTTCAATTTCTTCGATTATTTTCTTCGCTTTTAGCCGACAAGTGATTTTTTATTTCACCTTCCAGAATCGCTTCCAGTAGCCTTTTTACAAACGGTGTTAATGCACCATCTCTTTCCGTCAATGGTCTTCCTTCTCGTATAGACGATAAGATATTTGTTTCTAATTCTTTATAGTCTACCAAACCGGTAGTTCTGTTTGCTTGACTGATTGTCAAACCTCCATTTTTTGTTTCTATTTTATTTTTACTTCTCGGTTTGACACAGTTTATTTAACACTTCCCTAAGTACGTAAGAAAAAACACTCCTATACTGAAAGTACAAGCATTTGTTGAGATTATTAGGAATGTAAAACCTAGCAGAAATCTTGATAATTCAAACGCTGAACAACTTCAAGCTATTGATAGAAAAATCCCTTAATTGTACATAGGCCAAGTTGGCTTATGTGTTCTTATTCTCACTTTGTAAACATGCCAATAATTTTATCCATTATTCCGCCCATATTTGCTTCAGCTTGAGTGTGTGCTATCTTACCACCGTGTGAAATTAATTTGGGATCTGCGCCAGGTGATATATTAACAAATTTACTACCAACAACTCCACTGCTAGTGATTAGGGATGAGCTATCAACTGGGAGTTTTATATCCCTACTTATACACATGTCGATTCGTGCTATGTAGGTAGCTTTGTCGAGTGATACACCAGTTATGCTTCCGACTTCCACACCAGAGATCTTGACACTATCACCAACTCCTACACCGTTAGCATCAGTAAAAAGGCCATGTATTTTATAACAATCCTTATAGTTTTTCTTTATGTAAGATAATTTATCAATAGCGAAGAAGATAAGAAAAACAGTAAAAATTAATACAAATGAACCAGCAGTTATTTCAAGTATATTTGACCTTCGCATCTTTAGTTATTAGGATTCCAGCTTTCATAGTAATTTTTCACCTTTTGGTTTGGGTAGTATGCATCTTTTGTACCTGTTAAATTAGGAATTTTTCTTTTGTTATTATTCACTGGTACTGCATTATCAGTATAATGCAGCCATATATGCCATGCTGGAGGAATTGTTGTAGGCTCAGAAACATTGTCATATATTACCCATCTTTTTCCTTTACTTGATTCATAGTAAGAATTTCCGTTTTCGTCCCTTCCTATAAGTTTACCTTTTCTCCTTAATAAGTTTGTTACTGCATTATAAATTTTAGATAACATAAAGGTATTAAAACAAAAAGTATTATATATACTAATACTTTAACGATGTATTAACAACAGTTTAATGCAATTACCAATTCTACAAGTTATTATACCAATAATTGCATCGATGTTCTGCTTTCTTACCAGGAAACATAGGGTGTCCTGGTTTATCTCTTTTTTTACAACGGCAGCTACTTTCTTTATTTCATTAATGTTGCTAGTGAAAACATACAATGGTGAAATTATAACTTATTATCTTGGAGATTGGGCTCCTCCATACGGAATAGAGTTGAGAATCGACATATTGAACTCCTTGATTCTAACTTTGGTGAATTTTATAGCGCTGATTAGTGTGCTTTATAGCTTTCATATTAATGAAAAAGAGATTAGCAAAAACAAAATCATTGGTTTTTATTCTCTATTTTTACTGTGCTTGAGTGGATTACTCGGAATTTTAGTAACAAACGATATATTCAACCTTTATGTCTTTTTAGAAATTTCATCTCTTTCTTCTTATGTTTTAGTTTCAATGGGAAGGGATAAGAAAGCTTTAGTTGCAGCATTTGAATACCTCATTAGTGGTACTGTAGGAGCAACATTTTACTTGTTTGGCATCGGCCTTTTATATTCTATGACCGGAACGCTCAACATGTCTGACATGGCTGAAAGAATAGTACCATTATACGATAATAACATCATAAGACTTGGTACATTATTCATTTTTGTTGGTCTCTCAATCAAAATGGCACTGTTTCCACTCAGTAAATGGCTAGTTAATGCGTATAGTGAAGCACCAAGCTTCATTAGCGTATTCTTTTCAGGTACAGTAACCAAAGTGATGATATATGTTTTTATCAGAATCTTTTACAATGTTTTTCAGCAAAATTTTTTCTTACCACTGCATAATGTGATAATTATCCTCGCACTTTGCGCTATTGTATTTGGATCAATATCTGCAATAATCGAAAAAGATATAAAAAGACTGTTTGCTCACTCCAGTATCAGTCAGATTGGCTATATACTTTTAATGCTGGGTTTAAATTCAAAATCAGGTTTGTTTTCAGCAGTTCTTCACATAGTAAATCATAGCATGATAAAAACGTCTTTATTCATGGTTGCAGGGTGTATTTCTTATAAATTTGGTATGACAAAGATAGAAAATTTGTCAGGACTAAAAAAGTCAATGCCCTATACAACACTCGCATTTACTCTACTTAGTTTAGCATTAATCGGTGTACCCTTGACAAATGGCTTTGTAAGTAAGTGTTATATGATGCAAGCAATTCTTGAATCTCATGCATGGATTTCCCTTGCAGTTTTTGCTGCTGGCTCTTTTCTTGCACTAATATATATGTGGAGGGTGGTAGAGAAAATGTATTTTGAAAATAGCGCAGCATCAAACACTGAAATGACACTTAATGAGGTACCATTACTTATGCTCTTTTGTCTATTATTTATGGCAATTTTAACGATAATAACTGGGATATATAGTAGTCCAATTCGTTTGGTAATTAATAAATTTGCTTTTTGATTTTCTTATGTTTTATTGTATCTAAAAGTCTGTAAAGTTTTCGCTGTGGATAAGCTGAAGAAGATTCACTTATTATTAGTCATGAACGTAATAGCTCTGTTTTGCGTTGGCATTGTTGTTCAATATTCTTCTGCTGGAGGAAAGTGGGCTCCATTTGCAATTCACCAATTGGTCATATTCTCTTTCTTCCTTTTGCTTGCTATAGCTATGTCATTTATAGAGCTAGATTTTTATTTGAAGCACGCTTATTTTTTTTACATAGCAGCAGTAATTGCGCTGTTAGCAGTAAATTTTTTTGGCTCGCATATAATGGGTGCAACGAGATGGATAAGAATTGGGTCAATTAGTTTACAACCATCAGAATTTGTAAAAGTGGGCTTAATACTTGCACTTGCTCGTTATTTTAATAAACAAAGTGTGTATAAAATGATGAAATTTCAAAGTTTATTTAAGCCACTTATAATTATTTTCTTACCTGTATTCCTTGTATTGAAGCAACCTAATTTAGGAACAGCTGTAATAATATTGTTTATAGGAGCATCAATTATATTCACAGCAATAATGGAAAGACCTCATTTAATAATTTTTGGAACGCTTGGCATTTTCGCAATACCAGCTATTTGGCCTTTTTTGCGCCCTTATCACAAGCAAAGGATATTATCATTTTTGGATTCATCAGTAGATCCACTTGGAATAGGTTATAATGCACAGCAATCTCAAATAGCTATTGGTTCAGGAGGTTTGTTTGGTAAGGGGTTTGTTAATGGGAGTCAAACTCAACTTGGATTTTTGCCAGAGAAACGCACAGATTTTGCTTTTGCGGTACTTAGTGAGGAATGGGGGTTCTTAGGCAGCATGGCTTTGATTTTACTCTATACCACATTGCTTGCTATAATATTCTCCATTGCTTACAGGTCAAAAAATTACTTTTCTAAGTTAATATCTATCGGGGTTTTCGCCTTTTTTGGTGCTCATTTCTTTATAAACATTGGAATGACAATAGGCCTATTACCTATAATAGGTGACCCACTTCCATTTCTATCCTATGGCGGAAGCACAACTGCTGCGAGCTTAATATGTATAGGATTGCTACTTAGTTCCGTGACATCTACAAAGGACTTAAAGCTAAGTTTCCGATTTCACCCATAGAAAGAGCTTAGACAACCATCACTCTGCTAATGGTTAACGTCTTATTCTTCAATGAGAGTCCCATTTTACGGTGCTTAAATCTATTCCCTCTTCTACCATTTCCAAAAGTGGGCTCATCTCTCTTAGCCGTCCAACATTTTTAGTAACAAGATCTGCCGCGTATAGAACTTCATCTTTAGTTGTAAATCGGCCAAGGCCAAATCTAATTGATGAATGCTCAAGATCGTGGCCATTGTTTAGTGATCTTATGACATAAGAAGGTTCAAGAGATGCGGATGTGCATGCAGAACCAGAGCTTACTGCTAAATCCTTGATTGCCATGATAAGAGACTCACCCTCAACATAAGGAAAACTTAAGTTAAGGTTACCTGGAATCTTATTTTCGTAATCACCATTTAAAACAACATCAGGAAATGCCTCTTTTATTTTGTTGTACAAAATATCTCTCAACTCTTCTAATTTGCTTGCTTCTATTTCCATTTCTTCTTTAGCGATACGTGCCGCTTCACCAAAACCAACTGCAAGGGGAGTAGGAACTGTTCCAGAGCGCATGCCTCTCTCCTGTCCACCACCACTAATTAGTGGCGTCAACCTAACACGAGGATTTTTTCTACGGACATATAATGCACCTATTCCCATAGGTCCATAAATTTTATGGCTAGAAAGGCTCATAAGATCAATGTTCATTTCATTTACGTCTATTGGAACTTTTCCAAAGCTTTGAGCAGCGTCTGTATGAAAAAATATATTATGCTTTCTACATATTGCACCAATTTCTTTGACAGGTTGCATTACTCCGATTTCATTATTTGCCATCATCACTGAAATCAGAATTGTTTTATCAGTGATTGCCTCCTCAAGTTTCAACAAATCTATAATTCCGTTTTGCTTAACGGACAAATATGTAACTTTAAAGCCTTCATTTTCTAGATGTCGACAAGAATCTAAAACGCACTTATGCTCCGTGCAGACAGTTATTATATGATTCCCCTTATTCTTATAAAAATGAGCAACACCCTTGATAGCCATGTTATTTGATTCGGTTGCACCCGAGGTAAAGACGATTTCTTTGTTGTCTGCATTCACTAAATCAGCAATGTGCTTCCTTGCTTTTTCTACTGCTTCCTCAGCTGTCCAACCAAATGAATGGCTACGAGAGTGTGCATTACTAAACTCACCAAAATAAGGTATCATCACCTCTAAAACACGAGGATCTACTTTAGTAGTAGATTGATAATCGAGAAATATTGGTAATTTTATTTTAGCATTGCGTATTTTTTCCATATTCATAGTCAGGTTTCAGCATAGAAGTTACAATATTTAGTAGCACTAAATCTTAATTTTTTCAAGATATAATCTTGCCTAAACGAAAGTTGTCAGCGCTCTCTTCTACGTTATTCCAGTTCTCCTGTAATGTCATTTCCTATGATCAGTGTTTATGCAGCTAGGTCGAATACGCGCTAGGTAACCCTATTAGTGCTAGCAGCTTCTTGACGCCCATCCATTAAGACTGCTACTCCATCAACTTTAGTACTGGGCTTTAACATCATATATGTAGCACCACCAACTGCTAGTGCTACTGCTATAACTGCAACCACTGCTATAGCTATAGGTATTGCAATTGTTTCAATTGCAAAAAGTACCGCTGCTATAGCAGTGCCTAATAATGCAGTTTTTACAGCGGTAGCAATCCCTTTATTAAATGCTTTCACAAAAGAACGTCCTCCTGCCTTTAATAGAACTTCTACGTTTTGACCCTTGGCATAATCTAAAGGGGTCATTCCATGTGTATTTACTGCATTAACATTTGCTCCTTTTTCGAGTAAAACATCTACTGTCTCTTTGTGACAATAAGAAACAGCATAATGTAAAGGAGTTCCATACAAATGTTGCGCATCAACATTTGCTCCTGCTTGGAGTAAAACCTCTACTATCTCTTTGTGATCTTTATGAACAGCATTGTGTAATGGGGTAAACCCATGTTCATTCCTTTCATCAATTTTAATTCCTTCGATCTTTAATAGAGCTTCTACTGTTCCTATATGGCCATGTTTAGCTGCTAAATTTAATACAGGAGTCCAACCTTTTCCACTCTTATCGCTAATGTTTGATCCTGATGATATTAGAGCATCCAACACATTTGCATAGCCTGCCTCAGCAGCTATCCTTGATAACGTAAACTTTAAATATTTAGGATGATCTGAGGTAAATTCATGATTTATATCGAATTTCTCATCAATCCACTCTTTATGTAAATCTTGATCCTTCCTCTCTAGTTCTTCTTGTATTTTCTCAATTATGTTATCTTTATTAAAATCTTGCTTATCGTTAATTACATTCAATACTTTTTTCAGTGTTTCATATCCTTTTGCCATAACTTTACCTTTAAACTAGAATAAAATATCTAACTATTACATATTATACTAGAAAATAAATATTTATTTTAAATGAGCTTATAATCGAAATTGTGGGTAGCAAATTATTACCTCTTGGATCACAATGTTCGTATAGCTGCAACCCTGAAGCTACTATCTCTCATCCACTGAAGGTATTGCACAGCGCTATCTACTTGATCGTCGTGGCGGGTTTCTGGAAACATTAAAATCTCATACTCAAAATCGCTGAGCCATACTGCTTGGTGTGGCAGAAAAACCTTGCCAGATTCTATTATCGGAACAATCTGGTGGAATCGAGCAAGTTTGCCACCGTGTGGCACTATCCCGATAATAGGTATTGCCTTGAGCTCTTGAATCAATTGCTGACCGCTTGTTTTTGCTTCGATTAAAATTGCGTGTGGCTTCCATCTTGCAGCTAGTGATAGAACTTGTTCTTTAAGTTTTGGATACTCAAGCTTTGCACGGTACACATCGAGTAAATAAAACTTATTATTCACCTTTGTCCAGGTGGTGCAGACACTAAAGCCGCTAGAATCTTTTGTTGAAACAGCAGTGTCCCAGCTCTGAGTTATATGTGAGAGATTGTCAGGAAAATTTCTATAGCGTTTCAACCATTCTTGCTTAATTATACCACTTGAAAGTGGCAGAGGATTTTGTTGATATTGAGCAGCAAAAGCGTAACTCCCAAGTTCAGCCTTTATCATTTCAATTTCTCCTACATCTAGGGGATATAGCAGCTGACCTTCCTTTTTTAAGTATAAAATCCTTGAAGATGTAGCGCCTGTTGAGCTTTTGCACTCATTTGTAGTTACTCGAATAATAGGAACAGGAGAAGGGAGAATTGATCTTTTGATTGAATAGATAATTTCCTTATTTTCAGAAATCATCGGTAAACAAACATGATGCCATATATTTATCGGTTTGGAGAGAAGATGCCCAGTTAAATCCTCCCGATGTAGTCTGTGCATCACAACAACGATAACTCCTTTTTTCCTGTCATTGAGCCTAGTTACTAAAGTCTGATCAAACCAATTTGTAGCACGTTTTCTAAACGTTTCACTCAAAGCTTGAGAGGAACTCAGTGGATCATCCACAACGATAAAATCACCACCTTCACCAGTTAATGTTCCACCAACAGATGTTGCAATCCTACATCCTCTCTGCACTGTTTGAAATTTATATTTAGTGTTCTGGTCTTTACATAGCTCTACCTCTGGAAATAGCGCTCTATACCAACTAGACTGCATTACGCACCTGGTGTCGAGCGAATGCTTTTCGCTAAGCCGCTGAGAATAGCTTGCAACTATTATTCTTGCAGTTGGCTGATTACCGAGTATCCATGCGGGCCATGCAACACTCACGCACATAGACTTCATTGAGCGCGGAGGGCATATTGAATATTATTCGCTTCACTGTGCCAGTACCTGCTGCTTCAAGCCTGTCTGCTATGATTTTTATATAATGATAATTGTTATACTCACACCCCGGCATTACCGTTTGAAAGCATAGTTCGATAAATTTTAAAAAGTTCATGTTAGTCTCCTATAGTGTTAGTGGAATTTACTTTATGGTGGTGTCAGCCTCTTTGGTTTCATCTCAGCGTCCTTTTTCTTGTCATCCAAGTAGCCCTTTCCTTGTCATTCCAGTGCTTGACACTGGAATCTAGTTTCACCTTATGATGGTGTTATTCAAGTAGCCTCTATCCAAGTGCCCCTTTGGTGTCATCAGAGTAGCTGACACTGGGATGACAGGAAAAAAAGGCATTCTGATGACACTATTTTTTGTACTTTTGCATTCAATATTCGTACAATTATGTGTCAAGCAGTGGAATGACATTATCTACTATGCAAGATGTGAATTATAATAAGAAATGGAAGATATGAACATAACTATACATTCACAAGAAGACTTTGACTTTATGCGTAAAGCTGGCAGGCTTGCAGCTGAAACCCTTGATTTTATTGCACCATACGTCAAAGTAGGCGTAACAACTAATGAATTAAATGATCTATGTCATGATTTTATAATCAATGCAGGTGCAATTCCAGCACCACTGAATTATAAGGGATATCCGAAATCAATTTGTACTTCGAAAAATGCTGTTGTATGTCATGGTATTCCTGATGATAAACCTCTTAAAGATGGAGATATTTTAAATATTGACGTTACAGTGATTTTAAATGGCTGGTATGGTGATACAAGTCGCATGTTTTGGACCGGTAAACCCTCAATAAAAGCAAAGCGTTTGTGTAATGCTGCCTACAATGCGCTAATGGAAGCGATAAAACAAGTTAAGCCCGGCAATAAGTTAAATGAAATAGGATTTGCTATAGAAAAATATATTGAAGATTTTGGATATTCTATCGTACGCAATTATTGTGGACATGGCATAGGAAAGGTTTTTCATGCTCCACCAAATGTTGTACATTTTTATGATGAAGGTGAGGATCTTATCTTAAAAGAAGGCATGTTTTTTACGGTAGAACCAATGATCAATGCTGGAAAACATGAAACTCTGCTCAGCAAGCTAGATGGCTGGACAGTGACAACACGTGATCTTTCACTTTCTGCACAGTTTGAGCATACGCTTGGAGTCACAAAAGATGGAGTTGAAATATTTACACTATCACCTAAAAATTGGCATTTTCCACCTTATGATTAGATTTTTTAAACACTTGGTTTTTGAAAAAACCTAACTCTTAACTTGTGATATAGCAACTAACCCAATTAGTGCACAGAAAATCATGTAAAAACTTGCTAAAGTTCCTTGTCCTGTAACTTTGATAATAGTTGTGCATATAAATGGTGCAAGACCACCAAAAAATCCCGAAGCTATATTTCTTGATAAACCAAATCCACTGTATCGTACCTTTATTGGGAATAATTCGCACATAAACGCGCTAACAGGACCAAGAGAAGCAGCTATTGGGATTATAAAAAGAACGTGCGCCATTATGGTGAGCAAATTATTACCACTTAGTATCATTGAAAAAACTGGATAACTTACTACTATAAAAGTTACAAATGCAAATTTCATGACTCTTTCTCTCCCTACCTTATCAGAAAGTATTGCAAATAGTATAGTCAATCCTCCAAGTGCAACCTGATTCAATATTTCTACTGCGTGATTAAAGTGAGTGTTTATTGTTGATGCAAGTACATTAAAAAACACTAAATATATGTAAAGAGATGCATTTTCAACTATGTCAACTCCAACTGATATTAAAAAAGGTTTTTTATAGCCGTTTAATAGTTCTTTTAACGGTAATTCATGTGGCTTTTCCTGCTTTTTATATTCTGGGCTTTCATCGAGTATATATCTCATATATATACTGATTAATCCTATTACAAAACTGAAAATAAAAGGCAATCTCCATCCCCAAGATTCAAAATCGGATACTTTTTTGCATATAAGCACCACTATAAGACTTAATATTGAGCCAAGAATTGCGCTCAATACTTCAATACTGCCAAAGAATCCTCTTTTATTTTTAGGAGCATGCTCTATTAAAAATGGGGCATTTCCTGCCTCTCCTCCAAGAGATATACCCTGCAATAATCTTAAACATACCACCAGTACTGATGCGAGTACCCCAATGTTCTGATAGCCTGGAACAAATGCAATAAGTACGGTTGATAGAGTCATCAATATGATAGAGAGAAATAGAGCAATCCTTCTTCCATATTTATCGCCAATGTGGCCAAATATAGCAGCACCAATTGGTCTTATTAAGAAACCCACTGCAAACACTCCAAAAGCTTTAAGTATGCTGACTAATTTGTCGTCTGATGGAAAAAACACATCTCCGATTATGCTTATTAGATGGCTGAAAAGCATGTGATCATACCACAACAAAGTGTTACAAATTAAACTTGATAGTATTACTTTTGTTATTTGTTGCACGAAACCTTCCGTAATTTGTTTGATATTATAGTAATATTACTTACTTTTTCAAACGTGAATTATGTAAATGTTATATTAATAATATTATCTTATTAAATTTTTATATCGTTGATTATATTTAAATATTCTTATACTATACCTATATATTTCCATATATTTTTTGGCGAGAAAGTTATTTTAATTTAAGTGCACAAAGTCTCTTGATATGACACATACTCCAGTTTTGTTAAAAGAGATGCTATTTCAATTAGCACCACACAGTGGTGGCATATATGTAGATGCTACATTTGGGGCTGGAGGATATAGCAAAGCAATATTGGAATCCGCTGATTGCAAAGTGTACGCAATTGATAGGGATGAAACAGTTACGAAATTTTATGATGATCTGAACGTTAAATACCCTGATAGAATAAATCTATTTATTGAGAAATTTAGTAATATTAAAAATTTATTAGATAGTAATAATATTAAAGGTATCAATGGAGTAGTTTTCGACGTTGGAGTTTCATCTATGCAGCTTGATAATGGAGATAGAGGATTCTCATTTCTACGTGATGGCCCACTTAACATGAGCATGGATAACTATTCTCATATGAATGCTTCGACGTTTGTTAACGCTTTACGTGAAGAAGAGATTGCGAACACTATATATAATTATGGGGGTGAGCGTCATTCTCGTAAAATCGCAAGAGCGATAGTAAATGCGCGGAAGAAGAAAATTATCAAAACTACATTTGAACTTGCGGATATTGTACGTTCTGTAGTGTTTCGTGGAAAAAGCAAGATTGACCCTGCAACTAGGACATTTCAGGCAATCAGAATATGGGTAAATGATGAGCTAGGAGAGCTTGAAAAGGGTATTAAAGCTGCATCTGAGATTTTAAGTGAAAACGGCAAATTAATTGTAGTTACCTTTCATTCTCTAGAAGATCGTATAGTTAAAACCCTTTTTAAAGATTTGTGTGAACCAGGACCTACCAAGACATTCTCCCTTTTAAACAAAAAAGTGATTAAAGCAAGTGCGGAAGAAATAAATGCAAATCCGCGTGCGCGTTCAGCAAAATTAAGAGCTATACAGAGGTTATCATGAGGACCTTTCGTGCCATTTCAATAATTATGTTTTTCTTCAGCATTGTAGGATTATTTAAGGTAAAATTATATGTCCAATCACTAAATAAATAGCTAACACAAATAAAGCGTGAAATTAATTTAGTGCAAAGCAACATAAAAGTTCTTCAAGCAGAATGAAGTTATTTGAGTAATCCAAAAAAACTTGCAGTCTTACGGAGAAATACCTAAAAAATAACTCTTTGATACTAGCTAGCCAGGTTCGACTATCTAAATGACCTTAGTGTGTTAGCAAAATCATAGTAACGATTAGGTTTAGGTTTTTAGATAAACACACTACGATAAAACTTACTTTGATACGAAATTATTTGCATAAGATTTTGGCAGTCTTTTAACATCTTTTGGCATTTCAATTGTGTACTTTGTGTTGTGTTTCTTTGCGTAAGATATTGCTTTTTCAAGAGAATCAAACTTTAATACAATCTGTTTTTGGGGATCTTTTGAGCCAACCCATCCCATCAAAGGTTCAATATAGTAAGAACAAGGCTCAATTTTTAGGTACCAGAATTTTGTATTACCTAAGCCAGATTGTGTTGCAGTTTTTGTTGGCTTATAAATCTTAAAAACTACTTGATCGTTAATACTCATAGCTCTTACTACGTAATCTTAAGTATATATCTAAATAAATTTTTCCACAAAGAATTAGTGTGAAAGAATGAAGTTTGAAATAAATATTTTTATGTTATATTATTAAATTATATAAAAAGGATTAGCTGAATAGGAGTAATCGATGGCACAGCAAGAAATGGTAACAATTAATGCAGAGTTACGTGATGTAAAAAAAAAGAAAGCGATTCAGGTTCTGAGGGAGAAGGGAAGTATACCTGCAGTTATATATGGTAAAGGGCATGATAACGTAAATTTGACATTGTCTGCAAAGGAATTTACTAAACAATATAAATCAGGTGCTCTTTCTGCACATTTAATAGAACTAGATATTTCAGGGAAAAAAGAATATGCTCTTGTTCGTGATATTCAATGGCATGTAGTAAAGGATACTGTGCAACATGTTGATTTTCAGTTTGTTGATAAAGGTAGTGAAATTAAAATAGATATACCTTTATCATTCATCAATGAAAGTAAATCACCAGGAATCAAATTAGGTGGAGTGCTTAATGTTTTGTGTCGTTCTATTACTGTCAAATGCTCTCCTGAGAAAATACCTCAAGTCATAGAAATTGATTTGTCTGGCAAAATGATTGGTCAGTCTATACATATCAATGATGTAAAATTGCCAGAAGGTGTTAAATTTGTAGCTCATGAGGAAGAAAATTTCACCATTGTAACAATCTCTGCTGCTGATAGTGATGTTGAAGAGCCTCAAACAAAAACAGAGGAGTAGTGCATTTAATAGCTGGGCTTGGTAATCCTGGTAGTAAATATGAATTAACTCACCATAATATTGGCTTCATAGTTATTGACGCAATTCACAAATATTGGAATTTTCAGTCATTTTCTAATAAAGCTGATTACTTGATAACCTCTGGCATAATTAATAATAATAAAATCATGCTGATAAAACCTTATTCATTTATGAATAATTCAGGTATTCCTGTTGCAAAAATAAAAAATTTTTACAAATTACCGCTAGACAATATTGTTGTCATACATGATGATGCTGACTTGAAATTTGGAAGAATAAAAGTAAAAAAAGGTGGTAGTTCTGCTGGACACAATGGACTTAAGTCTATAGATAGCTTTATTGGTAACGATTATTGGCGTTTGAGATTTGGAGTAGGTAGGCCTGAAAATCGGAAAAGCTTAGCAGATTATGTATTATCAAAATTTGAAAATTTTGATAATGTTATCCTCTTAGTGGAAAAAATAGCAAAAAATATACACCTAATGCTACAAGGAGATATCGCAGCTTTTATCAACTCAGTTGGGAGAGTGTGAAATATAGCAATTGAACAGGACATCCTATTCAATATAAAACTTGTATCCGTTCAGCAGGGTAGCAAAATAAGATAGACAAAAATATAGGAACAAATAGTCAGTGTGCAAACACACAGCTATACGAACATTGTGACAATTTGCGTAACAAATGGTGTCATCCCAGTGCTTGACACTGGGATCCAATTTTTCATTTAAGCTCATTAATTTAGCATAAGCTTACCGAATTAGTTTGCCTGTGAATTTTCTTAGATCCCAGTGTCAAGCACTGGGATGACACCAAAAGGGCTACTTAGGCGACAAGAAAAGAAGCACTGATTTCAACATTTGCACATTATCCATGCATCTGAATGGATACTAAAACTTCACCCTAATCTAGATTAGAATACTGATTCTTCTAGAAGTTGTTCACGCTCCTCTTCTATTGCAATAGAGTTATCGTGATTTTTAAATAAATCTCTGATTTTTGTTTCTATTTCATTTGCAATTTCTTTGTTTGCCTTGAGGTAACTTTTTACATTTTCTCTTCCTTGGCCAAGACGCGTATTGTTATATGAATAATAAGCACCTGCCTTTTCAAGCACACCAAGCTTTGCTCCTATATCTATTATTTCTCCAAATTTTGATATGCCTTCATTGTACATTATATCGAATTTTGCTTCTCTAAATGGAGGAGCAACTTTATTTTTTACAACTTTAACTCTTGTTTCATTACCCGTAATATTCTCTTTATCCTTTATCGCACCAACTTTTCTTATATCAAGTCTTATAGAAGTATAGAATTTTAACGCATTTCCACCAGTGGTAGTTTCAGGATTTCCATATACTACTCCTATTTTCATACGAATTTGGTTGATAAATATCAATATACAGTTTGCTTTTGAAACTACAGAAGTTAGTTTCCTGAGTCCATGGCTTAGAAGCCTTGCTTGCAATCCCATGTGCTGATCGCCCATATCCCCTTCAATTTCAGCTCTTGGAGTTAGTGCTGCAACAGAATCAATAACTATTACATCAACTGCACTAGAACACACTAAATACTCAACAATATGCAACGCCTGCTCTCCAGTGTCTGGTTGTGAAATTACCAAATCATCAGTTTTCACTCCAAGTTTACGAGCATATATAACATCCAGTGCGTGTTCCGCATCGATAAATGCACATAAACCTCCTTTTTTCTGTGCTTCAGCAATTACATGCAAAGCAAGGGTAGTTTTACCAGAACTCTCAGGGCCAAATATCTCAATTATACGTCCTTTTGGCAATCCCCCAACACCCAGAGCTGAATCAAGTGCAATCGACCCTGTAGATATCGTGTCTATTTTTTCTACAGGGTTTTGCTTTAGCTTCATTATTGCACCTTTACCGAATGCTTTTTCAATTTGACTTATTGCATTATCTAGTGCTTTTTGCTTATCATTATTTCTTTCTTCTGGATTATGTGCCATGGATCATTTATTAACTTGTATAGTCTCCATGGTAATTGAACGCAACCAATCTGCCAAGGGTTTTTTAATAACGAAGAACGTTAGTTACCTAAAATTAGATAGATAGACTTTGTAGTGCGATACAAAATAACGATAGAATACAATGGTAGTGGTTTCTCTGGCTGGCAAAAGCAACAACACTCTGCTAACTCAATTCAGGAAACCATAGAAAACGCTATATTTAATTTCAGTGGCGAGAGAGTCTCTTTGCATTGTGGTGGCAGAACTGACACAGGGGTTCATGCTTTAGGGCAAGTTGCTCATTTCAATATGGAAAGGCAATTTGAGCTTTACAGAATAAGAAATGGAATAAACTATCACTTAAAAGCGATTCCTATAGTTGTGCTTAGTGCAGAAGCTGTAGATGATGCATTTCATGCACGATTTTCAGCAAAAAAAAGATATTATGAATATAGAATAATTAATCGCTACGCTCCTGCAGCTCTAGAAATCGGTTATGTGTGGCAAGTATTTAACCCACTTGACGTAAACATCATGCGTGAAGCTGCTAGACACCTGCTTGGAAAACATAATCTTTCAAGCTTTCGCTCAAAAGATTGTCAAGCTACAAATCCGGTCAGAACAATCGATGATATTGATATAGTACAAAACGGAAGTCACATATACATCAAAATATCTGCGATTTCCTTTTTACATAACCAGGTGAGGATTATTGTTGGTACTTTAGTTGAATTTGGAAAAAATAGAACTAATCCACAAGAAATGCTAAACATATTAAGTCAATGTAAAAGAAACGCCGCTGGGGTCACTGCGCCGTCTCACGGCTTATACTTAGTAAAGATAGATTACTAGCTTAAGTCCTCATTGGCATCACTATGTATAGTGCACTTGGATCATCTTCATCAGTGATAATTGTAGCGCTATTACCATCTGATAGGCTGACCTTACATTTGTTTTTTATACAAGATAAAGCATCAAGCAAATAACGAGAATTAAATCCTACTTCCATAAGAGCTCCATCGTAATCCACCTCTATAGACTCAGTCGCATCACTGCACTCTTGGGAATTTGAATGTAGAGTTAATAAATTCTCTTGCAATGAAAATTTAATTGATTTTATTTTATCGGACACAACAACGGAAACTCGGTCTATAACACTAGCAAGTTTGCTACTCTCAACAATCATTTGTTTATCTTGAGACGTTGGAATGACAGCTTTGTAATCTGGAAAAGTCCCATCTATCAATTTTGATATTAGAATATACTCACCACATGTAAATTTGATTTTTCTATCTGAAAGTTTTATATTTATCTCATTACAATCACCCAATACTTTCAACAGTTCCATGATAGTTTTACGTGGAATGATCACCCCAAATTCTCCGTTGATATCTTCAGGTTTAGGCCTTTTTATACATGATAAACGGTGGCCATCAGTTGCAACGCAGTACAGAAATTGCTCATCTGTATGCAGATATATCCCGTTTAAATTATACCTTGTATCATCCAGCGACACAGCAAACTTCGTTTTAGTCAACAAGTCTACCAAATCTGCACTTAGTAGAGTGAAATCGTATTGATGATCACCTTCTTCAAGAACAGGGAAGTTATTTGAAACTACGTTCGGTAAAGAAAAATTTGCATTTCCACAGGATATCAATAATTTTCCTTGATTATTCATTTCGAAATTGACATCCAAATTAGTTGGCAATTTTTTCACTATGTCATGTAAAGTATGTGCTGAGATTTTCACTTCTCCTTCTGCTGATACATTTGCAGTAAGTGAGGCAAATATTGAAATGTCAAGATCAGTAGCCTTCAATTTTATGCTGCCATGTTGTGCTTTGATATTTATACACGCTAAAACATCTATCGCGTTGCGCCTTTCAACCACTCCACTTACCCTGGATAGCGTATTTAAAAGGCTTGCACGACTTACACTAAAACGCATTTGTTCACACACAGAACTTTGTTCTTTGATTCCTATATCTACAATTTTTGACATATTAATTCTCAAAAATATATTTTAAATGATATTCATATTCTATGTAAAGTGATATCCATATTTTTGTCTGAGAGACAAAACAGCCTATCTTATACTTTAGTGATCAATAATTTGCTTTGTATGGCATAAGTCATGCATTTTTTGGTACGCTTTTTGAAAGCCAAGCAAGGAATAAGTATCATCAACATTTGCTGTTTTTACTTTTCCATTAACTACCATTGATAATCCCTGCTTCATTTTTAGAATCAAATCTTGGTCCATTTTTGTATCATCTGTCCACGCAAGACTTCCCTGTATTATTGGCAATTGATATTTAATTTTTTTATCGATATTGAGAACTACAGGCTCATTATTATACTGAAAGCCAGAAGTGACGCTCACCTCATCTGCTTTTTTATCAACGTAACTGACCATTACATACGGCTTGCGATCGGCTGTATAATGTTCACTTTTTTTCTTAGGATGAGATACAATATAACACACTTTTTCACCATCTTCCAATGCAGTGTACACAAGCCAATCTTTATATTTTTCCTTCAGTTGTACGTTACTAACCGATGCAAGAGTACCTATTGAAAAAAGTATTAGAAATACAAAAAGACTACGCATGTAAACCAAGTTTCAAACTCTCTGATTTTACATGTTGTTTTACCTTACTCATTGCTTGCTTAGCCAATTGTCTTATTCTTTCTCTTGAAACACAATATTTTTTGCTAAGCTCATCCAAAGTCTGAGTACTTTCAGATAAATATCTGCTAATGAAAATGTCTCTTGATCTTTCATTAAGACTTGCCAGCGCATTGCTTAAAATTGTTTCTTTTAATGCCTTTTCTTCATGATTCTGGTAAGCTACTTCTTGACTAACTAAATTACACGGAATCATATCTTGTAACTCCTTTTTAGAGTCATCACCTATTTTTATACAATTATTTAACGACTGATCCTTACAAGCCAGACGATAGCTCATCTGTACAACATCTTCTTCAGATACAGAAAGCTCATTTGATATTGCTTTTATTTCTTCTTTACTCAAAGTTTCTCTGTTTGTGTATTGTAAAATTCTTTTTTTTATTTTACGTAAACTAAAAAACAATCTCCTTTGTGCTTGCGTTGTACCTATTTTTACAAGTGACCAAGATTTTAATATAAAGTCTTTCATTGAAGCTTCAATCCACCATACTGCATAAGTTGAAAAACGAAATCCCAAGTCAGGATTGAACTTTTTCACTGCATGCATTAAACCCATATTTCCTTCCATGACCAGGTCCATCAACAATAGACCGTAATTCTTAAATTTCATTGCAATTTTTACTACCAAATTCAAATGGCTAGTAATCAACCTGTGAGCAGAAGAAATATCCTGGTATTCTTGCCAATTTTTTGCTAATCGCACTTCCTCTTCTTGGGAAAGCATAGGAAATTTTCGCACTTCAGCAATATATTGCATGAGATTAGTGCTACTATTAACACATAAATTTGCTACTGGGGTCAACATAATAACTTAAATTAAAACTCTGTACATATAATATATTGATTTTCAGTGAAAAATTCAAGCTTTAATTAAAAAAGCATAACTTTATATCTAGTTGAGATCTTAACAACAGCTACCTAAATGTAGAATTAAAATTGCCAGCGTGTAACGATAAAAACTACATTAAATAAATAATGTGTTATTCCAGTGCTCAAACACTGGAATTCACATTTCTTTTTTCTAGATCCCAGTGTCATGCTACTTGAATGACAAGAAAAACCCACTGGGATAATAAGACAAAGATAGACTAGAAACTAAACGCTACTCCAGCTTCCGCACCAACAGCGCTGTAAAGGACGTTGATCTCTTTAGTAGCTGATACTGTTTCTTTATTAAAACTAGCACCATAAGAACCAAAATAACGAGCACCAGCAAAGAGTTTGATTTCTGGAGTTACATCATAGCTAACACCAGCTTTTGCTTGATAAGCAAAACCAAATCCTTTTTGCTCTTTAACTGCATCAGCTTTTGAAGGATTGCTGATATATGCTGCACCAACACCAACACCAACGTATGGAGTGATAGGCATATCTTCAATCGCTATATCGTAATAAACGTTAACCAATCCTGAAAACGCTGTTACACTATCTGCAGCCTTGTTATCAGATACTACAGTTGCATCTTTAGTCAATTGTGAGTAAAGCCCTTCAACATCAACTCTAATGTCATCCATTTTATAACCAAATGCACCACCACCAGCTATAAAAGATCTTGTTAAGGGACTATCCTTTTCTTTACCTGTTGTATTTGTAATACCATTAACTTTTGTATAAAGAGGTAAAATTTCACCGTTGTATTGTAAACGAACATAGTAGCTAGTTTCTTCATCACTTATTGGACCAATAGGGTCTGATGAAAAAGCAGAGTTTGATAGGCTTAGCAACGTCGCTAAAGCAGCTGCCGAAAAAAACTTTTTATAATGCATAATTGCCCTCGTTAAAAAAATTAAAATTCCACTTTAGCAGTCTAAATAATAACTAAAGTTAAGTCAAGTGCTAACTTAATAACACAAAACCTTCTGTATCTTAACTAACTTTTAGGAAAATACAAAGATTTTATTAATTAATAAATAGAGTTACTCTACTTTTTTTACTCTTGATTTTTTGGTATAGCTAACATAGGTAAGATTTACTATCGAAAGACCTCGTCATTCCGCTACTTGTTAGCGGAATCTATACCGCGGCGGTATGACGTAGGGCTGTGCTAGCTATAGGTGCATTATATGAAGAAGTACTAGCGTTGGAAATATTAGAAAAAAAATACTTACACTAAAAGAAATTTCAGTAGTATAGAAATAAATTCAAAAAGGAAGTTTAAATCCAGGTGGTAACCCCATCATACCTGCAAGATCAGAGGTTGCATTTGCCATATCTTCTTCTGCTTTTTTAATGGCATCATTAAACGCTGCTGTCACTAAATCTTCTACTATGTCTTTTTCTTCATTTCTCATAAGCTCTAAGTCTATGTTTACCTTTTTAGCTTTATAGCCACCTATTTTTATAACTTCCACTAATATAGAAACTTTGCCACCACCAGAAATACCTTGAAACTCTTTTCCAATATATTTTTCTTGGGCTTCCGCAAGCTTTTTTTGCATTTCTTGCGCTTGCTTCATTATTTGACTGAAATCCACAACCTACTCCTTATTTTCTATATTAACTACCTTTGCACCTTTAAACGTATTTAATATATCCTTAACTACAGGTGCATAATTTAAATTACTCACTTCCCTATTCATATAACTCGTATCAACTATAATAACCCACTCCTGATTAGTAGCTTGATTTAAGTAACTTTTCAAGTCATTACAAAAATTACTGTTCAAGTTAGATACAGCTTTTAATTTTAAATACCCAAATTTACAATCTATTAATTTTAGATTACTACACAGTTGTTTGTAAAGATAAATTTGGTTACTTCGCCTTAATAGTTGCAAAATCTTATCAAAATCGTAATTTTGTTGTTTATTTTTCACATGGATCCCAGTGTCGCGCACTGGGATGACAGAGTGGGGTTTTTCCACATATTTTTTTGGATCCGAGTAGTCAGCTACTTGGACGACAGAGGGGGAAGGTGCAACAGGTCTGCCCTGTCTATTTCCTTGCTCTACATTCTGTGAAAGAATTTTTTTGATCACCTGTTCCGGAGAAGGCAAATCAGAAAGATAACAAAGGCTAATTAATATCATTTCAGCGGCAATTTCATTGCATGTTGAAACCTTTATATCTTGAATACCCTTAAGCAGCACCTTCCACAATCTCGAAAAAAATATTAAAGACTTTTTTGCACTCAAATCTTTTACTCTGCTCTTCTCATATTCTGTATCAATCTCTTTTGTAATTAAAAAACGGCATATTAACTGGATTGTTTGCAGTAGATCTTCAAAAATATTGAGCGGATTTGCTGTTTTTACCACATTGTCGAATACTAACAAAGCCTTCTGTAAATCACTGTCTAATACTGCTTCCAGTAGATCAAATATAACGTTTCTATCTACTAGACCAAGTATGTCTGTAACACTTTGAGTGGATATTGTACCATCTTTGCTATATAGCACTGCTTGATTCATCAAAAATAAAGCGTTACGCATTGAATTGCTACAGTGGTGCGCAATTAATTCCGATGCTTCTTTTTCAATAAAATAATTTTCTTTTTGTGCAATATCATTTAAACGCTCCATTATCTTAGCTGAAGGAATGTTATGTAAGTCAAACCTTTGACAACGTGCAATAACAGTTATTGGTATCTTTTTTATTTCTGTAGTTGCTAGAATAAACTTTACGCTAGATGGTGGTTCTTCTAGAGTTTTAAGTAATGCATTAAATGCATTACTGGATAACATGTGTACTTCATCTATAATGTAAACTTTAAATTTAGAACTTATTGGTAAATAGCAAATATCTCCCAAGATCGCTCTAACATCCTCAACACTAGTGTGACTTGCCGCATCGATTTCAACTACATCTGGATGGCTTGAATTTTTTATTGCCAGACAACTTGTACATGATCCACAAGGTTCAAAAGTTGGCCCCAATGAGCAATTCAAACATAAAGCTATTATTCTTGCAGTGGTGGTTTTACCAATTCCACTGCTACCAGAAAGCAGTATAGATTGTGGAATTTTGTTGAGAGTAAAAGCATTTTCTAGTATACGCACCAATATATCTTGACCTACTAAATCTTTAAAGCTACTAGGACGATATTTTAATGCTATGTTCATAGCCTAGAATAAAACAAATAGTACAAATAGGTATGCAACCCAAAAAGATTCTGATATGGTTGCTTCATTTCTGACCTGACCAAGTTACAGAATTTTTGCCTGCATACCTTATAAAAGGTTATACTTTTTTTTTTTTTTAGCAAGGTATATTCTATATTAGTCTTATAATTTATATGTTAGACCTTTTGCAACATTACTTTGGAGTAAACAGCTGTTACCTAAAATACTCTTCTTCTGTCATCAGAGTAGCTGACACTGGGATGGCTTTGTTGCATCACACTTTATGAGATGGTGATTTATGGTAAATTCATGTAACTATCTCAAATTTAGCCATACCAATATCAGTGAATTTATTAAGCAAATAGCATTTAGTTCTTTTTCTCGATTTATCTCAGATTTATTCCTAAACAAATACTTGCTTCAACCTTGAGAAAAATCCTTCTATATAAGATCTTTTCCCATAATGTACTTCCTTTTTCCACTCTTTTACACCATCTTGTCCATATAATTTTATTAACCTAATAGCAGCATTTCTGTCAGACATATAATCTATTTTTGAATGTTCTGCTGCATCCTTTTTTGGTAGAACTTTTGTCTTTATATCGTATTTCTTACACAATTTATAAAGTTTTTGCCTATCGTATGCCCTATCTGCATATAATGCTTTTATTTTGTGCTGAAAATTAACTTCTTCAAGCAAATCGCAAGTGGTCAGAGTAGACGCCATTACTGTATCTTGCAGCTATAGCTTTTTTACTATTCACACTTAACATAACATGTAACTTTCTTACTTGCTCGTAGCTTCGGTACTTTCTATCTGCACTGTTTTCCTTACTGTAGCCAGGAGTGTTACTGTAAATTTGTGCTATCTATGATAATTTCAATATTTTCCATGTTGCTTTTATCAATCCTGCAATCATTTATCTTAATATTAAGTTTTTTTTGATGCTTGTGAATAGCTGCAAATTTTTTCCTATTTGTTGCAGATATCCTTTTATAAACCCGACTGTTTGTCTTAAACCAATTCTAAAGAAACTGACGATTATATGCACTAAAATCACAACTTTATCACTATAAATATAGTTGCCGCCCTGCATTTTTGGACTATTTTCATACCAATTTTCGATAGCTTCATCGATGTAACGAAAAATATTCCCCCTTTTTTCAAGGAATTTGTTATATTCGTTTTGGTTACTGACTTTCATTTTCTGTGGCATATTTTTTCTTCAACAGTTAAATGGCTGTTTTATAATGAATTTTGTCAGTAACTGCCAGTTCTTTTCACTTGAGCGATGCAACAAAGCCCACTGGGATCCAACTAAGTTGGTAAACACTTTACAACGTTTTTTGCACAAAAGGACTGGATTCTAGCGTCACGCGCTAGAATGATATCAACTTTTGAATTCCAGTTATGCAAGAAATCTATTCATTTGAAACTTGTTTGAGAAACGTAGCTATAAAAACCGCAGGTACCAGTTGGTTTTTATTAGCTAAAGTAAAGGTCAAATATCTGGAATTCTGGACATAAAATCCCCCTGTAAAAAAGATTAGAAAAAAATGCAGCGCACATATGACAGAAATTAAGTATACACTGAAGAGGATACGCTACATTTTTTATGAGTTTAATAAAAAAGGTCTGCAGACGGAGATAGATTTTTGAGCTCAATAAATATCTCTAATTGTAATTATAATTGGATTCAAAATACGCGGAAGTAATTTTTTTAGCTATAAAATAATTCTGTCTTGTAAAAGTTTAACAAGAGAACCAAAAAGTTAGTGTCATAAATATTTTTATCAAAAACTATTTTAAAAAAATTTAAATAGAGTTGAAAAATTTTAAAGATGAGATACCCTACCTGAAATGCAATCCCTGTAAAATAAAGAAATATGAAAGGTGAAATAAACACTGCAGCAAATTTTCAAGCAGAAGACCTTGAGTCTAAAAATGCTACAGATCTTGATTGTTTAGCTAACTCTCTAAATTCTTTGAATGCAAAGAGTGCTGAGATTAAAGATAAAAAGAACGATGTGCCTTTTTCCAGTAGAAGAAGCAGCTCGCATGTTTTAGAACTTTTTTCTAGTGAAAATGTTGAGATTAACATTCCAGATGAAACACCTTGTGCCACTCGGAGTGAATCAGGTATAGCTGAACTGTTTAGAGGTATAGCTGGGTTGTTTAAAGGCAGGGGTAGTATGAACATAAACCTTTATCAATCTAAAGTGAAACGTAGCTCTGCAATTGATTACAGTACTACAGAAAGTATAGGGTCACGGCTATTAAATATCTGTGAAGGAGAAGAAGAAGATATCTATTTTGACCAAGAGATTGATTCTCTATATAAAGAGGGCTGTTTGTATGATGCCTTATTGTTGCAAGATAAGAAAAATCAGGACACACCTTTACATTTGGCCATAAAAAAAAATCGTGCTGATTTTGTAAAAAAGCTTTTGTCTATTCTTAAGGAACCATACTGTTCAAATGAGTTTTACAAGCACAAATATTTTGAACGTAAGCAAGAGAATGAAAAGCCGCTTTCTAAAGTTATTAATACTAAGAACAAAGACGAAAAAGATGTAATTACTCTGGCTATTGAAGGTAATAATTCAAAATGCGTTTCAGTTCTTTTCGACTACTTAACTCGTGAACATATTAACAGAAGGAAAGATGTTGAAAGTGAGTACACACCTCTACACGAAGCTGTGCTTCTTGGCAAGAATGAAGTAATCAAAGAGCTTCTAAAATCAAGAGATATAGATACTGAATTTATGGATAAGGAATCTTACAAAGCATATAATTATGCTAATAACAAAGAGGCAATAGAATTGTTTATTAAGCACTATAGTAGTAAAATTAGTGAGTTGCGTATAAAATTAGAAGATAATAATAAAAAACTAGCGCGAATTAAGTGCGTCCTAAACAAAACAAAACTTACTTGCGTATGCTTAGCAGCCTTCGGCTCTTGTTTTAGAATGTATAAAAATTCTCATGACATAATAAATGAAGAAGTGAGTGAAGATATGTTATATTATTCTCTTGAATTGCTCTCCAACACTACAGGTCTAATATTATTTTTTAATTATTTGATCGATACAATACTTTCCAAGTATGAAGAAAAAAATTCTAGTTTGAATAAAGAATCGGACAGTTATGTGGAAGAAAGAAATATGTTGAAAAATAAATTACGTCATTTTCAAAAAAGAAGTACCGTAGTAACTACGCAAATGTGTGAGATAATTTCAGTTATACCTGAATCAGAGTTAGGTTACAGTAGATTGTGATTACATTAATTTTTTCAAGACAGTTCTAAAAAAAAGTGGGAAATCTTTTTCATAGCCAATCAAACTAAGCTTTCTTTACGAAAGGTTTGATGTTATCATTTTATAAACTATATCCTGAATTTGTTAAATGAACATTAATATAAAGAATTTAGTTCATGCTTTTTCTAAATTGCCAAGTTTAGGTCCATCATCATCACGAAGGTTAGTTATACATTTGCTCCAAAATAAAGAGAAAGTCATGCTACCGCTTGCATCTTTGATTAGAGAGCTAGCGGATCTTATAATAGAGTGCAAAATTTGTGGAAACCTAGATACTAAATCGCCGTGTTCTATTTGTACTAACCCAAAGCGTGACACCAAGTTAATGTGTGTAGTAGAAGAATTGGGTGATCTATGGGCATTTGAAAAAGGGAATATATATTCAGGTATGTATCATGTTTTGGGTGGAAGGCTATCAGCAATAAATGGCATAGGTCCAAAAGAACTGAATCTTGATAACATTCCCAAAAAAGTTACAGAATTTAAAATTGAAGAGGTCATTATTGCAATCAATCCGACATTAGAAGGCCAAGTTACTGCGCAATATATAATTGAATTGCTAAAGAATTCGAATGTAAAAATATCGCGCCTTGCTTGTGGTATACCGATAGGTGGAGAAATTGACTACCTAGATGAAGGGACTCTGAAGATAGCGCTTACGTCAAGACAAGAGTATGAGTTAAATATAAAGTAAGGTATGTGCTTAAAAAAACTTACATCGCTAATAACCTTCAGAAAAAAAGAAGAGAAACAATTGCCTAAGGTAATAAATTGGGAAGGTGATTGCTTGGGTTATAAGCAAATTGCAAGTAAATTTAGTTCTATAATCAAGACAATCGATAAGTCTTTTTCAATCGTATCCTTAGAAGGATATGATAAGTGGGGTAAGACATTTTTTTTGAAAGAATGGGTAAAGGATCTAGAGCAGCAAAATGAAATTGCAGCTTATTACAGCGCATGGGATATTAGTGCGCTAGATCAACCATTGCCTTCTTTTTTGCATTTCTTGTTTGAGGATCTATTCGCATCATACAAAGTAAAAAGGAGTGTTATACAGCAGTTCAAAAACATAAACCAAGAACTATTTTCTCTCAATACATTAGGAAAGCTGATCAGTAAATCTCCACTTGCTATGCTTTCAGTATTTCTCGATGCTGCAAAAGAGGCTGATAAGAAAGACATTGGTTTTGTCTTGGGTGAATTAAATCTTCTCCAAAGGAGAAAAGAGAACATTAGAGACTTTAAGATACAACTAGCAGATGTGGTTAATAAAATCAGGAAAGATAAAAACATTTATATAATGGTCGATGATCTTGATATATGTCGCCCTAAATTCATTGTCGATTTTTTAGAATCCATAAAGTACATGCTTGATGTCGAGGGACTGGTTTTCATTATCTCTGTTAGCCAAGATAAGAGTAATGTGCAAAGAGCAATTAGCACAATACTTGGACCAAATTTTAGCCTAAAATCTTTTACTGATCTCTCTTTGCATTTGCCAAAACAGCCAACAGAGCAGTTTATAAGAAAACTGTTTGAAAGTTCTGAATTACCGAAAAAATCAAAGAGCTTAATTATAGATAGCTTTATATTTTATGCAGAAAGCTTCTCATTATCACTGCAGGCAATACAATACTGTATAAGGAGAATAAAGCTATGTTTTTTGAACCATGCAAAAGAAGAATTACTTGATCCGAATTTATTTACATTTTTAGTAATACTACAGTCAGTAAACACTGATTTGTACGAGGAATTATATTCATCACCTCAGAAAGTACTGGAGAAGATTGAGAGTGATTTAATGCCAAATGGTCAAGAAGAATGGAAAAAGCTTAAAATCTCTCTTGAGACTACTTTTAAAAAAAAAGAATCAAAGACTAACAAATCTTTGAAGCAAATAAGAGATATTATATTCTAGCACTTTCTTCTTAATTTGCATGACACAATGGTTGTACTTATTCCAGTTTAGCATTGGAACCATAAGTTGGCCCACATAAATTTTAGCATGTGTGACCTTGAAAGATCGCAGTGCAATACTTAAATTATTAGAGTAGTAGGCTAATAATGGAGCTCAAAATGCACAACATACAAGAAACTGAAAGTTTAAAATTTGACGCTGAAGTAGGCAAAGTACTAAATATAGTAATTCATTCACTTTATACTAATAAGGATATTTTCTTGCGTGAGTTAATATCAAATGCATCAGATGCATGTGATAAATTGCGCTATGAATCACAATTAAATGCTGATTTATTAGATTCAAGTGATGAGTTGAAGATTACTATTAGCTCCAGTAAAGATAAGAATGAGCTGTATATAACCGACAATGGAATTGGCATGAACAGGCAAGATTTAATAGATAATCTTGGCACGATTGCAAGTTCTGGTACGCAAAAATTCTTGGATGCAATTAAGAATAATAAAGATTCGAGCCAAGCTGTAGAGCTGATTGGAAAGTTTGGTGTTGGTTTTTATTCAAGCTTCATGGTTGCTTCAGAAGTTATAGTAGAATCAAGGAAAGCCGGAGAAGAAGAGTCTTGGGTGTGGAAATCTAAAGGAGATGGAGAGTATTCAATCAGCAAATTAGATGGTCAAATCTCTCGTGGCACAAAAATTACGCTCATCATGCGTCCTGAAGAAAGCGAATTTTTAGACAAATTCCGTATTGAAAACATCGTTACTACTTACTCTGACCACATAAATTTTCCCGTTGAGTTTGTAAATGAAGAAGGAAAAAGTGAAAAATTAAATAGCAAAGCTGCAATTTGGACTAAGCCAAAAAATGACGTTACTCCAGAAGAGCACAACGACTTCTTCCGTGGTGTTGCACATGTGGGCGGTGAGCCTTGGATGATATTTCATAATAAAAATGAAGGTGCAATAGAGTATACGAACTTGCTTTATGTTCCTTCTATCAAGCCTTTTGATTTATTTCATCCAGATAGACGCTGCTCTGTAAAATTGTATGTAAATAAAGTGTTTATCACTGAAGATAATGTGCAGATTATACCGCAGTACTTGCGTTTTTTAAAAGGTGTGGTTGATTCACCGGATTTGCCTCTCAATATCAGCAGAGAAACACTGCAAAATAATCGTGTAGTTGAGCAGATTAGGAAATCTTTAACTAAGCGCATAATATCAGAGCTCGGCAAAAAAGCAAAAGAGAATTTAGAGGAATATACAAAATTCTGGGGCAATTTTGGTGCGGTGTTAAAAGAAGGTCTTTGCGAAGCTATGCCAACTGATGAAAGAGAAGCATTGCTTTCCATTTGCAGATTTCATAGCACCAGTGATGGTAAGCTAGTTAGCATTGATGATTATATAAGCAGAATGAAGCCTGAACAGGAACATATCTACTATCTCACAGGTAATAGTCTCGATTCAGTGAAAAACAGTCCACAACTTGAAGGATTTGTCAGTAAGGGATTGGAGGTGCTTCTATTTGTTGATCCAGTTGATGATTTCTGGACTAGCGTAATTCATGAATATAAAGATCAAAAATTTAAGTCTGTAACTCGTGCAGATGTTGATTTAGAAAAATTCTCTTCAGAAGAAGGTAAGAAAGATGAAGAAAATAAATCAGATGAAAACAAAAGCGAAGAAAACGCGGATTCTATACTCGAATACTTCACCAAGGTTCTTGGAAGCTTAGTAAAAAGTGTAAAGATCTCTAAGAAATTAACCGATAGTCCTGTGTGTCTAGCAGTTGATGAAGGAACTATGGATCTCCGTATGGAGCGTTTTTTACGTGAACAGAAGCAGCTAAATTACCGCACGCCAAAAGTACTTGAAATTAACATTAAGCATCCTTTGATAAGAAACATAATGGAATCTCACGCTGAAAATGGTGAAAATCCAACACTTGGAGATATGATTTACTTATTGTTCTATCAAGCTTGTATAGTGGAAGGTGAAGAGATGGAAGACGTAAGTCTATTTGCTAAAAGGCTCAATAACTTGCTTGGCAAAATTTCTATTTAATGCTATACTTAGTTTAGCTAATAATTAGGGGGTAAAACATGGGGTGGAATTTACTTGGTGGGCTCATGCCGCCAGCAGTAGATACTGCAGAAGAAAGGGAGCGTCGCCATTCTGGAGATTCAGGCACTGAAGAGGAGTTTGAAATTTTAGGGCGAGAAGAAATTAAGGAGCATCGTCATTCTGGAGATTCAGGCAATTGTTCAGAGGTTGAGGAAGGACAAAATACTAACAGAGCAATTGAATTGGAATTTCAGCTAACACAATCTTTGCTAAGTCAAGTAAAGGCAGGTGAGAATAATAGGAATGCAAATTCTGGCAAGCAAGCACAACTTGATTTGGAAAGAATGGATTTTGTAATTAATGGGCAAACAATAAGCAAAGCGTATGTTCACGAGTCATATTGCCAGCGCAATCACTTAATTTCGAGTGAAAATGCAAATTACCGCCTGTTTGCTAAGCAAGTTTTCACAGAAATGTTTAAATATGCTAAGGCAGAAACTCCAAATGACAATATATTAGAAGAGTTAATTACTAATTGCAATCAGGCTGGGTATGATGGCTCTTTGTTAATGCAGCTCTCTCCTATATTCTCTAAGCATAAACTAAGCTTGCCTCATGCCAACGATAGAAAGATAAGTATTGTATATAATAGCCAAGGTTCTCTCAATATTCAGTATTGTTCAAGTATGCCTGTTAGAGAACTTGATACGAATAAGGAAATATGCAGGGTTGATGCTATTTTAGAGTTCACCCTTAAGTTTCGAGATAGTAAGGTAGAGTATGAAAACGGCAAAGTAACATTTGCCATTCCTGAACAATTAGAGAATTACAAAGCTGATGGCAAAAGTTTGTTAGATGAAATAAATAGGCATTTCGAAGATGAGGATAATAGAATTACAGAGACTCTTGAGAAAAATATGAATGAAGGACCTAAGTCATTTGCTGCTGAAGACTTGTCTATTACTGAGAGTTCATCTGATAGTAGTGAAGTAGCAAACAAAGTAGTTACTGATCCAGGCATTTTAGGTAATGTTGCGAATGTATTGGTAGGTGTTGCAGAAGTTACAGCAGTTGTAGCAACAGAGTTATTTTGGCCTCAAGATCAGGTTAATATAGAACCAAGGCATAATGAAGAAGAATTTACCATTACCCCTAAAAATTTAACCTTTGATGGATTAATAGACGTTATAAATAAAGCAAAAAATTATGGTGATTATGCAGATTTAGATAAAACTATAAATAATATAGAGGAAAGCGATAGATTTATTACTGATTTGAATTGTGGTAATTTGAAGGATTTTTGCTCTCAACAGCTTAATTTGACTGATCATACGCACAATGTGCTGTTGAATAATAGTTATGATGAAACAAATGGTTATTATAATCATTCAGTAAAAGAGCTTTCACTACTAGCCATTGCAGCTAATGATACGCTTGTGGAAAGATATGCAGAAACGCATAAAAGTATATTATTTACGCAAGATGAAGGGCTCGATAGGCTACTTATTGGTGTTGGTGGACAATGCTATATTAAGTTTTTATTAGAGCATTTGGATAAGCCGAATCATACTATGTTTTTGGATGGTATATGTAAAAAACTTGAAAGGGCATCTTTTGTTGGTAATCAAAAATGCGTAGAAGTGATACTAAATAGGTTTAAGAATACTGAGGCTGAAGGTAGAATTATTTTTTCATCTAAACTTTTGCACTATGCTATACACTTAGCTCCTGAAAGTAAAGCGGCAGAGGTAATTGTTAATCGTAAAGTTGTTGATATTAATAGTATAGATAATTCTGGAATTGCACCTTTGCATTATGCTGTAGCACGTGATAATTTTAAACTAATAAGCTTACTTATTGAAAATGGTGCTAATGTTGATGTTCAAGATGAGAGGCATGGCAGAACAGCTTTACATTGGGCTGCTTACCATGATAAATTTGAAATAGTAAAATTACTTGTAAACAAGGGAGCTGATTGGAACATTAAAGATAGAGATGGCAAAACAGCTTTAGATCTGGTAGGAACGAAAAGTTTATATTTGGTAAGGGAAGAAAACAGGGAAAAATCTTCTAGTGGATCAAAAATCACAAAATTTCTTGAAGGTTTAGATGATAAAACACCTTTGCATTTAAATATTAAAAAAGATCCAGAATCCAAAAATATTGATAATCAACGGCCACAAAGGAGTATTGTTGATGAAGAAGAAAATATTATGAATAATAAAAAGGTTTCAATAGAAGAAACTATAGATAATAATAATTATAGGAGGGGTAAAATGAATAGTAGTAATCAAAATATAAAAACCGTAGGGGAAATGTTGTCTGATGCTATCTTCGCTCTTAATTATGAAGAAGTAATGTCTTTAGTGGAAAAGGTAAGGAAAGAGGACAATAGTGTAGACACAAAGCAAATCTTGAATAAAGCCTTAGAAGACGCTAATAAGACGGAAGTTGGTAAGAAAGATAAAGTATCTAAAAGCAAACTCGCAGAAATTAAAATATTTCTTGAAAAAGAGTTCGAGCATGTTGCTGCATTATCAGTGAGTGGTAATATAGCTGCTACTGCAAGTAGCCAAGAAATTCCTGTAGTGGAGCGTAAAGAAAGCGAGCCGGATTCACCATCACTGAGTTCTGAAGATGATGATTTTTCTAAACTTGAAAGTGACGATTCTGCTAGAATTTCTTCAGATCCTCCTTCGTTTGATATTATTTATGAAACAGAAGTACCTGAAACTGCAGCAGAAATGCTTTCAATGGTCACTGAGGAAAAGTCTGATGATCTAAATGACGAAAAAGATAATCAAAATTTGACAATACCTACAGCTGTAGATGAGGGTACATCGCCTATTCCCGAAAGTCAATGTGGTACTGCACACAATGAAGAAGATTTTACTGTTCTACCTCAATCATCATCATTAGGTTTTGCAAATGAAAGTGTTAATACCGTAATATCAATTGATAATAACAGAAAAGAGCAAACTTCTAATAAACCCGCCAAGCATGTAGAACAAGTTGCTAACGAAAATATACAACCAAAATCAGTAGCTAATAAGCAAGCTAGTAATAGCAACAAAATTTACACAAAAGAGAATAGCGTAAAATGGCCTACTGTGGCTACATGGATGTTTGCAGTAACTGGAGTACTTTCATTAGCTGCTGCACCAGTTGCATATTTTGTTCTCGGTACTAGTTTGCTGGTAGCAGGAGTAGCGGCAGGCATTGGAGCTTTCTGTATAGTTGCTGCTATAGCTGTACATTATTATAATAAGGCACCTTCAGGTCCACTTAAAGGACCAGATGTTGAGGAGGTTGTTCGTAATGCTGCTGTAGAAGCAAGTTAAGAAATAGTAGTCTATCATTTAATAATTTATTATAATTATATTGATTTTTAATAGATAAAAACTTGGTAGACTACGAAGAGATGCTTGCTAAGTTGACAAAATTGCCATTTAATGCTACACTTAGCTTAGCTACTAATTAGTGAGGAAAAACATGTTAGGTTCAGATTTTGTATCACAGGAATCAAACAAAATTTTAAAGAAATCAGATTCTAGGGATTCAGGAACTGAAGAAGGGTTTGAAATTTTAGAACGAGAGGAAAAAGAGCGCCGTCGTTCTGAGGATTCAGGTAATGAAAGTCAAGAGGAATCTGGCGTTAATAATTCTGATACTAAATCTAGTGCAGTAACTACGTTAGAATTTCAGCTAACGCAATCTCTGCTGGGTCAAGTAAAGGCAAATGAGAATAATGAAGATGTAAAGTCTGGTAACACAGCTTATCAAGACCTATATAGAACGGATTTTTTTGTAATCAATGATCGCACTATAGATAATAGTTTCATTAAAGGGTTATATGATAAATATAATGAGGGAGATGATAAACGTCTGTTTGCAAAGTATGTTTTTACGGAAATTTTTAAACATGCTAAAGCAGAGGTTCCGAATGATTCCCTCATAGAGGAATTAACCACAAGTTGTAATCAAGCGGGGTATATGGCTTTCCTTGCTATCCGAATACATAGTATATTAATAAAATATCAGGTACTTTCTAGCGATTCTTACAAGAAGATCATGTACATCGATTGTTCTGATGAGAATTATGTACGCATTAACTATAAGTCATCAATGGTGGCACGCAATTCTGATGAGCCAGAGAAGGAGATATGTGAATTAGACAGTTTACTTAGATTCACACTTAAATTTCATAATGGTGAAGTAGAGTATGAAAATGGTAAAGTAACACTTATCATTCCTGAGGAATTAAAAGCTGGTAGGGAAAGTTTACTAGACGATATTAATGAACGTTTCACAGATTATGATAATGATGGATTTATTCGTTTACACGTTGCAGCACAAAAAGGTGATGTTGAGCTTGGCAGGCGTTTACTAGAATGTGGTGCAAATATTGAGATTAAATCAAAAACAAAAGTAGGTGGTGACACTGCACTTCATTTAGCTGCTAGAAATGGTCATAAAGATTTTGTGAAGCTTTTACTTGATAACGGTGCAAATGTTAATTCAGTGAGTAGTACAGGCAGCAGAGTAACTCCTTTACATGAAGCAGCGTACGATGGACATTTAGATGTTGCGGAATTGCTAATAGAGCGTGGCGCAACAGTTGATGCTAAAGATCGGCATAACTTTACTCCTTTGATGTATGCTTCTGTACAAGGCAATTTGGAAGTAGTGAGGTTACTTTTACAAAAAAAAGCAGATCTTTATTTACAGGATAATAATGGTGAAACTGCACTGCACTTAGCTGCTGATAATGGTCATTCTGATGTAGTTGCCATTTTGATAGGTGCAGCAAAAGATAAAAAAAAGTATGTTAATACACAAAGTAGGTATATTGGTACTGCGTTGCATGTTATAGCTTATAATCGAAAAATAAATGAAGGGCATAAAAAATCTGCAAAATTGCTAATAGACAATGGTGCAAGCCCGTATTTAGAAAATGATCCAATTATTAAGAAACCATTAAATACTCCTTTGAAAGAAAGCTCTTTAGATATGGCAAAAAAACAAGGAAATAAGGGATTTTTGGAATTTATGTCATCTTTAGGCTATTCAGCAACCGTACCAAGCAATTCAAAGAATGATCTACAAAACACAAAAAAGTATGTCGCAGCTGCTTCTGCACTTGCAATAGCTGGTATTGCATTAGGAGTGGCCGTTGCAGTTTACTTGGAAATGTTAGCAATAGGAATAGCAGTTGCAGTTTGTTGTCTTATTGCAGCTACAATTACGTACTGCTATAGGCCTAAAAGCTTAGTTGAGGATAATCAGGTCAAAAAGGTTATGCAGACAGAAGAATGTCAGTCTAAGTAATAAATATAGTAGTCTATCATTTAATAATTTATTATAATTATATTGATTGTTAATAGATAAAAACTTGGTAAACTACGAAGAAATATTCTTAAATAAAATCAAAGATATAAAAGAAGAAGGGCGCTATCGTGAATTTACGCATTTTGCGTCATTACCTGGCAAACTTCCCTATATTATGGATTATGAAAGAAATAGAGAGGTTATTGTCTGGTGCAGTAATAATTATCTGGGAATGTCACAAAACGATAGTGTCATTGCTGCTATTCAAAATTCATCTGTTGGTGCTGGAGGAACAAGAAATATATCAGGTACAACAAAGGAAGTTGTTGAGCTCGAGAAGTCTTTGGCTGACTTGCATCAAAAAGAAGCTGCTTTAACTTTTGCTTGTGGCTATCTTGCCAACCAAACTACACTTAGTACTTTATCGTCTGTTATTCCGGGCGTGGTAATTTTTTCAGATGAGAAAAACCATTCTTCAATGATAGAAGGTATAAAATCAGGAAAAAGACCGAAGCACATATTTAGGCATAATGATGTTGATCACTTAGAGCAGTTGCTAAAGTCTATAGATATAAAAACGCCGAAAATAATAGCACTTGAATCTGTATACTCAATGGATGGTGATGTAGCACCGCTTGAAGCGATATGTGATCTAGCAGATCAGTATAATGCAATTACCTATTTGGATGAGGTACACGCAGTTGGCATGTATGGACCGCGCGGTGGCGGAATTGCAGAAAGAGAAGGTTTGATGGATAGAATAACTGTTATTCAGGGTACATTATCAAAGGCTTTTGGAGTGATGGGTGGATATATAGCGTCTTCAAAGAGCTTGGTGGATGTAATAAGAAGTTCAGCCCCAGGATTTATTTTTACTACTGCTATGTCACCCGTTTTAGCAGCAGCAGCAAAGGCAAGCGTTGAGCATTTAAAATCGAGCAATGTTGAAAGAGAGAAGCAAAAGCAGTCTGTTGAAAAGGTAAAAGACTCACTGAGAAACGCAGGAGTGAATTTTATGCAAACAGAAACTCATATAATTCCAATCATAATTGGCGATCCTGAGTTGTCCAAAAAAGCATCAAAATTGTTATTTGATGAGTATGGAATATATGTACAACATATAAATTACCCAACAGTTTCCAAGGGGACTGAGCGCTTCCGTATTACTCCTACGCCTTACCATACAAATGAAATGATAGAGCATTTAACAAAATCTCTTGTAAAAGTTTTTGAGAAATTGTCTGTTTGTGTCTGTTGTTGAGTTTAAAGTTGCCAAGAATAAGGTATCTATTTAAAAGCATGGTTAATGTACAAAATCAGTGCTTTATTTCTTGTCATGAAAGTAGCTAACACTGGGATCTATAGCTCACACAGGTAAAGTTTACTCTTTTGTCATCCTATGGCTTGACCATAGGATCCAGTCTAAACAATCTGGATTCTAGTGTCACGTGCTGGAATGACACCTATTTGTTCCTATAGTTGTCTTTTCTCGTCTATCTTATTTTGCCACCCTGCTGCAATGAGGGGTAGGTAAGACCATTTATTATTTTCACTACGTGACTTTTGCTCTTTTGAATGAACTTTAGTTTATATCTCCAGCAATGACAAGCGCGTTATCTTCCCTTAATCTCCCACCGCTTTCTTGCAGAAAAAGCCTACCGAGTGAAGTTTTATATTTATTAATTCCAGAGTAAATTATTCCATTGTATCTTCCGGCAGCAAGATATGCAAAACCTAGTACCGTTGAGCCAAGGGAGCGTAGATTATTATTGTCAAGTGGTAATTTATTTAACAAATTACCACTTATGTCTATTATTCCCCCTTCACGAGCTTTCATCCGCATTTTTACATGGCGAGATTTGAAATCTTCAAGAAAAGCTCCTTTCTTTTCCTCTGCCCAGAAAGTTTCTCTAAGCGCTGGAGCATCAATCACAGCTGCTACAACTCTGTTTTTATGAATGAGACAAACTGATACTGCAAAATAAACCATACAACTAAAAAGGTTTTCCTTGCCTTCTATAGGTATAATAAACCAAGTATAACTGCCGTCTTTTAGATCTTGGCCCACATCGTCTTCAAAAATAAAGTCATAGTTCTGGTTGTAGTTTTTCAAGCAATCGTATATAAGTTGCTTGGATTTTGAATAAGTTTTATTGATAAAGTCTGCTGACTTAACGCTTGAAATTTGCAATTCATTAAAATCACGTATAAGCTGCTTGGAGGCACTTCGTACAGAATCAAGCATCACATTGATTCGTGGTGATGAAATGGCCATTTACTCTTTTACTCTTTCGTAATAGCTATTATCAGGAGTATGTACTACAATTTTATCCCCTTCTTTTATAAATTGAGGCACGTTAACACGTATTCCGTTTTCCAAAATTGCAGGCTTATAAGAAGCAGTAACAGTCTGCCCTTTGATAACAGACTCTGTTCCTTTTACAGTTAGTGTAACGTGATCAGGCACATGTGCAGAAATTATTTTATCTTGATAAGTTACTACTTTAATTTTCATATTATCTTGCAAATAAGCCTTCTTTTCCCCTAATAAGTCTAAATTTATAACAATCTGCTCGTAACTACTTGGATGCATAAGATTTACGATATTCCCTTCAGTAAAGAGATAAACATATTCCTCTTCATCTAAAATTGCCCTTCTGATTGTTGCATCAGAGCGAAACCTCTCATAGTACTTTGCTCCTGTTTGGATATTTTTCATTTCAGCTTGTATATATGCACCACCCTTACCAGGTTGAGTATGCATAATACTTATAACCGAAAATAAACCACCGTTATGTTCTAGTACCTGACCTGGCCTGATATCATTAGCCCTTTCTGCCATAATTACACTTTTAATTTAGTCTGATGATTATAAATAACTTTATACAAATATCAAAATTTTTATTGGCCAATGAATTCTGGCATGTTGATTACTATATATCTTTCCTTCATGTTGATGTATGGAAATATTTCTTTAGTGAAAGATAGCATAATGTTTTTTTTTGTGCTGATAACCAAAATTTCTAATATATCCCCTGAGCCAAAATTATGTACAGACTTCACATAGCCATATAATTCATTACTTTCTAATCTTACTTCCATATTCACAAGATCATTTTGGTAAAATTCATCCTCATCATTTAATTGTGGTAGCTTATTTCTCTCTATATATAACTTTTTATTTCTTAAAAGTTCTGCTTCATTACGGGAGTTCACACCGCTAATTGTTGCTATTACTAAATTATTACTGACAACAGACACCAAGCTTATTTTATAATTTTCACTTCCGCTTATTAGTTCACCATATAGGAAAATATTTTCGGGCTTTTCAGTAAAGGTTTTTATCTTAACAGCTCCTTTGATTCCATGGGGAGAAGTAATTATTCCGAGGCATATATTCATATTAATATGATAGTTGAAATCAGCTTTTTGTCTATAGAATTGACAATTTACTGAATTAACATACAATTAATATTGTGATAATTATAGTGGATAATGTGTGAGTTCTATCAGCAATCAAGAAAAGCAAAGTATTATAAGTGGCTTAGAAGAAATCAACTGTAAGTTGCAAGGTGAATCTATAAAACTTGATGATACAAAGGAATCTATAATAGTAGCACGTCGTAAACCTGTTGTTGGAGAGGCATTAGAACATTTACGCAACCCTTCTACTACTAACTGTAATGTTCTGATCGATGCAGAAACTGGGTTTGGCAAGACTTACGATATTGGAATGTGGAGCCATGTACTAGCCCAAGCAGGGTTTCATCATCTGGTTGCAGTACCAAACAGTGATCTAGTAAACCAAGCTAAAAAAATGATGAGTAGTGCATTTACTGTAAACATTAGGACACCCAAAACTGCTGAGGAAATTAAAAATGCACTGCAGGCAACTGAACCTACAACAATTATAATAACACATGACCTGCTATTACAGCAAGAAAATGATCAGAAATTAAAAGACCAAAATACCAAGTTGTGGATTAGTGTTGATGAAGCAGACAGTATTAATAAGCAGCAGGATTTTGAGAACATGTGCAAGCTTGATGAGAAATATCCTACGACTTACCTCACTGCAACACCAAAGAGAAGGATTTTAAATAGATGCGGAAAAGTTATCAGCCCGACAAGATTGAGTAGACGTTGTATTGCAAACGCCATCGAAACAGCAAGTGTTATTGCAAAAACCAATAGGAGAACAAATTTCACTCTAGCATTTGTAGTGAATATTGCTGTTACTATAATACCTATGATTACATTATTTCCTGTTATAAATAGTAATGTTGCTGCTGTAATTGGTCTAACTTCAGATTATTGGCTGTATTCTGCTTTGATTGGAAACTTATATTATACAATTTCTATGTTTATATTTGGTATAGTAATGTTGCCAATTTGGTGGGTACTAACTAAAGCAACTGGTGTAGAGTCAAAAGAACTGCTTTCCAGATTTCTTGCTAACGTGCGTAGCTTATTTACTAGAGAAAAATCGAGCCCAGCTCATGAATATGTTGAAGAGAGCGAAGAAGTTTTTAATTACAATAAGCTTGTTGATACCGATGATTTATTAACTTCTATAAGATGGAATGTGCAAAGCCCAATTGGAGAAAGTGCTCTGCTTTTAGCTGATGATGTAAATAGTATAGTTAATCTTAACTTTGCGTTGCAGGGTAGAGATAATTTAGTATATGAAGGTAGTACACGTTATGAAGTGTATAATAAATTTCAGCCTGAAGGGATATCTTATCAAGACTATAGGCTCAAGTTACGCGAAGCGAACTTTATAAGCTGCGTTAAAAAGCAACATCCTAGTCTGACAGAAGAGCAGATATCTGAATTAAAAGAAAAGGTGGATTTCAGTAGTACTGCTGAATATCTAAAATATAGAGTAATGCATTCAATGATCGATCTTACTCTCTCATATTTAATGAAGTGTGATAATATTACTTTAGATAAAAAAAGAAGAGAAGGTTTGAGTGAATTGATAGAAGATGTTAAAAAGAATGTTAGCACCACTAATGATAACAATATTATAAGCTACCTAGAGAGAAAAGGCTTTAGTGAGCAATTTGCTAGAGATGAGCTCTTACCGCAAATAAAGACAGTAATTGAAGCATTGAGTAAAAGTGATAATGAGCAATGCAGCTTAATAGTTGATAATTGGCGCTTAAGCAAAGAGCTCCATGACCTCATGGAAAGAGAGGAAGGTATACTACATAGTCTCATTGATTTCTGCAAACAAAATAAATGTATCTTTGCAGGAATTGGGAAAAATGATCTTGGTATTGGAGAAAACAGACTCTTTTCAGCGATAATACGTAATCAGATAGGTGGATATCGAACTCTTTATTGTGATTATGAAAAAAGAGATTTTGATTCATTGGCTAAATATGCGTTGACAACGGTTATAGATGGATCGAAAGGTCGTGGATTTGATAGTGAATATAATCATGTTGCATCAATATTTGCAGATTCGGTTAGTCAGTTCAATAATCCATCTGAAGCCCTACAGAATCTTGGAAGAAATAGAGAGCGTAATGAGAGCAGACAATCATGGTTTTTGCTGCTGCAGGTGAAGAAGTTGAGCTATTTGTGAATAAGATCTTAGCAAATTTTAAAAACGAACCACAGAAATTTTGTCAGAAAGTTTTGTTTCCAGCTACTAATAAATACAATAAGTTGCTAAAAAATAGAATGGGAGAAGAACTTGGAAGAAAAATAGAAATCTATATTAGTAAAAATATTGATGCATTAGGAAATATTGATGATTCAGCTCTGAAGAAGTTTTCTAGTGATTTGATAAAAGAAACGTATGAAAAAGTTCATGATATAAATGATTTTGATGTCAAAAAGACAGAACAAGATTTACATAGGATTTTAAAAAGTACAGAGGCATACCTTCGTTCATATGAGAACAGAATTAAAAACAACGGTAAATTATCTTGCACACGCTCAGCTTTATTTTCTGTGGGGAGTGCTATAACAAAGGTAATGTATTATCTTTGGGCAGGGTTTGACTATTTAGTCTTTTTGGCTAAAGCGTACAATATAGATAAATCTGGAGATACCAGTGCAAGAGCGTATGTACACATAATCAGAAACTGTCACTGTGAAAGTAGTGTGAAGGCGCAAAATGTATTGGTTCATGCATTAGAAATTGCCAAAGAACATGACAGCAGTTTCAAAAGAAATAGTTTGTACGAAGGCAATGAGGATAGATGTAAAGAAAAAATCATCTCATATTTTCAATCCAAGCAATATATACGTGCATTAGATAGAACAATTGCTCAAATTGAAAATAAACACTTGGTAACAATTTTGAAAGCTGTAGGCTACGAAGATGATGCTAATAAAATGGCACAAGAAATCAAAGATTTTTTATGTGATTTAAAGAATTTAAATTGTGTAGACTTGAGAGAAAAATATTATCAAGGCAACTTATATCAAGAAAGCAAATTATACAAAATCAATAATCAAGTTAGTACGATAATTGATGAAATTGTAAGGTGTCATAAGTGGCATCATGGAATAGAGGACTTAGAGCTAAAATTAAAAATCAACCATAATATTTTTGAAGTCAGAGTTAACAATGATTTTTCTAAGTTACGTGAGAAAAACTTTAACAAACGCTCTAAAGAAAGGACATATCTAGGTAGAGCTATGTTACTTATTGGGTTTATAATTTCAATGGAGCTTATAGGTAGAATATCATCAGGTCAGACCATGCCATTGCCTTTACTTTGCGGTTTTATAGTATTTGGACCACTGGCACTCTTGTGTGGTGCATTGTTATATGAAATAACAACCTATTTAGTGAGAGGAGCATTTTTTACTTTTGGAGTGCCAGTTGTGTTAGAGGAGCTATTTAAATTCATTGTTAAAAACAGTTTAATGCAGAAGTTATTAGATGTGGCATTATCGTTTGGTAATGGTGCTTTCTTAGGTGTTGAGAAGAGTGCCGTGCAATCTTTTATATTTGAAGATGCAACAAAATTTGACTCACTAAGTGATATAAATGAGCTTACACTGATAAGAGAACAGGAAAAGGCAAAGTGTACAAATGAAGTAGCTGATAAAGTTGTAGCTACAGGTGCGCCGTAGAGACATGGAAAGTGTTGAAGCTGCATGATAGATGAGAGGGTGGGCCCCTCGGAGCCGGTTTACAAGAGCAGGCTTTAAACAACCATAAGCTGCTTTGGTAAAGAGCCAAGGTGGTGAGCGTTATGGAAAAGGTGCAACTATGCATCATGTGTGAAGTAGAGAGATGAACGAAAGTGAACCACTGATGAAGTGTCGAAAATGACAATTAGGAGGCGTCAAAACCAGGGGTTCTGTAGTAACCTGGGATAAGTCTATCAGGAGCTTGTTTACTGGGTAGATGGCGTCCGGCATAGAGGTGGCATGAATCTATTTTAGGCTATTGTGCGGAACTACGGGAACCTGTCGTTTCGATGATAAGGAAGAAATCCAAGGAGCTAAACTCTAAGGATGAGAGTACCGATGCGAAAAACAGGGGCGGATCAGCTCGTAGTAGTGAAGAAGTTTCTGTAATGGGAATGGAGCGAAGGGGCTGAGTTATTTAGTTTTAGTTATTTATCAACCGCAAGGGAGGAGTTAATGAATAAAACAAAGTCTTTTGATATACCAAAGCAACTTATTTGGAGAGCTTATAAACAAGTATCGAGAAATAAGGGTGCTGCTGGTGTAGATGAGGTTTCGATAACAAAATTTGAGGAAAATCTAAAAGATAATCTGTACAAACTATGGAATCGGATGTCATCTGGAAGTTATTTTCCAGAAGCTGTAAAAGCTGTTGCAATACCGAAAGGTACAGGAAGAGGACAAAGAATTTTAGGTGTTCCTTCAGTAATCGACAGGATAGGGCAAACAGTAGCTTCTATGTATCTTGAGCCGCTAGTAGAGCCAAAATTCCACGAAGATTCATATGGTTATAGACCAAATAGATCTGCATTGGATGCGGTAGACACAGCGCGTAAAAGATGCTGGAGGTACGATTGGGTGATAGATCTTGATATATCAGGATTTTTCGACAATTTAGACCACAAGTTGGCATTGCAAGCTATCAAGAAGCACACAGACTGCAAATGGGTCATACTGTATGTTGAAAGATGGATGAAAGCTCCAATTCAGCAAACAGATGGCAGTAAGGTAATCAGGGATAAAGGAGTTCCACAGGGAGGTTCAATAAGCCCGATAATCTCAAACATATTTATGCATCATGTATTTGATGAGTGGATGAGACAAAAGTGCCCAACAATACCATTTGAGAGGTATGTAGATGATGCGATAGTGCACTGTAAGACTCAGAAGCAGGCGGAATTTATGAAGATAGCAATTGAAGAAAGATTGGCTGAGCATAAGCTAAAATTACATCCTGAAAAGACACAAATTGTGTACTGCAAGGATGACAATAGAAAAAGTGAATTTCCTACGCAAAGTTTTGATTTTCTGGGCTACACATATAGACCAAGGTTAGCAAAAAGTAAAATAGGAAAGCATTTTGTTTCATTTCTTCCTGCAATTAGCAACAAAGCCAAGAAAAATATTACTACAACCATAAGGTCATGGAAAATACTACGAAATACACACAAAACATTAGAGGAAATATCAAAGATAGTAAATCCAATAGTCAGAGGCTGGTATCAGTACTATGGCAGGTTTTACAGGAAAGAGATATACAAACCTCTGAGAAACATAGAGCGGCACCTAGAAAAGTGGGTCAGAAGAAAGTACAAGAAACTTCGAACTCATGGAAGACTAGCAAGGCAACTTCTAGGAAAAATGAGAAAGGAAGGGCCAGAAACTTTCTACCACTGGATATTAGGTTTAGGTCAAAAGATGAATAATGGAAGCTGTGTGAGTCGAGAGGTTCATGCACAGTTTTGCGAGGGGCTCGTGGGGAAGTTCCACCGGTCTACTCTCCCTTTATCTGCAATTTTGATACAGCCAACAACTAGTGAGCAGGAAGGTTTAGTTTTTAACTAGAACTTTTCAGATAAATACTGAGTGAGGATTTCAATGCCTTCATCAATCTCTTTTTCAGTGATAATGAGTGGAGGCAAGATTCTTAGAACGTTATCTGATGTTACTCCAACAGTAAGTAAACCACGGTGACTTAGCTCTTCTGCAAATTTTTGGTTATTCATTTTTACTTTTATTCCTAGCATCAACCCTTTTCCTCTCACTTCTTCTATCATTGGAAACTTGCTTGCTAAATTTTCTAGTTTGTTTTTTAAGTACTTACCTCTAACTTCAACATTTTCTAAGAAGCCAGGGCTGAGCAATTCATCCAATACAGCATTACCTACTGAAGTTGCAAGTGGATTACCACCAAAAGTAGAACCATGCATACCGACCGCCATGTACTTAGCAACCTTTTCAGTTGCAAGACAAGTCCCCAGAGGGAAACCTCCTCCTATTCCTTTTGCAAGAGCACATATGTCAGGCTTAATTCCTATGTGTTCATATGCAAATAACTTTCCTGTCCTGCCAGCACCGCACTGAACGCAATCAAAAAATAGCAGTATGTCGTTTTCGTTACATAGTTCTCTTAGCTCTTTCATGAAGACTTCACTCATTACTTTAATACCACCTTGTCCCTGTATTGGTTCTATTAATATAACACCTATGCCATTAGAAATTGCTTTCTTTACACTCTCAATATTGGGCTCTATGTTATCACACCAGTCAATATAAGGATTCAGTAATTCAGAAAATTTCTGTCTATCGTTTGTTGCACAAGTTAAAAATGTCCTTCCATGAAATGCACCATGAAATGTTAGAATTCTATAGCGATTTTTATTACCTTTTCCATTTTGATAGGCCCTAGCGATTTTAAGTCCACATTCCACTGCTTCTGATCCAGAATTTGCAAAAAATACAGTATTAGCAAAGCTGTTGTTTATTAAATTTTCTGCAAATTTGTTGGCAGTAGATATATTATAGGTATTTGATATATGCCATAGTTTTTCTCCTTGTAATTTTAGGACATCAGTTAATCGTGGGTTGGCATGACCTAAACTGCTAACAGCTATTCCAGAGTGAAAATCTATATAGCGCTTATTATCGATATCATACAAGTAAATACCTTTGCCATAAGAAAAATTTATGTTAACAGGAGAATAAACTGGCAAGATAGGAGAAATTGTCATAAAAGTATGATATGCTAATTTTTTATTAATACCATAAAAGACGTTATTTCACAATGAGAAGAATATGTATAAATTAAGTAAATTAATTTTTACTACACTAAAAACAAATAGATATACAAAAATTATCTCGCTATTCTTATTAATTTTTGTGGTTTTATTGGGCACAATATACCGCAGTTATTCATTAAAGAATAATTTTCTTTCTTTTTACCGTAATTCAAATGCAAACTTAAAAGATCTATTGGAAAATAGTATAATAAAAAAATATCATTATTTACTAATAGAAAAACATCATATTAAATATAACAGTTTTGATTACATAAACCAGTTGGTAAAATTGCGTGCTGAATTGTTACAATCAGTAAGCAAAGTAAGAAATTTTAGCTTAATACTGTATGATCAAAATGCCAGAGTAATTTTCAGTAATTTTAATACTCAAGGTCATGACTATGAGCAGTTGCTTACAAATGATGAAATTGATAAATTGCTAAGCAATCAAGAAATATTTTACGCTACAGGAAATACATTAACTTCTACTTTCCCTATATTTCATGAAGATGACATTAAGCCTTCATTTTTTTTGAAGATCATTCAAAGCTATAATGACTCTTATATTATGGTATATAGTCTATTTTCAATATTAATGGGCTTATTACTGGTTATCTTAATACTAATAATGCTTTATTTGCACTTTTCCAATACCCAAATGCTAGCCAAGCAGCATAAAACTAATATTGAATTACAAAGGGTTAAAGAGGCATTAGAGCAAGAAAATGCAAATAAGATAAAATTTTTTGCAAGTGTTACACATGAGTTGCGTACACCTCTTAATGCTATTATTGGATTTGCAAAGTTGATCAAAAATGAAACTTTAGGTTCGGTAGATCACTCTAAATACAAGGAATACGTAGACGATATATATAATGCTGGTACACATTTACTTGCTTTGATTAATGATGTGCTCGATTTTTCTAAAGCTGAATCAAGTAGTTTAACAGTAGAGAAAGTGAAGTTTAATCTGAATAAGATAATAGATTCGTGCTTAAAAATGTTATCACCTAAACTAAAAGAAACAGGTATTAGTTTAAAGAAAGAGATATCTGATAAACAATTATTAGTTATCGCCGATCCCAAAAGAATGAAGCAAGTTATAATAAATTTGTTATCAAATGCAATCAAGTTCACTCCTCAAGGTGGTTTAATAAGAATGATTATTAAAGAGAATATAGAAAAAAATTTATTAACTATTGAGTTTCATGATAATGGAATAGGGATAATGCAGCAGGACATATATAAAGTTATGTCCGTTTTTGGCCAAGCAGATTCGGGATATAGAAACGAAGGCACAGGTATCGGATTACCTCTAAGCAAGAAATTAGTAGAGTTAATGGGTGGGACTTTCAACATTCAAAGTGAAGCAAAACTTGGTACTACGATAACATTGAGCTTCTTTTATGAAGAGCAAACATGTGAAAAGTTGATTGATTTTTAGTAAAATATATTTGATATTGCACTTTTATATCTAGTACATTCCTAAGTCATACTGACGTGATACCTCTTGGCTAATAATAAGTAGCGGAATGTAAGTAAATTAAACTTTTTTAGCTATACTTCCTGAAAACACTTTATAATTCTTGAGCATAAAGAAAATTCCTTTAATAATGAAGCATGCTAATCAGGAACTTAATAAAACAAGCAACTCAAGTAGGAAATAGTGAAAACGTAATACAATATGTCAAATATCTCTATCAATTTGAGAAGTTTAGAAATACATTAAACCTCACTTTGTCACTAATAAAGCAAACTAGACTCTCGTTTGAAATATATCAAGAAGGATTAGTGGATATGGAAGAGGGAGTGTGTAAGACAATTCGTTCTTCTGGTTTAAATAAGTATGTTATTGTGCTAAGAAGGTCAAATCCTTACATCATAGTACATGAACTTTCACATATGGTTGAAAATGAACTGAACTTAAGCTTAGAGCAAGAATTTCTCTATAAAGTTTATCAGGATATTGAGCAGAACTTAAAGCAGTCAAATATTCTGGTACAAAAAATTATTGGTCAAATTATATTTAAGGAGATACAAGTTTACCAAACTCCAAAATCACGTGCGTCTGAGTTATTCGCACGCTATTTTGAGCTGTTTGCTTGGGCTCAGGAAGTTTATCCTAAAGATAAAGAATATCTAATTCGCACTCAAGATTTAAATAAAGTATTTCTTGCTACTAACCAATGGAAAAAGAGATGCCTGGATCCACAAATAATGAAGATAATAGATAAAGAAGTAAAGGAGTATAGCAATAAAACTGCCTTTAAAGATATAAACAAAGTACAAAGCAGTTGGACTAATAAATTTTCCTCTGGGAGTAAAAAAATTGGTTCTATATTTGGAGATGATAATTAGCTTAACAGAACAAAGTTCACTTCTTCAACATTTCAAGTTATAGTTCTCACAATTAAAGAGTTCAAATATATATGAAAACTATATTAGCTGTTGAAACAAGCTGTGATGAAACTGCAGCAGCAATTGTAAATAGTAATAAGCAAGTCCTTGCTCACGAAATTCTTTCTCAGGAAGAGCACAAAAAACGCGGTGGGGTAATACCTGAAATAGCGTCACGTGCTCATATGAAGCATTTAAGTGGTCTAGTAAAAAGCGCTATAGAAAAATCTAACCTTAACTTTTGTGATCTAGATGCAATTGCAGCAACATCAGGACCAGGACTCATAGGTGGACTAATAGTTGGTACAATGATGGCTAAAGCAATTTCGCATGTAGCACAAAAACCGTTTATTGCAGTTAATCACTTAGAGGCACACACATTAGTTATTAGGCTGCTATATGAGGTTAAATTTCCATTTCTAGTCCTACTTATATCGGGTGGCCATTGTCAATTTTTAATTGCACAGGATGTAGGTAAGTATATTAAACTTGGAAAAACACTTGATGACTCGCTGGGTGAAGCGTTTGATAAAATTGCTAAGATGCTGGATCTAAGCTATCCTGGAGGTCCATTGATTGAAGAGTTAGCTAAAAAAGGTGATGGTATGAGATTTAAGCTGCCAAGAGCAATGATAAAACGTTCTGGATGTGACTTCTCATTTTCTGGAATTAAAACAGCAGTAAAAAACTTAGTTAAAGAGCTTGCAATGAGCAAGCAAGATGTTTGCGATATGTGTGCTTCGCTTCAAGAGTGTATTAGCGACATATTACTCGATAGAGTCAGAAATGCTATTGATATCACTGCATCTTTAAATATTAAAATCAATGATTTTGTAATTACCGGTGGAGTTGCAGCAAATAATTTTCTGAAGGAGAGATTGAAAAAATACATAGATTTGAACGTGCTTTCTCCTCCAAGCAATTTATGTACAGACAATGCAGTTATGGTTGGATGGACAGGAATTGAAAGGTTACAGAGAAACTATGTAGACTCTCTTGACTTTGCACCAAGGCAAAAGTGGGAATTAGAAAAATATTACTAGCACAAAAAATTATCTACTATATAATGCGGCCGCTGGTGAATTTTTGTAGGCTTAAAAATTACAGTGGTATCTACTAAAGCCTTATTCACTACCGGCATTATTATTTATGAGGTACAGTATGTTCAAAAATAAATTTGACACAGTTACTAATGTTTTCAAAGCTAAATCTAGTACAAGCGCAAAGACACTCAGGTCGGGTTTATTTGTTTCGGTAAACGTTGGTATGGCCAAAGCAATTAGTAATATAGACCTCTCTTCATTACAAGGCAATTCAGAAGATAAAGTCAATAAGCAAGACCTAATAATCATATATGATTATATTAACAAAGTAACTCAAGAAGAAAACTATAATATATGTACTAATAATCTTGATTATATAAAAAGCAGGATTTTAGAAGAAAATATAAGTGATTCATTAGCTGAAAAATTTTGTCAAGATGGATGGAATATAATAAGTAATGATGGTTCTTCGCTATTAACAGTGGCTATTGAAAGAATTAGGGAAAGACAACAAAAGAAAAATAGGGATTGTGATATTAAAATGGCTGTATCTCTAATTCTTGGTATGAAGAAAGAATTGATTACAAAACTGGAGAATTTTGCAGATAGTAATGATAAAACACTTCTACATTATTTAGCTGAGTTGGGTAAAGAAGATATTTTACGTTTTGTGATAGAAAATTCTAATTTTGACATTGAAGAAGCATTAAGGAATAAAGATAGAGATGGCAAAACACCACTACACTATGCGGCTAAATCTGGTAATAAAGAATGCTTGAAAATTCTCATAGAAAATGAAGCAGATTTTAGTTGCACTACCAATAATAAAACTGAGTTACACTATGCTGCCAGAAGCGGAAGTCCTAACCTCCTAGAATATTTAAAAGAAATATTGACAGCAAAAGGAATTTTTGATAAGGAGAAAATTAAAACAGATAAATATGGAAATAACGCATTACACTATGCTGTGCAATCTGGAAATGCTGAGTGCATAAAATTCTTCATTGATAATCAAGTACAATTTTTAAAAAATAAATATAATGAGAATCCTTTTCATAAGATTGCAGGTAACTCAGAAACTCAAGAAAATGCCATAAATTTTCTTATAAAGCATCTAGAATTTTTAGGTAGACCAAACAGTAAAATTGATCAAGAAAATGTAGATGGTAACACCCCATTGCATATAGCTGCAAAACATGGAAATAAACAGCTAATAGAATTGTTTATTAAATCAGGTGCAAAAATTGTTCAGAATAAACAAGGTAACACCCCCTTACATATTGCTATTATACATGGTAATACATATTGTATAGAGCTATTTTATGAAAATATAGGAAATAGCATACTTCAATCCAAAGGTGAGTATGGAAGAGATCTTGTACATTTAGCTGCAATGTACGGGAAGTATGATTGTCTAACATTTTTACTCAATAAATTTCCTGATTACGATTTAAGTACAGAAACACGCAAAGGAAATATGGCCCTACACTTAGCTCTATCGAGTAATACAGAAACAGAACTAAGAAAAAAATGTGTGAGTCTATTAATAGACAGAAGCATGCAAGTAAATAAGAGTAATAATGAAGGAAACACCCCTTTACATTTTGCTGCCCAACTTGATTTATCGTTTTTAAGCATGATAGAAAAAAAGTTGGAAGAGAAGAAATTTGACGTTTATCAAGAGGTTTTGCGTGAGAATAGCAACGGTGACACCGTCTTTCATATGGCAGCACGTGTTGGTAATAAATCATGCCTTGAGCACCTTTTTAAAAAAGAGAGAGTGGGAGAAATATTAAGTAAGAAAAATAAGGATGGACAAACTTTACTACACTTATCTATCCTCAGTGGAAGAGTAGAATGCGTTAAGTATTTGGTAAAAAAAAGCCCAAAGGGTATTTTTTTAGAACAAGATACACAAAAAAAGTTGTTATTTGCAGCTATTTTGAGCGGCAATAAGGAATGTCTTGAATTTGTGTCAAAAGAACTTGTAGGTAAAAAGGTGGCTGCTAACATCAAAGTGTTATATGATGAAAATGACAATACACCGTTACACATGGCTGCTCTTGCCGACGACATAGGATTCTCTCAGTATGTTATTGAAAGTATTGCTAAGTCAATTATTAGGAACACAGTACCACTTTTTAACACAAACAGTCAAGGGCTTATACCTCTACATTTAACTGCCATGAGCCTTAATGCTGAGTTAATAGAATATTTTATGACAGATAATCATTACCCCTATAATAAGAAAATGTTAAATGTTGTATCTAAATCTGGAAGAACAGCATTACACTATCTTGTAATGAGTGATAATGATTTTGAAAAAACTATAAATGAGGATTTTAAGCAAGGTCAATTTTTGAAAAAGTTGGTTTTAGAAAAGCGTAAACAAAATGAGCGCTTAAGGGAAAAAGCTATTAAAGCCTTATTCTACCTAACAATCAGCACCGGAGAGAAAACTGTAAATAAGAAGATAAATTTTGATATAAAGGATAATGCAAAAAAAACAGCTTTAGATTATGCTTTTAAACATGGCGACACAAATATCTTGAGGTTATTTTTAGATTTCTTTTATGAAATAAGGGAAAACAAAAAAAGGAAATATGATAGACTTAATATGGAAGATCAAGAAAGAAGCAAAAAGCTTCTAGACTACTATAATCTGGCCATGTCAATATCAAGTGTGATTATTTCTGTTTGCGTTAAGTATAATAATGCAGAACCTGAAAAGGAAGAAATTCTTACCTGGATTTCCATTGCATTTTCTTCGATATCATTTTTACTTATCTTATACAACTTAGTGATTGGCCTTCAAAAAGAACCTGTTAAACGTAAGATAGAAAACTATACTGAAAAAATGAACAGAATTGAAGAGGTTACAGGAAAGTTAGCTAAGACAAAAGTAGGGGATCATGATTTGGAGGAATACAACTCAATATTGGAACTATTAATAAAGAATGCAGAAGATATTTCACGATTGGAAAATGAACTTTACAAGTTTACGCATGAAACTAGATTAGAGAGTAAAGACAAACTCAATATTTCTCCTCAGAAAATGAGTAGGGGTGGTAGTGCAGTACCATGTTCGAATAATTCTTTAGAAGGTAGAAAAAGTTCACCTGTTTTGAATGATTTAACAGCAAAACTTAGTCTGTTTTCAAGACGCAACAGTAGAGTACAAAATACAATGGACAAGTTAGATAATCCATCATGTGTAATTACTATAAATGAGCATCCAGAAATTAAACCAAAAGCTCCGAAAAACAAATTCAAGAATGTTGCAACCAAGCTAAAAATAGGCAATATCTTTAGTAAGAAAAAAGAAGATCTTATTGCTTCATCAAGCTTATCAGAAGGTGCTAATCAAGAGAATATTACAAAAATGAATGAAGAAAACTGTGGGTTGATAAAACGATTTGGTGATACCAATGGGTATTCAACATTTTCGACTCCTTTTAATCCAAGCGGTTCAACCTCAAGAGAAGAGTGTGGTAACAATCATAGTGCAGCGCGTCATGTGAGTTATGGTAGTGCAAATAATTCTGTGAGTGATAAGGAAGTTAGTAAATCTCCATCTCTAATACTTTCTAACTTTGAGGAGGGGATTACTGTTGACTGTTTTAAATTCGAAAGATATAGACCAAGGTTATATTCAAGTCCATCTTGTGTGAGAAAAAGAGCAATTACAGCTAGATCATTGGAATATGTAATACTTCCTGATCATATAGAAAGAGGAAAATAGATGCAGATTGTAATCACTGACTCTGATAGCATCAACTTTCAGAGGAGTGATAGTAAGCATTATAGTAAACTGTCATTGAGTAGTAGATAAGGAAAACATAGAACAATTGGCAAGGCTATCGTATAAGATTATAGTAGAGAAGGAATTAGATAGTCTTGCTATAAAAAAGTTTATGTTTTCCTATTCGCATATGTTAACATTTTATTATATTAACGATAGGGTAAGGCAATAGCTGTTAATACTTTTGAAATAAAAGTTATATATGGTGCATATAGTTAAGTTAAAAGGAAGATTGTGGAAATTACTCCATCAATAAAAAAAGAATTAAAGCAAAGTATACTATACACTTGTCTAGAGAAATGCAAGAGTGCGTTTTGGTTCATTTTCTGGTTTAGTTCAGGGATTAATGCGTTGATGTTATTTTTGCCACTCTATACTTCTCAGGTACTTGATCGAGTGATATCGAGCGAGAGTGTATCAACATTAGTTATGCTGACGATTATTACTTTATCTGCGTTTGCATGTTCTGCAATGCTTGAAACTTGTCGATATTTAGCCATGGCAAAAATTGGCGACTGGATTGATAAAACTGCAACACCAGACCTAATAGTAAGGTCAATTAGGCTAACATCAGTACAAAGCTCAACTTCAAGTGGTGAAGCAATACGAGATCTTGGAGTAATAAAAAATTTCATTACAGGAAATGGTATATTTTCACTGTTCGATACTCCATGGTCGCTAATTTACCTTGTTGTGATCTTTATGATACATACCTCTACAGGGTTTATAGCTATTGCCGGGATCATTATATTAGTTTCAATGGCAGTATGGAATGAACTTGCCACTAAGCGTATATTGCGAGAAACCAATGAAGAAACTATACGCAATATTAATGCTATAGATGTTGCAACAAGAAACGCAGAGGTGGTTGAAGCTATGGGCATGTCAGAATTTATAGTTTCTGATTGGTGTAAACGGAATGATCAAAATCGTGCAATGCAAGTTACAGCGCAGAATCGTTCTAATGTGATTACTGGGATTACTAAGTTTTTACGCTCGACTCTCCAAATTTCAGTAATTGGAACAGGCGCATTACTTGCAATTACAGCTCACAAAACTGCCGGTAGTATCATTGCTGCCTCGATTTTGATGGGTAGAGTATTGGCTCCATTTGATGCAGCAGTTCATACTTGGAAATTTTTAAATCAAGCCAGAATGTCATATGAGAGGCTACAAAGACTTATACTAACATCCCCAAAAAGAGAGCAAACTATGGCTCTACCAGAGCCTGAAGGGAAGTTGGAATTTGATAGGGTATTTTTTACTCCTTATGGGAGCAATAAGCCAACAGTAAAAGGAATCTCATTTGTAATAGAACCAGGGGATGTTGTTGGTGTTATTGGTGCAAGTGCTTCTGGTAAGTCGACCATTGCAAAACTAACCGTTGGTGTTTGGAAACCCATATCAGGTGTAGTCAGACTAGATGGCGCTGATGTATATACTTGGAATCGAGAGAACTTTGGTAATTATGTTGGTTACTTACCTCAAGATATTGAGTTATTTAACACGAGCGTTAAAGCTAATATTGCCCGCATGAGACCAGATCCAAATCCTGAAGAAATAATCAAAGCAGCAAAAATTGCAGGAATACATGAATTAATACTGAGCTTACCAAATGGGTATGATACAACAATAGGAGGACCTGGAGGAGTAATACTCTCTGGTGGCCAAAAACAGCTTCTTGGACTTGCAAGGGCTTTCTATGGTAATACTAAGCTTTTAGTGCTTGATGAACCGAATGCTAACTTAGACAGTAATGGAGAGGCGCGCTTGATTAATGCAATCAATGTTGCAAGAGAGCAAAATACTACCACTGTTATCATCACTCATAAGCTACAGCTACTATCTGTAGTCAATACAGTGATCGTCATGTCAGATGGGGTTATTTATGCTATGGGACCAAAAGATGAGATTTTGAGTAGATTAGTTGCTCCATCACCAGATGCTACAGAAGATAAACGTTCTTCAGCAAGTGGTTAAGAAAGAGAGAAGTTGTCACACTTCTCTTATAGAGTACTATATGCACAGTTTATAAAATCTTAAGCAATTGTTATTCGAAAAATCCAATAATGATTAGCCACGGAACCTATTTGCTAATTCTCTCACATTAACCTTAGACATTTCTGATGTAGGCTCTTGTGTATATGAGACATCAGATTTAACGCCTTTTTTGTCATGACCTTTAGTAATAGAACATACTACAGTATCAGCCTTTACATGCTTAACACTTGGATCTGATTGAAACCCATGCTTTCTTTCCATTTGTGCTTCAAGTTTACTGCTATCATGTGTAACCCTACACCTTTCTAGATTACGGTCACGTTTGTCAGGAGCTACATATCCATCTATATCACTACATAAGAACGGGCGCACTTTGAACCTGTCTGAACTAACACCATTTTCAACACTTGCAGAATTATGAGCTTTTCTATTATTGCGCATTTTATCTACAGCTTCCTTTATTTTTTCTTTTGATGGTTTTGGCAGCAGTGCTGGCTTATATGCACGTGCTGGTAGTTCTGGAAATGAGTCCTCCTGAAACAGCAAATGACTTTGGTTTCTCTTACTATCTGATTCTTCAATATTCTTTATTGGTGTCTTGAAAGAGTTTTCATTTTTCTTTCTTAGATCTAACTCATTTAATCCGCTTCCAACATTATTTTTTCTTGTTGTAGTGTGAATAACACCTGGAAGTTTCACTTCATACTTAAATTTTTTACCAATGGTATCTATTGACTCATTAGATGAGGAATCTATTTGAAACCTATCGTTTGAAAATTTTGATTTTGTAGCATCAAAAGATATACTACGTTTTTCTATCTTTTTATCAGTCATATTTTACCTCTAAACCTATTAACTAACAAAAGTATAAACTAAGAGGTATTAATTTTATTATAATAATAAAGGCTCAAGAAGCATCACCGTAGGGTTTTCTATATAGTACTTAAAGGCATTTAAAAATTTTGCTCCGAGTGCTCCATCAACTGCTCTGTGGTCAACAGAGAGAGTAACTGTCATTACCTCTGCTATCTCTATTTTTTCACTTATGACAACTGGTTGTTTTTTAGATGCGCCGACAGCCATAATGCAAGACTGTGGTGGATTGATTATAGCACTGAAAGTTTTTATACCAAACATGCCTAAATTAGAAATGGTAAACCCTCCTCCTTGAAATTCTTCAGGCCTTAATTTTCCAGATCGTGCTCTATTTACTAAATCTTTCACTTCTTTTGATATAGATAAAACACTTTTTTCATCAGCATTTTTTACTATAGGAGTAATAAGTCCATCCTCAAGCGCTACAGCAATTGAGATATCTATATTTGAATATTTTACTATCTTAGTATCTATCCACGATGAGTTTATGTCAGGAAATTTTTTCATGCTGAAAGCCACAGCTTTTATAATTAAGTCATTAATTGTTACTTTATTGTTCTCATTTGCTGAATTAACCTCATTTTTGAGCGATATTAGCTTATCAACGTGGCAGTCTACAGTTAAATAAAAGTGTGGAATATTTTGCTTAGATTCAACTAGGCGCTGCGCTATCACTTGGCGCATATTACTTACTTCAACTGTTGTATTTTCCTCAAATCTCTCATAGCTTTTAGTTTGATCTAAAAATTCTAATACATCAGCTTTGATGATACGACCATATGGACCTGTACCTTTTAATCGCTTTATATCAACACCTTCATTTTGAGCTATTTTTTTAGCTAAGGGACTTACTTTTATTCTATTTTCTGTTGCTCTATCCTCTTTTTTAGATCCCAGTGTCACGCACTGGGATGACATTGAAGAGCTAGATGAAATCGAAGGGTTGGATGATACTGAAAAATCGGCTTCAACCTCCTTCTCAACCTTGGTATTGATGGCAGAAGCTAAATCAAGTGCGCTTTTATCTTCCCCTTCCTCTAACATTAGAGCTATCAGTTGATTTACAGGCACACCACTTGTTCCTTCCGACACTAAAATTTTTGCTAAAACTCCTTCATCGACAGATTCAAACTCCATTATGGCTTTATCAGTCTCAATTTCAGCGATTACATCACCTATTTCAACTTTATCTTGTTCTTTTTTACACCACTTTACAATTTTCCCTCCAGTTTGACTCATTGTTGGGGAAAGAGCGGGCATCAATATTTCTATAGGCATTTATTCTGCATTAAAAGATCTATTTAATTTTTAATTTACTCTTTACCCTATGTCAATCTAATCGTAAATCATGATACTTATATCATCCTAGTACGTGATGCTGGAATCTTGGTTGACTACTGTTATCCTACTATTTCTATTGCTTAGTCCTAGACAGAGTACAAATAGTAAGATCATCATGAAAATAGACGAATCTGTTATAATGGAAATAGAAAAATGTAGTGCTTACTATCCTCTCACAAACATATAGCTTGGGTACAGAAAAAATTTATATGAGGAGCTGGTTAAATTGATAAAAGATCAGAATTAATAGTAGTTTCCGAATCTTCTGTAGCAGGTTCTTCATGTGAAGCAGAGGACAGGCTAACTTCTTTATCCTCTGTTCTCTGTATAGAACTACCACAAAAACTCCTTAACATCTCTTCAGCAGATGAATTTAAAATCTGTATAATAGACTCTTCACTTTGTTCTTTCAGCGATTGATCCATCTTAGAAATCAACTCGGAAAATTCACTACCTTCTTTTCTAGCTTCACTTTCTATCTTATTTTTTATGCTTTCTATATTACTTTGGTTAATTTCTTCTTTCGTTATGTTAAATGAATTAGCAATACCTTGATACTTAATCTCACAATCGCCACAGCCAACTATGCAAAGAGCAATAGAATCGGATATTTCACCTGCAGCCGAATTATGGATAGTGTAAGCTAAGCAATTGTCATGATATTTAATGCCAAGCTGTTGCTCTATCAATTCAGAAATTTCATTTTTTAAAGACATAAAGTACCTCCTTCTTACATTACTGTACCTTCTGATTAAAGTACAACAGCTGCTCCTAAATAGCAATCCATATATGGTTTACTTTAATAAATTATTAAAGTAAGAAGCTTTTACATCCTAAAACATAACTGAGATAAGCCAATGTAAAAAAATTTTTAAACGAGAATTATTGTATATATATTACTTATTTGGTAAAATTATTTTGGCAAAATAGCATATAAAAGTTGAGGCTAATTACGAATATTAAAGAACGAAAGGATTTACAACAGGAGTTATTAGGAATTGTTTTCAATATACTCATAGAAAGTGAAGATAGCGCCATAGAAGCTATGGAAACAAGAGCAGTAGAGATAATTAAAAAACTAAAGGAACACATTAATGATTATATAGAGTATGGTGGTCAAAAAAAGCCAATTTTAGATTGGGTTATTGTTTGTGATTCTCAGAATAATGTCAGACTAAATAACAAGTCGCTATTAAAATTTGAGAAGGCAATTAAGGATATTGGAGGAAGAGCACCGCTAAATGAAATAAAAAGTACAATAAGGTTATTAGTAGAACAAGCACAGCTAAATCATGTTAGAATTAGAGGTGAGAGAGAAGTACCACTAAACCTCTTTGAGGAAAACATAATAATGAGAGAGCGAAGAAGGGCAAGAGAACAACAAATGCGGCCAAATTTTATTAGAGAAAGAGAAGCGTCATTGAATCTCTTTGGAAACAGGGATGAAAATGTAATAATGAGAGGACAAATGAGGTCACGCTATATTAGGCGTATTAGACGTGAAAGAGAAGTACCACTTAGTTCAAAAATAGGAGAATTAATTGGTGTAGTTTCATCCATAATTGTAGGTGCTTTCATTGGTATAATGGTTGGTATGGTCATTGCTGGTTTATGTATTGAGCTTTGTGTAATCACCACTGCAGAACCGATTCTTCTCATCATGGGTGCTACTGCTGTTATAGGAGCTATTGTAGCAGGAACTGCTCCTGTATTAAAGCTAATAGAGATGTTTAAAGGTCAAGAACCTAATCTTTCTCCTAGTAGCGGTCTGGAAAGCTCTAATACTGAACATACTTATTTAAATAGGCAAAGAGTTATTTAGAAAAAAATTGGAAGAATGTTCAAAAAAGTCCATTTATAAAATACATCGGCTTAACTATGATCTTATAACTTAAGCTAATTAATTAAAAATTTTTGTTTTAGCGGTTAAATAAAGCCAGATCTTATTAGAGAGAGGATCTTCTTATCTCTTCTTTACCTTCATTTTCATTTCTAACAATTTTTTTTCCACTTAATATGTCTCTTATTTCATCTCCTGTTAAAGTTTCAAACTCCAGTAGATTTTCAGCAATGAGCTCCAAGTCTTTCCTACGCTTGGTTAAAATGTCTTTTGCTTTTTCATAGCAAGAAAATACGACTTTCTTTACTTCCTCATCTATAAGTCTTAACGTATCTTCAGAAATTGTCTCAGAATCATGTGTGATTTGTTCGCGATTATGATAGATCGGACCTATTTTGTCGCTCATTCCCCATTTTGTCACCATAGAACGTGATAAATCTGATGCTAGTTTTATATCTGAAGATGCACCGCTTGTGACTTTATCATAGCCAAAAATTAGCTCTTCTGCCACACGTCCACCCATTGCAACAGTTATATCTGCTAGCATCTTTTCTCTTGTGAGGGACACTCTATCTGTTTCTGGTAGTCTCATAACTAAACCGAGTGCTCTACCACGTGGAATAATTGTTGCTTTGTGTATAGGATCAGAAGCAGGCATATTAACTGAAACTACTGCATGACCAGCTTCATGGTAAGCAGTAAGCTTTTTTTCTTCTTCTGTAATGACTAAGGACCTTCTTTCCATGCCCATCATCACTTTATCACGTGCATACTCAAAATCATCCATGGTAACAATTTTCTTATTTCTTCTTGCAGCAATAAGCGCAGACTCATTCACTAAATTTGCTAGATCAGCCCCTGAAAAACCTGGCGTTCCCCTCGCAACTGTTTTTACGTTTACATCTGGTGCTATCGATATTTTCTTTATATGCGTATTTAATATTCTCTCACGTCCATTTATATCAGGTAAAGAAATAGTAATCTGTCGGTCAAAACGACCAGGTCTAAGTAGTGCTGGATCTAGGACGTCTGGACGGTTAGTTGCAGCAATTATTATCACACCTTCATTAGACTCGAAACCATCCATCTCAACCAGTAACTGGTTTAATGTTTGTTCCCTTTCGTCGTTACCGCCACCAAGACCGATGCCGCGATGCCTACCTACTGCATCTATTTCGTCTATGAAAATTATACAAGGAGCATTTTTCTTACCTTGATCAAACATATCCCGGACACGGCTTGCACCAACACCGACAAACATTTCAACGAAATCAGATCCAGAAATACTAAAAAACGGTACATTAGCTTCACCTGCAATTGCACGAGCAAGTAGAGTTTTACCAGTTCCAGGGGAACCAATTAAAAGGCATCCTTTTGGTATCTTCCCACCTAACACTTGAAATTTTTGCCTTTGTTTAAGAAAATCAACAATTTCAACCAACTCTTCTTTTGCTTCATCAATCCCAGCAACATCATCAAATGTCACTTTTTTTCCAGTAGTCATAAGCCTAGCTTTTGATTTGCCAAAGCTTATAGTTCTATTACCTCCTGCTTGCGTTTGTTTAAAAAGGAAAAGTAATAAACCGATAAAGATAAGGGTCGGAACCCATTGAATAAGTAATCCACCAATTATACCTATTGCAGAGTCTCCAATTGAAAAGGAGAACTTCACTTTCCTATCATGCAAACTTTTTATTAAGTCACTATATATAACACCACTTGAGTTAAAGGCTGACCCATCCCTAAACTTCCCTTCGATACTTTGGTTTCTTATTGTAATATTTTCTATATCATTATCTTCTAGTCTAGTTAAAAATTCTGAAAAAGGTATGGTTGTTTTACTCTTACCTATACTTCCGCTAAATTGAATATAAGCAACTGAAATAAGAACAATAATCACTAACCAGATCAATAAGCCTTCTAAAAATTTTTTCATTTACATTTCTAATTAAACACTAATCAAGCTTACCAAATTTTGTTTTATCGTGCTATTAATAATGCATCGAATCTTATCATCACCGTATTTCTCCGTTATAATTTACATCAGGATAAGCAACCACCTTTCCATTTTTTTCACTGTTGGAAAAGAGTAGTAAACTTTAGAAAAATAATTACAAATTTAAAAAATCTTGCCCCACTCATTGTAATCCTTAATTAAATATCAGTTAACTTTAGCAAATTTTCCTTTATTATACTAGAAATAAAATATTTAATCTCATCATCACTAGTGCTCTTACTATTATGTTTCATACATGGATAAGCAAGCATCTTTCCATCTTTTTGTACTGTAGGCAAAGAATAGTAAACTTCAGAGCAATAATCATAATTTTTTAGAAATTCAGGGATTTTTTGTGTTTTTTTTAGCGGAGCAATAGTTACTGAACACTCCTGATCTCCAAATATTGTGCAGCTAAACCTGTTATCCCATTCAATAGAACCATTTAATGGTAAGTGTACAGTAATTTCCTGTATATTTGACGATTCTCTCATTATCAAAATACTTTCTCCATATTTTCTTATTTTGCATCCATAGAGTGTGCAATTAACATCACTATTTTGTTGCAATATTCTATTAAATATTGCGATAAGGCTACGGCACCTTGGTTTATAGTGCTTGTTGACAATTGCCATTATAGAATAAAGAAGAAGCCTTAAAGCTATTTCCTCTGGCAGTTTATAAAGTTCATCTAGTTTAATTTCAATATAACCAAGATCATGAATATTAACGCAGTCATTAAGTGCAAGGCGTGTGTAGTGCATCAACGCTTTTGCAGCTCTTTTCATATGAAGGGCTGTGAGGCATATTCGCTCTGTTAAAATCTCTTGATTGTCACTTGCTTTCAGTAAGTTACGGTATAAAGTTCGTCTGTATTTTAAGTCATAATTGCTTCTATCTTCGATCCATTTTAACCGGTGAAGATTAGCGTACTTTTCTATTTCACTACGACTAAAATTTAACAACGGCCTAAATATATAAATACCATTTAAGAAAGATTTGTAATCCATTGATGATAATCCATCTACTCCACTACCTCGCTCCAATCTTAATAAGAACGTTTCTGCTTGATCATCTTTGTGATGAGCAACGAGCAAACATTTAACATTATTGTTTTTACACCACTCTGCTAGTAACTTATATCGTGCTTTTCGTGCCTGTAACTGAATATTACCTTTAATATTTTGCTTCTCCCAATTTAATATGAACGATTCCTTTGCTCCAAGTTCTTTTGCATAACTTATAACAAAATCAGCTTCTTTTTGAGACTCTGAACGTAACCCATGATTTACTGTTAATGCTATAGGAAGTAAAAGCTTGTTTTTTTTTGCCCAGTTAGTCATTAAATGCAGTAAGACTATACTATCTACACCACCTGATACTGCAACTGCGATTTGGTTATGGAAAGCAAAACTATTAGCTATATTTTGAAATAATAACTCTAATTTCATTATGTTTCTTGATGGCCAGATAGTCTCTACGTCATACAGCGACTTATTTGTGGTATATATAGATCCCGCTAACAAGCAGCGGAATTGCTCTCTTTTGTCATCCCAGTGCTTGACACTGGGATCCAGGTTTTAATGCAAGAAACTACTTCTTTATTCCAGAAAATGAAAATTCCACTCTACGATTTTTAGCATGCTCTTTTTCATATTTGGAATTTCTAGAATCATCTTTTACATTAACCAAAGGCTCAGTTTCACCTTTAGAAGCAGTTTTTATTCTATTTTCTAGATAAGGTGTACAGCTGACCATAAATTTTTTAGCTGCATCTGCTCGTCTAGCTCCTAGTGCAAGATTATACTCGTGAGAACCACGATTGTCAGTATGACCAGTTAAAGTGACCTTTGCGTCAGGATTATTTTGTAACACTTCCATCACGTCAAGTAATGCATCTGCACTCACTTCACCGATACTAGATTCATCATAACCAAAGAAAACTCTTTTATCACCTATCTGCTTAACAACAGCATTCATTTTATTTGTTGTATTTACTCTTTTTTTAGGGCAAGAACTTACACCAGTAAGCAGTAAACAAAAACAACACATTATAATCAGTCTACTCCACATCACTAAACCTCCATAAATTTAAAATATAGTGCGTAATTTTAATTTTAGTACTAATAATCCCTCTATACTAGAATAGAGTCAAGGGAAATAAAATACTAAATGTTTTCTTTACAATCTTATAATTAATTTTCTGATAAGATGCTCAATTCTTAGCAATAAAGTACAATAAAAGAATAAAAATACAATTTTTTATTGTACTTTAAGCAAATATACTTTTAACTTTATTATTAATCTATTACGATATTAAGCAGATGTTTCAAAGCAATGAATAAAAATGAGATCTTATAAGTTTTTAGAGGAAGTATTACATAAGGTAAGGAATATCGAAAACACACTAAAACTACTAAGCAAAAGCCAATTGAATGTAGAGGACAAAGTTGAACAAATGTGTCTTCTAGAGGAAATCAGACATGAAATTATCTCTCATGATGCAATAAAGGAATCATTAGCGAATGCTCTTAGGAATAAAAAGAGTGCTAATATTCAGCAGCTAAAGTTAATAGAGGGGATACACAAAAGCAGCAGTGCTATTCCTGTTGATTTAGTAAAATCTTTGTCCAAAGCTAAGATTGAATGCCAAAACTTATGGAGGCTAACTAATTCTGAAATTAGTAACTTAGAAAAGCTGAAAGAATGCTTTACTAACCTAATTAAGCTTACTCGTGAAGCAGCTTCTATAAAATCGCAGCAATTAAAGCGCTCAAACTATGAGTCATTGCTTGCTGACTATGACTCTAATATCACAGAAAAGAACATAAAGGAAATATTTCCTAAGCTAGGTAAATTTTTTAGTGAAAATGTAGAGAAAGTAACTCAAAAGCAGAAGAAGGATAAGGTTACTAATATACAAAAAGTTACGGTTCAGAGACAGATTGAACTTGGTTCCTTATTCTTACAGCAAATGAGTGTTACACCAAATGAGATTTCCATTTCTTATTACGATCCTATCGATTATGATGAATCTGACCTTTGTTATGGTTTATTTTTACTTTTACGGCATACTGGTTATGCAATTCATCAAAAATGTTTAGCGCAAAATTCTATAAAGAGCTCAATTACGAAACATATTATGTATGAAACTCAAGGGTTATTCATGGAAAGGATCATTGGAACATCCAGAGAATTTATTGAGTTCATTCAACCACACATAAAGGAGAAACTTTCTACAAAAGGCAAAATTAATAGTAGTGTTGAAAATTTGTATTTGATTTTCAATAAAGTAAATCTTTCATCTTTTTTGAAGAATGCGGATGAATTTAGTTTATTGGCTCACATTATGCTAAGAACTAAATTAGAACAAGATCTAATAAATGGTACGTTAGAAGTTAAAGATCTACACGATAAATGGTTGGAAGGTATGAAGCATTACAAGATTTCAGTAAAAGCTAAAAATGAGCTAGACACTTATTTTCAAGATGAGTATTGGATAAGTGGTGTTATAGGCTACTTTCCTATTAAAGTCATAGCGTTAATCGCTGCTGTGCAGTTTTTTTCTTTCATTAAGAAAAATCATTACGAATTTTTAGATTCTATAGTAAAAGGAGATTTCAGTTTACTTATCGATTGGTTCTCTAAAAATGTATATAGTGCAAATTATGGCTTTTTGGAACAGCTAAAAAAGGTAACAGGTAGGGATTTAGATATTGAGTGCTACACTAGTTACTTATCTGAAAAGTATAATTTGTCTCAATAAATGGTTTTCTTGAGTTGTGTATGAGTTTTGTTCAGAATTTAATCAGAAATTTTTTTACTTTCAAAGGTTTATTTGCTAGCGATATTGCTATAGATCTTGGTACTGCAAATACTTTAGTTTATCAGAAAAGTCAGGGGATAGTGCTTGATGAACCCTCAGTTGTAGCAAGAGTAAAAGAAAAAGGAAGTTACGTTCCTTATGCTTTTGGCAAAAAAGCTAAGATGATGCTCGGAAAAACACCTGGAGAAATAGAAGCGATAAGGCCCTTGAAAGACGGAGTTATTGCTGATTTTAAAAGCGCGGAAGAAATGTTAAAATATTTCATACGCAGCGCAAACACAAGATTCACTGTTAATAAGCCTAATATTATCATATGTGTTCCATCTGGATCTACCCCAGTTGAAAGGCGTGCTATACAAGATGCAGCAGAAAGTGCTGGTGCAAATGAAGTATTCTTAATTGAAGAACCAATGGCTGCAGCAATTGGGGCTGGACTTCCAGTTACCGAACCTGAAGGTTCTATGATTGTTGACATAGGAGGTGGTACAACTGAAGTTGCAATTATTTCTTTAGGTGGAATTGTTTATTCACGTTCTGCCAGAGTAGGTGGCGATATTATGGATGAGGCAATAAAGTCATACATTCGTGAAAATCATAAGTTATTGATTGGCGAAACAACTGCTGAAAAAATTAAGAAAAACGTCGGTTCAGCCAGTCTGCCAGTTGAAAACAACAAAGAGGGAATGATAATTAAAGGCAGGGATTTAGTGAGTGGTATGCCAAAAGAAATGCTTTTATCAGAATATCAAGTTGCAGAGAGCCTAATAGAGCCTGTACATCAGATAATTTCTGCTATTAGAACTGCACTGGAGAGTACTCCACCTGAACTTTCTTCTGATATAGTTGATAGAGGAATAATTTTATCTGGTGGAGGTGGGTTATTGCGCAACTTGAGTAAAGTTATTAGTGAAACAACAAAATTACCAGTTCGTGTTGCAGATGATCCACTTTGTTGTGTTGCCCTGGGTAGCGGAAAAGTACTTGAAAACATGGACTATTTTGGCCATGTTTTATTCAAGCAAGATTAAATTGTTTTTGAATGCAGTTTATCGAATTGTTTTGATGGAAGTATGTAATATAAATGAGATCCCAGTGTCACGCACCAAGTAATTTAAAGGCAACTTCCAGCAGGAAGGGGTGTCATCCCAGCGCTTGACACTGGAACATGACTACAAATAAGTACGCTGTTTCGATGAAATTGTGTAATAGAAACTGGATTCCAGCGCTTGACACCAGGTTTGTGTTTATAAATTATATGCTAAAAGAATTTGAAATTGAACCTTTATTAAAAGATAAAGCTCCGCATCAAACTAAGGCTATTGTTGCAATGTCCGGGGGAGTTGATAGCTCCGTTGCTGCAGCACTGCTGTATAACCTTGGGTACGAAGTGATAGGTGTGACTCTTCAGCTATATGGCACTGATGGCAATGCTAATGCAAGAAAAGGTGCATGCTGCGCTGGACAAGATATTTATGACGCCAAACGCGTAGCTGAAAATGTTGGCTTTCCTCATTATATTTTAAATTACGAAGAAACATTTAAAAAGGAAGTAATAGAAGATTTTGCGAATACTTACATGCGTGGGGAAACCCCCATACCATGTGTAAGATGTAACCAAACAGTAAAATTCCGTGATCTATTGCAAGTCACAAAAAATCTTGGTGCGGATGTGCTCGTAACAGGACATTACGTAAGAAGATTAGAAGAAAATGGTGAGGTAAAGTTGTGCAGAAGTATTGATAAAAGTAAAGATCAAAGTTATTTTTTGTTTGCTACAACTGAGGAGCAGTTAAAGCTTTTGCGATTTCCACTAGGTGGGTTCTATAAAAGTGATATAAGAAAATTAGCAAAATATTTTAGCTTACAAATCTCTGAAAAGCCGGATAGTCAAGATATATGCTTTGTTTCCGAAAGCTATAGTAAAACAATAGCTAAATTAGCTCCACAATCTGTACAGAAAGGTAAAATAGTAGATATTCATGGAAAAGTGCTAGGTGAGCACAGCGGCATAGTAAATTTTACAGTGGGCCAGAGAAGAGGCCTCTGCATTGCACACAGTGAGCCTCTTTATGTAATAAGAATTAATACAGAAAATAATGAGGTTGTAGTGGGTCCAATCAATGCGCTCATGCAAAAAAAGATATTGGTCAAAGAGTTAAATTGGTTAGAACAACCAAAAGAAGGCATGGAAGTAACTGTGAAGCTTAGGTCATCACATGCAGGAAGCTTAGCGACAATATATTCAACTGACGAAAAGAACAAAGCCTGTGTAATTTTAAACGACGATTACTTTGGCATCAGTCCAGGTCAAGCCTGTGTAGCATATAAGGGCGAACAAGTTATAGGTGGAGGTTGGATATGCTCCTAACTTGGTGGTTTAATTTTTTAATGCAGAATGTAAACATACAATAAAATTTATTGCTGTTTTATCCTATATTCTTTATACTATAAAGATAATTATTATATTGTGGACTAGAGGGATGGTTAAAGAAGTTGAAGAGTTAATAAAAATTGTTGGTAAGGGCAATTTACTAGAGGCCGCATTTATTCGTTTGGGCAGTTTTCAACATGCTGACTTACATCATTGCATGGATTGCAGAAATCATATAGGTCTATCCGAATTCATTAATAAAAAAGAACAAGAGCCATTAGATAAATATTTTAACTTAAAATTTAGTCTACAAGGATTGTTTTTAATTTATGTTCAAGCTTATAGAGTTCTTGCAGAAAATGCTCAGTTCAATACTCAAGAAGTAATTGATAAAATATATGCTGCAGTTGAAAGTAAAAAAATACCTACTCTTTGTGACACTTCGAAGAAACTGCTAAGGGAAATTGTAGATCAAGTAGAATTGACAGAAGATCAAAAAAAACTAAAGCTTTTTAATATTCTAGCAAATCCGAAAGGTGAAGCTCTATTTAACAATAATGATGACTTTGAAAAACAAGTACTCAATAATGTTAAAAAGTTACTCAAAATAAGCTATGCAAATGAATTTGATAAAGAGTTTAGCTTATGTAAAGAGGTAATAAATCATTATTACTCGATTTACAGTATAAAAATAGATAAAGACATAGCATTACTATTTTCTAGTTATGGTATATTTTCTACATGTACTGGAAATGGAGATATTTTATCACTCAATCAATATATTAATGAGAAAGCTAGAGTAATCAACACACCACTGTATTACAGTTACATCTTACAGTTAATAAACGTATTAAGAAAAATTGAGTTACCGTATAGAAATGGATTCACCAAGTATACACTTAATTATAGAGGTATAAGTGAATTGAACGGGACATTTACAGCTGCAAGAGAGCAAGACAGTCAAGATTCTCTATATCCTAAAAATATCAAACGTACTCTAGAGCAACTACTAAAAAACCAAAATAGTGATGCATTTGAACAATTAGTAACAAACCCTGAGAATACGTATTACTCAGTGCCACAAAGTGAATGCAGACTAAACTCTACTATCAGTAACAAAAAAAACAAAAATCATAAAAACACATTTTGTAAATTAGCTTTAGGTATGTTTGTATTGTCTGTTGGATTATATGCTACCGATTATTTCTTTATGGAGCAAAATTTGTTTAACTCAATGAGCCCACAAACTAATCTAATAATTGCTGCAGTACTGACTATTGTAGTAGTATATGCTTTATTTCAACTACTGAAATCACCTCAAGAACCGCCACATTCAACGTTCAACAGTGTAACTATTAATGGTTTTACAAATGGTCCTATGCAACCATAAACCTCTACTTATGAATGATAAATGTAGCACTTTTAAAGTGTATGCTATATAATATCTTCTCTTGAATAACGAGGTAATCCATGGATTTAAGCAAAATAACAACAAAACCAGATGAAATAAATGTAGTAATTGAAATAGGCGCAAATGCTGAACCCGTAAAGTATGAATTTAATAAAGAGCTCGGATTATTACAAGTTGACAGATTTTTGTCTACCTCAATGACTTATCCTTGCAATTATGGATTTGTACCAAATACCTGCTCAGGTGATGGTGACCCTGCGGATGTTTTGGTGCTAACTCAATTTCCTTTAGCGCCTGGAGTTTTGATATCGGTGCGTCCAGTAGGTGCATTACTTACCAAAGATGAAAAAGGAGAGGATGAAAAAATATTAGCTGTACCTATCTCCAGTGTTGATAGCTATTATGACAATATAAAGAACTATTCTGACTTACCTAAAAATCTACTAGATAAAATTGCTCATTTCTTTTCTCATTATAAAGATTTAGAAAAGGGAAAAACGGTAACAGTTGGAGAATGGGCTGATGTGGAAAAAGCAAAAAAAATCATTGAAAAAAGTAGAAATTAGTTTGCATTAGAGCTGCTCAGAAAAATATTGTTGTTTTTTATGTTGCGGTTAAAAGCATTAGACAGGCAGTAAAGGTCTTGATATTATAGTAATAATTTGGAAGGGTGGCCGAGCGGCTGAAGGCGGCGGTTTGCTAAACCGTTATACGATTGAAAAGTCGTATCGAGGGTTCGAATCCCTCTCCTTCCGTATATTATTGTTTAGGTATTCATTAAAGTAATTTCACCCTCTTTTTTAATTATTAAAAAGTTAGCTAGCGTTTATTCAGTATTTATTATAGAATTAGTTATTAGCTAAATAATTTTATATGCATAAAATACTAATTTTGATATTAATAATGCTGCCGCTTAGGTTACTTGCAACTGAGATTGAAATTGTTGCAGATGTAAATGGTGAGCCAATTTCAAATTTAGATATCGAAAGACGTATAAACTTCATAAATTCATTGCTTGGCACTCAGAAGATTAATCAAAAAGAGGTAAAATCTCAAATTCTAAGACAGTTAATAGACGAAATTATCATTGTCAGCAAAGCACAGAAGATGAATATAGAATTGAGTAACGAGGAGTTAAATAATGCTGTCACGTTATTCTTAACTCAAAGTTTAAAACTTGAGGCTGATGAAGTTGATCAATACGTAAAAAAGCATAATATAGATCTCAATACCCTAAAAAAACAAGTAAAGTGTCAGCTACTGTGGAACAAGATTATTGAAGTAGGAATTGTGCCACTTGTCAATATCAGCGATAAAGAAGTGGACGATGTAAGAAAACAAAAAGAGAAACCTGACTACCTTATTACATTTCAGGAGTTTGTAATTCCTGATCAGAAGATGGCTGAAGATTTAATAAAACAATTGCGTAGCAGTAATAATCCAGAATCTTCAATAAAGATGAGCAAAGCAACCGTTAATTTAAGTCAGCTAAAAGGTAAACTCAAGGACGTTTTGGAAGGATTAGAAATCAGTGATGTAGCAGGTCCGGTTAGTTTAAGCGAAGGTTACTCTGTTATAAAAGTCATAGATAAAGTACAGCTTAATCATACAATGCTGAAAAGTACTTTAAAACTGAAACAGGTTGTAGTTGAAGGTTCAGAAAGTTTACTCTCTAATTTTAAGGAGCAAAAGGTCAGTTGTTTAAATTTTGACAAGTTAGCAGATGATTTCAAGTTGCCAAGCGTAAAAGAGTTTGAAATAAAAATGCGAAATTTAAATCCTGATTTACAGATTTTATTTAGTAAAACAAATATGAATGAAATAGTAGAATTAAGAGAAAATAGCACTGCAAAGTTGATGATGTTATGTGATATCAAAAATAATGCAATGGATATAGAAGCAATCAAACAGGAAATGTATCAACAAAAGATTATGATACAAAGCAACCTGTTATTGGATAATATGCGTAAAAATGCAGCTGTTAGTTATCAGTTTAATTGAAGTTAGAGAGGTTTTCTACTCCATAAAAAGTTTATGAAGAATATAATGCTCATTGGCGGTGGAGTTGGAAATGCAGTGTTATTTTCGATAGGGAAGGCATGTCTTGAAAACAATCATAAGGTTTTATATTTCGCTGGCTATAAAAAATTAAGTGATGTATTTAAACGAGCACTGATAGAACGTGCATCAAGTGCAGTAATTTGGGCATGTGAAGAAGGATTGATAGAAACAAGTAGAGATCAGGATAAATCCTTTCATGGTAATATAGTTAATGCAATAAGCTCATATCAGCAAGGAAAGTTAGGTAAAATTACTATTAGTTTAAACACTATAGATAAAATCATCACTATTGGTTCTGATAAAATGATGAAAGCTGTAAATGAAGCTAGAAAAACAATTTTAAAGCCATATCTGAAACCAAAACACATAGCAATATCATCAGTTAACTCTCCTATGCAGTGCATGATGAAAGAAATCTGCGCTCAATGTATTCAGCAACACATAAATAAGGAAACAGGAGAAATAAGTTTTGTTTATAGTTGCAGTAATCAAGACCAGGATATGGAGCTTGTTGACTTTGATTTTTTAAGTGAGCGCTTGAAGCAAAATAGTTTACAAGAAAAGCTCACTGCAAAATGGATAGAACATGTTCAAAGACACTAAACAGCACAAAGAGGAACTAAGGAAGCAATATAGAACCATAAGAAAAGATGTTGATGAAAGTTATTCTAGTTATGCAGCAAATTCTCTTATTAATCTCTTTAACAAAAACTTAAGTTGCGTTAAAGGTAAAACAATAGCAGCGTACATTCCAACAGACGGAGAAATTAATGTTGTGCCTTTGATGAATCATTTACTCGATTTAGGATATAAAGTAGCAATTCCTAATAAAAATAAGTTATTAAAATTTGAGGAATGGAATAAAGCAGATGAAGATATAATTCCCGACACAATCATTACCCCTATTGTTGCTTTTGATGATCATTTTAATAGGTTAGGTTTTGGCGGTGGTTGGTATGATGAAATGATAAAAAAATTACGGCCACTTGGAAAAATATTTATAGGTGTAGCCTATGAGAAGCAATATTGTAAAAATTTACCTGTAGAAAAACATGATCAAAAATTGGATATTATAATCACTGAGATGTGTGTTAGATGTAGAAGTGGATTGCTCAAAAAAGTGGATAGAAAGGAGTAGCATAGTCTCCCTCTTTCTGATAGTATAGCCCTTCTCATAATAGTCCAAAAAGAGTAAGATATGGATTGATAGTAGTGGAAGGTAAGGATGCCAGTAGCAAATAGTTATGACTTAAGAAAAAAGGTAATGGAAGCATTGGATGAAGGAGAGAGTGGAGAAACTGTTGCCAAGAGATTTAAGATCGGAAAAACAACTTTATATGAGTGGAAGAAAAGACGTGAGAAAACGGGAGATTTTCAATCAAAAAAGCTTGGAAGCGTGGCATAAAATTACCGACTGGAATGCATTTGCCGAATTTGCAAATGAGCAAGGTGGCAAAACTCAGTCAGAGATGCTGGGGCAATATTAGTAGACAAACAATTCATCGAGCACTTAAAAATATAGGATTCACAAGAAAAAAAAGACCTACAGATATAAAGAAAGAAATGAAGAAAAGCGAGCTCAATTTTCAAAGGTTATAGCAACAAAAGAACCTAAAGAATTAGTGTATATAGATGAGTCTGGACACTGAACCTATGGTTATTGCCAGAAAGGACAGCGGTTTTATGCCCTAAAATCTGGGAAGAAAACTCAACGAATTAGCATGGTTGCAGCCTTAAGTGGAAGAAAAATAATTGCTCCGTTAACCTTTGAAGGCCACTGCAATATGGATATCTTTAATAAATGGTTTGAGCAGTTTCTGACACCGATTTTGGAACCTGGACAAACTGTTATCCTTGATAATGCTACTTTTCATAAGTCTAATAAGATTTGCTAAAGGAGTTGGTGCAGAAATTTTATATCTTCCTCCATATTCTCCAGATTTTAACAAAATTGAACATTATTGGTTTGCTATAAAAAACAGAACCAGGAAAAACATTCCTTTATTCAAATCTTTTCGTCATGCTGTCGATTCTTCTTTCTTATGACCTTTTTGGACTATTATGGGAAGGGCTATATTGCCTGAGTCTCTTGACCTTGGGTCTTTTACTTTACTTTTTAAACATGGAGTACTCTCTATTAATGGCGCAAATCTTCCTTTTGACCAGCGTTTTCCCATTTCAACTGTTGGCTGTACAACTAACATTGGCCCTGGTGTTTGATCGATAATATAGCCTATCCAATTGTTACCTGCTTCTGTTCCTCCAATCTTAGCTCCTTTCATGAATACTACTTTTTCTACTGGCGAGGACGGAGATAGTGAATCCATGATCTCTTTAAGGTATGGCGTTCTCTCTGTTCTCCATTTACCAGGTTCTGATGCTGCAGTTGCTGCTAAAACTCGATACTCATTCGCCCACTCTGATACTTTAAGCTCTGGATCTGGTTTTAAACCTTCAGAAAAAGATTTGGCGTATATCATTGTCTGCATCTACTCACAATTGGTTCTATCTGAATATCATTAACAGTAGAACTACACTCCTCTAGCTCCATAAACATCTTTTTCTGAAATTCCTTTTCTATATATCTTTTGCTCATCTCACTTAGCATTATTGCTATAACAAGTGCAAATACTCCTGTTATTGTTGCAAAAATGATCGCACTGCTTATTGTGGCTGCTGTTAAACCTATATATGCTGCCATTGCTACTGCATAATCAGTTACTCCCTCTATAACTTTCAGGTCATCCATTTCTCTACCTAAAATCCTTCCTACTCCCGTATAGCTATTCACCAGATTTTTAGCAATTTCTTGAGCTTGTGGTCTTTCATGTACTGCACTTAGAAACGTTTCCATTATTTCACGATCAAGTAGTGCTTTGCCTTTGCTTTCTAATATTCTGAATTCTATTTCTTCTTTATTCTTATTATTATTCATAAAAATTACCCTTCACTAATAACAAAATGTTTTTATATATTTACTGCTGTTTTTTTATCAGCATTGGCATAGAGCCATAGCTTTTGAGTGAAGTCAAATCAATTTCTCAATCTTTTTTGCTTATTTTTTTATCTAAGAGTAAAGATATTAATATATACTGATTTCTTTATTTTAAACTCGTTGAATTTCGTCCAAAGAGATGCCTACTGTTTTTAAAATAATATTGATAGAAATTCCTTCCTTAACTAAATTATTTGCAATTTTCATCCTTTCTACTCTCTCCACTTTCTCTTTGCAAACTTGTATGCTTTCAAACAGAGATTTTATTAGTGCATTACGTAGTTCTTGACTCTCAATTTTTTTGTATTCTTTTATTAAATCAGGTAGCTCATTTTCTACTATCTCATCTTCTTCTATGAGCAGATCTGTAATGCTAATCGATAATGTTTCTGCTGTTGCATATAATTTTTCCAGTGGAATAGCTACACGCCCTTTTTCATAGTTGCTTATTTCGTCACGGGTCGTACTCATTTTCTCTGCTAAATCTTTTTGAGTATACTCTCTCACTAGTCTCCATTCTTTTATCTTCTTTCCTATTTTGCAGTAAATAGAACCTCCTTTTTCTTCAACGCATTCATCAGCAGAGAGACCAATTGTTTTTGCAACAATATCAACAGAAACTCCTGCTTTTACCAAACCTTTTGCAATCTTTATTTTCTCTGCTTTTTTACTACTTTTTTCACTAACTTGAGCAAATTTGGTTAGTAAACAAAACATTTTACGTAGCTCTTTATCGTTAATCTTTTTATATTTTCTTACTAGATTTAATATTTCCTCTCCCTCATCTTCAAAACAGATTTTTTCATTTGATACAGGAATTAGGTCTACAATACCAATCGACAATATCTCTGCTATAGCATACAACTTTTCAATCGAAATTCTGCGTGTTCCTTTTTCATATTGCAGTATTACCTGATATGTTGTACCGATTTTTCCCGCTAAATCTTTTTGAGTATAACCTCTCTTTAACCTCCAGTTCCTTACTTTGTGTGCTATCTGATACCTTATCGAGATGTTTGTCATAAATATTATACAGGTTAACATTACGTTTAATTGTTGAATATTTCTTCAGAATTGTGTATAATTATTAATGCTTTTTATCTTACTTTCTCATGGCTCTTTCGAAGTTTCTCGATCCGAAGAATGATGTTGCATTTCGCCGTATCTTTGGTACTGAGAAGAATAAAGATATCCTCATTCATTTCCTCAATGATATTCTGGATTTCACTGGCAAAAATACAATACAGGATATAGAGTTTTTAAGTACTATTCAAGACCCTGATATTGCCTCCAAAAAGCAAAGCATTGTTGATGTATTATGTAGGGATTCCACGGGGGTGCAATGCATAATTGAGATGCAGGTCGCTAAAACTAAAGGCTTCGAAAAACGGGCACAATACTACGCAGCTAAAGCTTATTCAAGACAAGCTGATAAAGGTGATCAGTACCATAACCTTAAGGAAATTATCTTTATTGCTATAGCAGATTGTATTTTATTTCCTGATAAGTCTGAGTATAAGTCAAAGCACACTATTCGCGATGAAAATACTAATGAGCATGATCTAAAAGATTTTTACTTTATATTTATTGAGTTGCCTAAATTTCCAAAAACCAAAGAAGATCAGCTTTCAAGTATAGTTGAAAAATGGGTCTACTTCTTTAGATATGCAGACGAAACTAGTGAAGAAGAGCTAGAGAGAATAATAGGAAGTGATCTAATAATTAAAAGAGCATATGAAGAACTCAATAGGTTCAACTGGTCAGAAAAAGAATTTATTGCCTATGAACAAGAGATCAAGCGTATTCGTGATGAACAGGCTGTCCTTGCTCAAAAACTCGATGATGCTAAACATGAAGGTAGACAAGAAGGTAGACAAGAAGGTATTCAAATCGGCGAGGAAAGAGGTATTCAAATCGGAAAGGAAGAGGGAAAGGTTAAAGGCAAAATTGAGGTGGCAAAGAACCTACTTAAAGCTGGCATCTCTATTGACGTTGTATCGCAAACTACAGGTCTTTCTTTCGATGATATCAAACATTTACAGGCAGAAAAGACCTCATAGTTCCCTCAATTTATCCCTCTGCTTATTCCTTTAACTACTGATGTTCCATTTAAGAATGTATCAGGCTTTTTAGATAACTCTACTTTCCTTGAAACTTTCTGACCTAAAACTTTAGAAGGCTTTTCTACTTTCTGCTGTAGTATCATAATTTCTTCCTTAGCTAAAACTTCTTCTAAGTTACTCTTTAAATGATCTAGAAACTTATCAGTTTGTTTAAATTCTGGACATGCTTCTTTTCCAAATGAATATAGGGTTTCTGCTATTTCAGAAAATCTTCTATTTGTTATTTTTCCATTTATTATTTTTTCAATTATAGCTGATTGCACTGCCATGGGATCAAAGTTTAGATTTGTCACTGATATTCCTGACTTAATAGCAGTTTTATTTAACACTTTCTCAAATCTATGTGTAATATTTAGTGCATAACCTCTTGCTTCTAATAAAGGTATAGATTGATCTACTGCAGGTATATATTGTTTACCCGTAAACTTTCTTACAAGCAAATCAAGTAACATTATCGTACCATTTACATCCATTTTTGCATCTACTTGTGAGATTGGACTTTTAGTTGTAGTACTTGATTTGGAATCTAATAACCCACCTATAGAGCTTTTTACCCAACCAAATAAATCATTTATCCATGAAGATGGTCGTCTTGTACCACTACTCATTGTGTACTCACTTCTACGGTTTCTAATGTGCTGCCTATGTCTATGAGGTTGATCAGATAACATGACTTCTGTAAACACATCATCGTACACTTGATCCTTATACTCTCTTTTTACAATATCCAAGTATCTTGCAGCACTTATTTCCTTCTCATGATCTTTTAATACTATCTCTTTATCAGTAAATTTTATTGATAACGTTTTCATTTTAGGTGTTTTATAGAATTTACTAAGTGTAATACTGCAAAAATCATCTTTAGTAATAGTCGAATCAAAAGCATTAGTTATTATTAGATCATGACCATTACTACGAACAAACGTATTGTTTCCTCCTTTTCTAGGCGTGATAAGCTCAGCATCTTTCTCCACATCTTGATCGGTTACCACAATAATTTCTTTATCTTTGTCAAAGATCAAAGGTAGTGGTTTTAATTCTAATTCAGAACTTATTTTCATAGGCGCACTATCTGAGATAATATGAAGATTTTCATACCAATCCAAACCGTCTTTTAATCTTACTGTTAGCACTTCTAATAAAAAACTTTGTCCCATTTCTGTTTCTAACTTAACTAGCAAATCATTTCCATCTTGAAAAATTCTTGGCAGATTAATATGTATTTTCAAATCATCTTGTATTATTTTTACCACGTTACGTAAATCTAATGTATCTATGGAACTTCCTTCATCAAAATTATAGATGTTTACTTCTGGTATAGAAGAAATACTATGTTCATATCTTTTCTCACCTGAAGCTATAGTAATTACGTATATATTCTCACCACCATTTCCAATTAAGTGACTGTTATGGATTGGGTGATTGTGAAGTGCCTCAAATTTCCCACGGCCAACAAGTATAGATTCACCACCTGATTGCACAGCGATAGTCATATTGAGTTTATTCGCTATAGCTGGGTAACTTTCTATAATTTCATCAATAGTTTTATTAGTATTCTGTATTGCATACAAGTTTCTTTCCTTACCTACTTTTATTTCAGCACTGTCTTTTAATTGATAGATTATATTGTTCATTATGTTATATGAGATAGCTATACTAAAGCTGCCATCTACAACTTTTGGAAAAAAATTGAACTTTATACTATTGTGATCTTTAATATCAATACTCTGAATATCAGCAAGCAAGTAGTCGAATATAAACCTATGGTTATTTTCGAAATTAGCAAGTAATTTAACAGATGCACTACCTTTTTGAAATGGTACAATATAGTTAAAGTTACCTTTGAGTGCTAGATTATTTACTTCAGTGTAATTTCTAACTATTACTTGTATATCATAGACACAGTTATTATCTTTTATTTCCAAATAATCAAGTTGATCTTCCTTACCACCATTACCATCCAAGAATTTAGTTTCACATGCACTAAATATATGATCTGCCTTAGCTTTTCTACCAAGCACTCTTTCTACTGAATTAATTTGAAATCCAGAATAACCATATCTATTGTACATAATAGTGCCAATATTTGTATTTAAATATACATTCACACTTACAGCTTCTTGAGCAAATTCAGTCAGATCTAAGGTATCAATTCCATCCTCTCCGTACAAAGACCCTTCTATCAGATCTCCCTGCAAAACAAAGATATCATTCTTATTTCCTCCATAGTATCTCTTAGATCCATCATTCACTATAAATATGTTTGGGCTATCCTTAAATCCTTTTGCATAATCTTCACCTTCTCCTAAATTAATTAGAGTATATCCTTCTGTTTTGTTATCAGATAAACCAATTGCATTTTTACATAAATATGAGCCATAACTTGGAGCAGGATGATAATCTCCTTTTGGTAAACAAAATAATTTTCCACCACTTGGATCATCCGGTCTTTCTTTACTCCATTTTATATCATTTCTTTTTCTGTCAAGCAGTACTGTACTGTCTAAATCTATCTCAAATTTAGTTGTGTACTCTTCAGTATAATAATGTCTAATCCCAAGTGATGTTGTGTGCAGCACTTTACGACAAGAACCCACAACTGATCGATCAGTAGGGAATACATAGCTTTGAATAGCACGATTCTTCCTTAAATACTCAAATCCTTGCTTAACTAATTGGTTATAAAGTTGTTTTTCTTCCATTAACTTTTCTACATATTGTTCAGGTCGCATACCTATAAATGCACGCAATCCTTCAATAAATTTTTCTCCTCTAGTTAAGTGAATAATTTCATCAATTTTATCAACTCTCTTTACTGCCATGTAAACATCAGTGCCAACAAATACTATAGCGCCAATTCCTGCTCCAATAGGTCCAGTAATAGATGAAACTCCTTCTAATACTTCAAAACCTTCAGCAACTTCAATCCCAATCTCTGCAGCGTCAACTCCCAGGTAAATGCTATCTCCTACTACGCCAACCAATGCTCCTTCTGTACCATTTTTAAATGCTTTTACCTGATTTACTAAATCATAAATAATAAAGGCAGAAGTACCTCGAGCAAGAAAAGGTGATGCAACTCTTAAAGACCTACCAAGTAATACCTTTTCTTCTGAGAGCAAATTTAATCCTTTACGAGATGCAACTTCAGCAACTTTAGCAAACCCTTGACCACCTGCTATAAAACCAACATTAATTGCTACACCCTGATAATCTCTGTTTAAAAAGTCAGCTAAAATATTTTTAGCCATCATTCCATGCATAGTTATGCTAGAGATTTTCTTTACTCTATTTAAATGATTCATGACCTTCTGATTACTGGTAAGCTTATTAATCAAATCACGAAACCTACCTGTAATTTGAACTTTATCTGCTAGCTCAATTAGCTGAGAACGTTTTTCTTCTGGTATATCTTTTATATAGTCAATAAACTTTTTACTATCTATTTTAATTTTACTAAAATCTCTTTTCTCATCTTTTTCTGTATTGAATTCATCTACGTCTTCCCAAGACAGTTTACACTCCCCAATCTTCGCTTCTCTTCTGTTCCTTACTGAACTCGTACTCGGCAAACATTCTTCAACTTTACCTTTTTGATATATTGCAGACGCCCTTTCTAGTAACTCTTTTGCTCTTTCATGATTACCTAAAGCTTTCTCAGCACCACTTAAATTTTCTAAGACCATAGCTACTTCAACATGATTTTCTCTATAATACTTTTTAAATATAGGCAAAGCCCTTTCTAGCAACTCTTTTACTTTTTGATAATCACCTAAAGCTCCATAAGGGATGCTCAGGTTTACTAATGTTTCAGCTACTTTAAAATGTTCTGCTCCATAACATTTCTCTAAAATAGGCAAAGCCTTTTCTATCAATTCTTTTGCTTCCTGATTATCACCTAAGGCTATATAATCAGTGCCTAAACTTTCCAGAATCATACCTATTTCAAAATGCTCTTCCCCATAGTGCTTCTCTAAAATAGGTAAAGCTCTCTCTAGCAACTCTTTTGCTCCTTGATAATCATCAAAGTATCTATAGATGGTACTTAAATTTACTAATATTTTAGCTACTTCAACATGATTTTCTCCATAATGATTCTCTAAAATAGGCAAAGCTCTTTCTAGCAACTCTTCTGCTCTTCCATAATCATCTAAAGCTATATAAGTGATACCTTGATTTGTTTTAGCTATAGCTACCTGAAAATGATCTTCTCCATAATAATTTTCTAAAATAGGTAGTGCCCTTTCTAGTAACTCTTTTGCTGTCTGATAATCACCAAAACCTCTACAAGCAATACTAAGATTTACTAACATTTTAGCTGACTCAAAGTGCTCTTCTTCATAATTGTCACCTAAAATAGAGAATACTCTTTCTATTGACTTTTTCGCTCTTTCATAATCACCTAAAGATCCATAAGCAATACTCAGGTTTATTAGTACTTGAGCTAATGAAGAACGATCCTCCCGATAATGATTCTCTAAAATGGGAAAGGCCCTTTCTAGTAACTCTTTCGCTGTCTGATAATCATCTAAAGCTCGATAGCTGATACTCAGATTTACCAGTGTTCTAACTAATTGAAAACGCTCTTCTTCATAATCTTGCTTTTCAATTTTTAAAGCTCTTTCTAGCAAATCTTTTGCTCTTTGGTAATCACCTAAAACTAGATAACTGTTGCTTAGATTTACTAGTCTTTTAAATACTTCAAAATGATCTTCTCCGTAATGCTTTTCTAAAATAGGCAAAACCCTTTCTAGCAACTCCTTTTCTCTTTTGGGATTACCCAAATTAAAATACCCATCACTCATCCATGTCAACAAATTTTCAAGATAATCCTTTTCTATTTTTTCTTTATCTTGAGGGTTCTTTTTTAACCAACTATCTATACGTGATAAAAATGCCTCTAAGTGCGGTAATAATTCTCGTTTTTTTAAATAGTCTTCTAATTTATCACTACCATAAGGAAAACTTGCTCTGAGTAGCTCGAAAGTCTCGTCCATAACCTCCTTGCTTTTACCCTCCTCTGCTAACGCTATTCTTGTCACTTCTTGAACTAATTTATGGGTACTCAACACACTTTGCTTTTGCTCGCCACTCACCATAGAATATTTTATAAGTAAACGAACAGCTGACCTTAATTCCTCTTCATTATTTCCTGTCAAATCTAAAAAGAATTCTCTACTAATATTGTCAGGTGCAAGATAAGAGATAACATCAAGAATCCTTAAAGCTAAATTTCCATACTTTTCATTGCTTGCTATCTTATCGGTTGTAATCTTCCAAGTTGTGAAAGTTGTTTTTGCATAGTTATTATCAATTCCCCTGAATAATACAGAATCAAGCAAATCTTTCGCTTTTTTCTCATATTCCTTTAGGTAATCATCTATATCAAATTTTCTAGTAACTCTTTGATCTTCAATATATGATATTGCTTGCTGTATAGCTAAAGGAAAGTGTTGTAATTTCTCTACCAAAGCTTTTATCTTTTCATTTTGAGATTCATCTTCTATACTAAAGCCCTTTTTTACAAGTTCTATCGCTTCTTCTGACTTTAATTCGTTTAGATTAATAACTTCTATCCCCCTTTCCCACTCTCGATTACGAGAAGTAATTAAAATATAAGGTCCATTACCACCCGGTAATGAATCATGAATTGGTAAAAACTTATTCAAATAATTACTTTTCTCGGCATCATCAAAAATAAACAAGCTTTTACTATTACTGAAAAATTCATAAACCTCTTCTATGAGAGCTTTTATATCCTTTTCTTTTCCATTCTCATCTTTTATATCAATTCTTAGTTTATTCTTCGCTAATCGAGTAAATGATTCAACAAGAGCTATCTCACTTTCAGCATTGATCCATATAACGTTGTCATAACAATCTTTACTATATTCTTGAACATATTGTCTAGCTAACTCAGTTTTTCCTATTCCTCCTAAACCGCTAATTGAGGTTATTTGTGATATTACTGTTACTTTTTCTGAACTACGTTGTATCTTATTATGCAGGTCAATTAACTCTTCCCTTCTTCCAGCAAACAAAATTACTGGCTTTTTCACATTAAACCAAATAGGCTCTCTTACTTGCTCTCTTGCTACAACTGCATCATATATCTTATCAAGCTTTTTATCTATTTTCTCGAAACTTTTTTCACTTTCTTTCCTTCCTTCTACAATAGAATCTGCTATCTTGTGACGTTGCCTACTGGCTTCCTGATATTGACTCATTAATTCATCAAAGACTCCCTTAATCTCATTTTGATTACTTTCTATGTAACCTGATAACTCATTAAAATTCTTACCTATATAATCCTCTAATTCATTGAAGTTTTTTTCAGCTTCCTGTTCCATTTCTCCTTTGAATTTGCTTAGTAACCTCTCTTCGACTAACTTCGGATCTTGCTTATTAAGCTCATCCAATAATTCATCTTTCCATTTTCCCTCATCTAACTTTAAAATATACCTATACTCCTCCCTAGAAGGATTTTCTTCAATGTATTCTCTAGCGAATTTTTTTATTTTACTTTCCAATTCCCATTTAAAAAGAAGACGATAGCCATATTTGCTAGTATCACTCTTTCCATCTATTCTCCTATAGTATTTATCAGCACTACCATCACTCTTTATTGTTACTAATCCCGCTTTATCAAATAGTTCTGCAGTATTCCATGAATTCGAGTTTTTACTTTCTAAAGTATGTCCTAGCTTAATATGAGGAACACCAGTGTAGGTTTGTTTATATCTTTTTGATTCTCCAAAAATAATACCCTCAGTAATTGAGGAAGCACAAAGCTCTTTTTCAGTATTTTTTCTATAGTAATCAACCACTCTACTCACAGCATCTTCTGCTAATTTTGTCATTGCTCTCTGCCAACTTCCTTCTGCTGTTACTTGTATAAATTGGCTCTCAAAACTTTGAAAAATCTCAATACCAGATTTTACTAACTCTTCCCTGACTTTGATTGGATCCTTTTTAAATATATACAATTGATCTATCAGCTTTTTAAGCTCTGCTCTATTATAACTACTACCAATGCTGGATATTGTTGCTCGAAGAATGTTAATTCCAATAAGAGGAATTACTTTTGATTCCGCTTCTCCTTGTTCTGTTCCACCTTTTCCTATATATATTATCATATTAACAAAATCAGCCCATTTACCTTGCTTTCCTCTTTGATTTTCTAGTCTCTCATAGTACTCTGATAAAGAGCGTTCATAAATAAAAACAAAATCTTCAACAAACTTTCTGAGCTTTTCATGCACTTCCTTCTCCTGTGCAGAAAGTCTTTTTACTTGATCAGAAGATTTTTTTAAATGTTCTTCTAGAGTCCTAATAATCTCTCCCTTATTTTGTTGCTTAGCAATATCTAGTGGAGTTTTACCTTGATTATTTTTAATATTTGGGTCTATACCAGACACATTCAAAAGAAGTTCAACAATGTCTTGATGATTTTTGCTTACAGCAACATGTAGTGGTGTATTACCACCATCATTGAGATCAATATCATTAATATTTTGTACTTGAGTAAGTAACCCTTCAATTTCACTAATCTTATTTAGCTGAGGATTATCCGTTCTATGCTCACGTATCGCCAGAAACAATTTAGCAATGTTAGTATCATCAGGATTATATTGACGTCTTATTCTATTTTTAAATTGAAAAGATTTACTGTTTTGTTGCTTATTCAGCTGCTCTTTCAACCGATCAATGATTTCTGAATTAATCTCTTTTTTTAGATTACTTACTCGATGTTGTGTCCTCAGCATACACACCCCCTATATTACCTAAAGCTTTTATATAGTAATTAGATACATCAGAAAAACAAAGGATTTTTGAATATTATGGTATTTTGTTGAAGTTTTTGAGCTTCCTTGTAGAAGGGCTTTGTTCTAATTTCGTTTTTGCTGTAAATCATCTCAATTTTTCTTTATTCTCCCAAATTTGGGAGAAAAACCCTGGACCATCCTTTCAAGAATATAATCTTAAGGTGAAAAATTTGAAAGAATGTGGAATATTATAGAAAAAGCAGTCACTCTGTATATATATCACATAGTGTGGATAACAAAATATCGATATCCATTATGAGTTGGAGATATTGGTCAGAAAACAAAAGAAGTTGTACAAGAAGTATGTGGAAGTAGAAATTATCAGAGGTAGAGTTGCGTCAACATGTATACGTTTCTGTACCCCATACTTCAGCATTAGTAAGTTAGTGCAGTTAATAAAAGGAAAAAGTTCCAGCAAAACTTTCCAGAGCTGAGAAAAAGATACTGAGTTATGGTTAGTAGGCTACTTTGTAATGATAAAAAATCATATTGAAAATCACTCTAAAAAAGAAGATAAATTTGGTAAGTTGAAAGTTAGCATTCTACGCTCTCTTTCAATCTTTGGATTTTAATCCATAGTGGTTGAATTGAGATGTCATTAAGTACAAATTAAATTCTTTTATTTACTCACTTTACTCATTTTGTATAATATTCGAGAGAGCGAGTTCGAAAAGTACGCTTACCCCCACCAATATAGGTTTCAACATACCATAAAGCCAGCCTATTTATTCTATCGGGGTTTTATACTAATTCTCTAGTGATATTTGTTATTATGACTCCAATACATGCTAATTTAATTATAAATTAATCATTAAATGCTAGAATAGCTATAATTAAATTTATTAGATAATACTTATGAGTGGAAAAAAACATGTCTTTAAGATGGTACCTGGACAAAAGTTTTCATCTAGAATGGGTAGGTATGATCAGTGTTCTCAAATTGATAATCCTGAATCTCTGAGAAAAGTCAAGCTTACACCACTCAGTGAAGAAGACAATAACCTAGAGTTATCTATAAGATTATGTAACAGTTTTCTTCAGAACGGAGTAATGTACTGCGTAGAAGAAAAACAAAATCGATATGTTCACCGTGGTACACCTGGTTATTCCGAGAACAGTAATTCATTTGCATATGACAATGATAGATTAGTTAAACTATCATTAAATTGGGGCATAGGAGATAAAACTGGTTATCATAATTTTGTAGGTGAAGAATTGAAGTACAAATATTTAACATGGGAGGAATCAGGTCTTGGTGACGATAAATATTATTTTTCAGATAAGGAAGGAAACATAATCGATTCACCTGACAACAAGATATTACAATACAGTATGCCACACCATGATACAGCAAAGTTGATAGAAGATATAACATCGTCTAAGATACCAAAGAGTGTACTAATATCAAGTGAGTTCGCCAAAACTTTTTTTAAGAACTTAACAGGAAATCAGTTAGAGACTCTTGCCGATATTCTTAATAATGAGAAATTACAGATTTTAGCAAAGAGCTTAACAAATAAACAACTACAGGTTTTAGCAGAGAACTTAACAGATGGACAATTTCTAGCTTTAGTGGATCATTTAACCAATCATCAATTACAAGCCCTTACTCACACATTGGATTCAAAAAAGTTAGGAATAATAGTCCCCTTATTAAATAAGGATCAGGTTGAGAACTTAGTAAAAGACTTTAACCTAGATCAAGTAAGACAAATTTTTCCTCACCTTAAAATGGATCAGTTCGAGATGATGATCAAGACAATGAAGCATGACCAGTTTGTAGAACTAATAAAAAATGCAAATGAGAAAATGATAAACACTATTTTTCACGAAGCGTTGAAAAAGCAACTTCCAGCCCTAGTAAAAACTTTAGAAGAAGATACATTACATGATTTAATTAATAAGCTAGACCACGAGAAACTTGCAATAGTCGCTCGCGAGTTAACTGATTCTAATAAAATTCAGATGGTTATTAAGTCTTTAGCTAATAACCCAGAAAAACTTCAAGCTTTTGCTCATAATATGTCTCGTGAGCAGTTTAAAGAACTTTTGGATAACTTAGGTGCAGAAGAGCTGAAAGATATTATTCACAAACTGCCTCATGAGAAAGTCATGTCTGTGATTGGTAATCTTGGCAGTAAAGATCAGTCCAATGCTATCATTGATGAATTAAAAGGGAAACTTGACGAGCAGAGTAAACATAACGAGGAAATCAAGGAGATGCTCAAGCAAATCAAGGACGATATGCCAGGCATTGCAGAAGCTCCAGATTTTACAATAGTAGAAAACAATAATGATTCAATGCTACTTGTATGGTAGCAATTTATGAAAATCAATTTTTTTATAGTAGGTAACTTATTATGAGTAAAAACAATGTAGAATTATATTTTAATGAAAAGATTTCAGACCAAGAGAAATTAATGGAACTTACGGTCCCGAGTTTTGAAAAACTAGATTTTGTAAAACCAAGGATAAATTCAATACAAATTGATAATAAAGACAAAAATGCTGATACTAAGAAGTTAGATTTTGATATAACTAAGCCACTGGACAAAATACCTTTAAACCAAATGAAGCCAACAAACGTAGGTATAACATACCTTAAAAAGGTTTATGATGGCTTGATAGAAAGTATTGATAATCATAACAAAAATTTAAACAGTCAAATTACAGATAGCATAGTAAATCCACTGTTAACAACTATAACAAATATAGGGCAAAATACAACTAAAATAAACGCTCAACTTCAAACTCTTAAAAAGGATCTTCAGGGATTTCGTGATGATCAGCCAGGCATTGCAGAAGCTTCCATATTCCCTCATGCTACTGGCGAAGAGAATGGGTTGCTTTAATAAAAAAGGTAATAGCCTGATATCAGACTGTTACTCTTTTCGCATGCTATTTAGATATAGCTGAGTTAATTTTATAGGAGTTAACATGAGTAACAACAGTAAACAAGAAAGCGAAAATAACTTTGAAGCAATAAACCAAATGAGCGATTTCAACTTTAAAAAAATAGACGATATAGAAGTTGCAGTTAAGCCCACAAACTTTGAGGACGTTAAAAACAAGATTGCATCGATTTATTACGTCAATCAAGTTATGGATAAGTTAGTCTGCGATTTAAACGAGAAGTTTGTTTCGGGCTTGCGTGTCTCAATTATGGACAACATAGCACAACTTCGAGGAGAGTCTCTTGATATGAGTAAAGCATTGGCTAATGGTTTATCTCATTTGAATAAGTTAATTCAGCAGGATGGATTTATTGATAATAATCAAAACTACAGAACATGGGCAGAAGAACTTGATCACCTAAGGGGCGAAGTTGAAGGATTAAAAGCAGCAATAATTGACCATAATAACGTAGAATGGGAAGCACCAACTCACTCTGATATATTATAGTAGTTAGGAAAGTAACAGCTTGCTAGCAGGCTGTTGCTTTCTTTCACATACCATTTCAATACAACTGAATTAGGAAATCTATTTTAGGACTTTCGGCTTATAGTTCTCATCATGTTTTGCAAACACCGTATCTGCAAGAAAAGTACTATTATCAAACATTTTACCTTGCACAACAACACCACTTTTTTCTGAAAACATTGGTGGAAGTATTCCCTGATATTTCACCACAACGCTTTTGTTAAAATCTGTCATCTGAAAAACTACTTCACTTTCGCTCCGTATCACGCTCTTTTCAACAACCATTCCACCAACACGGATTGGCTTTTGATTATTTGGCAAGACTATGGCTTCACTTACTGTATAGAAAAATGAGATATTTTCTTTGAGCGTTGTTAAAATAAAAAAAACTGCACAACTTAAAAAGCAGAAAATTCCTGAAGTTATAAGTAATCGCTTATGTTTCTTCTTCATTATTATCTTTCAGGCTTTCTAGAATTTTTTTACTTTTAGTATAGCAAGAAACGGTAAAAATCAAATTTCCACCAATCAGTATGAAACTAATAAGGTAAGCAAAAATTACATATGTATTCATAATGCATTGCCAATAAATAACTCACCTGCATCAAAATAAATTGAGCTTCCATCCTTTTGCTGCAACACCAATTTACCACTTTTATCTATATCAGCAAAAATTCCTTCATACAATTTGTCAGCTAACTTTACACTGATTTGCTCATTCATTTTGAATGCTTTTTTTAACCACATTTCTCTTATAGCATAAAACCCATCAAATAGCCATTGCTTTCTTAGCTTATTAAAATTTATTATTAATTCCTTTAATAGATCCATGTTAGACACAGATTCACCGTAATTGCTAATGCACGTTGTGCCTGGAAGTGGCGCATGATTGACATTAATTCCAATTCCTATAATGAGCCAATTTGAATTAGATTTTTTTTCAAGCAATATTCCGCTTATTTTCTTGCCATCGATTAGAATGTCATTTGGCCATTTATGTTGAAGATTGAGATCGTTTATGAATTGATCTCTTGTCATCCCAGTGCTTTGACACTGGGATCCAGAAGAAAAAGTATGGATTCCAGTGTCACGCATTGGAATGACACCGCAGTGGGTTTGATTATTCAAGAAATTTAACGATAATAAAGTATTTCCAACAGCAAGAGCAGTCACAAAAGTCAATTCTGTCAATTTGCTGACATCCGTTTCTTGGTTAATTATCAAACTCGCATAGAGATTACCCTCTGGAGAAATCCAGCTTTTTCCAGTGCGTCCCCTACCTTCTGTTTGTTTATCAGCAATAATGACAGTTTCATTAGATATCCCTTTCTCAATTAAACCCAATGCTTCTTTATTAGTACTTGGAACTTCTTTGTAATGATGAATATGAAAGCCCTCAAATGTTTCAGGGATCATTTTCTTAATTGTATCAAAAAACTCTCTTATCCAGAAAAACTGTTGCCACGGCTAGCAGAACTTGATAATACAGGTGATTGCATACTGCTATATGAAGCCCTATTTTCATTTACGTCATAGGGCATTGCTTCAGGACCGCTGTTAACATTTGTTTCAGTAAGTGGAAATTCCCGTTCGTAATTAGGAGCTTCCCCTGCATTCTCAGAAAGTCTAGTATAATTTACTTCATAATCAACGCTATCAAAAATTTTTTTATTTACATCATATAAAAGCTCCTTCTTTGGTTGAAAAGACTGCACTGATGGATTGTCACTTCCTAAACTTGCTTGTAGCCTATCTGGTTCTTGTATTGAGCTCTCAAAGTCACTGCCCCAAGAAATATAACTATCTGTCATACTAGCTTGTGTTTCTCTCCACCTAGCTTGTGTTTCTCTCCACTTCGATTTCACCTCACTTAAACTCATCGGTAATATCACATTCAGATTTGGAAGTGATTTGGATCTACGTAAATTATTCTGTCTTGTTTTTTGAAATTCCTCAAATGCAGCCTTAAATTTCAAGAGCGAATTCGAATCATCTAATATAGCTCTAAGCGCTAGGGAAAGTTGCTGTGAAGTTAGAGATTGCTCTGGCAGATTCGGTGGAAGTGACATATTTTCTTGATAATTTTTAATGGAATTACTACCATCTTCCAAATTGTTGTGCGCACCCATGATTATCGATGGCAAGCTAGGAAATGATTCAAATTGATTCATGCTATTCAGAGGCGAGTTAGTTTCTGGATATGATGGCAACGATTCCTCTGTTTGGTTAGCTTGCTGATCAGCACCTTTAACCATAACGTTTTCAGGTTGCGGTGTTTCTGTTTCTTTCACTGGATCATCAACTGGTGGTTGTTGTGGAATAGGAATAACCGACTTTTCAGGCTCTTGCGAAAGCAACGGTGGCGTAAGAATAGGCACAGCTTGCTCTTTTTCTTGTACTAGACTTTCTCCTTCTTCTTCATTTTTACTTCTTGGTTCGCTACTAACCTTATTAGATTTACCCTTACTGCGTATGGCGGAAATAGTAAATGCTGCTAATGTAATTACTGAAACTAATGCAGCAACTACAGAAATGGCAAAAATTGCCAGAGGAGCTGTAGAGATTACAATACCAAATTTAATTGCTAAAGCAACATAAGGAAAATATAAAACAGTTACAGTGCTCGATCCTCCTAGCAAGAGAGCGGCAATTGAAAATTTCAAAACAGTTTTTCTTTTACTCATTTTTCACCACAAAATATTAATTAATCACTAATTATAAACACTAAATTGTTAATTTGTCAATGAATTAATCAATGAGTAAAGATCTTCTGCGTACAAGAAAAGAACGAGATTGATCAGTGAAGCCACTGAAGTGATAATGAATAGACCCTTAGAATAAGCAACCTTATTACCACTAGCTTTATCAAAATACATAACTTTCATGATATTTAAATAATAGTAGCATGATATCACACTCGCTGTTACAAGAATCAAAGACAGGCTGATAAAGCCAGAATTTATTAAACTTTTGAATATAAAAAATTTAGCGATAAAACCTGCAAGTGGAGGTATTCCCGACATCGAGAGTAATAGTATAGAAAGATGGAATGCTAAAATTGGTTGCTTTTTTCCTATACCAGATAAATTTGCAATATCACAATCATCATCGTCAATTTGTACGAGATATGAGAATAGCCCTATGCTTGTGATGATATATATCACCAAATACATTAAGGCACTATCTGTTCCTGCTTGTGTAAAAATAGAAAGTGAAGCAAATATAAAACCAATGTGACCAATTGAACTGTAAGCAAACAGCCTTTTTAAGTTTTGCTGACGCAAGGCCCCAAAAGCTGAGATAAGCACAGACAATGCTGAAACGTATAAGAAAATAGGCTGAACATAACTTTTTACATTTACTAACTCTTCATTCATCAATCGAATTAAAAATGTTACAAGTGCAGCTTTTGGGGCCGTAGAAAAAAACGCAGTTACTATTGTAGGTGCACCTTGATAGACATCTGGAGCCCACATATGAAAAGGAGCAATAGCAAGCTTGAAACACAAACCAATAAGGATAAAAACTAACCCAAAAACTATTCCATAAGTTATCTGATGGTTTTGCAAGAATGAACCGAGCTCAGAGAAATTGACTTGTCCTGTATATCCATAAAGCAGCGACATTCCATATAGCATAATGCAGGAAGATAGTGCACTAAGTGTAAAATATTTCACTCCTGCTTCACATGAATAAGCTGAATCTTTATTAAAGCTCGCAAGAACATACAAAGATATACTCATCAACTCAAAAGCTAAATAAAAAGAAATCAGACTATTTGCTGAAACCAAAGTTATCATGCCAAATAGCGCAAAAAGAATCAGTATTGAAAATTCATATTTATAGTCATATTTTGATAAATTCAGCATCAAAAGTATTAAAATTCCTGTGCTGAGAATTAACCCTTGGGCTGACCTGATGTATAAATTGAGTTTTAACAACGAATTAAAGAGAAAAATTTCATTGTTTTCTGCCGAAATAATTAAAATAATCAAAGTTACCACTGTGCAGCCAAGTGCTAATAAGTTGATAGTTCGGCGGTTAAATATAATTCCAAGCAGTAGCAACACTAACGAGGAGATAATAGAGAACATTTCCGGCAATATCTGTATATAATTCATAGCGCATTATATTTGACTAACAAATTTGCCATACATGGCTTCAAATAATTCAGTGCAAGGGTTGGGTAAAATCCAAGCAAAATAACAAACACTGCAAGCAGAATTAAGACAGAAAATTCTATGCTATCCAAACGGTTATTTAATAATTTAGAATAGCTAACCCCCCATATTATTTGCTTACATAAATTCAGCATATAAACTGCGCTTAAAATAGTGCCAAGTGCGATAAATCCTGTAAAAAACCCTATGCTCTTAAACATTCCAACCATAGCCAAAAACTCACCTATGAATCCAGATGTTCCAGGTAGCCCTATTGAAGCCATTGAAAATAAAATGAACATAAAACCAAATTTTGGCATTGTGTTTACTATGCCAAAATACTTTGCAATCTCCAAAGTTCCAGTTCGAGTATATAGCATTCCAACACACAAAAATAAAGCAGCAGAAATAAGGCCATGACTAATCATTTGAAATATGCTACCCAGTACTCCTTCCTCACAAAATGAAAAGAGGCCAGCGGTAACGATCCCCATATGTGCTATTGAAGAATAAGCTATTAACTTCTTTATATCATCTTGAGCAAACGCAACTAGAGAAGCATATATCACCGCAATAATGCTCAGCACAACAACGAAATTTGAAAAATACAAACTTGCCTGAGGAAGCATTGGAATAGAAAACCTTAAAAATCCATATCCCCCCATTTTAATAAGCAAGCCAGCTAAAATCACAGACCCAGAAGTTGGTGATTGCACATGTGCATCAGGAAGCCAAGTGTGAAATGGAAACATCGGTACTTTTATTGCAAAAGAAATAAAAAATGCAATCCACAGCAATGACTGCACTTCAAGATCAAGGCTTGGCACTAATGTAGCTAATTTTTGTATACCAAACGTTCCAAAAACACTATAGATGTATACTAACCCCAGTAGAAATAATAATGAGCCAGTTAATGTATAAAGAAATAACTTAAACGTCGCATATATCCTTTGCTTCCCTCCCCAAATGCCAATAATAAAGAACATTGGTATTAAGACAGCTTCAAAAAACACATAAAAGCTTATAGCATTCAGTGAAACGAAAAAACCGACTACAAAACTCTCAAGCAGTAGAAATAATGCCATATAGGCTTTTAGGGTCGTATAACTCATTTTGCAATTATAGAGCATACAAATAACAAACAAGAAAGTTGTAAGCAGAAGGAAAAGCAACGATATTCCATCCACCCCTATTCCAATATCTCTTACTGGATAGCTGACAAACTGAAAGTCCGCATCGTTATAATCAAATTCTATACAAGCTACAATGCTAAGCAAAAATGGAAGTACAGCAAAAAATAGGGCAAGGAATCTTAAGTGTATAGATTGATGATTAATCCTGATTAAGGATAAAATCAACGCTCCTATCAGTGGAAGCAAGAATATACTAAGTAACAACACCTTCTATTTAATTCCAATAATATATAAAGCACCGATTATTAAAGTAACAAACATAATAAATGCATAATCAAATATATAACCAGTTTGTAACTTTATAGAATTTTTTGAACATTCATTAACCAACCTTACAACACCATTTGGTCCAAATGAATCAATAGCCTTAACATCAAACTTCCATAGAAGCCTAGATATAAACCTTATCGGTGCAATTATAACAAACTCATATACCTCATCAAAGTACCATTTATTCTGCAAAAACTTAAGTAAAAATTTACTCTTAATTTGCCTAATTACTTGATATTGGTAAATTAGGTACGCAAGTGCTATTCCACTTAGGCTTGCTAAGGTTGGCAGTAGTTTTATAAAGAAATTATGAACTCCATGCTCATCAATCATCACTAAACTTGATTTCCAAAACGCATTACTAGTTATGTTCAAAATATTTGCTCCCCATATTCCAGAAAATACTGATCCAAAAGCGAGTATCAGTAATGGTATAAGCATAATCTTTGGTGCCTCATGTATATTAATTTTACTTTGTTTTTGGCTGTGGAACACAAGAAGCAATAACCTCCAAGAGTAAAACGCTGTGAAGAATGCAACAACTAAGCTTATTACAAAAGCAAAGCTATCCGTGCTATAAGCATGTTCAATTATCAAATCCTTTGAGTAAAAACCTGCAAATGGAAATATTCCAGAAAGCGCAAGAGATCCAATCCACATGAGAGTATAAGTGCAAGGGATTTTCTTCCAGCAATTTCCCATTTTCTGAATGTTTTGCTCATGATGCATTGCATGAATCACATTGCCAGCACCAAGAAATAGTAGAGCTTTAAAAAAAGCGTGTGTCATTAAATGAAAAATAGCAACATTGTAAGCAGAAAGCCCACATGCCATGAACATATAACCAAGTTGACTGCAGGTTGAATAAGCAATTATTTTTTTTATATCGTTCTGAGTAATCGCAACCGTAGCTGCAAAGAAAGCAGTAAGTGCCCCAACAATAACTATTAATTCTCGTGCCACATTTGATAGCTCAAATAATGGAGAACATTTTGCTACTAAAAATATACCTGCTGTTACCATCGTTGCTGCGTGAATGAGTGCAGAAACAGGGGTTGGCCCTTCCATTGCATCTGGCAACCAAACATGTAAACCAAGCTGTGCAGATTTACCCATACAGCCAATAAAAAGTAATATGCATATTATATGAGTTACTTTGAATTCACAGCAGAATGCTCTAATGTTCTGTGTGCCAAGAAGATCAGTTGTATCAAAAACTTCAGTAAAATTCAAAGAGTGAAATGTATAATAAATAAGAAAGATTCCAATCAATAGTGCAAAGTCTCCTACCCTATTCACAACAAATGCTTTAATTGCTGCATTATTTGCAGAATATTTTTGGAACCAAAATCCTATGAGTAAATAAGAACACAGGCCAACCCCTTCCCAGCCAAAAAAAAGCTGCACGAAATTATCGCTTACAACCAGCACAATCATGCAAAACGTAAATAGCGATAGGTAAGAAAAAAACCTCGACTTCCCTTTGTCATGCTCCATATAACCGATAGAATAGAGGTGGACTACTAGTGAAACGGTGGTAATGACAATAAGCATTAAGGATGAGAGAGCATCCACACTAATTGCCCAATTTACTTTTAATACACTTAATGAAAATAGAGGAAATAAACTTAAGTGATAATTTTCAGAGAAGGTGAGAAAAACATACCAAGATAAAACTGCAGATATTCCAATCCCTGCCGTTGTAACTAACTGACTAAAAACATCTTTTTTAAAAAGTGCTGCAAATAGCGAACCAAAGAGTGGCAAAAATACTATCAATTTCAGTATATCCATCATACTTTCATTCTTTCATTAAGTTCGCTTGTTCAACATCTATATTGCCACGGCTTCTATAATATACAACCAATATTGCAAGCGCAACTCCTGACTCTGCTGCCGCAACAGTCAACACAAACATCACAAAAATTTGCCCAACTATATCATTCATAAAGGCAGAAAAAGCAACTAAATTGATGTTAATCGCCAGCAATAATATTTCTATTGATAACAGTATGTTGATTATGCTCTTACGGTTGATGAAAATACCACACACTCCAATAGTGAACAAAACAGCAGCAATTATCAAAAAGTGATTTAATCCTATTTCCATTCCACTCCTTTTCCAAATTTAGCCTTAATCAATTTTACAGATGAAGATTGTGTCAATTGCTTTAACACGTTCTGTTTTCTAACTCCTTTTTTCTTTTCCTGCAAAGTAAGAGCAATTGCACCAACAATTGCAACAAGCAGCAGAATACCAGAAAGATGAAAAGCGTACATGTAGTCAGTGTAGAGCAAATTACCGATAGCTTTCACGTTATTGTTATTATAGTTTATAACATTGCTTATATTCGGTTCTGAACTGCGAATTACAAAGCTGATGATTAGAAAAAACACAACACATAATATAGCACCAAGAGTGAAATGCTTTGCAAAACCCTGATGCAATCTTATGTAGTCAATATCGAGCATCATAACTACAAAGAGGAATAACACTGCAACTGCACCGATGTATACTATCAGCACCATCATAGCAATGAATTCAGCTCCAAGGAGAATAAAAAGCACTGCAGAGTTAACGAAAGTGAAAATTAAAAATAACACTGCATGCACAGGATTCCTTACGCTAATTACACAAACAGCAGATAAGATGCTTAGAATTGCAAAAGAATAAAAGAAAAAAGGCATTGATACTTTAACTGCAACAATAGCTACTAACTTAAAGTAATTATTGCTGTAAAGTCAATATCATATTAAATATTTGAAACTCTACCCTTACTTAACCATTGAGGGGTAAGCACTTCTCTCAAGGCGGTCAATGTATCTATTTCTGGCTTTTTTTCCTTCTTTTTACTGACTTCTTCATAAATTTTTGCAATACCAAGTATTAATGCACTAATTACAGGGACTGCTATAAAGACTCCTCCAAGAACTGGATTACCTGTAGCACATAACATCACTCCAATTGCTATAAAACCGACAACAGCAACACCTAAAGCGCTATACATACCTGCATTATCATAAGGGTTTTGCAGTTCGTGAGAGGTTGTTTGTAATTGGCCACTATTCATATCTATTTTAGTGCCAGCTGAAGGAACAGCTAATCCTTCTGTTCCTTCACGCTTTAGTGGTTTACAGCCTCCTGGTGTAGGTTGGGTGCCTTGTAAATCATTCTCAGTATCGCCTGGAAAAGATTCCTTAGACTGCAAACTTACTTCTGCAAGTGCTGTTGTTTTAAGATTTTGATCTTGTGTTATGTTGATAGGAGGGCTTAGCTCTTTATATTGCTTTAATGATGGTTCCATGAGATCTTCAATGCTACCCAATATTTGTTTAAAATTTCCATGGTTAATCTTTAGCAATTCTTTTACACAATGTATCAGCTTCCATTCATGACTAGATTTTCCTAGTTCACTAGGGTTATCCCAAATATCACCTACAATACCATTATTGACTCTAATAAGCAGACTTACATGGATATCATGATTAAAGTTATTTTTTGAATGAATAATTAAATTCCTTAATTCTTTTAGCTTATTATCGTAAGCCTCTTCGTCATATTGTTTAGCTGTATTTTTATCTGAAGTAGCATAAAGAGATTGAGGGTTTTTTTACGCAATCTTTTAGTTCTTGTTTTTTTCTCGTATTTAATTTTAATGCCTTTTATAAATTCGTTGGTTTCTTCAGTCATTTTTATTTGCACCTTTTCAGCAAAATATCTGACCAATACAATATGACTTTTCATCCTATTTGACGCTCTAGATTTATCCTCATCAACATACGATTTTAACTCCTTTATAATCTCTTCAGGATTATTAAAATGCTTAGTTAGGTATTTGATAAATTTGAGGTCTGTTTCCGTATCACTTTTTAACCTCTTTTTATTTTTATCCTCTAATTCTTCGAGTTCTTTTTCTAACTCACTGATCTCTTTTTCTAACTCCTCTATAGCCTTGTGAAACTCCAGAGATATCAAGTGATCGATCCAGCCATACCAGTCATATTCAGATTTATCTTCTGATAGCTCATTGTGGTCTGCAAAACGCACTTTTCTTTGTTGTAATTGTTCTTGACCATTTAAATTAGCAAACATATTTATTATCTATTTACTATTATTAGTATATATTTCAATATTACCTAAAATTTTAACATTTGTCAATCCAGGCACCTACTGTTTGAAATAAACTGGAAGCAAGCAACAAAAACTTTACAGAGCGCAAGTAGTAAGATTAACTTACTGCAGCTATAATTTATAGGGCTACAATGAACGATTATCTCTCGCTGCTAAATCCAGAACAACAATCAGCTGTAACTAACATAGATGGACCAGTTTTAATACTGGCAGGAGCCGGAACGGGAAAAACAAGAACGATCACTTCAAGAATAGCGCACATAATTCGAAATGGCTACGCTTACTCCGATGAGATCTTAGCAGTTACATTCACGAACAAAGCAGCAAATGAAATGATATCAAGAGTGCTTGAACTTACGGGCACAAATATACCATGGCTTGGCACCTTCCACGCAATTGCAGCAAAAATTTTACGTTATCATGCTGAAATTGTTGGCTTAAATTCCAATTTCACAATCATTGGTGTGGATGATCAATTACAGGTAATAAAAAATATTATTAATGAAATCAGCCCTGATTACCTATCAGAAAAATGTAAGACCATTATGAATATTATTCAGCAATGGAAAGAGAAGTGTTTATTGCCGTCTGAAGTGGAAGATGTTCAATCATTTAGGCAAGTATATGTGACTGCACTCAAAGTCTATCACCAATATCAGGAAAGGTTGAAATTTCTTAACTCTGTTGATTTTGGTGACTTATTGTTATATAACATACAACTTTTTAATCAAAAGACCGAGGTTCTGTCCTACTACCAAAACAAGTTTAAATATATTATGGTAGATGAATATCAAGATACAAATGCAATACAATATCTTTGGCTAAAATACCTTGCAAAAGAGCACTCAAATATTTGTTGTGTAGGAGATGACGATCAATCGATATACAGTTGGCGTGGTGCAGAAGTTGAAAATATTTTGAAATTTTCCGATGATTTTAAAAATGCAAAAACCGTTAAACTGGAGTGTAACTACAGGTCAACATCCCACATACTTGCAACTGCATCATATGTTATCAATCACAATAAGACTCGCTTAGAAAAAAAGTTGTGGACAACAAACATTGAAGGGGAAAAGGTAAATCTAATAAAATTATGGGACGGGAAAGCTGAAGCAAGGTTCATAAGCGAACAGATATTAAAGCTCAATAAATACAGATTTAGTGACATTGCAGTGCTCGTAAGAGCGACTTTTCAAACTAGAGTGCTCGAAGAGTATTTTATAAAATATTCAATTCCCTATAGGATTATAAGTGGCGTAAAATTCTACGAACGTCAAGAAGTAAGGGATATAATTGCATATTTGAGGCTTGTTACAAATAATAATGATGATCTCGCTTTTGAAAGGATCGTAAATCGTCCAAAAAGAAGCATAGGAGCTACAACTCTAAAGAAAATATACACGACTGCTCAGGATAACAAAATTTCTTTTTTTCAGGCAGCAAAAATATTGGTTAATAGTGATCAAGTAACCGAAAGAATTAAACTCTCACTAAATGATTTTTTAAATAAAATTAAAGCTTGGGAAGAAATAGTAAGCGTAAAACCACTGCATGAATTTGTTAAAATCGTAGCAAATCAATCAGGATATATGGAAATGCTTGAGAATGAAGGAGTGACGGGTTTAGCGCGAATAGAAAATGTTAAAGAGCTCATTTCATCTTTGAAGAATTTTGACAGCACTATAACCTTCTTGGAGCATATTAGTTTGGTGATGGAAGTGGATAATATGAATAGCGATGACACTGTATATGTTATGACTCTTCATGCGGCTAAAGGGCTTGAATTCCCGTGCGTGTTTTTACCTGGTTGGGAAGAAGGATTATTTCCTCATCAAAGATCTTTTGAAGATAAAAATGGTAAAGCTTTAGAAGAAGAGAGAAGACTTGCATATGTTGGCATAACTAGAGCAAAAGAAAGGTTGATCATTTCATGTGCAGATAGGAGGGAAATTAATAATCAGTGGCAACCAATGCGCACTTCTCGATTTATTAAAGAATTGCCAAGAGAAAATGTTGAGGTGATCAAGAATAGTGCCTACTGTTGAAGCTATAACTGCAGCTCTTACGACAAACACATCTGAATTACTTCAATTATATATTTCTCCTGGCAAAAATTCTCTGATGGTCTTAAATAAAATTTTCAGTGAATGATTATCAGACATGTTGTGTTCTGCTGATTTTATTAAGTGTACTTCAACGTCTGTTGACTTAATTTTTTCAGCTAAATTCAATGAAGTTTGATAAGGAACATCTTTATCATTAATGCTATGCAATAAGCGCACAGGACAGTTTATATCTATTGCTTCTCTGTTTAAAAGAAGGTTCTTTCTACCGTCTTCGATCAGATTTTTAGTTATTTTGTATGCACAATGCTCCGAAGTAAAATCTATTACACCTTTAGAACCTAGTTCTTCTTTTTGCTTGCCTGACAATTGCTTGAATATCAAATCTTCAGTAAAATCAGGAGCAGACGATATGCCGATTAATGCTGCAATTTTTTCTGGAAATTGAAGAGCAGTGAGTAGCATCAGCCATCCTCCCATACTTGAACCTATAATTATTTGTTTATTGCTAGTTAATTCACTTATCACTTTAGCACAATTTTTTTGCCAATCACTTATTGTATAATCAGCAAAATCACCGCTTGAATTACCATGGCCAAAATAATCAAAGAGCACAAGTGCTATATCATTTTCTTGGCAAAATTTGTAAACGGCAGTTGCTTTAGTTCCATCCATATTGGATGCAAAACCACTAAAAAAAACTATAGAAGCCTTCTTTCCTTGTAGCTTTCGATATGCTATATGGCCATTACTTCCATCGAGTAATTTACAATAATTCATACTACTTTGGCAAGGCAACCGGACTATCGCTCATCGAACGCAAATAGCTGACTAGATCTGCAATCTCTTGTGGATTGGAAATGCCTGCAAATGCCATACGTGTACCTTTTATGTAGGCTTTTGGATTTTTTAAAAAAGCAAATAACTCCTCATACTCCCATTTCCCACCTTTTTCAAGTAGTGCTTTTGAGTAATTGAATGAGCTGCCAAGATGGGCCTTTTTATTTCCAACCACGTTCCATAAGTTTGGCCCCACTTTATTCATTCCACCTTTCTCAAAACTATGACAAGCTATACATTTTTTTGCTGCTGACTTGCCTTTTTCAAAGCTAGCATTCTGCATGAGCTCTCCAATATCAAGTGCCACTTGTTCAATCTTTTGTTGAGGCTCATTGCTGGCTGCTACTATTGTTTGGTGTTCAATTTTATAATCCTCTGGGTTGTAGAGCATATCAACTACATTACTAACTATCATAATTATTAATCCAGAAAGTAAAATCGATGCTGCAATCTTATTAAGCTCCATAGTTAATTCTTATCAAGTAATGTTACTTAAATTATGCAAATATTTTCGCAAACAGTAAACAATTACCTTTATTTCACCAAAGATAGAAATTTCTATTACTTAGCTAAGTTAGGAGACTGCAATTCTATTTCTATCGGAGTAACTTGTGGTTCAATTACATAATGATCTGGAATAACATATTAAAATAGATTTCCTGCAAACTTGTCTGCAATGATTGAAACTGGAACTACTTCTATAATGTTCGTTTGCTTGACCTAAGATTCAGGAGCATTTAAACTGAATTTTATAAAGTACTAGAAATGATAGGAAATCTAAGAGGAATAGTTGATGAGGTGTGTAGCGATCACATAATCCTGAATGTGAATGATGTTGGCTACATAGTATATCTTTCAGCCAAAACTTTAAGTGCTTGTTCAATTGGAAGTAGAGTAAAATTACTTATCGACACTTATGCAAATAGCAGAGAAAACGTTACTCAGCTATATGGCTTTATAAGTAAAGAAGAACAGCAGTGTCTGCGTTTATTAGTTAAAGTGAGCGGTGTCAGCTATAAAACCGCAATGTCAATTTTGAGCAAATTAACTCCAGAGCAACTGTTTTTGGCAATTATAAATGAGGATAAACTAGCACTTAAGGTGAGTGGACTTGGCCTGAAACTCATAAATCGAATTATTACTGAGCTGAATGGCAAAGTAAGTAAATTAGAGATAAATAACAATCATTTTCACTCAATTAGTGAAGATGCTCTTTCAGCTTTGATCAATCTTGGATATGAAAGAACAAAAGCTTATGATACAATAAAAAAAATAGAAGATGAATCACCAAACTTGGACACTAAAGATATTATTCGTATGGCGCTTAAAACAATATGAAGTCAATATCATGTAGTAAGGAATACTCTGAAGATGTACGTAATTTAAATATCCGGCCTGAGCAACTTGATGATTTTGTCGGGCAAAAAGACTTAATACAAAATTTAAAAGTGTTTATAAATGCTGCACAGACGAGAGCTGAAGCTTTGGATCACGTATTGCTCTATGGTCCTCCAGGGCTTGGTAAAACAACTTTAGCACAAATTGTCTCTAAGGAGTTAAGGGTTAGCTTTCGTGCAACTTCTGGTCCATTGCTTAGTAAAGCTGGGGACTTAGCTGCAGTGCTCACTACTTTAAATGCAAAAGATGTTCTATTTATCGATGAGATCCATAGATTAAATCGTAGCATTGAGGAAGTTTTATATACTGCTATGGAAGATTTTTGCCTAGATATACTAGTAGGTGAGGGCCCATCTACCAGAACTTTAAGAATAGATTTACCACCATTTACACTGATTGGGGCAACAACACGGCTTGGACTGCTTTCTGCACCGCTGAGGGATCGTTTTGGTATTCCCCTGCATCTTGAGTTTTATTCTTTTGAGGAACTGGTTGATATTATAAAAAGAGGTGCAAGAGTTCTTTGTGCTGAAATCGAAAAGGATGCTGTGCAGGAAATTGCCTGCCGCGCCCGTGGTACTCCAAGAATTGCTTTGAGATTACTCAGAAGAATAAGAGATTTTGTTGAAGTAAAAGATGATAAAAAAATTACCTGTGAAATTGCCGGTTCTGCACTATCAAAATTGGGTATAGATAAAATGGGACTAAATAAATTAGATATGGATTATCTGAGATTTTTGTTTAACACCTCAGGACCTGTTGGAATTGACACCATATCTATTGCACTATCTGAAGATGTTGGCAATATTGAAGAAACAGTAGAACCTTATTTAATCAAGGTCAGTTTTGTAAAGCGCACACCAAGAGGACGTGTTTTAACTGATCAAGCAAGGGAATATCTCAGCATTAATTCAGTGGTATGCTAGTATTATACTATATTTTATAACATTGTATAGTATTACATTAAACATTATAATATTCTTTTATTATATGATTTGCAGGTGTTTTAGAGGCAAATAAGAAAGTCTTCTGTTATAGTGAATATGTTCTTGAAAAATTACGTAATATATGCTAGGCTGTATATAGTATGAATGTAAAAATATCAATAATTTATTGATATTTTTTAAGATTAATACTTATTAAATACTTCATATTGTAAGATTGAGTTATTGTATTTTATAGACTTAAGATAAAATGGTAAAAAGCCTTCTAAACAATTATAGAAACAGTAATTCAATTAATGGAGAAAAAGCAATGAAAAATTTTTTAATCAATAACAACGAAGAGGACGGTAGCTCAATCTACATTAATCGAATCAGAGAGCAAGATCTCTCTGCAGAGCAGAAGCTCAATGAATTAAAAGGATTCATGGAGGAGCTTGCTAGGAAAGCTGAGCTCAAGAGAATAGAGCTTGAGCGTCAGGCTGCGAGTTGCATTGATGAAACATTATCTCAAGTAGAGCTACAGATACAAGATAATGAGGATTACTTTACTGATAATAATCAAGGGGTATTCGCAAATTTCTTTGAATCCCTCTTTAATCTTTTTGAAGTAAATGTAGATCCGAAAGTCTACAAAATGCTCAAGGAGAAGAAAGAGAAAAATCTGCTTCTTTCGATAATTAAGTTTTTGCGTGATAAGCTTAAGGAATTAGTTAAAAAGATCTTCAAAAAAGATTTAGATTTAAGTTGGGATAAAAGGCTAGACAAAGAGATAAAAGAATTGCAGGAGAAATTACTCAGCGGTGAGTTATCTCCTGAAGAAGAAATAGCAATACTCGAACGTTTGCAAGCGTTGCAAAATTTAAAATTGAAGCTTCAAACTTTTCTCGTGGGCTCAGTCATTGCAATGTTTGCAGAAATTTTTGCAGTTGATTTAGCAGCAGTAGTAGAGCAAGATGTAACTGAGGAAAAAAGAGACAAAAAAGCAGAAAAAACAGAATCAAAAGAAGTTCGTCAAGAAATAGAAACAAAAGTGAATGAAATCATACCAATTTCCCTATTTAATTTTTCATCTCAAGTTCCAATGCCAATTGTTCTAGACAAGCAAGAACGTGCTATTTTACCAAAGCCTATAGAAAAATTAGTAGACACTCTACCTAAACCTGTTATAAGTCACAAAAATAGTGAAGTACAAAAACTGGAAAAAATGAATAAAGAAAAGAAAGAAGCAAAAGAAGAGAAAACTGAAAAACCAAAATTAGCTGTCTGTCCACCTGCTCCACAGCAAAAGGAACACAGGAGAGTGAAAAGAAACAAAGAGAGGGATGCTTGTGGGAAGAAACACAAGAGAGCAGGATCTTCTGCTAAGAGTCAGCAAAAAGCTGCTAATGCTGCCGTGGAACTGCCAAGAGGATTAACTGATGATGTAAGAGTTGAAAACCATGCTTCTTCAGTCAAAGAGAGAGGTGTGTAAAGGTTCTCTCTCTTTTTTTCATTCCAGACTGGTTTTTTATCTGGATTCCAGCATCAAGTGCTGGAATGACATGACGGAATGTCATCTAAGTAGCTCTCTCTTGTCATTTCAGTAGCCCCTTTGATGTCATCCCAGTCTGGGATCCAGAGAACTTAGTTTAAAAGAGTTGTTATTTCAGTTTAGGATCCATTTTCTCTTCTAGATTCCAGACTGGAATGACACCGTCTTGAATGGAAGCCAGTGCCAACGATGCGCCATATTGCAATGTTCGTACAGTTGTGTACTCAGACACTGTCATCCAGACACAATTTCATCATATAAATCTTTCCATTCTTGATTTGTTTTTTCAATTAAGTTTATTTTCCATTTTCTCTGCCAGCTTTTTAGGAGTTTTTCTCTACTAATTGCTAAGTTTATTTCTTGAAATTCTTCAAAATAGACTAGTTTACAAACATTGTACTTTGACGTGAAACCAGAGATGGCTTTGCTTTTGTGTTCCCAAATTCGTTTAGTCAAATTTGATGTTATACCTGTATATAGGGTTCCATTGCGTTCACTTGCAAGTATATAAATATAATAACTTTTCATATATAATAAATAAGTTTACTAGATTCCAGTGTCAAGCACTGAAATGACATTAAAGGAGCTACTTGATGACACCAAAGAGGCTATTCTTTGATACCAAAGAGGCTACTTGAATGACAAGAGAGGAAGTACTGGAATGACATTGTCTTGAGTGCATAATGCACCAAAGGTTGTGTACCAAAAAGGTGTCATACCAATTTTAAAAGGCTGTCATGCAAGTGGCCCCTCCGTTGTCATCCAAGTAGCTGACACTGGGATCCAGAAAACTTAGTTTAAAAAAGTTGTCATTCCAGTTTAGGATCCATTTTTCTTCTAGATTCCAGCATCAAGTGCTGGAATGACATGGCGGACAAGTAGCTCTCTCTTGTCATTCCAGTACCTCCTCTCTTGTCATTCCAGTGCGTGACACTGGAATCCAGAAAAAAAGAAGAGTGGATCCCAGTGTCAGCTACTTTCATGACACCATTTGCTACGGAAATTGTCACAATGTTCGTATAGTTGTATACTTGACACTGGAATCCAGGAGTATAAAAATGGTGAATAAAATTTATGTTAAAAAACTGCTTGTGCTAGTAGTTGATTCTTAATATACTCATTACATAATAATTTAATTTAGAGGTTGATATGCATGGCAATAATGATCCAAATAAAAAAGTACCTGATTCAGGGAGAGTAAAGATTGATCTGAGCAAAATAGATCCAAAGAAAATAGATGATTTTAGAGACATGATTAGACGTGAAGAGGAAAGAAAGAAAAATCAATCTAGTGGTCAGGGCAGCAGTAAATAATTATATTAGTTTAGGGGGGTGGCGTTATGCCTAATAAAAGTAAAATAAATCGAGAATTAGTAAAAGCGTTTAATAGTGTTCTTCTTTTTGATAATACTGCTATTACTAATCTCACTATAGAAAAAGATCATGTTGTTCTCTCATTTGATAAAAATATGAATATTGATCAGCGCAGAGAGTACTTGAGCAATATGAGAGAGAGTATAGTAAGAAAATTTTGTGGAGATGAGGGTGGCAAAGCTGCTGCCGAAGAAGCTGCCAATGATCTTTTTTATACAGACTCTTTTCCTTTTAACTTTAATCAAGGAAAATGGATTACAGATAGTAGCAGACATAGGTTTTCAGTGCCAATTAAAAAAGAGGTAGTTTATAATCTAAAATATTTGCTAGCTAATGAACTTATACGGTTTACAATAGCACGTATTATAGACGATCATCCTGATGAAGATTATGTGGAAGACAATGTATACGATGTGGGTTTTGAAAGAAAATCTTATTTATACTGTAAGGGCTTTGATGATCAAGAATTAAAAGACTCTTTTGTAAAATCATTCTCATCAAGGATGGAAAGTTATGAAAATAGTCCTAAAAATTTTAAGGATTTGTTTTTAACACAGGATAATTTTCCAGGAAATAAGAAGGCTTATGTATATTTAAAGAAAGGCGTTTTTGATGATCTTAAGTTCGTCAAAGACATAGTAAGGCATGAAATATACTTGACATGTCGTTGTTTTGATACTCCAAAAGGCGAGATTGGAGTTACTGACATGCTGAAATTTGCAGTGGTTGATTTGCTTCGTAAAGCAAACATACCAGTTGATCGTATATTGCGTGACTCTTACTTGAACAGTGACAAAGATTCAATTTTAATTCCTATTGTAAGTTATAATAATGAGGAGGGATATTTAACAAGAGAAGAAGTGAATCACGTTAATAATATGTTTGGTATGGATATATTAAATAGCTTTGAAGGTCGGACTTCACAGAAATCGCTATTGGGCAGTAAAGGAATGTATGGAATAGATTTTGCTAACCCAGACATTGCTTACTGTGTGATGGATAAGATCATAGAGAGCTCTGTAATCAATGAGGATTATAAACTGTCCATTGATCCTGCGCGTGTGCCAGCTATGAAACCACAAACTCTTGCCCCTTCTGAAGAAAAAGTAGGGACGGATGGACCAAGTGCAGATACAAGTGCAGATAGTGGTTTTGGTGATTCACCTAAGAATTCAGTTATAGGTAAATCACATGCTAAAAACTCAAGCAAATTCCTTAGGCCCGACTACTATGGTGAAGGTAAAGGTGGGGATGATGCTTCGGCTAAAGATAGTGGCTTTGGCCCTTCTTCAGCACGATCTTCAGCACGATCTTCAGCACGATCTTCAGCACGATCTTCTTTTAATAAGCCCAAAACAACATTTAACCAACCTTCTATATCACAGCCTGACCAATGTTCTGCAAAAAAGCAGACATCAACTAATAAAAAATCAATTTGCTCTATTTCATAGCTAAAGAAAATTAGACTATTTGAGGACGAATTGTGAATGAAAGGTTATGTATCCGTTTAGATGCATGTGAGACCAGTGCCTTCTTTCTTGTTATACAAGTAGCTGACACTGGGATCACACTTGATTATGCAAGAAATCTAATGTTAAAAAACTCACAGTTATCCTAGTACTGCTTTATTATCTGCAGTCTTTTCAGGTTTGACGGAATGCAATTGAGAATCAATAGCAACAACTCCTTCTATCAATTTAGCCTGTTTATAGTCTTGACTTAGGAAATATATAGACAGTCCAACTGCTATTCCAGCAACAAGAGCAGATACTGCGAGTGCGCATAATATAATAGTCATTGAAGGGACTAAAGCACCACCAACACCGAGTCCAATGCCAAGAAAAACGCCAGGTATAATGCCAATCAAACTATTACATCTAGCACTTTCTTTTTTCGATTGAGCTTGGTCTTGCATACATTTAATGAGTACTTTTCTTGTATTTTCTTGAGCTAAATCTAATGGAATTTTATTTCCTTTATTCTTTAACAAAGGATTTGCATTCTTCTGAAAAAGAACTTTTATTGCGTCAGTGTTATTACGTATAACAGCTTGGTGTAATAACGTCTCTTGATCTTGATCTTGAAAATTGATCAATTTGTAGAAATACTGAGGAGTAACAAATCTATTCACCGCTTCATCTAAAATCTTCATCACGTCTTGAAATGATAATTTCTCTTTTTTCTCAGATATTGCACTATCGTGTTCAATACAGTAGTGCAAAATAAGATACACCATCTTTTTTCTTATATCTACAGTATCCTCTATAGATAAAGCTGATTTAAATAACTCCTTATCAATAGGTATTTCGATATTTTTATTAAGAAATGCCTTCAATTCTCTAATTTTTTCTTTATGCTTTATCCCTGGCCTACAGACGATTTCAAGTAAAGTATTCATACCATCTCCTTATTCTAGTTATATCAATAATATAATAAACTCTAATAAAAGTCAAATCATTGATTAAAAAATTAATATAATTAATTCTGTGAATGTCAAATAAATTCAAATAGCATCAAAAAAAACTCACAGGATCAACATCTATTGTTACTGCAATATTTGAATTCAAGTTGTAATTTTTAATCCAATATTTTAGCTTTTTCTTTATAGATAAACTATGTTTATTGTGTATTTTGAGTAGCACTCTATACCGATATTTATTATTTAAGAAATTTATTGCTGCTGGTGATGGGCCAAAAATTTCGAGTTCTTTTTTTCTAGTCACGCACTGGAATGACAACGCAGAAGGAATAGTAGCTGAACATTGATCATGCAAAAAGCTTGTTATCTCACTTGCTGCTTTCTGCGTTGCAAATTGATCCTTACCGCAAACTATAAGCGCTATTAATCTACTAAATGGTGGCATTTTAGCTTTGCGTCTTGACTCAAGTTCAACTTCATAAAACAAATCCCTTTTTTGCTGCTGCAATGCTTTTATTATCAAACTTTCAGGATTATTAGTTTGCACTATTACCGTTCCTTTTTCGTTGAACCTCCCAGATCTACCCGCAACTTGATGCAATAATTGATACGTCTTTTCTGCTGCCCTAAGATCAGAATTTTCAAGTCCTAAATCTGCATTTATCACTCCAACCAAAGTTAACTTAGGGAAATTATGCCCTTTGGCAATCACTTGTGTACCGATTATAATATTCACCTCTTCCTTAAGCACTGAGTCAATGACGCTACCAAGCGACTTCTGATCGCTGCTGATAATCGCAGTTTTTGCATTTGGTATTAATTTCACTATTTCTTCAACTAACCTTTCAATTCCCACACCATAAAGAAGCAATGACTGCTCACTTTGACAATTGGAGCATTTTTCTGGAAGTTTTGATTGATAAGAACAATGGTGACACAAAAGGACGTTCTTCTTTTTGTGGTATGTAAGCCAGACAGCACAATTTGAGCAGGAAATTTTGTATCCACACTTTTTACAAACTGCAAGTTGTGCGTATCCTCTGCGGTTTAGAAAGAGCATAACTTGCTGTTTTTTCTCTATGGTTTGTTTTATTCCTTCGAAAAGTTCATTGGAAATCCATTGCTTATTATTTACTACTTTTATTTGTGGCAACTCTGCACCACCGAATCGTTTAGTCAATTTTACATGATTGTAATTCCCTTTTTTAACATGATAAATTGTTTCAAGTAGCGGAGTGGCGGATGATAAAATAATCGAAATATTTTCGAGCTTGGCTAAGATAATTGCCATATCTCGAGCATTATATATAATTCCCTGTTCTTGTTTAAAGGATGAGTCATGCTCTTCATCAATGATGATCAATTTTAGGTTTTTATAAGGTAAAAAAAGTGCTGACCTTGCCCCAATAATGATCTGCGCACTTCCATTTGCAATACTAAGCCAATTATTTCGGCGAGCTTTGGGAGTAAGTCCTGAATGCCACTCAGCTATATTGCCAGATGTCTGACTGCGAACACGATTTACCAATTGTGAAGTTAGGACAATTTCTGGCAGAAGGATAAGGACTTGTGCATTACCTCCTTCTGTTGTCATTCCAGTGCTTGGCAAAGGCAGTATGCTAAGTGTTACAGTGGGTTTTGCCTTAAATACAAAGGTGTCATTCCAGTGTTTATCCAGGAATTTTGATTCTAAATTAGGTATTGGTCTTAAATTAAAATAAACGTTTGTGATGAGATTATATGAAAAACTGGATCCCAGTGTCGGAGCACTGGGATGACAAGAGAAGAGGGCACCTGGATAACAAGAGAAGAGAGCATTGGAATTGCAAAAAAAGTAGGCACTGGGATGACAGGAGAAGGAAACACTGGAATTACAGGAGAAGGATAGACAATGTTCGTAAATACTATGATTCTTAATTAACTGTGAAATTACAGAGAGATAAACTTCCGTTTTCCCAGACCCGGTTTCACCGTCAAGTAAAGTCACTGAATACTCACTCAAATTACTTATTATTTTATCTCGAGCTGCTTGCTGCTCAGGGTTTAATTGGTAATCTATTTCGCTTATTTCTTGCTTTTGCTTAGTGCAAACTAACTTATCTATTTGATTTACCTTTAACACTCCTCCCATTATCACTTTTGCAAGTATACCAATAGGTATTACATTATACTGCGCAACCCACTCTGCAAATTCGATCAGTTTTGGTCTAATACTCGGTAAATCGACCTTTTGTTCAATAAATTTTAATTCTCGATCGCTTTTGCTACTTTCTCTCCAAACTATTCCAATCAAACGCTTTCTGCCAAACGGCACCACTACGTAATCTCCAATTGAAACTTCAGTATCTTCCTCAACTGCATATGAAAATAGCTGATCAATTGGAAGTGGCAGTAATACGTCAACTGTTTTTGTCATAAGTTAGCGCTGTTTTTAGATACATAGAGAAGCCTTAATGCTTTTTTCATAGTACACAATTTATAATCATAAATACTGGAAATGTGAGGAAATTCTGTATGTTTAGCGATAAAATAGTCCTAGACTTTGAAATAGAAAAAGGTGACCGAATAGATCGGTGTTACTTCTCTACACGCATCAAACTTACAGATAAGAGCAAGAGTTTTCTACGTGAAAAGCTCGGTAAACCTAACAATTTAGATGATTACTTTAATCTTAATCCTGAGAATTTTTATATTTATTACAACAAATATAGTGGTCACTATGGTATAAATGAGCTATATGTCAGAGATAATAATGGTAGATATTTAGCTACTAAACTTCCACTTGATCAGAGCGGATTTTCGATAGAGTTATCATTCGACGAGGTGAATTATGGTTTTTATCCTCTGTATGCAATCTATAATCCCACTCAATATGACAAAAAGCAGGAAAAGAGCTTTGAAGATAATGGTGAATTGCAGCCGTTTGTGTCAAGTGTATTGGATTACTTTCTAAATGGCTTAACCATTCAAGATATGTTTTTGCAAATACAAAATGAGCTTGTTGAAAAAGAAACAAAATTAGAAGAAGACAGAAGAAAGGCAGAGGAAGAATTAAATCAAAAGAATGAAAAGTTAAGAGAACTCATAGAAAATGATGAGATTAAAGTACTTAAAGTAATAAAAGGCCATAGTATTGGGAATGGACGTTCAGCGGCAATTTTACAGCTTAATGGTGATCTTGATGCAAGTAAATACTACATAGCAGAGTATGAAAGCAATGAATACTTACATTGCACGAGCTCTGGTTATGACATACTGCTTGACCAGAGCGATTTATTTTTTGTTCTGAATAGCAGCTCTTATCTTGAACTTGAAAGCGGTTTTTACTCAATCCCTGAATTTAATTCTAGAAGCTATGCTAAATATCTCAATACTAAGAATCGGCTTTTCAGCGATGATCAACTATCTCAGCAGTTGTGCAAAAACAAGGTAAAGGCTGAATCTACAGTTAACGCATTTTTCTCAAGACTTATTTATAGTGAAAATTTTTAAGAGGTGGATATGAAATTTAAAACAAATTCTGAATATGATAAATCACAAACTTTGATTAAAAAATTATTTCCAAATAAAGAAAGTATAGTAATAAACGATCAGCTTACAATAGAAGTAAAATATGGGGGATTAGCTAGTTATACCCCTGAGTATATAAAACAAACTGTAAAAGATGCTTACGGAGCCTGGTCTGATAATTTCTATTCACAAAAAAGCGTTCATTCTGGTCCAGTAAAATTGCAGCTTTATGTGCTGAAAAATTACGATGATTACAAAGCTCACATCAAGGAACTTTCAGGTGGTAAGGACCATAGAGAATTATGGGGTGGTGGAACAGTAAGAGCACACGAAGCTGACGGCACGATAGCAAAGACTTTTATTGTTGGAGATGTAAATGGCTTACTTTGTGCAAAATCTAAAATTTTAATGGAAAAAATGAGCGATGCATTTCTTGAGTACTCTACCGGTAATATGGATACAGTACCTGAAGTTTTACGTACCGGTATGAAGCTTTTCATGTGGAGCTATGATGCAGCTAAAAAAGAAAGCACTCGCGATATGCATTATACAAAAGAAGCATACAATAAAATGCATGAATCTGGGCATGATACACCATATAAAATAGCAAGTATGTCTAACGACTATAGAATATCAGATTGCTTAGTGACATTCCTACAAGAAAAACATCCTCAATTCATAAAGCAATTGCTTACTGAGATGTCCTTCGATAGAGTAGAAGCGATATCAAAATTCAAGCATCTTTTGAATAACTCAGAAGTTGAAAAAGAATTTAAGCAGTGGATGGATGTAAAAAGTGGCGATAAAATTGTGCCAGATAGTGAAGTTATGACTTTTGGCGAACACAAGCTTCAAATAAATATAAAATATGATGATGAGGAATTAACTCAGAGCAAATTGAGTAGTGTAAAAAATGCCATCGAGAGTACTATAAAAGATTTTGATTCAGCATTTGGCATTAATAATTCTCAGCCTTGGCACAACATACCAAATAAAGTTAATGTTTTCGTATTTAATACAAAGAGTGACTACGAAAATTATCTTAAGGAGTTGAACGTTAACTATAAAGGCGCTTCTGGCTTAACAGTTCAAGGGCGTGGCTCAGAAATTCATGTTTATTTTTATCTACAAGACCAATTTGATGACTCGTGTAAAACTTTGAAACACGAATTGGGACACGCCTTAACTATCATTAATTCCTATTATGGTACAGGTGATGTCTTATCTAAGGCTATGCATGAAGGGGTTGCTAACTATATGGCAAGTTTAGAAGATGGTCGGCATGTCAATGACCACGTAGATAAAGAGGCCTTGATTGCAATAAAGAATAAAGGTCTCAAACCAGATGAAATATTGCGCAATAATATTTGGAGTAATAAAGGGGAACATTATCATTCGGATGCTGAACAAGTGATCAAATTTCTTGAAGATAAACACCCAGATATGATTGATAATTTGCTCAAGAGCCTTTCTAAATCTGGTGCAAATAGGTCTCAAGGTAATAAATTATTTGAGGATTTTTTGGCTGAGCTGAAAGGTTATGATCAAGAATTTAAACAATGGGTTAAGGCTGAGCTGAGTGGTGAACAACATATGGAATATAATGTTGTTGAATCTAACAGTGTTGAAAGTTCAACAAGCCAACAAAGTGCAGGCAAGGGTCTATATGGTTATAGCCCAGTACATAATGTAAGTGGTGATAAAACCAAGATAGAATCTAAATCAAGTGTCAGTAGAGAAGATTCTATGCAACCTGCTAAAAAAGCGAGTGAAGACGAACAAGGAAAAGCTGTTACAACAAAAGTTATGAAGTATAATAAACAGCCTTTCTTAAAGGTGAATATTGATGACAATAATGTAGAAAACGCAAACGAGATAAATAAGGTAACAGGTGCGACGAGTTTACATTCTGCTGCTTCATTGGGAGATTTAAGCAAAGTAGCAACGCTTCTAAAACACAATTCATATACTGATACAAGAGACCATAATGGACAAACGCCACTACATTATGCCATTCAGTCAGGAAATACGGAAGTAGCAAAATATCTTATTGATCATGGAGCAAATCTTAATGTTCATGACAATTATTATCAGAAAACTAATACTAAATATGTGTATTATAAGACACCTTTACACTATGCTATTGAGTCTGGAAATATAGAGATAGCTAAATACTTAATAGATCGTGGTGCAAATCCTAATATTCAAGATGCTTATTCCAAAACGCCATTATACAGTGCTATTTATTCAGGTAATACAGAAATAGTGAACTATCTATTAGATCATAACGCAGATCCTAATAGTAAAAGTTATTATACTTTTCCGTTACTTGCTGCTATTAAGCTAGGGCATGCGGAAATAGTTAAGAGTTTAGTTGAGCATGGCGCAGATCTTGGTATCAAAAACACGTCAGCTCAAACACTGCTGCACTATGCAATTGAGCTAAAACATACGGAAATTGCTAAATACTTAATAGATCGTGGTATAGATGTTGATACCCGTGATATTAGCTCTGGTAAATCTCCACTGCATTTTGCCATGCACATGAAAAATATGGAAGTAGTTAAATATCTCATAGAGCACAATGCGGATATTGATATTCAGGATAGCTACGGCTTAACACCTTTGCACCTTGCTGTTGATCTTGGAAATAAGGAAATAATAGAACATTTAGTTGAAAAAGGTGCGAATGTTAATGTGCAGGATAATGATGGCTGGACACCTTTAGTTCATGCAGTGAGGCATGGAAAGTTAGATACAATAGAATATCTAATAAAAAACAAAGCTGACGTTGATGTTGTGGGCAAAGATGGCAGGACACTTATTGAACATGCTGAGTTATGGGCAGAAGAGAAAGGACTAGCAAGAGATGTAATAGATAGCAAAGGCGATAATGATTCTTATTATCGTGAGCTTTCAAAAGAAGCTGCAACTTGGGAAAAAGCTGGAAAGGATATGCTTAGCTATCTCAAAAAAATTACTATGCAAGAAGAAGAATCTAACGATATAGACCAAATGCCAGCAGATCAACCTGCGAGTGAAGAAAGAAGTAAAAGATCGATAAGAGGAGACGAAGAGAAGCAAGAGGAAACAATTGTTATAGATAATGTGAAAGAAGAATCACAACATCCTTTAAAAATCAAAGTGGGTGAGGCTGTTGAAATAGGGAAATATAAGGTAGAACTGCAAGTTACGTATGATGATGTAAGAAATTTTTATGACACTATACGTGGTAAATATCATGATGGTAGTGGATACAATTATGAGCAAGTAATGGTTTTGTACAATGAAATTGTTAGGCCAGCATCACAGCATCATGATGAACCATTTACTCTTGCTGAGTCCTATATTGCAGATGGGCATCTATTTATTAAAAATCAAGATTTTGGAATTTTGAATGATTTTAATGAGATGTTCTATAAAAGTGATGAGTTTATGTAACATAAAAGGTGGATGAGAATTAATTGATATAAGGAATTAGATCTTCTATTTTTATTCCAGCGTTTCCTTATCCTGTCATCCCAGTGCTTCGACACTGGGATGGCTTTGTTGCATAGCACCTTAAGCAGTGATGGTTTACGACAAATTTATGTAATGATTTCAAATTTAGCCATACCAATACCTAATTTAGAATCAAAATTCCTGGATTCCAGTATCAAGTACTGGAATGACATCATCTACTATGCAACTTACTTTCAAAAATAAACGTTCCAGTGGTTTCATTTGCTTTCATCCCAGTGTTTCCTTCTCCTGCCATCCTATGGCTTGACCATAGGATGGCTTTGTTGCATCGCTCAAGTGAAAAGAACTGGCAGTTACTGACAAAATTCATTATAAATAGCCATTTAACTGTTGAAGAAAAAATATGCCACAAAAAATGAGAGTCAGTAACTGCCATGAATATAACAAATTTCTCCAAGAAAGAGGAAGCATTTTTTGTTATATCAATGACGCCATAGAAAATTGGTACGAGAATTGTCCAAAAATGCAGGGCGGCAACTATATTTATAGTGATAAAGTTGTGATTTTAGTGCATATAATCGTCAGTTTCTTTAGAATTGGTTTAAGACAAACAGTCGGGTTTATAAAAGGGTATTTGCAACAAATAGGAAGAGATTTGCAGCTATTCACAAGCATCAAAAAAAACTTAATATTAAGATAAATGATTGCAGAAAATAATATAGAAGATATCGAAATTGTTATAGACAGTACAGGAATTAGTATATACAACGACACACAGCAAGGAAAATAGCACTGACAGAGTGGCTATGAGCAAACGAGAAAATTGCACGGAATGTTAAATATAAACAACAAAAAAGCCATAGCTGTAAAATACAGTAACGGTGTCTACTCTGATCACTTGTGATTTGCTAAAAGAAGTTGATTTTCAGCATGCCATAAAAGCACTATATGCAGATAGGGCATACGATAGGCAAAAACTTTATAAATTGTGTAAGAAATACGATATAAAAACAAAAGTTCTACCAAAAAAGGATGCAGCAGAACATTCAAAAATAGATTATATGTCTGACAGGAATGCTGCTATTAGGTTAATAAAATTATACGGTGAAGATGGCATGAAAGAATGGAAAAAGAAGTAAATTATGGGAAAAGATCTTATATTGAAGGGTTTTTCTCAAGATTAAAGCAAATATTCGGATTTAGTTTTAGGAATAAATCTGAGATAAATCGAGAAAAAGAACTAAATGCTATTTGCTTAATAAATTCACTGATATTGGTATGGCTAAATTTGAGATAGTCACATGAATTTACCATAAATCACCATCTCATAAAGTGTGATGCAACAAAGCCAATCGGGAGTCGCAATAGTAAAAGTGAAAGAAATCTTCAAAGTAGAACTATCCCCCAAAGCTGCACATGGACATAGAATATCCTTTATCAGGGATGGACGTAAACATTGAAGATCTTCCCCTAGAGCTGGATATAGATATAAAGTCATTTATACCATTACCTATATTCGAGAAAAATATCACATGCCAAGAACCTTGTCAAAATTATATAATCTATCTCTAGAGCAGGTTATTAAGAATATCAATCCGCATAAAAGAGCTAGGTATTCCTAACACCACTAAACTCACAAATTCATTTGCTAGAGTTTATAAGTTCTTGTTTATAATAATTTTATTATATCGTAAAACCATCTATATCGGCCTATTTAAACAGTATTTTACTTTCCTTAAGGATTTTTTAAAGATCACCTATTGAATTCTATGATATTATTTTTTGTGAGATTGTTATACACGTTATAGCAAGGAAGGCAGAGAGATTTGTTAAGTAGTTTTTGCATCTATATGAGCTACTTGAATAATGGTTACAATATAATTGTACAGCATGAGCTGAGTTCGCTTAGCCCTTATCTACATATTCAGTTCCACCAACAGTTATTGCATCGACCTTGAGTGTTGGCTGACCAACTCCAACAGGCACATTTTGTCCGTCTTTTGAGCACGTACCAACACCAGGATCTAACTTTAGATCATTACCAATCATTGATACTTTTTTTAGCACTGTTGGCCCATCACCAATTAGCGTTGCTCCTTTGACTGGTTGTGTAATTTTACCATTTTTTATTAGGTAAGCTTCCGAAGATGAGAAAACAAATTTTCCTGATGTTATATCAACTTGTCCACCACCAAAATTTACTGCATATAGGCCTCTCTTTACACTGGATATTATTTCTTCTGGTGTATATTTTCCTGGCAACATATAGGTGTTTGTCATGCGTGGCATGGTAACTTCTTTGTAACTTTCTCTTCTACCATTACCAGTTGGGCTTACACCCATGAGTTTAGCGTTCATATGATCTTGCATATATCCTTTTAGAATTCCATCTTCTATAAGCACATTATAGCCAGGTAAAGTACCCTCATCGTCTATGCTAATAGAACCACGCAAATTAGGTAGAGTTCCATCATCAATTACAGTAATGTTACTGGCTGCCACTTGTTTACCCATAGAATTTGAAAATGCCGAGATTCCTTTACGGTTAAAATCGCCTTCAAGTCCATGACCTACAGCTTCATGCAATAATATTCCTGGCCAACCTGAACCTAAAACAACTGTCATCTCTCCAGCCGGAGCTGGAATTGCCTCAAGATTTACCAGCGCTTGCTCTAACGCTTGATTTGCAACTTCTTTCCACTTCTTCTCAGAAACAAACTTACTATAAGAGTCTCTTCCACCGTGCCCTGAAGAGCCTTTCTCAGCTCGGCCATTTTTCTCTAGGATGACTAATACATTAAAACGTACCAAAGGCCTAATATCGCTTAACCTGTGATCACCCTTTATTATTTGTACAACTTGCCATTCTCCACTTAGAGTTATTTTTACTTGCTTCACGTAGTTATTCTTGGACCTTACATACTCATTAACCTCATTGAGTAGTTTAATCTTTGAGTTCAGATCCATTTCATTTATGGGGTTAATCTTTGAATACAGCTCTCTTGTTCCCTCATTTAAGTTTATTGAATTTGTTTTGTTTAAAGATACTGAGTTTTTCACTATAGAAGCAGCGTTACTAATTTCCTTTTCGCTAATTTCAGAAGAGCAAACAAAAGACGTACTATCCTCACAAAAGGACCTTAACCCAAATCCCCTTCTGATATTCAAATCCATGTGTTTCAATATGTTATCATCAAAAACCAGGGACTCTGATTGGCAAAACTCTAAAAATAGCTCACCACCATCACTATTGCTCAAAGCGTTGTTGACTATTTTATATACATTATTAATATTAACATTGTTCTGAGCAAAAAATATTTGATCTAGATTTGGCATTACCTTTGAGCTAAAAATTGTTTAAGTATACTATTTAATTTTAACATAGTAAATCACAAAAAGCCCGGGTGGCGGAATTGGTAGACGCGCTAGCTTCAGGTGCTAGTAAATTTTTAAGTTGTGGAAGTTCAAGTCTTCTCTCGGGCACTCTATATTGATTTTTGAGTTAATTAATGCTATAATATAACATATTTACTATACTTAAGTTTATGAGTTGCGACAAAGAGAGGCTTGTTTACAGAAAGAAAATAAGAACTTATTCAAAACGCTTAGTTACTGCATTATCTATTGCTTCTTTGAGTGGGTACATAGCAGCATTAGCTTTGAATATTTCTGCCTTAAGCTTGTATTTTACTATTGCCAGCACTATACTAAGTGCACTTTCTCTTGTCTTAAATGTATGGTCATTAACTGATCATTTCAGGCAGCGTGACCTTAATAAGCAACTCGTTCCTCGGCAAGAGAAACTAATGAAGATCTGTCTTGATATTGCATCTAGCGTTTCATTTTTAATAGGAGGAATAATATATATATTACCTCTCGAATCTCCTATTATTCCTTTCATTTCTACTGCTTTTTTTATTCTAGGCTGTACCTTTATGGCAACCAATTTCGTTTGTACTATGATTAGTCAGCCGCAAATAGATGAAAGTAATAATCTAAAATCTAGTAGTCATTTGAACATTTAATCCACGATAGCTGTCTAATTATCACATGTTAATAAATTAGCTTATTTAACTTGACAAATTACGCCATCCCCCTTACTATGAAAGTAAGAGTATTTATCCTTGTTTTTAATCTCTGCAGATTTAACAACAAAATTCAGTAAAAAACTCAAATATTTATTGGCAAATTACATAAAAATTATAGCGGCTGTATGTCTTTTAAATTTTTTCTACATTCAGCCAAATCGCGCTTATTTTAAGCGTTAGCACATTATCAATTTACATTATTAAAACTCGCTATACGGGTTTTTTTTGTCTTTTTTTTATTTAGTAAATTTCTTAATATTTGTAGCTAAAGTAATTTTAGAGAGCCAGCGCGTGACGCTGGTTCCTGGATCCCAGTGTCGGAGCACTGGGATGACAACAAAGGGCTACTTGAATGATACCCATATTCCGGCATTTGATGCTGAAATCCAGAAATTTTTAATATAAACAAGCATATTGAGCACAAAATTATGCTAAAACACAACGTTTTTTGAGATTACGGAAAGCCAGTGTAAGCTACTTGGATGACATCAAAGAGAGGGTACTGGGATTACACAAAAAGGGCTACTTAAATGACAGGATAGATAGAACTGGCATGAATTGGATTTGAGTAACTCAAATGACCAATGAAAACTGTAACCCTAAACATTGAAGCACTATTATGCACTAAATGATAACTTTCATACACTTGTCATGGTAGTCGTGAAAGAAATAATTCATACAATAAGCATGAATGAAATGATTTGGAAATTTATATATTATAAAGTATTAATAGTTAGTTAATTTATGAGGTGGAGACATGGGCTATAAGCTAAGAAAAAGAGAATATGATTATAATGAAAGTTTATTTAAAGAGATAGGCATTCAAGTGCAAGAAGTAGAAGGTCGTAACTTCTTAGAAATATCTAATATAATAGCAAAAATTATAGAAGGTTATCAATAAAGTGTCACCCAGATAAACCAGGAGGTAGCGATGAAAAAATACAGGCCCTTAACAGAAATAAAGCAGCACTTTTGCAATATATTAAACCACTAAGTGGAAAGAATCAGGGATTAATCATTCCTGAGGAATGGAAAAGGTATTTACAATCAATTTAGCAAGGTCAGAATGATAAGCATACAAAGTATTATGTTGTTTTTAGTTTAGTAAGCTTCCTACTGTTCATCTCGTCATTAGTGTCGTATATTTACTTGGGGTGTAAGCTATATAAGGCTGCTAATTTTACTGATACACCTGGCATTTTGTTTAGTGCGAGCCTAATAACATTTGTTACAACTTTTTTCTTATCTATTTATTTGATATCACCTTTAATGAAAGAAATTGTAGATTTGCAAAATTCTCAACGGGAACAAGGTGAAAATTTAGATCAAGAAGAGAGATGGGAAGAAATATTAAAAAGTAAAAGATTTAAATATTTCATTTTTACTTCCCAATGTTCGAGTTATCTCCCTCCTATTTTATTAATAGCAGGTTTGGTGTTACAGTATCAATCTAGTTGCGTAGACAGTAAAATACTCATTGGATTTGCTACAGTACTAGGTTGTAGTTTATTACTACACTTAGCAAGTGAAATCTACGAGAGAAAAGTTGTAAATCTTGTAAAAACTGAAGGAATAGGTGATGAACAAAATGTACCTATAGGAGCATCAACCGAAAAGCCAAGCAGCATTGTAAATCCTGATGGTGCTTTTAACGTCTCGGCTTATCAAGTAGGTTGATTATTCTCCATACTCAAATCTCTGGCTAAAAATAACGAGCCACAAATTAGTATGGTTTTGACGTTTTGAATAGAGGCTTTTAGTATGTGATTTGATATTGCATCACCGATTGATTCACATTCAATAGCATTTACTCCTATATTATTAGCTCCTTCTCTGATTAAATCTGTACTTGTTGCTTTAGGTTCAGATTTAACACAAACGGCGCATAGTAGTTTGATGTATGGCTTTAAGTGCTCTAAGAACTCTGCGACGTTTCTGTTACGAGTGACACCAAAGATCATATAAACACCTTCAGCAAAATTGTCTTTTACCCACCTAGCTAACACTCTGGCACCATCATTGTTGTGTGCACCATCTAGAAATAATTGCCAATCTTTTGGTAATAAAGAAATTAAATTACCTTCTTTTATAGACTCTAGCCGCGCAGGCCAATAAGTGCTCTGTAAACCTGAAGCAATGTCCTCTTCTCCAATATCAAATCCATATTTTCCACTCAAAATGCTACATGCTGCAATGGCGTTTCCTGCATTGATTATTTGGTGTTCACCCTTTAAAGATGGCAAAGAAAATTCTATTGATTGAATAGCCGATTGAAAGACCATTCTGTTATTCTGTTTTTCGCAATTCCATTCAAGTCCTCCTCTATACAGAGGAGATTTCTTATTTATTGCATGATGCTCTAGCGTGTTCATTATAGATTTTTCTTGTGGTGCTATTACGCAAGGAACATTAGGTTTCATTATTCCAGCCTTTTCACCTGCTATGGTTTCTACGGTAGGACCAAGATATTCTGTATGGTCAAGGGCAATTGAAGTGATGATCGTTAGAATTGGATTATCTATAACATTTGTTGCATCAAGCCTTCCACCCAGACCCACTTCAACTAAAGTAATATCAGCTTTATGACGAGAAAAAGCTAAGAAGGCTGCAGTCGTTGCGGCTTCAAATAGAGTGATGGGTTGTTCTGCGACTGCTATACGGCATTCTTCTAGTGAGTTATGTAATTCACTATCATCGATATCATTGCCTGCAATAACTATTCTTTCATTAAAATTCACTAAATGTGGAGAAGTGTAGGTATGAACTTTATACCCTGCTGCTTGCATTATATATCTTAGAAATGATAGTGTCGATCCTTTGCCATTAGTGCCAGCTATGTGAATTATTGGCGGTATTTTTTTCTCAGGATTGCCTAATCTATTGAGAGAGCTTTTTATGCGATCAAGAGAAAAATCCTTTGGTCTACTGCCAAGCGGCTTAGGCCAATGAGGCATGTATATCATAGATTATTGTTACATTTTAATTCATCTATTACACTTGCCATGCCGTGCGTGTCGATTTTTTCACTAAATTGAGAACGTTGATTAATAGCAATACTTATCCCACTCATTACAACATCGTTTATTAAGAAAGAATTGTCATTTTTAGTCACTTTAAAGTCAATGTTTGTAAATTCTTCATCACCATAAGAAAATCTTGTTCCTATCAGACAAGTTTCATCGTCAACTGCTTTTGTACTCATTATGGTCATTTCACTATTATTTATGTATTTATACAAAATTTTAGCGCACAAGCGCGCGAGATATACTTCATATTCTTTTAGAAACTCTTCTTTTTCTTTCTGAGTAGATAAATTCCAATATTTCCCTATGACAAATCGAGATATTCCTTTGAGGTCAACATTATTCTGAATAATTTTCAGAAGTTCTTCTTGTACATGTTCTAGATTTTTTCTATTCCCTTTCATAGACGTGTTGTCTACTTGCTGCTTCATGGCAAGCACAAAAGTTTTGTGCCCTATACAATTCGCGTAAGCACTTGAGGAGATTACAATAAAAATGGTTAAGAACTTAATAAGATTCATAAGATATATTTATTAGCTATGATACTTAAAATGCAAAATTTAACAAAGGCAAAATAATGATCGCTAGTTTTAATATATCTATAGACATACTCTATATAAATAATCTATAATTAATTTAGGGGTCTGTGCTATGCGTTATGAGTTAAGTTAAATTTCCCGAGCGATAATTTCTGATCAAGGGAATTGCCTCTGTTAATTTCATTGAAATTAGTACGTGATGCCCACCTTAACTTTAGGTCTCAGGAATCTACTAAGACTGACGGTAGATATGGATCCCTTTTCCATTATTTAGGTTTATGTTACACCAATATAAAGAACAAGGTGTTTTTTTCTGTTCATCTCATGAGATATTTCAAGTTGTAATTGACGTTGAGAAGTATCCTGATTTTGTTCCTTGGTGCAAAGCTGTTTATATAAAAGAAAAAACTGATAGCCAAATGATTGTGGACCTCCTTGCAGCTTTTCATGGCATTAAAGGAAGTTACACATCAGAAGTGACCTTTCTTTCTCCAAATGGAGCAAATAAAAGTTGGATAAAAGCTGTGTCGTCAAATGGAATATTTAAACATTTATACAACGAATGGAAATTCACTCCTATAGATGAAAGTAAAACTATGGTAGAGTTCTATATAAAGTTTGAATTTAAATCCAATTTGTTTTCCACCTTATTAAACTCAGTTTATAAATACACACAAAGTAAAATAATTGCTGCATTTAAAGACAGAGTAGAAAGTGTTGCCGAGAAAAAGTTATCTTGACATTATTTATATAAATGCATAAATTCTTTAATAAGTTAAGTGTTTCCATTGTAATGATTTTTAGATTATTGTTCTTACTTATTTTTATAAGTGTTAGTTCTTATGCAGCTATTGAACAAAACTTACCCAACACTCAAAAAACTGATGAAATAACATCAAAAGAACTACTGTCACTACTGCCTGATGATAAATTATTAGGTGATCCAAAAGCACCAATTTTAATGATAGAATATGCTTCGCTCACTTGTTATCACTGTTCTCTTTTTCATAAGAAAGTTTTTCCTAAAATCAAAGAGAAGTACATAGATACAGGTAAGATGTTATACATATTCCGTCATTTTCCTCTAGATTACAGAGGATTAAAAGCTGCAATGCTAAGTTATTGCTATGAAAAAGAAGAAGACTATTTTAATTTTAACAAAGCTGTGTTTAATGTAATAGACTCGTGGAACTACTCTAATTTTAGTGATTTAACTATACTACAAAAAATTGCTGCACTAAGCAATTTGAAGCAAGATGTATTTAACCAATGCATTAATGATAAAAAGATGATGGACAAAATTATAAATGATAAATCACTTGCAATTAATAAACTTGGTATAACAGCTACTCCAGTATTTATCGTCAAGCTTAACAATAATAAATCATATGTAGAGAATAATAAAATTAAACATGAAGGATATAGAGAGCTGGAATATTTCACTAATGTAATAGATGAGTTATATGGAAAAGCTATAGTGAAGTAATAACACTTTAGCTTACCATATAAAAACCCTATGCTGAATCAGTATTTTTTGATACTGTTTGTTGCTTTTTACGCTCAAACTCTCTTTTTTTACTGTGCCAAGCATAATAATACATAGCAATTTTATTCTCTATTAATACTATCGTTCCATCATAAAATTGGACCATATCCATAACTTTTTTCTGAGCTTCGTTAAAGCGTTCTTTGTACTTCTCGCGATAAGCTGGATTGTGCAGTAATTTCACTCCTTCATTATTATTAGATTTCTTGCTTAACGTTTCAACTTCGTTAGCAATGTTATAAGACATATAACCCCCTCTAATTGATTATAAAAATTACATTTTAAGAGAGATGTAAATAAACGATCCCTTAATTCTAGTATAACAATTGGTTATTATACTAATTAACCATAGTAAAATATATAATAATCTTTGTCACTTAAAATTTTACTTTATAAAATAACAACTTAAAATAAAAAAATTTTATTATTCTTAACTCTATTGTTATATTTATAAATCTTATATAGATTAAACCTCCTTAGTTTATATTATAAAACTTAATGCGTCATAACTTTAGCAGAAAATCGTTGTACATAAGAAGCTTATTTGCAAAAGAGTATAAAAAAATAGAAGAACATTGTACTCTTGATAAGAAACAACGTATTCAAATCACTCCTGAAGAAGGAAAATTATTAAATTTATTTATCAAAATCCATAAAGTTAAAAGCATAGTTGAAATTGGCACGTTATATGGTTATTCGTCAATTTGTATGGTAAAAGCTTTACCGAAAGATGGTCATATATATACAATAGAAAATAATCCTCAACACTCAAGAATAGCAAAAAAAAATTTTAGTGCTTTTAATCTAAGTGATAAAATTACTCTAATAGAAGGTGATGCACTGGAAAAAATTAATGAATTATCAGCAAAGGCACCATTTGACATGATATTCATCGATGCTGACAAAAGTAGTTATCCTAAGTATTTAGATTGGGCAGAGTCATACATTAAACAAGATGGGCTAATCGTTGCAGATAACACTCTATTATTTGATACAGTATTTTTAGAATCTCCTCCAAAAGAAGTATCAGAAAAGTCATGGCGTGCTATGAGAGAGTTTAACGATAGATTGTCAGATGAAAAAAAATATTTCTCCATATTGATTCCTACTGACGAAGGAATGACTGTAGCTTTAAAACTCACGCAAGTTAAAAATCAAGGTCAGCGTAATGTCTAGGGGGAGTTAAGCCAAAAACTCTCTCTAATAATATTTCGCGAAAACAAGGCCTTGATTTAACAATGGAGTACCATTCTTTTAAAATCTTACTTTTTTCCCATGGGAAACTATTTACGTAGTCTATTATAGAAATATGTGATGCTAAAGTAATATCGGCTAAAGTGAACTTATCGGTTGCAAGCCAAACGTTCTTGTTAATTAAGTGTTCGATGTATTCCATATGGCAAGGCAGGTTATTCTGAGCTGCATGAAGAAATCTAGAGTCAGGGCTGCGGTTAGTAATTACTTTTTCATTCATAATATACTTAGTAACTTCATTGTAAAATTTGCTATCGAACCAATTGATTAAAGCGCGTATTTTAGACTTAATAATAGTGGATGAACCAAGTAATTTGACGTCGCTATTGTAAGTCTCTTCTATATATTCACAAATGGCATTACTATCCGCTATTACAAAGTTATTATCTATTAATACTGGTACTTGTCCGATTGGATTGATCTCCATGAATTCATTCCGCTTTTCCCATGGATTTTCATATACCAAATCACAACTCAGCTTTTTTTCCTTGAGAAGAGCTCTAACTTTTCGTGAAAACGGACAAAGAGGAAAATGATATAAAATCATAATATTCCTCTTTTGTTATTCCAATACCTATATGTTGTCATTCCAGTACGTGACATTGGAATCCAGCTTATTTCATTATGTTTAACATATACTCCTAGAATCCATTGTCCATTGTATAATTTCCAAATATTTTTATACTTGAATCCCAGTACAACTGTACGAACATTGTAGTCTGAGAGCAATCCCCACCGGAAGGGTGTCATTTCAGTGATTGACACTGGGATGGCTTTGTTGCATCGCTCAAGTGAAAAGAACTGGCAGTTACTGACAAAATTCATTATAAATAGCCATTTAACTGTTGAAGAAAAAATATGCCACAAAAAATGAGAGTCAGTAACTGCCATGAATATAACAAATTTCTCCAAGAAAGAGGAAGCATTTTTTGTTATATCAATGACGCCATAGAAAATTGGTACGAGAATTGTCCAAAAATGCAGGGCGGCAACTATATTTATAGTGATAAAGTTGTGATTTTAGTGCATATAATCGTCAGTTTCTTTAGAATTGGTTTAAGACAAACAGTCGGGTTTATAAAAGGGTATTTGCAACAAATAGGAAGAGATTTGCAGCTATTCACAAGCATCAAAAAAAACTTAATATTAAGATAAATGATTGCAGAAAATAATATAGAAGATATCGAAATTGTTATAGACAGTACAGGAATTAGTATATACAACGACACACAGCAAGGAAAATAGCACTGACAGAGTGGCTATGAGCAAACGAGAAAATTGCACGGAATGTTAAATATAAACAACAAAAAAGCCATAGCTGTAAAATACAGTAACGGTGTCTACTCTGATCACTTGTGATTTGCTAAAAGAAGTTGATTTTCAGCATGCCATAAAAGCACTATATGCAGATAGGGCATACGATAGGCAAAAACTTTATAAATTGTGTAAGAAATACGATATAAAAACAAAAGTTCTACCAAAAAAGGATGCAGCAGAACATTCAAAAATAGATTATATGTCTGACAGGAATGCTGCTATTAGGTTAATAAAATTATACGGTGAAGATGGCATGAAAGAATGGAAAAAGAAGTAAATTATGGGAAAAGATCTTATATTGAAGGGTTTTTCTCAAGATTAAAGCAAATATTCGGATTTAGTTTTAGGAATAAATCTGAGATAAATCGAGAAAAAGAACTAAATGCTATTTGCTTAATAAATTCACTGATATTGGTATGGCTAAATTTGAGATAGTCACATGAATTTACCATAAATCACCATCTCATAAAGTGTGATGCAACAAAGCCATCCCAGACTGGGATGACAGGAAAAAAAGGCATTCTGATGACACTATTAGTGATGATTGTTTTTATACAGAGTTTTTTCCTTTTAACTCTTACCAAAAGAAATTGCCTGAAGGTAATAAATTTTTGGTGCCAATGAGGAAAGAGGTGGTTTCTAATCTAAAGTTTTTACTAGCCAATGAAATCGCGCGATTTGCAACAGATCTTATTAAAGAGCAAAAAAAAGAAGACAAAAAATCGGAACTAGGTTTTGAGGAGCTACCAAATGATATAGAGAAGGAGATAGAAAAGTATGTAGATTATAATATAATTGATGAAGTCTTTGATAAGGGATCTTATCTATATGGTGCGGAGTGTGTTGATAGAAATTTGCAACGTTCTTTTGTAGATTTGCTCTCATCGAGGATAACAGGTTATGAAAATGGTCCTAAAAAAACTAAGGATTTTTTAGAAGAGAAAGGAAATTATGTATATCTAAAGAAAAGCATTTTTGATAATCCTAAGCTTGTTAAAGACATAGTAAAGCATATAGTATCTCTGACATGCCGTTGTTTTGATACTCCAAATACCGAGGATGAAATGAATAAAACTCTGAAGTTCGCAATTGTTGATTTAATTTGTAAGGCACTACCGCACCTACCAATTGATTCTATGTGGCATACTTCCCATAAAGAAAGTGAAGATGAGTATTCAATTTTGGCTCCTGTTATTGATTATGATAATTACATAGAGTTTTTAAATGAAAAAGAAGTTGATCATATTAATAATAAGGTGTTTGGTGGTACAAAAGTATTGCGTGATGTAAAAGATGATATTGCAGAAAGAGGTCTGCCAACATATGGTGACGGACGAATATATGCAATAGACTTTTTTAACCGAGACATTGCTTACTGCGTGATGGATAAGATCATAGAGAGCTCTGTAATCAATGAGGATTATAAACTGTCCATTGATCCTGCGCGTGTGCCAGCTATGAAACCACAAACTCTTGCCCCTTCTGAAGAAAAAGTAGGGACGGATGGACCAAGTGCAGATACAAGTGCAGATAGTGGTTTTGGTGATTCACCTAAGAATTCAGTTATAGGTAAATCACATGCTAAAAACTCAAGCAAATTCCTTAGGCCCGACTACTATGGTGAAGGTAAAGGTGGGGATGATGCTTCGGCTAAAGATAGTGGCTTTGGCCCTTCTTCAGCACGATCTTCTTTTAATAAGCCCAAAACAACATTTAACCAACCTTCTATATCACAGCCTGACCAATGTTCTGCAAAAAAGCAGACATCAACTAGTAAAAAATCAATTTGCTGTATTTTATAGCTAAAGAAAATTAGACTATTTGAGGACGAATTGTGAATGAAAGTTTATTTGCCAAGGTATAGCTGCCTTGGCCTACAAATCTTGGTTTCTTTATCGTTTACCATTTCATACCACTGGGCAACCCAACCAGTGGTTCTTGCAAGTGCAAAAATGGGTGTAAACATACTTGAAGGGATACCGATAGCATTCATTATTATACCTGAGTAAAAATCAACATTTGGATACAACTTACGTGTAATGAAATACTCATCCTTTAAAGCTATTTCTTCAAGTTTTTTTGCAATTTTAAGTAATTTATTGTTTTGCTCTAGTTTGCTTAAAATCTCATGACAAGCATCCTTTAATATAAGCGCGCGCGGATCATAGTTTTTATAAACACGATGTCCAAATCCCATTAGCTTAAATGGATCTTTATCATCTTTAGCTTTCTCAATGAATCTATCTACATCTCCACTTTGCTCTATCTCTTTTAGCATATTTATAACTGCCTCATTAGCTCCACCGTGTGCTGGACCCCAAAGTGTAGCAACTCCTGCAGACAGGCTTGCAAATAGATTAGAACCAGCTGACCCTACCAATCTGACAGCTGCTGTAGAAGCATTCTGTTCATGATCAGCATGAAGAGTAAATATTTTATCCAGAGCTTTTACAAAAAGGGTATTATTAACAGCACTGCCAAATATCATATTTAAGAAATTCTCACTATAACTTAATTTATTATTAGCATTTATGAATTCCTGATTGTTGATATGTCTATAAATCATTGCAACAATTGCAGGAACTTTTGCTATTGCAGAAATTCCAAAATCTAAATCTTCACCATTGACATTGTTGCCATGCATTTCATGGTAAGACGCTGACAAATTTGCAAAACATGCAACTAAAATCGACATAGGGTGAGCAGTTTTTGGAAATGCTTTGATTACATTTGTAACTTGCTCTGATACTTTGGATGATTCTTGTATTTTGAGAAGAAATTTTTTGTGTTGCTCTGAACTGGGTAATTCACCATAGAGCAATAAATAAATCACAGCAGTAAAATTATTATTCTCTGCCAAATCAGCTATATTATGTCCCCTATATTTAAGAACTCCTTCATCTCCATCAATGAATGTAATTGTAGAAGAGCATGAAGCTGTAGAAACAAACCCTGGATCGTAAGTGAATAATCCTGTCTTCTTATATAAATCCTTGATATTTAACACGCCAGGACCTACTGTTCCATTTAATACGGGTAGATCAATTTTTGACCCATTACTTAGTTCCAATAATGCTTTTTTATCCATCACTTAAGCTACTTAATTTTATACAGAATATACAAACTGAAGAGTATATATTAATACAGCTAACTTTACATTAACCGTATTAAGCGGTCATCAATGCTTTTACTTTTGCATTTAAGCGACTTATTTTACGCGCAGCGGTATTCCTATGAATGACACCTTTATTTACACATTTATGTAAATTGGATTCAGCATTCCGAAATGCCAAGACAACATTCTCTTTATCACCAGACTTGATTATATCAACTAATCTTCTAATAGCAGTACGAGTTTTGCTTTTTCGCATCTTATTTACTAAAGTACGCTTTGCTATTACCTTCATCATTTTTTTAGCACTCTTATGATTTGCCATATATTAATACCTGTACTTTTCTTTTAATTATAAAGTTTTTTTGTTAATTTGCAATATCAGTTTTTTCTGCAATTAATCTACTACTTCTTTCTTCAATGATTTTTTCTAAACTTTGCAAGAATTCATTTTTGTTTAACCCAGGATATATGGGAGGTAATATTTCTATTACCGCCTTTCCGGGATTCTTTCTCAGAGAAAGTATGCTTTTTGGCCAAAACAAACCAGTGTTTAAAGCAATCGGTAACACAGGAACAGATAATACGCTATATAAAGCAGCAATACCCGATTGATATTTTATATTTTGGTTTATAGTTGTTCTTGTACCTTCAGGAAATATTATTATGCCTCTATTTTCTTTTATACACACTTTTGCTAATTTCATGATATGACGCACAGAACTAATACCATCTGAGCGGTTAATAAAAATCATTTTTAATGCCATGAGATGCAAACCAATGAATGGAATCCATTTCAATTCACGTTTTAAAATAAAAACTGCTTTTCTAAAAAGTAGTATAAAAATAAATGTTTCAAATGGAGATTGGTGTTTAGATGCAATTATAAAAGGTTGCTTAGGAATGTTTTCCATTCCCCTCACTTCATATTTAATGCCACATAATAAACGCAACATGAATAATACAACTCTCACCGAGCAAACAAGGAAAATGGTTATTACACACTCAGGAAAGAAAATTACAGGGAGAGTAATTAAAGTATAGAATACTTCCCATAATATAAGGAGTAAATTAAATAATAAACTTGCAATCACAAACACACGTAAACTTATTTGAATTTAACTTTACTACAAAACTAAAAGCAATAAGTTTAATTATTGATCATCTGAGTAATAGGATGAGAATCAGCTAATTTGTCCTTTAACTTTTCGTTAGCAATATGAGTATATATTTGTGTTGTAGAAAGATTAGTATGGCCAAGAATTTTTTGTATCAGCACAATATTTGCTCCGCTATTCAGTAGATGGGTAGCAAGAGAATGCCTAATCACATGTGGAGAGATTTTATTTTCATCAATATCGCACTTTCTTGCTAATTCCTTTATTAATTGACCAACTCTTTGCCTTGTAATTGGTTTATTAGGTTTATCACCTGGGAATAGCCAATCAGATTTTTTGTTGTTAGGGAGCAGATTGTCACGAATTGATAAATAATCTTTAAGGCTTTGCAATGCTTGTTGATTAAAAAAGATTTGCCTTTCTCTGCCACTTTTTCCCTTTATTATTATGTAGCCTTCCTTACCATTACTGTTTACTAAATGTGATACTTCACATAACTTCATATTGATTAGTTCAGAAACACGCATCCCGGAAGAGTAAAGAATATCTAAAATTGCACATAGCCTTTTACTGCTTATCTCTTTATTCGATCCGCTTGCTGATTTTTTTACTGTTTCCATGAGCAAAAATATTTCTTGAACACTTAAATACTTAGGCAAAGGACGGGAAACCTTTGGATTTCTTAATTCATTATCATTAGCCGGTGCTGGATTAAAATCTATTATTCCATCATTAAATAGGCACTTATAGAAATTTTTGATAGCAGATATTTTTCTTGATATAGAGCTAGTTTTATATTTCTTTTGTGTACGTAAAAAGTTTACATAATCTTTAATATTAGCTTTACTTGCACCAACTAAGGTAGTGCCTCCTTCTAATAAAAATTTTTCAAGTTGGTGTAAATCTGAACGATAACTTTCCAAAGTATTTTGTGTAGAGGATTTTTCGGAAACCAAAGTATCTATGTAATACGTTATGTAAAGATCCTCTTTTTTATTTTGTGGTTGTTTATTTTTCATTATCAGCTCCTATATTTATTTCTTTGACTATAATTTGATTAAAAGTATTTTTTGTATTTTTTATAAGAAAATATGAGATAAATAAAACATTTATCAATAAAGTAAGTACTACAAACCTTTGTTTTAACCTTTTTTTTAAATTTGATCTTATTTTTACCATATTTCAATTATAACATCAAATCTATAAAAAACATCCTGTAAAGTAAGTTTTACTATCATATAAAATATCCCTTAGCTATGTCTGTTTATGCTTATTACATCATAGCATTTATTATAATTTTAACATAAAGAGATAGTGATTTCAACTTCATTATTGTATGGGTATTAATAAATCTTTAATATATATAACAAATGTCTTGAGCAGAAGGAATCACTTGGGACTTATTTTTTAATAAAGTGTTAATAAAAGGAATGGTTACATTTGATCCTATGGATTCACTATCTATTTTTTCTATAATTTTATTAATGCTGTGGAAAGAACGTTCTATTCTTGCTAGAATATAATTAATCACTTTTAAATCAATTTTTAACTGTTTATCTGAAAATCGTTTTATTAGCATAATTCTTAATAATTCCTCGCTTGCAGGCAAAATTTTTACGCTGGTAGTTGACAATATTCGGGAGCTTAAATCTCTTAGTTTGAAGTTAAGCTTTTTTGGTGAAATTGAAGAAGTGATTAGCAGTCTCTTATCATTTTCTTTCATATAATTATAACAATGTAACAACATTTCCTCATCTTTAATGTTTTGTACATCCTCTAAAATAAACGCATCGCTATACCTCATTTCGCTTACAAAATTATTCACATTGATAAAAATTGCATTGTTTATTGATTGCCAAATATGAGCAAGGTGAGTTTTTCCAGAGCTGTTAGGTCCAAAAAGAATCAGGCATTTCCAAGATAAATCGTTAACTATTGAGTTATATACGTGCTTATTTTCGTCTAAGGTGATATAGTTTTGCCAGCAATAATCAACTTGATTATTGCTAAATAAATTTAGTTGCACGTAAAGCCTCTTACATTACTACTTTTTGATAATAATTTTTGCATAAAAATTTACTTGGTCAGGTAAGGAAGCAGTATTACTACTACCCCCTCCCTTAGAAACGCAGCATGCAGGTTTCCCAACACTACGCTTGAGCCCCTTATCTAAGTTCTTCTTTTCTAGAACCGGCTTGTCCTTCATGATTCCTCAGGAAACATCATTCTTAATGGTGACACCAACAGTAGAGAACCTTCTCTTGAGAAAGAGCTTGCTAACATTCTTGTTCGTTTCACTCTCTCATCAAAATACTTTTTCCATTTTAAGTCAAGGGGATTTGCATCCGCTCTGATTTTAACATGTCGTCTGATAGGTATATCAATCAGCTTAAGCAGTCTTAAATACCGTATCTCTTTTGGTTTGTTCTTGCATAGGGGTGCAGCAAAAACCCATTGGCGTTGACCCATTACTTTGAAGTAACGATTCTTTATCCAACGTAATCCTTTACGAGGATGTCTTTTCTTTGCCCATTTCCATAAACTATGCCAAATTTCATTGTCGATCTTTCTAAACGCTTTTTTAGCACACACATGGTGATAGTAATTTCCCCATCCTCTCAGTAGAGAGTTGAGTGACTTAATTACTATAGCCTGAGTGTTCGCTATATTTGCTTTTATCAATGTACGTGCTTTATTCAGAAGTCTTTTAATACTTTCTTTCGAAGGTTTAATAATTAACTTCTTATTATATCTACGTACATTACAACCAAGAAAGTCAAACCCTGTTGTGATAGATGTAATCTTTGTCTTCTCTTCTGACAGAATTAAACCTCGCTCATGAAGAAAAGATGATACTAAAGGCTTAACTTCCTTTTCCAGTACTTCATGTGTGAAACCTGAAATAATAAGGAGAGTAGACCGGCGGAGCTTCCCCACCAGTCTCTCGCAGAACTGCACGGAAACCTCTCGGCTTATACAGCTCCCATTATTTAGCCTTTTGATCCTAACCCAAGTGTCCAATGATAGAAAATACTTGGAGACCTCTTTCTCACTTTTCCTAGAAATTGCTTTGCTAGTCTTCCGTGATCACGAAGTTTCTTATATTTTGTCCTGACCCATCTTATGAGGTATCTCTCTATATTTCTAAGAGATGGATACATCTCTGATTTATAAAACCTGCCATAGTACTGAAACCAGCCTCTGACTATTGGATCTATCTTCTTCGATATTTCCTCTAGTGTGGTCCATGTAATCCGATGTATTCTCCATGACTTTATGGTTTTCTTGATCTTCTTCTTGGCTTTGTTACTAATTGCAGGTAGAAATGAGATGAAATAATTCCTCATCTTATTCTTTGCTACTCTAGGTCTAAAAGTATAACCTAGAAAATCAAAGCTTTGTTTAGGAAATTGTTCTTTTCTATCATCATCCTTACTGTACACAATCTGTGTCTTTTCAGGATGTAACTTCAATTTACACTTAGCCAATCTTTCTTCAATCATTACTTTCATAAATCCTGCCTGTCTTTTAGTTCTGCAGTGCACTATCGCATCATCTACATATCTTTCAAATGGTACTGTTGGATAATTTTGTTTCATCCACATATCAAACGCATGGTGCATAAATATGCTTGAAATGATTGGGCTTATAGAACCTCCTTGCGGAACTCCTTTATCCCTTGTTACCCTACTGCCATCTGCTTGCTGAATGGGGGCTTTCATCCACCTCTCAACATACAGTATGACCCATTTGCAGTCTGTGTGTTTCTTGATAGCCTGCAGTGCTAAATCGTGGTCCAGATTGTCGAAAAATCCAGATATATCAAGATCTACCGTCCAATCATTTTTCCAACATCTCTTCCGTGCTGTGTATACCGCATCCAGCGCAGACTTATTTGGTCTATAACCATATGAATCTTCGTGAAATTTCGGTTCTACTAACGGCTCAAGATACATTGTAGCTGCTGTTTGCGCTATTCTGTCGAATACTGAAGGCACACATAAAATTCTTTGCCCTCCTGTATCTTTTGGTATCGCAACAGCTTTTACCGGCTCTGGAAAATAACTTCCGGATGACATCCGATTCCATAATTTGTATAGATTATCCTTTAGATTTTCTTCAAACTTTGTTATCGAGACCTCATCTACACCTGCTGCACCTTTATTTTTCGATACTTGTTTATAAGCTCTCCAAATAAGTTGCTTCGGTATATCAAAAGACTTTGTTTTATTCATTGACTCCTCCCTTTCGGTTGATAAATAATTAAAACTAAATAACTTAGCCCCTTCACTCCATTTCCATTACAGAAACTTCTTCGCTACTACGAGCTAATCCGCCCCTGTTTTTCGCATCGGTACTCTCATCCTCAGAGATCAGCTCTTTGGACTTCTCCCTTTTCATCGAAACGACAGGTTCCCGTAGTTCCATGCAATAGCCTAAAATAGATTCACGCCACTTTTATGCCGGACGCCACCTACCCAGTAAACAAGCTCCCAGTAGATTCATCCCAGGTTAACGACTACCCCCTGGTTTTGACGTCGTCTCTACGCTTTCGACACTTCATCAGTGGTTCACTTGCGTTCGTCTCTCTATTTCATACATGACACATAATTGTGCCTTTTCCATAACGCTCACTACCTTAGCTCTTTACCAAAGCAGCTTATGGCTGTTTGAAGCCTGCTCTTGCAAACCGGCTCCGAGGGGCCCTCCCTCATCTACTGCACAGCTTCAACACTTTCCGTGTTTCTACGGCGCACAGTCGTCTGCGTATCTGATTACATTCACTCCACTTCTGATTTTGTTTCTTTTTCTACTGCCGAGTTTACCAAATCGACTTTCCAATAACTTTTCAAGTCCGTTTAAGGCTAAATTGGCTAGTATTGGAGAAATTATACCACCTTGCGGGGTACCTGCAGTTGTGGGATACAGAGTTTTTGATTCTAGGAAGCCAGCTTTTAACCAACTATGCAGAATTTTTTTCTCCATAGGAATATGCTTCATAAGCCATTCATGATTAATGTTGTCAAAGCATCCTTTGATATCACCTTCAAGTATCCATTGTAGTTGATTACGACTTGCCAGTAACAAATGACAAGCTACTGTAGCATCTGCACAGGATCTTTTAGGTCTAAAGCCATAGGAGTGACGATCACTGATCGTTTCAGCTATCGGTTCCAGAGCAAACAGATATAATGCTTGCATGGCTCTATCTTTTATCGTGGGTATTCCAAGAGGTCTTCTTTTGCCATTAGATTTACTGATATAAATCCGTTTTAGCGGAGAAGGTTTATATCCTCTTTGCTTTAACTGCTTTATTCCTTGAAATTTAGCATTGCAAGTTGACCATAGTTGACGATCTACACCCGCTGTGTTTTTTCCTTGGTTTTCAGTTACTCTCTTAACAGCCAAAGCTTTTCCGCTAAAAGAGCGTGTGAGAAGATGTTGTAAAGTTTTTACCTTACCCCATCTTCCTTCTTGGACAGCCTTAACAATACGTCTTTGTAGCCTCACAATAACTTTCTGGCATTTCTTCCATGGCAACTGCTTCCATGCTTCAAAGCTTTTGGTAGATGCACTTACAGGTTTACTTGTAATCATCTGCTTTCCTCCCTTAAGTGGTTAACAAAGTTTCTTGTCACGAGGGACCAAACGGAAGTCTGCTCGTTTTCACGCGAATTAATGTTACAAATTCTATCCATTTCGTTACAAAATGGCATTCGCTTTCTCCATTCTCCTTTACCTGCACTTCCATCAGCATTCCTTGCGGTTTGCTTGCCATGTAGGCGAAAATACAGGCTTACCCTGTTTCTCCAGTCATACAATAGTGGGTTAGGTGGCTTCTCTATACCGGTGGAGTTATTATTTGCGTACATCTAGAAATGAAAAATGTAACTTATCCACATTACCTTTTGGTCAGAGCTTATCAGCATCTTTAGCTCTTTCATCGTATCGGTACTTATAAAGCTTCACTTACGTTCACCATACCACTAGCCTAGCCCTCCAACCACATGATGCTTGCAGTTTATGCCCCTCTCACGATTGAGCATCTTCTTTTTCAAGAGGAGGTTCATTGTCCGCATCGCTTGGCACCAACCGGTTGCCCGATTCGCACTGATGCGTAGACTCAGACGGCAAAACATCTGGTTTAATAAGTTTTAGAATCCTTTCAGTTTCTTTCTGAATGAATTCCTCTCCTTTTAAACAATATGACCGAAGACTTTCAGGTCGCACCATCTCTCAAATGTATCAGAGGTCCTTTTTCTTTTTATCGTGAACTAATTAGCCATTTTTATAAAGCTCACTTTCAAAATATTTATTGATTGCATATTCTACTAATACACTGAACATTCCTATTATTGGAATAAAAAATAATATACCTATAAACCCAAAATATGAGGTGCATATGACAACTCCTAAAATAATGATAGTTGGATGTATATGAACTTTTTTTCCTATTAATAAAGGCACTAATATGCTTGAGTCTATTAATTGACCAACACTAAATAATAGCAAGACAGCAGTACTTTCAAACCATCCACTAAATTGAGTAATGGCGCTCAAAAATCCGATAATAGTGTATAATAATGGCCCTATATAGGGTATAAATGTTAATGTTCCTGATAAAATTCCAATAGCTACAGAATGCTTCAGCCCAATTATGCTAAGGCCCACGGAGTAAAAGATCATCATGACTATACATACGTTTAACTGTCCCTTTAGGTAATTAGATATAATGAAATCTACTTTGGAAAAATAACCTGCAGCTTTTTCTCTGTAAAGAATGGGAATTAGTTTATTAGCCTTTTCTACAATTGCAGGCCAATCACGTAATACATAAAAAAATACCACAAGCGTAATAGCTATTAATGATACCATGTAAATCAAATTAAAGCTTGAATTTAGCACTTGAATTATAAGATTACTGCCCATGCTAAGAGCATTTATAAAATAAGATATATAATCACTGTAATTTTCTACTAGATTTTTAGACAAGTGATCAAATAAACTATCTTCAGTTTTTATATTAAGAAATTCTAGCACAGAAGGAATCACTTTAAGCTTTAATGAAGGTACCTTATTCACTAAGAAATTTAATATTAAAGTAATTTGAAAATATATAATAGGTAAAACAAATGTGATAACTAATATAAAAGCTATCAATAAGGTAAGTATTATAAAAACTACAGAACATGAACGTGGTATTCTATATTTTTCAAACTTGGTTACTAGCGGGTTAAATAGATGTGCAACAAAAACAGATATTAGACACGGAACAATCATAGGACGCATCAAAAATAATGCCCCTATTATGAAAAGCAGTACACAACAAATAGTTATATGACGTTTTTGCATGTGTTTAGAATAGTTAATTTACCGAAAAATATACAGTTTTTTGTAAGTACTATCTATTCATTATTTTATTAGGCATGAGATCAGCCAAATTTTCACTCAATTGCCAACTAGATAAAACTCCGTTATGCGGGTTATCTGTAAAGCCTCTCAGATTAACGATCTTAATCGAATTTCTATTTAACAATAGATCATCTACTGCCTTTGCCAATTGTACAGGATATGGTATTAAGGTGTCTCTTTCATGATTAATGACTACTATTGGTATATTATCATTTTGTAGCTTTTGTATATTGCTTACTATATCAAAATCTAAATTTAGGACCTTAAGCATCTTTTTCAATAAGCATGAGGGCAGTACACTTAAAATTTTTGCTTGAGGAATTGGAAAATGCTTTATTGCATTATGAAAAGAGCTGAAAGTGCTAGTAAAAATAACGCCTCCAAGTTTAATATTTTTGTCTGTAAAATATTTTAATGCTTCTGATGCAACTGCTCCTCCAAAGGAATGGCCGAAAAGTATGATGTTTTCAGGTTTTACACCCTTGTCCATTAATTCATTGATTTTTTTTATCGAAGACTGAGATAAGCTTTTATTCTTATTTATAAATGGAATCATGAGTATTGATATAGACAAAAAAGTGCAAATCAAAGCTGCTAATATTGCTGAATTCGCTGTCCTAGACGTCATTGGGTTGGTAAATAATATCAGAGCGGGTGATAATATGGATATTCCTAAAAATAAGAAACTAGCTATTGCGTAAGTTATATAGTTTTGAAATGCAATTGGGTATTTATGTGCATGAGTGTAGAAATTAGACCTATGGAGATATGTAGATCTATCTTGTATATACCTGGACGCATTTTTATAATTATCACCTATTCCATGAAAAAATATAAGATGTATCTCATTTTCTTTATTATACTTAGCAACGTGCATTATTTCCCTCTAACATATATTACACCTAGTAAAAGAATATTCTTTTTTGAGAATTGGATCAAACTTTTTTAAAATGCTAGATAACTTGTATTAACAACGAAAATGATAAGCATGTACACTAACAGACTTGAGGAATACAAGATAGCAGCATTAATAGTTGCAGCAGGAGTAGGCAGTAGATGCAATGCCAAAATCCCTAAACAGTATATAAAACTGGCAGGTAAGTCTGTTTTATTTCACACAATTAGAAAATTCTTAGCTAATCAGTACATAAGTTACATAAGAGTGGTAGTAAATGAAAATCAAAAAGATTTCTATAAAGAAGTTACGTCATCAACTATAGATACTAAATTGCTGAGTCCAGTATGTGGAGAAAAAAGCAGGCAGAGTTCAGTTAAACTTGGACTGGAGAGTTTGCAAAAGATCAATCCAGATTTTGTTATTATACATGATGCTTGTAGGCCTTTTGTATCAAATATTCTAATAAATAACTTGATTGAATCTATGATTAATGGTCAATATACAGGAGTAGTTCCAGCAATAGAAGTCGAGGATACTATATCGTTGGTGAGTAATAATTTCGTTGAATCTACGATTTCAAGAGAAAAACTTAGAGCCATACAAACCCCTCAAATTTTTAATTTCAGAGAATTATTATCGTGCTATCAGTCAGTCAAAGAATTTACTGATGATTCATCACTAATGGTGGAGCATAAAAAACATGTTGCGATTATTGAAGGTGAGAAAAAGAATTTTAAGTTAACTACAAAAGAGGATATCAATATGGCAAAACTTCTCTTTGGAGAGCCAAAATTCCGTGTCGGAACCGGTTATGATATACATAAATTTGTTAAAATTCAAAATGATGCTAAGAGCTTTATAAAAATTTGCGGTGTGGAAATTGAGCATAATATGGCAATAGAGGCACATTCCGATGGTGATGTTGCAATACATGCAATCGTTGATGCAATACTCGGAGCACTAGGATGTGGCGATATAGGAGAACATTTTCCTCCTAATTCCTCTAAATGGAAGGATTGCAATTCATCTCATTTTCTTGACTTTGCTGCTAAAAAAGCACAGGAAAAAGGATATAGCGTGTCTAATTTAGATATTACTATAGTTTGTGAAGAGCCTAAAATATCGCCTTACAAAGCAGGAATGAAGGAATTCATATCAAAAATATTAGAAATTAATGGTGAATTCGTAAATATCAAAGCAACCACAGCGGAAAAATTAGGTTCTATTGGAAGAAATGAGGGAATAGCAACGTATGCTTCTGTGCTATTGCGTGCAAATTTTTATTGAAGGTAGAAACGAAATAACTTACTTGACAAACTCCACCATTTCACTTCCATTGCAAGGAAAGTGGGAAGGTTTGTCAAGAAATTTCTATGAGCTACTTTCGACATTAATAGCTGATTCAAGTCTTCTATTCAAAATTTTCAATATAAAATCCAATTCATTTGAGTTGTTATAACGTATCATGACTTTACCCTTAGAATTACTGTCATTAATTTTGATCTTTAAACCAAGCTGAGAAGATATAGCTCCTTCTAATGCTGCCATATCTTGATTTTTAGTACAATTATGCTCTTTTCGGTCGTTATTTTGTTGTAAGTCTTTTATCAATTTTTCAGTTTGTCTAACGCTCAGGCCCTGAGAAACTATTCTTTCTGCAATACTTTCCGCATTTTCAACATTAATCAATGCTCTTGCATGACCCATAGACAATTTTTTCTCGTTGATCATTGTTTTTACTCCATTAGGGAGTGACAGCATTCGTATCATATTGGTTATGTGACTGCGGCTTTTACCTAAAGTTAAGGCGAATTCTTCGTGTGTATAGGAGAATTCATCTATTAGTTTTCTGTACGCCTCACCTTCTTCTATTGGATTAATATCTTGCCTCTGTATGTTTTCAATTATCGATACTTCTAAGCATTCCTTGTCATTTAAATCTTTTATGATGACTGGCACACTATCAAGATTTGCAATTTTACTTGCCCGCCAACGACGTTCCCCTGCTACTATTTCATAACCTTCATTATTTGGATCTTTGCGCACCACAACAGGTTGTATTATACCATTTTTCTCTATCGAACCTGCAAGTTCTTTTAATGACTCCTCATCAAAATATTTTCTCGGCTGAAATTTGCTCGGGTGTAGTAATGAAATAGGTAACCGATCTTCTTTATTACCATAATTATCGCCTATGAGGCCAGCAAGACCTCTACCTAAGCGCCTATTGTCCTTCACGCTGCACCCTCACTTATCAGCTTTTTCTCTTTACAGATGCTCATGTGTTTCTTTAAAATTTCTTTTGCCAAACTTATATATGCTTGTGCACCAGGACACTTAAGATCATATACAATAGCAGGTTTTCCATGAGAAGGCGCTTCTGATAACCGTACATTACGTGGAATAATGGTCACATACAAGGGGATAATAGTTTTATATACTTTATCATTTAAATATTGGCAAATATCATTTTTAATCTGCTCACTAAGTTTGTTGCGTCTGTCATACATTGTGAGCAATATTCCTTCTATTAACAGGAAAGGGTTTAGGTTATTTCTTTTTATCAGCTCTACAGTCTTAACTAAATGGCTCAATCCTTCCAGAGCGAAAAATTCACACTGAAGAGGAACAATAATCGAGTCAGCAGCGGTCAGAGCATTGATAGTAAGCAGACCAAGTGATGGAGGACAATCGATAATTATGTACTCATAATTATTACGTACTTTCTCTAGCGTATCTTTTAGTACGAATTTTCCCTGCTCAAGTTGTGATAGCTCAATTTCTGCAGCTGATAAGTCAACCACTGATGAAATCAGCGATAGATTTGGAATTTCCTTTATATTGAAAATTGCCGATTCCACCAATTCACTTTCGCTGCTCAGCAGTATTTTATATATATTTTTTTCTTCCCTGCTACGATAAGAAATCCCAAGTCCTGTACTAGCATTTCCTTGAGGGTCAAGATCTACCAGTAAAGTACTTTTTCCCACAGCAGCAAAGGCTGTTGATAAATTTATACTAGTTGTAGTTTTACCAACTCCACCCTTTTGATTTACTATTGCAATGATCTTGCTCACGCCTTTTATCTTATGTATAAAATAACTCTATTGTATATATGCAAGAAATTTTTGCATTAGAAAAATTTTTTTGTTGCCAATCATACTCAAAGTAAACTGCCTTTTTTTGTCTTGTGTAACACACTTTGAACCTTATTTCCTAACTCATTCAGAGTAAATGGTTTGGGTAAAAAATGGAAGTCTTCTATATTGATTTCATCGCTCTTTAAAAAAGCATCCTCTGTATACCCAGAAATAAAAATAACTTTGATGTTTGGCCTATGTATCAATGTTTCTTTAACTATTTCTGGACCACTCACCTCTGGCATGATTACATCAGTGATTATTAGATCTATGTGTTGATTTTTTTTTCTAATGATCTCTAGTGCCTCGCTGCCTATACTCGCTTCTATTACATTAAATCCTTTTCTTGTAAGAGCCTTAGCAGTAAATTCCCTTACTGAATCTTCATCTTCAATTAATAAAATTATACCATTACCTTTAATCTCTACCGGTTTCTCTATTTCTTTACTATCTTCCTCTTTATCATTTTCATCCGATATGTAAACTATGGGCAAAAATATGCTAAATTTAGTTCCATGATTCACTTTGCTAGCAACATAGATGTATCCTTCGGTTTGTTTAATAATGCCATATACAGTAGAGAGGCCAAGACCTGTACCAGAAGTAATATCTTTGGTAGAAAAAAATGGATCAAATGCCTTTTCAATTATATCACTCGTCATTCCACATCCAGTATCAATCACTTCAATCACAACATAATTCCCATGTTCAATCGTTTCCTTATCTGGAGAAAACATATCCTGAGGTGTAGAATTTAATGAATCAACCTTTTGATTAAAGGTTCGTATAGTTAACTCTCCCCCCTTTTCCATAGCAGCACCAGCATTAACTGCTAAGTTAAGCATAACTTGCTCTAATTGTCCTTGGTCAGCCCTAACAGCACCCAAATCGCTACCATAATAAATATTAAATTTTATATTTTCACCTATTAATCTTTTGATCATTTCATAAAGATTAGCTATCGTACCATTTACATTAATAATCTTTGGCTGCAAAGTCTGTCTTCTTGAAAAAGCAAGCAGTTGTCTTACTAAATTTGACCCACGTTTTGCATTTTGCTGTATCTGTATTATATCTCCAAAAGATGGATCGCTAGCTGAGTGCTGGAGTAAAAGCAAATCACAAAATCCTATTATTCCGGTTAATATATTATTGAAATCATGTGCAATACCACCTGCTAATTGCCCTATAGCTTGCACCTTTTGATAATGCTCAAGTTTTATCTCTAGTTTTTTACGTTCAGTATTATCAATAAAATAACAAAGTATGAACATCACTTTATTATGAAGAAACTTATTAAAATATATTTTCATGTTATTACCGCAATTGAGCTGCACATCAAAGGACGCATTATTTATCCTATTACTTGAAAAATATTCACGCACTTTCATATGATAACCATCTGATATCAATGCAAAGATAGAACCATTATTTGACCCCGCAAGTTTTACTAATGCTATATTTTTCTTTATAAAATTGCCATTTATGTCGCATTGTGCAATAGCAATTGACGAATTTGTAAAACAAGGGTGTAGTTGATAATCAACAATATTTGATTCAGTTGGTGTTATAAAGCCGTGTATATAGCTATGATTGTATTTATCACAAAATATAGCAGTACTCATATAAGCCTTAAATGGAGCACCGCTTATAGTAAAAAACATAATTTCATTTTTGGTTATTGTATCGTCATACTTAGATTGAGATATAAAATCATTGATTGAGCTACCTTTTTCCAATTTTTTTAGTTCAAACATGTCTAAAAATCTTTTATTTACAGATAAGATACCTCCTTTTGTATTTGCAACGTAAGTTGCTATATTGTGTTTCTCTATCAACTCTTCATATACCTGCTCTTTGTTTACCTGTGTTGCCTTCAGTACAAAATACCCATTCGGTCTTGCTATTGGGGCTAATGATAAATTTAAAGTCTTATTACTATTTATAGCAATTTGTGGATTATCCGGTATTGGTTCAGAGAGCAAAAGAAAGTTAGATATTCTACTCTTCTTGCTTAATGAAATGCATACTTTTACAGAAGTGTTATTTCTTAACGCATGATAGAGTGATTTTCTGTCTTTTTCTGACACATCTCCTGCTTCAAGAATTTTATCTAGCGTAACATCATCGTTTATGTGATCTTTAAACCTTTCGTAGAACCTCGCATCAGCATAAATAATACCCTCATCTTTATGTAAAATGAGACAAAACTCTGTATTATGATTCAGCGCATTTGCAAATATTGCATTTTGAAACTCTATGATATTAAGTAGATACTTGTAACGTTTTATATTATATGCCACAAAGAGAGTCATTAGAATGCTAATTAATAAATTAATCTCTATATTAACATGCTGACTATATACATTAGAAAAATAGAGTACTGATATTGCTATTGGAGGTAAGAACATAATGACTGCCATCACAATAATTGACATCCCATAATTTCTTAGTATGAAGTCAACTCTGTTCTCTTTTTTGTTATCTATGTATCTTTTACTCATTATTATTGCTTGGCATCCTTGCACATATAAAAATATTCTACTATATTGATTGAATTATTATAGATTTATTAACATCCTTGATGGGTAGTTACTATCCCAATCTAATTAATTCCTGTAAATATAGAGTACAATAATATTAATAAGCCAACAGAAGGCATTATGGAAAAACAAAAGACACAAGCATTTGAATGGTTCTGCGCACTGAGAAACAAGATCACCGAATCTTTCTTATCAATTGAGTTACAGTCATTCACAGAACCAAAAATCGAAAAAAGAAATTGGAACCGACCAGGTGGAGGAAGTGGTGAATCTACAATTATCTTTGGTAATATTTTTGAAAAAGTTGGAGTAAACGTTTCAAGAGTATACGGAAAGCTCGCAGACTCAGACATTAATGAAATTCCTGGTGCAAGTGAAAGCAATGGAGAGTTTTGGGCAAGCGGTATATCTTTAGTGTCTCACATGCAATCTCCCCTTATCCCTGCAGCACATATGAACACAAGGCTGATATATACCTCAAAACAATGGTTTGGTGGAGGAATGGACTTTACTCCAATTTATAAAGATGAGGGAGATTGCAAGTATATTCACGAATCAATTAAAGCAACTTGCGATGAGTTCAACATCGAATATTATCCGAAATTTAAAAAGCAATGTGATGATTACTTTTTTTTACAACATAGAAAAGAGCCACGTGGTATTGGTGGAATTTTTTATGACAATCTAACTTCTGGCAACTGGAAAAATGATTTTGAGTTCACAAAAGCAGTAGGTGAAGCCTTTTTAGAAATTTACTTACACATCATACACAAACATATGCAAAAATCTTGGACAAAAGAACAACGAGAAGAACAATTGATAAAACGTGGCAGATATGTGGAGTTCAATCTTCTTTATGATCGTGGTACAAGGTTTGGTTTAATGACTAATGGTAACCCCGATGCAATTATGATGTCGATGCCGCCTCTTGTCAAGTGGGTGTGAAAAGCGGTTATTAATATAAAATAAATCGTTATAGTTTAAAATTGTACCACAATGGTGAGCTTTTATATAGAGGGGTACAATCATGGGTATAGTAGATAGTTTTTTAATTAAATCCGCTAGAAATAGCAATATAAGAGGCGTGAGGCTAGCTTTAAGTCTTCATAATATAGTAAACAGCTTTGAAAAACTCTTTTCTAGAATTAATCCTTTTAGGAACAAGGGGTCATTTGACTTGAATAATGATCAAACTTTAAATCGAGCTTTAGAGTATGCAGTAACAAATCTTGATCATAATGTAATGACGTTACTTATTAGTGCTGGAGCAAATATTAATGAAATAAATAATAGTATAGGAAATGTAATCCTTCAATACAAAATAGCATCAGAAGCTATGCAGTACGGAGATAAGGACAGTCTCAAAGATCGTAAAGAAAAATGTTGTTTAGTGCTTGGTGAGCTAATAAAAAAAGAAAGAAAAGAAATATTGGAGATTTTGAAACAAACGGAAAGTTGTGACAAGCTTAAAGAGGAAGTAGAGCTAAAATTTAAGGCCAACTCACCTAAAAAACCTCCTAGAATTTTTGAGCATGATGATATTTTACTTTTAAAAGAGCCCATTTATGATGAGGTATATGACGCTAAGGTTAGTAACTCATTAGAAGAGTTGAGCGTATCGGAAGAATCCATTTATGCTGAAGTATATGATTTGCATAAAAGATCTACTGAAAATTTATCATTGAAAGATAGTGGTTATTCTAGTATATCAGGAGAACCTATTTATGAAGATGTAGATGATTTCTCAGAGCAAAAAAAGCCCACTAGCTTAAATCATAAAGAGCAACCAGAGCCTATTTATGCTAAAGTAGATTTATCGAAAAAGAGATCAGAAAGACAAGCAAAACATATAAAAGATAATTCTGGGACTTATCATGGATTAGTGCAGGATAAAGTGAATAATTTGCAAGTAAAACTAAATGAGCAAAGTGCTAATAAGCCAGCGAGTCAGCAAATCAAGACCAAGGCTGGCTTTAACGTAAAAGAAATAAGGCAAAATTTTGAGCGTAGAGATTCTGGATACGATTCTGGCTATGATTCAGATACAAAAGTTGAACAAAAATTAGATTTAGGATCTAAAGCTCCTAAATCTGAGATAGGTTCAGTAAGCATTGAACATGGGGTAATAGGAGGCTGTCGATATAAAATCACTGATATATCACTCTAACTGTGTGATTCAAAATAATTGAATTGACTTTATATGTATAATCGATATAACTCAGTTAGATTCAAGTCGACTCTTTCGTCTAGTGGTTAGGACACCACCCTTTCACGGTGGTAACACGGGTTCAAATCCCGTAAGAGTCACTCAAACAGAATGCAAATAACTAAAGTTTTGAATGAAAAAAATTAGGCTTTATGTTGAAGAAGCTTTATCACAAAATGTAAGTTTGGCTCTTCATCCACGACAAAGTCACTATATTTACAATGTAATGCGGCTTAAGAAGCATGATAACATCTATCTTTTTAATGGAAAGGATGGAGAATGGTTAGGAGAAGTAGTGAATATATCAAGTAAATCGACAAAAATTATAATAAAAGAACGCACTAAACAACAACAACATGAAAAAAATCTATATTTGTATTGTGCTCTGGTAAAAAGCGGCGCCTTAAGCAACATAGTAAGACAAGCAACTGAAATGGGAGTAACCTGCATTCAATTTATTTCAACAGAACGTACAGTAGTAAAAAACATTAACCTAAGTAGAGCGAAATTACAGGCAATTGAAGCTGCGGAACAATCCGGTAGGACAAGTATACCACAGATTTTTCTTCCTATTAATTTTTGTGAATTATCCGATTCCCAGAATAAAAATTTTGTTTTGTGTGATGAAACAGGTGAAGGACAACCTCCTAATAAAGTTCTAAAAGGCAAGAAAAACGTTGCTATTATTGTTGGCCCCGAAGGTGGTTTTTCATCTTACGAACTTGATTCTGCCAATAAATTTTGTCAGAAACTGAGTCTAGGAAAAAGAATTTTGAGAGTTGATACTGCTGTAGTTGCTGCATTAACCTTCACCAATTGGTATAGCTAGATTTTTTAATATGGCTAGTGCAACTTGACACTCTATATAAAGAAATCTGCATTATATTTTTCCTAAAAGAAATAAATGAAACTTGCATTTTTCCGAACTATCGATACTCTTAGTAAAGAAGTCGGGGCGTAGCGCAGCCTGGTAGCGCATTTGGTTTGGGACCAAAGGGTCGGGAGTTCAAATCTCTCCGCCCCGAGATTAGAAAAATTACAAGAGCACTGTAACCTAAGAGCAATTTTTATCAGCAAGTAAATGATTGACAGCAGAATGAAGCTTTTTTCATATAAATCACTGCATATCATATTCTATCGCTCAAGTTTATAAAATAATTGACAATGTTAATTTTCTAATTTATAAATGGATTTTGAAGTGATTACCGAAGGAGGTATAGAGTTTGATTGAAGTATCAGTCCATTATGGTGATGTAGATAGAGCTCTTCCAGTGTTGAGAAAAATAATTCAAAAGGAAGGAAGAGGGCTCAAAATGAAAAAAAAATATCACGAAAAGAAATCAGAGAAAACAGCTAAAAAAAAAGCTGAAGCAAGGAAAAAGAGGTATCAGCAAGAATGCAGAAGACAGCGTTATGGTTGGTAGTTTTTACTAAGGTTAATAATTAGTTATCTTATGAATATTCATGAATATCAAGCAAAGGAAATTTTACACAAGTTTAATGTCCCGGTACCAAAGGGTTTTGTTGCTACATCTGCAGAAGGAGTAGAAACTCAAATAAATCAACTAAAATCTGACGTGTTTGTGGTTAAAGCTCAGATTCATGCAGGTGGTAGGGGTAAGGCTGGTGGCGTAAAGCTAGCAAAGTCAACTAAAGAAGCTCAACAACTTGTAAAGGACATGCTTGGCATAACTTTAGTTACTCATCAAACAGGGCCTAGTGGACAGCAGGTAAGAAGAGTATACATTGAGGAAGGTTCAAGCATTAAAAAAGAGTACTATTTGAGTCTAGTAGTTGATCCAAAGCTCAGTAGGTTAGTATTTATATTTTCCTCAGAAGGTGGAATGGATATTGAAGAAGTGGCAAAAAATTCTCCTACAAAAATTGTGAAATTTGATATTGACCCTGCTACTGGTTTTACAAATCTTGGTAACAGTAAACTTGCCAATAATTTTAATTTGAATTCAGAACAAATAGAAAGAATAACAAATATTGCAAAAAATATATATGATGCGTTTATTACAACTGATGCAAGCCAAATAGAAATTAACCCACTAGTTGAAACAAATTCCGGGGATTTTGTTGCACTTGATGCTAAAATTAATTTTGATGACAACGCTTTATATCGTCATCCAGAAATCGTGCAGCTTCGTGATTATGATGAAGAAGTTAAAGAAGAGATAGAAGCTTCAAAACATGGACTTAGTTACATCAAAATGGATGGCAATATTGGTTGCATGGTGAACGGTGCAGGTCTTGCTATGGCAACAATGGATATAATAAAGTACTATGGAGCAGAGCCTGCTAACTTTCTAGATGTTGGTGGTGGAGCAAGTAAGGAAACTGTCACTGAAGCATTTAAAATTATATTATCTGATAGTAATGTACAAGGAATTTTGGTTAATATATTTGGCGGTATAATGCGTTGTGATATCATTGCAAATGGAATAGTTGAAGCTGCAAAAGAAATAGATATTAAGGTCCCTTTAGTGGTTAGATTATCAGGCACTAACTTTAAAGAAGGAAAAAGAATTTTAGAAGAGTCAGGGCTAAATATTATTGCTGCAGACGAACTTGACGAGGCTGCACAGAAAATAGTACAAGAGGTGAAGTAGAGTATGTCTGTTTTAGTAAATAAAGATACAAGATTAATATGCCAGGGCTTTACTGGTGCACAAGGTACATTTCATTCAGAACAAGCAATTAGCTATGGAACCAAAATGGTTGGCGGTGTAACTCCTAGCAAGGGTGGAAGCACTCACCTTAATTTACCAGTTTTTAATACCGTAGCAGAAGCTAAAGAAAAAACTGATGTGAATGCTACTGTGATATATGTACCTGCTAAATTTGCAGCTGATGCAATACTTGAGGCAATAGATGCAGAGATAGAATTAATAGTTTGCATCACAGAGGGCATTCCTATACTTGACATGGTAAAGGTAAAGCACGCTCTCGCTGGTTCAAACAGTCGATTGATTGGCCCAAACTGTCCAGGGGTTATTACACCCGAAGAATGCAAAATAGGAATTATGCCAGGACATATTCACAGACGTGGACATATAGGAATTATGTCTCGTTCTGGAACTTTAACTTATGAAGCGGTAGCACAAACAACCGCTGTTGGTCTTGGTCAGTCAACATGTATAGGAATTGGAGGGGATCCTGTTCATGGTATGACGTTTGTTGACTGTATGGAGCTCTTTTTAAAAGATGACGATACTCATGGTATTGTAGTTATTGGTGAAATAGGTGGAAACGAAGAAGAGGATGTATCACATTTTGTGAAAACAGAAAAAACTAAAAAGCCAATCGTTGGTTTTGTAGCAGGTCAAACAGCACCTCCAGGAAGACGTATGGGGCACGCTGGGGCTATTATCTCCTCTAGTGGCGGAAGTGCTGGTGCAAAGTTAGAGGTTATGCGCAGTGCTGGGATTGCGATTGCAGAAACCCCTGCTGTGATTGGTAAAAAGGTGTTAGAAGTAATGAGTGTCAGTGCCTAGCCTAGGTCATAAAAACCCTATATCCCCAGTCATCAGTATATTTTTTGACCACTCAATCAGTAACTGACCTCCTGGTAAATGCACTGAAGTTTGTTTAGTAGCCAAACACTTACGAAGTATAGATGCAACAAATGCTGCACAAGCCGCACTACCACATGAAGCAGTAATACCTGTTCCTCTTTCCCAAACTCTTAAGTTTATTTCTCCAGATTTTTCTATTTGTGCAATACTAACATTTGTTTTCTGAGGAAATAATTCGTGATTTTCTAGCTTTGGTCCTAAATTCTGCAATGGTATTTCGCTTATGTTATCAACAAAAAAAACTATATGAGGGTTACCAATATTTACTGCAACTGGCTCTTTCAGCATTTCAAGCTCTATAGGTAGATAAAGGGGATCGCATTCACAAGAAAGAGGAATTTCATTCCATTTAAGCAGTGGTTTACCCATATTGACCTTTATTGATTTATCACCTACTTTAAAACATTCTAAGATACGATTATTTATCAGCTCAATAGTGATATATTCAGTACCTTTTTCTAACATTATCAAATATCCAACACAGCGTGCTGCGTTTCCACACATTTCAGCTCGACTACCGTCAGCATTGTAGATATGCATAAAGCAGTTTGCAGCATTAGACATTGTTATAATTATCACTTGATCACAACTGCCTTGATCAGCAATTTGTCTATAATTCCAGTCTAAATTATTTGCTGAACGTGAGTCTATGATAACAAAACTATTGCCAGTACCATGCATCTTTACAAACGGGATCTTGTCTGTTAGGTTACTTACCATTATAGCAAAATTATATAAGTGAAAATTTTTCTTCTAATTACAGCTGTTTTGTATTCTATAGTTTTCTGTAATGTGAGTGCTAAGTCAATACCGGAGAACAGCAAAATGCTCTTTTGGCAAACTGGAGTTAGAAAGGGAGCAAATGTTTTCAATAGAAAAGTTGATAGTGACTTAATCAAAGCAGCAAAGGAATACAAAATTGGTTTTATTCGTCTTGCTCCTGACAAATTTGAAACTACGCAACGTGACTTCCTCTTAGGCAATGCAGACAATTATCCGGGCCTGATTTCCAAAGACCTGAAAGTTCTGAAAGATGTTTTAGATGCTTTTCATCAACAAAAAATACCAGTAGTGTTAACGATGCTTAGCTTACCTGGATCTAGATGGAAGCAAAATAATAACGATAAAGATGATTTACGTTTATGGTCAGATCAAGCTTTTCAAAAACAAGCAGCAAAATTTTGGCAAGATCTTGCAAGAGAACTTAAGGACCATCCTGCCATTGTTGTATATAATATCTTAAATGAACCACATCCAGAAAGGCTTTATAATACTAACAATTCTGCCATTCATAATGTAGAACAAAGTCGAATTCAGAAAGATTTATTTAGGTTTTATAGCAGCATGGTATATAGCATCCGCCGAATTGACCTAAAAACCCCTATCATACTGGACAGCGCCGGACAGATAAAACCTGTCAAACCAAAAAGAAACTTCCTAGCTGAGTGTATGGCAAATTTTATGTATAATTTTGTAGAGAAGAGCTTTTTGCAGTTATAGCCGAACTGTGCAATGGTGCCTTAAGTGTCCGTAGGACAGCGTGGCTTTGGAGGAACGGTCGAACCACTGATTGAGCCTTTTGGGCTACCTCGATTAGAAGAATGTATAACTCAACCGTCCCAAGCTTAAGCACTTCTCAATTATGGATTATTATATAATGGAGATTAAAAATGGCAAAGTTCAAAAGTAAATTAGAGATCTAATGCAGCAGGAATCGATGTTGGCTCGGCTGTACATTATGTATGTGTACCCGAAGGAAGCGATGAACAACGTATACAAAAATTTAGCTGCTTTACGGAAGATCTCTACAACATAGCAAAATGGTTGAAAAAATGTAAAGTTAATACAGTAGCCATGGAGTCAACAGGAGTGTACTGGATTCCTTTGTTTCAAGTACTTGAATCACACGGATTTGAAGTAAAACTGGTAAACGCAAAACATGTTAAAAATGTACCTGGGAGAAAATCAGATGTGCAAATGGATTCAACAACTACACAGTTACGGGTTACTCCAAGGGTCATTTAGGCCAGATGATCAAATGTGTGTATTGCGTAGTTATGTTCGGCAACGTAAAAATTTAATTGAAAATGCTTCTACACATACTTTGCGTATGCAAAAAGCGCTAACACAAATGAATATTCAACTACATAAAGTTATAAGCGATACAACTGGTGTAACTGGAATGCAAATTATTAAAGCAATAATAGATGGTGAGAATAATCCTGAAAAATTGGCTGAACTAAGAGATGGACGAATAAAAAGTGATAAATCTGTTATTGCAAAAGCATTAGCAGGAAACTATAGAAAAGAACACCTATTTACATTAAAGCAAGAATTTGAGCTATATAATATTTATCAGGAAAAAGTAGCAGAATGTGACAGGAGCATTTAAGAATATTATAAAACATTTGAGATAAAGTCTGATGAGAGTAAAAAGTTAGGTGAAGAGAAAAATAAGCACAGAAAAAGTAAACCAAACTTTGCTTTGCATGAAGAATTATATCGAGTAACTGGTATAGATTTTACCAAAATTCCTGGATTGGATATACTATAGCTCTTTTCATAATAGTCCGAAAAGCTTATAGAAAAGCGGAATCAACAGCATGACGAAAAGATGTGAATAGAGGGATGTTTTTCCTAGCTCTGTTTTTTATAGCAAACCAATAATGCTCAATTTTGTTAAAATCGGGAGAATAAGGCGGTAGATATAAAATTTCTGCGCCAACTCCTTTAGCAAATCTTATTAGACTTATGAAAAGTAGCATTATCAAGGATAACAGTTTGTCCAGGTTTCAAAATCGGTGTCAGAAACTGCTCAAACCATTTATTAAAGATATCCATATTACAGTGGCCTTCAAATGTTAACGGAACAACTATTTTTCTGCCGTTTAAGGCTGCAATCATACTGATTCGTTGAATTTTTTTACCAGATTTTAGAGCATAAAACCTCTGTCCCTTCTGGCAATATCCATAACTCGGTGTTATCAATGCCAGACTCATCTATATAAACTAAGTTTTGAGGTTCTTTTGTTGCTATAATTTTCAAAAATTCAGCGCGTTTTTCTTCGTTTCTTTCTTTGTATCCATATGTCTTTTTTTGCGTGTGAGTCCAATTTTTTTAAGAGCTCGATGGATCGTTGGGATACTAACATTGCTCCAAAGCTTAGCCATTTCCGATACCACCATATTTTTTAGCAAATTCAGTAAATTTATTCCAGTCAGTAATTTTGTGATTATAACCTCCATTTCCAAGTTTTTTTGACTGAAAATCTCCTGTTTCTTTTCTTCTTTGCTGCCACTCCCATAACGTAGTTCTTCCAATTTTAAATCTTGCTGCCACCGTTTCCCTGCTTTCTCCTTCTTCTAGTGCTTCCATTGCTTTTTTTATAACTATATGCTGCTGGCATCCTTACCTTCACTACTATAAAACCTTATTTTACCTCGTTTGGACTATTATGAAAAGAGCTATACTTACCAGATAATCCTATTTTTAAGGTATTGAGAGAGGGGTGGTCAAAGTAAGTTAACTAGTTTTTGGCCACTCATCATAAAAAAATATTTCTTCTATTGGTCTTCTTTTCTTCTTACTTGTTTCAGCGCCATCTTCTTCGTAACCAACCGCTATCACTGACATTACATTAAAATCATCGGATATGTTGAATTTTTCTACTATTTTATCTCTATCAAATCCACCCATTTGATGAGCCATTAAGTTCATAGCTGCAGCCTGTAGCATAAGTGTATAATTTGCTGCACCAGTATCGTGATTAGCCCAAAAATTTTCACCTTTATCAGATTTACGGAAATTCTTAGCGCTTAGAGATATAATTAGTATTTGTGCATCTTTTGCCCACTTTTGATTAGATTCATCAAGGCAATTTAGCAGCTTTTCCCATGCGCTTTGATTGTTCTGTTTGTTGCATATTACGTATCTCCAGGGTTCATCACCAAAACATGAGGGAGTCAGCCTTACAGCTTCCATTAAAATATCCATGTCTTCCTGAGATATTGCTCTTGTAGGATCGTATGAACGTCCGCTGTGTCTTGCTTTCATCAACGATAATAGATCTTGTTTACTCATCATTTTTAATTTAATAGTGCATAAATAATTCATTGTAGCACAATATGAGCAAAATTTAAATTGCAAAACCTCTCATACACATATATGACATTTAATAAGTTATTTTTATTGGGAAAGTATGTTTATAACACAATCTAGCAGCAGATCAACACTGGCTGAAATATTGTCTTGCGTTTTACTTTTATTCTTGATGGCTCAAATAAGCATACCATTGCAGCCTGTGCCTATCACATTGCAAACTTTAGGAGTAATGCTTATTGGGCTTAAATTTAACCGCAGAACAGCATTCTATTCTGTGCTTACATATCTATCACTTGGTGCAGCAGGATTGCCTGTTTTTGCGAATTTTTCTGGTGGTTATCACATTTTTCTCGGGCCAACAGGTGGATATTTGATTGGCTGTTTAGTTGCTGTTGTAGTAATGAGCAGAGTAAATGAATTACTGAACTCTAAATATAAATCATTTATGTGTAATTCTTTAAGTTGTCTGGCGGGTACAGTCGTAATCTTTATTTGTGGTATGAGTTGGCTTACTATTTACGTGGGTCTGAAACAAGCAATAATGGTGGGTGTTTTACCATTCATCCTTCCTGGTTTGGTAAAAATTTTTCTACTTGTAGCAGCTTTGCAGTATTTGAAAAAGTGATAAGGTTTCGTCCTCATCATTTTATGTGCACTCTTGCATTTCAAGGGTATGGATATTCTCAGAGCTTTGTAGAAAATTACAAAAAGATAGCAAGTAAAGTAATTAGTGATCCTAATACTAAAATCGAAGTAGTTGATAATCTTGACACTATTTGTAGTGTTTGCCCAAACCAGACTAAACAAGGTAAATGTACCACACAAGCTAAAGTTTTAGAGCTAGATAGAAGGCATATGGAAATTTTAGGAATAAAAATTGGCGAGATTTTGACCTGGAGTAAAGCAGTAAAAAGAATTAGAAAGAAAATGTCTTTAGAGAAATTTGACTACGCATGTGAGGAGTGTAATTGGCAACCATATGGAATGTGTAGAAGTGCTCTTTTAACTCATTCTAAATAGTATCTGCCAATTAATAATATCTTTATTATTATATTAGATAAGTAATTTAGCATTTATGAATTTGTAATGTGTTGCGTATAGTTCAAAGAAATAAGATTTACTGGTTACGCGCTGCAGCCAATGCCACAACACTAGGATCTATGTTTGTCTGCATGTTAATTTGCGTTGTGATTTTATGGAGGTCTTCTGTTACCTATGCTAGTGAAAATTTGGAGATACAGAAGGTCTTTGATAGTGTTGTCAAGCATATAAAAGCTGATAAAAAATATAAAGATCTTGATGTTCTCGAGAGAAAAAGTGACAAATTTAATATCAAAATTTCGCAGAATTCTGGCAAGAATTTTGACATATACTCTATTTTAAAAAAAGCAAAAGATTCCTTTGAGTTAGGAGATAGTGAAACAGCTACTTCTCTCCTCAATCAGATTATCGCAAGATTTCCTTATCATGAAAGTGCTTTAATTGGACTAGGGAATATCTATTACGCTAACAAAGAATTTAAAAAAGCTGTAGAGATTTACACAAGACTGTTAAAAGAATATCCTAGCAACCCTTATGTATTAAAGAATTTTCTGACGATAATCTCACAATATGATCCTAATTTAGCATTGAGTGAAATGTTGAAATTGTATGATACACTCAGAAATAGCGCCCCTTTATCAGCAAATTTAGGTTTGATCTATATGAAAAAAGGGGATTACGTAAAAGCTAAAGAATATATGAAAGCAGCAATTTCTTTAGATCAAAACAATATTTTTTATACCTATAATTTAGCTGTTATTCTAGATAAGCTCTCAGATTTTAAAAATGCCACAGCATGTTATTCAAAGTTGTTGAACATGTCAAAAAATGCAAGTGAAAGAATACCTTTATACAAGGTAGCAGCAAGGCTAAAATTTATACAACTCCATAGTGCGCACCCAGCGATTCCATAAGAGTTGCTTGTATCGCTATTTTTGTTTACAACAACAACATTGAACTCTAGAATTATATCTAGAGGGGCAATTAGCTCAGCTGGTAGAGCATCTCGTTTACACCGAGGAGGTCGGCAGTTCAAGTCTGTCATTGCCCATTAGCCTAGTTGAATATTAATATTACAATTATTTCAATCAAAGTATAGAAAATGCAAGACAACATAGTACCAGTTTCAATAGTGAAAGAGCTAGAGGATTCTTATCTCTCCTACGCAATGAGTGTGATCATAAGTCGAGCTATACCTGATGTGCGAGATGGATTTAAACCTGTTCATAGGCGCATATTATACGCAATGTCGAGGGCTGGGTTCGATGCCGGTAAACCGTATAAAAAAGCAGCTCGTATAGTCGGGGATGTAATGGGAAAATATCACCCACATGGTGACATGGCTATCTATGACTCCTTGGTCAGGATGGCTCAAGATTTTTCTCTTCTTTTACCACTTATTGATGGGCAAGGTAACTTTGGTTCGATAGATGGAGATCCGCCAGCTTCAATGCGATATACAGAAGCAAGGCTCCACAGAGTGTCGCATTTTTTACTAAATGATATTGACGAAGATACAGTTGATTTTAGGCCAAACTATGATGGAAATGAAACAGAGCCTGTTGTACTGCCTGCAGAATTTCCGAATCTATTGGTAAATGGTGCAAGCGGTGTTGCAGTTGGTATGGCAACCAATATTCCTTCTCACAACCTTGGAGAAATAATAGATGCTTGTATGTTATATATAGATAATCCTGAAGTTACTTTGGATGAGTTACTTGAAGTGATGCCAGGACCGGATTTCCCAACTGGGGGAACGATTCTTGGAAGGTCTGGAATAAGATCAGCATTTGCAACGGGTCGTGGATCAATTGTTGTGCAAGGCAAGACTCACATGGAAGACCTGTTACAAGATAGGCAAGCAATAGTGATTGATGAAATACCTTACCAGGTAAATAAAGTAAAATTAATTGAGAAGATAGGTGAGCTTGTAAAAGAAAAAAGAATTGATGGCATAACAGAAATTAGGGATGAATCTGATAAGTCTGGTATTAGGGTAGTAATTGACCTCAGAAGAAATGCTGAAGCAAGTTTTATACTTAATCAAATATTGGGACTAACTCCACTAAGAAGTAGTTTTAGTGTTAACACTTTAGTCCTCAACAACAACAGGCCTGCTTTGATGTCGTTGAAAGAAATTATAGCTGCTTTTATTGATTTTAGAAAAGAAGTATTAATCAGGAGAACAGAGTTTCGTCTAAGAAAAACGAGGGAAAAAGCTCATATATACATAGGGCTCTACATTGCGGTCTTGAGCATAGATGAAGTGATAAAAATCATCCGTGGTGCAAAAGATCCTGCGGAAGCAAGTAGAGAACTTTTAAATAAAGAATGGAAAACTTCAGCTGAGATAAACACAATTATTGGATTAATCTCAGACAGCACAAGCTTTTTGAAAGACGGAGTGTATAGATTAACTGAGCTGCAAACGAAAGCTATTCTTGACATGAAATTGCAACGTTTAACAGGCCTTGAAAAAGACAAATTAGAAGCTGAGCTAAGTTCAATGATCAACCTGATAAAAGAATATATCGCTTTTCTTGGCTCAGGAGAGAAGTTGATGAAAGAAATAAAAAACAATCTACAAGAAATAAAGAACAGATTTACTGTGCCGCGAAAAACTTCAATAGAGGAATCAGATACGGACATTGAAGCTGAAGATCTAATTCCACAAGAGGATATGGTGATAACCGTAACTATGAATGGTTATATCAAGCGTGTGAAGCTTTCTCATTATAGAACTCAGCGTCGTGGTGGAAAAGGAAAGCTAGGACAAGGATTAAAAGAAGAGGATGTAACCACAAAATTATTTGTTGGGAATACCCACACTAGCCTTTTATTCTTTTCTAATATTGGCCGAGTCTATAGATTAAAAGTTTATAAGTTACCTATTGCAGAGCCAACTGCACGTGGAAGAGCACTTGTTAATATATTCCCGCTTAGCGATGGTGAAACTATAACTAATATAATGCCATTACCAAGTGAAAATGACGAAAATCAAAACATAGTTTTTGCTACTGCTCATGGGAACATAAGGCGCAACTCTTTAGCAGATTTTCACTATATTCCAAGCAATGGAAAAATAGCAATCAAGCTCGATGAAGGAGATAAGTTAATATCAGTTAAAGTATGCAATGAAATTGATCATGTTTTTCTTTCAACAAGATTCGGCAAAAGTATCAGATTTGTTGTAAGTGATGTGCGTCAATTTAAAAGTCGCAATTCAGATGGCGTAAGAGGTATCAAACTTGCAAAGAATGACAGCGTGATATCTATGACCATATTAAATGGGATAGGTGTAGCAACAGAAACAAAAGAACTTTACTTAAAAGTTCCACTTGCAAAAAGACTGGGGACTGCAATTAATAACTCCATTGATTCTAAATTGGAAAAGACTTTGAATGATTTAGGAATAGATAACAAACTGTTCTTAAAACTTGCAATGAATGAGGAGTTCATATTAACTATTACTGAAAATGGCTTTGGTAAAAGAACTTCTGCGTACGAGTATAGGGTAACAAATAGAGGTGGTGTTGGTATTACAAATATCCTTACTACCGACAGAAACGGTAATGTTGTTGCTAGCTTTCCAGTTGAACAGGGTGATAATATCATGCTTATTACAGATAAAGGAAAGTTAATTCGTATTTCAGTAAATGATATCAGAATTGCAGGACGTAGCACTCAAGGAGTCACTCTGTTTAAAACAGAGAGTAGAGAAAAGGTGGTGTCAGTAGCGAAAATTGAGGATCCCGATTCCACTGAAAATAGTATTTCCGAAATTGACAACTCTGTTTCTTCTTAACTGTATAGCAAAGGTTAAACAAATAGTGCAAATTTCTATTGATTAATCTATAATATTTAAATTAAAATATATGTCTATGTTCAAGTAGAGATTGATGGATAAGAAGTTAACTAAAAATAAAAAATCATTGACGAATGAGAAGAATAAAAAAACATCTCTTGTTAAAGATTTTGCCAAAAATAAGAGTAGAAGAGATTTTATCACATTAACTACGTGTGCCATGGCAGGTATAGGAGCTGCAAGCGGTCTTTGGCCATTGGTTAAGTCTATGAATCCTTCTGCTGAGGTTTTAGCGATGTCTACGGTTGAGGTTAATCTATCTGATATTCAAGAAGGACAAGGAAAAAAGGTAAAATGGCAAGGTAAGCCAGTATTTATCCGCAAGCGCACAAAACAAGAGATTGAGGCTGCAAGAGCCATAAATGCAGAAAATTTGAGAGATCCTGAATCAGATGAAAAAAGAGTATACAAAGGAAAAGATGAATGGTTAATTATGATTGGAATATGCACCCATCTTGGATGTGTACCAGTTGATCACGCTACAAAAGACGGCAACGGTTGGTTCTGCCCTTGTCACGGTTCATATTATGACACATCAGGCCGAGTAATTGGCGGTCCTGCACCAAAGAACATGGCTATACCTGACTACTTTTTTCCAAGTGAAAATATTGTAGTAATTGGCAAGAAGGCTTAACGGATTTTCATAATTAAAGTAATAAAAGTATATTGCATTTCAAGAAGCACACTGACTTCATAGGCAAAGCTCTTGAAGTCTATCAAGCTAATTTTATACTATGCACATATTCGGGTGATAATTAAGAAACTTGCCTGCCAAATTTTCAGAGTTGACAGCTAAATTTAAAACTTGTTCCTTTGCGTCAGAAAAATTCTGACTAACTTGCTTAAAGTTATTTTCTAACTCTTCGAGGATGGAGCTGAAATTAAAAAAACTTTTCTGCATTTTATCAAGATTTTGAGTTATATAGCTTAATATAGCTCTTTTCATAATAGTCCGAAAAGCTTATAGAAAAGCGGAATCAACAGCATGACGAAAAGATGTGAATAGAGGGATGTTTTTCCTAGCTCTGTTTTTTATAGCAAACCAATAATGCTCAATTTTGTTAAAATCGGGAGAATAAGGCGGTAGATATAAAATTTCTGCGCCAACTCCTTTAGCAAATCTTATTAGACTTATGAAAAGTAGCATTATCAAGGATAACAGTTTGTCCAGGTTTCAAAATCGGTGTCAGAAACTGCTCAAACCATTTATTAAAGATATCCATATTACAGTGGCCTTCAAATGTTAACGGAACAACTATTTTTCTGCCGTTTAAGGCTGCAATCATACTGATTCGTTGAATTTTTTTACCAGATTTTAGAGCATAAAACCTCTGTCCCTTCTGGCAATATCCATAACTCGGTGTTATCAATGCCAGACTCATCTATATAAACTAAGTTTTGAGGTTCTTTTGTTGCTATAATTTTCAAAAATTCAGCGCGTTTTTCTTCGTTTCTTTCTTTGTATCCATATGTCTTTTTTTGCGTGTGAGTCCAATTTTTTTAAGAGCTCGATGGATCGTTGGGATACTAACATTGCTCCAAAGCTTAGCCATTTCCGATACCACCATATTTTTTAGCAAATTCAGTAAATTTATTCCAGTCAGTAATTTTGTGATTATAACCTCCATTTCCAAGTTTTTTTGACTGAAAATCTCCTGTTTCTTTTCTTCTTTGCTGCCACTCCCATAACGTAGTTCTTCCAATTTTAAATCTTGCTGCCACCGTTTCCCTGCTTTCTCCTTCTTCTAGTGCTTCCATTGCTTTTTTTATAACTATATGCTGCTGGCATCCTTACCTTCACTACTATAAAACCTTATTTTACCTCGTTTGGACTATTATGAAAAGAGCTATAACTAAGAAGGTGGCCCACTAAATGCTTCTATGTGGAGGGATTGTTTAAGAAGCTAATGCCTAAAGTAATATTTGGGATATGCAGACGTAAACACTGTAATTTGGAAGGTAAAGTTGTGAATAGTAGTGAATATGTTATGAGCCAACAAAATGTTAAGTATGAATGGAATTTGGCGCAAGCTTGAGAAATCTTCATTTAAGCTACAAAAACGAATTTACCGAGCTTCACAATGTAATGATATCAAGAAGATGCATAATCTTCAGAGGTTATTACTATAGCCCTTCCCATAATAGTCCAAAAAGGTCATAAGAAAGAAGAATCGACAGCATGACGAAAAGATTTGAATAAAGGAATGTTTTTCCTGGTTCTGTTTTTTATAGCAAACCAATAATGTTCAATTTTGTTAAAATCTGGAGAATATGGAGGAAGATATAAAATTTCTGCACCAACTCCTTTAGCAAATCTTATTAGACTTATGAAAAGTAGCATTATCAAGGATAACAGTTTGTCCAGGTTCCAAAATCGGTGTCAGAAACTGCTCAAACCATTTATTAAAGATATCCATATTGCAGTGGCCTTCAAAGGTTAACGGAGCAATTATTTTTCTTCCACTTAAGGCTGCAACCATGCTAATTCGTTGAGTTTTCTTCCCAGATTTTAGGGCATAAAACCGCTGTCCTTTCTGGCAATAACCATAGGTTCAGTGTCCAGACTCATCTATATACACTAATTCTTTAGGTTCTTTTGTTGCTATAACCTTTGAAAATTGAGCTCGCTTTTCTTCATTTCTTTCTTTATATCTGTAGGTCTTTTTTTTCTTGTGAATCCTATATTTTTAAGTGCTCGATGAATTGTTTGTCTACTAATATTGCCCCAGCATCTCTGACTGAGTTTTGCCACCTTGCTCATTTGCAAATTCGGCAAATGCATTCCAGTCGGTAATTTTATGCCACGCTTCCAAGCTTTTTTGATTGAAAATCTCCCGTTTTCTCACGTCTTTTCTTCCACTCATATAAAGTTGTTTTTCCGATCTTAAATCTCTTGGCAACAGTTTCTCCACTCTCTCCTTCATCCAATGCTTCCATTACCTTTTTTCTTAAGTCATAACTATTTGCTACTGGCATCCTTACCTTCCACTACTATCAATCCATATCTTACTCTTTTTGGACTATTATGAGAAGGGCTATACTGACAAAATTCATTTTTGTTGCAAATACCCTTTTACAAACCCTACCGTTTGTCTTAAACCAATTCTAAAAAGATTAACGATTATATGCACCAAAATCACAACTTTATCACTATAAATATAGTTGCCACCCTGCATCTTTGGACTATTTTCATACCAATTTTCGATAGCTTCATCGATGTAACGAAAAATATTCCCCTTTTTTCAAGGAATTTGTTATATTCGTTTTGGTTACTGACTTTCATTTTCTGTGGCATATTTTTTCTTCAACAGTTAAATGGCTGTTTTATAATGAATTTTGTCAGTAACTGCCAGTTCTTTTCACTTGAGCGATGCAACAAAGCCATCCCAGTGTCACGCACTGGGATGACAAGAGGAGAACTACTGGGATGGCAAGAGGAGAACTACTGGGATGACAAGGGGAGAGCTACTAAATGACATCTTCAATTTCTGTGTGTCAAGCACTGAAGAGGTCTCTCCTATTTTCTCTTGATGAATAAATCTAAGTAGAGTATAGTAAAAATGCATTTATGTAGCGGTTAATGAGCAATTTAGTTTTAGTCTATATAACTTTTTCAAACTTGAAAGAGGCTAAGGCTATTTCTGAAGAATTGTTAAACGAGAAGTTAATTGTGTGTGTAAATATATTTCCTGAAGTAAATTCTCTGTATTTATGGGAAGGTAAAATTAATAGTAATTGTGAAGTGGTGACAATTATGAAGAGTAGGAATGATCAGGCTGATAAGATTGTAGAAAAAATCGAGGCAATGCATTCTTATGATCAACCAGCCGTTGTGATAATACCCATAGGAAAAGCGAATAAATCTTTTACTAATTGGGTTAATAATGTTATTGATATAAACAATATTGGGGTGTAGCCAAGTGGTAAGGCAGCGGTTTTTGATACCGTCACGCGAAGGTTCGAATCCTTCCACCCCAGCTTTATTAAAGTGTGCGTGAAATGATATCACTTTTTTATAAATTAAGGTTATTTAATTATATACTGGGCAGCTTGAAAGATATAGTTGTCAAGCTATTTCTTTTCACTCTGTATCTTTATACATCGAGCATTATGCTTATGTTTCTCACCAATGGTTTTTGGTATACTGTAGAGTTTGGCTCTTTCAAAAATGCATTTTACCATTTGTATCAATATTTAAAATGGTATTATGAAAATAGAGATGATTTGGGTTATGGAGTTTCTATTAGAATATTAGTAGCGTTTCTTACTCCGCATTTTCTCTACAAATTATTTTCTGGCACAGGCTGGAAGTCTTTTTTCAAGGAGAAGATAGTTCAGATACTCAGAACAAGAAGAAAAATGAGTAATAAACCAAATGGCAGTAGTTATGGTTATAGTAATAAGAACAGTTACGGTAACAATAATCTTCAAGAGGCAGAACGGAAAGTGAATATGATAAAGCAGCTATTAATCCAAGATATAGATGAAGCTATAGAAAAAAGATTAAATGATATTTTTCTTGGTGAGAGGGGTAAACCTCATTAAAAGGGCTTTATCTTTTTTAGAATTGGCTGTATTTTGTTTTTTACGTATAACGGATCGCAATCAGCCAGTATACATGTTTCAACAAAATCTTGACTGAAGTCTGATAGCCAGGAAATTGCTTTACGTTTCTCTACCAAGCTTTCTGTTTTTTTACAGTTACTTGCTGCATCAATCATTGCCTGTGATATCACTGATTGCCACAGTATGCAGTACCTTTGTATATCATCTAAAGTGCTATTTGCTTCGTGATGGTGAAAAAATTCTTTGAAATTGAAGTTATTTGACATTATGTACCTCTTTAAGTTGAAAATTAGAATTTGAAGTAGTGCGAAAGTTGTCTGCTGCAATGAGTAGCCTTTATGACAGTCAGACCGGGTTTTATGTGAGCTATAAATGTTTAAGAAATTATATCTATTCAGATCTATGTGAAACCAGTGCTTCTTTTCTTGTTATCCGAGCTGGGATCCAGGTTGACAAAAGCGCTTTACAACGTTTTGTGTACAAAACACCAGTGTTGCATGACACTATTTGTTCTTATACCCTTTTTGTCTATCTTATTTTGTCACTCTGCTGAACAGATAATTTTCGCCAATAAGCTTTTTACTGAGTTTTTGTTATTGAGCTTGCACAGATCAAAGACAAGTTTTGAGTCAAAAATACTCTTAATATTATAATAAGGGGCTGGTAAAATGTGTCTAGTAAGTTTTCTTCTCTATGCAACTGCACCTCAAGCTAATAATGGACCATCAGGCGTATTACCAATTACATTGATCTGGTTTAATATTTTATTAGTGGGGTAAAAATAATTTTTTATAAACTCCTTATATATAGCTGTTAATTTATGTATATCGTCTATTGATACGCATTCATTTACCTGATGTGCGGTTTTGTTGATCATACCAAATTCAATTACTGGACAAATATCCTTAATAAACGCAGCATCAGATGTGCCACCACTTGTGCTCAGCACAGCATCAATACCGGTAATTTTATTTATCGCATCAAGCATAATATCAGTATTTCTGTCAGGATTAGAGAGAAAAACGTCCCTGCTGTTCTGCATAGAAAGTTTATAATCGTTAGTCACATTGGTGCATATTGCATCAATCATCTTATATAAAACGTCTGGTGTTTGTGTATTGTTATATCGAACATTAAAACCTGCTGCTATTGAACTAGGTATTAGATTATTAGTATTATTTCCAACGTCGATAGTAGTAATTTCGCAATGTGAAGGCTGAAAGTATTTATTACCAGTATCAAAAGTGGTATCTTTTATCTTACTTAGTATCGATACCATTTTATATATTGGATTATCTGCTAGATCTGGGTAGGCAACGTGCCCTTGTTTACCATGGCAAATCAATTTAAATGTTGCAGAACCTCTTCTACCTATTTTTATGGTATCACCTAATTTCTCACTACTCGTTGGTTCTCCAACTATACAAAAATCTATCTTTTTTTGCTTACTTTTCATCCATTCCAAAACTTCCTTTGTTCCATGTTCTTCCGCGCTTTCTTCAGCACTGGTAATCAATGCACTGATTGAACCACTGAATCGAAACTTACCTGCAACTGAATCTACCATAGCAGCAATAAATGCGGCTATTCCACTTTTCATATCAGCTGCTCCTCTTCCATATAGCATTCCATCTCTAATTTCTGGCTTAAATGGATCAGATATCCAATCTTTTAACTCACCTGGTGGTACAACATCAACATGTCCAGCAAAACACAAGTTTGGTACTCCATTTATATATTTCGCATAAAGATTTTTAACTTTATCACCAAACTCTAAAATCTCACATTCAAAACCACTTTTCTTGAGAATGGCTGCTATATGCTCTATTGCCCCATCGTCTTTTGGTGTTATACTTTTAAAAGAAATTAATTTCTTAGTTAGTTCTACAGGGTCAATCTTCATATTAATCTTGAAATACTAACATTACCGTATTGTAAACATTCTATGCGATATTTAAAACAAATATTACAGCACACAGAACAAGTTCTTATTAGGGAAGTAACAGTACTTGCTGATAATATCTATGAAATATGTAGACAATATGGAAATGACATTTTTCTGATTGCAGATGAAAATACAGCAAAACTTTTAAACAAAAACATACTTAATAAAGTTTCTCATTTAATTATTCCAGCCACACCTGTCATTCCAGCGCGTGACTATGATGGATCGCAGTGTCACGCTACTTGGATGACACCAAATAGACTGAACAGAGCTGCTTCTCTCCAAGCTGTAAACCTAGTTAGAAATAAAGCAAAAGATAGTGACTTAATGGTTGCATTTGGCAGTGGCACTGTTAATGATATCTGTAAGTACGCAAGCTATTTAGAAGGCAAAGACTACATATCCTTTCCAACAGCTGCTTCCATGAATGGATATAGCTCTGCAAACGCTTCAATATTAGTTGATGGATATAAAAAATCGTTCGGAGCACATCTTCCAAAGGCAATATACATTGATACCGATATAATTGCCAACGCACCACCACGCCTCACATTAAGTGGATTTGCAGATTTCATCTGCCGTTCAACAGTACAAGCCGATTGGCTATTATCTCATCTATTACTTGGCACAGAATATAATGAACTCCCCTTTAAACTTGTTCGCAATCTGGAGGAAATTTTGCTCAGAGAACACTTGGCACTTGCTAAAAAAGATAAAAGAGTAGTTCCATTACTTATGGAAGCCTTATTGATTTCAGGACTCGGAATGGTGATGTCAAAAGGCAGTTACTCTGCAAGTCAAGGAGAACATATGATAGCTCATGCAATTGAGATGGTAACACAGGATTATTCCTCCTCGTTACATGGGGAAAAAATTGCTGTGACAACGATTACCATGGCTAACTTGCAAGAGGAGATATTGTCAATACGAAACCCGATTACCAAACCGATCACTTTAGATGTAAAACATATAACTCAGTGCTTTGGTAATACCGAATTTATAAAAATTCTAAAGCAGAAGCAAATGATGCAGCAAAAAATTCAAGAGATTATTTGCAAAGAATGGAGTAATATTTCTAGTTTAATTAAGCAAAATTTACTATCTGCAAAACACCTGCAGAAAGTATTTGAAGATCTATCAATTCCGTACTTACCGGAGCATCTTAATTGGAACAAAGAGCAATATTGCAAGGTAGTCAATCTTACATTTGCAACAAGAGATAGATTCACCTTTCTTGACCTGGCTGGTTGTATAGAAAAAAGTTAGATTTTGTGTATTCGTTCAGGAGGGTAGCAAAATAAGATAGACAAAAACACAGTAACAAATGGTGTCATGCAAGTAGCTATCCAGCCTTTCTTAACAACAAAAACTTAGCATGACTTTTGTGCTCAAAAAACTTCTGGATTCCAGCATCAAGTGCTGGAATGACATGGTAAAATATTATTCAAGTAGCCTCTGTCCCAGTACCTATTCGGTGTCATTCAAGTCAACTCTTTTCTTGTCATCCCAGTGCCTAGACACTGGGATCCAGAAAACTTCACTTTAAATGAGTGCATTAGATTGTCTTTATATAGATGCCAGTGTCAGCTACTCGGATGAAATTCATTTAGTTGTCTTTTCTCATCTACTTTACCACTTTCTTGAACGGATACCATTAGCCATTCCCCTGAATAGATACAACAAATGTTGTATCTTTATCACTTCACATACATTATTCCATATACTATATGAACAACTGAAAAAAAACTTCAGTTAATTGACAATGAATCACGTTATTTTGTCAAGTGCGCTGCTATCGCCAAACCATAGCTTAGCTTGAGTGGCTGAGGAGGGATTTGAACCCCCGACCAAGAGATTATGATCCTCCTGCTCTACCACTGAGCTACTCAGCCTAATTAAAAACCTTGCTATATATGTAATCTATATGTTTCATATAATACTTCAAATCAAACAAAGACTCAAGTTTTTCAGAGTCAATAATTCCATGCAAGGATTTATCTTGTTTCAATTCGAACAGAAAATCACTGTTATCTTGCTTTACTTTCATTGCATTATTCTGAACAATTTTATATGCCTCTTCCCTCGCCAAACCACTATTTACCAACTCGAGTAATACTCGTTGTGAAAAAACCAAGCCTTTTGAAGAATTTAAGTTCTTTTCAATGTTTTCCTTATTGATCACCAATTTATCTATCAAATCTGTTAATCGTACTAAAGCAAAATCCATTGCTATACAAGCATCAGGAGCAATGCATCTTTCCACAGACGAGTGCGATATATCTCGTTCGTGCCATAATGCAACATTTTCTAATGCAGGAAAAACATAGCTGCGTATTAAGCGTGAGAGCCCAGTCAAATTCTCACTTAAAATAGGATTACACTTATGCGGCATAGCAGAACTTCCCTTCTGACCAGTGGAAAAATACTCAGAAATTTCTCCAACTTCAGTTCTTTGCAAGTGACGTATTTCAACGGCAATATTCTCTATTGAACTTGCAATCACTCCTAAAACTGAAAAGAATATTGCGTGTCTATCACGAGGAATGACTTGAGACGATATGGTTTCAGGTATAAGTCCCATTTCTTTCGCTACATACTCTTCAACAAACGGATCAACATTTGAAAAATTACCTACTGCACCTGATATTTTACAAATCGAGATCTCTGTTTTCGCGCTAATTAATCTCTGATAATTGCGTTTAAATTCAGCATAAAATCTAGCAAATTTTAATCCAAGAGTTGTTGATTCTGCATGCATTCCATGACTGCGCCCAACACAAACAATATTTTTATAGTCCTCAGCCTTTTTTTTCAGTGCTGCAAGTATATTTTTTAAATTTTCGAGCAAAATATCACATGATTCCTTTAACTGAACCGCAAGGCATGTATCTAAAACGTCAGAACTTGTCATTCCATAATGAAGATAACGAACATCAACTCCCGCTTCTTCAGCAACATATGTTAAAAAAGCTATAACATCATGTTTTACAATGGATTCAATTTCGTTAATACGTTCAATATCAAATTCAATAACATCAGAGAGCTTCTGAGCAACACTATTTGGAATCACTCTTAACTCTGCTTGAGCTTCACACGCTAATTTTTCTATTTTGAGCCATATATTAAACTTATTTTTTTCTTCCCAAATGGAAGACATTTCTTTGCGGCTATAGCGTGGGATCATTTTTGATTTATTTCAATAATGGTGTCATTCCAGTGCATGACACTGGAATCCAGATATAAAAGTATTTGCAAATTATTCAATGGACAACGGATTCTAGAAGCATAAAATAATGTCCATGATGAAATAAACTGGATCCCAGTGTCACGCACTGGGATGACATGAGGGGAGCACTGGGATGATACCAGCTTAGCAATGGAAGACATTTCTTTACGACTATAACAAGGGATCATCTTTGATCAGCTATCATCACCATCAGTAGCTTCTTTACTCGCATCTTGCTCTGCCTCTTGTTGCTCAGATTTCTGATTTTGCAACTTTACTTGCCTCAATTCATGTGCATCTTTTTCAGATCTTACAACGTATATAGTAATTGGAACTATCACTTTACTATGTAATTCTATATTTACTTGATACTCGCCCAAATTTTTGATACTTATTCCACCAAAAGATAAACTATGATGACTTATATCATATCCTTCTTGTAATAAAGTTTTTGCAATTTCACGTGTGGTTACAGAGCCAAAAATCTTTCCATCCTCTGAAGCTTGCTTTATTAATATAATAAATTTATCATGCAGTGATGATGCAAGCACTTTTGCTGCATTTAATTTTTTGATATTTTCTTCTTCCAATAATAAACGCTGTTCCTCTAACTTTATTAAATTTTCCTTAGTGGCTTTCATCGCCTTTTTTTGTGGAAAAAGAAAATTACGTGCATAACCTGGCTTAACTTTGACAACTTCACCAAGCTTACCTAAAGTTGTTATATTTTCCTTTAAAATTATTAACATAAATTACCTAACTTTTTTAGTACAGTAAGGAGCAAGAGCTAAAAAGCGTGCTCTTATAATTGCTAAGCGCAACTTTCTTTGTTTTCTTGCGCACACACCTGTTAACCTTCTAGGTAATATTCTACCATAGTCAGAGGTGAATTTGGACAATAAATCTATATTCTTATAGTCTATGTCCTCATCTTTAGATGCAGTAAGAGGACAGACCTTAGGACGCCTAAAGCCAGTTCTGTTATTTACAGACACGTAAGAATTATTAAAACTATTTCGTCTTTTCATCATTATGCACTTTTCTCCTCAATTTGTTTATCCAGCATGTAAGATTTACCTTTAAAAAACTCATTAACCCGTACAGACAAGTGGCGAATAATATTCTCATTCAGTTTTACTCTACGCTCAAATTCATCCATAATGCTTGAAGTAAAACTTATACACATCATACAGTAATGACCACTTTTCATCTTATTTATTGGGTATGCAAAATCCAATAGACCCCAATATTCATATTTTATCAATCCTGAAGCTTCAATATTTTTCAAAAGCACTTCCAGCGTTTTACTCAATTGATTTGAGTCTACTATTTTAAAACTTTTTAAAACCTCTTGAAGGGGCTTTATTAGATGTTGTGAAATATTTTCCTTAAAAGCATTTACTACATTATAGATAAATGCACTTTTAGTGTTAGCTCCTGGAAGGTCCATAAAATTTTGTTTTATTCCCGTATCACTTAGTTCATTTTTCAATTCTTTATCGATTCTTGACTTTATTTCTTTTAAATTTGAAAAATCTTCTTCCAATTCAACCCATAAAATTTTTGTCAGAGTTTCCAAAAAATCAGAGTAAACAATCAGACTTTTTTTAATGCTTTCAGTACTTGCCTCTAGCTCTTGTTTTGTAACTGTGCTATGTTCTCTTTCTATGAGACCTTTAACCTCCTGAGAAATAACATCTGCTTTAATATTTTTCAACAAAATAGCCAATTCTTGGACCATTTCTTCTACTTCTTGCTGCAATAAGTTCGGTTGTGCTATAAAAGTAAATTCATAGAGATTCACTATATCTTCCTTTAATATCAATTAAACACTTTATTATATAAAACTTTTTTATATAAGCAAGTTATTTGTATTAATTTCTACGCCTTCAATCCAACTTAAGTGAGATATTTCATAAATAGCTTGGGGGGTGATTGAATATGTACCTGGCAACAAGATGCTGACTTTATGTTTTTTGAGAAGAAACTTTAGCATTATTTTGGTTTTGCCTCCATTTTTCAACACTGAATTCAACTCCTCAGCAACTTTTTGCGAGTCTGCACATACAGCAGTTAAAACTAATCCTTTCATTAGAGAAGTAACCTTTTCTGTAAATTCAGATATGTCCTTTCCTGATAGTCTCGTTGTGTTTTCTGAAATTTCAAGATCAATTATCACAAATGCTCCAGGTGAAAATAGATTCCTTTTTTCTTCTATTATTTCATTATTGTAGAATGCTATTTCAGAAACATTGTGGGGATCAGAAAGTGTTAGGATAACAAATCTTCCACGTTCTGAGGTTCTCATACGCACATTTAATATTACACCAGCAGTTTTTATCGTCTTACTCTCTCCGATAAACCCAATATTTAATTTTTTCAAGAGAGTTCTAAACTTTTCAAGTGGATGATTAGTTAAGTAAAATCCCAATGAAAATAACTCATGCTCTAATTTTTCCTCTTCATTAAAATCTTCCACGTTCTCAAGTTTTGGCTTCAGAATATCAAGATTACCAAATAAAGCAGCTTGATTTGACTGCCTATTTTTATTTGCAAAGTAAATCAATGTGTCTATTGACTCGTATAACTGCTTTCTATTTTTGTGCACACTATCGAAAGCTCCAGATTTAATTAAGCTTTCTAGCGCCCTCTTATTTATCATATGACCAGAATTTTGAATAAATTCCCATATGTCCTTATAAGGTGCATTTACTATTCCTTCTGCTGTAGCAAAACCAACATTACGCAAAGCAGCAATTCCGTAGCGTATGTGCTCACCCTCTATTGAAAATTCAGCCTTAGATTTGCTGATATCAGGCGAAAGAACAGCAACTCCACTGAATTTTGCAGCATGATAAAACAAATTCAGTTTGTCTCTATCATCAATGTTGAGATTCATCAAGGCCGTAAAAAATTCTAGCGGGTAGTTAGCCTTAAGGTAAGCTGTTTGGTAAGATATAATCGCATATGCAGCAGCGTGGGATTTATTAAATCCATAACCAGCAAATTTTGCAACAAGATCAAAAATATAACTTGCCCTGTCGTAATCAACACCGTTTTTTGTTGCTCCTTGAACAAAAAGTTCACGTTGTTTATCCATCTCTGCCTTAATTTTCTTACCCATGGCACGTCTGAGTAAATCCGCCTCTGCTAAGCTATATCCAGAGAGAATACGCGCTATTTCCATTACCTGTTCTTGGTAGATTATTACTCCGAATGTTTCTTTTAACACCTCCTCAAGCAATGGATGAATGTAATCTGGCTCTTCAAGTCCATGCTTTCTTGCAACATAAGTTGGAATGTTATCCATAGGCCCTGGGCGATAAAGAGAAATTAAAGCGATGATATCTTCAATGCAGTCTGGCTTTAGTTTGATTAAAGCTTCTCTCATTCCCGAACTTTCAAGCTGAAACACTCCGATTGAATCACCTCTTGAGAGCATTTCATAGGTTCTTTGATCAATCAAAGAAACCGAGGAAATATCAAATTTTTTTTCATCACGATTAATTAAACGACATACATGATCTATTAGTGTTAGCGTACCAAGTCCAAGAAAATCAAATTTTATTAACCCAGCTTTCTCTACATATTTCATGCTGTATTGAGTGATTGGCAGAGCCGAATTTGGATCATAATAGACGGGAACAAAATTTTCTAATTTTTGATCGCATATTACAATTCCAGCAGCATGAGTTGAAACGTGACGATATATTCCTTCGAGCTTTAGTGATATATCAAGAAGCTTTGCAATTACCTCATCACTATCTCGTTCTTTCTGTAGGTTTTGATCAAGCTCTATCGCTTGCGATAAAGTTACAGGATTTACTGGATTAAATGGAACCATTTTAGATATTTTATCCACTTGAGAGTAAGGCATTTGCAATACTCTACCAACATCACGCAATACTGCCCTTGCTTGCAATTTTCCAAAAGTGATTATTTGAGCAACATAACCGTACTTTTTCTGAACATAATCAATAACCAGGTCCCTTTTCTCTTGGCAGAAATCGATATCAAAGTCAGGCATCGATACACGATCAGGATTTAAAAATCTTTCAAAGATCAGACCAAACTTTATTGGATCAAGATCTGTAATTTGTAAGCTCCAAGCAACAATCGATCCAGCACCAGAACCTCTTCCCGGTCCAACTGGAATGCCATTTGCTTTGCTCCAACGAATGAAATCAGAAACTATCAAAAAGTAGCCAGCGTAGTTCATCGAAGTTATTACGCTTAGTTCGTAATTCAGCCGATCGTAGTATTGTTTAAGGTCTATGTCCGTTTCATTTGCAATGCGGAATTCTAATCCTGCAACTGCCTGCTCCCTCAGTTCTTCATTCTCAGTTTTATTTTCTCGACAAGGAAATTTAGGCAAGATAGGCTGCCTGCTTCTTGGCATGTAAGAGCACCGCTTAGCTATCACTGAAGTGTTATGAATTGCTTCGGGAATGTCGCTGAACAGTTCCTCCATTTCTGCCACAGATTTGAAGTAATGCTCGGTAGTTAACTTCTTTCTGTTATTCTCCAGGGCATAACTGCCCTCTGATATGCACGTTAATATGTCATAAGCCTCATAGTCAGACTTATTTGGAAAAAACACATCATTCGTTGCAACTAGTGGTATATTGCGCTGATAAGCAAAATCTATTAAAGCTTCTTCAAGCTCTAGCTCTTTATTCAGCCCATGACGCTGCAATTCAACATATAAATGACCATCGAATGCTGAGAGCAGTCTTTTTATCGTTTCTTTATCTTGCTTCAATAACAGTTGAGCCAATATGCCGTCATATCCACCAGTTAAGGCGATTAGGCCTGAACTTAAATTTAATAGCTCATCAAAATCAACGTAAGGAATATCGCTGTTATTCTTGCACTTTTTAAAAGACTCACTCACCAAGGTGACTAAATTAGTGTACCCTTGTTCATTTTTTGCAAGTAGCAGTATTGATAAATTTTGTTCTAAGTGTCGAACGATAATATTGCATCCTATTATTAGCTGTATTCCCCTACTTGCTGCATATTCTGCAAATTCAAGTGAGCCAAATAAGTTACCTGAGTCAGTAACTGCAACTGCCGGCATTTTGTTCTGCAAACAAAGACCAATCAGCTCCTCAATTTTAACCGAACTCTCAAGCAGAGAATAAACGCTATGAACACGCAAGTGTATGAACATAAAAAACTTTAGATTAGCAATAAAAGGATAACATTAATTTGCTCATAGGGATATGAAAAGGTCTAACACTGAAATAACACCAAAGAGGCTATTTGAATCTAATTTACTATTCACAATCCCGGTTATTAGCTTGTTTTAATTGACTTTTTATCATAATCATGTAATAATTAAACATATCGTTTAATATTGAAGGTAAAATCATGACAGGAGAATATGAATTACTGAAAAAAGTACTGAGGACGATTGAGGTTAAGGAAGGCTTAAATAAAGATAATATAAAAGATAATATAATTGAGGAAATACAAGAAGAACTAAAGAAACAGGATCAAGGTCTATATCAAGAGTGGGAGAAAGATGAATTTGATGTAAATGATGCATTTGATATTCTCCTACGCAGAAATCAGAAGTTATTAATTATAGCTGTTCAGAATGGTTACACAAAGACAGTAGGGGTTTTACTCGAAGCAGGAGCAGATGTTAATGCGAAAGATATGTTGAATCGCACTGTTTTGCACTATGCTGCTTTGTGTGGTCGCAAAGAGATAGTAGAGTTTTTAATCTCAAAAGAAGCAGATGTTAATGCGAAAGATGTGTTGAATTGCACTGCTTTGCACCATGCTGCTTTGTATGGTCGCAAAGAGGTAGTAGAGTTTTTAATCTCAAAAGGAGCAGGTGTTAATGCGAAAAATATTTTTTGGTGCACTGCTTTGCACTATGCTGCTTTGTATGGTCGCAAAGAGATAGTAGAGTTTTTAATCTCAAAAGAAGCAGATGTTAATGCGAAAGATATTTTTAATTGCACTGCTTTGCACTATGCTGCTTTTAATGATCACACAAAGATAAAAGAGGCTTTATTCGGAAGAGGAGCAGATTTTGATGTAGACGAACCTCTTTTTTTACATAATGATGCTAAGAATGGTTGCGTAGGTATAGTAGGGATTTTACTTGGAAAAGGAGCACGTGTTAATGCAGTAGATTTATTTAAAAAGACTCCTTTAGATTATGCTAAGAATCAAGACTTAGTAAAAGCTCTATTAGACGCAGGAGGACGTTCTTTTGTGGAAGAACATAATAATAAGGCAATGATTGTGAAAGCACGTAATAAGGCAATGATTGCTGGTGGAGTGAATACATTATTAGGCACTGCTATAGCAGTGGCACTTTTTACAACTGGAACAATTACAGCTCAGTTGATACCTATAGTTATAGCAGTGGTTGCAGTTACAGCAGCAGCACTGGTAGTTGGTTGTGCTACATATGCGCGGTCAAAGCCTAGTACTAAAGTTGATGGAGCAGAGAAACCATCTGCTGCCTTAATAAATGGACAGCAGGGAGTTACTAGCATTCCTTCATAGTAGAGCGCGTGACGCTGTTTCACTTTATGACGATGTCATTCCAGCGCGTGACGCTGGAATCCAGTCTATTTCATCACAAACATTGTTTTTGACATATACTCCTACAATCTTTTGTTTATTACATGATTTGTTATATATGGATCCCAGTGTCAAGCACTGGGATGACAAGAAAGAGGGCTACTCGGATGACAACGAAGGTGCTGGAATGAAAGGAGTGTTAGATAAAGCTACTTGTATAACTGTTGCACATCCATAAACTCCTTCTCGTCTTGAACGCTAATGGTAGCGTGAGTGTTGAAAGGTAAAGGGTCATTTATATGTCCATGGCCTACTCCTTTCATTGTAAATACTGGAAAGTTGACACTTTTTGCAAACCTTTCTTTTACAATTTCGACAAGATTATCATTATAACAGTTAACAAAGTCACCGAATATTACTGCATCTACTCCATCAAAAATATGAGCTTGTTTTAGGTGATCTAGACTGCGCTCAATTGAATATGGATAAACTCTTATGTCTTCTAAAAATAGAATTTTGTCTTTTGCATTTATTTGCCAAGCAGTTCCTATACTGTTTTCAACCAAAGTCATATTACCACCGATGATTTTAGACTCTAATCTGCCATTTTTTAGTCTAACTCCATTATTTATCATCTTTAAGTTGTCAAATCTGATAGAGTTGCGTTGGTTAAGAATTAATTCTTTTAATTTTTCAACAGAGCTTTCAGCAACAGAGTTATTTACTATCATTTCTAACATGGTGCCGTGAAGAGTTTGCCAATCATATTTAACTTGCAGATAAATATGTAAAGCAGTGATATCACTATAGCCTATAAGAATTTTTTTGTTTTGAGCAATTCTTTCTTTTTTATCATTGGGTAACTTTTCTAGATAGGGAATTAGCCGAGAAGCCCCTTCTCCTCCTCTGATACACCAAATTATTTTGCTATCATCAGTGAGCGCATTAACCAAATCATTCGCTCTAAACTCATCAGAGTTAGAATAAAATGGGTTGTCATTACTGTATATTTTCTCCGAAATGTGAGGATTAAAACCCAAAGTTTTTACGTATTCTCTTATAGTAGGCAGATCTGATTCTTTTCCTTTCGAAGAAGGAGCAATAATATCAACTTGATTGATTGTGTGTGCAGGATTAGTGAGTAAAAGGCATAGAAAATAAAGAATAAAGGAATACATTAAAATATCTTATGAAACTCTTGCTTTAATATATCATCTAATTCGCAAAGAGAAACTTTTACTCCTAGTTTTTCCATTGATGTAACGCCGTAATCTTTTAGTCCACAAGGAATAATACCCTTATAGTGGGAAAGGTTTGGAGAGACATTAAGTGCTATGCCATGATAAGTTACCCATTTTCTCAAGCGAATGCCAAAAGCTGCTATTTTTTCTTCTACTCCGTTGTTGTTCACCCAAATGCCTATTCTATCTTCCTTAAATTCCCCAAGTATATTAAAGTGTTTTAAAACATTTATGATCCAATTACTTAGGTCTCTGATATATAGTTTTATGTCACATTTGTTTCTTTTTTTAAGATTTAGCATTAAGTATATAATACGCTGCCCTGGACCGTGATATGTATATTTACCGCCCCTGCCTGTTTTATAGACAGGAAACAATTTTTCAATAATGTCATCATCTGTTGCACCGATTCCTGCAGTATAAAGTGGAGGGTGCTGGAGCAGCCATACTAGCTCGTCAGATAAATTATTGTAAATTTGTTGAATTTTTGCTTCCATGAATTTTATAGCATGGTTATAATCAGTAAATTGGTTAGAGATTAGCCATTCTGTCATATTCAATTTCTTTTATTTAATTTTATAATACTTACTTGCTTTTCAAGCAAATTTAGGCTTTTGGTAAGCTTTTAAGGCTTTCCGTATAAAGCTATATAGGGCTTTTGTAACAAAAAAGGAAAGTTATCACCTAATAATAAAGAATTTGACATATATTGCTAGATACGCTAATATTTTTAATAAATACTTAATATTCATGTTAAATTAAAATATTTTGGTTAATTTTGTAGGGGAATTTTATGTTAGGTACAACACAAGAAAATCAAAATGAATTGAGTCAGTTTAATCAAGAACAATGGGATCAATTCGTAAAAGACTTGATTAAAAAGGAAAAGGAAGATTTAGAAGTAGTAAAAGAACAATCTAAGAAAAATAAAAAGGAAAATATAGAAACTCTGGAAAAACATTTCCATGATAGAACAATTCAGCCTATAAGCGAGTTCAAGAAAGTAGGAGAGAAAGAAGCAGGCTGCAGCTCAGGATTTCAAGCAGAGCATGAGTATAGTAACAATGAAGGTGATAAGGCACCTTTCATGATTAAGTCTGTTCTAAATCATACGCTTACAAAAGAGGAAGAACAGTCTAAGTTAGCACAATTCAAAGAATCTTTTTACAAAGGATCAAGAAAAGCTACAAAATTGCAAAATCCTTATTTGCCAGATTTTGTAATAAACAATCTTATTGATCAATTATGGCAGCAAGTAGAAAGCAATATATGTCATGATGACCTCAATATTGCTGATTTTATCAGGGAATATGTTGCTGGTGGTTTATATAAGCTGTTTTTATATGACAGAGCTCCAATTGTTGAATTGGTAACAAATAACGATTTGCCAAAGGAAAGATTTGCTAATCGTAATGATCAATTTAAAGAGCACATTGAGAAAGAGAAATACCAGGATAAGCTTTATCTGAGATCAAAGTTTTTGGACAAATTTACAACATTAATGGATCTTCAGGAAAAAGGCAAAAATTACCAAGATGCAAAAGGTTTTGAGAAAATACTGGCTGCTCAAATATTGCTTGGAGAAGTTGACATTACACAATCAGAAAATTTTGGTGTAATAGAAGAGGAGTATGAAAATGCAAAGGGTAAAAAAGTAAAAGAAAAACTCTGGGCAAAAATTGATCATGGTAGGTCATTCTATTTAAGCTTTAGTAATACCAAGGATTATTTACAAAACTTTTTTACCTTTCTGACCGAATTGAGAAGATATGGCATAAAAATAGATCTAGAAAAGCTATCAAAAGAGTTAGAGGATTTTTTTGACTATTATGATCAGAATAAAGAAAAATTTGAAGCTTTAATAGATAGGAAGGCAAGCACTTTAAATCATGTATTGAATCCTAACATGCAATTTAACCTTAGGTATATTGATGGATCCATATTGAATGTTAGGAATTTTAAGTACATGAAAGGAGAATTTAAAGTCCAGAAGATGAAGAAGGTAGGTTTTTCTTTTTCTCTTCCAATTCTTGATAACGATTCTCCAAGTACTAGTTTTAGTGATTACTTTAAGCAAAACTTAGAAACCCAGGTTAAAATGGCAAGAAATCTTACTGGTCCATTGAAAGATCTTGCTGGACCATGGAAAAATTTCGATAGAATTGAAAAGATTTATAGTTACGTAATCAAACCTTCATTCTGTCTATTTGTTCCAACGTTAATAGCAGCTATATTTACAAGTGGAACCTTAGGCACAGCTTTTACTGTAGCTGCAATGATTACAGGAATGTGTATGCTTGTTGGAATAGTGACAAACATTTGTCTTAATGTTTATGCAATGAGTAGCTGCAATAGCAAAATTAACAATCCAAAAGTTGAGGAATACCAAAGAGAGCTTCAGCTTTGATAACAGCTTTTCTGGTTTCTTTAACGATGGTGTAGTTGAAGTAGTCCATGTTTGTCATCCGAGTAGCTGACACTGGTATCCAGCTTTTCATACAATCTAGTCAAAGGTGTTCGTTCTGGTATAAAACAGCTATGCTCACCAGTTAAGTGCGCTATCTACAATTAAATTCTTGGATCCCAGTGTCAAGCACTGGGATGACATCATTCTTGTAACACCAATTGATATAATTCAACTACAATTTCAAATTTTTAACAAAATTTTCAGGAGGCACATATGAATTTTAACATTTTTCAAAGAAAGAAAAGCAGTGAATACTCTGCTTTGCAACTAATGATGGAACCAAGTTGGAGTAGGCGTGATTATGTAAGTTTTGCTGAGGAAGGTTACATAAAAAATGTTATTGCCTTTCGAGCAATTAATATGATCGCAAGTGCTTCATCTTCGGTACCTTTTACTCTCTGCCAGCTTACTGACCAGGGAAAATCACAACTAAAAGCGCATCCATTACTGAAGTTACTTTATTCTCCTAATCCAATGACATCAAAATCGGAATTTATTGAAGGGATTGTGACTTATCGATTAGTTAATGGCAATTCTTATGTATTGATGATTGAGGCGCAGAATAAACCAACAGAGCTTTATCTTCTGCGCCCTGATAGGGTTGAAATTATTCCGGGGAGAAGTAACGTTCCTTATGCCTATCGTTATACCGTAAATAACAACAGTTATGACTTTAAAGTTGATAAATTGACTGGGCGTTCAACAGTACTGCATCTTAAAACCTTTAACCCTTTGAATGATTGGTATGGACTTTCACCAATTGAGGCAGCTGCATATAGTATAGATCAGCATAATCAGGCTGGTGCTTGGAATCAGGCAATGCTGCAAAATGGAGCAAGACCAAGTGGTGCAATAGTTGTAAAATCAGAAAAGGATGGAAGTGGTGGAAACTTAAGTCAAGAGCAGTACCAACGCTTAAAAGGACAGATAAATGATCATTACTCAGGTCCTGTCAACGCTGGAAGACCTATATTGCTTGAAGGAGGTTTAGAGTGGAAGGAAATGAGCTTATCACCGAGGGATATGGATTTTATTGAGTCAAAACATAGCTCAGCTCGTGATATTGCGCTAGCTTTTGGCGTTCCGCCGCAGTTGCTTGGCATACCAGGTGATAATACTTATAGCAATTTGATCGAAGCACGTCTTTCCCTTTGGGAACAGACGATTTTACCAACGCTAGAAAATATTATTTGTCACTTAAATTCTTGGCTAGTGCCCAAGTTTGGTAAAGATTTATGTTTGTCATATGATAAAGACGCGATAGAAATTCTAATGGAGAAAAGACAAAAGATGTGGAAATACGTGCAAAACGCAAGCTTTATGACGCTCAATGAAAAAAGAGAAGCTTTTGGCTTGCCACCGTTACCCGGTGGTGATAAGTTGAATTGATATTTATATAGTGTAGATATTTATACTAAGCTGTAATAAACTGGGGGTATTTTATGTATCAAGAACAAGGAAATTCAGTAAGTAATTCTCGATTTACTCTTCCTCATATAGAATTGTTATCGACATGCAAAGCGAATGTTAATGCAGCAGATCATAAGGGTGCTACTCCCTTACATTATGCTGCTTGCGGAAACCGCTTAGAGGAAATGAAATTATTGCTTAAAAACGGAGCGAGTGTTAATGCAGTAGATCATAATGACGCTACTCCCTTACATTATGCTGCTTGCGGAAACCGCTTAGAGGAAATGAAATTATTGCTTAAAAACGGAGCAAATGTTAATGCAGTGGACAATTCTGGTTTTACTCCTTTGCATTTGTCTGTTTGTGAAGGCTACACGGAGATAACACAGTTATTGCTTGGAGAGACAGAGAGTCCAAGCACAAGCTGCAGCGACGCAAGCATTGAGAATGTACAAACAATCAATCAGTCTTATCATTGGTGAGAGTAGAACATCTTTTACTAAGGTCTAACTTAAAGATAGATGGTCCCTTAAATCCTACATCTAAATGAGTTAACTATTTTTCTTGCTAACTAAGGTGTTGTAAATTTGGTCTACATCAAAACTCATCTTAGGGCACCAAATAGGGCCATCTAAGTGTGCCTCGATATAAAGAGGACTATTATGATTTGGTAGTATGAAAAAGAGTCTGAATATAGAAATTAAGGAGAAATTAGATAAGATTAAATTAGAAGAGATAGAACCTGATGCTTGATCGATACTAAACTGTGAACTAGTTGAACATACACCACTGTTAATACTTACTTTTCCATTAATATTTTCAAAAAGCGTACTGCCATTATATATATCAACGTAAGCAAGCTTGGAAATTTCAGGTTTATTCTTACTGCTTAACAACTTAGTGATGAATGAATTAAAATCCACATTTGTAAACTCTATTTTCTGTGCTTGAAAGTTTACATTTCCTGATAAGTTACTAGCCCAATCATCAAAGCTTGTCCCTTGAGTTTTGATTTCACCACTTAAGCTTATCTTGCCATTTATGTTATTAACTCCTATAACTTCCTTGGTGTCCAAATTTGCAATAGAAAATTTTGTGTGAATTGAGCCTGCTTTTAGATAACCCTGAAAAAACATTTGTCCATGTTCTAGTATGTAACTTATCTGTTTGATAGTGATAGTGTTGTTTCTTATCACTGTATCCAAGTTAAAATCTTTTAAGACGTTTTGCCCAATTTTAAATTCTGTAGTTTTGATTTCCACGTTTGCATCAAAATCTCCTTTCTCATCTAAAAAATTAAGCTGCTTTGTTGACCATTGAATTTGATTTATTTCATTTCTTGAGTTTCTTTTTACCTCTAATAGTTTTGGTAATTTAAAGATATTTCCATTAAATTTATTACCTGTAAGGTTTACGTCTAATAAAGGCTTAGTGTATTTTTGATCCACTAATATTTTTACACTACCGGTAATGTCGAAATCTTCTCCGAATAACTTTATTTTATCTGCAACTAGCTTGTTCTCTTGTATTTTTAATGAAAAATCCAAATCTTCAATTTTTGTGCCATTGAATATAGAATCTTTAACACTAGTTCTTATATTTACATCATATTTAAGATTTTTCAGCCATTGCACTTTGCTGAATAATGAATAATCATATTTATCTATATTAATGTTATGTATGCTAAATTTGCTATCGATCATATTGTGTTTTTTTGTGTGATTTACCTTAATTGATCCTTGCCAAGATTCTTTGTTATTTAGCAATCTGATATCTGAAAGAGATAATATTCTAGGTGCTAAATATAGTTTAGAACTTGCTGTAAATTGACTTTTCTCTCTTTCTTGCATCTTGATAGAAGGTAAAATATGTGAGATGAACGACTCACCCTTTATCAATATATCACCATTAAATTCAGACAAGTTGCCATTGTTTGAAACTCTTCCTGATAAGCGAGATATATTATTGGTTCCAGGAAATTGAAGAAGAGTATCAACGTTTATTTCGCCATTAGCAGATTTTAGCGTAGCATGAAATTTGTCCAATATCCTGTTTTGATATTGAATATTTGAAGCTTCCATATTAAAATCCAAGCTCAGGTTCTTTGGCACAACCTCTCTAAAAGATTCTAAAAGACCCTTCATATCTGTTGTTTTGTGTGAGCCGTTTTTTAGGTCGACTTTACTAAAACTAATATTGATATTAGTATGATCACTTTTTCTATCATTTTGTATTATACCAGTGCCTTGCATGCTTTTGGACTCAATTTTTAAATCAGTTGCCGTAAACTCGCTTTCATTGAGATTGATATTGGATGATATCTCAATATTTTCGCTGGGAATCACATAAGAAAGGAAGCTAAGATTAATGATTTTTGCTAAATTGCTCACAGAACCGGAACTGTTATTGATTGTCAGTATTAAATTACCCTGTTGATTTCTATTACCTTTAAATAGCAAATTTGCAAAATTTGAATCAACACTAATGTGTACATTATTTTTTGTGACATTAACCTTTCCAGAAAAATCGTAATTGTTGTCACCAATCTGTACTTCACCAAAAAACTGCTTATTTTTTTTTATAGCAACTTCCTTGATGTTAATAGTATCGGCGTTAAAACTTATTTGGCTGTCCTTTATTAATATATCAACTATATTATCATTGGCTTTCGTATTTATAATATTAAGTAAATTTTCTTTGTTGCTTTTCATGCCCAAAAATGAGATTGACTTTGGTTGCAATGAAAATGAAAACAACGATGGCCTTATTTCAATTTTTTTTGCACTAATTAAATCTGATAATTTTTGTTCCTTGTTTTTGTTATATTGTACATATACATTGTAAATAGTAAGTTTTGGAGTAATGAGCGAAACTTCAATTTTTCCTCCAACATGTACTTTAGCATCATACGTCTTCTCTAACTCTTTTACGATATATTCTCTGTAGCCACTCCAATCCTTAAAAGTTGCAGCAACGTGCATGAGAATTAATAGAAACAAGATTGATGATATGGCGTATAAAGAAAGTTTCATAATAGACCTCTCATTCCAGCATCCCTTCTCTTCTTGTCATCCCAGTCTGGGATCCAGGAAATTTGATTAGACATTAAGTTAATTAGCAAAAAAGTAGCTATTCTTATGTTAAAACACAGCATTTTTACATGAGAAGCTGGTCTGATGAGCACTGGGTTCCCAGTGGAAATTGCTCTCAAACCACAACACTCATACAGTTGTGTGTGTGACACTGTGATCCAGCGTGACTTAAATAAGGTTTTCCAGATTATATAATCAACAAAATTTCTGGATCCCAGTGTCAAGCACTGGGATGACAGGAATAGGTGCTGGGATGACAGGAATAGGTTATGGGATGAAAGGAGTGGATATTGGAATAGTAGCTGAAATGACATATAGCAATACAAAGGGTGTAATTTATACATATTTCAAATTATTCAAATTTCCTCTAAAAATTAGGTAAAGAGTGCTAGAATAAATAATAACACTCAAAGCTATTAAAGTTACTAAATAAACAATACGAGCTAGCCCTCTATCGAAAAACAACCCTGCTGATAAGTAATTAGAGAGATAAAGAACTATTGACATAACCAATGTTGCAGTGAGAATTTTTACAATATTTAGTAATAATGCTTGGCTAATCTTATACATCTTATTTATTGTTAAATAATTAATCAATAAAATAGAATTTATCCAAGTGGAAATGGAAGTAGCAATAGCAATTCCTATATGTTGGTATTTGTTCATTAATATGAGATTTAGTATTACATTAATTCCAAGGCACGTTAATGAGAACATAGTTGGTATTTTTAGCTTTCCCCTAGCAAAGAATGTGGGTAGCAATACTTTATTTATAATAAATGCGGGTAAAGAAAGAGAAAATGCTACTAATGTAGGAACAGTTTGCTGCACTGCATAATAATCAAATCGGCCGTAAGAAAAAAGCGTAAGTAAAATTATGTCAGGAATAATGATAAAAGCAGCAGTTATTGGCATAATTAATATTAACCCTATATTAAGGGCCTTGTTCTGTATTTTGACTATATTCTCAGTATCATTTATTCGTTTTGAAATCAGAGGAAGAAGTACTGTACCAATTGCAGTGCCAATTACTCCTTGCGGTAGTTGATTTAGTCTATCGGCATAATATATATAAGAAACTGCATTTGGTATAAAACTCGCCATGATTGTGTCAATCCATACACTTATTTGTATTACACAATTGTTGATAATTGCAGGTATCACACGTTTAAAAAATAATTTTACTTCGTTACTTAATTCTAAACTAAAAGAAAAGAAAGCCTTTAATTTGTATGCACTAAATATTATTAAAAGTAGCTGCAAAATCCCTCCAATCAGGACAGCTATAGAAAGGTTATGAGCCGGTGTTTCAGTGTAAGGTAAAAACAAACTGATGATTAAACAGAGGTTCAAAATGATTGGTGAAATAGCTGTTGAAGCAAAATGCTGTTTTACTTGCAACATTCCACCAATAAGTGATGCGATTGACACGAAGATTATGTAGGGCATCATAATTTTCGACAAAGTTACAGTAAAGGTAAATTTATTTTGGTCAAATCCAGGAGTGAAGATTTTGATCATGTAAGGGAAGAAGGTTTGTGTGATAAGGCAAAAAATTACTAGAATAATAAACGTAATGGATATTACACTACTTGCGAAATTAAATGCCTTTTTATTATCATATGACTCTGCAGAGTATAATGGTATGAATGAGGTAGTAAATGCTCCCTCTGCAAAAAACGATCGAAATAAATTAGCAAAGCGAAACGAGGAAAAGAATATATCTGCAAGAGAAGTTGCACCAATAACTGTAGCAATCAATACATCTCTTATTAGCCCTAAAATTCTTGAAATAGCTGTAAAAAAACTAAATGTGAAAATACTTTTAAACATATCACGATTTCAATACGATTAACTATAATGCTAAAAGCATAAATGAAAATGTTTATTCGCTAAACTTAAAACTCTATGCAAAAGTAGGTAGCTTAAATAATTAATTGACTATTTATGCTTGTGTGTTAGAAATTTTATACCTTGGCGGGCGTAGCTCAGTTGGTAGAGCGTCAGTTTGTGGTACTGAATGTCGCCAGTTCAATCCTGGTCGCTCGCCCCACTAAAAATTTCCACTTTACATAAATATAAACATTAGATATTTTTGCACGTCCGTTAGCATTCCTTGTTGCTTTAGTATTTAGATGGCGGAGGGGAAGTTTGCGATTTAGAGTAAAAATGATGCCTATTAATTAGTGAGAGGGATTGTATGTATATTTGTTTGTTAGCTTATAGTATAGTGTCAGCACTAGGAGTATTAGCTTGGTGGTTAAGTTTTGACACTTCATCACCTTTAGCCATAGGTGGAATTGCTGGTTGTATAGCTCCAGCATTGATTGCGATTTTTCACGTAGGATGTTTGCTATATAAGTTTTGCAAAAGAGATCCTATTGAGGAGGATCATGGAAAAGTAGCAAATTTTTTGAGTTTGATGATATCTACAAGCGCTGCAATTGGAGTTACACTTGCTGGAAGCATAGCTGCTATTTTTCCTAATCCAAAAATAGGATTTACATTAATAAGTGGAATGATAGGGCTGATAGCACCGATTTTAGGGCTTTTTGCAACTGTAGCTATAGTGCATTGTGTAGATGAAACAGCAATTAAATCTGCAGTAAGTGCAATTTCGATTACAGATTCTACATATGTCAAAATATCTCAGGAAGAAGAAGTAGATGAATGTATTACCTTTCCGGAAGAAGAAGTTAATAAAAGTATCATCTTTCCCAAAGTTGAAAAAGTTTTTTCTGCGAGAGAGACGGCAGTTTGAGCTAAGTTAGTGTGCAATGTTGTAATCTGTAAAATTTGACATCAATCACTGATAGTTGGAATATTATAGAGTAGGAATTACTCAAGAAGATGCATAAGTACGATGTAGTGGTAGTAGGTGGCGGTCATGCCGGGTGTGAAGCAGCTACAGCTGCAGCTCGCCTTGGTGCAAACACACTACTTATAACTCACAAAATTTCAACTATAGGAGAGATGTCTTGTAATCCAGCAATTGGAGGAGTTGCAAAGGGTGTTGTAGTTAGAGAAGTAGACGCCCTTGATGGAATAATGGGGAGAGCTATCGACCGAGCAAGCATACACTCGGTCGTTTTAAATGGCAGCAGAGGCGCAGCGGTATGGGGCCCACGTGCACAGGCAGACCGAAAATTATACAAAAAAGCAATACAGGAAATTATTCTAAATTATAACAACTTGACAGTAAAAGAAGAGTCAGTTGACGATTTTCTTATCGAAAGTGATAGCAATGGAGAATCTTATATAAAAGCTGTAATAACAGACTCAGGTGAACGTATACTGACAAGCAGAGTTGTTTTGACTACAGGGACTTTTTTACGTGGTGTGATTCATATAGGAGAGCAAACAACTCCTTCTGGAAGAATGGGGGATAAACCTGCAATAGAGCTTGCAAACACGCTAAAGAAGTATGATTTTAAACTGGGCAGATTACGTACCGGAACTCCACCGAGGCTTGATCGTGGCACTATAAACTGGTCGGTATTACAAGAACAAGTGGGTGACAATCCACCTACACCATTTTCTTATCTTACAGAGAAAATTAACCAGCCTCAGGTTTCATGTTTTATTACTCATACTAATGAACATACACACAAAGTAATTCGAGAGAATCTTCACAGATCAGCTTCTTCATATTTAGATAACGTTATTGCACCAAGATACTGCCCATCAATTGAAACTAAAGTTAAAAAATTTGCAGAAAAAAATAATCACCAAATATTTCTAGAACCAGAAGGGATTGATGATAACACTATATATCCAAATGGAATTTCAAATTCATTGCCCATCGAAGTGCAGCATGAAATGATAACGAGTATAAAAGGGCTTGAAAATGCAGAAATATTAAGACCTGGATATGCAGTTGAATACGATTATATCGATCCACGAGAGCTATTTCATACTCTCGAAACTAAGAAAGTTAAAGGACTATATTTTGCTGGTCAAATTAATGGTACCACTGGATATGAAGAAGCAGCCGGGCAGGGAATTATTGCCGGAATCAATGCAGCATTCTCTTTATCTCAAAAAAGTTTTGTTCTTCATCGTACAGACTCATATATCGGTGTAATGATAGACGACTTGGTCACTAAGGGAATTGCTGAGCCTTACAGATTATTCACCTCGCGTGCAGAATATAGACTGGCAATCAGGTCAGATAATGCAGATAGAAGATTGACACAAAAAGGTTATGACATCTCTCTTGTGTCGCATGAGAGATACTCTGTTTTGCAGGGTAAACTTAAATCCATTAAGCAACTTGAGGAGAAATTAGAGAGCCTAACAATTACTCCTGAGCAGCTCAGGTCCTATGGCATTAAAATATCTTATGATGGAATAAGAAAAACAGCATTAAATTTGCTCGGTTATCCAAATATTGACTGGAATAAATTACGAGAAATATGGCCAGAGTTAAACATGGATTCCAGTGTCAGCTACTTGCATAACACCAAAGCACCTCTTCCTGTCATCCAAGTAGCTGACACTGGGATCCAGTACTTGAATGATGATAGAATGGATGCAGTTGACACTGAAAAAAATGTAGATTCCAGCGTCATGTGCTGGAATAACACTATAACTGATAGCATAGCCAAGAATGAAATATATGAAGCAGTTGCAATTGAAGCAAAATACAAGCCTTATTTAGTAAGACAAGAAGCCGATATGAAGTTTCTACAAGAGGAAGTTAATACTCAAATTCCAACTAATTTCAACTACTCACAGATTAAAGGCTTGTCAACTGAAGTGATAGAAAAGTTGCAGTCAATAAAGCCAGCAACAATTGGTATTGCGAAGCAAATACAAGGTATCACTCCAGCAGCGATAGTTAGCATATTAGTGTACCTTAGGAATAAGAAAACGAAAATAGCTGCTAATTCTGCGTAACATGTCAAAAATCGAAGAATTTCGCTCTTTTATGCACGAAATAAATGTTGATGCATTTATGTTGCATACTAAAGACGAGTATTTAAATGAATATTCAAAAGAGTTAGCAGAGTTATGTGGCTTCACGGGAACAAATGGGCTACTTATCGTTACAAAGAGTAATAAGTGCCCATTTTTTACAGATGGACGCTATATCACACAAGCTCGCAGTCAGCTCGATCAGGGCAGTTTTCGAGTATATAATATACAAGAAGAGGATCCACACAAATGGGTAAAAGCAAACTTAACATTGACTACCTCACTGGGTTACTATCCGCAATATTTTACTATGAAGGACATAAGAAAATATGAAGGCATTTGTAAACTAGTACCATACTTAATTAAAAAAGATAGTAGTCATAAAGCACAAACAATAGTCTCACATGTATCTGGTGAGAGTGGTAAGGATAAATGTGAAAGAGTAGCTAAAAACATAGAGGCTGAAGCAGTGCTTCTGACTGATCCAAATTCAATTTCGTGGTTATTAAATTTAAGAAATGGAAGCGCTGAATACACTCCTTGTATATTGGGTCGTGCAATACTTTATAAAAACGGCAATGTTGATTTATTTATTCAAGATAAAGAACATTCAACTATAGAAGCAAATTTTGATAACCATATAAATGTTTTTGATATTAGTGAGCTAGAAAATTCACTACATAAGTTAAATTTGGTGGTGATAGATCCAAGCACGACTCCAATGAGCATTATGAATGCAATAGATCCCTTGTATAACCATTATTTAAATGAAAAATCAGCTTCGGTGTCATTCCAGTGCTTGACCAGAAATAAAAAAGCATGGATCCCAGTGTCAAGCACTGGGATGACAATAAGTAATGAAAGAGGTCTAATAGAAAATAAGCAGATAATTGAGAAGGAGGATCCTTGTTTGATTCACAAAGCAGTAAAAAATCAAACTGAAATAACTGGAGCTATAAGTGCGCACATCAAAGATGGAGTAGCAGTTATAAATTTTCTATATTGGCTTGAAAACAATATTGACAGTGAAATTACTGAGCTTGAAGCTGAAGAAAAAGTTTTAGAATACAGAAAAGAGCAGAATTTGTTTAAGCAACCGAGTTTTCCAACAATTTCAGCATTCAACGAGAATGGAGCAATCATTCATTACCGTGCAAGCAATAAGACAAATAAAGTCATTCAAGAAGATGGGCTGTATTTAATTGACTCTGGTGGTCAGTACCTTGATGGCACAACCGATGTTACAAGAACTATAGCAATTGGTAGTCCAACCAATGAGCAACGAGCTCACTACACAATAGTATTAAAAGCTCACATTGCGATAGCAAGTGCGGTCTTTCCTTCTGGCACTACTGGTGGAGAATTGGACATATTAGCGCGTATACATTTATGGAAATTTGGAATGGATTACATGCACGGTACAGGACATGGAGTAGGAAGTTACCTTTCGGTACACGAAGGACCGCAAGCAATATCAAGAGGAAATAAAGTGGAACTCATTCCAGGCATGATACTTTCTAACGAGCCTGGTTATTATATTCCAGGAAAGTATGGAATAAGAATTGAGAATCTGATGTATATTGAAAGGCGAGAAAACGTCTTTTTAAGCTTTAAACAATTGACCTCTGTTCCTTATGATAAAAAGCTAATAGATATACAAATGCTTACTGAAGATGAAGTTAAATGGATAAATAGCTATCACCAATTTGTTTATAAAAATATAGAAAATGGCATAAAAGATAAGGAATGGTTAAAGAGAGTATGTGAACCTTTAAAATAGTTAATTTGTCATTTAATCAAGTATTAATATAGTTGTTCTTGTATTGTTTTTAATTAAAAACAATATATAATATTAGTTTCAAATAGGTGTAATTATGACAGATAAAATGCAAGATGATGAATTTATGAAGCAGTACATGGATACTTGCAAAGAGCAAATAGAAAAATTGGCAAGCGACCCTAATTTGCTTCAACAGACCTTAAAGCCATTCATGCAAATGTCTCAGCAACTTATGGCTGGCGGTATGCTAGAAGGAAATATGCCTAGCATGATACCTGATATGGGTGGTATGGATATCAACAAGATGATTGCTCAGATGAAGGAAATGTATGATTACATAAAGAGTAATCACAAAGAGCTCATGAGAAAAGATACTTCACAAATTCAAGAGCTTGATGATTCCAGCAGAAGATTGAGAGGCTTGGTCAAGAAATTGATAGAGAAAGTTGAAGCTAAGTAGTATTTATTCATATCAAAGAGCTATAGCAGTAGTGAGGTCTTGTTCCTCAAATTTAGTATTACCATAAAGTTAAATATAAACATAAAGGGATGAAGAGATGATTGAACTACAAAGCCAAGAAATTTGTCCAAATGGAAATAAGAAAAATTTGATTATTTTTTTTCATGGTTGGGGTTCAAGTGGCGATAATTTCGCTCACCTTGCTAAAGTTATGAGCAAATTTTTACCCGATTCATGTTTTGTGGTACCGAATGCTCCGTTTGAGAGGGAAATAGGTAATGGTTATCAGTGGTTTAGTTTAGAGGATCGTAGTGAAGAAGCACTATATAATGGAGTGAAAAATGCTGCATCAATTGTAAATCATTTTATTGATACAAAATTAAAGGAGCTTAATTTAAAAGATACTCAGCTTTCTTTAGTTGGATTTTCTCAAGGGGCAATGCTTGCAATACATGTGGCTCTTACCCGGCTTCAGTCTTGTGCGTCAGTTGTTGCGTATTCTGGTAGATTTCTTTCGCCTTCAAAAACTGCACCGGAGATCAAATCAAAACCTAACATATGTATTATTCATGGTGACGCTGATGATGTGGTACCTTTTTCTTCCCTTGATTTAGCGGTTAAAGCTCTGAAAGAAAATGGAGTAAACGCTCAAGGATACCCAATTCATGGATTAGGCCATATTATTAATGAAGAAGGAATAAGGTTAGGGGTTGAGTTTATCAAGAAGAATTTTGGAAATTAATTTCCATGCACTTGTTTTGCTTTGGTTACGGATATGTAGCTAAATTTCTATCGAAAAAATTGCTAAATTTAGGCTGGAAAGTTAACGGTACATCAAGAAATAAAGATATACAACTTTTTGATTATGAAAAGGTTGATCAAGATCTGCTTAAAAGCGTAACGCATGTTTTAGTTTCTATTCCTCCAGACGGCGATGATGTTATGGAGAGATACGGTCATTGTCTGGAGAATATTAAATGGCTTGGTTATCTGTCTGCAACTAATGTTTATGGTGACCACTGTGGTAATTGGGTGAATGAGGAATCTGAAACAAAGCCTATAGAAATTAGAGGAGAAAAGCGCCTTGAGTCTGAAAAGAAGTGGCTAAGTAGCAAATTGCCTGTACATATTTTTCGTTTGGCTGGGATATATGGTCCTGGTAGAAATGCGCTAATTGACCTGCAGCTTGGCAAAGCAAGAAATGTGAAAAAAATTTTTTCTCGTGTTCATGTTGAAGATATATCGAATATTTTATTTTCTTCCATGCAAAATATAAAGCCTTATGAGATATACAATTGTGCAGATGATTTACCTGCTACGCAATCTGAAGTGGTCACGTATGCAGCCGAGCTTCTCAATATTAGCCCTCCAGAGCCAGTTGAGATTTCTTCCGTACCAAATTACGCACGGGGTTTTTATTTAGGGTCAAAAAAAGTAAGCAATACTAAAATTAAAAAAGACCTTGGTGTCTCTCTAGTTTATCCTGATTACAAGGTGGGTTTAAAGAGTTTGTATATATTAGAATAGAGAAAATAGATTGCCAGATGCAAAAATTTTTCTTGAATGTTCCTTGTTTTGATGTAGTACCACTAGGCATACTATTATATAGAGGTAAATATGTTCAGCAATCAATCGCTCCCGGTTGAAAATATTCTATTACATCAAGCCGCTTATAATGGTAACATAAATGAAGTTAGGTTATTACTTAATGTAAAAACTGATATCAATATCAAGGATAAAAAAGGATTTACAGCCTTGCATTTTGCTGTTTATTCAGGACATTTAGACGTAGTAAAGTTACTAATCAGTAAAGAAGCTAATATTCATGCAAGAACTACTAAAGGCAGTACAGTTTTACACTTTGCTGTTGTAGCTAAAAGCAAAGCTATAGTAGAGGAGTTAATTAAAGCGGGAGCTGATCCCAATATAAAAGACTGTACTGATGGTAAGACACCTTTACATATTGCTGCTCAAAATGGACTTGTAGAAGTTGTAAAGGTGTTACTTAATACTCAAGAAATTGAGATTGATGCTAAAGACAATGAATTTGGTATAACAGCTCTGTACTTAGCCTCTCAGAACGGACATACTGAAATAGTTGAACTATTAATTAGCACAAAAAATGCTGATGTTAACATAGTAGATAAAAAAAATAATGTCACACCCTTGTATCTAGCTGCTCAGAATGGGCATGAAGCAGTAGTCAAGTTGCTTCTTGATAATGGTGCTAAGGTCAATGGCTGTAATGTCGATAGAGATCCTTTAAGTGTAGCTATCAAGAATGGCCATAAGAAAATAGTTGAGTTATTACTTAGTATAGAAGGAATAAATGTCAATATTGGCGATAAGATTGGCAATACACCTCTACATATAGCAGCTATAACAGGCCGCAAAGAAATAGCAAGATTACTATTAGCAAAAGGAGCTGATGCTAATATTAAAAACCATTCAGGAGATACTCCTTTACAAATAGCTGAGATAATTGAAAACTCTACAGTTTTTATGCTTGAAAAGGATACAAATTCAGTACTTCTTGTGAAAAAAGGAGTTAAGGAGCTTTTGTCACAACATGTGAAGAACAACAAACCTAGCTCATCAGTAGATAAAATTGACGTATTTGTTCAGCAGAGTAGCAAAATAAGATAGATGAGAAAACTAGTTTGTGACATTGGCGTCCAGTTAAATTTACATGGATTCCAGTGTCAAGCACTGGAATGACATTATGGAAGCTGTGATGACAAGGAAGGAAGCACTAGAAAGAAATGGGTGTCACGCACTGGGATGACATTATGGGAACTGAGATACAAGAAAAGAAACACTGGTTTGACATGCACCTGAACAGATACTCTCAGTAATGTAAATTCAACTTTACCCCATTTGCAACCATCAGGGTTCTTTGACTATAGACCTAACAATTCTTTTCTAATTTCTTCTTTAATTGTATCAATAATCTTTTTATCAAGTTTATTTATTAAGGAATCATCAATACCTGTGATGTCATCTGGATTTTGTATCATTTTTTCAATAGCATCATCTATTTTTTTTACTCTTTCTTTATTAATTTCATCAAATATAGGTTTAATTTTCACATAACCAGGAGCGCCCTTGCTATAACTTTTGCTGCTTTCGTTGATACAACCACCAGCACCATATGTTTTATTCACGTAGTTTTTACTACATTTTGTTACATCTTTATACCCAATCTCACCATTTTCTATATATGCTATTTTATTATCTTTACTAGAGTTTAGCTTGTCCCCTTTCTTAATTTCTTCTTTTAATTTTAAACTTTGTTCATGAATTATTGTATCTTTGTAATTCTTTCCCCCATAGGTTCTGTATGTACCTCCGCCTGCAACAGTAATTAAATCTTTACAAATTGTTTCTGAAGAGTCTCTGCACATTTTTATTAAAGTTGGTCCCCCATCCTTGTTAGATTCATCATCTTCTTGTCCACCACCTCCTTCTGTCACTTTTACTTTAATATAGGGATAATTGGGGTTGATTTTTAGTTTAGCTTTAATGTAATCACCTGGCATTCCTAGTCTACTTACAGTAGACTGAGCTTTATCAGCTATATGACCAGCTTCACCACCTCCCCATGCTTCTATTTCAACGTAATCATACATTGACAGATCATCTGTATAGCCATCTCCAAGCTCATAAAGTTTTTGATCCCTGTTTTCAATAATCTGCTTCTTATGTTTCAATTGTGCTATTATTATTTCACGTAATCTCTTTTTTAAACCCTCTAAATCGAACCTACACAATTTATCAGCATAAAAGACTTCTGTTCTATTTGCTTTAATCGGTTGATTTTTTAATTGTGTGCACTTTTGTATTTCACCTTTCTCGTTTTTTACTGTTTTACCATCCTTATCCTTGCAATCCACTTCCTCATATCTTAAGTAAAATAGTTTATCATTCTTATCTACATACTGTGTTGAGCGACTACATACTCCATCAAAGCAGAGGCAACCATCATCACCGTGATTACAGTTTTTTTCTTCATACTTTCCATCTGTTAACTCATATACTATTTTGCATTTGTCACAATTTTGTTTTGTATCTACCTCTTTATCCTCTTTTGCCATGCAGTTATCTCTAGACTTATTTTCAGCAGGAATGGAAATATATCCTTTTTTATTAAATATTATTTCATTCAGTGCATCTTGTGGCTTTGCTAAAACCTCAATTGTTTCGTTACAGGGAAAATAATAAAGCTGATCAGACTCCTTTGAATAAACAGTATTGTATTTATTGTATCTTGCCCCCATTGATTTTAGCGATATTAGCTTACTTTCTTTTTTAAGAACAAACTCCTCTGGTTCTGGTTGCCACCCAGAAAGGCAGAGCATTTTACTTTTAGAATTTTCTTTATATTTTATTTCTACTTTTGGATATCCTGAGCCATCTAGTTTGCACTTACCATTCTGAAGCTCTTTACATTCTGCTTCGATATCGGGAACATACCCATATTTTTCTAGAACTTCAAATTGCGAATTATTTTTTAATATACCTTCTATTACGCTATCGATGTCGCTTTTACTGTTACTGCTATCAGTTGTTTTTGCCACTATTGCTGGCTTTACTACTTTTAAAGGTAGATGGCCAACATATGTAGGAGAATTTTTATTAACATAAAAAGTACAGATGCCATTACTGTGAGTTCCACGTGCGTCATAAGTACAAACGTTCTCACTCATCTTTATTTTTACTTTTAGCGTATTTTCGCCTTTACCCTCATTAGGCTTTGGTATGCTCACTTCTTCAATCTTTGGAGCAGGTGGCGCTGGGAAGCAGCGAGCAGGAAATTGTAATTTTCTTTCGGACTCTTCTTCCTCAGTACCATAGTATTCAGCGCAGAGCTGACCTTTTTTTCTATAGGTTTTGAGATAATGGATAGTATCTTTAATAGTAAATGGATAAATTGGAGTATTCTCACTATTTGAAAAACCGCGCGGAAAAGGTAGCTCCCTTCTTTCTTTCAGCTCACCAATAATGACTCCAACTCTTGGATGGAAATAATCATTTTCTTCATTTGTTATAGGAACAATTCTAACTTGTGGTGGTGACATCGCAAGTTGTTCACAAAATGGAGGTGGGCCAGGTGCAAGTGGTACAGGCACACATTGTACTTTGGTTTGATAGCAGGTATCGCAAACATTTTCCATATTCCCTGGACGGAAAATATTTTCCCCTGAAAATACTCTAGAGCCCCATGAAGAAATTCCTGACATACAAGCCCCCTTTTGACTACAAGCGCATATTTTAGGGGCATTAACAAATTTTACTTTTTCTTCATCAGTAACACCATCTGCCCATTCCCATTCAAGGCGTTTCGCAATTCCTTCTTTGATTTCTTTACTGTTATCTGTCTTAATTGTTCCATCAGCTAACATTTTATCTCCTTCCCAATCGATAAAAGCTGCTGCAGAAACTCCAGCACCTGTGGCTTGTGTGCCATATATTTTGTGGCAAGATGTTCCACTGGATAATATATAACAGTTGTCGTTCCCTTCGTAATTGCAGACCTTAATCTTTGGATCGAAGTAACCTTCTGGTCCCTGATTATTTACTGCTGTAACTTTAATAAATTGCAATAATTTTTTGTCAAAGTCTAAATCGCTCCACTTGCCTTTAAAAAAATTTGCAATACCTTTTCCTGTTTTATTTCCTACAACCTCAAGTTCAGTATTGCTCTTTACAAAATACGGACAATCAGCATATCCTTGATAAGAAAGACAAAATATCAAGGAGAATATCAATAAAAAATTAAGCTTTACATTTTTCATAGAACGCCGGTAACCACTTACTCACTTTTTCGCCTTTTTCCTTTATTGCTTCATACATATACTTTATAGTCTCTTTATTAGCTGAAAGTACATGTATTTCTTTCATATTCTTCAAATCTAGATTTAAAGTTACTAAACCTTTGTATTGCTTTATCAAAAATAAACCTTCCTGTGTTGGTGTTTGCAAAATGACATTCAGTTCCTCTTTCGACAGAGAAAATGCTTTCATGTATAACCTGTTTGCATTTATGTTCGGCATCAGGATTCTCGTATCGACATGCTTATCTAAATATTGAGTAAACTTGCTAGCAAATGCTAGGTTTAAGTTTTCAGTACTTAGAATTACTACAACATTTAACTTTGTCATTCTTTGCATCCAGTCGTCAAACTCTCCCTCTGTAGGAAAAATATTACTTATCTCCCATGCTTCATCCAAAACAAGTATTGCAGGTGAGCCATCACATTTTGCTTCGAAAGAGTATAAGAAATAGTAAAGTATCACGGACATACATTCTTTTTGCTTAGTGAGATTTGCAGTATTGAGGGATATAGTTTTTGTTCCCCAGTCAATATCTGACTCATCACCATCTTGGAATAAGTAAGCAAATTCACCTTCACCACACCATTTACTTATTTTGCCTCCAAGAAGTAAAAGCACTTCAGAAATTTGAGAAATAGATCGCGATTCTCTTGGTATAGCAAATATAGAATCTACAATTTTTTTTGTCTTTTCTTCTACGTCTACCAAACTTGCATTTGCAACCATCCTTTTGATCAATTCAACAAGCATATTGCGATTAGAAGCACTATCTTCAATGTTCAGTGGGTTAAATTTTAGACTTTTATCTTTATATTTTGGATCAATTATGTAATATTGGCCGCTTACTGCTTTAGTAAATATTATTGATTTTCCAGTATTATCCAATATAACAATCCTAGGGTTAAATTTTCTTGATTCCGAAAGTAAGAAATTGATCAGTGAGGTTCTACCTGAATTTGGAGCTCCAAGTATTGTGGTATGACCATTATTTTTCTTTCCATGAAAGTTAAAAAAGTAAGGACTGCCTTTTTTTGAAAAAAAAACTGTTACTGCTTCTTTCCATCTTCCTCCTTTTAACGTACCTGATGTAAAATCATGCAACATAGCAAAGCTGCAAGCATATTTTTCTAATATATTTTTTGGTTGTGTAACAAAAGCAAAGTTTCCAGGAAGCTGTGCCCAAAAATGATTTTCCATGTGCAGATCAGTTCTAAACATCATCAACCCGATTAACGACATTACAGAGGATAAATCGCTGATATTTTTAGCTAACCTATTCTTATCATCTGCAAAGATTGTAACAATAATTTTCTGTTGACAAAAATCCATAGCAGAAATTTTTTCAAGCTCTATTATTTCATTTATTCCTGAGTTTTGAAGTAAGGTATTGTCCTCACTGATTTGCAGTATATTAATTTGTTTTTTAAATTCTTTTACTGCTTTATTATTACTAGTAAATATTATTATTTCTGTGATGATAAGCTCAGAGTCAAGTTGCAAACACCTATCTATATTTTCTAAGGGGATTTCTCGATATTCCTTTATGCAAAAAATAGAACCAAACTTCTGTTGACCTTCAAACGATGTTTGAAATTTATTGAAACCAAAAGCTACTTTTAGGTTTTTCACATGCTGCGATAGATCCCTTTCACATATTGGATAATCTTTGTGCGTTAATGTAATAATGTAATGGAGAAATTCCATCATTTGAGAATATATTTTGCCTTCACTAGACCTAAGGCCCAGTTTTTTAGCTCCAAAAGGTTCTAAATCTTTTTGAATCAGGTCAGTTATTTTTTGTAATTCTTGATGATTTTTTTGTAAAAATAACTTGTGCCTATTCTTTATCCTGCCAAAAAAAAATGCATTATTAATATGTTTGCCAAAATCACTAAGTAACACCACAATGTATAACTCATTTATATACTGTAGTTTACTATCAACTAGTTTATTAAACCACGTTGAGTGTAGCTGATCGGAAAAGTCTGCAGTTTTATTCCACTGTAAGCTCAGTTTATTGCGCTTACGGACAGTGTGAATCCAAACTGTAAAATATAAACTCTGGATATTTTTTGATATACTTTTTCTAATTTCAGTTCTAAGATCACCATAGTTATCAACTGAAGAATAGTCTTCTAACTTGATTATTTTTAACAATTCCCCCTGTTTTGTTAGTATAGTTTCTTCATCGTAGTGGCAAGCATAAGGGATAAAATCTAAATTAATACTTTCTAGTAACGCTAAATTGTTCTTTTTTTCAGAATTAGAGCTAGTGGCCGGTACTTTTGGTTGCATACAACATTATGTGTATTCAATAAAAAGATAATTAAAAAACATAAAAATACTATCTTAATTTTTATCTTTTTCTTCGCTGTCGGGCTGTAATTTTATATCTTTTGCAAAGTTGAATTTTTCTTTCAAGTAATCTGTTGCTTTTTCTGTACTCCCAAACATCATGATCAGTACACCAAACAGTATCATGAAGAAAATTAGACCTCTGAACACTACTGCAAGTATCACTGTAGCTATACATAACCCTATAATTGTCGAAGGATTCATATTTTCCATAGTATCTTTAACTGAAAATGAAGAAATAAGTTCTTTCAACGTTCCTGGTATATTTTTCAATTCATCACTTGCTTTGCTAGAACATGACATGAAGATAAAACTTAACAGGGCTACAATAGCAAAAACTTTACCCAATTGAATACGCATCAGCTAAATACCTTTAAGATACTCCTTAACTGTAACAATTTTTACATCAATAGGCAAGAACCGAATTCACTTGCTCACCATAAGTAACTCATATTTAACTTTTATCACTGTGTTAGCCCTTTATTATCAACAAGAGGACTCACACTAATGGATATCAATTTACTTGACAGAATATTTGAACAAAATTCAGCAGCAGCAGCTGTAGCAAACACTGCAGCCACCACAAACAGTCCTGCTCCTACTAATCCTGATGTCATTGCTCCTGCAAAAATGCACCCTATTGCTAAGAGAGCAGAACTTGTTACAAGTGCGACGTGAAGGTTTTTGTTATTGAGTTGTTTAATTTTACTATTATTTTCATAATTATTGGATTGCATTGTATCTTTTACCTTACTGCCTGTCACTGAGATCACACAATGAGGACCTTCTTCAGTCTTCTTATAATGTTTAGAAGGGGATCTTCTTCCGCTTGGGCCTTTGGGTCTTGTTTTGTTCGGATGTGCTAATTTTGTTTTTCCTTCATCTTCTAGTTGCAAACTATTATCTTCCTCAGCAGGGTTTAATTTTAAGTGTACACTTTCCTCAGATGAAATGCTTGTTACTGAAGTTAAGCTGTTCCTTCTGCTACTTGATGCCAAGCTAGATGAATTTATTCGACTATCTAAATCACTACTACTACTACTGAGTTTAGAAGTATTTGCACCACTTGGCACTTCTACAGCATTCACAGTTATATTAGGCTTTTCATTTTTTAAATCTTTACTATCAATCGAAAGATCAGATTGACTATTCAATTGTGATTGTGTGATCTTCTTTCTTGCTTGCGGTTGTTTTGATGTAAGAATTGTTGAAGCATCATAACTATCTAAACTTCTCAAGGGATTATATGTTCCAGAGATTCCTTTTCCACTTACACCCTTAGCTAAAGAATCCTTTTCCAGAGGATTAATACCTGAATTTTTGGGAATTTCAACTTCACCAGAAAGAATTTGTTTGTTAAATAGTTCCATAGTATTATTTTGTCTATTTGCTTGATTACTTCTAAGACTTTTCTGATTTTGAATAGTGCTACTAGAATGATCTTTGTCACTACTTTTATTAGTAATCCCTGTAATCTCTAAAATTATTTCTAATATTTTTCCTCTTCTTGTTGGTGATCTTTGTGATGATTTTTCTTCATTGTTAAGTACTGAAGATTTCATTAATTCCTCTGACTCTATCACTTTTGTTTTCAATGCTGGAAGGAAGTTGTCAATATAATATTTATAATATTCTTCTTGTTTTCTCAATGACTTTTCTAATTCAATTAATACGTTGGGATCAGCTCCTTTGTTAAACAACTCTATGCATTTTGCGATAGTTCCATCTCCCTTTTTTAGATTTCCATGATTATGTGTTTTTTTTGTGACCTTTTTGTATATAGCATTGTACAATTGTTGATTAATATCTTCACTCTTCTGATGTTTTGCAAAACGACTTAGCATAACATTTCTCCATACATAACAAAATGTATGAATACCTCTTTAGCGTTAATTTTACATTAAAACTGGGCAGTTATGCCTTATTGCGGATAATTATAGCAATTTGCTAACAATTTTCTTTGCTGATTACTGATTTTACATTTCAACATAATTGCTTGCCTGTTGAACTAACATATCTATCACTTCTTTTACAGGCTTTTCTCTATCAACCATGCCAACACTTTGACCGGCCATTAAAGATCCTGTTTCAACATCTCCATCAATTACTGCCCTTCTTAAGGCTCCAGCCCAGAACTTTTCTATTTCAAGCTGCCCATTTTCTTTTGAGATTTCTCCATTTTGATATTTATCAATAATGTCTCTTTGATGCTCCATAAAATCGTCACTTGCTTTGTTAACTATAGCCCTTACTGGAATTACAGGGAAATCAGCACTAATCTGCACAGAAGATACAGCATTACGCGCAGCTGATTTGATGAATACTTCTTTAAAATTTTTGTGAGCGATTGACTCATTCGTGCAGACAAATAATGTACCTATTTGACAGCCACTTGCTCCCATTTCTAGGTAGTTCACTATCATTTCGCCTCTTCCTATTCCACCTGCAACAAACACCGGTGTTTTCTCATTTTTAAAATGAGGTAATATCTCTTGTGCGAGAACAGAAGTGCTAACAGGACCGATATGTCCTCCTGCTTCCATACCTTCTATTATTAACGCATCTACTCCCATTTTTACTAACCTTTTCGCGAGGCTTAATGCTGGTGCAAAACACATAACTTCAATGCCCGCACTCTTGATTTTTTCTATATTAGGCTTCGTTGGTAGTCCACCGGCAAGCACTATATGGCTTACTTTCGTTTCAATGCACACATCTATCAACTCACTCAACTTTGGGTGCATAGTAATTAGATTTACACCAAATGGTTTGTTAGTTAATTTCTGTGTCTCTATGATTTCTTTTTTCAGTAAGTCTGGAAACATTGCACCGCAAGCAATCACGCCAAATCCACCAGCATTTGAGATTGCTGAAACCAAATTTCTCTCTGAAACCCAGCTCATAGCGCCACCCATTATGGCAAACTCACTACCGAGAAAATTTGTTCCTTTTTTCCAGAGGCTACTTAACATATAACCTATATCATACGTTTAAAAATGTTTTGTTTATCTATAAATGTGTGTTTTAAAGCACCAATTATATGCAAGGCTATAAAGAGTATCATAAAATATGCAAGTATCGAGTGTAACTGATTAGCTGCACTAGCTAGATCTTCATTATGGTTAATTAATAAAGGGATATGGAAAAAATATTTGATCTCTTTGCTAGAAGCAGAAGACATGACATAACCAGATAGTGGCATTAGCACCATCAAAGCATATAAACCAAAGTGTATCGTTTTGCTCGCATTGATTACAAATCGAGAAAAATTGGCTGGTAATGGCGGAACATAAGTAAAGACGCGAAAAAATATACGTACTATAATTAATCCAAGAACGGTGATACCACAAGCCTTATGAACAGCGTATATGCTGAATTTAATTTCACTGCTAATCGGCAAACTTTTCATGTACAGCCCAGAACAAAGCATGCCAATAATAAAAGCAGACATTAACCAATGAATGATCCTTAAACCTAAACTATATTTATTGTCTTTCATTAATTTTGATTACTCTAAAGTAGAATTTATATAGTAGAAAAACTATTTCTCAATCAAAATTATCTATACATAATTTTGCTGCCTTGATCAACATAAGTGCAATAATTGTATGTGACACATAAACATTGTCTATCAGATTATGAAGAAGTGGTGAAGTTTTTGAGAGTTTTTCTATTGTAACGATGAGTTATAGCTTGTACAAGAAGCCTATTGACTTTAAGCACATTTTACCCTATACAATTCCAATACCTTAAGCTACCAAAGCATGCCTGATCTAAAGACAATGATGCTAAATTTTGGCCCTCAGCACCCAGCTGCACACGGGGTGTTACGTCTTGTTTTAGAGATGGATGGTGAAGTGATCGAGAGGGCAGATCCCCATATTGGGCTTTTGCACCGTGGCACTGAGAAGTTGATAGAACATAAAACGTATCTTCAAGCTCTGCCTTATTTTGACCGCCTTGATTATGTGTCACCAATGTCACAAGAGCATGCATATTCGTTATGTGTAGAGAAATTATTGCAGTGCGAAGTTCCGATTAGGGCAAAATATTTGCGTGTTCTATTTTGTGAGCTGACAAGAATACTAAATCATTTACTAAATATCTCTTCCCAAGCACTTGATGTTGGGGCGATGACTCCTCTTTTATGGCTCTTTGAAGAGAGAGAAAAAATACTCGAGTTCTATGAAAGGGCCTCAGGTGCAAGATTTCACGCAGCTTATATAAGGCCAGGTGGACTTGCAGCAGATATCCCAGAAGGTTTGATTGAAGATATTGCAAAATTTATAGAGCAATTTCCAAAGTATATAGATGATGTTGATGAGCTTCTAACAGAAAATAGGATATGGAAGCAACGCACTGTAGGAATTAGTGAAATATCAATAAAACAGGCGCTTGATTGGGGCTTTAGTGGACCAATGCTCCGTGCTGCTGGACTTGCTTGGGACTTGCGAAAAAGCCAGCCATATGAGATATATGATCAGTTAGATTTTGATATACCTATCGGCCAAAATGGTGACTGTTATGACCGTTATTTAGTAAGAATGGCAGAGATTAGGCAATCTATTAGCTTGGTGAAGCAATGCATAGAGAAAATTCCTAAAGGGCCAATAAAAACTGAAGATAGAAAAATTTCTCCACCGCCAAGAGCAGAAATGAAAGAATCTATGGAGGCTATGATTCATCATTTTAAGCTTTATTCAGAAGGATATCATGTGCCAGAAGGTGAGGCATATGTGGCTGTTGAAGCACCAAAAGGTGAGTTTGGAGTATATATAGTTTCAGATGGTACCAATAGACCTTATAGATGTCGAATAAGAGCACCTGGCTTTGCGCATTTACAGGCCTTAGATTTCATGGCAAAAGGACACATGCTTGCTGACATTGCAGCAATTATCGGTTCACTCGACATAGTCTTTGGTGAGATTGATAGGTAATTATTTTAAAATAGTAACTTAACTAATGGTTAAGACATCTTCTATCATAAATTGTATAAATTCATTGCCATTCCAGTAATTCATAGAGATTTTACCCAAAATGGCTTTAACATTACCCTGCATAATAGCAGAGCCGAGCTCAGTATTTGCACAGCGAAACGCAATAGCTTTGACCATAACATTATCGTCAGCAATAAAACATTTTATATGGTCAACTCCTATAACTTCCGGCTTTCTTATCTTTGCCCCTTGAATGATGAATCTTGGTTCAGGATTGCCAGCTCCAAATGGCTCTAAGCGCTGCAGTTGATTCCAAAGGGATAAGTTTATTGCTTTAGCTGTTACTATACCATCAGCTTTTATAGTTTTATCGTTTGTGGAGTTTGCAAATCTTTCAGTAAAAAAATCATGTAGATCACTTATTTTATCTTCTTCAATCGAAAATCCTGCTGCCATACTGTGACCACCACCTTCAATGATTAGGTTGGTAAATTTTGCAGAAAGAACCGCAGCACCAATATCTACTCCAGAAATTGACCTACAGCTTGCTTTTCCTATTCCATTGTTTAAAGATATCACTATCGTTGGTAAGTGAAACTGCTCTTTTAGTCTTGATGCAATGATACCAATTATTCCCTGGTGCCAATTACCACTTACCATTATAAAATTTACACCTAAGTGGGCAAAATTTTCCGCTTGTGTTGTGGCTTCCAAAATAGCCTCATTTTCTAGCATTTTTCTTGCATTATTCAAATCTATTAGTTTTAGCGCGATTGAATGTGCATCATCATCATCATCGGTGGAAAGCAACCTTGCACCGAGCGATGCTTCTCCAATTCTTCCTCCGGCATTTATACATGGCCCAATACTAAACCCTAATCGTGAAACACTTGGTTTTTCAAGGATTCCCAAAGCGTCAAACAAAACACGTAAGCCAACATTTTTTCTTGCTGACATAACTTTTAATCCTTGTAAAACAAAAGCCCTATTTAGGCCTGTAATCTGCATAACATCGCAAACAGTTCCAAGAGCAACCAAATCCAGTAGATCAAATAAATCTGGTTCTTTTTTGTTGGTAAAAAATCCTTGCTCACGTAGGATTCTGTTAAGAGCAACAATTAGCAGAAATGACATTCCAACTGCTGCTAAGTTATTATAAGGAGAGCTCTCATCAAGGCGGTTGGGATTAACAACTGCTACAGCACTTGGTAATTTTTCTGTTCCAAGGTGATGGTCGACAACTATAATATCAAGTCCAAAGACTTTTGCATCTTCTATTGGTTGATATGCAAGCGTACCGCAATCAACAGAAATACATAAATCAATACCATTCTTTTTAAGTTGTAATAAAGCATCTGTGTTCAATCCATAGCCCTCATCAACACGATCTGGAATATAGATTATAGAGCGTGTTCCAATCGCTCTTAGGTACCTATTAATCAATGCTGATGACGTTGCACCATCAACATCGTAATCACCAAATATTGCAATATTCTCATTATTGTTTATTGCTTTTATTATGTGAGAAACAGCTTTATCCATATCAAGGAGGTGAAAGGGATCTGGTAATAGCGATCTGATTAGTGGGTGTAAGAAGTCATGTGCATTTTCTATGTTAACACCACGAGCAACTAATATTCTTGCTAATATTTCTGGCAACTCAAATCTCTGTATAAGAGTAAAAATCTCCCTTTGATCTGCTTCTTGTAACTTCCACAGTGCATTTGTTATGCTGCGTTTTTCAATATCAAGTAGCATATTTTTTGTAAATAAAACTACTTTACCAGAACTTTTACGCTTGTTCTATAATTGTGTTAGACTTCTGTATAACCTAAAGAAAGATATAGGAGAGTGTCACTCGAAAGGAATCACATTTATTTTGACAAAGAGCATCTGTAAAATCTGATACTTCTTCTTGCATAACATGCTCTTTAATTAGTATTATATCTATATTAGCATATAAGTGTGAATATTATATTAGTGTAATTACTTTTTGGTATACATAACAAATTTATGCCTGGAAACAGTTTTTGGTTACTCAAACCTTTTCTACCTTTATTTCATATTCTTTAAAGTATTTTTTGCACTTTCTTTATAAAAACCATAGGTACCAATCGGTTTTTAGCTTAAGAATAAAGGTTAAGTATCTGGAATTCTGGACATAAAATCCTCCTGAAAGATTAGAAAGAAAATGCAGCGCATATACAACAGAATTTGAACACGTGCTGAAGAAGATACACTACGTTTTTTTTTGAAAAATTGACTAAAAAGTCTGCAGACGAAGATAGATTTTTGAGCTCTTAAAATACCTCTACTGTTAGAGTAAGGAAAGCGAGAAGGTTTGTCAAGCAATCTTTATTGGCTGTTGTACTAGAATTCAGTTTTTCGTATAATTTGCTAGAATTTGTGTGAAGAATTTTAAATATGAAAGGCCTATATATTAAAACTTACGGCTGTCAGATGAACGTTTATGACTCCATTTTAATGGAGAATATAGTTAAGCCTTTAGGGTTCAACGTTGTTAGTGATGCAGAACAAGCTGATTTGGTGATATTAAATACTTGTCATATTAGAGAAAAGGCAGCAGAAAAGCTTTACTCAGAGCTTGGAAGAATCCATTCATCACAAAAAAATAAGGAAATGACCATAGTGGTGGCTGGATGTGTAGCGCAAGCAGAGGGAGAAGAAGTGTTCAGAAGGGCTCCTTTTGTTGATATTGTTGTTGGTCCGCAGAGTATTTCTGCTTTACCGGAGTTAATAGTCAAAGCAAGCAGAAGTAAAGGTCATGTAATAAATACTGATTTTCCAGAAGTTGCGAAGTTTGATAAATTGCCAGATGAATGCTATGGCAATAGCCAGGGGTCTTCTGCGTTTCTTGCCATACAAGAAGGTTGTGATAAATTTTGTACGTTTTGTGTGGTACCATATACACGCGGGGCTGAGTATTCACGACCAGTAAATGAAATATTCCGTGAAACATTGAAGTTAGTTGCAAATGGGGCAAGGGAAATCAATTTGCTCGGTCAAAATGTTAATGCTTATCATGGAGAGTGCGAAGGAGAGGTGTGGGATTTAGGAAAATTAATTAGTCACATTGCTAAAATTGAAAAGCTAGAAAGAATCCGCTACACAACTTCTCATCCAAGAGATATGCACGAATCTCTCTACTTGGTACATGCGGAGGAATCAAAACTCATGCCGTTTGTTCACCTACCTGTGCAGTCAGGTTCGAATAAAATATTGCATGCAATGAATAGAAAACACACTGCAGAGGAGTATTTGGAAATAATAGACAGATTTCGCAAATTGAAACCTGAAATCGAATTTTCTTCTGATTTTATTGTTGGTTTTCCTGGAGAAACTGAAAAAGATTTTGAGGAAACTATGAAGTTAGTAGAAAAAGTAAAGTACGCTCAGGCTTATAGTTTTAAATATAGCCCAAGGCCAGGAACGCCAGGGGCGGAAAGAAAAGATCAAGTACCAGAAGAGGTTAAAACAGAGCGTCTTCTTCGTTTACAGGAATTAATTAGCAAGCAACAACTTGAATTTAATCAGAGTATGATAGGAAAAACTATTCCTGTTCTATTCAGTGATAAAAAAGGTAAACACCAAAATCAAATTATTGGTAAAAGCCCATACATGCAATCAGTATGCGTTGATGATCCTGACGATAAATACAAAGATAAAATAGTAAATGTAAGGATATTGGAAGCTCGGCAAAATAGTTTGTTGGGATGCGCTGCCTAATTAGAGAAAAGTGCTCCCATGGTCTCATGTAGAAGCACTTTGTGTGTTTTTATAAGTTTATAAGCTATCTAGATTTAATCCTTAAGGGACTACAACTCTCTGTTACGCAATCATATGAGACTTGATGTAATAGATTTGCGGGATTTTTTTTCTTTTCCCACTGATAGTGTACTTTTTCAACCTTTCCAGAATTATTATATTCATAAGAAAGCGATCTCCAAATAACGCTGCTTTTACTATTATTTTTGTTAGCATCGTGAAATTTCTAATAAGGCCAACTGTTATTGTCTTTATTCATCTTTAACTTAAGTAAATAAGTCTGATTTATTAATATGCTGTATAATAATGTCAACACCTATCAATGTTTATAGAAACAGAGTTTTTGAATTTGTAATTTTCTGGAAAGCTCTATATTCTTTGATTTTATCCAGTTAAAATGAATATGAAGTATTATCCTGATACAAGCAGCAGTCCTGATTTTTCATTGCTAGAAAAGGAAATCATAAAATTTTGGCAGGAAAATAAAATTTTTGAGCAGTCAGTCGAGAAACGTTCCAAGGATCATTGTTTTGTATTTTATGATGGGCCTCCGTTTGCAAATGGACTTCCGCATTACGGACACTTGCTTACTGGTTTTATAAAAGATGCATTTGCAAGATATCAAACTATGCTGCAAAAAAGGGTTGAACGCAGATTTGGTTGGGATTGCCATGGGCTACCGGCTGAGATGGGCGCGGAAAAGGAACTTAGAATATCTGGTAGAACTGAGATAGAGAAATTTGGCATTGAAAAATTCAATAATCATTGCCGTACTTCTGTGATGAAATTTTCATCAGAATGGGAGAAGTATGTAAATAGACAAGCAAGATGGGTAGATTTTCACAATGACTATAAGACTATGGATAAGTCATTCATGGAGTCGGTCATGTGGGCATTTAAGCAGCTTTATGATAAAGGTCTGGTGTATGAATCAATACGCGTTGTTCCCTATAGCTGGGCGTGCGAAACTCCACTCTCTAATTTTGAAACAAGGCTTGATAATGCATATAGAGAAAAAATTAGCAAAGCTGTAACTGTTGCTTTTGAACTTTTAGAAAATCCAAAGCAATTTAAACAAAAATGTAGATTACTTGCTTGGACTACAACGCCTTGGACGTTGCCGAGCAATCTTGCACTGGCAGTAGGGGAGGATATTGAGTATTGTATGGTGTTAGTAAATGGTGAAGTCTGCATCTTTGCTGAAAGTTATTTAGAGAAATTTGTCAGCCACTGTGAACAAAGCAATATTCAATATGAAAACTGTAATACAAAACTTAAAGCGAGTGATCTTGCAGGTCTTTCCTATAAACCACTGTTTGATTACTTTAAAGATACAAAAAATGCGTTCCGTGTTTTCATTGCTGATTATGTTACAGGAGAAGATGGTACTGGTGTTGTGCACACTGCTCCTGGATTTGGTGAAGAAGATTTTTACCTTTGCCAAAGCCATGATATTCGAGCTGTTTGTCCAGTTGATAACGCTGGAAAATTTACTACTGAAGTTTCAGATTTGGCAGGAGTTCATGTTTTTGATGCCAATGATACAGTAATCAAGAAATTAAAAAGGCAGGGGAGCTGGTTTAAAACTGAGCAATATATTCACAATTATCCACACTGCTGGAGAACTGACACTCCTTTAATCTACCGCACTATGCCTTCTTGGTATGTTGCTGTGACAAAGTTTAAGGGAAGAATGACAGAGCTAAATAAGAGAGTTAATTGGATGCCAAATCATATAAGAGATGGTCAATTTAGAAAATGGCTTGAAGGAGCGCACGACTGGTCTATTTCACGCAATCGATTCTGGGGTACTCCAATTCCTGTGTGGAAATCAGACGATGCAAAATATCCAAGAGTGGATGTGTATGGCTCAATAGCAGAACTAGAGCGAGACTTTAATGTTAAGATAGATGACTTGCACAGACCGTTTATCGATACTTTGACGAGACCAAATCCTGATGATCCAAAAGGAAAATCAGTTATGCGTCGTGTGCCTGATGTGTTTGATTGTTGGTTTGAGTCTGGCTCGATGCCGTTCGCGCAAGTTCACTATCCGTTTGAAAATAAAGAATGGTTCGAGAAAAATTTCCCTGCGGATTTTATCACTGAATATATAGCACAAACAAGAGGATGGTTCTATACGCTTTTTGTGCTTTCCACTGCTTTATTTGACAGTGAGCCATTTAAGAACTGCATATGCCACGGTGTGGTTCTTGATGTGAAAGGGCAGAAATTATCCAAACGTCTGAATAATTATGCGGACCCAATGGAAGTGTTTGACAAATATGGTTCTGATGCGCTGCGTTTTCTTATGCTGTCTGGTTCCATTGTCTGCGGTGGTAATTTACTACTCGACAAAGAAGGAAATTTAGTGCGTGATGTTCTGAAAAACGTAATAAAACCTATTTGGAACAGTTATCACTTTTTTACTATGTATGCAAATGCAGATGGAATTAAAGCTGAGATTTGTAGGGATTATCAGAATACTATTGATTGCTACATGATTTCAAAATGTTTTGAAGCTGTGGAAGGTATGCGAGCTTCTATGAACAACTATAACTCTCAGGAAGCTTGCAAAATCTTGACAGATTTTTTTGAAGTGCTAAATAATTGGTATATTCGTCGCAGTCGCGAGCGTTTTTGGAAAAGTGACTTAGATCAAGATAAAACCGACGCTTATAATGTTCTATACACAGTTTTTTATTACATACTACGGGCTGCAGCTCCTTTGTTGCCACTTATAACAGAGACTATATGGCAAGGGCTTAAGTACAAAGAAACATCTGTTCATTTGGCTGATTTTCCACAATTAGATAGATATAATAGTGAACTCATTGCCAAGATGGATTTGGTAAGGGAAATATGTAATGCTGCACTCTCTATTAGAAACATGTTTAACATACGTATAAGGCAGCCACTTGGTAGCATGACTATTTATCATAAGTCTTCCTGCAATTTTCTTGAAGATGAATATCAAGAGATGGTAAGAGATGAGGTGAATGTAAAAGAACTAGAAATAGTAAGTGAATTGAAAGAGGTTGCATCACTAGAGTTAAAATTAAATTTTCCTGTGCTTGGAAGAAAAGTTCCAGACAAAATCAAGAAACTAGTTCAATACGTTAAGGAAGGAAAGTGGAAGCAAGTTGAAAACGAACAGATATTTTTGGGAGATGAAACAGAGAGCTATACTATGGAAAAAGGTGAATATGAACTATTATTAAAAGCAAACAGTGAATATTCTGCTGTGTTTGATAATAACAAAGGAGTTGTTATTCTAAATACTGAATTAAATAATGAACTAATTCTAGAAGGGCTGGCAAGAGATATTGTGAGGCTTATTCAAGAAACTAGAAAACAGGCTGATTTTTATATATCAGATAGAATCAGAGTAATAATCAAAGCAGAAGATGAGAAAATTAAGGAAGCAATAAATACATGGGTTGAATATATAAAAGATCAGACCCTTGCCTTATCTTTGGACACTAATAAAGAGATCGAGGCCGATTTCTATTCTAAGGAATACCAAGGTTTGACAGTTGGTATTAAGTTAATAAAGTTGCAAAGTTAGTAATGTTTATGCTATACTTAAATTGCTTTAAGTAGGGTGGTGATATGAATCAAGTTGTTGCAGATGGTCATAGAGAAGTTATTGATTTAAATAACAACAGTGATGGTTTAGGTAAAGTAGAATCTATTTCCAATGTTGCTTTGGAAGAGGAAGAAGAGTTTTTTGATGCTATGGAAGATGTTTCTAATGTAGAAGAAGGGAATGATTTAGGTCTTGCTAATTCAGAAGAGGAAGAAGAGTTTTTTGATGCTGTAAGTAAGCAGGATTGGTTAATTAAACAAATAGCTGCTTTTAATGTTCCGCTCAGTATATTTCATTATAAAGATTATAATTCTGACTTTTTTACCTCCTGGTATAATATGTCAAGCGAAATATTGAAAGAGATAAACAGAGCTTGCCCAGAGAAGAAAATATTAAATTTAGCTCTGTCAGTTTTAATGCTTCCTTATATTGCTTTTACTGCACTGGGGTTAGTCATATACAGTAGATTTAAAGCAAATAGCAAGACACAAGAAGGTGTAGTGAAAGATAAGACAAAAAAGAGTGAAACAGGTGTGCCAAAAAGATTGGCATATGGCGCTCTTGCTGCAATGGCAATTTTTGTTAATGTGACTGTGCTTGTAGCCTTAATCGTTCCTGCAACAGTTGCTTTGGCTACTTTTTATCTTTTAAATAGAGATTTATCTCACTCTTTAGTTACTGCTCTTAAAATAACTATGGGGCAGTATTCTAATAAGCACCAAAATATAGAGGTATCTTTTCATGAAATGGAGGTTTCTGAGTCAAGCATTGCATATGATATGGAAATAAAGTTTCCACCGCAATTTAAACAATTACTTAGAGATTTATGCGATAATGAAAATAATCAGTGGTTTAGTGTAACGCGGGATTCAGAGCGCAATATCGTACTGAAATTGTCAACTAACATCAATTTAAAAAATGGTCTTAAGCCCTTGCGTAATAAAATCAAGAGTGTGCTTGCAACTTCGATTCAAGAATGCGCAAGAACTATGGAAGAGCTGATGAAGCTAGAAAAGAAAGATATTACACATGATAAACTGAAGGAATTGTTGAACGAATTCAGGCTGAAAGTTGTAGATAGTATAGGCCATCAATTGACAACTCATTTGATAGAAAATGCTTATCAAGTTGCCTTCATACAAGCAATTAAGTTTCAGCAAAATAGACGGGGAGAAGATTTTTCACTGGAGGATGAGCTAAAAAATACTTTAGTGAAACAGAAATTAGAAAGTCAAGGTAAGGAATTACCAAATGAGAAAGAGATGATAATAGGAGATATAAAAAAACTGAAAAATAAAGAGGCACTTGATTTAGCTGATGAAGATGATCGATTAGAAGCATTGGGAAAAGTAGGTGGGATAACAAGAGATATAAGTGATGATGCACTTCCTGTATTTAAAGCAGAGTGGGAACGACTTAAAGAAGAAGGGAAAATAGCTAAGAGTACAATCATTGATGTTTATAAGGATATATATCCTCAAGAAACGAAGAAAGCTCTAGATAACACTAAAAGAGAGATTGAGTGTTTAAAAAAAGAAGGACAGGAAAGATATATTAGGATACATGAAAAATTGAAAGCAATATATGATGAAGGAAAAAATAACTTAACAGACAATGATTTAAAAAGGAAATTAGAAGGTCTTTTTAAGTTCGAGTATGGTGATCAAGAAGTTGAGCGAAGGCTAGTAAAATCAGTAATGAGAAAAGCAAAGGGTGAGTTAAGCCTGTTAGGAATACTAAGCTTAATAGACCAGTTTCGAGATTTAGAAGAGGAGATAAAAGGTCCTTTGAATGGGGAAAGTTTAGAAGAAGCTTCAGGTAAAGTGAATGATTTTATAGCAAAGATGTATTTAGAAATAACGAAACGTAAAACGCAAGATTTGTTTAAAAGTCAAGCAAAGGGTATAGAGAATTCATGTAAGCTGTTAGAGGAAAAGGAGCCGGATTTAGTACAGAGGATTAATGTGCACCGAGTGAAAATTGCAGAATGCTTAGATCAACCTATATCGTTAAGAGAAGTAATAGAAGTAATAGAAGAAAGTGAGGATTTAAATAAGTACTTAGAAGATGAGCGAAAGAGAAAAGGAGAAAAGCATCCAAATACAAAGCTAATACAGAAGCACTTAGAAAATAACAAAGAAATTCTAAAAGCATTAGAACAGTTAAAATTAGAAAAAGAAGGATTATTGATAAATGAAAAAACAAAAAATAATTATAGAGAAGAGCTAGAATCTCGTGAAAAAATAAAATTTGCAATAATAGAGGATGATTTACTGGAGGCGTTCGAGCATGAAATTTTTGATGAAGAAGCAATTAAGAAGTTGCTAGAGAAAGCAGAGCTTGGGTACTATTTGGCAGAAAAGTGCATAAAAAGTCCTGTAATTAAAATGAAAGATAATATCAAACACTTTTGTCAAGATTTATTGTCTCCTCTAGTAGAGAGATTAGCAAATCTTATAATAAATAATGTACCAAAAGATAATGAGAGTGGTGTGTGGAGGATTTGGAACTCTCTCAAAGTTGGTTTTAATTATAATGTGATTGGATGGTCAGCTACTGTAAACAAAGATAATAGCACAGAAGGGAAAGCATTGAGTGTGGCACATGATACTAATAAGGAAGTAGAGACATTTCTTCAACATTTTCAATCAAGTTATGAAGAAATTGGAGTTTTTTTAGGTAATTTATTTTCTGATGATGGAACGACATTTAAAAATGATGTCTGGCCTAAAGTAGAAGAGCATTTGCATGGAATGTGGGATAGGTTTTTCAAGGATATTGAATTCAAGATAGGGAATAAATTGGATGAAGTAAACGTGACACAGCAAAATCAGGAAACGGCGATTACGGCTTAATAATGAGCTCTCAAAGTTCCTTCAGTATTTTCACACACTAAGTTTACTATCATATTTGATTCTTTTTGGATTTCCTCTTCAGTTAAAGTGTGAGTTGGAGAGCAGAAAGTAACTGAAAATGCTATAGACATCTTATTCGATTCTATATTGTTTCCATGATATACATCAAATATCAAAACTTCTGTGATGAGCTCTGAGCTTTTTTTCACCATATTGATTATACTGCCTGCTGCTACATCTTTATTTACAATAAATGCAAAGTCGCGTTTTACACTTTGATATTTATAATCGATAAATTTTTTTCTACTTATAGGTAAATTTTCGATATTTTCTAATATCAACTCAAAGCCTACAATTTTTTGTTTGATGTTAAAAAAATCCAATATACTCGGATGCAATTCTCCAAAATAACCAACTATTTTACTTCTAAAAGATAAGGAGCCTGATTTTCCTGGGTGATAATATTCTTTTTCTGCTCTCTCTATTGCTAAATTATCACAATTGACATTAAAAAGTTCCAAAGCTGTTATGAGGTCAGCCTTTGCGTCAAAAATATCTATTTTTCTATCAGTGTTATAGTGGTTTTTCGGCGAATTATTTCCTGATCTAATTCCACTTAAAACGTACTTAGACTGAGCCTCACCATTATAAATTGGTCCAATTTCAAAAATTGCGAGATCAGATATCCCGTGAGCAATATTATCTGCAGTGACTTGCAACAAATTTGGTATGACACTTGGCCTCATTATATTGAAGTTATTATTAAATGGATTATCGATAATGAATAACTTATTCAAGTAACCAAACTTTTCAGCTGTTGATTCACTCATAAAAGACCAAGTTATCACTTCATGAAACCCTCTGCTTGTCATTAAAATGCGCAAATCATCTTGTGTCTCTTCTTCTACTGTAACGTCTTCTGCTAGTTGCTCTTCCTTTATTTTATCATAGCCGTATATTCTTACTACCTCTTCAACTAAGTCAGCAGGTATGGTTACGTCCGGTCTCCAGCTTGGTACTTGTATATTCCAATTACCTTCGGTTTTTTTATCGATACTAAACCCTAGCTTTGTTAAAATATCGAATACCTCATTAGGTGATGCAGATACACTTCCAAGTTTGTTTGCATTCTGATAATCAAAATTTATCTTGGTATAAGCCTTATTCAAATTGCCAGCAGACACTATGCTTGACACTTCTCCGCCACATAAATCCAAAATCATTTTGGCTGCAAGATTGAGTCCATCAAGGGTAAATTCAGGGTCAATTGAACGTGCAAATCTGTAACTTGAGTCTGTGGAGATGCCTAGCTGCCTTGAAGATTTAGTGATGGAGATGGGGTCAAACCAAGCAGACTCTAAAAAGATATCAGTAGTTTCAAGAGTGCATTCACTGTACTTACTGCCCATAATTCCAGCAATTGCCTGAACGTTTTTATCATCAGAAATAACGCTTATGTCTTTGTTCAATGAGTATTCTTTATCATTTAAACCAATAAATTTTTCTCCATCGTTTGCTTTACGTACTGTGAGCTCTCCTTCTATTTTTTTTGCATTATATGTATGCATTGGGCGATTAAAGGATATCATGATGTAATTAGTAATATCAACTATTGCAGAAATGGAGCGCATTCCTATCGATTCCAGACTATCTTTTAGCCATTTTGGACTCTCTTTATTTTTTACATTAGTGATATATACTCCACTAATAAAACTCTCCCCATCGATGACTTTGACGTTTATTAGTGAGTTCATAGAAGCGGTAAGTTGTGGAATGATTAAAGTCTTTAACGTTCCAATTCCAGTTGCTGCTAGATCACGTGCTATTCCATAAACACCTAAGCAATCTCCACGGTTTGGAGTGATGTTTATGTCAATTGCAGGATCGCAATTGAAAAATTTATCTCCTGTTTTATAATCATCAGAAAGCTCGATTATTCCTTCACTTTCATCTTGAGTCAGCGAAAGCTCAGAGGCAGAGCAGAGCATCCCTTCACTTAGCACTCCTCTTATTTTTGTAGGCTTAATTGTAAAGTTGCTTTCTGGCAATGTGCTACCAAGAGATGCAAGTACAGTCTTCATGCCTTCTTTAACATTTTTTGCTCCGCAGACTATCTGCAGAACTTTACTTCCATCATTTACTCTACATAATTTTAATTTATCAGCATTTGGATGAGGTGCGACTTCTAATACTTCTGCAACAACAAACCCGGCCAATCTGGAATTGTCGATCACATTCTCTACTTCCAACCCTATGTGAGTTAATTTATCAGTAATTTCCTCTAAACTAGCATTGGTTTCTAAGTACTCTAATAACCAAGATAATGTGAATTTCATCTATCTAACAAGAAACAAAAATTCATAGTAATGTAAAATGTGATGTTTTTAAAGTTTGTTGTAATAAGTGGCTTCTATATTGCAAGAAACAACAGAGAAGCCTACTCTTTCTACAAAGAAAGAATTTTCTTTATATCACCTTTGCAGTCCATTTCCATGCAGAGTTGAATGTTCATATTGTGATCATCTATATGGAAATTATAAATGTAAGCATCACCAGTGAAATTTCCTATAACATCATGGCTTTCATTTAGCATTTCACCTGCCATGTGGAAAAGACCAGTGTCTGAGTTAGAAGAATAATCTGTAAACTTGATGTACCCGTTACCACATTCCTGTTCTAAATTTAAAGGTGGATTAGTAAAATCTATTTCGTTCATAATTGCCTCATATTAAAACTAAATTATAGTTAAAATAAGATGTTAAGTCAAGAATTTAGAATAAGATTGGTAGCTGACTATAATTTGCATTTTAATTGTATATTTTGTTAATATGTTAATGCTATAATAATACAGAGCTCCTTATATTAATTCTTGACTTTATTCTATAAAATTTATACTTTATTTACTGCTGCAGTTTAAGTATACAGGGTCAAAATGGCGTTAAATCCGCTAGAACAATTTAAAGTATATACAATAATAGAACTACCAAAATTATTTGGGTATGACATAAACTTTACCAACTCATCTCTTTTTATGATGATCTCGGTGATATTAATGGTACTGTTTTTGCTCCTTGGAATAAGAAAAGGTGCAGTAATACCAGGATATTTGCAAGCTGCAGTTGAATATGTATATGATTTTGTTGTTTCAATAATAGAAAGTAACACTGGAAGCAAAGGTTTGGAGCACATTCCTTTGATATTTACAGTATTTATTTTCATTTTATCGTGTAATTTAGTTGGTGTTCTTCCTTATAGTTTCACAGTTACAAGTCATGTGATAGTTACCTTCGCTTTATCAATGGTGGTTTTTACTTATATAACGATTGTTGGGTTTAAAGAAAGAGGAGTAGAATTTTTACGCATATTGCTACCAAAAGGAACTCCTTCGTGGCTTGCACCTATAATCATCATTATTAAATTATTTGCTTATTTAGTAAGACCGATTAGTTTATCAATAAGGCTTGCAGCAAATATGATTGCGGGTCATACAATCATCAAAGTGATAGCAGGATTCGTCATAAATATGAACATATTTTTTACACCTGCACCTTTTTTGTTTATAATTGCACTAATAGGATTTGAAGTATTTGTTGCAGTTTTGCAAGCTTATATATTTACTATATTAACATGTGTATATTTGTCAGATGCAGTAAAGTAATTGACTTCCTTGCAGAATATTTTACAATTATATTATAAAGAAATAGTTAAAGGTAATATATGGATTTAGTGGCTTTAAAATTTATAGCAATTGGTTTGGCTGTATTTGGAATGCTCGGTGCTGGTTTAGGTATAGCTAATATCTTCTCTGCTATGTTAAATGGGATTGCGAGAAATCCTGAGTCAGAAGGTAAAATGAAAAGTTACGTTTATATTGGTGCTGCCATGGTTGAAATCATGGGGTTGCTTGCGTTTGTACTTGCAATGTTATTAATATTTGCTGCTTAACAGATGCCACAGCTTGATGTTTCAACTTTCTCTTCTCAAATTTTTTGGTTTTTAATTTTTTTCTCTTCACTTTTTTTTGTAGTGAGTTGTTTGTTTTTACCGAAGTTAGATGAAATAATAAGCACTAGAAGTAAAGAAGTGTTAGATTCATTTAATAGTTCTATTCACCTTTTAAGACTTACAGAAGAGCAAATTGCCAAGTATAATGCAGCTTTAAATCAAGCTAGAGTACGGGCAAAAAAAATCATAGATGATGCATTTGCTCAAGTAGAAGAAATGAGAGCGAATGTTAAGGATATATTGGAAGAGGAAGACAAGAAGATGATTAAACTTGTTGAAGAAAAGGTAGTACAATTTAAATCTAAGTATATTAGTGAATTAAAACAAATGGCTACTAGTATTGCTTTGATTTACTATACTAAGTTAACTAATTCTGAGATTGAAGAGGAATTTGTTGCTGACTTGGTGTCAAAAGAATTTTAGGGTTTTTATGTCTACATTACTAGTTATAAGCCTTGCTTTTTTAGTAGGTTTTATCCTCTCATATAAATTGCTAAGGAAGGTAATAAAAAACGCGCTTAACAATAAACGTAACAAAAGCAAGTTTTCAAGTGAAGAAACTGAAAAATTCAGAAAAGATATGTTGGAGTATTACAAAAAATCTTCTGAAAAATACAAAAAATTAGATGCAGAAGTTAACAAAATGATGAATGAAGCACTTGATAAGGCTAATAGTATTATTAAGCATAATAGACAGCAACTCGATCAAACGTTAGATGAAAATGCCCATTCTAATTTGAAGAAAGTTACTGACCAAGTTGAAAAAGCTCTTGGGGATTTACAAGCTAACACAGCGAGTATAGCTGCTGATGCTGTAAAAAAAATAATGCATGAACGTAAAGATGATAAGCGTAGTAGTGAGGTTATATCTTCGTTTTCACGTGACTTGAGCAAAAAGTTGCATTAAGTTTAATGCCTGTACTTCAAACTGATAATGTAGAAAAAATTAAATTTGATTCTAGTTTATGCAAAGAACAAGAGAAACTTTTCTACTATAGGTTTAATATAATTCCTTGGCAAAAATTAAATGATACTACTTTTTTTATGGTTGAAGACATAAGCCAAGATATCAACCTTTGGGTCGAATCTCATTACGGTATTGAATATGTATTGATAAAAGTAGATAGCAAACAGATTTTAAATCTTCTTAACTCACACTTTGGTATTTCAGAATTCGCAAGTAACTACTTATATTATAAGAATCCTAATTTTTCAGCTAAAAGCATTAGGCTCAGTTCAATCTTTTTTTCCTCTTTCTTTGTTATGATTTCGACTTTAACACTGACAAAAAAATATGCATATTTTGCTTTGGTGTTGATATTTATAATCGGATGTTCTAGTTCTTTATTCAAATTTGTAACTAAAATTTTTGGCTTGCGTAAAATTTCTAACCAAAAAGCAGATTATGATAAGATGAATGAACCTATATATACTATTTTATTGCCTGCTTTTAAAGAGAATGCGGTTATAAAGCAATTGATTAAGAGCATTGAAAGTTTGGATTATCCAAAATCAAAATTAGATGTAAAGCTTGTGATAGAGAGCGATGATCAAGAAATGTTGGCAGCTATAGAAAAATGCACTTTACCACAGTATTTTGAAGTAATAAAAGTGCCTCATTCTCTGCCTAGAACAAAAGCTAAGTCATGCAATTATGCTATGAGCTTTGCTAGAGGAAAGTATGTGGTAATATATGATGCAGATGACAAGCCAGATCCGTTGCAGTTAAAAAAAGCACTAATTGAATTTAATAAGGGCGACGAAAAGTTGGCTTGTGTACAGGCGAAATTAAATTACTATAACTTTGGTTGCAATTTTCTTACAAAATTCTTTTCTCTCGAGTATATGAACTGGTTTCAATATTTTTTGCCTGGATTTCAAAAAATGAACATGCCAATACCTTTGGGTGGTAGCAGTAACCATTTTTCAGTGGAAATTTTAAAGAAAGTGCTTTTTTGGGATGCTTACAATGTCACTGAAGACGCTGACCTTGGTTTGAGACTTGCGCAAATGGGATATAAAACCAGGATTATTGATTTAGAAACATTGGAAGAATCACCAACTACTGTGTTTGCTTGGATCAAACAAAGAGCACGCTGGATTAAAGGTTATATGCAAACTTATATCGTTCATTTAAAAAATATAAAATTACTTTTTAAGCACACTGGGCTTAAGGGAGTTTTGCTATTAAACCTTTTTGTTGGTTCCTCAGCTTTTATATTTTTCACGACTCCTTTTTTGTTACTTTCATTGGTGCTGACTCAAATTTTGAATGAATTATTCTTATATTATTTTATAATAGTATACGGTATTAACTTGATTTTTTTGATAATAGCTATCAGACAACAAAAAATGCCTTTTTATTTTTATATAGTATCAATATTTTTTCCCGTCTATAGTCTACTACATAGCGTTGCAGCTTTTCTCGCTTTGTGGGAATTTGTTATTCACCCTCAGCAATGGAATAAAACTCAGCATGGATTATGGAAGCAAAACCTGTAGCTATTTGGCTTTTTCTCTGCTCTCTCATGGTGATTTGCATGGTGGGAATTGGTGGATTTACCAGACTTTCAAAAGCAGGATTGTCAATCACGGAATGGAAACCAATTACCGGAACATTGCCACCGCTGAGTGAACAAGACTGGCTAAAAGAAAAATCAAAATATGAAGCTACACCTGAATATAAAGCATTTAATTATGGTATGAGTATGGAAGAGTTTCGCACCATATACTTAATAGAATATGTGCACAGGTTAATTGCAAGGCTGACAGGTTTAGTTTTTATCTTACCATTTATATACTTTACACTAAAAAAAAGAATACCTAAAAATGCAGTAATAAGGTTATCTACAGCACTATTATTTGGAATTTTACAAGCTTTTGCTGGTTGGTATATGGTAAAAAGCGGTTTGGTATCTAATCCTCATGTTAGTCACTATAAGCTTGCACTTCACTTACTGCTTGCATTGGTTATTTTTGCATTATTGTCGTATCAATTTTTTGATTACCAAATCAAACCAAAACAGATAATTAAAATTAATAGCAACATTACATGTTACATATGGATAATTTTAATCCTAGTTACAATACAAATAATCTTCGGTGCATTTGTTGCGGGATTAAATGCTGGCTTAATTTACAATACCTTTCCACTAATGGATGGACAAATTGTTCCGGAAGATTTATTTTACTTACAGCCTACATGGCTCAATATCTTTGAAAATAGAGTAACAGTGCAATTCATACACCGGGCATTGGCATTGCTGATATTAGTTCTGACAGCAATACTCACAATAAAAAATGCCAGTGTAAAACCAGTATATATTATGCTACTCTCCGTCATTATTCAGGTAATTTTAGGAGTAGTCACTTTGTTGCTGCATATACCAATGGCCATTGCCATAGCCCATCAAATGTTTTCATTTATCTTATTTGGGTCAGGTTTATATTTCTTGTGTTATTTAAGAAAGCAGATCTAATACCAAATCACCAGCCTGTACATTTTTCCCCTCTGTAACAGGGATATTTTTTATCACCATTTCTGATTCAGCACATATGATATTTTCCATTTTCATTGCTTCCACAACAAAGAGAGGTTGTCCTATTTCTACCTGATCTCCAGCATTTACGTGTAATTTAACTAATAAACCAGATATTGGAGATTTCACAGTGTCTACTGAAATCCCTTCTGTTTTGTTGTTTAGCATTAATTTGCTTAGTTTAGCTACATGAGGTTTCAATACACAACATTTAGCTTTCATACCTGCGTGTCTTATAAAGTATTTGCTGCCTTGCCTTTCTATTTTAAGTGCTATGTTGGTATCGCCATTAATTATGATATGTAGCAATCTATAACTTGATTTCCACCTACCTACCACGGAGTATTTATTGTGGTTATATACTGTTGTTAATATATTATCTTGGTATTTTGCATTTACGGAGTACTCATTATCGTCTATTTTCACTATGAATGCTTCATCTATTGACTTACTGTAATACTTTCCCTCATTTTCTAAGTGAACATACAGTGCAGCAAAAATAAATATTTTAATATATTCCTCTGTGATAAAATCGCCTTGAAACCCACTGGGATAATGGTCTGGAATGAATCTTGTGTGGAGTTTTGCTGCAATAAAATTTGGATTATGGAAGATGGATTCTAGAAATTCTATGTTGTTTATTACTTCCCCTATATAGCACTCAGACAAAGCTTTTTGCATTCTGCTGATCGCCTCTATTCTATCTTTTCCATAGGTTATAATTTTTGCAATCATTGAATCGTAGAACATGCTGATTTCTGAACCGCTAGCTACTCCATCATCTATTCTTACATGACTATTTTCATCTGGTTTGTCGTAATATTTGATTCTTCCGCTGGAAGGAAAAAATTTCTTTGATGGGTCTTCAGCACAAATTCTACTTTCTATTGCAGAACCAGTAAGTTTAATATCATCCTGATTGAATCTCAATTTTTCTCCACAGGAAGTTCTAATCATTTCTTCTACTATGTCTATTCCAGTTATAAATTCTGTTACTGGATGCTCAACTTGTAATCTCGTATTTACCTCAAGAAAATAGAAGTTTTGGTCTTTATCTACAACAAACTCGACAGTACCTGCTGAAAAATAACCAACTTGCTTTGCCAAAGAAACACATTGGGCATACATTTTTTGTCTTACTTCTTCACTAATAAATGGACTTGGAGTTTCTTCCATTATTTTCTGGTTATTCCTTTGTATCGAGCATTCCCTCTCTCCAAGACACACTATATTGCCATATTTATCTGCTATGATTTGTATTTCAATGTGTCTTGGCAGCTCTATATATTTCTCTATAAAAATACTGCCATCTTTAAAACTTTTCTCTGCTTCATTTGTTGCTGATGTAAATGCTAGTTCAATTTCTTTTTTGGAATATACAATTCGCATTCCTTTGCCACCACCACCTGATGCAGCTTTGAGCATAACGGGAAAACCAATTTCTTCAGCAACCATGGATGCGTGGTCAGCATCTTCGATCTTACCCATATATCCTGGCACTACATTTACTCCAGCCTTTCTTGCCTCTTCTTTTGCCGTTATTTTGTTGGCTGTAACTTCTATTGTCTTTGCACTTGGACCAATGAAATCTATGTTATGTTTTTCCAGAGCACGGGGAAAATCTGGATTTTCCGCTAAAAACCCATAGCCAGGATGAACCGCTTCAGCACCTGTTTCAACTGCCACCTCGCATATTTTTTCAATATTTAAATAACTCAGGCAAGAAGGTGAAGGACCAATGTACTTCGACTCATCTGCTTGCCTTACATGCACAGAATTTACATCTGCATCTGAATATACGCATACACAAGATATACCCATCTTGCGCGCAGTTTTGATTATCCTGCAAGCAATCTCTCCTCTATTTGCTATTAAAATTTTACTATACTTCTTTCTTATCATCTTATCAGTATACTTTCTTAAGTTAAGAAAGTAAATTTCTATATTATTCCTTGCAAGTACTTCATGTTGGGGCTAAACCACCCTCTAAAAGTTGCATAACATTAGGATCTGTCACTATAGTACTTTCGTTATAGAGGCCATATACCTCGTTACATGCCTTAAATAACAGATATGAAGACCCTCCAGAAGCTATTGTCGCTATTGAAGCCAACGCAAGAGACTGAGAAACCGAAAATAGAAGATACAAAGATACACACATAGCGATAGCACACACTATAGCCCCTGCTATATATAAGCATAGATGAAATTTCTTATTACATATAAAGCCACATTTTATATCTGCAATTTGCTTAACTTCTTTCCGCTCTGCAGGGTCCAAGAAATAAAGGGGTGATACTGCCTTCTTCCCGTCATCCTTAATATAGCTTTTATCGAGGAGTGCTTCCTTAATATATTTCTTGTTATTCTTAAATTCCTTTTCTAATCTTTTTACTTTTTCCCAATCTTTAGCTTCTTTTGCTTTCTTGACTTTGCTCTCAGTATCTTTTTCTAAATACTTTATGATCTCCTGTAACGCAGATAATAGAAACCCTTTACTTGCTGCTATATGAAATGGGTTTCCATTTTCATCAATTCTATGCTTAGCTACACAAGCAACTCTTTTCTTGCAAGCTTCAATAAATTTATTTTCATCCTCTTCTGTTACAACTCCTCTTGCAATTTCAAATAAATTATCCATATATACACCTCACTGCATTCACTAATATTAAATTATACAATGCAGTTTGTTAAAAATAAATGTAAATTGATCTTTCAAATTTACTATAGTTCCACGTTGTTGCAAGTACAAATTTTAGTTATCATCGGTTACGTTATCACAATAGACAAATATGCCAGGTATAGTCACTAGATTCGCTCCATCACCAACAGGATTTTTACATATTGGAGGAGCTCGCACAGCTTTGTTTAATTGGCTCTATGCGCAGCGTCATGGTGGCCAGTTTTTACTAAGGATTGAGGATACCGACAGAAAACGTTCAACACAGGAAGCAATTGATGCAATAATAGATGGGTTAAAATGGCTTGGAATAAACTATGATGGAGAAATAATATACCAATCGAGAAGAATAGCTAGACATATTGAAGTTGCAAATCTTTTAGTTGAAAAGGGTAGGGCGTATCACTGTTACTGCCCTGAAGATGAAGTTGCAGAAAAGAAGGCAAGAGCAAGAGAAGAAGGAAAAATATATAAGCATAAGTGTACTCATTCGACATCAAGCGCAAACCCTGTTGTCCGTTTCAAAGTGCCAGACTCAGAAGATATTGTTGTTGACGATAAAATATACGGCCAAGTTACAATAAGTAGCGATCAGCTTGATGACATAGTAATCTTGCGCTCTGACAATACTCCAACATACATTTTCGCTGTGGTAATTGATGATCATGATGCCGGAATAACTGATATTATACGTGGCTCTGATCATCTCACTAATACCTTCAAGCAATTACTAATATACCAAGCTCTTGATTTTGATGTCCCACGCTTTGCACACGTACCGCTTATTCATGGAGAAGACGGGAATAAGCTATCTAAAAGGCATGGGGCTACAAGTGTTTGCGATTATGAAAAGATGGGAATATTGCCACAGGCAATGCGTAATTACTTGCTAAGACTTGGCTGGAGTCATGGCAACGATGAGATTATTAGCGATGAGCAAGCAATAGAGTGGTTTAATTTAGAAAGCATCGGTCGTTCACCTGCACGGCTCGATTTCAAAAAACTGGAGCATTTGAATAACCACTATATTAGTAATATGAGCAATGAAGATATTCTGACTCTAATGCTTAGAGAAAATACTCTAACTGACAAAAAAAAGGGCTATTTACTGCAGGGACTGACAGAGCTGAAAAAAAGAGCAAACTATCTGACCGAATTATTGGACTTAGCAAAATTTTATATTCAAGTTGATTTAAGTGAAGAAGCTCAGCAAATTGTCAAATCTAACCTCAATGTAATTAAGTTACTTGCATCATTTCTTTCGAGTGTAGGTAGTGAAGATTGGAATAAGAATTTTTTATCTTCTCAGATTAAGGAATTTTCAAAATTACATAATATAAAAATGAGCGATATATACCACTCATTACGCGCTCCAATAACTGGAATAATGGATGCGCCTGGAATCATCGATATCATGGTAATTCTTGGTAAAGATGAGTGTATAAAAAGATTGCAAGCAATTTAAATAAAAAATTGCTTGACAGACTCTAGTAGCTTCATTATAGTGGAGAATGAAGATTTTTTAGGATCCAAAATCTATCTTCACCTGCAGGTTTTTTCACCAAATAATCAAATTTCAGCAAAAAATATATAAGTTTATTTTTGCTAGCTCTTTATTCATATAGGAGGGTTTATGTCTAGAATTCCTGATACTTGACTTTTATTTTTAAGTTAAAAAAACAATTGGCGCCTATGGTTTTCACATTAAATCATTTTAAATTGTTAAAGTTAATACGGGCTTTTTTTGCCTTTTTTTATTGGTATTTTTTTCATATTTTATTATATCATTATACTGTGGTACCATATAGACTTCAGTTTCATGATAAGGGGAGCAGGCTCCGTCTCAGCTATGGAATTAAAAAATGACTATGCATAAGATCTAATGGTGTGTCTAATCTATAGATAATTTTTTGTATTGCTAAGTTAATATTTTACATATCTGTTCAGCAAAGTGGTAAAATAAGGTAGACGAGAAAAGACAACTAAATGAGTGTCATCCCAGTGCCCAGACACTGGGATCCAGTTTTTTGATTGAAAATGTTGTCTTGTTTTCGATAAATTTTGCTGGATGCCAGTGTCAAGCACTGGCATGACACCATTTGCTGTCTTCAAAAATGAATATTCGTACAGCTATGTGTCAGCTACTCGGATGACATCGTCATAAAGAAGCCAACGTCAGCTATTTTCATAACACCTACTTACTGGTTACTTTACATCAATTTTCTTGATGTGTTTCTCTGATTTAGGTATGGTTACATGCAATACTCCATCTAAAAAGTTGGCAGATACCTTATCTTGCTCTACATTTGTTGGAAGTTGAATAGATCTATAGAAAGAACCATAGTACCTTTCTTTATGGTAAAACTGCTTATCTTTTGATTCATTATTACATGTTTTTTCACCCTTCACTATTAAGTTATCGCCAGATATACTAATGTCTATGCTTTCTTTAGGAATACCTGGTAACTCTAATGATAGGCAATAGCTTTCCTTTGTTTCATAAAAATCACAAACTGGTAGTAGAATACTGCCTCTTTTGGAAAGCTCTGGGTTCCATCCTGTAAAAAAGCTATCAAATATGTCATCAACGGCTCTTTGTAACCCTCTTACACTAAAATTATCACGATTATTGTTTTTATTTAAATGAACTATATTACTCATGTTGTACCTCCTTTTACTAATACATGCATTACATAATCACTCCACTTATTAATTTCAATCCTAAATCTAAAATTTTTTAGATGCGAAAAATTTTCCCCGTTTACTATAACTTGATTATGAGAAAAAATCTTGTTTGGATTACCACGAGTAGTTCTATAAACTAGATTAACTGTAAAAAAGGGCAAGTGTATGCAAATTTATTACTTCTCTTTCCACTTCCACAATCAAACAATTTTGAATGTTTCTTATTTGACTTGCCAACAATGAGAATTGGTATAACTGCTAGCTCCGTCTTTCAGCTATGGCATTAAACAATGACATGCATAAGATCTAATAATATGTATAATTTATAAATAATTTTTGAGGTAAATTGTGAAATTGGGCGTTAATATTGATCACGTTGCAACCCTTCGCAACGCACGTGGAGCTTCTTATCCAGATCCATTAAAAGCAGCAAAAATAGCTATTGATGCTGGAGCAGATTTTATCACCGTACACTTACGAGAAGACAGAAGGCATATCAGAGATGAGGATGTATTCAATCTAAAACAAAACATTAGCACTGAGTTAAATCTTGAAATCGCAGCTACGGAAGAAATGCTCAAAATAGCAAAAGAAGTAAAACCCTATTCGATTTGTATAGTACCAGAAAAAAGAGAAGAATTAACAACCGAAGGTGGCCTGAATATCGTGAATATGCACAGTAAACTTTCTGGTATAATAGAGGAAATGCATAGCTTTGACATAAAAGTCTCACTGTTTATCGATCCAAATATTAATCAACTAAAATATCTTGAGAAGCTAGAAAGAAAGCCTGACATAATAGAAATTCACACAGGGGATTACTGTGATAATCCATCAGAAGAAAAATTAAAACTTATTACTAACTCTGCAGAATACATTAATAAGCTAGGAATAGAATGCCACGCAGGGCATGGCATAAACTATAAACATGCTAAAAGAATAAAAGAGATACCTCACATCTCAGCTCTTAATATAGGCCATTCTTTAATCAGCGAGGCTATATTTCATGGCTTACATAGTGTAACTAAAAAGATGAAAATGACAATATCTAAGTAGCTTATACTTTCTCTTTGGTATTTAAAGTACTTGAAAGAGCTTGACTTGCTTTAAACCTTACTCTTTTCTTTTCAGGAACGGTCATAATCTCACCATTTTGAGGATTACGGCATTGTCTTTCCTTACTTATAGCAGTAGAGAATGTCCCTATTCCATGCAAACGTATTTCACCTTTACGATTTAGATCGTTCTTGATTGTTTCCATAAAAATATCATGAAGCTTACCCAAACTAGCTTTTGTTATATCTATACCTTGACTAGAGCACTCTTGACTCAGTTGGTTTACTATATCTTCTTTACTCATAAATTACCTTAATATTGAAAAATTACATAAACAGCATATTATGCTAATGCCAATAGTCAACTAAATTCGTCATAAAAAGAGAAAATGTCATAAACCCTTGTAAGAACTTGTATAATATTTACAAAAAAATACCATTATGAAACAATTATCTCTTAGAAAACTGACATTTTTTCCGAGCTTTATGTTGACCATATTTCTTACGCTCAACAACACGTGAATCTCTAGTTAGGAATCCACCCTTACGTAATATAGAGTGTAGATCTTGACTTATACTACTTAAAGCTCTGCTTATTCCATGAGCTAAGGCACCTGCTTGGCCAGATAGTCCTCCACCTTTTACAGTTGCAAACACATCATACCTATCTAACATAGAAGTTACTATGAATGGCGCTTTAATCATTTGACACACTGATTCTCTTTTAAAATAAGAAATTAAATCATCTTTTTTATTAACACTAAATTTTCCACTTCCTGGCTTTATCCATACTCTTGCTACAGATTCTTTCCTTCGACCTGTGGCATATGAACGACCAAGTGAGTCAATCATTGCCTTTTTTGGCTGATCATTATTATTTATTTTCACTTTTTGCTCCATTATTTCTTATTTTTACGATTTAAAGAGGCAAAATCTATTTTTTCAGGTTGCTGTCCTTGATGCTTATGTTCTGAACCAGAATAAACATACAAATTTTCAAACCGTCTACGTGCCATAGGACCATCATCAAGCATTCTTTTTACTGCCATTTTTATCACACGCTCAGGGAATTTGCCATTTAAAATATTATCTGGAGTAGTTTTCTTTAAACCACCAGAATAACCTGTATGCCTATAGTAGATTTTATCTTTAAGTTTCTTTCCGGTAAAATGTACCTTTTCTGCATTAACAATAATTACATTATCTCCACAATCCATATGAGGTGTGTATTCAGGCTTATGCTTTCCACGCAATAGCGCTGCTACAAACGCTGCAAGCCTTCCTACTACTAATCCTTCTGCATCTATAACAAGCCATTTTTTATCGACTTGTTTCTCTTTTAAGAAAAAAGTTTTCATATATCAATATATAACAGTAGATTATGATATACTAAGTTGCTTGATAGTGTCAACAACATTAGTTATTGATTATTAAAGTAATTTATGCTAATAACTTTAATAATATGCTAGAAAGCAAAATGTTTCGATTGATTATTATATTTGTAATCGCTTTTAGTGCTATAGATTGCTATGCAATCGATTTGGAAGAGGCTATAAGCAAAGCTATCAAAAATAGCTCAAAAATAAAGTCTCAATTTTACCAATATAAAAGCGCAGAAAAATATTATAAATCTTCTGGGTTAGCTGGATTTTTACCTGACATTAATTTACAATATAATTTCGATAGTAGTTTTAGCCTGGAAAACTCTGGAAAGGATCTAATATTAAGTCAAAGAATAATAGATGGTGGTGGCACCTTTGCTACATTCAGTCGATCAAGTAATCTTCTCAAAGCAGCAAAAATGCAATTTCAGCAGTCAAAACAAGAGCTTGCACTTAATGCTGTGAAAGCATATGTTAGTGTTTTACAAAAGACAGAAATATTAAAGCTCAGAGAACATAGAGAACGCGTTTCTTTGGAACATTTGTCAGCTATGAAAAAACGCTTTTCCCTTGGAGAAGTTACTAATGCTGAAGTTTTGCTAGCAAAAGCAAAATTTTCGTCTTCTATATCCGAAAGAGTTGATGCTGAAGGTAAATTAAAATTGGCAAATATTGCTTATTATCATTTGATTGGCGAAGATGCTGATGAACTTTCTGAAGCTAATGATAAATTACCTTCTGTTCCAGAGCTAAATGAATGTTTACAATTAGCAAAAACCAATAATTTATCTCTAAAAGCAGCAGTTTATCAAAAAAGAGCTGCTGGAATGGAAGTGATCGCTGAAAGCTCCAAGTGGCTTCCTTCTTTAAATCTAAGAGCAAACAAAAATTTTGGGAAAGATGGTGTAAAATTAGACAAGCTATTAGAAAATGTTCATATAGTTTTTACTCTTGATGTTCCAATCTTTAAAAAAGGAGCGAATGCTTTTGGTGTCAGTAAAGCTAAAATGGATGCAAAAAAATCTACCTACGATTATTATGAAACGGTAAAAAATATAGAAGAAGCAGTTGTAAATGCTTGGAATAACGTGCTGACAGCAAAAGCTATTATTAAAGCAAGTCAAGAAGCGGAAAAAGCAGCAGCTTTAGCATTGGAAGGAGTTAAGCAAGAGGTAAACTTAAGTTTAAAGAGTACATCTGACCTTTTGGACACTGAAGATGCATTATTTAAAGCACGCTCCGATCTGGTTGGAGCAAAAAGCAATTATGTAATTAGTGTTTACAACTTGCTTTTTATGATAAATAGTATAAACCTTTAAATTTAATGGTATGAGCGATAATCAATCTGTAAAAGATATCCTAGAAGATATAAAAAAAGCTATATCGGGTAAAAATGCAAGTGTTGATAAAGCAGAAGTAATCGATGAAGATGATGATGTACTATGCCTTGAAGAGGAGTACCCAGAAGACATCGAAGAAAAAGAAAATAGTGAAGAAGAGAATGATTGTCAAAGTGAGAAAATGAATAACCAATTTAATAGTTACAACTCAGAAGAGAAAAATTTGTATGATAATATCCAAATGAGTAATAACAAAGTGAGCTATCAAGAACAAAGTAACGAGCATTTAGTTTTAAAAGAAAATATGGAGGAAATTAAAACATTGCTTGAAAAGATGCAAAGCGAACTACGGCATAAACAACAAAAAAGAGCGGATCTTACTGTTGAAGAATTAGTTGTATCTCTTTTAAAACCTCAGCTTTCAGAGTGGCTGAATAAGTATCTACATGCATTGGTAAAAGAAGTAGTTGAAAAAGAGCTCAAAGATATAATCAATAATAAGTAGGTTATTAGTATAAAGACCAGAGTAAAAACAGCTAGAGGTAGAAAGTTATCTTCAACAAGATGGCTACATCGCCATTTGAATGATCAGTATGTGCAAAAAACCAATAAGGACGGTTATAGATCGCGCTCGGCATATAAGTTAATAGAAATAGACGATAAATTTAAACTACTCCAACAAGGGCAAAAAATTATTGATCTTGGCGCTTTTCCTGGTGGATGGTCACAAGTTGCATCTAAGAAAGGAGCGAGTGTGATTGCTGTTGACATAAAACCAATAAACGCAATTAGTGGAGTAGAGTGTATACAGTGTGATATTATCAGCGAACTTGAAATTTTAAGAGAAAAATTCAAGGATCACAAATTTGATGTAATTTTATCTGATATGGCACCAGAATCTTGCGGTTTAAAATCGTTAGATCATATCAGAATTATGCTTTTATGCGGAGCAGCGCTCAATTTTGCAAAGCATTTTTTGAATCATGATGGCAAATTTGTAGTAAAAATTTTTCAAGGAGAGTCTGATAAAGATTTCTGCAATGAGCTAAAAAAAATGTTTAAAACAGTAAGATACTTCAAACCAAAGTCAAGTAGATCTGAATCTACAGAAATGTATTTAGTAAGTTTAGGCTTTATTGGTGGCAACTATTCTGTATAGCAGGTACTTACAACGCTAATTCTGGATTAAGGGAGGAAGAAAGTATAGGAAATAGAAGGCTTTTTGGGTTTCATGGAATAGGAAATAAGAGTAGAGAAGATATGAACCAAAAAATTAGTAAGAGATCTATGGCGAGTATGCTCAATTTCTAATCTGTTTTTCAAATAACCAAAAACCGTTTCAATAATAGACCTTTTTCTCAGCAAAATCTTTTCATTTAGAGAGATTAAAGCATTTTTCATGTTTTTTTCACTTTGGTAATAAGCTTTAATCCGCGGTCAAACAACTCTTGAAAAAGCTCCTTTTTTATGTAACCCTTATCACCAAACAAGAGACCTGTTAATTTTTTTGTCAGATGGGATACAGTTTTTTTGTCATCAACATTGCCTTTTGTTAGCGTAAGTGCCTGAATTTCTCCTTTATCATTAATAACTAGATGTAATTTAAAACCAAAAAACCAGCCGTAAGAGCTCTTGCTTAATTTTGCAATACCAGCAAAAACCTTATTTTTAGATATTCTTTTTGCATGGCAAATTGCAATAGGAGTTGAATCAATATATGAGATACCAGTATTTTTAGACTTTTCACAAAGCCACTTTAATAACATTGCTAAATGCCACAGAACCCTAGGTTTTAGTGCAACAAACCTAGTATATGAAGGCAACTTTGAAAAATCTGATTTGTAGAAAAATGTTAAGTGATGCAGGTAGAAAGCTTTGAAATTTTCACATGGAGATTGTTGATAGATAAGAATTATTGTAATGATTTCAGAAAGTGTAATTTTCGGTATTCTTGTAGGCTTTTTGTTGCTTGAAAGTAGTTTGTCTGCAAAATTTTCTTCTATAGCTTTACAAAAATCGTCGACCAAGCAAAATAGTTCCGTTATATCTTTATTCATGGGTATCCTCACTTTAATTTCTTAATATTAGCTGAGTTTACCCTATTTCCACTTCTTTTCTATTCTCTTCTAATCCAGAATTAGCGTTAGTAGTATTAATCTTCCAAATAAATATGGAGACACTCCTTTGTGCGTTGCTGCTCGGGGACATCATAAAAAGATAGTAAGAGCTCTATTAAAAGCAGGTGCTGATCCTTTATTAGGTAATCGTGATAACAAAACTCTAGATAAAGAACTTACTAAAGAAGCAATTATGCTAGCAATAATCTCGGGTGTTGGTATATTTGTTATTGCATCTGTTGTAGCTGCGATAATAGTTACTTCTGCATATTTTATTGGTGTATCATTATCAGTAGGTGCTATGGCTGGGATAGCTGTGGCTGCTGCTGTACTCACAGGACTTGTTGCTGGTGGCATTATATATGAAGTGTTGAAGCCTTGTGATGAGTTAAAGGAGGCTATTGCAAAAAAATATCAAAGCTTAGTCAGAATAGTGCAGTGGACGATAGTAAGCCTGATTGTAGTCTAGAAAATCCTGGAACACACTTACTGGCAACATTAAAAGGTTTTATAAATAATGTAAAAAGTTTTTGCACTATTTAAGGAAGAAGTCTCTTCTTCCTTTTTTTCCAATTTTTTATTTAGCAAGGTATCTAGATACCTTGCTTAACACCAAAACAGAATTAAGGTTTAAACATCCTAGGTGTATTAACATTCATTTTGAAGACAGCAAATGGTGTCATCCCAGCGCCCTCTTTCTTGTTATTCCAATACTGGGATTCAGAAAACTGACCAGGTTGGTCACGCGCTGGCTCTCTAAAATTACTTTAGCTACAAATATTAAGAAATTTACTAAATAAAAAAAGACAAAAGAATCCCCGTATAGCGAGTTTTAATAATGTAAATTGATAATGTGCTAACAAGCGCGATTTGGCTGAATGTAGAAAAAATAAAAAAAGCTGCTATAATTTTATGTAATTTGCCAATAAACACCTGAATTTTGTCGTTGAGCCCAAAAACAAGGATAAATACCTTTATTAGTATAATAAGGAAAGTGGGAAGGTTTGTCAAGTAATAAAACTAGAGGGCTCAAATGAAAGAAGGTAAACTCTAAAGTGTACGTTCAGTAGCACTTTCTATAAGAGAGATTGTATTATCTATCCCATAAAGCTTTATAAAAGATCCCATTCTAGGACCGGTTTTTTGGCCAAGCAGCGTTTCATATAGCAACTGAAACCAATCGCGTAAGTTATTGTAATTATGTTTTTTTCCGATGGAGAAAACCTGAGATTGAATCTCTTCAGCAGTGGCTGTAATAGGCAGGGAATGTAGGTTGTTCTTTAAATCTAGCAACGCTTCTTTCTCTTTTTCGTTTGAAGCTTTATACGCTTTTGTTGGCTTGATAAAGTCGTGATAATACCTAACTGCAAAATCCGAAAGCCTATCTAGCATTTTGTTGCTTTCTGGTGTAACGTTTGGTGCATAAGTTGATATAAAACCCCAAAGAATCTCTTTATTTTCAGCATTACAAGCTGCTGCCAGGTTTAAAAGTAACGAAAAATTTATGCCTGAAGTTTCTACGTTTGGAACTTTACCCTGGTGGATGTGCCATACAGGGTTATTTACATCCTTTTCTTTACTTTCATTATAACGCTTAACAAATTCCAAATATTCATCAGTTGATTTTGGTATCACATCAAAATATAAACGTTTAGCTTTTTTAGGACTCTGAAAGATGTATAACGCTAAACTCTCTGTGGGTGCATAAGTTAGCCACTCCTCAATTGAAATACCATTTCCTTTTGATTTTGATATCTTCTTTCCTTCTTTATCAAGAAATAACTCATAGCAAAACAAAAGCGGTGGCTTTTCTCCAAGTATTTTACATATTTGACTTGAAAGCACAGCAGATGGAGTCAAATCCTTTCCATGAGCTTCGTAATTAACTCCGAATGCAGCCCACCTCATCCCCCAATCAGGTTTCCATTGCAGTTTACATTTTCCTTTTGTCACTGGAACTTCTATTTTTTCCCCGTTTGGGTCTTCATACGTGATTGTTCCTTTATCTGTATTTGTTTCAATTACTGGAACTTGTAAAACTTGGGAAGTTTTTGGGCATATCGGCAAGAATGGACTGTAAGTCTGCTGCCTTTCTTCCCGAAATGATGGAAGCATTACTTCCATCACTTTATCATAATTTTTCAGCAGGAGTAAAAGTTTTTCATCGTAAACGCCAGATTTATAACACTCTGTTGCACTCCTAAATTCGTATTCAAATCCAAACAAATCAAGAAATTTACACAACAACGAATTCATGTGATGACCATAACTCTCATGAGTGCCAAATGGGTCAGGTATCATGGTTAATGGCTTGTTCAGATTCTCTCTTAGCATTTCCTGATTTGGTACATTATCTGGTATTTTTCGCAAACCATCCATATCGTCGGAAACTGCAATGATTTTGGTTTTTATACTAGGAGCTATTTTTTTTAGAGCGTTTGCAATAACTGTGGTACGAAAAACTTCCCCAAAAGTACCAATATGTGGTAAACCCGAGGGACCATAACCAGTCTCAAATATTATCTCTTTTTTATTAGGGAATTCTTGTAGTATTTTTTCTGCTTCTTGAAATGGCCAGCTTATAATCATTGAATTTAAATTAATTATCTTACCTAAAGTGCTATTCATTTCAATAGATTTTTAATTAATGATGTAGTATTAGTGTTAGAGCTCTTATTAGAAGGTTAAAGATATGTCTACTGGCAGCATACAAACGAATCAATTATTTAAAGGTCTTACAAGACCTGCAATGCTCTTTGGTGTGAGTTATATGTTTGCAATATTAAACGTTCTAATTTGCATGCTAATTTTCATTAATACAAATGATCTTAGAGTAATTCTCCTGATGTTACCAGGTATACATGGACTTGGCTATATAGCTTCTGCAAAGGAACCGTTGTTTATTGAGTTATTTATGGTAAAGTTGGGAAAATGTTCCAAATGTTTAAATCGGTTTTATCATGGAGCCAATTCTTATGACATTACTTGATGTTATGCAATGTTGAGATTTAGAGCTATTCAATCAAAGAATAAATCTATTCTAAGTAGAGAGGTTCACGCTGCCGAATTTATACCTTATTCTTGCTATTGGAATAGTACAACCTTGATAACAAAGCAGAATTGGTTAGTTAAATTTATAAAATTAAATGGCTTTGCGTTTGAAACGGCCGATGATGAAGACTTGGTGATACAAAATAATATCAGAAATCAGATGCTAAGAAGCATTTCATCTCCAGCATTTAGTTTGTACTTTCATACCATCAGGCGTAAGAAGAATATCTTTTCTGATGAATTTGCAAACCAGAGTTTACCAAATTTTTTTGCTAACCATGTAAATCTAAAATGGAGAGAAAAACACGCAACTAGGCAATCTTTTATTAATGATTTATACATTACGATTATTCGTAGGGCAGATACAAAGGGAGTAGAATTTTTATCACATCTACTGAAAAAATTTGGGCATGTAACTTCAAAACATGCTTGGGAAAGTGATATGCGTGATACCTATGAAGATTTAGAGGAAACGACAAATCGTATAGTAACAAGCCTTAGGAATTATTCGCCTAAAGTCCTTGGAGTAAAAGAAACTCCAAACGGGCTGTTTTGTGAAATAATGGAGTTTCTGTCTAGAATTGTAAATTGTGGCTTTGTTACAAATACGCTTTTTCCACTAAAAACTGAAATATCAAGATACTTACCAGTTCATAGGTTATTTTTTGGCCATAAGATGATACAGGTTGTGACTCATAATGAAAGTAAATATGCTGGAATAGTTAGTATCAAAGAATATGGAAATAATACTTCCGCAGGAATGCTTGATTCTTTTTTACAACTTCCTTATGAATTTATTATCACGCAGTCTTTTCAATTTACAAATAGGCAAATGGCAATTGCGAAAATGCAGATACAGCAAAATCGTATGATACAATCTGCAGATAAAGCTATTTCTCAAATAGCAGAAATTTCTCATGCGCTTGATGATGCAATGAGTGGTAAAATTGCGTTTGGTGAACACCATTTAACTATCTTATGTATAGAAAAAAGCCCTAAATCATTGGACAATGCTTTATCATTGGTTGAATCGGAGCTTTCTAATTGTGGTGTTTATCCTGTTCGTGAGAGGGTTAATCTAGAACCAGCATTTTGGGCGCAAATTCCTGGTAATTTTGATTATATAGTAAGAAAAGGTACAATAAGTAGTCTTAATTTGGCCGGTTTTGCATCTCAACATAATTATCCTACTGGTAAAAAATTCAATAACCACTGGGGAGATGCTGTTACAGTTTTTGATACAACATCTGGCACTCCATTTTTCTTCAACTTTCATATAAGGGATGTTGGACATACTATGATAATTGGGCCAACAGGTGCTGGCAAAACTGTTTTAATGAATTTTTTATGTGCTCAAGCAATGAAATTTTCTCCAAGAATATTCTTTTTTGATAAAGATCGCGGTGCAGAAATTTTTTTAAGAGCACTTGGTGGTATCTATACTATAATAGAACCAAGAACTAAGACAAATTTTAATCCTCTGCAACTTGACGATACTCCTGATAATAAAACATTTTTGATGGAATGGATAAAATCTTTAATTTTAGTGTACAACGATAAATTCACTTCAGAAGATATTGCTAGAATTAATGATGCAATTGAGGGAAATTTTAAATTAAAAAAAGAAGACAGATTTTTGAGAAATCTTGTACCATTTTTAGGACTTGCGGGCCCTGATACTCTAGCTGGAGCAATATCTATGTGGCATGATGATGGCTCTCATGCTGCAATATTTGACAATAAAGAAGATTTGCTAGATTTTTCAAAAGCAAGAGTGTTTGGCTTTGAAATGGCTAGCTTGCTAAAAGATCCTGTTGCTCTTGGGCCGGTCTTGATTTATTTGTTTCATAGGATTAGTATATCGCTTGATGGCACTCCATCTATTATTGTTCTTGATGAAGCATGGGCGTTAATAGATAATCCAGTTTTTGCACCTAAGATAAAAGACTGGTTGAAAGTGCTGAGAAAGTTAAATGCTTTTGTAGTTTTTGCTACTCAGAGTGTTGAAGATGCAAGTAAAAGTGCTATTAGTGATACGCTTGTACAGCAGACAGCAACACAAATTTTTTTGCCAAATCTGAAAGCTACTAGTGTCTATCGAGATGTTTTTATGTTAACTGAACGTGAGTACATACTGATCAAACACACAGATCCAAGTACTAGATTCTTTTTAGTAAAGCAGGGAGTTAATGCTGTAGTAGCTAGAATAGATCTGAAAGATTTGGATGATGTGGTCAACGTGTTATCTGGACGTGCGGAAAGTGTTCTATTGTTATATGATATACTGAAAGAAGTCGGAGATGATCCAAAGATGTGGTTGCCTGTGTTTTATCAAAAGGTGAAAAATGTTTAAAACTAAACTGTCATTACTGTTAGTTGCGATATTTTTGTTAAATATAGATTTTTTGCTCTCGTATCCAGTGTTTGCAGATACAGTAAGTGGTACTGACAAAACGGAATTTGTTAGCAGATTTAATTCTACTGGTAGCTTTAGCCGTGCCTCTAATCCTGACTGTAAGGCGTTTGAAACATCTGCAGCAGTTGCTGGGATAGCAATTGCTATTGGTGCAATATTTACTGGTATTGTTTTGATTGTCTCTTCTGCTGGTTTATTTACTGCTCTTGTTATCGTTGGAATGATAGCTGCAATTGTTGGAGTCTGGAAGGCAGTTGGGGGACTTATTGTTTGTCAGCATAGTTTTGTTAGGCATCCAGTTGCATACGATAATGATGGGAGATATAAAAATTTTAAACTAAAAGATACAGGTTATAGTGGTGATACAGATAAAAATTATCGAACAGAAGATGAATATTTTTCTGCATTACAGAAAAGATCAGGAAAAGATGGAAAACAAACAGAGAAAGATATTTTAAACTTTACTGATTGGGATGTTGTGAATGTTGATAGGGAACACTACTACTGGCCAAAAAACGGTGTGCAATACAGTGAATATATAGAAATATGTCATCGAAATCCTTTAACTTTTGGTAATCTTTTTAACAAGAAAGACTTTGATTCCAGAGAAAAACCTGGATACATAGACTTTGATGTAAGGGAAAAAGATACTGGATATGTAGATGGGTCATGGTCCCCGACGGTCGATGGTGAGCTGAAATGTAAAGTTCTCAAAGCAGGACAGAGCGAAGACATATATGGATCAACGTTCAGGGCAGTGAGAAAAATGGGTAGGTTATGTGTGGAATTGGCTGAAGTTAGGGCAGCTGGAACTGCTTGGCCGCAAGGAATTGATATAGGATGCACGGAATTACCACCTGATCCGATTGCTCCTATGTGTGAACAATCTGTGATATTATTCAAAAATAAAGATGGTACAGGTGGTGAAGAAAGGAACAGGGATGACGATTATAAAACTCTTATCAGGAAAAAAGAAAAAGAAGGAAAAATTTTTGTAGGTTATGACAATAAAAGCTGTTTTAGCTCGTATGTCTCTGAAGCTTGCTACAATCAAGCGGGAAGTAAGTCATTATCTCCTATTCCTATAACTTCTATGATAGTGCAATGTATTAAGGAGTCGTTAGATAATTTAGTGGCAGGTATTGATTCAAGTGGTAACTTACTTACAGACAAAAATGGACATGCTAAGGGTAGTTTTTTGTCTGTAGCACAAAAAAGACTGAAGAACACTGTTACTGCTATCTTAATTTTAGCTTTGATATTGTTCTCTATAAAAGCCATGTCTGGTGGAATGCGTAGTCCACAAGAAATGTATATATTGATCATTAAATTCGCTTTAGTGATTTACTTTACGACAGGTAGCACTATGTCTCATTATTACGGGGAATTAACAAAACTTTCGAACGGCTTATCAGAAATAGTGCTTAAAGCTTCATCTGAGAGTAAAAATATATGTAATTATGAGGCAGGTAAAGATTATGAATACGATCGTGCAGGGCAGAAGGTATCCTACAGTTATCTTGCACCTTGGGATAGGCTTGATTGCAGAATTTTATTTTATTTAGGTGCCCCTTTAGATGGAATTGGTGGCAAAATTGGTACTGGAGGTGTTGCAACGTTAGCGGTTTTGCTTGGCGCTGCTCCTGTCTTGTTAGTTGCAGGTTCGGTGATTGGTATTATTTTCGCTGGTGGACAAATTTTAGTAGCTCTTGTCTGTATATTTATGGCCATTTTGCTGATGATGGTTATTTTGTGGATGTGCTATGTATTTATTTTATCTCTAGTTGCTTTAAGTGTAATTGTTATTCTATCACCTTTGTTTATTCCTATGGTTTTATTCCAACACACCAAAGGATATTTTGACGGCTGGGTGAAAGAGTTGATTACCTATAGCTTATACCCGGTTATCCTTTTTGCGTTTTTATCCTTTATGTTCATAGCATGTGATAAAATCTATTTTAAAAATTTAAATTTTAAACTGGACGAGTCATATAAAAATGAACAACCAGACAAGTCATATGAAAAGAAACAAGCAGAAATCTCATATAGTAAGAAAAAACAGTGGTTTAAATTGAAAGATGGGGAATGTGATAAAAATGAAACTACTCTCGCATGTATGATGCAAAATTATAGCTTTAAAAAGAGCAGCATACTTGGTCTATTCGACTTTACATACATGGAGTTTGGCAGCTCTCTAATCGGAGAATTATTAAAATTGTGTTTAGTATTATTCCTCTTTTACCACTTTTTAAACGTTCTTCCCGGCATGGCTGCTGAGCTTGCTGGTAATCACAGGGCAGCACTTGGTTCAGGTAGCACTCCTGCACAAATGGTGAATAAAGCTTTATCTGCTGCTGGAGGTGCTGGTCAAGTTGCTGCTGCGGCTGTAAATAAGGCAAGAGGGGCTATTGGAGGAGGTGGAGATGATAATAAGGGATCGGGATCTTCCTCTAGTGAATCTATAAAACCAGGTGGAGAGTGAGCGCAGGTGAGTAACAGATGTTTGAACATTTGAGCAACCAAAACTTGGTTAAGCTATGCATAAGTTTTGTGATACTCTTTTTATTATCTGGGTGCGGGTGTATTAAGCCAGAAGATTCATCAGGCTTGCGTGAGAAATTGGATATAGTGTCAACAGAGCAGAAATGGGTTGATTCTGGAGTTTATATTTCGGATAAAATAAAAGTAACAGAGATTAATATAGTACCTAATAAGGTTAATTTTTGTTCGCAATATAAAGATTTTGCAATTGAACCTGGAGTAGGAAACGTTACATTACCGTTTGCGCTTAAAGATGGCGATGCGATAAGCTTTAGTGTTGTTGGAAGTAAAATGTGTAAAAACGATAATGGCGCGGTCACCTATAAAAAAATTGACGAGAGTTGCGGTGAAGGAGAGACGGAGTATTTTGCACATGTTTTAAATCAAGAGAATTGTCAAGGTGAAATATGCCCTAATAAATATATCATAGGTAACGCAAAATGGTTGAATGGAAAAGAATACTGGAATCCAAGTTTTGTAAAATCTGATCAAGATGAAAAGGAGATTGAAAATATCATTAATTCTATAAAACAAGGAGAAAATATAGACTGCAGGAGGCTTTCAAGCAGTCAGAAAGTTGAGATAGATACGTACCTTTTAAATCTTGCGTGTGAGAATACATGTTATTATGCCAGTCAAGATTGTGTGCAAATTGAATCTAATACTATAGATGGCAATAAACGTAATGTAGCTAAAAATCTTGCCAACGAACTAGCTGTTGGAAAAGTAAGTAAGGAAGAAGCTATCAAGAAGGCTGTAGATGGTATAATGGGAGTGTTAGATGATAGCAACATAGCTAAAGGACACAGCGATAGTTCAGATGGTGAAAAGGATAAAGTAAATACAGAAAAAAATACCAAGGGAGCTGTGGATGATATAAGAAAAAAGAAAATGAAGAGGATAAAGACTTACATTCCATCATTAAAGGTGTCGATAGGAGGAAAGGAAAGTTTTAAATATGTAAGGAGTGATGGTATACGAACTAACTTTGATTATAAGATCAAAAAAGAAAACTATGATAAGGGTACAGAGTTAGTATTTACACTTAAAAATGCTAAAGAAAAGAATGCTGGTAACGGGGGATATAATATAAGGGTCACAAAGAGCCATAGTCTAGCAAAAAACTTATATATACATGTTTCTGATAAGTTTCCTGAGCACAATCCTGGTGAAATTCTGGGGGATATACCTGTGAATATCAGTGAAGTTCATAATACTGAGTATATGGAAAGATTAAAAGAAAAGCTAAAAGACAAGAGTGGCACTATATATTACGGAATAAGAGATCATGGCTGTGATTATAAGAAAAATGAAGGTCAGTTTAGCATTAACCTTACAACTAAAGAGCCACCTGTAAGAACTTTTAGTGCGATATATAATTTTTTTGATGAAAAAGTAAAAATTGCATTTTTTGGTTCCAGTTATAAAAATTCAGAATGGAATCACTCTGAATCTAGTCCCGTGAAGTCTCTTTATCAAAGTTTTGTAGCGTCAAATAGAACAAAGACTATCAGATCCACAATAGTGTCGTTATTAGTGTTATATATAACTTTATATACCCTTTATTACTTTTTTGGATTGTCTCATGCTTCTACATATGAATTTTTAATTATATGTGTAAAGATAGGAGTTATTACCCAATTGCTGAACGATAACAGTTGGAGTTTTTTTTATAACAATGCATTTTCTATTTTTGTTAATGCTCCAAAACAGTTAATAGAAATAGCAAATTTCAGAGGTACAACATCAAATGTTTTTGAATTTCTTGATTTACCGCTCAATAGGTTTTTATCAGCACACTCAGTGTTACTCATAGTATCTCTTATATTCTCTGGTCCTTTGGGTATTGTATCGTTTTGCTTGGTGATTTGGGGTTTGATAACAGTGAGCTTATCGATGTTTAACGCCTTATTTTCTTTTATCACATCTATAGCAATAGTTGCATTATTGCTTTCCTTGGCGCCTCTTTTTATTATTTGCCTTCTATTTGGATATACTAGACAGATGTTTCACAATTGGGTCAAAAATTTAGCAAGATTTGCAATTCATCCGGTAGTGCTTTTAATTTTTATATCATTAATAAGCCAGGTTATGGATTATATTGTGTATTCGGTCTTTAATTTTGAGGTCTGCCCTACATGTATACTTAATCTTAACTTAAAGATTTTTAATCCTTGTATTATTTATGGTTATGCTTCCAAACATGCACCTAATATCACCGCTATGATGGCTTTTGTGATTTTGGGACATGCTATGAAAGCTTTAGTTGAGGCATCTTCAACAATATCTGATTCGTTGTTTGGTGTTTATGTGGCAAGCGAACCAGGAAGGCAATATCAGCAAAGCTTAATGGGAACAGTAGGTTTAGATGAACAAAGTATCCAAAGAAGAGCAGGTCAGCAATCTGGTACACCAAGTCGAAGACCTCAAATACCACAATCAGCTCAAAGATCAGCACCTAAAATACCGACAAACACAGGAAATCAATGATGAGCAGAAAATCATTATTATTGATACTATGTCTTGTAATTACTGGCTGCACAATGGATTGTGTTGAACCTGGGCTGCAGAGCAGAAATACTAGTGTCAGTATAGATGTTCCAGTTCGTGAAGCTGGCGAAGGAGTTAAAATTCATTGGGTTGATTCTGGTCAAGTAATTAGCAAGGATGAGAAAATCAAATTTACTCTTGGTGGGTCAGTAAATTTTTGTCCTCTTAAAGAAGGGAAAAATCCAAAGAGAGTACTTGTGCCCGCTGTATTTTGTGCTAATGATTTAATACCAAATTACAGTAATAAGTTAATTGATAATGCTAGTCTTGATGAACGAGAAATATGTGGGGATATAGGCTTTGGAAATAATGAATTCTATAGCAATAGACGTTATGTAGATACTGGAATTAAAGCAAATCCTGGTGATAAGTTAAGCTTTAGCTTAGTTCCCAGAGAGATAACGATTAATTATGACAATCCGGAAGGGAAAGGTATCAGCTTTGATGACAATTGCTATAGAGCTGAAGAAAATGATAAAAAAGACAAAGCTACAATAAAAGACATGCTCAATGGAGGAACGTTCTTTTGTGGAGAAAGTGGTAAGAGGACTAAAGTAGAATTTCCTAAGATTAATAAAGAGAACATAGAAGAAAGAAGAGTGCTAGTTGGTAATGGCTACACTCCATATGATAATAAGGTACATTTTAATAAGGATTATATTCAAAATTCATGGATAAATGGTGCATTGTTAGATTTACGACGAACTAAAATAGGACTGGATAAATTATGTAATGGGAAAAAATGTGATTTTAATGAGAGAAGCAAGTACAGCTCTTATGAGCTTAATTGTTACTATCAAAATATATGTTACAACGCAAAAGGTATAGGGGAGAATTGCGTCTCTTCTATAAGGTATGAGAAGTATGATAAAAGAAATACATGTGACATGTATTCTCACCTTAAACGTATTGAGGATGAACTAAAAGAGATTGAAGAAAATAAGAGGGATTCTAAGCAGATTGACATTAATTTAATATCAAATTCTAAATTAAACTTCAAAGAGGACAGAGAAGATATTTCTTGGGCTGAGGCTCTTGTTGCAAAAGTTGGCGATCTTAATAATCAGAATACTGCTAAAGGTATTCAATGTTTTCCAGAGAGAAAGGGTGCAAAAGGGGATAATGTGTGTTCGCAAATTGGTGATAATTTTGAACATTTTTCTTTGAAATTACATCATGATTATAAAATAGATGAAAAAGATATACTACCTGGTAGTAGTGTGATGCTTGCTATAGCAAGCAATGGCAATTACTTTCTTCATAGAGGTGGATATCATGTTGCAGTGACTAGATCATGTAACTTCGATAGTGGTGAAAAACTGTATATGTACTTGGGTGATAGCCCGCCAGAAGATCCATCTGCTCGAAAGACTAATAATTTCAAAAAAGTAAAGAAATTAGATAAAATAACAGAGGATAATGTAGACTATTACATAATAGATGGAAGTCATTTAAAGGATAAAGAGTCTAAAAAGATATACTTTGGTATTAATGTAGAAAACGTAAAGAAAGATGATATTACGGACAAAGAAGGCAAATATTATGAAGATAACAAATACACAGTAAATTTATTTTTAAAAAGAAAAATAAACGATTTTATTTCATCAACTGTAAACAAGATTTTTGATTTCATAACAGACGGGGGTGAAGACGGAATTAAAATTCCATATGAAGGATATAGAAAGGGGCTTCTACAAGGAATAAGAGCTTTGCTTATTCTATACGTTATATTTACTGTTGTTGGCTATATGCTTGGAACAATACAATTAAGTAAATTCGATTTTATTATAAGAATATTCAAAATAGCATTTATAGCTTTTGCTTTTAGTGATAGAAGTTGGGAATTCTTTGGTACAACTTTGTCTGGGCTTTTTGTTGATGGTAGCATTTATTTAGTTGATAGTTTTTCTGGCTATATAGGAGAAGGAGGTAAAAAATTTGCATTCTTAGATTTAACAGCGGGAGTATTATTTACAGGAGAAACATGGCTGAAATTTTTGTCTTTAATGCTATCAGGACCTTTTGGCTTTATTGCATTTTTGGCAATACTTTATGCTACTTTTGTGTTTTTAAGATGCATTATTAGTGCTACGTTTAAGTATGTAATATCTACTGTTTTAGTGGCATTTTTATTGTCATTAGCACCTTTATTTATCGTATTTATTCTATTTCAACAAACTAAAACATTATTTGATAATTGGATAAAAACGCTGGCTCATGTTTCATTGCAACCAGTCATTTTATTTTCATCCTTGTCTCTTTTAAACCAGTTAATGTATTCAGTTCTATACAACCTCACAAATTTTTCTGCATGCTATCAATGCTTAATTAGTGTAAATTTTTTATCGTATGATCTGTGTCTTATGAAATCAATATTACCTCTTGGGTATAGTCCTGGTACTAGTGTTGATGTTGCGTTCAGTACTGGAGAAAGGGCTGGTGGGCACTTTGCAGCATTACCTATAGATCTAATCCAGGCATTTATATATCTCATCATTGCTAGTGCAATGGAAGCTTTTGTTTCTATATCAGAAACTATGGCGCAGGCGTTGTTCAGCTCTGGTTATGGAGTTGCTCAAAGTGTTAGTCATATTTCTAGGAGCGCATCACAAGCTATGCTGTCAACTGTTGGCCTTGATGATAGAACCCAAAATATGATACATAACATCAAGCAGGGAATGAGTAAAGATCGTAGCAAAATTGAAGCTAAATTGCCTGATACACCAAAGCAAGCAGATGGGAAAGGGAGTGCTGGCAGAGAAATGAGCAAATCTGAAACACTAAGCCAGCCAGATAAGCAAAAGGATTCTGATAAAACAAAAGGACAAGTCAAGGAAGATTGATGAGATATATGGAGTAACTAATTAAAAAGATATTTGAAGTAAGGTTTTAGAAATTTATTCTGTATTGGAAAAAGTTTAGGTATGCAATCACGCTTAGGCAAATGTTGGTTTAGGTTATTAATTTTGGTAATCTGTGTTCTGGTTACAGGTTGTAGTAAGAATGATATGCCTTTTCCAAGATGTATATCTGCTGATTATTTTGGTCCTGAACCGGTTGCAGTTGGTGCTCATTTTCCAATCGGTCATGATGCGTTTTTTCCAGAAGGTGAAAGTGGAGAACCTATTGATCCTGAAACCGGAGAAATCAATTATGGTTTTCACCCTAATCAAGTAGTGAAGTGGAAGGATACCGGCCTTGAAACCAATGGAGATAGTTTAGTAGTACGAGTAAATGGTGCATGGACATCTTGGAGCAATAGTAATAAGAAGAAATCTCAAAGTAGTTATAGTTTGGAAAGTTTGGAGCAGTTAAAATATGCAACCAAATTTGAAAGAGGGGAAGGTGACAACAGTCTGCCTGACTTTCACTTAGTTTGTAATGATTATAAACCTAGCATGCAAAAATTTTCAAGTAAGCCTAAAGCAAGTTGCACTGTAAAGTGCAAGTGCATTAATGAAGATGATAGCGCAAATACAGTATCACGTGGTGCTCCATGTTGGTTTACCAACGGTCATGGTGCTTATCTTTTGTTTAAAACGGGGAAAGGTGATCCTAACGAAAATCTAAAGTTAATGCGCGATCCTCAATATCCTACTGTACATCTAGGTTACAACTCCATGGCAGAAAATGGGAGCGGTCTTTTTACTTTAGACAGAGATAACACCACATTACAGGACAGGAATTGTAATACGGTGAGGTTAGAAAAAGGATGGAAAATATATGTAAAGATATTAGATAGATATTATCTAGATAATGCAGGTGGCTACTCTTTTGAATTTTTGAGCGGAGTGCAGAAACCAAGTAACTTTGGATTTTTTGATTACGTTTATAACTATCTAAAATGTGTATTATTGATTAACGAAAATTGTAAAAAGCATTTTGATAGCAATGATCCTGCAGCTGCACAAGCGATGTTTCAAAATATAGCTGAAAAAAGTACGAGCTTTCACAATTTTGTTCTTTCCTTGCTTGTTCTATTTATAGTGATTTCATCGCTTCTTTATCTTTTTGGAATGATAAGAGAAACTAAGCATGATATGCTCATCAGAATGATGAAAATCACTCTAGTAATAGTGCTTATATCTCCTGGAAGTTTTAGATTTTTCTATGATCATTTTCTTGTTTTATTTGTTAAAGGTCTTGAACAATTGATAAGCATAATTACTAATTTTGCTCCCAACATGAACACCGGAGGTAATTCAAACGTTGCTCAAGGAAATGAAGCTAAATTGTTTAGCTTCATGGAGGATATGTTTAATAAGTTTTTTGCTTACTCTGTTTGGAAAAAGTTTGCAGCATTTTTACATTATCAAATGTGGGCAAGTCTCCTTATGATACCGGCAATTTTTATAGGGATTGTCTTATATTTCCTGCTGTGTATGTATGCTTACATAATATTCCTTTCTGGTTTTATGGGTATAGCTTTTCTTGTAGCTATAATGCCGCTATTCCTAATCTCTATTTTATTTTCACCACTGAAAAGTCTATTTGAGGGTTGGATAAAATTCTGTATTAGTTTCTGTTTGCAATCAATTATGATATTTACCCTGCTGTCATTACTTGCTGCGATGATAATGAATACCTTTTATAAACAGTTAGGCTTTACTGTGTGCTATAATAAATGGCTTGAAATAAAGTTATGTGCTCCAAAATGGGTATTTGGTGGTTTTTGTATAATTGATAAAGAATACTTTAGCTGGACTCCAGGGCAAATTTTTGTACCTTATGCTATTGGAGAGGCTTCTCCATTGAACGTAGATAAGAATATAGAAGGTATAGAAAAACTAAGCAGAATAGGTGGTACAGTAAAGTTTACTGGTGGCGCTGGATATATCCCTCTTCCACCAGATTACATTAATAAAGGTTTTCGTTATATAGATTATCCTTTCTTTAATCCAATTCCTGGAACTAAAGATAATCCAGCAGACCACTATATTGCGGAAAGTGATATGATAGTTAGTAATGGCTGTAGTGCAAAAGATCTAGTACGCTTAACAAATAGTTTATCTCATGCATCAGAGAGGGCTGACATTATATTACTGATCAACAATATAGAGAAAAGGATAGGTGATGTTAGTGAAATAATAAAACGCTACTGTCAAGATATAAATAAATGCAATAGTTATAGGGAAATAATTAATGAAATAAGATCTTTAGTGCGGAGTGCGATAAAAAAACAAGGTTGTAGAATACTGAAACTTCATGATTTATATAAGGATCCCAACAGTGAATACTGTCAGAAATGTAAAGATTGTGAGGATTGCAAAAATTATAAAGAAAATAGTGATTACCAAAGGGTGCAAGACATACAGAGAGGTTATTTAATCAACGCAGGAGAGATCTTTGTATTGTTCTTGCTTTCGTTTTTGATGTTTTCTTTGAAGGAGTTTGTACAACAGATGGGCTCAAGCATTGCCGGTGGTGGGTTTGGTGTTTACAATATATCTAGTATGTATCAAGCATCACCTGTGACTGGTTTAATGCAGGGATTAAAACAACAGATGCAAGATAAAATTGGTGGAGGGCTAGAGTCTTTAGGTAATTGGGCTACTCATGTACCGGACAGATTAGCTGGAGGTACAGCTAATTTGCTAGGTAGAATACCAGGAGTTGGGGGTGTGCTGAAATATGCTATTAATGTGCCACGTAAGCTTGTAGGTGCTACTATTGAAGCAACAAAATTTGCAACATCACCTAAAAATGATGTTGATAAGCTTGAGGAAAAAATCTACAGGGCGTTTGGAATTGATAAAGAAGATATTGCACATAGAAGAATTGATAAATATTTAGAATATTATAAAGGATATGTAGGATCACATTTGGGCTATACAATAGAAGATGCTATGAAGTTTACTTGGGAACATGGTCTCGACTCTATAGGAATTAACCCTGCTAAAGGAGAAAAGGATGGTTACCAGCATAATCTACTCTATAGAGCAAAAACATATAGACGGGAATTTCTTGAGAAGCTTCATGACTACACTATTGGCCGCAAGAGAGAACCAGAAGAAGATGAATCATCAAAAGAAAATAAGCCTAATCAATCAAATCGAAAATTAGGTGCGGAACCAGAAACCCTAAAAAACACTACAGAAGCTATACGTGCCGGAGAAGATAGAGAGCGTCAAGATAATGAAAGGAATGAGAACATAGAGAATGATGAAGAATCGTAATTTCAAAGGGCTAAGTTATTATGGTCTTCAGCAAGACGAAGATGGTAATATCAAGTTAAACGATTACAATGATGTTTTAAATGCGCGCAGAGCGAGGGTAGATTTGTTACTAGATAGCACTAAGCAAGGTGATGTTAGTCTTTCAAAGCTAAATAAAGCTCTGAATGAGAGACTTATAGATGATAAAGGGCTATCGTCAGAATTTGACAAAGAAGACAAAGAAATTGCACAGAAGGAGCTTAAGATGTTCTCTATTTTAGACGATCTTGATAATCTTGCAAACATTGAAAGTGAAGATCTATTAGAGGTTAGTTTGTTACTATCAGATCTTAGTTTTATAGAGAGAAATATTGTGTTGAATGCCGATCAGAGTTCTGATCTAATAGGGTTCAAAAGTCTATTTATAGAAAAAAAAGCATCTGGTGAGGAATATAGTGATGAAGAGTGTCACAATTTCCTCGATAGTATAGAGAAAATCAATACTTTAATTAAGTTAGAGTTAGAAAGTAGAATTGAAGGGATGGGTCATGATGAAAAAAACAACCATGATGATTTACAAGACGAGATTGGTCGTGCAATCAGTATAGAAAATAAATCAAAGAAAAGCGATTGATCTTGCGTTCCTCCACAAGCAACCTTCTTTCTATTAGACTGCTGAAGCTATGTTGACATTAAATGTGTATTATAAATAATTAGTTAACTTCGAACTTGTTTTATATGTTACGTGTTATTGCGGGTAAATATCGTGGAAGAAAAATAACTACAGGCAAGAATTTAGCTGCACGGCCCACTATGAGTAGTGTCCGAGAAGCAATATTTAGTATACTTTCTTCAAGAAAACCTATTTATAACCTAAATGTACTTGATTTATTCTGCGGAAGTGGCTCTTTTTCATTTGAAGCACTTTCTCGAGGTGCTAAACATGCATTCATGGTAGATTCAGATTATTACAATTTGCAACTGCCTAAAAAAACAGCAGAAGATTTTGGAATTACGAGCGATATCACGTTAATTTGTTGCAATGCTAACGGATTACCAAGACCTATTTCAAAGTGCGATATAGTTTTTATGGATCCACCTTATAATATCAATCTGTTTAACTCAACTTTAGACGAGTTAGCTCACTCAGGCTGGTTAAATGATAATGCGTTAATAATTCTAGAAATGAGGAAAAATGAAGGTTTTGAGTGCAATAAAAACTTCAATATAATTGTGGAGCGTACCTACGGTATTGCAAAAATAATTTTTCTTTCTTCACTCACTTGAATTTCTTTTGTAAACATCTATAGCTAAGCTAAGTAAGATTTTTCCGAGGACTGAAAGAAAAAATCAATTCGTTTTGTTGGGAATAGGGTGTGTAACAGCAAATCAATACGAGTTGATATACTAGAAGAAGCAGTATGGAAAGAAATGAAGATGGTACTCAAAGAACCAGAGGCAATGACTAAGGAATATCAGCTCAGACTCGTAAAACATGAAAGTACGCAAGCAAAGGATTAACTTGAAAAGCGTGCAAGTAAAATAGAACAAGGTATAGAAAAATTAGCTTATGTATATGCAAGGGGTCATATAACGAAGGAAAAGTATGACTTAGAAGTTGAGAGCATGGAAAAGGAGTTAAAGGAATCAGAGATCAAAGGGAAGAAGCTATCGATGAAAAGAGTCTACAGAGAGAATTAGATTTTATCACAAACAGTGTAGAAAGTTTTTCCTCTGAGAGAGCTTAATCAAGCAGACTATGAAACTAAACTTGATATAATAAGAAAGTTAGTTCAACGCATTGAAATTGACGATGATAACGTACATATAGTGTTTCGATTGAAAGAACTTGCTCGAAAGGGAGTGTTAAATAAACTGTGTCAAACCGAGAAGTAAAGTAATAAATTGATAAAATGGAGGTTTGACACAGTTTATTTAACACTCCCCAACATTCTATCGGGATGCCAGTGTCAGCTACTTGCATGACATCCTCTTGCTTCTATAGGTGTCTTTATCTCGTCTACTTTATTTTGCCACACAGATACAATGGTTTCACATGTACTTGGTAGGCTATCTATTTTGAAAAAGAAGGACTACCAACACCTTCACTTTTTGCATCACTAAATTTACTTGCCACTTTATCAATAGTCCAAACGAGTGGTGTAACAACGAGCGCAGCAGCCCAGATAACAGCACTAACAGCATAATTCAAAACTGCATTAACAAATTTAGATAATGCACTACTATGGTCCCATGCCTTACATGACAACATGGATGAATAATCTATTAACGATTTTGTGTTACGCTTAAGATCAAAACTATCTACTACTTTCGCTAATCCTTTTGCCGGCCAGTATGACAAATACGCCAATGCTAGATATAAAGGTTGCAGAATTACACTAGCTAACGCAAAAGTAATAATCCCAATCATAGAAAGATTTTTTTTGTAACTACCAAGAGCTACATTTTTCACTGGCCCAACAACACTGTTGATAAGGTAAACGGATTTATAGAAACTATTTTGTGGAATTTTGTTACATCCAACACTTTTGGTAGGAACATCTCCGAATTTAACATATTTCTTAAAATTACTATATGAACTTGGCATATTAACCCTCTAAAAATAAAAAAATAGTTACCTTATCAGTATAGATTATTTTAGAATAACTGCAACAAACATCACTAAATTATGTGTTGCGCAAAAGCACATATTACCATACCATCGAAAATAAAGAGGTCAGCATGAGTTTTACTTTACCTGAGCTGCCATATGATAAAGCAGCTTTAGAACCTTACATATCTGCAAATACATTGAATTTTCATTATGACAAGCACCATAAGGGATATTTAAATAAACTCAACGAACTGGTTGAAAACACAGATTATCAACATATGGAAATTGAGGAATTAGTAACGAAAGTTCATGGAAATAATAATACAGTTCCTATTTTTAACAATGCAGCACAAGTTTGGAATCACACTTTTTATTGGAATTCAATGAAAAAAAATGGTGGTGGTGAGCCTAAAGATGATGGTCTTCTAGCAAAAAAAATTCAAGATGATATTGGTGGCTTTGACAAATTTTGTGAAGAATTTTCAAATTATGGAGTAAGCCAATTTGGCAGTGGATGGGTGTGGTTAGTACTTGAAAAAGGAAAACTCAAAATCACTAAAACTCCAAATGCGGATCTACCGCTAATTTATGGCCAGGTGCCACTACTTACTATGGATGTATGGGAGCATGCATACTATTTGGATTGCCAAAATCGCAGAATTGACTACATAAAAGTTTTTCTTGATCATTTGATCAATTGGGATTTTGTAGAAGAGAATTTAAAGAAGAATATATAAGATGAATATACCACAAGTAACAAAACTAGATAATGGTCTGCGCATAATAACTGAGCGAGTGCATGAAGTTGATTCCGTAGCTTTAAATATACGAGTTGGTGTTGGCAGTAGAGCTGAAAGTGCAAGTCAAAATGGAATATCTCATTTCCTAGAGCACATGGCTTTCAAAGGAACAAAGACAAGAACTGCTTTTGAAATTGCAAAAGCTTTTGACGACATAGGTGGAGCCTTCAATGCCTGCACCGGTAGAGAAAGCACCAGTTATTATGCAAAGGTTCTTAAAAAAGATATAAAAACTGGCATTGATATATTAATAGATATATTAATGAATTCTACATTTCCAGAGGATGAATTGGAACGCGAAAAGGGTGTTGTAATACAAGAGATTTTTCAAACTAATGATTCACCGAGCGATATCATTTTTGATAAGTATTTTGAAGCAGCTTATAAAGATCAACCATTTGGTAGGTCAATCTTGGGTACGCAAGATACTGTCAAATCTTTTACTCGAGCTAATCTAGATAACTACATAAATGAGCATTACTTTGGCGAGAACATTATATTTGCTGTTGCAGGAAATGTTGAACATGAGGAGGTTGTTCAATTAATCAAAGACTTTCTCTCAAAGATTCATTCAAAAGAGCTGAAAAAAAGCGAGAATGCAAGTTATACCGGTGGCAAATATCTAGAGCATCGTAAATTAGATCAAGTACATTTATTAATTGGGCTACCTAGTGTTTCTCGTGATGATAATAAATATCACACATTTAAAGTGCTTGATTCTATACTGGGAAGTGGAATGTCATCACGCCTATTCCAGGAAGTAAGAGAAAAGCAGGGGCTTGCTTACTCCATTTACTCATTCAACTCTAGCTATGCTGATACAGGAATGCTTTCGATTTTTGCTGGTACAGATAGTAGTAATCTAGATAAGCTTTTGAAAGCTATAACGACAGAGCTGAAGAAATTGTCTACAGATGATTTAAAGGAAGAAGAAGTAAATAGAGTAAAAGAACGAGTAAAATCTCAAATTTTAATGTCACGCGAAAGTGTTAGCTCGCGTGCTGAAACGTTAGGACACTACTACGGTAACTATAATAAATACATCAGTAAAAACGAATTAATAGAAAAAATTAGTGCTGTTACTATTTACGATATAAAAAAAGCAGCAGAAGAATTGCTATCTCAGCATGAAAGAATTACTTTAGCTGCGATTGGAGAAATTAATTCATTGCCAAGTTACGATAAAGTGGTTTCTATGCTTAGTGTACTTTAATTATGTTGCTTATGCTCACTAAAAAGTTCAATGAATGGTTGCAAAATCCTTTCTATAAAAAGTTTGCTTTCTGGTTCATCGCATATACCACTAATCATTTTATTGAAAGTTTTTTCGCTGTTTTGTAAAAATAAATAGCTTTCTACTGATTGCACAATAGACAAGGCAGTTAAAATTCCTCCTATCACTAAACAAGAAGCTATAGCAGGTACGGTACCCACTGCAATTCCAGTTGCGATTAATGATAAACCAGCTAAGAGTGTAAAGGCTGAAACGCAAAACGCTATTTGATGTTTTTCTTTATTTTTAACCATAAATGCCTCACAAAAATTATATTTCTAGTATATCCGTATATATAATGTACTGTCAAGTTTTTAAAGAAGATTAAAAAATGCAACGCACATGTGCAAAATATGAACTAGGTATATAATTCACAATGCAGCGGTATTTCACTAATCCAATTATTTTTTTCCTGATCTAGCCTATCATTCAATATTGCTTGTCTTATTGATTCCATCAACTTATTCATGAAGAAAACATTGTGAATGGTAACGAGTGTATAAGCCAGCAACTCTTTAGCTTTCAGTAGATGGTGTATATAAGCTCTTGAATGTTTTCTGCAGGTAAAGCACAAACAATCACTCTCAATTGGGTTATCATCTAGTTCGAATCGTTGATTTCGCAAATTAATATGCTCTTTGCACTTTGAAGAAATAGAATCTCTATTTTTTACTTTAACAAGCGCGCCACCATGTCTTGCGAGGCGAGTTGGATGCACGCAATCAAATGTATCAACTCCAAGCTCTACTCCACGAAAAATGTCTACAATTCCACCAATACCAAGCAAATGAGTAGGCCTATCTTTTTTTAAATGTTCCATAGTAAAGGAAACTACATCATACATCTGCTCTTTACTTTGACCAAGTGATCCACCTATTGCTTGACCAAAAAATGGCAAATCGTTGATAAAATCACAACTTTCTCTACGCAAATCTTGATACACTCCGCCTTGACTAATTCCATAAAGCACCTGTTTGCCATTATTATTTTTTTCAAATTCATTTAAAGAACGTTCAGCCCATCTATGGCTCATGAGCATCGATTTCCTTGTGTACTCCTTGCTGACGTGAAATGGAGTACATTCATCTAAAACTAAGATTAAATCTGCACCTAATTTTTGTTGAATTTGTATCGACTTTTCAGGAGTTAGACAATAAGTTTTACCATTTATGTAAGAACGAAAAATTGCCCCATCCTCGTTAATTTTGATCAGAGTTTTTTGTTTCTGTCTTACTCCCTTTATCTCTTCTGAAACTGATCCGTGTCCTAAACTAAATATCTGGTATCCACCAGAATCAGTGAGCATTGGCCCACTCCATCCCATCATCTTGTGCAAGCCACCAAGCTTTGCCACAGTATCCTCTCCCGGTTGGAGCATTAGGTGATAGGTGTTGGAAAGTATTATCTGAGTACCTGCTTCTCTGATTCTCTCGATATCTGCAGCTTTAATAGCAGCTTTGGTTGCACAAAATATAAATGCTGGTGTTTCTATACTTCCATTTGGAGTTTTGATCGTTCCAACTCTTGCAGAACCTGATTGCTTGGTTATCCTAAACGAGAACTTTTCCATCTATTTACTTGAAAGTTCTGCTATGATATTTTCCACTTTTTCAGGAGTGAGGTTTTCATAAAAATCGTTATTGATCTGTGCAACAGGGGCATTAACACATGCACCAAGACATTCAACTTCCTTTAAAGTAAATAGATTATCTTTAGTGGTTTCACCGATATTGATTCCAAGCTTCTTTTTAAAGGTACTTAAAACTTCCTCGCTATTGCATAACCAGCAAGGAGTTGTTCTACAAACTTGTATTAGATATTTACCTACTGGCTTTAAATTATACATGGTGTAAAAATTTGCCACTTCATATACGCGAATATGTGGAATATGAAGCATGTCAGCAACGTAGCGCATGGCAGATTCAGAAACCCATCCGCATTGTTCTTGTACTAGATACAGTAAAGGCATAACAGCGCTTCCTTCTCTACCTTTAGGATACATCTCTATAGACTTTTTTGCTTTGCTAAGATTGTCTGGTGTAAAACTAAACTGCTCTTCTTTCTCTTTCATCTAATAAGGTTCATGTAAATCTCAACAAATTATACTTGAAGAGTTAACAATTGCAATTAGACTTCTTGCATAATCTAAGACCTACTGTAAACCAAGCTTAGTATAATCCAATTTGACGTACCTTATTATTTTTTTTACTTTGTAATTGATCTACATGAGAAACTTTTTCACCACTTTGTAATCTTTCTCCCTGGAAAATTCCTGCAGGCCTTTCAAAGTACCCACGTTCAATAGCATTGTAAACTGAGTAACCACCAAATAAGCAATTTTTTCCTATTTCTTCTCCACAATCTTTTAATTCTTTCAACCTCTCTTGATCTCTTACTTCTACCTTTATCCAGTCTTTATTTTGCTTATCAGGATATAACCTAACGTCTAACTCTCCCTTAGTGGTAGGGAAAGTCAACACTATATCACTATCGTCCGCAAGATTGGTGTAATTCCTTATACCATTCTTTGTTATAATTGCTACCTCACTTTTACCAATCTTTATTATATCTCTTTCATAGTCTATGTTTCCCTGAGCTCGCCTTAACTCACTAGCTTTTTCTGTGAGCCTTGCAACATTTATTATACTATCTTCGGAATATTCCGAGCATAAAGTAGTGTTATCTATTTTTGCATTCTTTACCATACCATTAATAACTGCTCCTTTTATAACTTCCATAAAATCTAGGGTACTCTCTAGATAATCTAGATAAGCTTCTATCATATTTTCTTTGTGCTCTTTAAATTCAGATTCTAGTGTATCAATTACTTTCATATTATCTTTATTATATAACACTGCCCCTATTGATACTAACTTGCATACTATCTTGCTTGCAACTTCAGGATTCTTTCCTAACTCACCAATCCTTTCCATAACACAATCTGTAAAATTACGCTTCTTATCTTGAGAAAATCGTCTATTAATCCTTCCTCCTGAGAGAATAGCCTCATTTACAACTCCTTCTAGTTCATCCATATTTTGAGCTTTAGAAACTTTATCTAAAAATTCTTTTAGCTTTATCTGTCGATTCGGTGGTAAATTACTCCATAAATCCCTAGAATAATACTCCTTCTCATCATAACTTGACCATTGTAAATTGATTGCATCTGCTTTCAAAAGTAATCTTTTTACTTCAAATTTATTTGCTCTTTCATCAGTACCTGAACGAGCAAAAGAATCAAGATTTTTAGCATGTTGATGCACCTGCAACTCTCCTTCATTACTTCGAAGATTCAAAACCATTCTTAGATCTTGATCATTCCCAAAATCATCTAAGAATTCTTGTAGATCTTCAACAACTGAATCACCTTCTGAGTTATTTACTATATCCAACAACTTTCTTCTCAAGCCCCCCTGTCTCTTAGTTAAAACGTAACCTGAACCATCTTCGAACCAGTCTTTTGTTTCCATTATAGAGCGTAACTTATCACTCAACTTCTCTCGCTTATAAGTCACAAAGTACTTTTCAATATGTTCATGATGATTATCACGTGCAACTTGCAGAGGAGTTTTTCCTTGTTTATCACCTTGATCAGAAATAGCTCCTTTCTCTAAGAGTAAAACTACGCCTTCAGAACAACCAACACTAGCAACATGATGCAAAGGCGTTTTTTTTTCATTATCTTCTGCATTAAGGTCAGCTCCCTTTTCTAAGAGAGCAGCTATACTATAAGGTCCAGTAGCATAGTGTAATGGTGTCCTTCCTTTATCATTCTTGATATTAGGGTCAGCTCCTGCTTCTAAAAGCAAACTTACGGCACAATCATATTGTTTTCTTGTCCAAGCCATACTTGATATTATGTGCAATATCGTCAAACTAGACTCTCCCCTTTCACAATTAAGAACGGTTTTTAGATCTTGATTATCTTTATTATTTAATAAAAACTTTTGAAGTTGTCGGTAACTATCTCCTGCACTCAAAGATCTCATTGCACTAAAAATAGATAGCAATTCCTCATCTAACTCTTCTTGACTGTCTGTCAACTCAGTTGTAACAAGCCACGCACACATTAAATTATCAAACGAGCCTTTTGTAGCTTCAGCAATATCTACCAAATGACGCCTATCAGGAAACATGAATAAACTTTTAATCAATTCATATTCATAATCCTGTTGTAGCTCGTTTTCTATTCTACTTTCCTTATTAGAATCTTCCCCAGTAACTTCTGGCATATTTACTCCTCACTTTATAAAACCGAATGTAATTATAACAAATAAAGCTAATGCAAGCTAGCTTTCTACTACTTCTTGTATAGTTATATCACTAACACGTAGCGGGATTATAAACATTAAGAAATTAACCGGATGGAAAAAAGGCAAAAGAATCCCCTAGTAGTGAGTTTTATAATGTAAATTGGCATTGTAATAATGTTCTAACGCTTATTTTAAGCGGATTTTGGCTGAATGTAGAAAAAATAAAAAAAGCCACTATAATTTTATGTAATTCGCCAATAAATACCCTGAGTTTTTTACTGAATTTTGTCATTGAGCCTGCAGATCAAAAACAAGTTTTGAGTCATAAATACCCTTGATGTCATGGTAAGGGTATTTGGGGGATTTGTAAAGGAATTTCTGTTGTCAACAAGCTGCTAAATTTATTATATGGTTTCAAAGGAAACATATTGTCTATGGGAAATCTGGGTTTATTAGCGTATTATCTTAGAGCACTTAAAAATTAATTTCTTAATTTTAGTTAAAATTTTATTGACGTTACATATAGAAATAATCATAATAGCGTTTTATTAAAATTTTAAATATAATTATGTCTATATTAAGTAGATTATTTAGAGTTAATACAACTACACTGAAAGTTAAAGAAGCGATAGGTTTTAACCCAGTAAACGTAGGGTTGATTGAAGGAAATGGAGTTACTTATGGACTCAGCTATCAAGATAACGGCAATGGAAGCAGTAGAGTAAAGTTACTTATTAGTCCATTATATCAATCGAAAACATACGAGTGTGATACATGTGTCAACGTAGCAAATGAATTCAAGGGCCAATTATCTCCCACACTAATAGAAAATTCAGCTGAAATAGATAAAGTTGGAATTATCTTTCCTACAGAAGAAATTAACAAAAAAGAAAAGTGCATCAAAGGCTTAACATTCAACACCTACGAAATCAAGCATTCAACTAATATTCCCTTAGTTGAATACGTAGGAAAAGTAAAATTATACAAGAACATTGATATAAATAGTCTTGCAAATGAAGGCAATAGTTATTTTCAACCAAAAGCAGTAAAAGTTGGTAATGGTAATGTTGTTGTAATTGCTCATAACTTAAAGGATCAAGCTTTAGTTTCTTGGTATTTACAATCAGACACAAATGGAAAATTTAGGGCTTTACCTGGAAAAAGCGGCATCACAGAAAGGAAATTATTCAAATTTGATAATCCAGGGCAATTAGTACTAGATGAAAATACGATGCTTTATGCGCAGATGAGCAAAGAGATTATTGGGAAGCCAGAAGCAAGAACAAATATTTTTAAGTTCGATATGGCTAAAGTGGTTAAGGATCTAAAAAATGGAAAGAAAGATGAATGTTTGCTTAAGAAAAATTGTCAAATAGATAAAGCATCATTTATTATCTCTAATCCAGGAAAAATAAACTTTTTACAGTATGTAAGAAGAACTGGAGGTGATGATTTAGTTGCTTTTCTTGCAAAAAAACAATCTTCTAATACGCAAGAATTGCATTTAGTAAGCCTTGCTAAGAAAGGACCAAAATCAAATTTTACTGTTTGTGAATGTGAAGATCCTATAGAACAATTGTATGTTAAAGACAATGGCCAAGGAGGTTTTATCGTCACTGCGGTAAGTGGAGAGAGTATTATAACTTTTAATAGAGAGAGCTCTGGAAAATCTTCTGAAGCAACGATAATACCGACAAGCAGTATCAAAGCTCTCAGTGATTTTGTTAATATCATTAACGGCCAATTGATGCCTAGTATTATTTCCAGCAGTACTGTGGCTCCTATAACTGTTACAGAGACGGTTGTGACTTCTAAGAAAACGACGACTGCTGCAATTACTAGCACAACAGAAACCGACACTGTAAAGACTACCAAATTAACAACAGAAGCATCAACTATCATTGTACCAACTTCCACAATGAGTAAATCTTCAACAGAGTCAACAACTCAGGCAAGTACAGTAACAGTGGAGTCAACAACAGTAGCATCAACTACCACTGCACCTACTTCTACAACGAGTAGGCCTTCAACAGAGTCAACAATTCAAACAAGTACAGTAACAGTGGGGCCAACAACAGTAGCAAAAACAACTACTACTCCACAAGCGACCACAGTTGCTACAACGTCAACTAGTGCACCGATAGTAACTTCAGAAACTGAGACAAGTACTGTAAAATCTACAGCAGCGACTGTTGAGTCAACTTTTACAGCAAGCAGTACTACGATGAGTAAGCCTTTAACAGAATTAACAACTAAGATGAGTACGTCATCAGAACCAACGACAGTAGCTGAAACTATTGCGACTTCACAAGCAACTATGATTACTACAATGCCAACTAATGCGCCAACAACAAACTCAGAGAAAACTATACAAACATTGTCCATTATCCCAAGTACTAGAACAAAAGCAACAACTCCTCTGTTCACTACAACTTTACTTCCTCAAACTACTCCTTCACCACAGCCCGCTCAGCTTGCTATAGAGTCTAATAGGGCAGGAATGATAGGTGGGTCTTTGGTTGGAGCGATAATAAGTATTGCTGGAATTATAGGATTCATAGCATACAAATATGTTAAGGGTCGTAATTCTGTCCCTGTGTTAGAACTAACTAATTTCAATGATAGAAGGCGATCATCTTCAAGTGGCAATAGCGATGAAGAAATTTTTATCGCTAATAACAGAATGAGACATATATCTATGCGAACTATGGATCAATCTGAAACAGTGCTAAACAGTATATCGGTGGAGAGTAGTAGTCGGTCAAGAAGTAGCTCATCGTCTTCAAGCGGTGGACCAGGATCTTGACTGACTGAGCTAGAGTCTAAAAGTGAAAAAAGCTTATCTTGGGATAGCGATGATGTACCGGAATATCACCTTTAGCTATTTGTCTGAATGTTTTTAGTATGTAGACTGTTAGGAAATTTTCTTTTGCTTTTGTGATTTTAATGTTAAAGTATAATTTCTAGGTGAAATAAGTAGCTGCTGTTGTGTGATAAACACAGCAGAGGAAAGTCCGAGCTCCAAGAAAAGGTAGTGACGGGTAACGCCCGCCGGAGGTAACTCCAGTTATAGGGCTACAGAAAATTACCGCCTAAAATATTATTAGGCAAGGGTGAAAAGGTGTGGTAAGAGCGCACCATAACAATGGCAACATTGGTAGTCAAGTAACCAACACTAGGAGCAAGATTAAATAGAAGTAGATTTTATGTTTTTCTCATATCTACTCGGGTAAATCGCATGAAGTAAATGGTAACATTTACTCCAGATAAATAGCTACATAAACAGAACTCGGCTTATATTTCACCTAGGCAATGCATGAATGTCAGCCATACTATGTAAATGTATCAAACATTTCACATATCCTGTACGCTCAATTTGACCACCTATATTCCTTTTACTTCTTGGCTTATCTCTTTTTTTATTTCCTTTTGAACTTAACAAAGCTTGAATTTTAACCGAGCTTTTCCTTTAACTCGTCATTCTCTATCTCTAAAACCTTATTTTCTTACCTATAACTTTTTAGCTTAGCTTCCAACTTTTCTATTTTTTGCTGCAAGTCTTTGTAAAGTTCTAAAAGACTAACCATGTTACCTCACTTTTACGATTGGTTTTTATCTTATTTCATCTACCTATTTTGTTGCTTCAATGAATGGGTGAATAAAGCATTTCATGCGTTGTCCTTCACTTGTTCTGCTTGATAGTCACTACTGCTTTCGCTTATATTAACACTAGAGTATTCTTCATCGTCAACATACTCTTTTAGAACATATCCTCTACCCCAAACGGTTTCTATGTGGCTTATTCCATCATTTGCACTTTCAAGTTTTTTACGTAATTTACACATAAAAACATCAACTATTTTGTTGTCTGAAGGTTCGTCCAAGCCATTGTAAAGATGGTTTAAAAACATTTCTTTTGTCAACACTGCTCCTTTACGCAATGCCAGCAATTCTATCATGGAATACTCTTTGTTAGTAAGGTGAACTGTTTTGCCTTTTACCTCAACAATCCTGTGATCAAAATTGATATTCATATTACCAATCTTTATCACTGATTCGGGATGGCCTTTAGTACGTCGGACTATGGCCTTAATTCGAGCTAATAATTCGCTCTTGTGAAATGGCTTGGTTAAGTAATCGTCGGCACCATACCCAAGTCCTTTAGCTTTATGGTTGGCAGCGGAGATACACGAAAGTATTAAAACAGGAACTTTGATTTTTGCACTTCTTAATCTTAACAGTATATCATATCCATCAATATCACCAGGCAGGTGTATATCTAGAATAACTAGATCGTAACAGTCTCCACCCGAGGAAACCATATTATTGTTATAATCTTGTGCAGAAGTAACAACGTCGCAAAAATGTCCATCAGAAGTTAAGGCATTAACTACAGTCCTTGCACTTACTTGATCATCTTCAATTAATAATATACGCATATTTTACACCCCATAAATAATTTATAATTTTAGTAATATATATAACCAAGGAAAGTAACAAATCAAATTTTTATTAATGAATAATAGAAATTACACTTATTAATTAATAGTTAATGTGTCGTTCCAAAATTATACAAATAGATCTAAAATACAATAGATATACTATAATAATACTATTTTTAGTAAATATTGAATAGAAGCTATTTTTATTAAAAGAATACTTAGGTTAATAGATATTTAAACTATTTTATACTTTTATGTTATATTTTTAATTTACTTATTCTACAGTTTTAAATTATAAGTAATACTTTCAGGAATATTGAGTGGTAATATCAGTTTTAGGTGCTGGCGCATGGGGTACAGCAATTGCGATTTCATTAAGTAGTAAGAAAAATGTAATTTTGTGGACTCGCAATAAGGCCATATTTGAATCAATTAAAGAGAAAAGAGAAAGTGACAAGCTACCTGATTGTCCAATTTCTGATAATGTATCAGTAAAATTAGCTATTGAAGATGCAGTTAATGCTTCAGTAATAATTCTAGCTGTTCCTACTCAGTCTCTAAGGGAGATATGTCATCAATTGAATGATTGTAACCTAAAAAAAAATGTGGCAATAATTTTGGCTTGTAAGGGAATAGAAAAATCTACATTAAAATTACCTAGTGAAGTAGTCAATGAAGTTTTACCTAATAATCCTCTTGCTGCTTTTTCTGGTCCTAGCTTTGCTATAGAAGTTGCAAGAAAATTACCATATTCGATGGTTCTTGCATGTCAAAATGAAGTATTAGGTTTAAAATTAGTATCAGAGCTACAGCAAGAAAATATTAAATTGTACCTTAGTAGCGATGTTATAGGAATACAGGTTTGTGCAGCGTTAAAGAATGTTTTTGCTATAGCATGTGGGGTTGTTCTAGGTAGGTTTGGGTTTAATGCTCATGCAGCATTAATTACGAAAAGTATGAGTGAAATTAAGGCTTTATACTCAGCAAAAGTTGGTGACGGCAATGTAGATATAAATACACTACTTGGACCAGCATGCTTAGGCGATTTGGTTGTGACATGCACATCATTAAATTCAAGAAATCTATCTTTTGGATCTAAAGTAGCTAATAGTAATGGTTCTAGTGCTCAGCAGATTTTATCAGAAGGTAAGTCGGTAATTGAAGGTTTTAACACTGCTAAGTCTGCATTTGATTTAGCAGAAAAGCTAAAGATAAAAATGCCCATATGTGAAGCGATCTATAGATTGCTATATGAAAATACTTCTATAGAAGATACTATTTCTGTTCTTGTAAATTAGTTTTATATTTCGGTATATTGTGAAATTTTTATATAAATTAATATCAACATGGTGGCTATCTGGCACGGTAAAACACATGCCAGGTACTATAGGCAGCTTAGCTGCTTACCCAATTGTTCCTATATTACTCAATGACAGAATTTTAGGTACAGCAATTATTTTTTTTTTATTCTTAGTTGGATTATGGTCTACAGGCAATTATATACAACATTACAAAGCTCCGCATGATCCAAAAGAGGTAGTAATTGATGAAGTAGTTGGTCAATTGCTGACAGTACTTCTAGTTTCAATATTATTAGAACAAGAAATGAATAGCTCTGTATTGTTGGTGTGCTTTTTCTCCTTTAGGTTTTTTGATATAATAAAAGTGTGGCCTATAAATTTGATTGATAAAAATACAAAAGGTCCTTTAGGTATTATGCTAGATGATGTTGTAGCTGCAATTTTAGCCTTTGTTTTTATAGGAGCCTTTTATTGTTTATTGTTGGTTTATGCAGAATAAAAAAATTTGTTATTCAAGCTTAATTATTCAGAACCTAAAGGATTATATACTTTATGCAACGAATTTGTCCAAGTGGGAAATACATGACGAATTTGATAATGTTATATTTACAGTAAATGGTACCAGAGAATCGTTATTTAATTTTGTGTTTTGTGAAGATCAATGTACTGAGCTTTCCATATGCAGAACTCTAGATTATCTCAAAGCACGAAATATAGAAGCAACATGGATAATAAGTCCACGTATAAAAATAGGGGGTATTTTAGAAAAATGCGAAATAAAACACGTTAGCACACCAAAAAAAGTTTTACTCAATATAAAAGATTATTTTTTGCCTGATGATGCTGTTCCAAATTTGAAGTTCAATGTTGTAAATAGTAGTGAGCTCTTAGAGCAATTAGATTTACACACTTCTAAAATTTTTTATCATAGAATTAGTATTGTTAGCACATTTTTTCGCCAATTATCGAATTATGATGATAAGAGCTCAAGGTTAAGATTTTTTCTTGTAATGCTAAATAACGAAATTGTTGGAACATGCGGTCTTTATATTCAAGACAGCATAGCTGGTTTTTATAGCGATGGAGTTTTACCAATTTACAGGGGTCGTGGAATAGGAACTCAAATGGTTCTAGAAAGAATAAAGATAGCTAGGCAATTTGAGTGCAAATACATAGTAGCACATTGCATGAAACCTTCTGTAAACCTTTATAAGAGATTAGGCTTTAGGGTATTGGGCAATCTTCACTTATATACCTCTTCAGTACAATCTCTTTGCTGAGAGGTTACAAATTTTTATATTTGTTTTAGAATACTATGTTTTTTTTGTATGAAATAGTTTTACTACTAATTCTAGTATTCTTCTTTTTCTCATATTCTAAATTAAAAATTAGTAATAAAATTAAGGACTTACAACATCAAAATGTTATCATAAATAATTTAATAGATACTGTGAATGATGGATTTTATATTTGGGACGCAAAAAAACGTATAGAAAAATTTTCTCCCAATTTACTAATTTTGCTTAATACTGTTTTTTATTCATTTAATGAGTTTGTAAATTTTTTTGAGCAATCAGAAAGCTTAATTAAAAGTTTTGCTGAGGCAAAGGAAATAAATAAATCTTTTACTCTAGATTTAAAGTCAAAAGACAGTGAGGTTTATTGCACATGTTATGGTAAAAGCATAATAGATTATTCTAATAATGTGATTGGTGTGTTGTTATGGATAAGGAATATCTCCGATTATAAGATAAAAGCTAATGAACTTGAGTTAGAAAATAGTAAGCTTATGCGAGAATTGGAGAACTATAAAAAAATTTTTGACTCTTTACCATTTCCAATACTGAAGCACAATAAGAATAAAAAAGTAAGGTTTTATAACTTATTTTATGATAAATATATAGGCAGCTCTAAAAAATTTACTGTTGCGAGTGGCTCCTATAACGTAAAACCAGGAGAGTGTGTAATAACTTACAAGAACGAACCTAAGGTTTTTAATTTTGTTGAAGTTCCAGTGCAAAATTCTAATAGCATAGTAATGTATGGAAAAGATATTAGTGATGAAAAAAAATTACATACTGAGCTAAGCAATTGTTTAGCTGCACAAGAAAGTTTGCTTGAGAAGCTATCGATTGCTGTAGCGATATATAGTAAGAATCAAAAGCTAAAATTTTATAATAATGCTTTTATAAAAACTTTTCAGTTTGATCCAAAATTTTTGGAGTCTTATCCAACTTATCACGAGATTATGCTTCACCTATTTGAATCTAAAAAGCTTTTAGGAAAAAAGGATTTTCAAACTATTAATAATCAAAGACATGAGTTGTTTAAAAGATTACTGGAATCATATGGTGAAACAATACATTTCATGAATGGAAGAACGTTTAGAGTATTAACAATACCCTATGCTTCAGAGGGTCTACTATTTTCTTACGAAGAGTGCCAGAAATAACACTCAAATTCCTTCTCTTTCTACCATAAGCTGTTTTACTTTCGCTATCGCTTTTGCTGGGTTAAGCCCTTTCGGGCAGGTTTTTGTACAATTCATTATTGTATGACAACGATACAACTTAAATGGGTCGTTTAAAGAAGCAAGTCTTTCTTCTTTCTTATTATCACGACTGTCAGCAATCCATCTATAAGCTTGCAGTAATACCGCTGGCCCTAAAAATTTATCACCATTCCACCAATAGCTTGGGCAACCAGTCGAACAGCAAGCACATAGTATACAATCAGACAGACCATCCAATTTTTTTCTATCTTCAGGAGATTGAAAGTATTCTTTATTTTGTAAGGCAGATTTATCTGTTTGTAACCAAGGTTTAATCGATTTGTATTGCTCATAAAATTGGCTTAGATCTGGAACTAGATCCTTTACTATATACATATGAGGTAGTGGATATATTTTTACTTCACCTTTTATATCATGTATAGATTTAGTGCATGCAAGAGTGTTGGTACCATCAATATTCATTGCACAAGATCCGCATATTCCTTCTCTGCAAGAGCGTCTAAAAGTTAAGGTTGAATCTATTTCATCCTTTATTTTTATTAATACATCAAGTACCATAGGGCCACAATTATCCATATCGATAAAAAATGTGTCTATTCTTGGATTTTTATCATCAGCAGACCAACGATAAATTTGAAATCTTCTAATATTTTTTGCTCCAGTAGGAGTAGGATAAACCTTGCCCTTTTTATTAACTTTAGAATTTTTTGGTAAAGAAAACTGAACCATATTGCTTACCTTTTACAGCTAAAACCCCTTTTTTGTAAATAACATATTTTGGTATTATCTACCATACTTTTCCTTTTCAAATTCAAGCAAAGCTAAAATCTTGCTCTCTAAACTTTTCATTATAATTTCTTCATCTTCTTTTTGATGATCATAGCCAAGTAAATGCAGCAATCCATGAACTAACATGTGTGCAGTGTGAGTGAGGATAGATATACAGTACTCATGGGACTCTCTTTCTATTGTATCTACTGCAATTGCTATGTCTCCTAGATCACATTCACTAGATAACTGTTCGCATGGAAATGATAGTACATTAGTTGGCTTATCTATTTCTCTAAACTTAAGATTAAGTTGATGTAGCAAGTTATCATCAGCGAGAGCTATTGATATATTTGGTTTATAATGATCTATTTTTAATTCTTTTAGAGAAGCGTTAATAATATTTAATACAAAACTCTGTGGGTCCTTCGTAATACTATGCCACCTCTTATCAAGAATATTTACTTCTAACATGAATAAAGCACCAGAAAGGACATTATCCCATCACTTGACATTGGAACCCAAAAAAGAAGAATTATAGACCATCGTATCATACACACAACTATACGAATATTGTACACTAGAAGTATGTCATCCCAGTGCTCCGACACTGGGATCCAGGAATTCTGATTAGACATTAGGTGAGTGAATATAAAAGCTATATTAAAACACAACATTTTTAATGTGGTTGCATTACAGCTGGATTCCAGTGTCAAGCACTGCTTTGTGTTTGATGAAAAATCGGCTACTTCGAAACAAACACTCATACAGCTGTATGTTGTGTGCTGAGGTAATATTGTTTGGCAACAGGTATTACACATCACTCATCCTTATTATTTCATTCCACTCAGTCTCTAAAACTGGAGAAACTGATAAACGTGATTGTTTTAATATAACCATATTTTTCAAAAGTGGGTTTTGTTTTATACTGTTTAACGTCACTTGGTTACTTAAAGGTTTCAAAAATTTTACATTCACTAGTCCAAATTTGGAATTATAAACATGATAATACTCCTTTAATACTTCAACTATTCCAAGTATAACTCTCTCTTTACCTGTATGATAAAAAAATGCAAGATCGCCTAATTTCATAGCTCTCATGTAATTTTGAGCTTGATAATTGCATACACCATTCCACTGCGTCACCTGCTCCTTTCCCATTTTTTGCCACGAGTATTCACTTGGCTCTGACTTGAGTAGCCAAAATTGCATTATTTTTTTCTTCTTAAATAAGCTGGTATATCATAAACATTGCTACCCCACTTAACTCTTTCGTTTGTTTGCTCAGTTGAAGCATATTCTTTTGTTTCTAATATTGGAATTTGATTATAAGGCCATTTAAAATTTTTTTCCTCTGCTGGGATCTTGTTTTGATTAACAGATGAATTGTTGTTACAGCTATCAATGCCAGTTGCAAGAACAGAAACTCTAACTCTTCCCTCCATCGCCTGATCAAAAGTAGCACCAAATATTATATTTGCATTTTCATCCACTTCTTCACGCACTCTATTGGCTGCAGCATCAACTTCAAATAGAGTCATATCTCCACCACCAGTAATATTAATCAATATTCCTTGCGCACCTTTCATTGATACATTATCAAGCAATGGATTAGATATCGCAGCCTCTGCAGCACTAATTGCCCTATCTTCTCCTTCTGCCTCTCCAGTACCAATCATTGCTTTACCCATCTCACTCATTACTGTTTCTATATCAGCAAAATCAAGATTAATCAGTCCTGGCATGATCATCAAATCAGTTACTCCTCTTATGCCAATATGCAGAACATTATCGGCGAGTTGAAATGCGTCAGCAAATGTAGTTTTCTCGTTAGCAATTCTAAATAAATTTTGATTGGGAATGACAATAAGTGTATCTACGTATTTTTGCAACTCTTCAAGTCCAAGCTCTGCAATGCGCATACGTCGCACACCTTCAAAACCGAACGGCTTAGTTACAACTCCAACAGTCAGTATCTTTTTTTCTTTTGCTCCTTTATCTTTAACTACCGCTCTTGCTTCTCTGGCTGCTTTTGCAATTACCGGTGCAGCACCTGTTCCAGTACCACCACCCATCCCTGCTGTGATAAAGAGCATATGGCTATCTTTTATATGCTCCATAATTTCATCAATTGATTCTTCTGCTGCACCTTTACCAACATCAGGCAAAGCACCAGCACCAAGGCCCTTAGTTAAGTTAATACCAAGTTGAATTTTTTTATCACATAATGACTTCTCTAACGCTTGAGCATCGGTATTTGCTACAACAAAATTTACTCCTTGTAAATTGGATTGAATCATGTTGTTCACAGCATTTCCACCAGCACCACCCACTCCCACAACGGTAATCCTTGGGTGCAATATGGGTAATTCTGGTAAACTAAGGTCGATTGACATTTAAATTTTACTCAAATATTAGTGAATTCACTTGATAACAAGTTACTATCTTTTTAACAGTATGCAAACATTTTTCATTTTGATATATGCAAATAGTAAACAAGATTTACTTATTCTTAAGATGTAATGATTACAGGCTTTCAAACAACACTACTTAAAACTGCAAAAAAAACAGAAAGTACTTGTAAGTAAAAAAGGACAGAAGCCTGTCCTTTTTGTTGAAAGCATAATTTATACAGGGCGAGTATTCGCCAAGCAAGGCATTACTTTAGGTTCATCAATCATAGTTTTTGGGTCTGTATTATCTTCGTTTACTTTTGCTGCTATTTCGTTAATGTTGCTATTGAGGGCTTTAATTTCCTCTGATTTACCACTGTTTTTATATGCAAGCACAGGTGCAACTATTAGAGCTGCTACTGCAGCAAGAACTATCAAACTAGCAATGAGTGGATGAGCAACTGCAAAATTAGACATTGTAGTAATAGCAGGATTAACAAGTGTTGCAGCTTTTGTTCCAACTGTACCAACAAAGGTTGCATAAGCTGGACTTAAGAAATAAGCAGCCGTAAGCGAAGCTACTGCTGCAATTGCTACAAAAGTAACAACTGTTTCACTCGGATTTTCTTTTACAAGACCCCAACCTTGCACAGGAACTTCTTTAGCTGCTGACCAAAGCCCTTCACTTCTGTATTTATTTTTTATTTCTTCAATTCTTCTCATAACTTTACTCCAAAAATATTAAAATTTCACTAATGGTAGTATATGGCAAAAAAAAGTTGTCTGTCAAGCAGATTAATTTATTTATACATTCTTATTCTGTAATTCAGCGCTTCTGCGATGTGTGCTCTTTTTATTTCCTCACTTTTCGCAAGATCTGCAATGGTTCTTGCGACTCTTAATACACGTGTATAGCCTCGATTGGAAATGTAATTTTCTTTCAGTACGTATTTTAGCAATTCTAACCCTTCCTGATCTGGTTCAGTGAATTTATTTAATGCTTCACCACTGATTTCTGCATTGCAACGAATATTAAATTTACTATAACGCTCAGTTTGAATTTTTCTCGCTGCTATCACCCTTCCTCTTATAAATTCGGTACTTTCTCCCTCCACAGAGATTTCAGGAGAAAGTATGCTAACGTTTGGCATTTCAATACATATGTCTATTCTATCAAGCAATGGTCCTGATATTTTGTTTTTGTAATCTGTGCCACACTTTGGAGCTTTGTTGCACGATCTACTTGCATCACCTAAATAACCGCACCTGCAGGGATTCATTGCAGCTATAAGTTGAAAATTAGCTGGATAAGTAATGTGAGCATTTGCACGTGCAATAGTAACTTTTCTATCTTCAAGTGGTTGACGTAGAGAATCAAGTACAAGCCTTGGAAATTCAGGTAGCTCATCAAGAAATAACACACCATTGTGAGCCATGGTGATTTCCCCAGGCTTTGCATTTTTCCCTCCCCCTATCATCGCTGACATCGAGCATGAGTGATGAGGTTCACGAAAGGGACGAGTTACTTTAAATGTTTCGTTACCGGCTTTTGTTATGCTAGAGATGATATTAACATCAATCATCTCTTGTTCAGTCAAATCGGGTAATAGCCCTATAAATCGCTTAGCAAGCATTGACTTTCCAGTACCAGGAGGTCCAACAAGGAGCATATTGTGTCCACCTGCTGCTGCAATTTCAGCTGCTCTTTTTGCAACAACTTGACCTTTAATATCCTTTATATCTGGAACTGAATTTTTTTCTTTGGGTGCAGCGCTATAGTTAAAAGTTACCGGCTGAATTAACTGCTCACCCTTAAAATGTCTGATAATATCGGTTAATTTCTCTATAGCTAGAATAGAAACATTCTTTACCCATGAAGCTTCTACTCCATTTCCCCTTGGGCAAATTACTCCTTTATTTGCCTGTTTTGCATTGATTGCTGTTGGAAGTACTCCTGAGATTGGTATGACTCTGCTGTCTAGTGCAAGCTCGCCCATAATTATATAAGACTGAACTTTTTCAACTGGTATCACATTCATTACAACAAGTAATCCAACAGCAATAGCTAAGTCATAATGACTACCTTCTTTAAGCAAATCCGCAGGGGAAAGATTAACTGTGATTCTTTTTGGAGGTAGTAGTAAATTAATTGAGTTTAATGCCGCTCTGATGCGCTCTTTAGATTCTGCAACAGTTTTATCCGGCAGTCCAACAATATTGACTGCTAGTACAACATTGCATAATTCTATTATGGCTATTTTGATCAAAATTTGCAAGACTTTTTATGCGAAATACTATATATAGGTGATTGTGGTTGATTTCAATTTGATGAATTAACATTCTAATAATATTTTGCTTAGTCTGCCAATCCACTTGATCAAGCTTTGATTCAACACTTGAGGAAAAGTTTTTCAAGCTATCTGTAACAAGGCTCAATTCTTGTTGTAGTTTTTTTTGATCAAGCGTTCTTTCTTTCTCTTCTTCAATTTCTTTCAAATGTTGTTTCATTGTTGTGATTCTTGGTTCAAATTCTTCTTGGCTTATAAACCCTTTGGCATAGCTATCAATAAATTTTTTGATACTTAATCTTAGCTTACTTTCTTGCTTTTCACGTGTTTGATTATGTAAAGGTTTTTTGTTCTCTGACAATCTACGTTGATATTCATTTGCAATCCTATCTGGCTCTTTCAAGATACTCTTGACTTCTTCCCATATAACTCCATCTAATATATCAGTGCGTATTGATTTATTATCGCAGATTTTATTGCCATTGAATTTGCTAGAGTTTGTACCAGAGCAACGATAGTAATAATATGTCGACTTTTTATGAACGTGGTTTGTACCACAATAAGTATATTGACAACGTTGACATACCATTAAACCTTGCAATAAATATGTTTCTCTTCTTTGTCGTACTCTTGCTCTTTGCCTATTTTCAGTTAGTTGTGCCTGCACTGAATCAAATAAATGCTCATTGATTATTTTTGGTACTGGAATATAAGTCCAATTCTCTTTATCACTATTAAAGCGACCACTTTTAAGTTTACCACAAGTTCCTTTTTTTGATTTTTTTACTTGTGGTTTTGAGCATGTCCTAGTTTTACCATAAGCTGCTTGTCCTATATAAGCAGGATTTTTTAACATGTTCCAAATAGTGCTCCTTTTCCAATACCTTTTTCCTGTTCGTGTTATTACCGGTATCTTATTCAGTTCATGTACAACTTCTCCTATACTTGCTCTTTCTTGGCCAACCCGACTAAATATTTTACGCACTATATTTGCCTCTTCTTCATCAACCTCAAATTGAGCACTTCCTTCACCTACGTGTTTTGCTATGTAGCGATAACCGTAAGGCGCCCTACCCATCACACTTATACACCCAGCTTTAGCTGCATGAAGTTTTCCTCTGCGATTTCGTTCCATAATCTTTGCACGTTCATACTCTGCTATTGCTCCTTGAATCTGTAGAAATAAATGGGAATCAGGATTATCATCAAACTTATGATTTAAAAATACTATTTCAGATCCAGCCTTTTTAAACTCTTCGAGTAAGATCATTTGATATGAAAATTTCCGTGATAGCCGATCAGGTGAATGAATATATATCTTATCAATCTTACCTTCTGCTACTCTATCACGTAAACTCTCTAAGCCAGGACGTTCTAAGTTTGATCCACTGTAGCCATTATCGATGAACCTATGCTCATCTAATAACTCATGTCCATCGCTACTAATGCGACGCTCCAATTCTACAATCTGACTCTCTATCGTATTCTCTTGTGCCTGTTGTCTTGATGAAACTCTTGCATACAAGCTTACGGTTGTCATTTTCTTCTACCTCCTTTATTTTATATTTCAATAATTGTTCATAAGCATCTGCCAAATATGTACCTGCCAACCGACTGGGCTCATAACGGCAATAAATAGTTAAATCCCCTTTTTGCATGTTTTTCTTCCTGTGAATTTTCTTATAGGTTAGGAGACTTCTATTGCCATAGCTAAAAGAAAACGTTTACCATTTTAAACTAAACACCTTAATTTAAAAAAGCTGTCTAGTTCGCGCAAACAAGAAATTCTCCCTAATAAATATACAAGATTTGAAAAAATTATGTCCAAAAAATCTTTACTTGAATTATCATATTATGTATGATATGGCTTATTTAAAGTATCATGAATGTTCATCCAAGTTATGAATTCTGGGAGAGTGATTTAGAGGTTCCCGTTAATCTCTTGCTAGATCGCTTTCAAGATTTAGAATTACGTAAACTATGGCTTGATTCTCTTTCTGGTAGACAATTGAGTATCATTTTTCAGCATTGCTTTAAAAATCATTTAAATGGGCAACTTTTTCAGGACGGAGATTATGACGATAGATCGACTCAACAAAAACGTAAGATACTTACCAGTTACTCTGACTCTCTTTTTGACTATTATCTCATTAGCCACTTTGATCGCACGAAACTTGAGGCTACAGTTAGTGAAGTAGCAAGATTTGCCCTCACTCAAGAGTTAATGAGATCGTACCTGATCAAAAATAATACTAAGTACGATAAAAGATCCTTGTTATTTTTACTGTTTCACATAAGTTGCGAACTTCTAAAATCTGTCTATCACTTTGATAAAGTACAAAAGAAAGGCTTCGTATCATTTGCTCTACAGAAACCACCAAGACAAATAAATACTTCATTTAAGGAATTTATGTCACAAGAATCCGTAGAGCAGATACTTAAGGATGATGACCAGTTGCAGGGTTTTTTCCATCATCAAGATCGAATATATATGTTTGTACGTCGAGGAAGTGACATGGATTTACTGCTTAACTCAAACAAAGTTGTTCATGGCCATAAACCTGAGTGGATGATTTTAAATTTTTCGATTGATGGTACAAAGGTTAATCTCTGTGCTAAAAATACCAATAAAGCTGTGGAAATAGCAAATAGTATTGTAAGTGGTTATTTTAACTGCGAATGTACTTTTGTAAATATACAGGATAAGAACTTTCTACTACAAGTGCATAAATTCCTTCAAGCATGTATAGAGGGTTCTGACCCTAATATTTGTATATTTGAGTTAAATTTTAAGTCAGATTATTTTAAAAATAGTAATACATATCTTACTTTAAGTGTAAAGCCGTATGATCCTATTGCACCAGAGTTACATATTTTAAAGCCAGCTATTGGCAACATACTACAATCTATTCAATCAGCTAAAGTAATGTTCCAAAACAAAAAGGTAACATTTTCTTTCAAATCAAGTGGGGAAATTTATTATTCAGAGCATCCGCTCAATAAAAAAGAAAGAGAGGACCTGAAGAAACATATGGAACAATCTTATGGTCTTAAAATCCTTTCACGAGCAAATTGCTGATCTTTTAAGTTCAAATAGTTCTTGGGTTAATCCAAGTCAAAATCACATTAAAGCAGCAAGATACTTATTTGATCTTGGATTGATAAAAATGCAAGAAAGGTACTATATTGTTTGCTCTCGTGAAGAAGATCATCTTGATTGGCCAAATGTAATTGATCCAAGTTGTAGCAATGAGATTTTTATCGATCCAGACTTTGATGAAGCATGTGATGACGCTATTTGTGAAAACTGTTCTCGTCATATTTTGCCTAATACTTATAAAAAACAGAGATTTCATCTCTTATCCATATACTTAAATATAGAGAAAATCATAGACTGGTTTGAAACAAAGTTGAATGATTCAAGACTTATGTGGGGAAAAATGGAAAAAGGAGTTTATTATACTTGTGATCAAGGTCATATTGTAAATCTAATAATCCTTGATTTTTGTACTGATGCGATATTTTTAACCATAGATAAACTGAGAGTCCATCCGACAGTTCTCATTACTCTAAAAAAAGATATACCTAATCTATTATTGAGCCTATATGTAGTGCGAATGGTAGAACTGTTTTGCCAGTATAAGACTGTAACTGAGATATTCCAAGAGGCAGCTAAAAAAGGAGTACCAGAGGTAGTAGAAAATACTTCTTTGCAAGTTTTACCAGCTTCATATATTTCGCTTAAACGTGTTGAACCAATTGTGCCAATAAAGCTTTTGGAGTTACAGGTAGTTAAAGGTATGGTATATGTTAATAGCGTTGAAGTTATAAATAAAAAAGCTGCATCATGCCTTAATATTTTTCGAATATTGTTCAAGCAATTTTTACATGACTGTGAGAAAGAGTTACCACCTGAAAAACATACACTTCTCAATATTAATCAGTTAGAAAAACTCTTGGGACTTAGTTTAGAAGCAGATTTAGAACATCAAATCAGAAAACCATTAAACAAGATGCAAAAAACGATCAAAGCTACATTGGCTGAGAAATTAGGATTAAGTATTGAACGTGATGATGTAATACAAACCCTTGGTTGGCAAAGATCATCACATGGTTATCGTATTAACCCTTTTACTTTGACTATAAAAAAATAGAGTTTTTTGTTATCAAAAATAGTTTTTTTCGGGAATGTTCAAAAAAGTGTGTCAAACCGAGAAATAAAAATAAAATAGAAACAAAAAATAGAGGTTTGATATATGAGTTACAAAATAGAAAATGGAACGACTGGCCTGGTAGATTACAAAGAGCTGGAAGCAAATATACTGTCATCAATAAGGGAAGGTAAACCATTGATGGGGAGAGATGGAGCATTAACACCATTTGTAAAAAGGCTGCTGGAAGCAAGTCTAGAAGGTGAAATAGAGCATCATTTATCCAATGAAAGAGAAGAAAAGAATCGAAGAAACGGAAAGAATGGCAAAACTTTGAAGACGAGTGCAGGTTCATTTGAACTATTGACACCAAGAGATAGAGAGGGAAGTTTCGAACCACAGATAGTGAAAAAAAGGCAAACAAGCTTACATCCAGAACTTGAAACAAAGGTCTTGAACATGTTTGCAAGCGGTGTGGGATACAGGGATATAGCATCCTATGTGGAAGAAATCTATGACCATAAAATATCTGCAGCAGAGATATCTGGAATTACAGATAAATTACTGCCTATAATCAATGAATGGAGGAGTCGTCCCCTACAATCAGTATACCCGATAGTATTTATGGATGGGATGTTTTTTAAGGTCAAAGAGAATGGACATTGCATAAGTAAATGCATGTACAATATATTAGGAATAGACCAAAATGGCAGAAAAGAAGTACTGGGTTTTTACTTAGCAGAAAGTGAGGGAGCTAACTTCTGGCTAGGCGTATTAAATGACTTAAAAGAGAGAGGAGTAGAAGACATTTTGATAGCTTGTGTTGACGGTCTGAAAAGCTTCCCTACAGATATAAATAGCGTATTTCCCAATGCTGAGGTACAGTTATGCATTGTGCACCAAATAAGAAATTCACTAAAATACGTATCCAGCAAAGATATAAAAGTTTTTATGAATGATTTGAAAAAAATATACCGTGCTACAAGTAGAGAAATCGCCGAAAATTATTTACTTGAACTGGAGGAAAAATGGGGTGAAAAATATCCTTTAGTCATAAAATCGTGGCAAAACAATTGGGAAAATTTGTCTAGTTATTTTAAGTATTCTGGCCCTGTTAGAAGGCTAATTTATACCACCAATCCAATTGAGGGGTTGCACAGACAAATCAGAAAATTTACTAAAACCAAAGGTTCATTTACCAGTACAAATGCCTTGTACAAATTGGTATATTGTGCTATAAAAAAGATAGAGCAAAAATGGGCTATGGCTTTGCCTAATTGGGCTCTAACTATATCTCAACTTGATATCTTTTTTCCTGATAGGTTAAAAATTGAGTTGAACTAAAAATTCGCTTTGACACACTTTTTTGAACATTCCCTAATTTGGATTATCTATTTTACTAATGCTGCTTATTACTTTGCCATTACCATTTGATATAGCCAAACTATAACTATCACCATCCTTCATTATTTTGATGGATACCTTATCTTCAGGTAACACTATAAGCTTTTTCGTGTCACTATCGTGAATTAGAAATTTGCCATCTTTAAAGTAATACTTGTCTTCCGGCAAAGCACCAATCTTATAATCCCATGTATGCAGTTTGTTCCAAAAATCTAACACAGATTGCTTATCTGCTCCTTCTGCTCTATTATACAAGGCTTTCACATCATTATAATCTATGATTACATTTGCCTTATGCTTTCCTTCTACATCTCGATCATAGCTCTTTTCTATTTTCAAGATTGTGTCTTTCAACACTACCTGCTCTTTCTCCTCCACTGAAGCTGACCTTTTTGCCCTTGTTGGAATTTGTGGTTGATCAGACTGTATTTCACTATTGTCGTTTGATACAGTTCTCTCTTCAGCAACAACATTAGTAGTACTATGAACTTCTGTCTTAGTTTCACTTAATTGCCCTTTTGGACTTTCGGTTTGTTTCTCTTTTGTGAATATTCTCTGATAGTCCGTGTAGCCTCTGTTAGTATCGCCGATATCGCCACTGCCTTGATCGAAAGTTATTTTTTTGCTTCCATTTCCCATATTCTCAATTTCAACTTGAGGAGAAACAGATGCGAGGAAATCATTATAGCTGTAGTTATAATCAGCAGAAAAGAATATTTTTCCTTTGAAGTTATGGAAATTATTAGATAACATTCCAATTTCTTCATCAGTATCACCATCAAATGGTTTTACTTTAGTGAAATATGTTTGATCTTTTATTCTAACTATTTGACCACTCGAGTTTCTTTGTATCTGATAATCATTTGGATCATGTTTAATTGTAAAAAGTTTACCAGGGGCATATTTTTCTAAGTTTATAAGGCCCACATTTATATGTTTATGAGAATAATCTCTCTTTTCATATTCATGTGCAAATACTGGGTCAATATATTTGTATTCGTCTGGTATGCTACTGTATTCTCTTCCTTCAGAATCAGATGGTGCTAATTTATATTGTCCATCTTTTTCCACCAATTTTAGGTGAGTAACATTGCCTGGCAATTGAAACCTTACGTTTTTTCCATGATCATGAATGAACAAGTTACTTTCATTTATAACTTCACCTCTTTCATTTTTCATCTCTTCAGTGATATAGAAGCCCATATTTTTGAATGCATGTAGATTTTCGCCTCCTTGCTTTACAACCGCTTCGTATACATCGTCGTCTGTTCTATCAGTCCCTTTATCATCCAATAATGTTCCTTTTTCTACGATTACGCCGCTTTCTCTTTGCTCATCAGAATATTGAGCATGCTTTGAATCCTGATGATTTAGAATTTTGGTCCCTCTAAGAAGCAGAGAATCTAAATCTTTTTGAATGTGTCCAGTGCTAGGATGCAACAATTCATTTTCATGTAAATGTGCTTCATCAAAGTATTCATCACGTTCAACTGTTCTGCCATCTATCAGAGAAGCTTTATAATGACCATTTTCTTTTGTAATAGCCATATAAGCACCACCGTCATATTGAGTATTCAAGTTGTGCAATATGTCCTCAAAAACAAAAGTTTCTTTAGTTTGACCTTCAACTTGCTTAAAAAAGCCCGATTCGCTCGACAACTCTCCAAGCTTTGTATTCCCATCATATATAGATAGTGCACCCATATCTCCGTGACCAAGAGCTTTGATAGAGAAAACTTTACCTTCTTGTAGATTAATATGAGCACCTCTGATTAGGTTTGGATCGATATTAACCATCTCTTCTAACATCTTTTCTACGTCAATGTTCTGAGTTTCTTTTACTTGTTTCAAGCCAGCGTTTATGGTTTTATCAAGCAAATCATCTTTCAGTTGTGTATATTTGTCCTGTGTAGCATTATATAATCTCTTATCTTCATTATGATAATTAGTGCTGGCTGAATTGCATTTTTCTACAAATTTCTCATAAGAGATCTCTCCTCTTTTGTATTGCTCGTATGCATCATGACGCTGTGTTTCTTCCTGTTCACGCAGGCTTTTCAACACATCATTATATTTTATATCCTTCTGCTTATCTAAGTCTTCTTTCCCATCATAGTAAGATTTTCTAAGATCTTCACCATGTTTTGATAATATCCTCAAAGCTTGCATTTTATACTCTTGACTGTTTTGATATTCATTACCTTGTTGATCAGAGTAAGTCAGCTTAACCTGCCCATCAGTAGTTTTTACTGCCTTTAAGAAATGATATTCCTTTGATATATCGAGGGTATCATTTGTTGCCCTATTAACAGCACGAGCATAATCGTAAAATGACACATGCTCTACAGCAGAGAAACTTCCAACGTTTTCTCCATCTATTTTTTCTATATTTGCTTTATAATACGATACATCTTTAATTTCTCCACCCACTATTTCTTGACCAGTTGCTATAAAATCTCCTTTTGTAACTTGCAAAGCGTTGAGATGTTCCATTGCAGTTTCTGTATCATTCTCAGCAAGCCAACTTTTGAAGTCAGCATCATGTCCTTTTATGTCTTTCAAGAAACTTTTTGATTCATCTGAGTTACCTTGACGTAAAGCATCTAGGTAGTCTCTTAATAAACTAGGATCTTTTTCCTGTAAGTACATTATCAACGCATGACCAGTTTTATACACTAAACTGTTTTCTTCACCATTGGCTGAGTATTGTAAATTTAAAATTCCACCTAGATCCAAATTTGCGGCTTCAGTTTTATCAATGCTTGACCCTTGAGCATTGAACTTGTGATCTGAATGATGTTCAAAGTAATCTGCAATTCCCTCCATTAATACTGTAGGTAGAGATTTTCCTCCTGTAGCCAAGTAAGTTAAACCATGTGCAAATTCATGCTGAAGGTTATGAACGCCACCTTGCTGATAGACATACATCTCAGCAAAAATATCAGCTTCTCCTTTGTAGTAACATTTACCACCTTCATCTCCAAGGTAAGAACCAAAACGTTCGCTTCCACCAAGGTGAGTGTAATCAGCCTTATCATCAAACACATAAATTTTGAATGTTTGTTCTGAGCTACCAGGCTCCAGCTTAAATGCATCTTTAAAATTAGTAGCTGTTTCTCTTATCTCACTTTCAATGTGAGCAACTTTACTTGTTCTTAAATCATGAGAATGAACCTCTACTTTGATATTTAAATCTTTAACTTCTATGATATGCTTATTGTTAAAATATTCTTCTTTAGTTATATTTTTATTTACTTGTTGACTGATTGTCATAACTTTAACCTCTAATTTATTAGTCTCCACAATATCAAGCATAAAGCTACTTCCGCTAAGAAAGTGTAAATTCTCATATTGATATAATTTATATCTTAATAAAAAAGTATAGATAGTTAACTCAATATGAAAAATCGAGAATATAGCTAAAATTCCATGGCTGTTAATAAGTAGCGGAATTATAATTAAGAAATTTACTGAGTAGAAAAAAAGGTAAAAAAATCCTTTAGTAGCGAGTTTTATAATGTAAATTGGCGTTGTAATAATGTGCTAACAAGCGCGATTTGGCTGAATGTAGAAAAAATAAAAAAGACATGCAGCCGCTATAATTTTTATGTAATTTGCGAATAAATATCTGAGTTTTTTACTGAATTTTTGTTGTTGAACCCGCGAGGATCAAAAACAAGGATAAGTACTCTTATTGGTATGATAAGGAAAGTGGGAAGGTTTGTCAAGGAGTTTCATTCAGCAAGAAGTCTAAAAGCAAATTGACTTTCATTTCACTGAAGCACTATACTAAGGTTAAGATGGGTAATTAGCTCAGTTGGTAGAGCACTTGCTTGACGTGCAAGGGGTCGCTGGTTCGAGCCCAGTGTTACCCACGTTTTTTTGCTCATAAAAAGATTTTGTATGACAGCAGTGCACAATGGCAAACACTCAATAGCAGAGTCCAAGCGCTTAATTTATTCTATAATAATAGTTGCAATAACAATGCTTATGGAAATAGCAGGTGGAATGATTTCACACTCACTTGCTCTGTTATCAGATGCAGGACATATGCTCACTGATCTTTTTGCCTTGGTTTTAAGCTGGATAGCACACAAATTTTCAGCTAAGAAATCTGATTTACAGAGGTCATATGGGTATCACAGATTGCAGATAATTGCAGCATTTGTTAATGGTTTAACTCTATTTTTCATTGCAGCGGTCATTATAATTGAATCAATAAAGAGATTCATTTGTCCGGTCAATGTTGAATGGAAAGTAATGCTAATAATTGCCACACTTGGCCTGATCTCTAACATTATAGTCTTTTTTATATTACATAGTAAATGCGAAAGTAATATAAACATAAAAAGTGCTGTATTGCATGTTATCGGAGATATTTTAGGTTCTGTAGCTGCTATACTTGCATCCATAATTATCATGTTTACCGGATGGCAAATAGTGGACCCTATTTTGTCAGTATTTGTCAGTGTAATAATCTTAAACAGTGGCTATAAAATTCTCAAGAATTCTTGCCATATACTCCTTGAAGGTACACCTGAGAGTGTATCTGCTGAGGAGATAAAAAGTGAGATTGTATCTAAGTTACCTGAAGTGATAGATGTGCATCATATACATGCATGGTCACTATCTGATAATTATTTTATACTTACTATGCATGCCAAGATAAAGCAAAATGGACAACACACTAATATTTTGTATGAGATAAAAAAAATACTATTAAATAGGTTCGAAATTGCGCACTCTACAGTTGAAATTGAATACGATGAGTGCGTAGACAGTAAAATACTTAAGCATTGACATCTATAGGCTATTTGTTATTACTACAATATCATAATATTATAGAGAGTAGGCTATGATAGGTGTTTCCCAAATACAATTTCCTGGAAAGGATTCTTACAGATTAAAGACAGCAAGTTACTTCGCAGCTTTTGTTTCTTTAAGCATTTTAGTTAATCCTGCCAATGTCTTTTTATCTTTTGCCACATTGTTTTTTAGATCTGAAATAAAAACTTTTTACGTTTATAAAGACATAAAAGCTGCAAAGCAGGAAAAAATAAGTAAAAAGGAATATTGGGAAATATTTTTTGAGAAAAATAAAATTAAGATAGCATCTTTCCTTTTATTTTTTGCTTCTGTAACATATCTAACTTTTACAATTACTTTTCTACTTGTTTCGTTACTTGCAACAATACCACTTGCAATGGTTTTAATTCTATTACAAAGTGAATTAAGGCCAAAGGATTTTAATCCATTTACGTTACTCAAAGCTGCTATTAGTTTCTTTTTAGAAGGCATAAAAGAAAATACTCGCAGTATGACAAATAAGTTTGATGGTACTTATGAGCATTTACTGCCCCATCAATTGAATGACGATATTAGTAATAATATTAGTAAGTTAATACGCAAATATGATCCAGTACCAGAAGACACTATTAATGATGAGGGATTTAAAGAGTTTATTGAATATATAAATCACTTACATATGCTTGATGGTCAACCATTTAGTAATGAGAATAAGGGAAAATTAGTAATGTTTTTGCAAGATTTTTGCAAAGGTAATGAGAAACATAGCTCTGGTTTCACTGGTGGACAAATTCTTCTGTTAGTTCTTAGAGCCTGCAATGATGGAGATAGAGAAGCTGTAAAAAATAAAAAAGACGCGTTAATTGCAAATTTACTGGATAGTCAAACTTTCTCTAGAAAAGAACGAATTCCTAACACATGTTTTACTGGTGTTATCTACAGAATGTTAAGTACATTAGAGGGTATTCATTCCGATCCAGAGATTAAATTTACACCACCTAGACAAATGCTCCTTACAGAAGCAGAAAATGAAGCACGTAAGTTTATGTTAGACAGGCTAAAAAATAAGAAGAACAGTAAAGAAATTCTTAGGGCTTGGCATAACGCCCAAAATAATTATGAAGATGATAAAAGTCAAAAAGTAGTTGATGATTTTATTGCAGAAGTAAGCGTTCCTTTAATGAGAAGGTTGCTAAGTTTTACTTCTCAGTATAGTGAACAAATTGTGCTGACATTAATGAAAAATATCAGCTCTGTAAAGTTAAATAAATTAGAGCACTTTGTGTTGGGTCAGCACATGAGAGATAGACTGCAGGAGCATGCTTTAGATGACCAACTCGAAAATATCAAAGAAAAAGTCTTTTTGAAGCTTTTAAACCAAAATTTACTTAGGATAGATTTTTCTCTTAAGGATTCATTTTTGAATGAAGCTAAGGGAATAGCTGACGAAATAATAAAAGAAGAAGTAGAGAAATTTAGGTCAGAAACTGCTGAAAAGGCTAGGAAAGTTAACCCTATAGAAGCTCAAATAGATGCTACATTGCAAAATCTGTCAGCCTTGCCACGAGAAAGGAAGTGTTGCATTGCATATAACAGACTAAATGGACAATATAAAGGTGATGAAAGAGAAATAATGGAGAACATCTTACTAAAAAAATTAGAGATAACGAAAGAAGAAATGAATAAGATGCTAGAAGAGTATGATATACGTAAGCTAAAATTAGCACTTGATGATGCATGTAAAAAAAGTGGAAAAAACATGGAAGAAATAATAAAAGAAGTAGAAGAAGTGGTCTCAAGTCGTCTCTCACATGGAGTATCCGCTAGTAATGTAGCAGAAGGAATGAGACATAGCTCATAAAAACTTACGTTCTCTGCCTTGCAGAAGATTTGCAATATTTTTGTAATGCTTCAAGAAAATTAATATCGCTACAGTGAGTAGTATAAGGAATAACTCCTTTTGAAAAAAGAAAGATGCTATAACAGCTGCTGCAGTAGCAGCCAAGGAAGCAAGAGAGGAGTACCGAAAGATAAAAAATACTATTAGCCAGACAAATACAAATGCTAATGCTATAGAAATGTTAAGTGCTATCAAAACTCCCAAAGTTGTTGCAACCCCTTTTCCTCCATTGAACCTTAGCCAAATAGGAAACATATGCCCTAGAACTGCTAAAATTGCAGATACATATATATAAAAATCGTTATTATCACAAAATTGTTGTGCTGTATAAACCGCGACAAATCCTTTCAAAGAGTCTAAAAATAATGCGAGGACAGCAAGTCTCTTATTTCCTGTTCTTGCAACATTTGTAGCACCAATGTTTCCTGAACCTACTTCTCTTAAATTTATACCATTTATTTTTGCAATAATTAAGCTAAACGGTATTGAACCGATTACGTAAGATAATATAAGAATTATATATTTCTCCATTATACTAAAAATCTAGTTGATCTTGTTATTCCTCAGTCTTTTTAGATAGCATTGAACTTCATCATTAATCTGATTGCTAAACAGTATAAGTGCTGTCATATTGATGAGTGCTAAACAAGAGAATAAAGCCCCACCAATATTAGCAATAGCCATTATATCTTTAGACAAACCTGACAAAAATGCAACTACCACCACCGCTATACGATATATTACTACACTTTTTACACCAAACAAATACAGCCATCCCATTTCACAACAATATACAAATGAAATTACTGAGGAAAACGCAAACAAAGGCGCAGCGATGGTTAAAAGTATAGGAAACCAAGAAGAAACTGTTTCAAATGCTTTTTGGGTGATCAATATTCCCTCGCCAATGCCAGTCTGGTATGCGCCTGTTATTACTATTGTTATTCCTGTCAAACAACAAATTAACATTGTATCGAAGCATGGTTCTATCATAGCAACTAGACCAGTCCTAACCGGCTCCTCATCTTTAGCTACAGCGTGAGTAATTGCAGCAGAACCAACACCTGCTTCACTGGCAAAAATTGCCCTTTGAATCCCAGCGACAAATGCTCCTACTACTCCACCACCAACAGCATTGAAGTCTATCATACTGGAAAACAATATTTTTAATGTATTGCTAAAATTGTGAATATTGAATGCAATAATCGTGAAACAACTCAAAATATATATGAGTGACATAATAGGCACTAGTGCAGAAGATACTCTAGCTATTCTCCTGATTCCACCGATAATCACTAGAGCAAGTAATGTAGAAATTATGAAGGAAAGAACCCAAGGATGACTATCTATCCAGCTTGAATAGCCAGATAATATTGAAACCATTTGATTAGTCTGAAATGCTACACTTCCACCAAGACCTGACAATACAAAAAACACTGCATATATTGCAGCTATCACAATACCAAGCTTCTTAAATCCAAATTCCTCTAGTCCATTTCTTATATATTGAAAGGGACCACTGAATAACTGCTCCTGGCCTTCTGTTCTGTGTCTGAATGCTAAAGTTACTTCAGCAAACTTTGCAGACATACCAAAAAAGCCTGTGATCATCATCCAAGGTACCGCTCCTGGCCCTCCCATTGAAATTGCAATTGCAACACCAGCAACAGTTCCAAGGCCGACTGTACTTGAAAGTGCAGTTACAAATGCCTGAAAATGAGTAATGTGACCATCGTGATGATCTGTGTCATATTTTCCACATAAAATAGCGAACGCATGCTTAAACATCCTTATGTTGAGAAATCTAAAACGTAGTGTTAGAAATATATAACCAAAGGCCAATAAAAGAATTATAAATGGTACGTGAAAGATCTTGAAAAACAACACTTCATTCATGAAGTTGCTTACTCCATTTAATGCAGTGTCATAACTTTTATGAAAAACTGAAGCAGCGTATACATCGTTAAACGATAGGCAAAATAACATCATGCAAAGCAATCTATAAATCATGTTTAATACCTTTTGTAATAAGAATCTATTGTATTTAAGACTTCCCTTCTCAGTAGATATATTGCAACAGCATTTGGAATCATAAGGCACATAAACAGGCTATCACCTAAATAAGATATAAATTCTATATTTTTTGATATACAGCTGATATACACTGAACCCACTATAAAAAACTGAAACAATATTAGTACTTTTTTGTTACCAAATAAGTACACTAGGGCAACTTCACAGTAGTAATAGTAAGCTATTATTGTGGAAAATGCAAAGGAAAACATTATCAGCGGAAGAGCTAGCTTGCTCAATAAAGGCAAGGCTGTTGAAAATGCTGAGCTAACTAACGTAATATCACCTACGGTATTAGTGCTATGCATATCGGTGATAATTATCACAATACCAGTCAAAAATGAGACTAATATTGTGTCTACAAATGGTGCAATCATTGCAACACTTCCAACTTTAACTGGGTCTTTCTCTTTTACAATCGAATGTGCTATAGCTGCTGTTCCAGTACCTGCTTCATTAGCAAACACTGACCTTCTTACCCCTGCTATTAATCCACTCAATACTCCACCTCCTATAGCTGATTTGTTAAAGATATCTTGAAATATTATAGATAGAGCATTCAGTAGATTATTTCCGTTTACACAGATTAAATATATACACATGCCTATATATAACATTATCATGATCGGCCCTAAACCTGTTGCAACTAAAGCAATTCGCTTTATTCCTCCCAGTATTACAATTAATACAAATAGCGAGATAATAACAGATGTGTTGTATTCAAATAAGTTACTTGACAACGCTGCAATTTGATTTGCCTGAAATGGTATGCCGCCTAGAATCATTGCAACAAGCAGCATAACTGCGTAGATAAATGCAAGGAATTTGCCAGTCTTCATAAATCCAATCTTTGCAAGTCCATGTTCCATATAATAAAAAGCCCCACCAGTTGTGTTTTCAGAGCGATGAGTAAATGCAAGCACTACTTCAGCAAATTTTATTGACATGCCAAGTACTCCGGTAATTATCATCCAAAAAACTGCACTTGGCCCCCCTATTGTAATAGCTATTGCAACTCCTGATATTGTTCCAAGACCAACTGTTCCTGAAATTACCGTTGCAAATGCCTGAATGTGGGTGATTATGCCGTTATTATTATGGCTCTCTAGGTTGAATAGTGTTTGTATCCCATATTTGAACAACCTAAAGTTAATGAATTTGAATCGAATCGTACAAAAAACCCCAGTTGCAATTACCCAAATAATTATAAATGGTATGTTGAATATCTTTATATATAAAAAAGAGTTTAATAGATCAGTTGCTTTTACAATCATGCTGCTCACTACTTTTATATATCTAATGAGTTTTATATGTGTAGTATATATAAAGTCCAGTGCTTATTGGAATAGTAAGTATATACAATGCGCCTAAAATTGGTAGTGTTATCCAGGGCTTGCTTATAAACAGTATGATCAATATTCCAAAAAACGACACAAATATATAGGATAGGCTTCTAGGAACATAAATGTACTTTGCAGAGAAAGTTGGAATATGACTTATCGAAAAAAATGAAATGGCCAAAAAGTAACAAGCTGTATTCTTTACGTTAAAAAATTGCTCTATAAGAAGTAAGTATTCACTCTCATGAGATTGAAAGGTAATAATTATTGGTAACAGAGCAAGTAAAGCGCATACAGGAGCTGGAACGCCGGAAAAGAAAAATTTTTTCCAGTATAATTGTTCTGAATGTAACGAAACATTGAATCTGGCAAGTCTTATTGATATGCAGATTACATATATCATTACTAAAATCCATCCTACAACTTTAATTTCATTTAACTTCCAAAAATATAAAAGAAAAGCAGGTGCTGAACCAAAATTTAGAAAATCTGCAAAAGAATCGAGTTGTGCTCCAAAATCGCTAGTTGATTTTAAAATTCTGGCTATCCTGCCATCCATTCCATCTATTATTGCTGCAATGATAATAAAAATTGCTGAAAATTCCCATTGTTCATTAAATGTGAATTTAAGTGAAGTAAGGCCAGCACATAAACCCAGTAAAGTTATAAAATTTGGAAATAACTTGGTAATAGGTAAGGATTTACCGTTACTTTCATCGTTATTCATACAATGTCAAAGGTAAGCTTCTCTTGTTTATTTAAATCTGCTATAACTGTCTCACCACCAATAACAGTTTGGCCTTCTGAGACTCTTACCTCTATTCCAGCAGGGATATAAATATTTACTCTACTGCCAAATCTTATAATTCCAAACCTTTCACCTGCTTTTACATTCTGAGACGCTCTTAAATTACAAACAATGCGGCGTGCGATAAATCCAGCTATTTGTTCCACAATGATTTCTTTTCCCTTTTCATATTCAATCACAATAATCTGCTTTTCATTTTCATTACTGGATCTATTACTCATTGCAGAAACAAACTTGCCTTTTTTATAGTTCATTTCCTTTATCGTACCAGATATTGGTATACGATTCACATGGACATTCAAAACGCTTAGAAATATGCTGACAAGTGTAAATTTCTTTTCTTCTTCATTCTCTTCTGATAAAGAGTAACTAACTTCTTCTATCTTTGAAATCACACCATCAGCGGGGCTTAATATAAAATCCTTATTGCTTGGTACAGCTCTTGCTGGATCACGAAAAAAATAGGTACATAATAACGTTGGAAATAAGCAAGTAATTCCAGCTCCCCAAGATATAGAGAATGCTATACATGTTACGATAAAGGAAACAACTATAAATAAATAACCTTCTCTGTTTATGTTAGGTAAACCAAAGCACATAATTTATTCTCGATAATTCATTATTAACAATTTATCATTTATAATTTCTCATGAAAAGCTTTTTTTCACTTCTTCACTTTTGGAATGCTTATATAAGCATTGATGGATATTAAATCTTTAATAAAAATTAAAGATTTTTAGCTGTTGTTAATATTATTTTAATAAAAAATTAACAATAATTCTTAATAATGTATGAATTATTATGTTCGTAATTTCGTATGACAGGGGAAATAGAAAAAGATGAATCTCCTTCCTTATACTCTGCAATTCGGATGGGTGATATTGAAGCTACAGAGCTGCTAATAAAGTTTGGTGCAAATGTCAATGATAATTATGAACGTAATCGTACACCACTACATATTGCTATCGGGTATAAGCAGTTTGAAATAGCGAAATTGCTGATAAATAACGGAGCAAACGTTAACGCAAAAACTGGAAATCATGGCAAAGATGACTTAACACCAATGCACCTTGCAATTTTTGCAAACACGCCAGAGTTTATAGAATTGCTAGCTAGCAATGGTGCGTTAATTAATGAAAGGGAAAGCACTGAAGGACATACACCTTTTCACCTTGCTGCTTTATATGGGAATAAAAGTGTAATACAAGCCTTAGTTGATAAGGGACAGGATATTGAAGATATTGATAATAATGGGCGGACAGCTTTATTTTTAGCTATTAGACAATGCACTGAAGCAAAGGATGATAGCAGAGTAGAAGTTATCGAGTATTTGATAAATAAACTCAAAGCAGACATAACGAAAAAAGATAATAATAACAACACAATACTTTTTCCTTCTGCTAATAATTGTCCTGGAAAAGTAGTGGAACTCATCATTAAACAATATATAGAAAGCTTTGGTAGAGATCGGTTGAAGAATTTTATCAACCACAAAAATAAAGCTGGAATGGATGCCTTGGATATTGCACTCAATAGTGGAAATGAAGAGGCCATTGAAGTACTTAGATCATATGGAGCAGACATTGAGAAGATAGAGGGTGAAAGTCGTCTATTTCGTACAGTAAAAGAAGGTAATATAGAAAAAACGAGGCTTCTTTTAGAGCAAGGAGCAAACGTTAATATAAAAAATGGAAAGGGGCTTACTCCTTTAGATATTGAGATGCGGGAAAACGATCAAGACATGGCTCGATTCCTAAGAGAGAATAAAGCAAAAACAAGTTTAGAGATAAAAGTTCAGTTAGCGGCATTAGTTACGCTAACTATTATAACTCTTGGTTTAGCACTAGTAGTGTATTTTGTTGTGAAAGGTATTCAAGAAATTGCTGCACAAAAAACAGGCAGTACTCTCAATAATGTGGAAAGTACAAAGATAGAACCTCCTATCAAGCAAAAATAAAGCTTTTTACAGGTAGTTGATAAGTTTCTTGCTTTATTTACATTCTTTCTATAGTATGATATATTAATGTTAGAATAGGGTATGTTTGCAGGTCAAAATAATAATCAACAGCAAAATAGAAATAGAGTACAGGCTTTAATAGAAAGAGTGCAAAATGCTTACAACAACACTAATAAAATTAAAAGATTCATTAATATAGTTTTATTAGTAAGTATGATTCCTTCATTTTTTCTTCTTGTACAGCTCTCTTTGTATTTATCATTAGTAAATTATTTTTTCAAACCAAGGGAAAATGAAAAAAGATTATCAGCGTGGCCAAAAAATGTTATTAGAATAACATTAAGCATTTTTTTAATTATACACATTATTAATTCCTGTGTGCTTTTGGTACTGCCTATATTGTGCTTATGGTTGCTAAACAAATCACTCATTGAAGAAATACAGCAGTTTAACGATTTAATACAACAAATTCCAGAGGAAGAAAGGCCTATTTTCTTTCAAGATTTAGCAGCCATTCCTTTTATGGCACAAACTACTCATGACCCAAGTGCAGTTGCTAGTATAAACTTGAGTGTTGATAGACTCATAGAAAAGTATAAAGAGAATTTAAGCAAAGATGAATTCTATGTACAGCTAAATAGAGGCAACACAACCGACATTGAAGAGTACATCAAACAGTTAAGTGAGTTTACAGAAGGCGATAAATCTCATGCACTTGAGTGCTTAAGATTTATCAATAGAACAGGAGATAATTTTAAAGACAATCATAGTAAGTTAACACTAAAGCAAGCAGCTATTTTATGTTGGAAAGCCTGCAATGATAGAAATACAGGAACAGAGAATCAAAGAATTCCTTTGAGTGATGCAGGCATAAAAAATAGAAAGGATATGTTTGTAAAAGGTCTTGTAGACGCTGCAACAACTTACGGTAATCAAGGTCAAAGTTGTGCAGGTGGAACATACAATAAATTATTTGAGTCTTTATCTGGCTTACATCCATCAGTGGTTATTACACTCGATGGAGAAGAGGCTAGAGAAATGATAAAAGAAACGATCACACAAAAATTCCCTGAAATGGCCAGAGCCAATTTCACCAATTTCTCTGGAACAGAACAAGAAAGGATCCGTAGCGAGTTACCAGAGTTATCATCTGAAACAGTAAGGTATATTATGACTACGCATTCAGCTCTTGAGAGAAGGTGTCAAGAGTTCAGCAATAGATTAAACAATGATAAAAAGAATGAAATATTAGAAGAGTGTATGAGCAACTTATCCTATGTTAAATTGGAAAATCTAAGTGGAAGGAAAAGGTAAATTGTATTTGATTGTAGCCATTTATCTTGAAATATGAAGCAGAGTTTTGTATGATTATTTGAACTTAAGTTTATGTATTGAAATAACATGTAAAACCACTTCGTGTAGGTGATGTATTATATTTTATCTACATGTCAAGGATCCTTCTTTCAACTTAAAGATGTTGCTAATCAGCACATACAAATGTAATATTAATTAATATTTATAAATAAAGCAATTCCATGGAAAGTAACTACAACGCTGACGCAATAAAAATCCTAAGAGGTCTTGATGCTGTAAGAAAGCGTCCAGGTATGTACATTGGTGATACTGATGATGGATCTGGTCTGCACCATATGGTGTACGAGGTTGTTGACAATGCGATAGATGAGTCTTTAGCTGGTTATTGTAGTAAGATTGAAGTTAGCATAAATGAAGATGGCTCAGTATCTGTAACCGATAATGGTCGTGGCATTCCAACTGATATTCATGCAGAGGAAGGAATATCAGCAGCAGAAGTAATAATGACCCAATTGCATGCAGGAGGTAAATTTGACAGCAATACCTATAAGGTTTCTGGAGGATTACATGGTGTTGGAATTTCAGTTGTTAATGCGTTATCGAGTTGGCTGGAATTAACCATCTGGCGCAATAAGAAGGAATATTTCATACGCTTTGAAGATGGTGAGTCTGTTGAATCTTTAAAGGTAATTAATGAAAACACAAATAAAAGAGGAACTAGAGTAACGTTTATGCCATCAACGGGGACTTTTAGTAGTATTGATTTTAGTTACTCCACTCTTGAGAGTCGCATCAGAGAATTGGCATTTTTAAACTCAAATATTGAGATCATTTTGTGTGATCTCCGTAATAAACCACATGTAAAGTCTCATTTTAACGATAGTAAAGAGTCTGAAGATAATTTTGGTACAGCTAATTTTGTACGGTACTTAGACAAGAATAAGACACATGTTACTAAAATTGCCAGCATTAGAGATGATGTAAAAGATCTAGGTACCAGTGTAGAAATATCAATGGAGTGGAATGATTCCTACTATGAGAATATGCTATGCTTCACAAATAATATAAGACAACGGGATGGTGGTACGCATTTGGCAGGGTTTAGATCTGCACTAACCAGATGTATCAATAACTATGCAAACAATGAAGGTTTTTTGAAGAAGGCAAAAGTGAATTTGACTGGAGAAGATGTTAGAGAAGGCTTAACTTGTGTTTTATCTCTCAAGATGCCTGATCCTAAATTTTCTTCACAGACAAAAGATAAATTGGTCAGTTCTGAAGCGCGGGCAGTTGTAGAGAGCATAGTTTTTGACAAGTTGAGTACAATACTTGAAACTGACCCCAAGTTAGCAGCAAGTATAGTAGAAAGAGCGATTAGGTCAGCAAAAGGAAGAGAAGCAGCAAGAAAAGCACGAGAGTTAGTTAAAAATAAAAACAATATTAATATTGCAACTCTACCTGGAAAGCTTGCCGATTGTCAGGAAAAAGTTCCTGAGTTATCGGAATTGTTTATAGTAGAGGGTAATTCCGCAGGTGGTACTGCAAAGCAGGGACGTAATCGTAAAACACAGGCGGTACTTGCTTTAAGAGGGAAAATTCTAAACGTAGAACGTGCAGGGCTGGATCGTATTTTTTCATCTGCAGAAATTGGCTCTCTGATCACGGCAATTGGGGCTGGAATAGGGAGTGAGCACTTCGATATTGAAAAAACTAGGTATCATAAAATTATCATTATGACAGACGCAGATGTTGATGGCTCGCATATAAGAACTTTGATTCTAACTTTCTTTTTTAGACATATGCGTGAAGTAATTGAAAAAGGATATTTATACATAGCGCAGCCACCGCTCTATAAAGTTACAAAAAATGCTAAAGATACTTATATCAAAGATGATGAAACTTTTGAAGAGTATATAGTAAATTCAGCGATTAAAAGATTAACATTAAATGGTGTAGGCAAAGATTTGCGTTTCGTTTTGAATAAGTGCCTCAGTATTTCAAACATTAGCAAAAATTATGATAGGGAAATACCAAAAGATCTCTTAGAATCATTGCTAATTTTAAGCAAAAAGAATGCTCTATTGTCTGCTGATGAGATATTAAAATATTTAAAATTGATGTATAGTGAATATAATTGGGAAGTAGAAGTAAAAGATGAGGAAATTCACATTGCTAAATTGTTTCAAGGGTTAGCAGACAAATATGTATTCTCGCTTAGTATGCTTGAAAGTAAAGAAATACGGAATATATTGAGTTCTCTTGATAACATAATTGACTTATTTAATGGTGATTCATTTTTACAGTCACAAGAAACTGAAATAAAAATAAAGTCTCCAAGTGCACTCGCAAAAATAGTGATGGATTATGGTAAAAAAGGTTTAACTCTGCAGAGATTTAAAGGCCTTGGTGAAATGAATGCTGATCAGCTTTGGGAAACTACACTCAATCCAGAAACTAGAACTCTGCTAAAAGTTGAAATAAAAGATTGTGAAGAAGCAGATAGCATATTCTCGGTGCTAATGGGTGATATAGTTGAACCACGTCGTGACTTTATAAATAACAATGCACTTAACGTGCATGATGTTGATATTTGATTTTAGAAACGCTAAACCCTTATGGCTTAGCATTGTGTGCCAAACCGGCTATTTAAAACGTACTACTAACCAATCCATTTCAGAAATCTGAATTGATCTCGGTTGTATTCCCGTTTTCGATCATAAATATATAGATTTTCTGTCCTATTGTTGTTATAATTAATGCCTCGCTAAAATTGAATATTAATGAATGAATTGAGAAGGCTCACTATTACAGAGATGCATGATGGACTTAGGCGGGGGGATTTTTCTGCTGTTGAGCTTGTAGAGACGCATGTTAATGCAGTTGAAAATGAGCAACTAAATGCATTTGTAACAAAAACCCCAGAAATCGCGATAAAAGCTGCTAAAATAGCAGATGAATACTTCTTGAAACAAAAAGATAATATTTCACCACTTATGGGCATACCAGTTGGTGTTAAAGATTTATTCTGTACAAAAGGAATAAAAACAACAGCATGCTCAAAAATGCTGGAAAATTTCATCCCGACTTATGAATCTACGGTATCTAACTTGCTTTTAAAAAATGGAGCAGCCATGCTTGGTAAACTTAACATGGATGAGTTTGCTATGGGTTCTGCGAACACAAATAGCTATTTTGGTCCTGTTAAAAATGTATGGATTAGAAAAAGTGACGGAGAAAAAGTTGTTCCTGGTGGATCATCTGGTGGATCTGCAGCATCAGTTGCTGGGTTTTTATGTGCTGGAGCACTAGGAAGTGATACTGGTGGTTCTGTACGCCAACCAGCAGCTTATTGTGGAGTTGTTGGAATAAAGCCAACTTATGGAAGGTGTTCGCGTTTTGGTATGATTGCGTTTGCAAGTTCTCTCGATCAAGCAGGAGTAATTACTCGTTCCGTTTCTGATTCAGCATTAATGCTTGAAATAATTTGTGGCTATGATGAAAAAGATTCAACATCGAGCAAAAGGACAGTGCCTAAATTTTCCAGTTTTATAAATGGTGATATTAAGGGTAAGCGCATTGGTATACCAAAAGAGTATAAGATGGATGGAATTTCAGATGAAATAGTTCATAATTGGGAAAAAATTGCTTCCTATTTAAAAGAAAACGGTGCTGAAGTTGTTGACATTACTCTGCCTCATACTAAATATGCGATACCGGTTTACTATCTAATTTGTTCTGCTGAAACTTCATCTAACCTTGCTCGCTATGATGGTGTACGTTACGGATTCAGGGTTGATGCTGATACCCTTGAAGAAATGTATTCGCTAACAAGAGCAGAAGGTTTTGGTAAAGAAGTGAAAAGGAGAATTTTAATTGGTGCTTATGCGCTTTCTTCAGGTCATTACAATGAGTATTATGAAAAAGCACAGTGCATTAGGGCATTAATTAGAAATGATTTTATAAAAGCGTTTGAAAAAATAGATTACATACTTGTGCCATCTGCTCCAACAGAAGCTTTTGGCTTAAATGAAAAGCCAGACCCGCTAATTATGTGCATCAATGATGTGTTTACCGTGCCGGCAAGCTTAGCGGGGTTACCTGCTATTTCTGTTCCTGTTGGACTTTCCAATGAAGGCTTACCACTTGCTTTGCAAGTAATTGGAAATTATTACGATGAAGCTGGAATATTAAATATGGCAAGTGTGATAGAGCAAAATTGTGGCAGAATAGTTAATTCCCTTACGTAATATGTTTTCTTATAGTAACTATAGCATTATGATTATTTTGGCTATAGGAAACAAGAGCTTGATTTTTATAGCTAAATAACAGACCATCAAAGGCACACATAAATATCTACAATGAAAGAAAAAACTTTCACAATCATTGATGGTTATGGTTTTCTTTTCAGAGCTTATTACGTTTTGCATCATTTGACTACCACAGCTGGTATTCCAGTAGGTGCTGTGTACGGTTTTCTTAATATGGTTCTGAAGTATATTTCCCATTCGGACTACTTAACTATAGCACTTGATTCTGGCAAAAAAAATTTCAGGCACAGTTTATATTCTGAGTACAAAGCAAACAGAGTAACACCTCCTGAGGATCTAATTCCACAATTTACAATACTGAGAGAAGCGGTAGAAGCTTTTAACTTCAGCTATGAAGAGATTGAAGGCTATGAAGCAGATGACATAATTGCAACACTAGCTGCAAAATATGCCAACCACGAAGACTTTAAAGTAGTAGTAGTCTCATCAGATAAAGACTTATTTCAACTTTTGAATTACAACATTCTAATATTTGATCCTATCAAAAATATATACGTAGATGAAAAACAAGTGATAGAAAAATTTGGTGTAAATTCAAATAAGCTTCTTGATTTATTTTCTCTAACTGGAGATGCATCTGATAACATTTCAGGCGTTCCAGGAATAGGCCCAAAAACTGCAGCTAAATTGCTGGATAAATTTGATTCGTTGGATAACATTATAGAAAACATCAATAACATTGAGCAAACAAGAGTTCGTAATATTCTTACTGAGCATAAGGAAAAAGCACTAATTTCAAGAGAACTTTTGTCACTATGCAAAAAAGTAGATCTTCAACATGATATTGTAAAATATGAAGTCCATCCTCCAAATATGGAAAAATTGTTATCCTTTTTGAAGAAATATGAATTTAATTCATTGATAGGAAAAGTAGAAAAGCTCTTTTCTTATAGTGGATCTAGCACAAAAGAGAAAATAGAATATAGTAGTGAAGAATTAGAAAAATTTTTGGAGCATTGCAGATATGAAGGTAAAATTGCAATTCATTGCCACTTTGAAAACAATAGATTGAACAAAATCTCCTTATCTTGCAGTGAAGATAATATTTTCTACATAGATCAAAGCTGCCTACAAGATGCACTTACTATAATAAATTCAACTTTATTTTCAAATGGGGTGCTTAAAATAGTACATGATATTAGAAAGATCAGAGAAATATTTCCTACAATAGAGAGAGTGCTAGACTCAATTTATGACCTGATGATCATGTCATACAGCCTTGACACAGGTAAGCATGATCACAGCATTCCAAACATAATTGCACACAATTTAAGTAAAAATGTAGAAACTTTCTCGGCAAAAATTTTAATAGCGATCCATGAGAAACTGACACAAAGATTATTTCAGGAAAAACTTTTTACGATTTACGAGCGCTTTGATAGACCTCTCATGAAAGTAATATTTGATATGGAGCAAAATGGAATACTGCTCAATATTCAAAAACTACAGGAATTGTCTGATAAGTTTGAGCAGCTAATTGCTGTACTTGAAAACGATATACATAATTTAGCAGGAGAAAAATTCAACATTGCATCGCCAAAACAATTAAGTGATGTTTTGTTTAATAAAATGGAGCTAAGTAAAAAGAAAAAGTCAAAATCTGGGTCTTATAGCACAAACTCTGAAGTTCTAGAGGCACTTGAAGAGGAGGGGACAGAAATCGCAGGTAAAATTTTAAGTTGGCGACATTCAAGTAAATTAAAGGGTACCTATACTGACGCGTTAATAAAACAGGTTGATCCGCTTGATGGTAGAATACATACAAGCTTTTCAATCACTGTGACTGCAACTGGAAGGCTGAGCTCTAGCAATCCTAATTTACAAAATATTCCTATCAGAAGCGAAGAAGGTAGTCTTATCAGGCAAGCCTTTATTGTGCCAAAAGGTTGCAAGATAATTTCTGCTGACTATTCACAAATAGAATTAAAAATCCTGGCACACGTTGCAAATGTTACCGCATTTAAAGAAGCTTTTGCAAACAGGCAAGATATTCATGATATCACTGCAAGACAAGTTTTTGGAGTGCAAGAAATAGATGAGCAATTAAGACGCAAAGCAAAAACCATTAATTTTGGCATTATATATGGCATTAGTCCATTTGGCCTTGCAAAGCGACTTGGCATTACCTTTCAAGAGGCTGCTGAATACATTAATTACTATTTTTCTTGTTACCCAGAAATAAAGGTCTATATGGAAAAAGCAGTATCTATCGCGAGAAATCATGGTTATGTAGAGACTTTGTTTGGTAGAAGATGTTTTGTAAGAGACATCAACAATAAAATTCCTTATCTAAGACAATTTGCAGAAAGGGCAGCAATAAATGCACCACTGCAGGGAACTGCCGCTGATATAATAAAACGCGCGATGATTCGGCTTTTTGATCAGTTAAAGTCAGGTAAAATAATCCTCCAGGTTCATGATGAATTACTTGTAGAAGTGGAAGAGAGCAGAGTGCAAGAAACAGCAAAACTTATGAAAGATATAATGGAAAATGCAGTAGAAATTTCTATACCACTTGAAGTAGAAATAAAAATTAGCGACAACTGGGGCTTTTCTTAATTATACCGTAGACCCTAAGAACCTGTCTTGAAAGGACTTAAGTAGTATCTGTTCAGATGCATGGCTAATGTGTAAATATTGAAGCAAAAGTAATGTCATCCCAGTGCTTGACACTGGGATCCAAATTGCTCACAAGCAACCTAATCATAGATATTAAAAGCAACGCTTTCAATGAGACTACAAAAGGCTGGATTCCAGTGTCAAGCACTGGAATGACACCTTATTGTTGTAAATTCACTTTTACCTTATTTTGCCACACCCCTGAACGGATGCCTTGAGTGGTTAATTTCGTAATTATAATAGTAGTCATATTAAAGAGTTCTTGAAGTAAGGAGAGTACACTCATACGTCAAGCAAACAACATTTACCTAAAATTCTGTGACATTAGCAGCTTTCTTGCCCCGTTTTCAGTAAACAGTGATTTTGTAATTCTTCTATATATTAGAAAAATTTTTATTTTAATTAGCGTTAAACAATAGGCGCCTATTGGTTTTTAGCTAAAATAAAGGTCAAGTATCTGGAATTCTGAACATAAAATCCCCCTGTGTAAAAAAGATTAGAAAAAAGTGCAGCGCACATACGACAGAGATTAAGTATACGTGTATACACTGAAGAAGATACACTACATTTTTTAATTAATTTGATTGTTTAGTAGAAAAAGTCTGCAGACAAAGATAAGTTTTTGAGCTCTCAAAATATCTCTAACTGTAATTATAATCAGATTTAAAATATATGGAAGCAATTTTTTACATTCCCTTATCATTTGTTACTTTTCTATTTCTTGCTTTATTCTTTTCTTTTTTCCCTTTCAAGACAGGTTCTAAGAAATTTGAATTAATGCGAAAAATATGCTATAATTAAAGCATAGGTTAGTACGGATAGATCAGTTATGACAGGAATACCAATTTCACAATCAAAGAATCAGGAACCTTCGAAGCCACCTGTTCAGGCGGTGGAGAAAAATGAGATGGTCCTCAAGGAGGAACATAGGGTAATTTATGATGACTTTGTGAAAGTGCTACAAGATAAGGCCAAAGAGAATCAAGGAATAACTAATGCTTTCATATCAGTTTATAAGGACATACTACTTAATAATGTCAATCCGGAAAAAATAAGACCACTCAGTGAAGAGAATTTTTGTCAGTTTTTACTTTCTGTATTTAAAGAAGTTAGAGAGAAAAAATTAGCGAACAAAGAGAATGTCAAGAATGTTGAAATAAAGAAAGTAGATGATTGTGTAGCTGATATACGTGGTACAGAAGCTAAGGATTCACTAATAAAACTTGTTGGGTTACCATTGGGAATAAAAATAGACCCGAAAAATATTTCTGATTCTTGTATGAGTGGGCTAAAAGAGAAAATACCATTCTTAGGCGGTGGTAAAAAAGAGGATGATGAACCACTACTTAGTGATGAAGAGATGGTAACAAAGTTCTTACGTAAAGTTTTTCTTCCTATTCTTTTTTCCATTGCTTCAATATTAATTTTTGGTCCTACTACACTTGCGATAATTGCTGCTGTTATTGGTACAATATTTGCTGTAAAGGGAGGAATTGAAGTTCTTTTTTCAAATAATAGGCCAGGTACTTTATATGACCCTAGCTCACCAGATAAAGATGATACAGAAAAGAGAGAAAAATTGAATGAAAAAATTCGCAATGGCATTGATGATATTTTAAAAACCGAAATCAAAGAGATTACTGAACAAATTTCTCAGGGAGACGGAGAGAATAAACAGCATTTTACTTCTGAGCGAGTTTGCAGTCCACGAAAAGAAACACCTGCTACCCTTAAACAACCTACTTTAGATCAGCCAGCTAAAAGTACAGGACAGCAAACAGATTTACCAAATATGTAAGAGGTCTTTTATTGTTTTATAACACATACAACAGGAGTATGATCAGATGGGTTTTCTAGTTTACGCAACCTATCATCTATGTAACATGTTTCCAATTTATCTGCAGCTTGTGGCGATAGCAGCATATGATCTATTCGCATTCCTTGATTGTTTCTGAGTGAATTACCTTGATAATGCCACCAAGTGAATTGTTGTAAGTTGAGGTGAGATATTCTAAATGCATCTTTAAAACCAAGATTCAAGATCGCTCTTAATTTCTCACGCTCTTTTATATGAAAGCACACTTGGCCATTTAATAAATTTGAATCAAAAACATCAATTTCATCCAGTGCAACATTATAATCGCCAGCTATAATAGTTAACTCTTCATTTTTCAACAAAGTGCCCATCCTTTCATATAGGTTATCAAAAAACTTGAGTTTATACTCAAAAGTATGAGAGTCTGGGCTTTGACCGTTTGGAACGTATACACTTCCTACCCTTACCTTATTATTGGTGTGTTTTATCACACACTCTATATAACGTGCTTCTTGATGACTCTCTACAATATCAATTTTAAACTTCTCCAGTATTGGATATTTAGATAAAACACAAACACCATTTCTTGCAACCTGTCCATAGACAGCATATTCATATCCTAATTCTTCTATCTCTGCATAAGGAAATTGCTCTTCTGTACATTTTATCTCTTGCAGCAAAACTATATCTATCTGACTATCAACTATAAAACTACAAAGTTGGTTAATTCTTTTACGTATGGAGTTTACATTCCAAGTTGCAATCTTTAGCATCAACAATCCTTATTAATTATATCAATTAAACTCTCCCCTGTAGGCAACCTCGATGTTATAATTTTTTTCCACTTGATTAACTTTAAACTATCAGCAATGTTTTTACTCATGGTATATGCAACTGTATTATTCATTACAGGAGATAGCCCACTTTTTAGAACTAATGAACAAAATACCCTTGCAGTTTGTGAGGAAAAAAAAGCAACGCTATCAATTTTACCGTCCAATAGTAAATTTTTACACCTATTAGTTAGACTCCTTTTAGTAATTGTTTTATAGAGTACAACTTCTCTTACGTTAAAACCTTCTTCAGATAATCTTTTTTTTAGGTCACATGATACTTCTTGTCCCCTTATATATAAGAACTTTATTGCATTTGAATAATGAGATTTTATGAATGATATCAGACCATCAACGTTGCTGTCTGCTGAGATTATATCGGAAAATCCCAAATTTTTTGCAGCCTGCATAGTTGAATTACCAACTGTAATAATCGAAAAGTTATCCTCTTTGCATATTTGACTGAAAGCCTTTACACTGTTTTTACTTGTAGATATCACAACATCAAATTCGTGCGCGGATATATCAGGATTTAAGTACTTTATTGTGAATACTGGCTCTATAAAAACTTTGTATCCATATTTTTTTAGCGTGCTTCTTGTGCTCAACGAATCTAATAAAGGCCTTGTCAATAAAATAGACTTCATTCTGGTTTATTTCGCTAGCAGTAAAATGATATCCCTTATACACAAATTATTGAATAAAAATTTTATTTTTCAAGTTTCTTGCATAACCTAGAAAAAAGGCAAAAGAAACTCCATAATTGGCCCAGTGCTAGAAAACTGATCTTAAATAAGCGAATGTTTTTGATCAAATGAAAAAAAGATGTTACTCAGTGAGTAACATCTTTTTTAAGAAGATAGATAGTTTTGTTTACTCTCTATATCTTCATTTTTGGAGCTTGATGCTCTACATCGACTTCAGCAGTTACTGTTGAAGAAGGTCCCACCAATTTTTCCAAAGAACCTGTCTTTCTTAAGTTATCTTGGGTTTTTAACTTGCCATTTTTCTCAGTGAACATACCATGTTGCGGAGAAGAACTTGGTGAATTGAACCCACTATCAGAATTACGACGGTAACTGGCAAAGCTAGAAGTTGTAGCAGTACTGTCAGTGCTTAAAGAACCCGTTGAATTGCTTCTTGGCGGTTTCTCCGGAGCAACATAAAAACGGCTATTTCCTATCTCCGCAGATTGTATCTGATCCAACTCAGAATCTTGATATCTTATATAAGTAGCTTCCTCTGGCTTTTTGCCACCTTTTAGTGATGGTAACAACTTGCTCCAAAATGAAGTAGGTTCTTTTACTTCCTTATGCTCATTAGGATTTAATAATTCTGCTTTGCTGCTAACAGTACTTATAGAACTCGTTGAACTACTACCTGATAAGCTATTTTCCAGTGAATTCATAGAACTTGCTTTATGCCTTTTTGCTGACTTATTAAGCCTTTCTAAAGTATTAAAACGAGTATGCTCTTCCTTGCATTCTTTAATAACTTCCTTAATCTCATCATGATATTCAGAAAAAATTTCATATAGGCTGCTATTATCTTTAGCTAACAAATGTTGCAACTTCTTAGCATCTAATTTATTGATAAAATCTATTTGCTGCTTCAATCGGTTGATCAACTGGTCCTTTTTGGCACTGTGTTGACCATCAACAGAATAAGCTTTCTCTAATATTTTTTCCCCCAGCTTAGAAAATATTTTCCTAGTTAAAGCAGAGCTATTCACACCTTTGTCTTCAAAAACTTCCTTGACAAACATTTCCTTTACACTATTAAAACTTCTCGTTTTTTCTTTTGTTTTCAAAATAACAGTTTGATCTTCATTACCTATTGAATATGCGATGCCATCTAAACTAGACATGCTTGCACCACTATCACTCATCTTCCTTCCAAGGTTTTGAATGTTATCCCCCATTTTTCTTAATGTAGAGCTAGCTCTCTCTTGTGTTGCCTGTTTTACAGAACTTGCAGTTTCTTTTACCGAATTCTTGGCATATACAGCACCATCTTTGATTTTTCCGCCAATATGCTTCGCTCCTTCAACTGTTTTTTCTGCTGACCATTTGAGCCCTTTATATCCAGATTGAACTGCTTTTACAGCAACTTTCGCAGCGAAAAATAGAGTAAGACCAACTATAGCACTTGGTATAGCAAGTGTTGCACCAACTGCCAAAAATGGTAACACTGCTGCAAATAATCCACTTGCTGTACCTACTACAAGGGCCTTATCTCCTTGCTTCATCTTGGAGAATTCTGTATCTCCTTTTAACAGATCCATAATTCTGTCTTTTAGCTTCTTGGGATCGTGAATGATATCTGAATTTAATGAAGAATCTTGAATCATTTTAAGATCATCTTGCTTAGTTTCAACAAAATTTGAAGAGTTTTTTTCACTAGGTGACATTTTAAACCTCACTATTAATTAAACATACTAATATTGTATATATCTGATTCTTAAGTTAGGGTTAATTCATCTAACAATGTCCACTTACTCTCAAATGATTTTGCTTGATGTGTTTTTTTGAAAGCACAGAAAATTAGTGATTATTGCAATATAATATCTCGTTTGGATTAGCTATAGTTGAAGTAAAAACTCATCATCCTAAAGGGGTAGATTTTTCCGTAGTCTTAGCAGGAACTGTGTTTGGATTTGATAGTTCTGTATTGACCTTAGTTGGTTCTAATGGAGTTTGCTGTTTTTCCGGTTTATCATTCGGAATTGGAACAGGCCAATCCATAATGTTTTGTGGTATGTTTGTTCGAGCTTCTTCTTCCTTAGTCTTTTTTTGATCTGTTGAAGATGATGCATCAACACCTGTACCTTTAGTAGCTTTTTGTCTTAGTTGTGTGTTTTCTTCTTGTAATTGTTTTAAATTTTTCTTTAACTCATCAATCTCTTTTGTTTTTTGTTTTAATTGTTCAGATATCATTAGTTTGTCCCTAGCCAAACTTTTATTTTCCTTTCCTAATTTACTAATTCTTTTGCTTGAAGATTTATCCGCAGCTTGTGTACCTTGGTCTTGTGTTTTAGGAACTGTAGTTTCGTGATCACTTGCCTGGATTCTTCTACTTTCATATTCAACTTCAGTTTGAGTTGAAGTAGCTACTTTCGCATTTACTTCACTGAACTCATCCGCAAGTGATCTTCCAGATTTAAGTTGCCAAATTTCCCTTTCTAAATTTCCCTTTTCTTTTTGCAGTTGATTTAATTCTCTAGCTAATTGATTTACTTTATCAGTCAATTTTTCGTTTTCATTTTTTGCTTCCATCCATTGTTCTACAAACTGCTTTTCGTGATTATCTTGTGAACCTTCTACCAATATTTTCTTGAGATCATTTTCAAAATTTGTATTCTTTTTTTCTAGTGTACTTAACTTAGCTTCACTTTGCTTAAATTTTTCCTGTAGTTCCGCATTTATTCTATTTGTTGACTGAATCTCACTTTCTTTATCTTTCAATTGATTAATTAAATCTTTTATTCTAGCATTTTTATCTTTTTGACTTTGTTCTAGTACGGTTACTTTTTGTGCTAATCGATCTATGTCTTTATCCTTTTCAGCTAACTCTTTTTCCTTTCTTTTCAATTCATCTTTAAGTCTTGTGACTTCTTTTGCCAAATCTTGCTTTTCCTCGATTAATTGACTTGCTTCTGCTTCACCTTCTTCTGTTATCTTCGTATTACGGCTTTTTAACTCCGCGTTTTCCTTCTTGAGATATGTGTTTTCTTCCTCTAACTCATTTCCTTCTTGTTTGTTCTCTTCTTCATCACTAAACGTATCACTCTCAAATATTTCATCTTCACCATTAAATTCACTACTAATAGACAAAGAACTTCTGCGTGAAGAAGGTGTATTAAGAGAAGAATATCCACTGCTACTTGGTGTAGCTGACTGTGGTGAATCTTTTGTAAATGTTTCCTCTGCTGGTGTTTGCTGCTCGTTCACACTTTTGACCATGTCAGTGAAAGTTTGATATAGAGTTTTGCCATTGATAAAAACTTCTTTATTCTGCTCAACTAATTTTAATACCTCTTCTGGGTCAGTTATTTCTCCAAATTTTGGTTCATCAATCACTCTTTTTATGCCCTTAGAATTTACTTCTACAGTCATGCTACAATCTATGCTATTGCCTTTAGAATCCTTAGCTTGCCAGTTAATGGTCATCTCACATGAGCTTGAACCAGTAAAATCATAGTGCCTTTCGCTGCCTTTTTTGGTTGCAGTTATTTGACTATCTTTCCCTAAAGATAGGTTATTAAACCTTGCCTTCGTCACTGACTCTTAAAAGGGTGCTAATCTCTATTGGTTTTTCTTTATTTTCAAATCTAATTTTAAATTCATTATCTTGTGTTGTATATACTAAGAAATTTTCACTTGGTAGAGATTCTGCGAATTTTTTATGTGTTGCATTTATTGATTGCTCAAACTTTTGAAACTCCTCTTTCCACTTTGAACTTACCTGTTCTTTAATGTTCTCATCTTTGTGTAAAGGACCAATAAAGTACCAGATTAAATTTTCTTCTTCTAGTTTTCTGATAAAATCCTGAAAATTTTTGCAAGATTTAATGAAACTTAAAATATCATTTTTCTTTTGCTCATCTACATCTAAACCTTGATTTTCAGCTATAAATAAGTTTTCTTTTAGCATAATTTCTATTTTTAGAGAACTATATTATAATATTAGCATATTTTCTTAAAAAATCAACTAATCTTATAGTTAAATAAACTTGAGTATTTGGCGGGAATGTTATATATTAACCACTCCAAGAAGTGCAGTATGGACAATACTATTATAAGAAAATACGATATTAGAGGTGTGGTAGGCAGAGACCTGCAAATCAGTGATGGGTATGAAATAGGTAGAAAATTCGGTCAAACTGCAGCTAACGTTTGTGTAGGCTATGACAGCAGGATAGATTCACCAAGCATAGAAAAAGAATTAATCAGAGGCTTGATTTTATCCGGTGCGAATGTTATACGCGTTGGGCTCTGTTCTTCACCTATGCTCTACGCTGCAACAATGCAGGCAGATCTTGGGATTATGATCACTGCTTCTCATAATCCCAGAGAATATAACGGCTTTAAATTTTTCAGTAGTAAAAAAGTTTACTCAGATCAAGAAATGAAGGAAATTATAGGCAATACAATTAAAAACAGCACGAAAATTGGAAGCTTAATTAACACGAATATATATAGTGAGTACGTTAACATATTAAAAAATGCGCTCAAGAATAACGCTACACAAAAACTAAAAATAGCTTGGGATTTTGGCAATAGCCCAACAATTGTAAGGTATATTGAAAAGATTTTACCAGATCATATACACATCGTAACCAATAGCTTTATAGATGGAACGTTTCCACTGCATGACCCAGATCCCATAGAAGAGAAAAATCTTGCTCAGTTAATAGATATTGTCAAGAAAGATAAATGTGATCTTGGTATTGCACTTGATGGTGATGGTGATAGGGTACGCTTGATTGATAATAAAGGTAATGTTGTTTCCAATGATCACTTGTTTATGATTTTTTCACGTGAAGTATTGGCGGAACACCCAAAAAGCAAGGTTATTGCCAACGTAAAAATGAGTATGAAAGTGCATGATTTCGTTAGCAAATTAGGAGGGCAAATAATTACCTGTGCCACTGGACACTCACTAGTTAAGAAAAAGATGGTAGAAGAAGGAGCAAAGTTTGCCGGTGAACTGAGTGGACATTTTTTCTTTTCTGAGCTAGGTTTTGATGATGGACTATATTCTGCTATTAAAGCCATTGACATTTTACTTAAGAAAAACCAAAGCCTATCTGAGATGATTAAAGATTTACCAAAGTTATATATCACTCATGAAGTGAAAATTGTAGTGAAGGATGAGAAAAAATTTCAAATAATTGAATCAATAAAGGAGACACTAAAGCAGCAAAACATTGTATTTTCAGAGCTTGATGGAATTAAGGTAACTGATGATAAAGGTTGGTGGCTTCTTAGAGTATCAAATACGCAAAACTGCATAACAGCAAGATGTGAAGGAAATACCTTAGAAGATTTTGAATTCACTAAAAAAGTTTTGTTGTATTACATTGATGAACTAAAATTATACATTTAAATTTTTTTGATGATTTACTTATTCGTCAATGTTTGCAGTTTTGTTTGATTAGTAATAGGAATTGGTAACCTATGGCGCACTGCTGTGGATAACAGCTGTCTAAGCTAATTTAGCTATAGAAAATGAACACTCACTTTTCTTTATTGTTTTGAGATTTTTCTTGATCAACCATTTCCTCACCAATCTCTTTTATTTTTAGTATCAATGACTCTGGTACATACATGTTAATTACTTCTTCTGTTGTCACAAATAAAGCCTGATAAGAGTGTGAATTTATTATCCAATTGGGCAATATGTCTTCTGCGTCTATTTTAGACTCTCCCTCTTTTTTATCATATACTGTGTGGCAATATAAGTGCACAGCAAAAAATAGTACATAAGAAAGCAATATTCCTCTGAGTGCTCCGACAAAGATTCCAGTAACTCTATCCATTAATCCCAACCTTATAGGTGATAATATGTACATTAGCCAGTTATTCATTGTCATGAATGTAAGATTAAGTATGATAAATACAGAGATTGTAGAAAGTATGTTTTGTGTAACTTTAGAGTCAAAATACTTACTATAATTTATAATAAAAAAATCATAGTAACTAGCTGTCAAAAAGACTGATAAGAGCAAGAACATTAATGCACATAGCTCTTTTATAAAACCTCTAGTTATCGATATTATTACACACAAGACAATAATAAAGATAATTAGGCTATCGAAAAACATATTTTGTATCTATATGATTTTCAAGATATAATAGTTGTAAATAACAAAGTTGTAAAATTAATTGTGTTGATATTTTATCAGCTGGTCTAAGTACCGAGCAATCATATCAACTTCTAAATTTAGGTAATTACCTGTTTTGTTATATTGAAAAGTTGTATTTTTCCATGTGTAGGGAATAATGTTCACAGTGAATTCTTGATCGACAACTGAATTTACTGTAAGGGAAACTCCATCTAGCGTTACAGAACCTTTTTTTGCAACAAATTTAATTAATTCTTGTGGGCATGATAGTCTGATTTCATGAGATTCTAAATTTTGATTGATTGTTAAAATTTCTGTTGTGTCATCCACATGACCCTGAACCAAGTGGCCGTCAATTCTGTCACTCAGTTTCATTGCTTGTTCTAGGTTTATTTTTTTCCCTGTTTTCCACGTATTTAAGTTAGAAACCTTCATGGTTTCTTGAGATACTTGAACTGTGAATACATTGCTCATTATGTTGACAACAGTTAAACACACTCCGGAGCAGGATATTGAATCTCCTTTGTTTATAGAGGATAAATTTTGTGTCTCAATATGGAAGATTTGATCAGAGTTAGGGTGGATAGTGATATCAGTTATAGTGCCAATATCTTTGATAATTCCTTTAAACATGCAATAAAATAAATAATTATATCACAAAAGATCTTATTTGTTAGGTGCGCAAAGGAAGATCTTTTTTACTTATCTGCTCAATAGATTCTACAGAATATTCAGAATATAGAAAGTAAGCCAGGTTCAAAACGCACAGTGTAATTAATATTGGTAACCCTATGTTTAATGTTAGACCGATACTTTCCCTTTTTTCTGTTAGCACCAATTCCTTTAAAATTGACACTTTTCCCAGCGGCAAGTGCCATAGGCAGAGTGCTGATATAGAAGCTGCTACTAAAAATAGACAAAAATAAGTCTCTTTCGAAGAAAACATAGCTTTTAATGGTGATTTGAGCCTAATATTAGTAGGCAATCGAGTTTTAGCTTCATTTGTTTTTGGTAAATGGTCTACAGCTTTGCTTGGTAAAATTTCATGAGAAACATTTTTAGGCTGTGGAGAAGGTTGGCCTGAAACTAATTTAATCAACTGCTCTTTTTTTCTATATACTTGCTTGTGTAAATACTCTTTTGGAAAAGAAGATTTGCCGGCTGTTTGTGGTATCTTCAGCATTTCTAATGCTTCTGATATCTCATCTGGTTCTAATACTTCATGTAGTTGTTTATCTTGGAAATAAATAATATTAAACATTGAGTTGAAAATATTGTGAAATATTTCTGGATCTTGATTTTTATATTCACTTACTACTTCTACGAATATTTCATCGAGTTTTTTTCCCTTGTGCTTAGCTACATTATCTATCATAGCTACTCTAGCATCAATTTGAGCTTGTTTTATGATTGATTGTTTTTCTTCTTGCAATAATTCTTTAGCCTGCTTTTTTGACTTCTTTTTTCTATTAGCCTTAAAATAATCTGTGTGTGACCTAATTTGACCTATATCCCGCTCTGTTTCTTGAGGGACTAAATTTCCTATACTACCCTCTGTTATCCGAGTGTCTAACACTGGTTCTTTTTCTTTTTGGTCAAGTGCTGGAATAACACCAGGTGGCATATTGTTACTCTGTATAGAAAATTTGGGCAGTTGTGGGAAAAAGAATTGTGCCGTATTAAAAAAATTGAATGGCTGAAAAAGAGACCTAAGCCAGGAAATATTTTCATGCATTGCAGCAACAATTACTGGTGCGCGTGTAATTTGCTTTCTGTTACTTACTATATTGTAGCCAAACGAACCTTGCACAATTTGTTTATCTTGCTTGTTCCTTTTTTCAACCACATTTTCGTTTTTATTTTCAGTTTCTTCTACTTGTGATATATCTTGACTTTGCTCCTCATTTTTGGCTTTTTCTGCATGTTTTAGCTTCTCATTTAAGAGTGCCTCGATTTGTTGCAAGCTATCTAGATTGATGTTTTTGTCTGTTTTTAGCGTTATCGTTATGCCCTGCAGAAGGATTTGAATTGAAGCATTACTTATGAATTCTTCTACAGTTTTATTCGCTTTATGGTGGTTGTTGTATAGTTCTTCACTTTCTTTTGGTACTTTTATATTGGCTGTGAAGTTTTTCTCCTGAGAAAGGCAGATTTTAAAAAAGTCAATTAAATGTTTTATTTGAGCTAATATTGTATTAGGGTTTACCTCTGTTAGCAGTTTGAGCTTAAATGAAAACTCTTGTGTATCACTTACAACACTTCTTGAGCGAATGGTGCTAATCTCCAGTACTTCATTAGAAAATGCCTTACTTATTTTTTTAGATCTATCCTTAAAAAACTTAGGTAAACCCTCAATTTCGTATTTTTTCTTAGTTTCTATGTTACTACTATTCATGAGTAAATTTTTTAATGTAGAGTGAAATAAAAAACATAATTAGTCAATAAATTAATAATTATAGCACCCTTGCATAACAGCGGCGCGTTGGATTCAATAAGAGCAGAAGAAGTTACTTTACAAACCTCATCAGTTTCCTTATCATGACAATAAGAGTATTTATCCTTGTTTTTGATCTGCGCAGATTCAATGACAAAATTCAGTAAAAAAACTCAGATATTTATTGGCAAATTACATAAAATTATAGCGGCTGCATGTCTTTTTTATTTTTTCTACATTCAGCCAAAATCCGCTTAAAATAAGCGTTAGAACATTATTACAATGCCAATTTACATTATAAAACTCACTACTGGGAGATTCTTTTGCCTTTTTTTTGCTTGGTGAATTTCTTAATATTTTGGATTGGTTAGGAGTCCTATAGAGATGTCATTCCAGCACTTGATGCTGGAATTCAGGAATTTTTTGAGCACGAAAGTTATGCTAAGTTTTTATTGTTAAGTAAAGGCTGGATTCCAGTGTCGTAGCACTGGAATGACAGAAGAAGGAAACACTCGGATAGGGGCAATTTTAATGATACCATCATAGAGATCAGCTACTCTGATGACAACTTTTTATGCGAATAGTTTTATTGATGATATTAAAGACTTCACTATAATGAAAGTTTAAGCTAGCGTTTTTAAGGTGAATAAAGAGCTAATAAGTGAAATACCTTTACTTGAAGATAAGGCAGTTTCTGAGATTGAAAATGCTGCTTCTTTGCAAGATTTAGAAAAAGTTAGGTTGTCATACTTGGGGAGAAAGGGTCTAATAAAGGCTTATTTCGATGACTTAAAGAATATAGATGATGCAGGAGAAAAACGCGACCTAGGTGCAGTGATTAATGTTTTACGCAATAAGATAGACCAGCTTATAACAAGCAAAGAAAATGAACTAAAAGATAAAGAAGTTAAGTTAAAACTGCAAAATGAAGCAGTTGATATCACACTGCCTGTCAGACCAGAAAGAATTGGCAAGATTCATCCACTGAGCAAAGTTATAAGTGAAGTAAAGCTCATTTTTGCACATATGGGCTTCAAAGCAGTTGATGGTCCTGATATTGAAGATGAATTTCACGTGTTTGATGCGCTAAATACTCCAAGTCATCATCCTGCGCGAGAGGAGCAAGATACCTTCTACTTAAAGAATAAAATAAACGATAAAAGAATGGTGCTGCGCACTCATACCTCATCTGTGCAGATTAGAACTATGGAAAAGATAAAAGCTTTTCCAATTAAAATAGTTGCTGCAGGCAGGGTATACAGAAATGACTTTGATGCAACTCACACTCCTATGTTTCATCAGATAGAAGGGCTTTATGTTAATGAAAATGTCAATATGGGCCAATTAAAATTTACTATTCATCGCTTCCTTAGTAAATTTTTCGGAGATAAAGGTCTAAAAATACGCTTTCGTAATAGTTTTTTTCCTTTTACTGAGCCTTCTGCAGAAGTGGACATAAGTTATAAAGGTAGTAAATGGATTGAAGTACTTGGATGTGGTATGGTGCATCCAAATGTCTTTAAAAATGTTGGAATAGACCATACTAAATACAGTGGCTTTGCATTTGGGATTGGTATAGAAAGGCTAGCAATGCTGAAATATCAAATTAGTGATCTAAGGAGCTTTTACGACAATAGAGTTAGTTGGCTCAACCATTATGGTTTTCATTTTTCGTCTTTAAGATAAGTGACAAATAAATCTTATACATTTGTTGTACTTGCTGCTGGGCATGGTAAACGAATGAATTCAAGCTTGCCTAAGGTTCTGCACAAAATAGGTAATTTCTCCATGCTTGAGCATGTCATTTACAATGCAAAGCAGCTGAATCCTGAAAAAATAGTTATTGTAGTCGATTTGCCTTTAACTCAAAGGCTGAAATGCTTTGAGGGTATAAAACTAATTACACAAGAGTCAACGCTCGGTACAGGGGATGCAGTCAAAATTGCAATGAGAAACCTGAAAGAATTGTCAGATATAGTTGTTGTGCAGTATGGGGATACTCCACTAATAAAAAGCAGCACAATAACTAAAATGATAAGCTGCTTAGGAGAGAGCAATGCTTTAGTTTGTCTTGGGTTTAAAACTAATAATAAAGGATACGGTAGACTAATTATTGAGAACGGTTCCCTAAGAGAAATCGTAGAAGCACAAAATGGTAGAAATAATGATGAGGAATTTCTTGCTAATGCCGGAATAATGGTTGCACGTGAAAAGAATCTACGTGAATTGGTGGAGAAAATAGAGTGTAATAACCAAGCTCATGAATATTACTTGACCGATATCGTTGCCATTGCAGTAAAGAGTAATTTAAATGTCGGCTATGTTATTGCTGATGAGGAGGAGGCAACTGGCATAAATAATAGGAATGACCTTGCAACGGCCGAGTTTTACTTTCAAGAAGAAAAAAGAAAGTTTTTCACTAACTCTGGAGTAACGCTTGTTGCTCCAGAAACTGTTTTCTTCTCTCTTGATACGCAAATTGGTATGGATTCGATTGTTTACCCATACGTTTTTTTTGGTCCTGGAGTAAAAATAGGATCTGGTGTTAGGGTTGGTCCATTTGCCAAATGTGAAAATACAACAATAGGTGATGGTGCAATCATAGGTAATTTTGTTGAAACAAAAGCAAGTGATATAGGTATAAATACTAAGATAAAGCATTTAAGTTATATAGGAAATACTCAGGTAGGGCAGGTGAGTAACATAGGTGCAGGTACCGTTATTTGTAATTATGATGGAAAAAAAAAACATAAAACAAATATTGGAAGCAATTGTTTTATTGGTGCCAATAGTTCATTAATTGCACCGCTTAATGTTCATGATGACTCTCTAGTTGCAGCAGGTAGCGTTATAGTAGAGGATGTGCCAGAGAAAAGTCTTGCAATTGCAAGAGAAAGGCAAATAACTAAGAAAATAAAATAACTCTAATTTTTATTACACGAATTATGTTATTTTTAACATATATATTAGTATACATGTATATCAATATACATGTTAAAAATGAAAAAGTTGCTTATTTTGGTGGTCTGTTGTTTCCTGTCAGTACCGTCTTTTGGAGTTGATTGGATTAAAGATAGAACCTACACCTCTTCGTCGTATGGTATGCTTGGTATTAATTATGATCTTGGCTATCATTGTACAGATAGCATTAAAATTTCATTTGGTCCTGCAGTTAAACTTGTTATGAGTGAAGGGATTTTAGACGCGGGACTTATGACAAAGCTTCATTATCATTATAAATTTGAAAATACAGATATTACTCCTTATGTTACTTTTGGTGTAGGAGGAGTTGCTAAAATTCCTCTTTCAGAAAATCAAGGGCCAGACGTAGAAGAATTTTTTTCTTATCAAATAGGTTCTGGTATTAATCTTCCACTTTCTGAGAGAACAAGTGTTTTTGCTGGCTACAAGCTGCAGAAGTTTCATGAACTTTCGCATGGGGTTGAATTTGGAATGAGTTTTAATTTGTAAGCTCCGATTGAATGTTTTTAGTGAAGTCTGGTTTGAATTTTTGTTGAAAAAAAGCAAGTGATATAGGCTAAAATGATGATTGCGGTAGGTAACAAAATGTGACAAAGAGAAGTTTGGCAATTGCAAGAGAAAGGCAAGTAGCTAAGAAAGTGATTCCGATTTTATTATGTAAGTTATGTAATTTTTAACTTTTCTGTGAGTATATATGCGTATATTCATGGTTAGAGGGTAAAAATGAAAAAATTACTTACTTTAGTAGTCTGCTGTTCTCTGTCAGCACCGTCTTTTGGAGTTGATTGGATTAGAGATAGAATCTATACTTCGTCGTCATATGGCAATCTTGGTGTTAATTATGATCTTGGTTATCACTATACAGATAGTGTTAAAATTTCGGTTGGTTCTGTAGTTAAACCTACTCTCAATAGTCAGTATAACCTTGCTGGACTAGAGTTGGGACTTATGGCAAAGCTTCATTATCATCATCAATTTGAAAGTACGGATGTTACTCCTTATATTACTTTTGGCACAGGAGGCATTATTGCAATGTCTCAAAAACAAGAAGGATTTTTTTCCTACCAGATAGGTGCTGGTATTAATCTTCCACTTTCTGAGAGAACGAATGTTTTCGCTGGCTATAAACTTCACAAGTTCAGTGATTTTTCTCATGGGTTTGAACTTGGAATGAGTTTTAATTTATAAGCTCCGATTGAATGTTTTTAGTGAAAGCTTGAGTTTTTATTAACGTCGTAAAGTTTTCATGAGACTAAGAGAATTTGAGAGTAGTCAAGTTTTAAAACTTGACTACTCTCCACGAGGAAAAGCAGATAAAGGTAGAAGTATTTCATGTTTTTATTTATATTGACAGTATGTGTAACATCATTTACGATTAGTGTTAATAACAATAATTGATATTTGTCATGTTTGCAGTAATCGAAACTGGTGGAAAGCAGTATTTAGTAAAAAAAGGCAGCATAATTAAAGTAGAAAGATTACAAGCTGAAGAAAAAGAGGAAGTGGAAATCAATAAAGTGATTTGTGTTTCAAACAATGGCTTATCTTGTTCATCCAATGCTGTTATTAAAGCTGAAGTACTGGAGCAGTGTAGAGATAAGAAAATTATAATCTTTAAGAAAAAGAGAAGAAAAAATTACCGTAGGAAAAATGGTCATAGGCAGTATATTACTGTTCTTCGTATCAATGAAATTAGTCTTCAAAAGTAAGAGGTAAGATATGGCAACTAAAAAATCAGGTGGTAGTTCCTGTAATGGTAGAGATTCGGCAGGGCGTCGACTCGGGATAAAGAAGAATGGTGAGGTTATTCCAGGTAACATAATTGTACGTCAAAGAGGTACAAAATTTCATCCTGGAAAGAATGTTGGTATGGGTAAAGATCATACGATTTTTGCTAAAACGAAAGGCTGGGTGAGTTTTAGAAAATCAGCAAATAAAAAGACGTTTATTGATGTTGTGCCTACAGATGATATGCAAGCCTTGGCTTGAATAGATACGGGTCTGTAGCTCAGGTGGTTAGAGCGCACGCCTGATAAGCGTGAGGTCGGAGGTTCAACTCTTCCCAGACCCACCATTTAAATTTGCAATAGTTTTGATATCGTGTAACTAAGCGATGGTTTTACATAAGAATTCAGTAACCAGTGAATCAGTAGCAGCCGGTCATCCAGACAAAGTAGCAGACCAGATTTCAGATGCAATACTTGACGAATACCTTTTTAATGACTCTTCCTCTCGTACTGCAATAGAGACTTTAGTTACTAAAGATAATGTTATTATAGCTGGGGAAGTATTTGGGCCGAACATTGAAAATAGCAAGATTGAAAGTATTGTACGGAATACAATAAAAGATATTGGTTATGAGCATGATGGTTTCCGCTGGGAAACAGTGAAAGTAAATATATTGCTACATGAACAATCAAATGACATTGCAATAGGTGTGGATCAAGGTGCTGGGGATCAGGGCATAATGTATGGCTATGCAACAATAGAGACAGAAAGCCTCATGCCAGCACCCATTTTTTATGCACACTCGATTCTGAGAAATATCATGAGTATGGTCAAAGAGGTAAAGCTTGGTCCGGATGCAAAATCGCAAATCACTTTGGCGTATGAGAATAACCTTCCAGTGCGTGCTGAAAGTATTGTTGTTTCAATACAGCATCTTGAGGATCTGAGTCAATCGAAAGTGAAGGAAATAATTTATCCTTACATAGCTTCATCTTTACCTGAAGGGTGGATGTGCCCTAAAGAAAATCTCTTAGTCAATCCAACAGGTAGATTTGTTATTGGCGGACCAGTTGGTGATTGTGGATTAACCGGACGAAAAGTTATGGTTGATACTTATGGAGGCTATATTCCACACGGTGGAGGAGCGTTTTCTGGAAAAGATGCAACAAAAGTTGATAGATCCGCAGCTTATATGGCGAGATACCTTGCTAAAAATATTGTCTTTGCAGGTTTAGCTGAACGTTGTCTTGTGCAGCTTTCTTATGCAATTGGTGTCTCAAAACCTACTTCATTTTACATTGATACATTTGGCACGAATACAATAGATGAAGAGAGGATTAAAGGGTTTATTGAAGGTAACATAGATTTATCAACTAAAGGCATAATAAGACATTTATCACTTAACCATCCTATATATAAACGTACAGCCTGCTATGGGCATTTTGGTAAAGAATCGGAAAGTGATGGTGGATTTTCTTGGGAAGGTGTGGACTTATCTACTGATTTTTGTAAAGAATTTAATATAGAAGAAGAAAAGAGAGAATTTCTTTAAACTATTAAACTCTTTTATTTCTAGCTTGATACTTATATAATAACTTATTATAAATTGTAAGTAACTCTTTAGTAACTATACTAGTTTTAATATTTATGAGGCTTGCAAGATGTCCGACAAACCAAAAGAAGAATTTTATGATATTGCTATAAAAGAATCATCTGGTCTTATTGAAAAAATAAAAGGACATCCTTTCAATGTTGAGTTGATGAATAATACGCTAGATTATGAAAAGTTCAAATTTTATCTTCAGCAGGATTTTTTATATTTAGTGGACTGTACTCGTGCTTTATTGATTATTGCAGCTAAAGTTCATGATATTGAAATAATGAGCAGCTTAATAAATGTGGCAAGAGGAATATTTGATGTTCGGAGGCAATATAAAGAACATTTTGGAGATTGTGATTTATCTGATAATCACAAAAAATCAAGATCCTGTTCTGCCTTTACTGACTTTTTCATGCGCGCTGCATATCACAGTTCTGTTGCTGAAGCTTTATCAGCATCTTACCCTTGCTTTAACATATACCAAATCATTCTACATAATATGATGAGTGAGGTAACACCTGATGAGGTTAAAAATAGCAAGTACGAAGGATGGATCAATATTTACAATAGCAAAGCAATGAATGCTGCAATTGATGAGTTTACTAATGTTACGAATAAATTTTATAAGAAAGCTGGCGATTGTGAAAAAAGAAGGATGCATGAGTTTTTTAAGAGAGGTCTAGAGCTAGAAATAATGTTTTGGGATGAGATGTATTCTCTAGCATAGTCTGTAGTATTAACACTAAATTATGTTATAATTTATGTGATGTTCAGTGGTATAATTAAGAGCTATTATGGGTCAAATCTTTTAAAGGATATTATTGAGCATCCTTTCAATGTTGAATTAGCAAATAATACTTTAAACATAGAAAACTTCAAATTTTATATACAACAAGATGCATTCTTTTTAGCTGATTATGTTCGTACTGTTTTAATGATTGCATCAAAAATGGAGAGTTGTAACAACATTGTTCCATTTATTGAGGTGGCTAAAGGGGTAGTAGAGATTATGAAAGTGTTATACAACCACTACTTTGCTGTGTATTCCATAAATCGTGGAGAAAAGTCGCTTGAGTGTTTCAATTTTACTAACTTTCTTTTGTCTACTTCATATAGTAACGTTTATGAAGCTGTAACAGTTCTCTACTCTTGCCATTTTATATATAAAGTTGTTGTTAATAGTATGAGAAATAAAATTAAAAAAAATAATAGGTATAAGGATTGGCTTGATTTTTTTGGCAGTAGCTTGATGGAATCTGGATGTGTTGCTTTGGAAGGTATTGTTGACGAGTATTGTAACAAAGTAAGGGAAAGTGAAAGGACCAGAATGCTTGAATTATTTAAAATAACTGCACAATTTGAGTTAGACTTTTGGAACAGCGCATATAATTTTTCAAGATTTAATCAATTTCCTAAGAAATATTGACAATTTTAAGCTAATTTGTATGCTTAATACGTATTTTTGAAGATGATATGAAAAGTAAAGAACATGATTTTCATTTAGTGGACCCAAGTCCCTGGCCAATTGCTATATCAGCAGCAATTTTTGTTCTTGCACTTGGGTTAGTTGGTGTATTTCATAAACAAACTTCTGGAATATTTGGTTTAGTTTTAGGAATCTCTGCAGTATCAGGTGTACTGTTTTATTGGTGGAGAGATGTAATAAGAGAAGCAATTTATGATAAATGCCATACTGCCATTGTAAAACATGGACTCAAGCTTGCAATGTACTTATTTATCCTCTCGGAAGTTGTGTTTTTTATAGCGTTCTTTTGTTCATTCTTTAAAGCCTGGCTTGATCCGGTTTTTTTATTTGAAGCGTTTTCTCCTACAAAAAAAGTTGAATGGCCCCCTGAAGGGATTTTACCACCGGATCCGTGGTCTTTACCATTTATGAATACACTAATATTATTGCTTTCTGGTACAACAATTACTTCAGCACATCATTTTTTACTTGAAAATGATAAAAAAAGCATGATTAAAATGCTGTCTATAACTATATTGCTTGGGATGTTCTTTATAATAGTGCAAGCAATCGAATATCATGAAGCAAGTTTTTCTTTGCGAGAAACAGGAGAAAAACTTATTTATACATCTAACTTTTACATGATTACTGGTTTTCATTGTGTGCATGTTATAATAGGTATAATATTTTTGTCAGTATGTTTATTTAGAGCTCGAAAAGATCAATTTACACCTCAAGATCACTTATGCTTTGAGTTTGCTTCTTGGTATTGGCACTTTGTCGATCTAGTCTGGATATTTTTATTTCTGTTTATTTATTGGTTAAGCCTTTATTAAGTGATTAAAATAATAGGCCTAGATCCAGGGATGAGTAAGACTGGTTGGGCCATTATTAGACTGGAAGAAAAGAATAATATTAAATTTTTGGGTGGCGGTACCATATCAACTGATGGTAAATTGGGTGTAGGTGAACGTCTACATATAATTTTTGAACAATTAAAGAAAGTAATTTTCCTATACTCTCCAAATGAAGCTGCTGTGGAAAAAATTTTTATTAATAAGAATCCAAAATCTTCGCTAACTTTAGGATATGCAAGAGCAATTGCAATTTTAATATTACGAATGACGGATTTACCCATGAATGAATATGATGCAAACTATATAAAAAAGAGCATTACTGGAAATGGTCATGCTGATAAGGGTCAGATTATATTTATGGTAAAGCAAATAGTTAAAAGCTCAAATATAAAATGTCACCATACTGCTGATGCTCTTGCTACAGCAATTTGTCATGCTTATACGAAAAATTTTTGTTATTGAGTAGTTTTACATGAATTCAGTTTAAAAAACTATTTGATGGCGTTTATCTTATCTAATGTTTGTTGTAGAATAATACATGCAGCAATTTTATCATCTATTTTTTTTGATTTTGTGATTGATATTCCAGTAATTTTTAGTGCGTGAGTTGCAAGAGATGTTGATAGACTTTCGTCTTGTAGGTATATGTGTACTTTGCATTTTTTTATTATTTTATTTGCAAACTGGATTATTACTTTGCACCATTCGGTCTCTTGTTCATCTATTGTGAATGGTAGTCCTATTACCATTGATCCAGCTTCATTTTCTTTAAGCACTCTATTTAGATAACCTAAATCTTTGCTCATATTTCTTCTATAATATATACTATGAGGTGTAGCTATAAGCTGTGTTTTATCACTAAATGCTATGCCTATTTGTTTTTCTCCCATATCAAGGCACATTATACGTTTATCTCTTGGAATAGACTTTAGAAATTCATCTGGATTTCTATGTAGCATCTATGAAAACATAACTTTTGTACAATTGTATTTTTGTGACAGTAAGTTATGTACAGTCTACTGGCATGATAGACATTCATCATAATTAATATCTGTTTTTTGTTGCAATATTTCACTTTTTTTGAATATGTCATGTGAGACCTTGTCAGCTCTCTGCATTGATTGTGATCTGCAATAATACAAGCTTTTTAATCCTTTTTTCCAAGCAAGCATATGTATTTTGTGTAAGTAACGTTTATGCACATTGGCAGGTAAGAACAGATTTACTGATTGAGATTGACAAATATAAGGAGTTCTATCACTTGCATGTTCTATGATCCATTGTTGATCAAGTTCGTATGCTGTTTTAAATGTCAGTTTTTCATGCTTGCTAAGAAAATCTAAATGCTGAACAGAACCCTCATTTGTTGAAATTGAGGACCATGTTTCATCATTGTCTTGATTTTTTTCTGCTAGTAGTTTTTGCAAGAATTTATTTCGTACTACAAATGAACCTGTAAGTGTCTTCTGTATAAATACGTTTGCTGCATACGGCTCTATTCCAGGAGAAGTGTTGCCTGCGATAATCGAAATTGAGGCAGTTGGAGCAATAGCGAGCTTATGTGTAAACCTTTCCATTAGATCGATTTCTTTAGCGTCAAGACATGGCCCTTTTTCTTCTGCTAATTTTTTAGAAACTACATCCGCTTGCTCGCGCAAATGCTTAAATACTTTTTTATTCCATTGTTGGGCTGTTACTGATTCAAAAGGAACCATTTTACTTTGTAAAAATGAATGAAAGCCCATCACACCAAGACCGATACTACGCTCTCTTATTGCGGAATATTTTGCTCGCTGTATTTCATTTGGTGCGTGGTTTATGAAATCCTCTAATACATTATCAAGAAAACGCATTATATCTTCTATGAAAAGCTCATTATCTTTCCATTCTTCGTAGTATTCAAGATTTACGGATGATAAACAACATACAGCAGTGCGTGACTTTTTCAGGTGATCGTAACCTGTAGTTAAAGTTATTTCACTGCATAGGTTTGACATTTTGATATCTAAATTGAGCTTTTTGTAAGGTTCTGGTTTATTGTTATTTGTTGCATTAAGAAAGATAATATAAGGTTCTCCAGTTTCAATTCTTGCTGTTAATATTTTAATCCATATATCCCGTGCTTTTACTGTTGAAATAACTTTATTGTTATGAGGGCTTATTAAATCCCATTCTTGATCATCTTCAACAGCTTGCATAAACTTATCTGTTACTATTACAGCATGATGTATATTTAATGCTTTGCGATTTGGGTCACCACCAGTTGGCTTACGTAAGTCTAGAAACTCTTCTATTTCTGGATGCCATACAGGAAGATAAACTGCTGAGCTTCCTCTTCTTAAGGATCCTTGGCTGATTGCAAGCGTCAGAGCGTTTTGTACTACGATAAATGGCACAATTCCTGATGTTTTACCGCTACCTTTGACACTTTCACCAATTGAACGTAAATTTCCCCAATAACTACCTATTCCACCACCACGTGCAGCGAGCCAAACATTTTCATTCCATAGATCAACTATTCCCTTCAAGCTATCTTCAGTTTCATTAAGAAAGCAGGAAATAGGCAATCCTCTTTTGGTACCGCCGTTACTAAGTATTGGTGTTGAAGGCATGAACCACAAGTTGCTCATGTAATCATAAAGACGTTGTGCATGTTTTCTATCATCAGAATAGTAATTAGCAATACGTATAAAGAGATCTTGATAACTTTCATTTTCTATTAAATACCTATCCAATAGAACTGCTTTTCCAAAATCGGTTAATTTACTATCTTTTGCGTAATTAATAGTAATGTAATTCATAAGGCTCCTTTTATGATAATATAGAAATTTATTTGAGCGATTTCTCGATTAAGTTGTTGAATTTGTTTGTGGATGTTGTAATGCAAATAAGATACCATCAACCTGACTGCCATATATTTTACAGTAACTCATTTGACTTATTTGCATATTTGTTTCTTTTGCAACATGCTGAATATAATCTTCTGAATGACGAAAATAATCTCCTTTGTTTACAAAGTCAATACCTTTACCTTCCTTTCTTCTTACTAAACATACAATAACCCCTTTTTTGTTTGTCAATCCTTTTGCTAGTTCCAATTCTGCTAGAAAATCATGTAGATAGTGTAGCACTTCAGCAAAGATAATTACATCATACTGCTGGTTCTTCTCTTGTTTAAGAAATTCTTTCATTTCTGTATGTATTAACTCATCGTAAACAGGTTTACCTTTTATAAGGCATCCTCTTGCAATATTGAGCATTCTATTTGAGATGTCAACTCCTGTTATGCGACTTCTAATATTACTTATTTTTAGGAAGTGACCACATATTCCAGTACCGCAACCAAGGTCGAGTATATTCAGTTTAGAAGTGGAGTTGTTAAAGACTTTTGTAATTATCATGTGTACTAGTTCATGCCCTCTGTATTGTTTGGCAATTAGCCAATGCTCAACAAAATATTCACCTGTGTAATCAAAATATTGTTTTATGAGATTTTCAGGCAATTCTACGATATCTGATGTGTTTGTTATTTTTTTAAAGTAGTAAGAAGCTTCTTTGTGACTACTATCTAATTTTAGTGTCTTTGTTAAATAATTATAAGCTTTATTAGTATTTCCTACTGCAAAATGACATCTTCCAATATTATAACAGACTAGAGGTAAATTGGGGTAGAATATGCTAATTAACCAAAATCTTAACTTTGCATCTGATATATTACCTTTATAGAAGTGATATAACCCGATTTCAATGTTGGTATTTAACAGGTTTTTAGATTTTTCAAGAAACACTACAATTTCTTTATGGAGAGTATTGTATTTATCCATAATGAAATTTTTTACTTTTTTAATATTTAATAAGCCAGTGAGCTTAGATATACAATTTAAAGCAAAGTTTTTTATAAAAGATAGATTACTTTTCATACATTAGAAATACTCCAAATGTTCATTTTCATTTTTAGGTAACTAATTTTAACACATTTTATCTTACAAAATATCTTTTTCATTAATTTTTCTGTACATATCAATTTGTCGAATATTTCTCAGATTGTACTGTTTAAGATTGCTGGTATATTGTTGTTGATAATAATAGGTAAATGTTTTGTGTAAAAAGGCGTTGACATATGATTTATCAGATTGTAACATATAAAAGATTAGTTTTTAGATGTTTGAAAAGTTTTATGGTAGAGATTATTTAATCTCAATTCAATTATAAGTTAATATTTAACTCTGCATATTCTACATATAGTCAGGTAAATAAATTATTAAGAGCACTTGATGGATGCCTTGGCGTTAAGAGGCGATGAAGGACGTGGCAGGCTGCGATAAGCTGTGGGAAATTGTCAACAAATTTTGATCCGCAGATTTCCGAATGGGGAAACCCAACTAGCTTAGCTAGTTATTATATACTAAGTATATAAAGCAAACTTGGTGAACTGAAATATCTAAGTAGCCAAAGGAAAAGAAATCAACCGAGATTCTGTTAGTAGTGACGAGCGAAAGCGGAAAAGGCTAGTGATTTGAAAATAAGAATTAGAATACTCTGGAAATGGTAACCATAGAAGGTGATAGTCCTGTATAAATAGAAAGTTTTTAAATCCTTGAGTAGAGCGGGGCACGTGAAATCCTGTTTGAATATGGGGGGACCATCCTCCAAGCCTAAATACTCCTTAACGACCGATAGTGAACAAGTACCGTGAGGGAAAGGTGAAAAGAACCCCGGGAGGGGAGTGAAATAGAATCTGAAATCAAGTGCTTACAAACAGTTGGAGCTCTATATCAATTTATTGATATTTAGAGTGACAGCGTACCTTTTGCATAATGGGTCAGCGAGTTAATCTATGAAGCAAGCTTAAGCCGGTAGGTGTAGGCGTAGCGAAAGCAAGTCTGAATAGGGCGTTTAGTTTTATGGATTAGACCCGAAACCAAGTGATCTAGTCATGACCAGATTGAAGGTATGGTAAAACATACTGAAGGATCGAACCAGTTAATGTTGCAACATTATTGGATGAGTTGTGATTAGGGGTGAAAGGCCAATCAAACTTGGAAATAGCTGGTTCTCCGCGAAATCTATTTAGGTAGAGCGTTGTATGTATGTTGTTGGGGGTAGAGCACTGGATAGACTAGGGGGATTCATCATCTTACCAAATCTAACCAAACTCCGAATACCAACAATTAATTATACAGCAGACACACTACGGGTGCTAAGTCCGTGGTGGAAAGGGAAACAGCCCAGATCACTATCTAAGGTCCCAAAATTACAGCTAAGTGGGGAAGGAAGTGGAAAAACCATTACAGCTAGGAGGTTGGCTTGGAAGCAGCCATCCTTTAAAGAAAGCGTAACAGCTCACTTGTCTAAATAAGTTTTTCTGCACCGAAAATGTACCGGGGCTAAAGCTGTATACCGAAGATGTGGGTGCTTATTAATTTCGATTAATAGGCGCGGTAGCGGAGCGTTCCGTAAGTCTGTGAAGGCGGTTTGTGAAAACTGCTGGAGATATCGGAAGTGAGAATGCTGACATAAGTAGCGTAAAAGAGTGTGAAAAACACTCTCACCAAAAATCTAAGGGTTCCTACGTTAAGTTAATCTGCGTAGGGTTAGTCGGTTCCTAAGGCGAGTCCGTAAAGGAGTAGTCGATGGCAATTAGGTTAATATTCCTAAACCTCTTAAGTGTGACGGGTTTTGTATTTGTATAGGTCTTATTGGATTGATCTATGCTTAAAAGAAGCTCCAGGAAATAGCACTTATATTTATGAGGCCGTACCGTAAACCGACACTGGTGGATGAGTAGAGTATACTAAGGTGTTGAAAGAATGATGTTGAAGGAACTCGGCAAATTATACCTGTAACTTCGGAAGAAGGGTAACCTGCTTTTAGGCAACTATGAGTAGGTGGCACAAAATAGGGAGTAGCGACTGTTTACTAAAAACACAGGACTCTGCAAACACGTAAGTGGAAGTATAGGGTCTGACGCCTGCCCGGTGCTGGAAGGTTAATAGGAGGGGTGCAAGCTCTGAATTGAAGCCCCAGTAAACGGCGGCCGTAACACTGACGGTCCTAAGGTAGCGAAATTCCTTGTCGGGTAAGTTCCGACCCGCACGAATGGCGTAACGATTTCTCCACTGTCTCCAACATCACTTCAGCGAAATTGAATTCCCCGTGCAGATGCGGGGTACCCGCGGTTAGACGAAGAGACCCCGTGCACCTTTACTATAGCTTTACATTGCCATTAAAAGTGTGATGTGCAGGATAGGTGGGAGACTTTGAAGTTATGGCGCTAGCTATAATGGAGTCAACCTTGAGATACCACCCTTTACACTTTTGATATCTAACTACGTTTCATTATCTGGAACTAGGACATTGTATGGTGGGTAGTTTGACTGGGGCGGTCGCCTCCTAAAAAGTAACGGAGGCGTGCGAAGGTAAGCTAGAGCTGGTCGGAAATCAGCTTGATAGTACAATGGCATAAGCTTGCCTGACTGCGAGGCTGACAAGCCAAGCAGAGACGAAAGTCGGTCATAGTGATCAGGTGATTCTGTATGGAAGGGTCATCGCTCAACGGATAAAAGGTACGCCGGGGATAACAGGCTGATGGTGTTCGAGAGTTCATATCGACGACACCGTTTGGCACCTCGATGTCGACTCATCACATCCTGGGGCTGGAGAAGGTCCCAAGGGTTCGGCTGTTCGCCGATTAAAGTGTTACGTGAGTTGGGTTTAGAACGTCGTGAGACAGTTCGGTTTCTATCTGCCGTGGGTGAAGGAAATTTGAGAAGATCTGACTCTAGTACGAGAGGACCGAGATGGATATACCTCTGGTGTACCAGCTGTTATGCCAATAGCATCGCTGGGTAGCTATGTATAGATGGGATAATTGCTGAAAGCATATAAGCAAGAAACCCTCTTCAAAAAGATTTCCCAATTAAGGCCGTGGAAGACTACCACGTTGATAGGCTAGGTGTGGAAGCATGGTAACATGTGAAGCTAACTAGTACTAATAGCCTGATTGATTTATTTCCTTTCTATATGTGCATATGCAGTGTTAAATATTAAATTGAAATTTGTTAAGTCAGAAATTTTTATTGACTTGGTGACTATAGCAAAAATGAACCACCCGATCTCATTTCGAACTCGGAAGTGAAACTTTTTAGCGCCGATGATACTTAAAGAGGGAAAGTAGGTCGTTGCCAAGTTTATAAAAATTTCTTTTTATTTATATCTGTTCAGTAGAGCGATGAAACAAGGTAAACATAGAGTAGCTGTGAGGTAATATAACTGATCTTTTAGAACTTTGCGAAAACTTTAAAATAAAAGTAGAAAATTTAAAAGTAGAATTTGTTACCTATTTGCAAATGAGGAGAGAGATAGCAACATTTAACAAATCATCAAACAATTGGTCTTCCGAAAATCAAACTTTATATAATTGAATATTAATTAAGTTGTTGGAGATGAGGAGAAAGAAGAAGTAGCAAACTACCAAAAAGCAGATACATTTGGTCCAATAGTTAGGTGATAATTGTAGCACTCAGTGGATTTTATAAAAATTAAAAACGTGAAAATTATAAGTGATGTTTTTAATGTGAATTGAAAGCGTATCAAATAGTGAATATAGAATTCCCTCAAAATGCAAAAAGGTGTATGAGCAAATCGAATAAGAAAAGTGAGGTTTTGCGCATCAACGTGTTATAATAAAGGTAAACTTGGTTAGTGCTGAAGCAATACTGCAAGTTTTAAAGGGAAAGAAGATTTAAAAGACAGTGTATGTTGCAATCGTAATAGTCGCTGACAGGTACTTTGAAACATAGCTGGACTATTGAAGTTAAAATTCTGGGCTGTTACTTAAAAAACGCATCCACTGAATTATTTATGCTAAAAAAAGCTTTATTAAAAAATGAAACAGAAGTGTAAGAAAGTTGCAAAACGTATAAGGTATTACTTGAAGCTACCTATCTGAAGCAACTGGAGCTTTTCAAGTTGCGAAAAATATTTTAAAATCTGAAAGAATGATGTGAAATTTTTTAAGTAAACCAGAAAGTATTCCACTATCGCGCTGAACAGCAAATTAGGCATTATATCATTTACTGTAAAAGCTCATATTTTACGTAATCAGAGCTAGGAATTTGAAAGGATAATTTCATTATACTTAACATGGAAACAAAGAGAACTATACAATCCCCTGCCTATCGTTTCTTGAACCACTCCCCTGAACGGGTACTTTTACTTTTATCAAACTATTCTCTTATTGTAATAAGTTGCTTCTATATTCAAATTTAGCAACTTCCCTCTAGGATTATCCTTATTTTGTTCTAAGTATTGGCTTTGTTCAAATGCCATTCCCCATTGTGTACGATAGCTAGACTTTCTATATTCATAAAAACTCTCTTCAGCATTATTTGTATCGAGCTTTTTATCTTGTTTTCTTATACTCTCTACCATCAAGCACCCACATCTATTAATTTATTTTAAAAAGTTTACTTATCTTATCATAAAAAATATAGCTGTAAATACTTTAGTGAAAATTTCTTCTTATTTTATCTTTCTTTAAGCAAATATTGAGGTCTTTTTGTAAATTTTTATAGCCTGCTTGCATAATGTTTTTATGGGTTAGTATTATGTAATAGTATCCTACATTACTTATATTAGAAATGCTAACTTTAGCTAGCATTCGTAATTGCCTTTTTATTTTATTTCTTTTTGCTGCTTTTCCGACTTTTTTACTGATAGCCAGACCTACTCTAATAACATGAATATACTTTTCAGGTTCTCTTTCTTTTATAGCATATAGTGATATATATACCCCTCGATAAAAAAGACTGTCAGGTGCTAATCTGTTTTTAAAAGCAAAGGAAAACTCTTTTTTTTTATGCTTACTATGCGCATAATTTATTACACCCTAATGAGCGACGCTTATTAAGAATTTTTCTTCCAGCTTTTGTTGACATACGTGAACGAAATCCATGTTTGTGCTTTTTTTTTAAATTTTTTGGTTGAAATGTTCTTTTCATTGTTTTTATATTAATATAACTATTTATTTTAAATTATTTTTCTCTATTGTCAAATAATGGTCAACTTCTATGGCATTCTTATTGAATAAAATTTGATATATGGAAAAATGAATTTAATTATAGGCGTACCTGTTTTACTAATCCTTTTATTTTGTTTGAGTAAGTTTCAAGCAGTAAGTAAAGTTAAGTCTTATATATATTTGAGTTGTATGTGGATGCTACCTTGTTTGTTAGCATTCTATGATGGTTATTTTATAACTTCTATTTCTATAGCGTTACTTTTTTTTATGCTGATTTTTATCTTTAAAGGTAAAAGAAATAAGATGGTAAAATTTTTGTTATTTATGGCTTTAGCAATATCACTTTTTATCACTTTATTTATAATGCTATCTATTTTTGTTCAGTCCATTTCTTTTTTTAATAAAGTAGCTATTTCAGAATTCTTATTTTGCTTAAAATGGAAGCATAATGTAGCTATTATTGGTGAAGGAGAGGTGGGGTGTTTTGGTATAGCGCCACTTTTAGTGGGGACATTACTTATAACTATTGTAGCAATGTTAGTTGCGGTGCCGCTTGGTTTATTTTCTGCAATATATATTAGTGAGTATGCGAGTGAAAAAGTGCGTTATGTTATTAATACAGCCTTACAGGTTTTGTCTGCTATTCCTACTGTTGTATATGGATACTTCTCAGTTGTATTTTTGTCTTTTTTTATAAAGCAGGTAGCGAATTTTTTTAATCTAAGTATACACTCAGAAAGTGCTTTGATTGCTGGTTTATCGATTGGAATAATGATTCTTCCTTTTATTATTTCTTTGCTTGAAGATGCTATAAGATCTGTTCCAAAAAGTTTACGTTATGGTTTTATGGCGCTTGGCGCAACACCAGCGGAAACTATATGGCATATAACAATACCTTATGCAATGCCTACAATTTTAAGTGCAGTTTTATTATCAATTTCAAGGGTGATAGGTGAAACAATGATTGTACTAATGGCTGTGGGAATCAATGCAAATTTGACCTTTAATCCTCTCAATTCAGTTACTACTATCACTGTACAAATTGCTACATTACTTACCGGAGATCAGGATTTCAATAGTGTGCAAACTCTTGCTGCTTATGCGCTTAGTTTGGTGCTGTTTGTTATTACTTGGCTATTGAATGCATTTGCACTATTTATAATGAAACGTAACTAGTAAGTGTTTTAATATTGCAAAATTTCTGTTAATAATATAAGATTTATTTTTTAGAAGTTCTTTTATAGAATTATAGTGTTAGGTGATGAAAGAGATGAATATAGGTAGAACGGTTAAGATAACTCAAGCAGTTGTTGATCTAAAATTTGAAGGCGAGTTACCTAAGATATTTAATGCTTTAAAAAGCAAACTAAAATGTAAGGGCAAGGAGCTAGTTTTAGAGGTTTCACAACATATAGGTGATAATATAGTTCGTTGCATTGCTATGGATAGCACAGATGGTATGTCAAGAGGTGATGAGTTTGTTGATACAGGTGCACCAATATCAGTTCCGGTTGGACGCTCAACTTTAGGAAGGATTTTTAATGTTGTAGGGGAGCTTATAGATGAGTGTGGTCCTTTAAAAGGAAAGTATAATTTAGAACCTATACATAGATCACCTCCAAGTTTTACTGAGCAGAAGATACAGGAAGAGGTTTTAGTCACAGGAATAAAGGTTATAGATCTTCTTGCTCCTTATCTTAAAGGAGGAAAAATTGGCTTATTTGGTGGAGCTGGTGTTGGTAAAACAGTTCTGATAATGGAGCTGATTAACAACATAGCAAAAGCTCATAAAGGATTTTCTGTGTTTGCCGGAGTAGGAGAGAGAACGCGTGAAGGTAATGATCTTTATAACGAGATGATTACTTCGAATGTAATAGATATAAATGAGCACGAAAAATCTCAAGCCGTTTTGGTTTATGGTCAAATGAATGAACCTCCTGGAGCAAGAGCTAGGGTTGCTTTAACAGCACTAACTATGGCGGAGTATTTTCGTGATCATGAAAATCAAGATGTTCTATTTTTTGTAGATAATATCTTCCGTTTTACTCAAGCTGGCTCTGAAATTTCTGCTTTGCTTGGAAGAATACCGTCTGCTGTTGGTTATCAGCCAACTCTTGCGACTGATATGGGCGCTATGCAAGAGAGAATAGCCTCAACTACTGCTGGTTCTATTACTTCTGTACAGGCTATATATGTTCCTGCAGACGATTTGACCGATCCAGCTCCAGCAACGACATTCTCTCATCTTGATGCAACCACAGTGTTGTCAAGGCAGATAGCTGAAATGGGTATATATCCTGCTGTTGATCCACTTGACTCAACTTCTCAGTCTTTATCTGCTGAAATCATTGGTGAAGAGCATTATAATGTGGCTTCTGAAGTGAAACGTATATTGCAAACTTATAAGTCGCTGCAAGATATTATCGCAATACTTGGTATGGATGAACTATCTGATGAAGATAAAATTATTGTTGATAGAGCTCGTAAAATTCAGAAGTTTCTTTCTCAACCTTTTCATGTTGCGGAGGTATTTACTGGCATGTCTGGCAAATTTGTTTCACTTTCTGATACTATTTCTAGTTTTAAAGGAATTATTGAAGGTAAATATGATCACCTGCCAGAAGCTGCTTTTTATATGGTGGGAAGTATAAGTGAAGCAATAGAAAAGGCTGAATCAATAAAAGCTGAAGTTGGAGCCGGACATTAAAGATTATGAACACTTTTAAGGTGCAATTTTTTTCTCCTGATAATCGAATTTCATTCGATGAAGTGGTTTCGCTTTCAGTGAATGGGCTTGAAGGAGAGCTAGTGATTTTAGCTTACCATTCTCCTTACTTAATTTATTTATTGCCTGGTATAATTACTGTTCAAATGAGTAACCAGACAAAGGAAAAAGTTGTAATTGATAATGGTATATTAGAGGTTGCAAATAATAATTGTAGCATTATAACGAATCAAATTCAGGTTTTTGATCATTTGACTCATGATGAGGAATCATTAAAAAATAAGAGAGTTGGTATATATTTAAGTTATCTTGATGTCAAATCTCTTTAGGGGCTCTTTTTGTGTTCAAGAAATGAGTTTACTCTTGTCATTCCCACTTCAAGTAGCTGACACACAACTGTACGAACATTATGGTTCAGGGAAGATGTCATTCCAGTATCTTCCTTCTTGTCATCCCAGTGCGTGACACTGGGATCCAGATATAAAAAGTATTTGAAAATTATGCAGTAAACAATAGTTCTTAAGGACATATGTCAAAAACAATGTCCAAAAACTAGATCCCAGTGTCTAGGCACTGGCATGACATTATTTATTATGTGCCGTATTGCAATGTTCGTACAGCTATGTCTCACACTACTCGGATGACAAGAGGGGCTACTTGAATAAAGAAGCCGCTGGTCTCATGTGCATCTTTAAACATTTTCACGCTGACTTTGGCTACACACCTTTGAGGGACTGCTGATTAAGTCTAGAAGTGAATTACAGTGATCGCTATGAAATGCGCTATCAAGGCTTAAAGACCTAGATTTTTTTTCTGAATCATCAATTTTCTCTGTAAGCTGGTAAAACATTTTTGAATTATTATCAAAAACTTCCTTTTTATTAACAAGTACTTGATCAATTACTGGACTTAACAGTTCTACTTGGCTATTTAAGTATTGTACTTTATCGTTTAGCTCTTTTTTTTCTCTTATTAATCTTTCAATCTCATCTTCATATTCTTTAAACTTTAATTCCAGTGATGGACGGTACTTATTAACTATTTCTTCTTCTATCTCCTGCCGTAATTGCCCTCTTATTGTCTCGATCTGCTCATCTTTAAGCTCTAGCTCGTTCTTTAACGTTTCAAAATCCCACGTTAGCTGATCTGCCTCTTGTTCATCAGATTCCAAATGTGCGTTATGCTCATTTTCTAAATTTTGTATTTGAGATTTATAACTCGCTATACACTTATCCCTTGCACTTATCATGTGTTCTGCTTCCTCTATCTCTTCCTCTTTTTTTTCAAACTGGTTCAATTTACCTTGTCGTTTCTCTTGTTCTGCATTAGCAGTTTTTAGCTTTTCCTTCAGTTCTTCTACCTTTTCTTCCAGTTCCTTATTTTTTCCATAAATTTCTTGAATTTTCTGCTCTTGCTCCTTATTGAGCTGGATTATTCGCTCATCTGTTTTACTCATTTCTTTCTCAAGTCTTTGTTCCTTTTCTTTACACTCAACTTGTAAATCATTGCACTGTTCCTCCAATTCCTCAATTTTTTGCTTAGCCTCCACGAGTTCTTGTTCTGATTCTACTTGCTTTGCTTTTAACATTTGATTTGCTTCTTTCAGTAATAATAACTCTTCTTTCAAATCTGATATTTGTTGTTCACTGCTTTCTTTTGTACTATTGCTATAGTGTTCTAATTGATCAAGCTTGTCTTCCAAACTATACTTTTCTTCTTTCAGTTGATTTAATTCCTCGTGCAATTTTCTTAACTCACTTATCAACTCTTCTTTTCCTGCATTGGCAACTTCCAGCTTTTTCTTCAGGTCTTTCTTTTCTTCATATGCACCTTCAAGTTCTTGCGCTCTTTCTTGCAGCTCTGTTGACATATTTGCTAGCTTTGCATTTTTTTGTGTCAGTTCAGCTTGCAATTTTGCATTTTTTTGCTTTTCTTCTCCAAGTTCATTCTGTAAATCACTATTATGCTTTTCAAATTCTTGCTTGGCCTCTTCGAGCCTATGCTGTAAATTGTTCCTCTGCTCATTTAATTCTCTAATTTCTTGCTCAGCTTTTGTAAGCTTTTGATCTAGTTGTTGTGAATTAACTTCTGTTTGAGTTGCAATTGCCTGAGTTGCAATCTGCTGTGGATTAACCTCTGATACATTGTTGCTAGTGAAAGAAAGAATAGGATTGCTTTTAGCATCATTTTCAAGATCTTTCATCTTTTCGTCTTGATTGATTACGATATGTTCGTTATTTTGCAGATTACTAACAGCCGGTGCAATGTTAGCATTTTTGTTCTTTTTCAATAATGCTTTTACAGCATCATGTAGAGAGAGGCCTTGAATATATAATTCCTCATTTTGTCTTATTAATTCCAAAAACTCCTCAGGTGGCGATTCAAAATCTTTACCATTAAACTGTAGTACTTTAGTTATACCAGAATTACTTACATTCATAACCATAGTACAGGTAAAAGTTTTCCCATCCTTGTCCTGCACAGGCCAAGTGCTTGTCATTTCATAATATGCACCCTCTTTAAATTCATAATGTCTTTCCTTACCTTTTCGGTAAGCGTATATGTCATGCTTTTTATCGCAATAGATATTCAATGTGCTAATATCCCTTTCTTGCTGTAAGATATCACTAATTCTTATTGGCTCACTTCTATTGTAATTAATAAGATTAATGTTTAACACTTTATCAGAATTGTTAGTTTCTACATAAAAAGCTCGAAGGTCTATGTCTTTGTCTCTAAAATACTTACTTACAGCTTTTTTTGCCTGATTTGCTAATTCTATAAAGTTTTTTTTAAAGCTCTTGTTGAAAGATAGATCTATATATGCTTGCTTAAAATTTTCATCATTTGTTAAATCCATGAGCAAGTCATAAACCTCCCATTTTTCCTGACAATGTTCTTCTAAAACAGTAATGCTATTTTTTCTTTTCAGCTCTGCTAATATGTTTTTCAATGTCGGGAAATTTGTTGACATAGTATACCCCTTGTTACTATTGTTCTGATAATATATTTACTTTAGGAGTGATTAACTCCTTTTATATTAACCTTTTTAGTTGAATTTAATTGCGAGCGTTAAACTCGAACTTAGTCATTTTGTTTATTGTTCCTCACTACCTATTTGTGTTACTATACTAATAGTAGCACTAAGTTTTAGGCTATGCAAGAATTTCTATTGAACGTAAAGCTAGTAAACTTCAGAAATTGGTTATGCTAATTTTGTTAATAAAATGCAACCAATTAAGGAAAGCGCTATACTGTGTCTCAGTGCAATATTTTCTTTCCTAACGGACTGAAAATTGAGTTGAGTTAAAAATCCGATTTTATTTAATACTTTTCAAAGATGACAATATTTTGTAAAAATAGGTTTTTAATAGGACAATAATATGGAAATTTTTCTTGATAGTGTTGATTTGAATGAAATTAAGGAGCTAAAAGAGTTCATTGATGGTATAACAACTAATCCTTCTTTAATAGCAAAATCTGGACATAAAGATAAGTACGAAGATTTAGTAAGCGAAATATGTTCTATTATAAAAGGACCTGTTAGTGTTGAAGTTGTTGCAGATAGCCATGAAGATATGGTTAAGGAAGGCCTTAAGTTAGCGAAAATCGCTAGTAATATCGTAGTAAAGTTACCCCTTACACATGAAGGATTAATTTCTTGTAAAAAGTTGTGGACAGAACATAAAATACCTGCTAATATCACATTATGTTTTTCTCCTGGACAAGCACTGTTTGCCGCTAAGGCCGGTGCTTGTTTTATTTCTCCCTTTGTTGGTCGCCTTGATGATATAAGCTATGATGGCTTATCGCTAATAGAAGATATATGCACTATATATTCTAATTATAATTTTAAGACAAAAGTTCTTGTTGCATCAGTAAGAAGTCCAGCACATGTAATAGAAGCTGCACGGCTCGGTGCTCATTCAATTACTGTGCCAGCAAAAATACTTAGACAGTTAATTAATCATCCACTTACTGATCAAGGGCTCGCAATATTTGAAAAAGACTGGGGCGTAAAACAATAAATGACATTGCTAAAAAAGACATAAAAACACAATAATTTATATAAAAAGGACATAGGTACCATCTGTCCTTTAAAGACATGTAGGTCAATGATATGCGTAATTCAGTGTTTTAAACATGATAGTCCTCCACTAATAAAAAAGATTGAGAAAAATGTATACAGCTACGACCGAAGTATAGCTAAAATATATTTTAACTGAAGATTATAGATTAGTTGAATTGAAAAGTCTGCAGACGAAGATAGATTCCGAGCTCTAAAACACCTTCACTGTGCATGGTAACAAAACTATTAGAGTTTGTCAAGTAATTTTTTATCGTAATTTTACGAACGTGCCATGCCAGTAATTATATCTAGTTAAATTTGTAAAGTAATACAGTGTTTTCGATAGTTATAAAAAAGCTGGATTTCAGTACTGGAGTAACATTTTGGAAATTGGGATGAAAAGAGGGAAAGTACTGGTTTGAAATTAAGTTTTCTGGATTCCAGTGCTGGAATGACAAGAGAGGAGCTCCAGGTACAGCTGTTACCTATAGAATGGCAGTACTAGAATGATAACAAACTGAATGACATATTTAATCTCTATACAGATGTACATCACGCACCGATTTCCATTCAAGGTAATGTCATTCCAGCATTGGAATCCAGTTAGATTTGCGAGTATAAAAGTAATACAACATTTTTGATGATGGAAGCCATTACTAGGATAACAAGAAAGGAAGTGCTGATTTCAGTGTTTATACGTTAGCCATGCATCTAAAAATTTATAAACAAAAGATTACACTTCACAACTTTGTGATGGAATAAGTTTTTCAATGCTGTTGACGCAAAACTCAGTTGTATTATTAGCTATTTCATCGAATTTATCATTTATATCCTTACCTATTTTTTCATCTTTAATATATTCATACAGAGCTAAAATAGCTATAGTTGAACATATTGCGATGAAACCAACTTTTGCTGTAATAAGTAATGATATCCCACCTGCAAGTATGGACACTGCTCCAATAGCTAGGTTTATAATTTTATTTTGTGTTGATTGATTCTCTTTATCCTCTAAAACGTTTGATATTGCTTTTGAGGCAATTTTTATTGCTATTGCTGTAGTTGAGATTATAACAAACATCATAGCTATTTTTGCTAAGAGAAAAATTGATGGTAGCATTATTACAAGAAACAGTGAAGCACCTCCTATAAATAACCATTTCTCATTTATTTTTTTAGACTGATCTGTATTATTAGGCATTGCAACCCTCCACTTTCATTAACAGTTTATTCATATAATATGAAACATGCGATAGTCAAGATGTTTTTGTGTGGAGAAGCTTGCGATTGAGTTTTGAAGAGCTTTAGCTTTACAAGATGGTAGATTTGGTGATTATCGTAAGATTCTTGCAGTCATTTTAGTGGGAAGAATTTGTAAAATATGAAAAAATAACCGCCAGAAAATTGGAAACGCTATAACTTTCTTTCCTTTAAATATACTTTTTAAAATATATGCTGCAGCTTTTTCTGGCTCCCATATGAAGGGAAGTGGTTTATTAGACTTAAACATATCTGTTTTTACTGGCCCTGGCATTATGGTGATAAACTTTGTGCTACTGTTAGCATATTGGATTTTTAGTGATTGAAAACAACTTGTTAGTGCTGCTTTGCTGGCACAGTATGCAGAAGCATGTGGTGTTGCATGCATAGCAACAAGAGAAGATATAACCGCAAAAGTTGCCAAGGAATTATGATGAATCCATTCTTCAATCCAGTTGATAACTCCAAAATAATTGGTTTCAAATGTTTTTCTATGAATGTTGGTATGAAACTTATCTTCTATTTCGCCACATCCTGCATTAAGAAAAAAGAGATTTGGTATAATATTTTGCTTTTTTAAAAAATCAGACGAGTTTTTAATATTTTCACTTTTGCTTACATCACATGTTATAGGTAAAAAATTACTACCTAATTCTTCTTTTAATTTTTCCAGTTTTTCAGTGCGCCTTGCAATGCCAACCACAAATCATCCATCTTTAATGAGCAACCGTGCTAGACTTTCTCCAATGACAGATGATGCTCCTGTAATGAGACAAGTTTTTCTATCCATGTGAATTTATATAACATGAAGTATGAATGTAATGACTATTGCCTATTCACACAAGTTAAGTTTGCTATAATTTTGCTAAATAATAAAAAAAGAAAGCTACTTATAATTTTGAATTTTATATAAACTTAAAGGGAAGTTTAGTATTTGCTTACTTGTAATTTAAAATTCTTATATAATATTTTAAATGAGTTGAGAGAATTAAATGCAGGATGCAGCTTTAGTTTTACAAGATGGCAAGTGCTTTTTGGGAAAATCGGTAGGTAAAAGAGGCAAATGTATAGGTGAAGTTTGTTTTACCACTGGTATGACCGGGTATCAACATACTATAACCGATCCTTCTTTTACTAATCAAATCATAGCGTTCACTTTTCCTCATATTGGTAATGTTGGAATAAATCATAAAGATAATGAAGGAGAGAAAATTTTTGCAAGTGGTGTGGTTATGCGTGAACTTTCTCCTATGTCTCACTCTTCTTCATATATTAGTTTAAATGATTGGTTGGAGAAAAATAATGTAGTTGGGATATCGGGAATTGATACTAGAGCTTTGACGACATATTTGAGAAAACATGGATCTCAAAATGGAATGATATGTCCGTCAAGTGAGGCACATATATTAGATGAATTGAAGAAATACAAATCTGTAAATGGAATAGAAATAACTAAGAAAGTCAGTTTAAGTAATAACTTTCAAAGCGCTCTTAATGCAAAATATAGGGTTGTAATTGTTGATTTCGGTGTAAAAAATAGTATAATCTCACGCTTAGTAGAACTTGATTGTACGGTTGAATTAGTCAAACCAGATACAGGTTTTGCTCACAAAATATTAAGCATGAATCCAGATGGTATAGTGCTTTCAAATGGCCCTGGTGATCCACAAGAGATAGGAGAGAGTGTAACTTCAGAAATAGAAATTATTGTGAAATCTAAAATACCAGTTTTTGGAATATGCCTGGGCCATCAATTACTTGCAGTTACTTTGGGAGCAAAGACTGTCAAGATGGATATTGGTCATCGAGGGAGTAATCATCCAGTTTATGATCTGGAGAGTAAAAAAGTTGAGATAACTAGCCAAAATCATGGTTTTGTTGTTGATTCAGCTTCTCTTCCAAGTAACGTTGAAGTTACTCATATTTCTCTATTTGATAATAGTGTAGAGGGGATAATGATGAAGGATTACCCAGTCTTTTCTACTCAATACCATCCAGAAGAAGCGCCAGGTACACATGATTCACATTATTTATTTGGGCGTTTTATTGACAATATTTTATTATATAAAAGTAAAATCTAACTGAAATCAGTTAGATTAGCTTTTATTACTTGATCTTTTGGATTTGGATGTTTAATATTAGGAATAATAAAACTTAAGTTAAGGTAGTGTTCTCTTAACAGATTTTTGTGGAGGAGTGACCGAGTGGTTAAAGGTAACAGACTGTAAATCTGTCCGCATTGCGTACGTAGGTTCGAATCCTACCTCCTCCATTGTGCGGGTATAGCTCAATGGTAGAGCTCTAGCCTTCCAAGCTAGTGACGTGGGTTCGATTCCCACTATCCGCTCTTTTTTTTGTTGTATTTATATGAAATCAACATATTATTTATTGATGTATTTGTATTTTAGGTAGAAGAGTTAAGATTATGACAGCGATAGTAGAAGCATTTGGAAAGCCGCATGTAAACGTGGGAACGATAGGACATGTGGATCATGGGAAGACAACGTTAACAGCGGCGATAACAAAGCATTATGGTAATTTTGTAGCATATGATCAAATAGATAAAGCGCCAGAAGAGAGAAAGAGAGGTATAACAATAGCAACAGCGCATGTTGAATATCAAACAGAAAAGAGACACTATGCACACGTTGATTGCCCTGGACATGCTGATTATGTAAAGAATATGATAGTAGGTGCAGCACAGATGGATGCAGCGATATTGGTAGTGTCAGGGGTTGATGGGCCGATGCCACAAACGAGAGAGCATATATTGCTGGCAAAACAGGTGGGTGTTGGATATATCGTGGTATATATAAATAAAGCTGATGTTGCTGATGCTGATATGATAGATTTGGTAGAAATGGAAGTGAGAGAGTTGCTGAGTAAGTATGGATTTCCAGGTGATGAAGTGCCTGTGATAGTTGGGTCTGCGTTAAAAGCATTAGAGGATGATAATAGTGAGTATGGAAAGAAATCAATAGATAAATTGATGGAGAAGTTAGATGAGTATGTGGCAGTACCTCCAAGGCCTGTAGATTTGCCGTTTTTGTTGCCAATAGAAGATGTATTTTCAATATCGGGCCGAGGGACGGTAGTAACAGGAAGAATAGAGAAGGGGGAGATAAAGACAGGGGATGATATAGAGATAATAGGTCTGAAAGCGACGCAAAAGACGACATGTACTGGTGTTGAGATGTTTAAGAAGTTGCTAGATAAGGGAAGTGCAGGACTCAATGTAGGAATACTACTAAGAGGAACAAAGAGAGAAGAAGTGGAGAGAGGGCAAGTATTGGCAAAACCAGGGACAATAACCCCGCATAAGAAATTTAATGCGGAGGTGTATATATTGAAGAAAGAAGAAGGAGGAAGGCATACACCATTTTTTGGAAATTATCAGCCACAGTTTTATTTAAGGACAACGGATGTAACTGGGAGCATAAAATTGCTAGATGGAAAGGAGATGGTAATGCCAGGGGACAATGTAAGTATAGAAGTGGAGTTGCAAGTACCAATAGCAATGGATAAAGGATTACGTTTTGCGATAAGAGAAGGTGGTAGAACTGTTGGTTCTGGCGTTGTTTCGGAAATTTTAGAATGAGTATAATAACTAAGATGAAGCAAGATATATATATTAGAATCAAAGCTTTCGATTGTTCTTTGTTGGAAAAGTGTATTCGCGAGTTTATTGATCAATTAAAGCAGTTTAATGCAGATTTATCTGGTCCGATTGCGTTGCCAAGAAAAGATTCTAAATTTACTGTTAATAGGTCTCCTCATGTTGATAAAAAATCTCGTGAGCAATTTGAAATGAGAATTTCTAAGCGGTTAATTATTGTGCATAATCCTACTTCTACTATGATGAAGATGCTTGCAGATTTATCTTTTTCTGCTGGTGTAGAAGTGGATTTAAAGGTTAAGGAAGTTAATATTTAGGAAAAGGAAATGAAGAGAATAAATTCGCTTAGGAGAATTGGTTTGTTAATGACGAATGTTGGCCATACTGCTATGTATTTTGATAATAGTCGCATGGCTGTAACCTTATTGCATCTCAGCGAAACTTATATTATCGATATAAAAGGACAAGATAAATGTGGCTACAATTCAGTCATTTTAGGCACAGGAGATTTAAAAAAAATAGTAAAACCTCAGTTGGAATATTTAAAGAAAAAGGGTATAAATAGTAAATGTAAATTATACGAAAGTAGATTAACTGATCTATTCGGAATAGAATGTGGTAAAAAGGTGGGGGTTAATCATTTTGTAGTTGGTCAATATCTTGACATTGCGGGTTATTCTTTAGGTAAAGGGTTTGCTGGTGTGATGAAGCGGCATAACTTCAGTGGGCTTAGGGCATCTCATGGCGTTTCTATTGCTCATAGATCACAAGGTTCTACTGGTCAATGTCAAGATCCTGGTAGAGTATTCAAGGGGAAGAAAATGGCTGGTCATTTAGGTAATAGCAGAGTAACTGTACAGAATATGAAAATATTATCCATTGATTATGAAAATAGCATAATTGCTGTAAAGGGTAATAATGTTCCTGGGTTTAAAAACTCTTATGTTTTTGTGAGAGATGCAGTTAAAAAGCCTTTACATAAAGATGTTCCTTTTCCAGCAGGTCTGCTGTTGAATATGAGTGATGATGCTAATAATTTGGTGAGTTAGTTATGGAATGTGAATTAGTTGATCTATCTAATAATAATGTAGGTAGTGTTGAGCTTAATCCCTTGATATTTTCTGCCAAGCAAAAATTGAGTATTTTGCATGATATAGTGAGATGGCAATTAGCAAAGAGAAGAGTTGGTGCTCATAAAACAAAGGGTATCAGTGATGTTTCTGGTACAACAGCTAAGCCGTATGGTCAAAAACGTACCGGTAGGGCGAGACAGGGGAGCTTGCGATCTCCTCAGTTTAGAGGTGGTGGAATTATTTTTGGTCCTGTTGTGAGGAGTCATGCTTATTCTCTTAATAAAAAAGTACGTAAATTTGGTTTGAAAATTGCTTTATCTCTAAAATATTTAAATAATCAAGTTATTGTTCTTGATAGTTTGAATGTTGATGTGAAGAAAACATCTAAAATGTGTGAATATATTAAAAATTTTAAATTTTCTTCTTTTTTAATAGTTGGTGATTATGGAGATGATTTGTTACGTGCTGCTAAAAATTTGCATTATGTAGATTTAATCAAACCTATTGGGTTAAATGTTTTTGATATATTGAATCATGAATGCGTGATGTTAACAAAAGACACTTTAAAGCATCTTGAAGGTAGATTGTTATGATTAAATATAATAATATAATAAAATCTCCTGTAATCACAGAAAAGGCTTCTCTTTTAAGAGAGAAGTTTAATAAATACTCTTTGTATGTTTCTGTAAATGTAAATAAGCGTCAAATAAAATCGGCAATAGAGTCTTTATTTAATGTCAGAACTTCTTCTATAAATGTTATTAGAGTTAAACCTAAATATAGACGTTTCAGGGGTGTGGTTGGTTGTAAAAAACAGAGAAAAAAGGTTTATTTTTCTTTGATGGATGGTCAAAAATTAGATATAATGAGCGTTTAATATGGGTATGAAATTTTTTAATCCTGTTACTCCGTCTTCTCGTGGGACTATATTAATAAGTAAAGTTGGTTTATCAAAAGATAAGCCGGAGAAGTCTCTTGTATTTGGTAAAAAATCCAGTGGTGGAAGAAATAATCATGGTAGAATTACAACTCGTCATAGAGGTGGTGGTCACAAGAAGAAGTATAGAGTTATAGATTTCAAACGTAATAGAAGTGATCAGGGTATAGTTGAGAAAATAGAGTATGATCCAAATAGAAGTGGGTTTTTAGCATTAATATCATATAAGGAAGATGATACTAAATCTTATATATTAGCTCCTCAAGGTATGAAGCCTGGTGATGTTGTGACAGCTGGAGATGATGCTGATATTTTGCCAGGGAATTGTTTACTACTCAAGCATATACCTGTTGGTTCTTTCGTTCATAATGTTGAGCTGAAGCCAGGTAATGGTGCTGCGATTGCTAGAGCTGCTGGTTGTTATGCACAAATCGTTGGTCGTGATGGCCAATATGTTTTATTACGACTCAGGTCTGGTCAAATTAGGTTGATTTTATCTTCTTGCAAGGCTACTATTGGTGTAGTATCTAACCCTGACCATAAGAATAGAAAGTTGGGTAAAGCTGGGAGAAGTAGGTGGCTTGGGATTAGACCTACTGTACGTGGAGTTGCAATGAATCCGGTTGACCATCCTCATGGAGGTGGAGAGGGAAAAACTTCTGGCGGTCGTCATCCTGTTACTCCTTGGGGTGTTGCAACAAAAGGAAAAAAAACTAGGAAAAAAAATAAATCTAGTGATAAGTATATAAAAAAATTGAAAGGTTAATTTATGAGTAGATCTGTATGGAAACCACCTTTTTTACACCCATCTGTACTAAGATTAGTTCAGAGAGCTTTAAAAGAGGGTTCTATTAATAAGGTGATAAAAATTCATTCCAGGGCTTCTGTAATTCTTCCTAATTGTTTGGGTTTAAAATTTGCTGTTTATAATGGTAAAGATTACATTCCTGTTAGTGTTGATAATCAGAATATGATAGGTCATAAATTCGGTGAATTTTCACCTACTCGTAAATTTACTGGGCATGGTGGTGATAAAAAGGCAGCAAGAAGGTAGGCAATTGATATGAAAAATAGGGATATAATAGTTGAGGCTGGTTCTAAGGTTTTAAGATCAACTCCTCGCAAATTAAATTTGGTTGCTGATTTAGTGCGTAATAAAAAAGTTTCTTTTGCTAATGTACAATTAAGATTTTGTGAAAAAAAGGCTGCCGGTTTTATAATGAAGGTGTTGAATTCTGCAATTGCTAATGCTCAAAATAATTATGGATTGAACGTTGATAATTTATATATAAAGGAAATTTTAATAGGTAAGTCACTTACTTTGCGTAGAGTATATCCAAAAGCTATGGGTAGGGCTAATAGAATGAGCAAATTTTATAGTAATATAACTATAAAATTGAAAGAAATTGTATGATTTATAGAAATGGAAAATTAATAAGGAAAGTGTAAAAATATGGGACAGAAGGTTAATCCTAAAGTATTTAGATTGCAAATAAATAGTAATACCTGGGATTCTGTTTGGTGTGCTACGGACGATTATAAACAGAAATTGCATCAAGATCTATTTATTCGCAGTTATATAAATGAATCCTTTAAGCATGCTGGTATTTCTAAAGTAACTGTAGAGCGTACAGTTACTTTAGTGTCTGTAATAATACATTCTTCTAAACCTGGGGTTATAATAGGTAAGAAAGGTTTGGATGTTGAGAAGATAAAGCAAAAAATAGCTAAAAAAGTAGAAAGTAGTGTCGAAGTGAATGTAGTAGGAGTTAAAAAGTCTGAAATAGATGCAGTTTTAATATCAAGGAGTATTACACATCAGCTAGAAAAAAGGATTTCATGTAGAAGAGCGATGAAAAAAGCTATTCAAAATTGTTTGAAGATGGGTGCTGAGGGTATTAAAGTAAGTTGCTCTGGGCGTCTTGGCGGAGCTGAAATAGCTCGTACTGAATGGTACAAAGAAGGTCGTTTGCCTTTACACACTTTGCGTGCTAATATAGATTATGCTTTTTGTGAAGCGAAGACTATATGTGGTATTATAGGAGTTAAAGTTTGGGTTTATGTTGGTAGTTAAGGTATATTGAAATGTTTGTTCCCAAAAAGAGTAAATATAAAAAGGTATTTAAGGGGAGAATTAAGGGTAATGCTAAGGGTGGTAGCACGCTGTCTTTTGGAGATTATGGATTAAAAGCTATGGAAGTAGGTAAGGTTCAGTCTAAGCATATTGAAACTGCAAGGCGTGTAATATCTAGAACGTTAAAACGCTCTGGTAAAGTGTGGATAAGAATTTTTCCTGATACCCCGGTTAGTAAAAAGCCAGCAGATGTACGTATGGGTAAAGGGAAAGGTAGTGTTGAATTTTGGGTATTTAAAGCTAAGCCCGGTAGGGTTTTGTTTGAAATTAGTAGTGATGTTCCCATGCATTTAGCAAGATTGGCGCTTGAAAAAGCGACTGCTAAGCTTCCTATGAAGTGTAAATTTATATCTAATCATAATTGAATGGAGTTGCAATGGATATAGTTAAATTTGAATCAGAATCTTCACAAGGATTACATGAACTTCTTGTGAATTTGAGGAAAGAATTTGTTAATTTGGCTTTTCAAAAAAAGCTGGGCCAGTGCAACAATTTTTCGCGTTTTAGCTTAATAAGAAAGAGCATAGCTCGTAGTCTAACTGTATTAAATAGAAGAAAGAGAGAGGGAAAAAATGCCTAAGAAGGTTTTTTGTGGTGTCGTAACTAATGCTGAGTCTGATAAGACTGTAAAGGTTTCGGTGTTACAAGTGTATAAGGATAGGCTGTATAAAAAAGTTATTAAAAAATACAAGAAGTATACAGCACATGATGAGAATAATAGTTGCAAAAAGGGAGATAGGGTTTTAATACAGGAACATAAGCCTATTTCTGTTACTAAAAAATGGGTTGTTATCAATAGCTAAAAAGGAATAGGTATTTATATGATTCAAAAAAATACATTGTTAGAAGTAGCTGATAATTCTGGTGCGCGTGCAGTGCTTTGTATTGGCTTGTTAGGTGGTAGGAAATCTGCATCTGTAGGTGATACGATTATTATATCTACTAAGTCTATTAACCCAAAAGGTAAAGTTGAAAAAGGAAAAGTATATAAAGCAGTTGTTGTTAGAGTAAAAAATAGTGTTAAGAAATCTGATGGTTCTGTAATTCGTTTTTCTAGCAATGCTGTGGTTTTAATTAATGCTCAAGGTGAACCACTTGGCACTCGGGTGTTTGGTCCAGTAAAAAAGTTGTTATCTGGTTCTTTTATGAAAATAATGTCATTAGCTGATGAGGTTTTATAATGAGTGCTAAAATAAAAAGTGGTGATGATATTATAGTTTTAACTGGTAAAGATAAGAGAAAAATTGGTAAGGTAATCAAAGTTATAATACGTGATGCTAAAAAGAAAGTAGTTGTTTCTGGCGTAAATGTGTGTAAGAGACATACTAAACCAAGAGCTGGTAGTGGTGGTATATTGAATAAAGAGTTAGCTATTGATGTATCCAATGTTGCAATATTGGATCCTAAGTGTAAAACTCCAACTAAAGTAGGATTTAAGATTATAGATGGTAGAAAAGTGCGTTTTGCAAAAGTTTCTGGAGAAGTGATAGATTAGGTTGATATGTTTAAACAATTGTATAAAGATAATATAGTAAAATCCTTAAAGGATAAGTTTAATTACGGCAATGTAATGCAAGTGCCTAAACTTGTCAAGGTGTGTATCAATATGGGCGTTGGAGATGCTGCTACGGACAATAAAGCGATAAATGAGCCATTTGATAATCTACATTTGATTGCTGGGCAAAAGCCTGTGTTAACCTTTGCAAAAAAATCTATTTCTGGTTTCAAAATTAGAAAAGGTGCAACTGTAGGTTGTAAAGTGACTTTGCGTAGAAATAAAATGTATGAATTCTTAGAAAGATTAATATATATTGCTTTGCCAAGGGAAAAAGATTTTAGAGGGTTTAGTGTGAAGCAATTTGATGGTCATGGTAATTTTTCCCTTGGTATCAAGGAGCATATATCATTTTTAGAAATAGACTATGATAAAATAAGTAAAATTAGAGGTATGGATATTAATATTATAACAAGTGCAGTTAGTGATAAGGAAGCAAAGGAATTATTACTGGCTCTTAAATTCCCTTTTTTTGATAATTGAGAGAAAATATATATGGCAAAAAAATCCATGATACAGAAGAATCTTCGTAGAATAAAGTTATGCGATCAGTATAGGGAGAGAAGGGAAGAATTAAAATCTATAATGAATAATAAGGATTTATCTATTGCAAAAAGGTTTGCAGCTCAAAGTAAGCTGATTAAAAAATTGCCTAGAGATTCTTCTAAAATCAGAATTAGGAATAGATGCGCTTTAACTGGTAGGCCGAGAGGAGTATATAGAAAATTTGGTTTATGTAGGATTGTTTTACGTGATTTGTGTTCTTTTGGACAAGTTCCAGGGGTTACAAAATCTAGTTGGTAAATGTGATATAAGGAGTGTAATAGTGTCGTTATCTGATGGTATTGGTGATTTTTTAACAAGAATACGTAATGCTCAATTGGCAATGCATAGGGAAACAAGAGTCCTATTCTCTAAAGTGAATTCTTCTATATTGAAGATCTTAAAAGAGGAAGGGTATATTCTTAATTATGAAAAGCAAGAGAGTGATAGTATCCCTTCGCTTGTTGTGCAGTTGAAGTATTATGATAAATCACCTGTGATTAATGATATAGCTAGGGTATCAAAGCCCGGTTGTCGTTATTATTCTAAGTGTAAGGACATTTCTAAAGCATATAATGGTCTTGGAATTTTTATTATATCTACACCGAAAGGAGTGATGACCGATTATAATGCACGTAGATTAAAAGTTGGTGGAGAAGTTTTGTGTCGTGTATTTTAAATGATAGGAGAAATGTATGTCTCGTATAGGTGCCGCACCTATCAATATTCCTGCTGATCTTTCAGTTGAATATAATGATGGTAGGGTATTAATAAGAAGTGTTAGGGCAGAAAAAGAGCTGAACTTGTGTAGTGGCATTCTGTGTCAGATAGTTGATAATCAATTGTTACTTTCTGTTGATCAAGGCAGGGATGATTATGATAAAATAAAATCTATATGGGGCACTTATAGAAGTAATATTAATAACATGATTAACGGTATGGTTAATGATTTTTCTGTTGATCTTGAGATTAATGGTGTGGGGTATAAAGCAGAATGTGATGATAAGTATTTGACTTTATATCTTGGTTATAGTCATAATATTAAGTATAAAGTGCCTAAAGACGTTGAGATTAAGTGTATAAAGCCAACTCATTTAGTGATTCGCGGTATGGATAAGCAAAAAGTCTATATGGTGGCTTCTGATATATGCAAAATTAGAAAATATGATCCTTATAAAGGTAAGGGTATTGTAATAAAAGGCAAATTTATGCTGCGTAAGGTTGTAAATAAAAAGAAGTAATTAAAATGAAAAGATTGTATAATTTTTTAAGTAGCTATGAAAAAAGGAAACTTCGTAATAGAGCGAAGCTCGATAAGAGCGCTGGACGTTTACGTATATCCGTATTTAAGTCTAATAAACATTTTTACGTTCAGTTGATTAACGATGCAAAAGGAATAACCCTAGCTTCTGCTTCTACTTTGGATGATAAAATTAGGAATGTATGTAAAGGTAGGGTCAATGCTGAAACTATAAAACAGGTTTCTTCTTTATTGATTGAGCGTCTGCCTAGTACAAAATTGCAGCAGCGGTTCGTCTTTGATCGGGGAGCATATAAGTATACAGGATTGATTTCTCAATTTGCTGAGGCTTTAAGAAGCTCTGGATTTAAATTTTAGAAGGTTTTAAATATGGCTGTAAAGAATTTACAAAATAATAATGATTTATCAGAACTTTTGGTTTCAGTGCGAAGGGTAACAACGGTTACTAAAGGTGGTAGAAGATTTTCATTTTCAACTTTGGTTGTTGTTGGTGATGGTAAGGGTAGGGTAGGATGTGGAATAGGTAAACACGCAGAGGTTGCTGAAGCAAGAGTGAAAGCTGTAAATGCTGCAAAGAAGTCGATGATTAGGGTGTACTTACGTGAAGGTAGAACTTTACATCATGATATTAAAGCTAAATTTTGTTCTGGTGAGATAGTTTTAAGAGCTGCAAGAACTGGAACAGGTATTATTGCTGGTGGAGCAATGAGGTCGGTTTTTGAGGTATTAGGTATAAAGGATGTGGTCGCTAAGTCTACTAGATCAAATGATCCCCATAATATTATATGTGCAGTATTTAAGGCTTTTGATGTTATGTTATCTCCTCGCCAAGTGGCAGGTAAGAGGGGTAAAAAGATTAGTGAGATAGTTGGAAATAGGTAAAGTATGAATGATGCTGTAAAATTAAATTCTGTGTTTACCAAATTATCTAAGAAAAAGAAGCCTAAATTATTAGGTAGAGGTATTGGTTGTGGTAAAGGTAAAACATCTGGTAGGGGGCATAAAGGGCAAAAAGCGAGAAGTGGCGTTTCTATAAATGGTTTTGAAGGTGGACAGCAGTCTATATATACTCGTTTACCTAAAAGAGGTTTTAAGCCTATACGCAAAAACTTATACTCTATATTTAATGTTGGTGATGTACAGTGCTTAATGGAAGCTAAAAAAATAGTCAAGGATTCTATCATAGATAAGGAGCTACTGCATAAATTAGGTTTTATCAGATCTGTTAAAAGTAAAATCAAACTTCTTAATAAGGGTAAATTAAGCGAAAAATTTGTGTTTCATGTTGATTTTGCATCAGAAGCTGCAAAAAGATCTGTAGCTTCAGTTGGTGGTAGTGTAGAAATACTATCGTAAATCATGAGCAGTAAATTTGCATTTAATAGTTTGGATTCTACGTTGTTATATAAAAGTGATTTACTAAAGCGTATATTTTTTACGCTAATGGCTTTAGTTTGTTATCGTTTAGGCACTTATGTTCCTATTCCTGGAGTTAATCTTGATATAATCAATGATATATTTCCAAAAGAGAGTTCTGGTGTTTTTGGAGTATTTAATTTATTTTCTGGTGGCGCTTTAGCTAGAATGACGATCTTGGCGTTAAACGTTATGCCATACATAGTTGCATCCATAGTTATGCAATTATTATCTTCTGCCGTTAAAGGAATCAATGAAATTAAAAATGAAGGAGAGTTAGGACGTCGAAAGATGAACTCTTATATACGCTATATGACTATAGTGTTTTGTATCTTTCAATCAATTACGATCTTAATAGGGTTAGAAAGAATGAATAGGGAAGGGGTATTAGTTGTAGTTGAACCTGGTATTATGTTTCGTACTATAGGTGTCTTTAGCCTTTTAGGTGGAACTATATTTTTAATATGGCTTGGTGAGCGGATCAGTGTGAGCGGTATAGGCAATGGTATCTCATTAATCATTTTTACTGGCATAACATCTGAATTACATAATGCTTTATCATCTCTGCTAACATTAAATAAAAATGGTAGTATGTCGTTTTTCATTACCCTTTTTGTTATAGCATTGTTTTTTTTACTGCTCCTTTTAGTCATTTTTACAGAATCTTCTTATAGAAAGGTAATTGTTCAATATCCCAAAAAACAGTTTAAAAAATTACATAATGATGATTTTACTTACATTCCATTGAAGATCAATTTATCTGGTGTAATACCAACTATTTTTGCTAACGCAATTCTATTAACACCTATTTCAATTGCAAATTTCTATAAAGGTCATGCCATTGCTGATTTTATTTTAAACTACTTTATGGCAAATAAAGTGATGTACATTATAACTTACTTAATACTCATAGTACTTTTTAATTTTTTCTATACCAATTTTATATTTAATCCAGAGGAAAATGCTGATTTTCTTAGGAAAAATGGTGGTTTTATTCCTGGTAGAGGGCCTGGAAAACATACTTCTGATTATCTTCAAGATATAGTTTTTAAATTAACATTTATTGGGTCTGCGTATTTGGTGGTAATATGTACTATACCTGAAATTATGAGGTATCATTATGATATACCATTTATTTTTGGTGGGACGAGCTTGCTGATTATAGTTAACGTTATTACTGATACTATTATGCAAGTACAATCTTATGTTTTTTCAAATAGGTACGATAGTTGGATAAAGAAATATGAGTCTAAAACAAGGAGACTAAAGTGATTATTACAATTTTTGGTCCTCCTGGCTCTGGTAAGGGTACTCAGTCCAGTTTGTTAATAGCAAAGTATAATTTTAAATTAGTTTCAGTAGGAGATTTATTAAGGAATATTATATCTAGTGGGAGTAAATTAGGTAAAGGAATAAAGGATACTGTTGAATCTGGTAATTTAATTCAAGATGAAGTTATATGTAAATTATTGTGTGACCAGCTTGCATTAATAGATGGTGATTTTTTGTTAGATGGTTTTCCAAGAAATTTAAATCAAGCTCATTTTTTAACTCAAGTTTTGCAAAAAAGATGCAATAGGGATGTTGATCTTGTAATTGAGTTGCAGCTTGACGATAATATTGCAATTGATAGATTAAAAGATCGTCTTACTTGTTTGGATTGTAAAAGTATATATAGTATATCTTCTTTTAAGAATACTACTTGTGCTAAATGTAAAAGTACGAGATTGGAGAAGAGAATTGATGATGCTAATATGCTTGCAATTAATAAGAGGATAAGAGAATATCATTCTCAGATAGAGGGTTTGCGCGAGTATTATAAGGACAAGTTGTTAACAATTAACGCTAATTTGAGTGTTGATAGAGTAATGCAAGAGATTGAAAGTAAAATTTCTTGTAATTTGATTTGACTATAAGTTGTTTTATGGTATAAATTAAGAGTTATTATTAATAAAGTATCGAGGTATCAGTGGCACGTATTGCAGGCATAAATGTTCCGGTGAAGAAGTGTATTCCTTTTGCATTAACTTATATACATGGTATAGGTATTACTACTGCGAATATAATTTGTCGTAGCTGTAAAATTGATGAGCGTAAGCGTGTTTCAGAATTACAAGATGAAGATATAGAGAAAATTAGTAGTTTTATTAGGCAAAAATATGTCATAGAGGGTGAGCTCAGAAAAAAAGTGGCTATGGATATAAAATCTTTAATGGAAATCGGTTGCTATAGAGGATTAAGGCATAGAAAAGGTTTGCCTGTGAGGGGACAAAGAACCCATACTAATGCTAAAACTCGTAAAGGCAGATCTAAATTGCCTATTGCTGGAAAAAAATAAAATTTGTTATTATCGTGAGTTTTTATGAAAAAAGTTAAAACGGTTGGTAAGAATACAAAAAGGTTTATTACTGGTATTGTCCATATTCGTGCAACTTTTAATAATACTTTTGTAAATGTGACTGATGTTTGTGGTAATACGCTTTACCAGACTTCTGTTGGTGCATGTGGTTTTTCTGGTTCGAGAAAATCTACACCTTATGCTGCAGGTAAGGTTGCCGATTCTGCTGCGAAGAAAGTAATAGAGAGATTTGGTATGAAGGTTGTTTCTGTAATAATTCGTGGTCCTGGTTTTGGTGCAGAAGCTGCAGTTAAAGCACTTAGGAATTGTGGATTGACTGTCACTTCAATTGCAGATAAAACGGCGATACCTCATAATGGGTGTAGACTAAGGAAAAAAAGAAGAGTATAGGATATTTGGAAGGTTTTTGTATGTATTATAGTGATAATGTCTCTTTCTGTGGAAATTTAGATAGATTAACTAAGCCTAATGCGATTAAGGTAATATCAGGTGATTCAAGTAAAAAAGGTGATATAGTTCTAGAACCTTTGGAAAGTGGTTTTGCTTTAACGTTGGGTCATGCATTAAGGCGTGTAATGTTGTCTTCTCTTCGCGGTAGTGCTGTTTATGGAATAAAAATTGAAGGCGTGAATCATGAATTTACTTCGATCCAAGGAGTTAGGGAAGACATAACTGATATAGCATTAAATATGGGCATGTTGAGATGTAAGCTAAATAACACGTCTAATAAGTGCTTAAATTTGAGCGCTAAAGGGCCTTGTCAAGTATTAGCTGGAATGATAGAAACTGATGACCAATGCTCTATTGTTAATAAAGATTTGGTGATATGTACACTAGGTCAAGATGTGGAGCTTAACATTACTATATATGTTGCTAGCGGAAAAGGTTATCTTCCTGTAAATAAATATAAAGAAAATGAATTTTTAAAGCTTATGAATGAACAAGATTTAATTGGTTTTATTCCAGTTAATGCTTTATATAGTCCTGTCGAGAGGGTTTCGTATAGAGTAGAGAATAGTCGTGTTGGTCAAGTTACTGATAAAGATAAGCTAATATTGTCAATTGAAACTGATGGTACAATCTCTCCAAGTCAAGCTGTTGACTATGCTGCAAGAATATTACAGGAGCAATTTCAGCCTTTTATTAGTTCTGATATGAGTTATAAAAAATCGCAGGTTTCTTTGTCTAGTGGTGCTAAAGATTTGGGCTATGATCCTGTTCTATTGCGTAAAGTAGATGAAATGGAATTATCTGTTAGATCTCATAACTGTCTGAAAAATGAAAATATCACTTATATAGGTGATCTTGTGCAAAAGACGGAAGTTGAAATGTTAAGAACTGCTAATTTTGGCCGAAAGTCTTTGAATGAAATCAAGGCAATTTTAAATAATTCAGGTTTGTCTTTGGGTATGAATATACCAAATTGGCCGCCTAAGGATATAGATGAACTGGCTAAACAACATACTGATGAGGATTAGGTAGTATATGAAACATGGAATAAAGAAAAATAAACTGTCTCGTTGTACCGAGCATAGGTTATCAATGTTAAAGAATCTATCTATCTCGTTAATTAATCATGAGCAGATTGTAACTACTTTACCAAAGGCTAAAGCACTTCGTCCATATGTGGAAAAGTTTATTACAATTGCTAAGAATAACGATTCTTTACATGGTAGAAGGCTTTTGCTTTCACGTCTTCATAATAGTAAGTTAGTAGTTGATAAATTATTAAGCGTTCTAGCTAATCGTTATCAAGACCGTAAAGGTGGATATTCTAGAATAATAAAATTTGGTACTCGAAAGGGTGATTGCGCTCCAATGGCAGTGATAGAGCTAGTTGATAGAGATATTTCAGCAAAAGGTGAGATTTATAGTAAAAATAAAAAAGGAAGCAAAGTAGTTACACAAAGCTAATTATTCTTTTTATGGTAAGTAGGTTACGCTATTTTGTAGGTTACTTTGGAGAATTGTTAGTTTCGATATATTTAAAGCTGAAATTCTATAATGTTATAAAACGTCGCTTCCGTTGTAAGTTGGGTGAAATTGACTTAATTGTATCTAAAAAAAGGGAGCTGATTTTTATAGAAGTTAAAACAAGTTTATTTGGAAAAGAAGTACCGATATCTCATTTTCAGTGTCAGTCTATTATAAATTCTTCTAAATATTTCTTAAGTAAAAATCTTGATTTTTTAGATTATTCAGTCAGATATGATTTATGTTTTCTTTCCTTAAGGAGAAGACCTATTTATATAAAAAATGCTTGGATTGAACAATGGTAGCTAAAATAATTTAGATTTACTAGAACAGGTAATTGAATATGAAAAACAATAATTTAGTTTCATCTTATGCTAGAGCACTGTTTCATGTCTCAGGAAGCAGATTAGGTATTATAAGAAAAGAAGTAGAATTTTTGTTAGCTTTTTTTAAAGATCAAGATGTTTTTGTGTATCTATCTCATCCTATGGTTTCTCTTTTGCACAAAAAAGAAGCGATACTTTCTATAAAGGAGAACTTGAGTGAAAACTTAGTCAAATTTATTATGGTTACACTTGCAAACAAGCGCTCCCGTTTATTAATCCTTATATTAGAAAAATTCTTAAATCTTGTAAGGGAAAGTGAAAATGAATTGGAAATTACTATAAAATCAGCAGAGATTTTAAAGAAACCTGATATAAAAATAATTACTGAATCTTTGAACTTTCTTGGTAAAATAATAAAAGTCAGTCATGTGGTTGATCCTTCTATACTAGGTGGCTTTGTAGTTAGGTATGGTTTTAACGTGATTGATGCTTCGCTTAAGAGTTATTTGGATAGATTGGTTGATTTGAGTAAAATGGAAATGTTGAAAATAAGGAATTGTATATGAAGAATAGCATAAATGCCTCTGAAGTAGTAAACATAATAAAAGAGAAGGTTGAGACATTTGATAATCCTATAAAACGAGAAAATATAGGTGAAGTAATTTCAGTAACGGATGGTATCACATTGGTCTATGGGCTGGAAAAAGCAAAGTTTGGTGAAAAGGTATCTTTTGCAAGCGGTGTAGAAGGAATAGTTCTTGATTTAGATCATGATACAGCTGGAATAGTTGTGCTTGGCAATGACCGTGATGTAAAAGAAGGGGACGTTGTAAAATGTAGTGGTGATGTTGTACAGGTGCCTGTAGGTCATGAATTATTAGGGAGAGTTGTAAATGCATTAGGCGATCCTATAGACGATGGCGGAGAAATTAGAGCCAAGAACAAAATGTATATAGAATCTAAAGCGCCAGGTATTATTGACCGTAAATCTGTGCATGAACCTCTGCAGACAGGAATTAAAATTATAGATTTGTTGATTCCTATAGGTAGAGGGCAACGTGAATTAATTATTGGCGATAGACAAATTGGTAAAACCACTATTGCGATTGATACTATTATCAATCAGAAGAAGATTAACGATGAGGTAAACGAAAATCAAAAAATTTACTGTGTTTATGTTGCTATTGGACAAAAAATTTCGACAGTAGCAAAAGTGGTGAATAAGCTAAAAGAAAGTGGAGCATTAGAGTATACAACCGTAGTTGTGGCTAGCGCATCTGACTGCGCGCCTATGCAATTTTTAGCACCTTATACCGGTTGCACTATTGGAGAATTTTTCCGTGATAATGGAATGCATTGCTTGGTGGTATATGATGATTTATCTAAGCATGCTGTGGCATATAGGCAGATGTCCTTATTGCTCAGACGTCCTCCTGGTCGTGAAGCTTATCCTGGAGATATATTCTATGTACACTCTCGCTTGCTTGAAAGAGCTGCCAAAATGTCTGATGAAAAAGGACAGGGATCTTTGACTGCTTTGCCGATTATTGAGACTCAGGCTGGCGATGTATCTGCATATGTTCCAACTAATGTGATTTCAATTACAGATGGACAAATTTTTCTTGAGTCTGAATTGTTTCACAAAGGATTTCGCCCTGCAGTGAATATAGGTTTATCGGTTTCTCGGGTTGGCTCTGCTGCACAATTGAAATCTGTGAAAAAAGTTGCTGGTTCTATAAAGCTGAGTTTGGCCCAATATAGAGAACTGGAAGACTTTGCTAAATTTGGTTCTGATCTTGATGCTACTGTTCAATTGTCCTTAAACAAAGGTAAATACCTTATTGAATTATTAAAGCAAAAACAGTATTCACCTATGCAAATAGAAGAGCAAGTATTGCTTATGTATATCTTTTCTAATCTGTATGGTCAATTAAATAAGGTACAGGTGAGCAACATCAATAGGTTCGAGTGTGATCTTATCAATTATTTTCAAACTGTTCACCCTGGAGTTTTAAAAAAGTTGTCAGGTGACATGAATGATGATATAAAAGATGATATTCTTGGTATTGTGAGTGATTTTGTCACTCAATTTAATTGCGTTTAGGCGGTGATTATGACTTCATCCATTGTTAACAAGTTTCCTATTACAAGGGAAGGTTTTGAGAGTATGCAAGTTGAACTTGAGAAATTAAAGGAAGAAAAACCTTCTATCATACAGGCTATTTCTGATGCTCGTGATCAAGGCGATTTATCTGAAAATGCAGAATATCATGCAGCACGGGAAAGATTAAGTTTTATTGAAGGCCGCATAATTGAGGTAGAGAGTAAACTTTCACATGCAGAAGTGATAGAAGTAAAAAATTTGTCTGGTGATACAGTAATGTTTGGTGCAACTGTTACGGTAAGCATGCTCGGTGATGATAACAGTGAAATAGAATATGTTTATAAGATTGTAGGTGGGTATGAAGCTGATGCTTCAAAGCAGTTGATCTCTACGGATTCACCACTCGGTAGTGCTTTAATTGGCAAAAAAGTTGGTGAGTATGTGGAAGTGATAGTGCCAAATGGAGAGAAATTGTATAAAATAGTTAAGATTGAGTTTAAGTAAATCATGGTACAAGTAACTTATCCTTCAATTAGTCTACCCGGTATTTCTTCTGTGGAAGATGTATTGAGGGATGCTAGTTCTGGTAAATTATTCATTTTAGTTGACGATGAAAACAGAGAGAATGAAGGTGATCTGATTGTATTAGCTGAGAAATTAGAGCCAGAACATGTGGCTTTTATGGTTAGATACGGTACAGGGATTGTTTGTTTAGCAATGACTAAAGTTCACATGAAAAGGTTAGGCCTTAGTTTCATGGAAAAAAAAAATGTTGGTGAAAATCATACTGCTTTTACTACATCAATTGATGCACGTTATGGTATTACTACGGGTGTTTCAGCTGAGGATAGAACAAAAACTATACATGTTGCTATTGATAAAAATAGAACTCAGGATGACATTATAACTCCCGGTCATATTTTTCCTGTGATTGCACATGAGGGTGGAGTAGAGCAACGTGCTGGTCATACTGAAGCAAGTGTTGAGATAGCTAAGTTAGTGGGATGTAATCATTCTGCAGTTATTTGTGAATTAGTGAATGATGATGGCTCTATGATGCGCTTACCCCAGTTGCTTGAATTTGCTGAACAACATAATATTAAGTTAACTACCATTGATAAACTTATCAGTTACGTTCAAAATTTAAACTAGCGTTTATAGATTCGTATAGTTTAAGTGTTAAAATATAAAATTCCTCAAAGTTATACAAACAAGGAATTTCCATGTCTAAGCTTTTTGTTTTACTATTTTTTTTCGTATACTGTAATAGCGCTTACTCTGTTAGTATTATTAGAGATAGTGAAGTGGAAGCGGTAGTTAAGGATCTAGCGCAACCTTTATTTTCTGCTGCGGGTATTGATAATGATAAAATAAAAGTTTTTATAGTTGATGATAGATCGATTAATGCTTTTGTAATTAACAATAATAGCATTTTCATTCATTTAGGGCTTTTACAATATTCGACTGAACCTTATGTCTTACTTGGTATATTAGCACATGAAATTGCTCATATATCTGCTGGTCATGTATTACAAATGAGTAGTGCTGTAGGTTATTTTCAATCAATAGCAATGATTAGTTATATGGTAGGATTAGTTTCTAGTATTGTCATTAACCCTCAGGTTGCGAGTGCAATCTTGCTTAGTGGTGTAACGCTTAGTTCAAGGTTGTTTTTTAACTATTCTCAAGAGCAAGAGAGTGTAGCAGATAGCTATGCTTTAAGATACCTAGATGAATCTGGCTATGATAATTTGGGTATGAAAGAGATTTTTGACTATTTTAAGAGTATTGAGCATGAAAACACTGAAGAGTATTTCCGCACTCACCCACTTAGTGATAAGCGTATATTTGCTGTACAGAATTATAAGGTTAAAAACAATATAAAACCAATCCTTGCAGATAAATTGCTGAAGTTTGAGCATATGGTTGCAAAGCTAGACTCTTTCTTTGCTCCTATTCATGTGTTATCTAATAAATATGAAGGTAGTTCTAAGTATGTAAATTCTGTAATTCACTATAGGCAAGGAAAGATCGAAGAGGCTATTACTAAAGTTAATTCATTGATTCAAGAGTCACGCAATGATCCTTATTTATATGAATTAAAAGCGGAGATGTTATACAAAGCTGGAAATTTAAGTGAAGCAATAAAAATGTATGAAGAATCACTTAGATATTTATCTGAGAAGAATAACTATTTAGTGAAACTTGCATTATCTCATACTTTATTGTTATACGGTGACGTAGAGAAGGCAATTTTTTACCTGGAGCAGATTGCAAGCGTAGAAGCAAATAACGCTTTTGTCTGGAAGTATTTAAGTATTGCATATAAACGTAGCGCTGATATGGCAATGTATTACTTTGCTTTGACAAAGAAGGCTTGTATTGAAGGTGATTTAGAGAAATTTATGAAATACGCTGAGGTAGCTGTTAAAACTTTACCGAAAGACAGTCATTATTTGTTACAGATTGAAGACATGAAGGAACAATACACACAAAAATATCCTGATTTTTAAGTTATTTTTCCCCACACTTGCTCAACATACTATCTTGTTTAATGCTATCGGGTATAATTTTCATTATAATCGCTTTGGCACCAAAAAATACACCACAAAACATACCTAGGGCAAAGAGAGCTGGCCATGGCATTCTACCAAATATTGCAAGCAAAGCTGCACCTATTATGACTACAGTCATAAGTGGCCCACCTATTCCCCAAATATAACCAATAATATTGCATATTACTTGGGCAGTTGTATCATCTATATCAGTAGCAGCATTTGCGTAATCTGAAAAAGAGAGAAACAGCACTATACATAAAGCATTAAAAAATTTTTTTATTATATAGCTCATTCTTTTGCCTCCAAGTAATAAACTAGTGTGAATCTAAATTTATATATATATTTATTTTAGGGTAAAACTCATAGTTTGTCCATAAATAAGTGTTGCTACATAAATAGCCCACCATTGATGTTAAGCACATGCCCCGTTATATATCTTGCTTCGTCGCTTGCTAAAAACAATACTCCTGCTGCTATTTCTTTCCCTGTTCCCATTCTTTGCATTGGAATATTATCTAATATTTTTTCTTTTTGTTTTTCATTTAAAACTTCAGTCATCTTAGTATCTATAAACCCAGGAGCAATGCAATTTACTGTTACACCGCGACTTGCAACTTCTTTTGCTATAGATTTACTCATGGCTATTATCCCAGCTTTAGAAGCTGCATAATTTGCTTGCCCGGCATTGCCTGTTAAACCTACTATTGAGGAAACATTTATAATTCTTCCCCAGCTATTTTTAATTAATTTCCTGCATGCTTCTCTATTTAGTGTAAATGTAGAGCTCAAATTAATATCAATCACCTTTTGCCATGATTCATCTGTCATTCTCAGTAATAAACTGTCTTGTGTAATGCCTGCATTGCATATGAGCCCATCAAAGCCTTTCATCAACTCACTTGCTTTATTTATTAGTTGATTTACCTCTTCAGGATTTGATAAGTCGCAAGGAAGTACATGAATGTTTTTTTCATATTTTTTAGCAACTTCTTCTAGTACTTCTTTTTTTGTGCCAGAGATACATAAAGTTGCTCCGGCTTTATGCATAACCTCTACAATTGCCTGCCCTATTCCGCCTGATGCACCAGTAATCAGAAATTTCCTGTCTTCTAATCCGAACATGATAATTTTTATATTATCCCAGCTCTTAACAGAATATTAAAAGACTTGCAATAGATTTTTTTCATAACTTTCATTTAATAGAAGATTCTTGACAAATCTTGTGTTTATTGGCGAAATTATGGCGGCTGCATGCCTTTTTTTATTTTTTTCTATTCAGCCTAAACACGCTTCGTTTAAGCGTTAGCACATTATCAATTACAGTAATAAAATCAGCACCATGTGGATTCTTTTGCCTTTTTTTGATTGGTAAATTTCTTAACACTTATAGCTAAAGTAATTTAAGAGAGCCAGCGCGTGACTAGTTCTTATTACTTGATCAGTCTTCTGGATCCCAGTGTCTGGGCACTGGGATGACAGGAGTGTGAGATAAGGCTACATTCATACTCCAACAGGAATGACATCATAGAGGTCATTGAGATGACAGACTTGAATGACAATAGGGACACTAGAATGAAAGGGAGAGAGGCTATTTAATTGTGCTGAATTTTACAAAATTTATTACTCCTGCCTGACAAATTTATTAGAATAGTATGTATAGTATGTTTATTAGTGAAAATCCGAAAAAAATGCAAGAAAAGTTAATATATTACTTTAGCCAAAGCAACTGTGAAGGTAATGCAGCAATGAGAAATCTACTAGGAGGGAAGGGAGCAAATCTGGCAGAGATGTGTAACATTGGCATTCCTGTTCCACCTGGTTTTACAATTTCCACTGCTGTTTGTCAGGCCTATTGTCAAGATAATGAATTGTCTTGTGATCTACGTAACGAGATAAAAAACTACATGGCGATGCTCGAAAGTGACATCGGTTGTAAATTCAGGGATTCAAATAATCCTTTATTAGTTTCCATACGCTCTGGTAGTGTGAATTCAATGCCGGGCATGCTTGATACTATTTTAAATGTTGGTCTAAATGATGAAACCGTTGTTGGGCTTGCAAAAAAAAGTGGCGAACGTTTTGCTTACGATAGCTACTGCCGTTTCATCATGATGTACTCCAATGTTGTACTACAGCTTGATCATCACCTATTTCAAGATGTTATTGATAATGAGCAGCAAAAGAGTGGAGCAAAAAGCTTAGCTGATCTTGATGTTAATGTTTTAAAGAAAATTGTTAATGATTTTAAAGAGATAGTATGTGAGAAAATAGGAAAAAATTTCCCGCAGAACGTTGAAGAGCAATTGTTAAACTCAGTTAATGCAGTATTTGCCTCTTGGAAAAATGATAGGGCTGTTTCCTATAGAAGAATACATAATATTCCTGAAAACCTTGGAACAGCGGTCAACGTGCAAGCAATGGTTTTTGGTAATTTAAATGATAATTCTGCAACCGGCGTGATATTTACACGTAATCCTTCAACTGGAGAAAAAAAGCTTTTTGGTGAGTTTTTAGTTAATGCTCAGGGTGAGGATGTGGTTTCTGGTGTTTATACTCCTATGCCAATTGACGGGGAGCAAGAAAGTACCATGGAGAAGTTGCTACCAAGTGTCTACCGAGAATTATGCGCGGTATGTGAAAAACTTGAAAGTCATAATAAGGACATGCAGGATATCGAATTTACTGTACAGGACGGTAAGTTATGGATTTTGCAGACTAGGTCTGGCAAGCGCACAGCCGAAGCTGCTATTCGCATAATAGTTGATATGGTAAACGAAGGAGTGATTACAAAAGAGGAAGGAATATTGAGAATTGATCCAAAAACTTTTGACAATTTATTGCATCCAGTTCTTGATGTTAAAATCGATCAAGAAGTAATAGGCAAAGGACTGCCAGCTTCTCCAGGTGTTGCTTCTGGATATGTAGTATTCAGTGCAAGTGATGCTGAAAAAGCTGCAGAGCAGGGTAAAAAAGTAATTTTGGTAAGATCAGAGACGAGCCCTGAAGATATTAATGGAATGAATGCTGCAAGTGGAATAGTAACAGCGCGAGGAGGTATGACCTCGCATGCCGCTGTTGTAACTCGTGGAATGGGTAAACCATGCATTTGTAGTCTAAATGGACTTTATATTGATAAAGATGAAAAATTTCTTTCTATGGGGGATATAAAAGTAAATAAAGGTGAATCAATCACCATCAATGGAGGAACAGGAGAGGTTATGCTTGGTATTCTTCCTACAATTTTGCCTGAATTATCTCAAGAATTCAAAACGATAATTAACTGGGTAGATGAAATCAAAACAGTGAAGGTGAGAGCGAATGCTGATACTCCAAAAGATGCAAAAATTGCAAAAGAATTCGGTTCAGAAGGTATAGGATTATGTCGCACAGAACATATGTTTTTTGCTAGTGATAGAATCGAATTCATTCAAAAGTTGATAATAGCTGATGATGAAAATGAAAGGACAAATGCATTAAATAAACTCGAAGAAATGCAAAAGTCTGATTTCAAAGAAATATTTTCTATTATGGAGGGCAGGGAGGTTACTATACGTTTACTTGATCCACCTCTACATGAGTTTTTGCCCCACAATCAATCTATTATAGAGAAAATTGCCAAATCACTGAATAAGTCAGTTGAATCAGTAAAAAATAAAATAGCACAGTTATCAGAAAAAAATCCAATGCTTGGCCATCGAGGTTGTAGACTTGCTATTTCTCATCCTGAAATATATAAAATGCAGATTAGGGCAATACTCAGTGCTGCAAGTGAATTAAGGAAAGAAAAGAAGATAGAAGTGAAACCTGAAATCATGATTCCTTTTATCATGAGTGAGAAAGAGTTTATTCTGATATGCGAGTTAATAAAGAAAGAAGCCGAAAATTTCGATGTGAACTATTCAATTGGAACGATGATAGAACTGCCAAGAGCAGCACTTATTGCTGACAAACTCGCAAAACACGCAGAATTTTTTAGTTTTGGCACTAATGATTTAACACAAACAACTATGGGACTTTCACGAGATGATTCAGTTAATTTTCTCGATTCTTATAAGGAAAGCAACATATTCAAAAACGATCCCTTTGAGGTGCTAGATGTCGAAGGGGTAGGGGAATTAATCAGAATAGCTATCGAAAGGGGCAAAAAAACCAGAAAAGAAATTAAACTTGGTATATGTGGAGAGCATGGAGCGAATCCACAGTCCATAGAGTTTTTCATCAAATCAGGGGTTGATTATGTGTCATGCTCGCCTTATAGAGTACTGGTTGCAAAATTAGTGGCAGCACAGCTTAGCATAAGTTTGTTGGGTAAATAGCGATAACTAACTGTGCGAACATAGATTCCGCTAACAAGTAGCGGAATGATGATTTTTCAAATTGTCGATAAATCTAAGTCAGTTTAGCTATTTTGCTGCTGCTTTTTCTTTTCTTAATATCTTAAGAAAGATTGACTTTTTGTCTAAAATAATATAGGATAAAATAATAGTGAGTGAGGTAAAAATGTCAATATCAAAAGAACGTAAGGAATATTTACTAGAAAAGTTTAAATATGCTGCCAAAGAATTTGGCAAGTCTGGTACAAAGTCCAATCATCTAGCAGTACCAAAGGAACAGCAACTCTCTATTGATTTAGGTAATAGAAAAGTTTTTGGTATCATAAATAAGATTCTGTATTGGATAGAGAATAATTTTACTTATTTTTTTCCACGATATAATTTGTTTCCAGAAGTTGGAGTTGAAGGAAGAAAAATTCCTGGAACTAATACAAGGGTTAAGTATTTTAACTCTGATGAACAATTTGATCAAAGAAAATTTATTGGCGAGCAAGATGGGAACTTAAGTTATACAACTTAGAGGGCAAATTATATGATACAACTGATAAAATTAGTAAGGGTAAAAAAGGTTGTGTAGCTTATGTTATCACGCTTGATGGAAAATTAGTAACTCATGAACATATTAATGTTAACAAAAGCGAATGGGCTTATCGTCATTCAACTCTTGCAGGCGGTAAGCCGATTTTATGTTCTGGTTTAATGAAAGTGGTAAATGGTAAAATAACTTATATAGACAATAATAGCGGGCATTATAAACCAGAATCAGCAAACTTATACAATGCAGTGAAAAAGTTAGAAGGTCTATTTTCGAAAGATGCGAAAGTTGTTTGCTTACCATATTGGATTAGCTTGAAAAAACAAATTCCGCTTACACGCAAAATTAATCTAGCCAAACGAGAGCCAGTAGAGGAATTCTTGAAAAGGATGGAGAAAAAAGGGAAAGATGGATTGACTCAATATGAAAGACATTTTGAAAAGATAAAGAAATTTAATGAGCAATATGAACAAAAATTGCTTCTTGCAAACTATAAGTCACCTACAAATGAACTGTCCTACAAACCAACTATACATAAAAAACACAGATTGAAATACTCTGAATATATTAACTTACACCTTAATTTTTTGAAAGAGTTTGATGAAAGTCCTGAAGTGCAAAAAATAGCAATAGAACATTCAATAAGAAGGGTTATTGGAGCAAATTATGGCCATAAGCCTACAGTTGCGCTTGCTAAGGCACAGGTAATAGATAAAGATGGAAAGCTGCAAGAAACGGACGAAATAGTAGGTGTAAATGTTGCTTTTCACCATGAGAATGATCGTGATGGCTTTGCTAAACTTCTAGATTTTAAAAAGTATAGCTATATTTGCGAACCTCATTTGCAAGATAAAAAAAATAGAGCAGATATGGAAAAATTAATGCCCAATAAACATACAGTTTTTATGAGTACAGACCAGGCTAATAAATTTATAAAGGGCACTTTACAAATTAAAATTGATAGTGTTGAGCAATTGGGTGTTGGTTTAGTGATGGGCTAAAGCTCTGTTTAAATATATATTTAGTTTTGTTACAATATTCTTATTTTCATCATATAATATGATGGAAATTTTATGCACAACTTTTTTATTTGATTAAAAATTGCATTTTTGCAATAAAAACTTATTTATTGTAAGAAAACTTGCTCATATAAAACTATTTATAGAGTGACAATAGCTGTGTTATACTTACACTTCTGATTCGAAAACTTATGCAGTTATTTCTAACAAGATTGGTCAATAAATTTTACTGTTTAAGGATGAGAAACAAAGTAATCATCGTTTCTGGTATTGCTCTTATTCTACTGTTTTTTATCAACAGTACATTTTTAAAAAAAGATCAGGCGGTTCATAGTGATAATCCAATTAGTAGTTTTTCAGTAAAAACTCAGGATTATACTCCACAAAATCGCACTGTATATTTAAATTTTTCTGGTACGGTAAATCCCTTGCATAGGGTCAGCCTTGTCTCAAGAACAAGTGGTCAAGTTATTGCTATTTATTTGTCTGATGGTGAAAAAGTAAAAAGAGGCGATGTAATTTTAAAGATAGAAGATTATGACAGAGTTGCACAGGTTGAGAAAGCCAAAGCTTTATTAAATCAGCGTGAAATTGAGTATGATTCCTCTCGAAAATTGAATAAAAAAGGCTATGGAGCACAGATAAGAGTGGAATCAGCTTTTACTGCATTGCAGAGTGCAAAAGCTGACCTAAAAAGGCTAGAATTGGATTTAGAAAACACTGCGATTAAATCTCCTATTGATGGTTATATAGATAAGATCAACGTAAATGAAGGGGATTTTGTTAATCTTGGACATAAGATAACTGACATAGTTAATTTTGATCAGGTTCTTGTAGTGTTGTATGTTTCAGAAAATGAAGTAAATAAAATAAAACTGGGTAGTGCAGCGCAAATTAATTTGCTAGACGGAAGGGAATTAGTAGGTGAAGTGAGTTTTATTAGTAAAATTGCTGAGCCTAAAACTGGATCTTATAGAGTGGAGGTCAAGGTAACTGATAATGAAATTATATCCTTGCAAGGACTGACTGCTAGTGTAAGCCTACCTTCAGGTGAAAAATTTGCATATAAAATTCCTTCTTCAGCCTTGAGCTTAAGTGACGATGGTGTTCTTGGAATAAAGATTGTTGATGACAATAATTATGTAGTATTTACACCAATAGAAATTGTTGATCATGAAAACGATGGTGTTTGGGTGGTGGTAAATAACGAAGATAAGCCTATAAAGTTAATAACATTGGGCCATCTATTTGTTAAGCCTGGTGATAAGGTTTAAGACATAACTTCAGTATCAGTTATAGCCCTTCCCATAATAGTCCAAAAAGGTCATAAGAAAGAAGAATCGACAGCATGACGAAAAGATTTGAATAAAGGAATGTTTTTCCTGGTTCTGTTTTTTATAGCAAACCAATAATGTTCAATTTTGTTAAAATCTGGAGAATATGGAGGAAGATATAAAATTTCTGCACCAACTCCTTTAGCAAATCTTATTAGACTTATGAAAAGTAGCATTATCAAGGATAACAGTTTGTCCAGGTTCCAAAATCGGTGTCAGAAACTGCTCAAACCATTTATTAAAGATATCCATATTGCAGTGGCCTTCAAAGGTTAACGGAGCAATTATTTTTCTTCCACTTAAGGCTGCAACCATGCTAATTCGTTGAGTTTTCTTCCCAGATTTTAGGGCATAAAACCGCTGTCCTTTCTGGCAATAACCATAGGTTCAGTGTCCAGACTCATCTATATACACTAATTCTTTAGGTTCTTTTGTTGCTATAACCTTTGAAAATTGAGCTCGCTTTTCTTCATTTCTTTCTTTATATCTGTAGGTCTTTTTTTTCTTGTGAATCCTATATTTTTAAGTGCTCGATGAATTGTTTGTCTACTAATATTGCCCCAGCATCTCTGACTGAGTTTTGCCACCTTGCTCATTTGCAAATTCGGCAAATGCATTCCAGTCGGTAATTTTATGCCACGCTTCCAAGCTTTTTTGATTGAAAATCTCCCGTTTTCTCACGTCTTTTCTTCCACTCATATAAAGTTGTTTTTCCGATCTTAAATCTCTTGGCAACAGTTTCTCCACTCTCTCCTTCATCCAATGCTTCCATTACCTTTTTTCTTAAGTCATAACTATTTGCTACTGGCATCCTTACCTTCCACTACTATCAATCCATCTTACTCTTTTTGGACTATTATGAGAAGGGCTATACTTAAAACCTTTGCTTCAAGTTCGGTTGTTTGCCTTTTTCTGACTACTTGTGGCTCGAAACTTCCTTCTCTATCTCTTGGTGTCAATAGTTCAAATACTTGTCCGTAAAGTCTTTGAATTTCTTCGGTTGTTTTCTTCGCTTTCAGCTGACAAATGGTTTTCTATCTCGCCTTCCCTCTAGCAGTTTTTTGATAAATGGTGTTAATGCTCCATCTCTTCCTGTCAATGGTCTTCCTTCTCGTATAGATGATAAGATATTTGTTTCTAATTCTTTATAGTCTACCAAACCGGTAGTTGTGTTTGCTTGACTCATTGTCAAACCTCCATTTTTTTATCAATTTATTACTTTACTTCTCGGTTTGACACAGTTTATTTAACACTCCCCTTTTTGTTTAGTAATGGTTAATGCTTCCTTCTATAATGCAAAACCCATACTCACCCAACCCAATCAATTACTTGCAATCTGGATTCCAGTTTTAAGCTACTCATATGACAGAGAAAGGGCTACTTGCATGAAATGAAAAGGAGCACCGAGCAGATCACTTCTTCACAAAGATCTTATCAGCAACACGCATATCAATTATGCTCCAATTGCTAAAAGTAAAGTCGGTTGTATTTTGCAAGTGGCTTAAATAATCCCATGCGCTATAAGGATTATCTTCAGGCAATTTTACTGTGGCACTGTTATCGAGTATGATATTCCATCTTCTATTGCCTACATAAACACAAGAAGAAATATGATCACTTAATTGAGTTTTCCTCTCTAGTATATCTTTAATGAATTTTAGGCTTGATAACGAATTTTGTCCTTTGATTATAACGAGGTTATCTATCTGGTAATCATCTACGATTACTTTACCTTCAGAGTCAATTACTGAAGTTCTGTTATCATCTTTCCAAAGAGCAAAAGGTTTGTGTTCATTTACATCAATGCGTAAGGTGTTGGGTAAAATCCTATAAATTCTTACATGTTTTATCCATTCGCTTACAGATTGTATATTATCTGTTAGTTTTGAGAGTGATACATACATGATAGGTTGTGTTCTATCTACTAAACTTAGAATGTCCTGTTCATTTGTAAATTTGTTTCCAATAACGGTTACTTTGTCGATTGAAAATCCATTGCTAATTAATAAGCTCGATAAGCGATCGTTACACCAAGTAAAGTAGTAATTGAATCGATTTGTTATTTTATCAAGTGAACTATAAAGTACTAGTGTAAGGAAAAGTGCAGTTATAATCATGAAAGCACACTTGCGCAAAAAACTCCTTTGGCTTCTAGTAACATTGTTCAACATCGGCTTGATCTCTAATATTCTTGTGGTGTAAACTGTCTTTGACAATAATTTTAATTAATTCATTAAAATCAATTCCTTTTGTCAATTTTGCAATTTCTGGTACTAACGATAATTCAGTAAAGCCAGGATGTGTATTAATCTCAAGCATTTTTAAAGTGTTATTTTGGGGATTATAACGGAAGTCTGAGCGGGAAACAGTTTTGCATCCTAAAAATTGATGAACTTTTAGTGCGTGTTCCAAGGTCATTCTATATATGTTGTCAGGAATTTTAGCAGGAAATATATGTTCTGCAAATCCATCTGTATACTTTGCTTCATAATCATAGAATTCATTTTTTGGTCGTATTTCCATAGTGCCAATTGCTTCATTCAGCAACACAGCAGTATGTAACTCTATACCCGGTATGTATTCTTCTATGATCATCTTTTCCATTATAGTAGAACTGTTATTTTTCAGCTCTAAGTAATCCTCATGTGAGAAAATCATGTGTACTCCAATGCTTGAGCCTTCGTTAATCGGTTTTAAGACGTACGGATAATCAACTTTAATATTATTTTTTAGCACATCTTCTCGACTAATTACATAACCTCTTGGAGTGTCGATATTAAGAGAATGGAATATATGCTTTGACATCACTTTATTCATAGCAACAGCCGAAGCCATAACTTCTGAGTGTGTATATTTTATACCTAAAATCTCCAGTAAACCTTGAATACAGCCATCTTCACCATAAGGTCCATGTAGAGCAATAAAAGCAAGAGCGGGATTAGTTTTTTTAAGCTTTTGAGCAATGTTGCTATCAACATCTATTTCTATTGCATTATATGAAAGGCTATCAAGCGCCTTCTTTACTGCTTTTCCGCTCATAAGCGATATTTCTCTTTCGCAAGAAAATCCACCACTTAAAATTGCTATAGTTGGAACCATAAGCACCCTAATATTTTGCTATATATCATATATAAAAGATACTTTTATCTTCAATAGAAAAAACGCTTTGAAAAATTCCACAGCTGTACAGATATTGCAATTTGCAGGTGGCAAGTAGTTTTATGTAAACTGGTTCCTTTGTGATCAGACACCAGATTGCAAGTAATACATTGGGTTTTGCATTATAGAATAGGGTTATTGCAAAACATATTTCCTTCAAACGTAAATGGTGTCCCTATATCCTATTGTAACGATAGTTACTTCATGTTTTTGGTGTCTGTATAATACACATCGCCAACTCTTAGTCTTCTAAACCCTTTAAAGCTATGGTGCAAGATTCACTGAATCAACTGTAAGACGTTCCTGTATTGCTTTATTTACTTTTGATTCCATATTTAATATAGTATTAATACTTTTATACTATATTAAATATAATATTAATTAAGGAGAATATTATGTCAGAAAAAGATAATAATCAATGTTCATTAAGTAAAGTTTGTATTAAATCAATCACTGGACCGTTATGGGGAGCGCATTATAACTCAAAGAAGACAATTGAAACAATTAAAGAAGATTTCAAGAATCTAAGCAATAATATTCATTTAACCAATACCAAGTTATGGGGAGAGTATGGTAATTTAAAGAAGACAATTGAAACAATTCAAAAAGATTTCGAGAATCTGAACAATGAACTTAAACCAGACAATATTGATAGTAATATATCATCTGCTGATATATTTTCTGATGAAACGCACATTTACGATTCAATGTCTATTTAACCAAAAAGATGTGAGGCTTCTTTTGTACTCTCTATTTATTCTGAACTTTTCAATAAAGTAATAAACGTATCTGAAAAGTAATTATGCTAATATAAATATTACAATTTTATTAACACATAAATGCTACCGTGGAGTTAGTTTTTTAATTTAGGAGTATATTATGGTTATGTCTACACAAAACTCGAATTCATTAACGTTTCAGGCACGCAACCTATCTCATATTTGCCATAAAAACTGTGAAGAGGCGCTCAATGAAACAGACAAACCTCTGTGCAAGGCTAGATGTGATGCTTTCTTTTCAGTGCCTGAACCTCGTTCACAAATTAGTGAGAAATTAATAGACATTGCAAACAATCTCCGTTTTGAGAGTGCACAATTATCGTCTATGGCAGATGAAATAGATGCTTACAATTCAATGTCTATTTAATCAAAAAAGTGTGAGTCCACTTTCGTACTCTATTACCCTAAATTTTCGTCAAAATAAGCTGTTTTATCCTTTTTTTCTTTATACTCTTCTGCTGTATCTAGGGGTTGCTTTTTAGCTGTGACATTTGGCCACTTTTGCGAATATTCTACATTTATGTTGTAAAATGATTTAAAGATTTTTTGTTCATTGTTCAGTAAGCCTTCATCTAGCTCTAGAATATCTTTTATGGAATCATCAGTTACAATTGCATCTACTGGACATTCAGGTATACACACTCCACAATCAATACACTCATCTGGGTTAATCACGAGCATATTTTTACCTTCATAAAAGCAGTCAACGGGACATACTTCTACACAGTCCGTATATTTACATTTTATGCATTTATCTGTAACAAAATGCGTCATAAAATACTGTATATTTGCATTATCTTGGGTACACTAAACTGATAAGAAATTCAAGCCTTTTATGAAGATAAATAAATTAAATAACGAAGAATTAGAAATATGGCTAAGCTTGGCTAGAACTGTGGGACCAGTAAAGTTTTTTAGTATACTAAGAGCATGTGGCTCACTAGATGAAGTGCTTAAGTATCTTAATGAATTGGCTAACAAGGATTATGGAATTAAAAATGTACAAGAAGAAATTAAGAATGCAGAAAAAATTGGAGCCAAAATAATACCAGCATGTGATCCAGATTACCCTGACATTTTAAGGAATATACCGAGTTGTCCTCCTGTAATAACTACACTTGGTGATATATCATTGTTAAGCCGTGAGATAATTGCAATAATCGGTGGACGTAATTCTTCAATCAATGGAAGAAATTTTGCCAATAAGTTGGCACTTGATTTAAGCGAAGTTGGTTTCATCGTAATTTCTGGACTTGCAAGAGGGATCGATACTGCAGCAAACAGTGTAATATACAAAAATCACCCAACCATTGCTGTCACAGCAAGCGGAATTGACGTAGTATACCCAAGAGAAAATTTTGATCTATACAAAAGAATCACTGAAAATGGCGGGTTAGTAATTACCGAGCTTCCATTTGCTACTAAACCAAAGCCTCAGTATTTTCCCCAAAGAAACCGAATTATATCTGGCCTTTCACTCGGTGTTGTGGTAATTGAAGCATCAAAAAAGTCTGGTTCTCTCATCACAGCAGATTTTGCTTTGAATCAAGGAAGAGAGGTGTTTGCAGTTTCTGGTTTCCCTTTAGATTCACGCTGTAGTGGTAGTAATTATTTAATTAAGAACGGCGCTAAACTTGTTGAATCCGCTGATGATATAGTAGAGAGCGTGAGATTTAGTTTACCGCTTCAGCAAAAAAATCTATTTGATACCGTTGCTGACCAAAAACAAGAAAAATTGCAACAGGCAAAATCTGTTATAGTTGATCATATTAACTCTGTACCTGTTGATATAGATGAACTTATATTAGCAAGCGGACTTTCTACCAACATAGCTCTAATGGCTCTTTTGGAACTAGAGACGGAAAATAAAATAGAGCGTTTGCCGGGGAATAAAATATCATTAATTTTCTAGATTGCTTTAGTTATAAATCCACAACCGTACAAACATTATGATTTGAGTCCACCAAGAAAGATGTCATTCCAGCGTGTGACGCTGGCTTTCCGTAATCTCACTAAAAACGTTGTATTTTTACATAACTTTTATACTTACTAACTTAATATATAATCAGAATTCCTAGATTCCAGACTCATGCATCAATAGACCTGCTGCAAAAGGTAATGATAAAATGATGAAAGAGGAATAAGCAGATAGAGTAAGGTAAAAAAATGAGCTTTAGTTACTACAATATAAAGAAACACCCAAGAAATTTTCGTAATATAACAGGCTTAACTGTAGAAGAATTTGAAAAGGTGATAGAAAAAGTGGGGAACGTTCAAAAAAGTGTGTCAAGCCGAAAAGAAAAGTAATAAATTGATATAAAAAATGGAGGTTTGAAATGAGTCAAGCAAATAGAACTACCGGATTAGTAGACTATAAAGAACTAGAATCAAATATTTTATCATCTATAGCTAACCCAAGAAAGGTTTAGCTATATGGCAAAATTGGTTAGAATGGTATAATAAGTAATGAGAAAGAAGAAGATGCCAAGTCCATATAGTGAGGATCTGAAAGAACGTGTTCTCAAAGGAGTCGATAAAAAAACAATGACGATAAAAAAATCAGTCAAATATTCAAAGTGAGCATAAAACCAATATATTTGTGGAGGAAAAGGAAAAAAGAAACAGAAACCATCTTCAGGCTATCACAAAGGATATGGTCATAAGATTAAAGACTTAGATAGATTTGCCAAATTTCTGAATGGAAATTAAGATATTAGAATTGAAAAGATAATTGAAGAATTTGGTAATATGTGTAGAAGCACAGTATATAACTACCTTAGCAAAGTAAACTATACATATAAAAAAAACTTTTCTTTATCGAGAAAGAGATAAAGAGAAACGCAAAGAGTTCATAAAAAAAGTAGAAGAAATAAATAAAGGAAACTTGATATACATAGATGAGTCTGGAATAGAGGACAATGAATTTTATGAATATGGGTGGTCTCAAAGAGGCAAGAGGTTATTTGCCCAGGGTTTAAAAGAAAGAGGGTAAGCATAATTGGAGCACTGAATGAAGGAAAAGTTAAAGCATCATGGATAATTGATGGCTACTGCAACAGGGAGATTTTTGATGCTTATGTAGAAAATGTACTTGTTCCTGTATTTAAACCTGGACAGACTATTGTTCTCGACAATGCGAGCTTTTATAAATCTGCAAGGATGAAAAATTTGATAGAAAATATTGGGTGTAAAATTTTGTTCTTGCCTCCATACTCGCCAGATTTAAATCCGATTGAGAAGTTCTGATCAAGCACGCCATAAGAAAGGCTCTACAAAGGGAATGTTCAAAAAAGTGTGTCAAACCGAGAAATAAAAATAAAATAGAAACAAAAAATAGAGGTTTGATATATGAGTTACAAAATAGAAAATGGAACGACTGGCCTGGTAGATTACAAAGAGCTGGAAGCAAATATACTGTCATCAATAAGGGAAGGTAAACCATTGATGGGGAGAGATGGAGCATTAACACCATTTGTAAAAAGGCTGCTGGAAGCAAGTCTAGAAGGTGAAATAGAGCATCATTTATCCAATGAAAGAGAAGAAAAGAATCGAAGAAACGGAAAGAATGGCAAAACTTTGAAGACGAGTGCAGGTTCATTTGAACTATTGACACCAAGAGATAGAGAGGGAAGTTTCGAACCACAGATAGTGAAAAAAAGGCAAACAAGCTTACATCCAGAACTTGAAACAAAGGTCTTGAACATGTTTGCAAGCGGTGTGGGATACAGGGATATAGCATCCTATGTGGAAGAAATCTATGACCATAAAATATCTGCAGCAGAGATATCTGGAATTACAGATAAATTACTGCCTATAATCAATGAATGGAGGAGTCGTCCCCTACAATCAGTATACCCGATAGTATTTATGGATGGGATGTTTTTTAAGGTCAAAGAGAATGGACATTGCATAAGTAAATGCATGTACAATATATTAGGAATAGACCAAAATGGCAGAAAAGAAGTACTGGGTTTTTACTTAGCAGAAAGTGAGGGAGCTAACTTCTGGCTAGGCGTATTAAATGACTTAAAAGAGAGAGGAGTAGAAGACATTTTGATAGCTTGTGTTGACGGTCTGAAAAGCTTCCCTACAGATATAAATAGCGTATTTCCCAATGCTGAGGTACAGTTATGCATTGTGCACCAAATAAGAAATTCACTAAAATACGTATCCAGCAAAGATATAAAAGTTTTTATGAATGATTTGAAAAAAATATACCGTGCTACAAGTAGAGAAATCGCCGAAAATTATTTACTTGAACTGGAGGAAAAATGGGGTGAAAAATATCCTTTAGTCATAAAATCGTGGCAAAACAATTGGGAAAATTTGTCTAGTTATTTTAAGTATTCTGGCCCTGTTAGAAGGCTAATTTATACCACCAATCCAATTGAGGGGTTGCACAGACAAATCAGAAAATTTACTAAAACCAAAGGTTCATTTACCAGTACAAATGCCTTGTACAAATTGGTATATTGTGCTATAAAAAAGATAGAGCAAAAATGGGCTATGGCTTTGCCTAATTGGGCTCTAACTATATCTCAACTTGATATCTTTTTTCCTGATAGGTTAAAAATTGAGTTGAACTAAAAATTCGCTTTGACACACTTTTTTGAACATTCCCCAAAAAGCACAGGAATTTGGCTACATCTTAGTTCAAAAAGATGAACTGGTTGAGGGAGTTTCTTAGAAGCGTTTTCTGCTACAACCTTTTCTTGCACTACCTTATCTCTGTGAACGGTTGCAATTATTTTAGAAAAGTTTATAAATTACTAACTTAATATATAAAATAGTTTTTTTTCATCTTCTTTTTTCCTTATTCTACTTTTCCTTAACTTGACGCAATGGTTTATTGAAAACTTCTTCATGTTATGAAAATATCCAGGTATTTGTACTTTAAAACCTGTATTATTTGTGAGTAAGAGCCTTAATCACTAAATGAACAATGTCACACAAAGTTTCATCCTCAATTTTTCTATATTCCCTCACTAGCCTTGATATTTCTTCGCTGCCTACATCGCTATTGAAGGCCTTATCATGTAAGTCTTCAGAGGCTTTGGTAAAAAAATACGACATATCAACCGATAGTACTTCTGCTAATTTATATAACCTATCAACTACAAGCCTAATCTCTCCGCTTTCATATCCTTGTACATGCTGGAATGAAATTTCAAGCTTTTTTCCTAAGTCTCTTTGACTAAAACCACACATTAGCCTTCTTTTCCTTATTCTTTCACCTATTTGTTTATCAATAGGATGTTGTTTATCTTGCACAATCACTTATTAATACCTTAACTTGTATATTAAAGTAGTACTAACTTTCATTATAACTTTGAGAAAAAGATTTTACCAATGTATAAACTACACTACGTAACCTTTTGCCTTTAATTTCATTATATCCTTTGACTAACTTTAGTATTTCTTCATCATAAGCTTCATGTGAGTCAGTGTGCATATCAGTAAAAAAGTTAGCAACATCTATCGATAGTGCTTTTGCTAAATCATATAATCTACTGGCCAAAACACAATTTGAACCATTTTCGTACTTTTGTATCTGTCTATACGAAACACCTATTCTCTTTCCCAATTCGGTCTGTGTCAAAGCACGATCTAACCTAAGTTGTTTTATTTTTTTACCTAATTGCACTTTTCACCTCTTATTCAAATTTACAACAAATTTTATGAAGTGGAAAAAAAGCTAGCAAAGTAATTGCTTTAATAATTTCTGCCTCTCGCTAATTAAATCGTTTGGCCTTACGTATTTTTTCTCAATTTCCCTCATCTCTTTTTCTCGTTCTGCAATGCTATTTCGTATTACTTCAGCCGAGTATCTGCTTTTGCCACATGCAAACTCTGATCTTAATCTTCTAACCTTATATTCGAGCTCAACAAATCTTTCATGCTGCTCAAGAAGCTCTATCATGTGTTTGATTTCAGAATTCAGCTTTTTTTCCTCAACATCTTTCACAATAAAAGAAAGCAGAAGCTTATCTATTTGGTAATCAATATTTGGTTGGGTAGCAAACAGATTGATCATAGCTTTTACATCAGTAGGATTTGCAACTAATAAGCTAAAATTACTACATAAAAAACTATAGAACTTTATCGTCTTCACAAGATAATTTTTCATATCTTGTGATAATTGCAATTCTTTGTGAATTCCTGATAACGATATTTTTAATTCTTCCAAATATTTCGTATCAAAATTACTTGCTTTTTCAGGTACAAGAATCATGAGCAGCTTTTTTATGAGCTCAACATCATTTGACTTAACTGCATTATAAAGAGCTTTATCCTTATCTTTTTTTAAATCATAAAGCTCTGATGAGTTATCTATACTGAATAAATAGTTTGCTACGTCAGTGTTTCCTTGAGGAGAATAGATCAGAATATCCAATTCTCTTAGCGGGTGGTCATCATTAAACTTTTCTAGTAACTGCTTATCGGTAGTTTCCTCTATTGCTAAAGCAGCTTTACTGATCTTTTTCAGTTCAGAAACATTATCTCTTGAATTTTCAAGTATGTCTTTAGCCTTGTCTAGCAGCTGCTCATATAGAACTATTTTTTCTTCATCATCAAGTAGCTGACAATGCTTTTTCAGCTTTTCAGTAGAGTAAGATAGGATATCCATTTTTTTCAATTTTACGATTACGATACCCCATTTTTGTTGAAACTGAAATAATTTTTATAGGATGTGTTTTTCTAGTGTAGATGCCCGCAAAACTTGTTATTATAATATACAGTAAATCAATAAGTCGTATAATATTAACAATTAAATAATATTTATCACGATATGATCGAATAGTAATGAAATTAAGTGAGGGTTACAATGAAAAAAATAAATGGTAAAAAATTGTCTAGTAAAATGTTAAAAGCGGTAGAGCGAATAGCAAAAGAAGGGTTATTACCTAATTTTATAAAAGCTGCTCCAACAGCAAATAAAAAGATTAGTAAATTACCTGTCTTAACATATCCTGAGGAGCTCAATCCATTTCGATCAGCTTTATGCAAGATAAGGCTAAGTGAATATGAAACTAAATGAATTCTTGGAAAAAGCTATTGCAGCTGAAAATATAGACAAATTAAGTAAAATTGTCGATGAAGTTTTGGATTTAGGAATAAGAATAAATGCTGCCAATGAGGATGGCTTTAGCTTTGCTAACGTTACAATGTTTAAGATGTATCGTGATGAGTTCAAAGGAAATAAACAAGAAGATATAATCAGGAAGTTAGCCTTACATGGAGCAGATTTTAATGTACAAGTTGATAAGAAAATAGCTGAAAAAGTGCAAAAAGAAATTGAGCCACAAATATATAGTAGGCTCAAAAAGCTCAGGGAAGTTGGAGAGAACGCTACTATAGAAGGAACTGTTGAAAATGTAGAAATTGATAATAAGACCTTCTATATGGAATTTTCACATAGCTGCATAGTTGATGTTGCCAAAGTTGTAGAAGGCGCAAAAAACTTGGGCCTGAGCAAGGGAGATTTAAATCTCGGTGGCAATATCATAAAAATAGGTGATGGTGAAGTTGAGGTCAAAACTGGGAAAGACGGTAAAAGAAATTACGTAGATATATCCGATAACAGCGCTTTTACACTACCGACAATGTTGCAAAAAACATAAAAATAAAACTAGAGAAAACCATTTCTCGAAAACTTCTGTGTCCAGAACCAAGAGTCCGATTTACTTATAGCGCTAATAATCAATTAACCATCGGCTTTAAGGAATGATATGAACATATTATTTCAAGGAAAAGTCATGAGAAACAAGAGATTAGCTATCCAAATTAGCTGTAGCTATGAACCTAATCGGTTAGCAGAACAATGCTTATCAGATGCTTATGAAAAGGTAGTGTCAAAGGAAATAAGTCAAAAAAACTTAAAACATAAAAATGGGATTCAAGGAGGGTCAAATGGTAACAGTATGTTTATATGCGAGAGTTTCTTCGGGGAAACAAGTAGAAGGAAATACGATAGAAAGTCAAATTGCAGCTTTAGAGAAGCAAATTAATCTGGACGGATACAGATTGTTAAGTGAGTATAAATTTATTGATAACGGCTACAGTGGATCTCATTTAGTCCGCCCTGATTTAGAAAAATTACGTGATAAAGTAACAGAAGGTAAAATTGATAAGATTTACATTCATTCTCCTGATCGTTTATCTAGAAAATATGCATATCAAATGGTGCTGATTGAAGAATTTGAAAAAGCAGGAGCAAAAGTGGTTTTTTTAAATTATGAGATTAACGGTAACCCAGAATCTTAATTACTGTTACAAATGCAAGGTATGATAGCAGAATATGAACGTGCGAAAATTATGGAACGAAGTCGTCGTGGTAAAATCTATGCAGCTAACAAAGGCTATGTAAATGTAATGGGAGGAGCTCCTTATGGTTATCGTTATATAGATAAGCATATGGGAGGAGGACAAGCTTTATTTGAGATTAACGAAAAAGAAGCTGATGTCGTTCGTAAAGTATTTTTGTGGATAGGCAGAGAAAGAACAAGTATTGGGGAAGTATGTCGTCGGCTAAATACTATGTCCATTAAGACACAAAAAGGAAAAGAACGCTGGAATAAAGGTACAATTTGGAGTATGTTGAAAAACCCTGCTTACAAAGGACAAGCAGCTTTTGGTAGAAGAAGGTTAGGAGTAAGATTAAAGCAAGTAAGACCACAGAAAGGCTCTTGTGAGCAGCCAAAAAGTAACCACTCTGTCTATCCTGTTGAAAAAGCAAATTGGATTTATATTAAAGTGCCAAATATAGTAGATGAAGATATATTTGATATTGTTCAAGAACAATTAGCTGAAAATAGAAAAGTAGCAAGGACAAGAAAAAGAGGAGCAAAGTACTTACTACAAGGTTTAGTCATATGTAAGCGTTGTAATTACGGATGTTACGGAACTTGCATGAGAAGTAGACGAGAAGAAGAAGGTGGTCATTATGCATATTACCGTTGTAGTGGTAAAGATTCTTACCGTTTTGGTGGTAATAAGATTTGTGACAATAAACCCATTCGCTCAGATGCATTAGAAACAGCTGTGTGGGAAGAGGTTAAGCAGTTATTGAAAAATCCAAACAGGATTTTAGAAGAATACAAGCGTAGGCTTTCAGAACTAAAAAAATCATCATTGGATCAAAAAAGTGACCTGCTAGAGAAACAAGAAAATAAATTAAAACGTGGTATTGCTAGACTTATCGATAGTTATGCTCAAGAATATATCAATCAAGAGGAATTTGAACCACGAATTAAAGCAATGAAACAAAGCTTAAAAACAATTAAAGAAGAGAAGAAAAAGATATTTTATCAAAAGGAATTAGAACAGGAGGTAACTCTGGTTGTGGCCAATTTAGAAGACTTTTCTTCCAATATTACGTTAAACCTTGATAACGCAGACTGGTTAACTAAACGTGATATTATCAGAACATTGGTCAAGAGAATTGAAATTAACCTTGAGGACGTAAATGTGGTATTTCGCGTAAAAGAGCTACCGAACTCTTCTGGACATAATGGAAAGGAAAATAAAAATTTGCAACATTGTCGTAGGTATATTTACAGTAACACTTTGCACTAGCCTAGGAGAGCTAAATTTAATGATATATCATGACACAGAAGACTATCATCAAGTACAAGTTGAGGTAGAAGATGAAGAAATGTGGAACGAGTTGCAAGAAATAGGAGAAATCGTAGGAAAGGGTTGTTTATTTGGTGGAATGTCTGTTAAAGAAGTAGTGGAAAAAGGCAGCTTTACTAGATGTGGAAGGTGGGGCGACCAAAATTCTAAAAGTAGTGAGACCTTTTCTTGGGTGAGCAAATTAAAAGATACCAAAACGACATCTGTAGGACGTTCTTGATTGGTGGCTATGTTTTTACATAGCCATAATTATTGCAAAGTAAAGTAGTTCTTGAAATTTAATCAAAATTACCATAAAAAATTTACCTTAACTAGCATTGCTTGTAGAAGTGGATTGAAGATATATTCAGGCAATATTATTTATTGGCAAGCGCTTTTATCACTGAATGCACAATATCACGCAACGTTTCATCCTTAATTTTCCTGTATTCCCTCACTAGCCTTGATATTTCTTCACTACCCACATCGCTACAAAAGGCCTTATCGTGTAAGTCTTCAGAAGCTTTGGTAAAAAAATATGACATATCAACGGACAAAGCTTCTGCCAAATTATACAATCTATCAATTACAAGCCTTACCTCTCCAGTTTCATATCCTTGTATATGCTGAAATGAAATTCCGAGCTTTTTTCCTAAGTCTCTTTGGCTAAAACCGCATATTAACCTTCTCTTCCTTATTCTTTCACCTATTTGTTTATCAATAGGATGTTGTTCATCTTGTACAATCATTTATTAATATATTAACTGAGGTATTGAAGCAATACTAACTCTCATTGTAACTTTGAGAAAAAGATTTTACCAATATATAAACTACGCTACGTAACCTTTTGCTTTTAATTTCATTATATCCTTTGACTAATTTTAGTATTTCTTCATCATAAGTTTCATGTGAGTCGACATGCACATCAGTAAAAAAATCAGCCACATTAATCGATAGTGCTTTTGCTAAGTCGTATAGCCTACTGGCCAAAATTTGGTTTGAACTATTTTCGTACCTTTGTATTTGTCTATACGAAACGCCTATTTTCTTTCCCAACTCAGTTTGTGTTAAACCACAGTATAATCTAAGTTCTTTTATTTTTTTGCCTAATTCCACCTTTCATTACTAATTTTAGCTGCTCAAGCTTATATTGAATTTTTTAATTTATGAAGTAGAAAAAAAGAAGGAAAGTTGGAGAACTTTCCTTCCGGTCTACAGATTACAATAAACCACTATCATAAAAACTAAAGTGGCTCTTCTGTGTTACGATTATGTGATCTATTAATTTCATTCCTACATTTTCGCAGGTTGCAGCTAATGTAAGTGTGTTATCCTCATCCTCCTTTGATGGTTCTGTATCTCCACTTGGATGATTATGTGAAATTGCAATAGATGATGCATCGATCAGTAATCCCTGTTTGATTATTTCTCTCACATATAGAGGTACTCTGTCTATAGTTCCACAGTCTTGAATATACTCGTATATCAAATGACCACTTCGATCTAAGTATATTACTCGCAAGCTTTCCTTTCGTGACTGCCCTATTGCTGTTTTAAAGTATTTTAGTAGCTCTTCTCTGTTATCAAGAATCGACAGCTTTTTTAACTTACCTTTCAGTATCCTATCGAAAATCTCTTTCAGACAAAAGATACTTGCTATTGCTCCATCATTCATTCCTGTAACATTTTTTAGCTCATGAAAGTCAGCGTTAATTACCCTTCCTAAACTACTAAAGAGCTCTATTAGCTTTTTGGCCACTTCTCTTCCTTCTTCACATTCAGATAGAGTACGTTCCAGTAGCTCATGGTCAAGTAAAGACCTGCCTCTACTTGATAAAATGCGAGTTTCCAATTTTTCTTTTCTCTCACTATTATTCATAAAAACCTCCAAGGTCAACATTATATACAAATTCAACGCCAGCTTTCTGACGCAGTAGTTCTCGAGGAATAACCCTTTTGAACTCTAAATTTGCAATGTTGTCCTTGTTGCTTTAAAAGCTGGAATACCATTTGCCATGTGAATTTGTGCATTAACATTTACTGTGCTGGTTCCCTGAAGAGCAACGGTATTTATATTTGCAATCATACTATATTATATAAAGTTATTAATATAATATATTGACAAAGTAACGAAGTAAACAGTAGCTGTTAAAAGTGGTTTAATTTAGCAAAAAAGTGTAGTACTCTATCACTTTGCTGATTATATATGTTTATAAGAATAATCGCTTTTCTTTTGCTATATTCAAGCGCAGTTTTCTGTAGTGATTGTAACTTTAACTTACCATATCGTGGGCTCAGTTGTGATTTGGATCTATCATATAGAAATTTAAGTAATATAAAGAAATTATTGAATAACAAAGATAAGTTCGTTGCACTTACGTTTGATGATGGACCGTCTTATAATAGAGCAGGAGATATTATTAATATTCTGGAGAGCAATAAAACAAAAGCGACATTTTTTGTGCTTGGTGGACGTATAAATAAAAAAACATATGAGATAGTAAAGAAAATCCATGAAGCAGGTCATGAGTTAGGCAATCACTCTTGGTCGCATAGGAAGTTGACATCACTTTCAAGTGAGGAACAATTGCAAGAGCTGGAAAAGACAAATGTGGCAATTAAAAATGCAACAGAACAGAATGTAAAATGGTTTCGCCCACCATATGGATGTCATAACGATAATTTGATCGAAAATACTAATCGATTAAATATGTATTCCATATTATGGACAGTCGATTCTCTGGATTGGCAAGGTGATAAATCAGAGATTTTGGTTGAAAGAGTTTTAAGCAATGTACATAATGGAGCGATTATATTGTTCCATGATCACGATAACAAATCAAATACAGTTGAAGCTTTACCTCAGATTATTGAAATACTAAAAAAATCGGGTTACAAACTTGTTACCTTAAGTGAGTGGGAAGAAAGGGTTTGTGATGTAGTGAAAGCTAGAAATGTGCCAATAAAAGGAGGATGAGTGCGTTCTAAAGGAATTCTATGTGGACAAAAAACAAGGTCTTCAACCGCAGGGCATTCATATTAGGTGGTATTCAGCTTACTATTTCTGCTATTTTTAGTTATAGGTTGTATACTTTACAAGTACGAGATAGACAAAAATATGAAGTGCTATCCAATAATAATAGGATAAAAGTTGTTACTATTGTGCCTAAACGAGGTAGGATTTTGGATAGGAATAGCGTTGAACTCGCAGTAAACAAAATTTCGTATATTGTTTTATTTGATGGGCAAAAAACCTTTACTAGGGAAGTTGATTTTCAGATGTTATCAGAAATTAAACCTGATGCGATAAAATCATCAGAAAGAAGAATAACTGCTCTTTATAAACGTTACTACCCATTTGGTTCGATATGTTCTCATATAATCGGATACACGAAAAGACAGCAAGGCATAAACGAAGCAGGGGTTAGTGGCATTGAATATACATATGATGATATATTAAAAGGCAGGACAGGCAAGTCTGAGCAGGAAATAAATTCTAAGAAGCGTATCATGAGAGAGTTGTCTAGCATACCTCAACAAGACGGACAAGATGTACAGCTGACAATTGATGTTGATTTACAGAAAAAAATCGCAGAGATATTTAAAGACCACCAAGGTTCCACAGTGGTAATTGATGTAAATAACGGAGAAATTTTAGCATTGTATAACTCACCTTCTTACGATAATAATCTTTTCACTAGCAGATTATCAAATGAAACTTGGGAAAGTTTAAATATTCCTTCGTTACCGCTTGTAAACCGTGCATTATCATATCAAATTCCACCTGGTTCAATATTTAAAATAATAGATGCGCTTGCGGGTTTAAAAGATGGAATAATAACACCAGAAGAAAAATTCTCGTGTAGGGGATATATGAAGATAGGTGAGCGGAAATTTCGTTGCATGAAAAGCAAAGTTCATGGATATGTATCTTTAAATGAGGCAATGGCTCTCTCATGCAACACTTACTTTTATAATATAGGAAAAAAAATAAATGTAGATTCTCTACTAGAAATGGCTAGCAAATTTGGTATAGGAAGTGGACCATTAATTGGAATGTTTAAGGAAGAAGCTCCGGGATTGTTGCCTGACATGAATTGGCGTGCACGCAAGCTATATTCAGAGTGGTATTTAGGTGATACCATTAACTTAGTTATAGGACAAGGGTATTTACTTACAACGCCATTACAGCTTGCGGTTCTTGCAGCGAGGGTTGCAACAGGAAAGGAGGTAATTCCCCACATTGAGATGAGTAAATCAGGGCAAGACTTTCTTGATATTGATGTGAATCATGAGCATCTTAGTGTGGTTCGAAAAGCTATGTTTGACGTGGTGAATTCTAACTATAGAAAAGGACTAGGCAGTATACAAATTGCTGGCAAAACCGGAACACCAGAGATAAACTCTAAAGGTGAAAGTCATAAATTGTTTATCGCTTATGGCCCCTACCATGATCCGCGCTATGCAATCTCAGTGTTTATAGAACATGGTAAAACTCCACGCCAAGATGTTGCAATTGCTAGTGAGATATTGCAATATATGCTTGAAAAATGAACTTATGAAATTGCCATATATGTTACTTGTAATTTATATATTCAAATCAGAGCTTTGAGGTTAAAAAAAAGAAACGAAAATTGCATAAACCTTTTCAATTTAGTGCTTTAATGTTTCTGATGAAGGGAAGGTATTATCCTTATTTTCTATGGAGGTAGACACACTAATTTCGTTATTATCATCAATTGAAGTAATAGGGTGCATCAAAGCAACTTTTATAACTTCATCAATATTCTCAGCAAAAATTACATTGATTTCTTCTTTTATATTTGCAGGAATCTCTTGCATATCTTTCTCATTTTCACTTGGTATAATCACAGTTTTGATTGATCCTCTTAGCGCAGCAAGCAATTTTTCTCTCAAACCCCCAATAGCCAACACTCTACCACGCAATGTTACTTCACCTGTCATAGCAACACTTTTGTTAACTGGTATATTTGTCATAAGAGAAACAATAGATGTACATACTGCACTGCCAGCAGAGGGACCATCTTTTGGCACAGCACCCTCAGGTACATGCAAATGTATATCATTATTTTGAAATTTTTCGGGTTTTATACCGAAAAATAAACAATTTGATCGCACATAACTATACGCAGCTTTTATAGACTCTTGCATAACCTCTCCAAGCTTTCCTGTGTATTTTATTTCCCCCTTGCCCGGAATTAGGACTGACTCTATCATTAAAATATCACCACCTGTTTCAGTATAGGCGAGACCAGTTACTACCCCTACCAAACTCTCATTTTCTGCAATGCCAAAGGTATACTTACGTACCCCTAGGTAATCTTGTAAATTACCAACCTCTACGGATATTTTCTTATTTTTATCAGTTAATATTGCTTTAACTGCTTTTCTCATGAGCTTTGCAAGTTCCCTTTCCATGCTTCGCACGCCGCTCTCACGTGTATATAAACGTATCAACTCGTATAATGCTTCATTAGTTATTTTCCACTCCTTCTGATGCAAACCATGCTCTTTTTTTAATTTTGGAATAAGGTGATGCGTAGCAATACTGATCTTCTCATCTTCGCTATATCCAGATAATTGTATAATTTCCATCCTATCACGCAAAGGATGTGGCAAATTTAAGCTGTTTGCCGTAGCTACAAACATTACACTTGAAAGATCAAATTCAACTTCCAAGTAATGATCCGTAAAGTGTTTATTGTGCTCAGTATCCAAAACCTCAAGTAATGCAGATGCAGGATCACCACGCGAATCAGAACCCATCTTATCTATTTCATCAAGCAGAAAAAGCGGGTTGCATGAATTAGCTTTTTTCATGTGTTGAATGACTTTACCAGGCATTGAGCCAATATAAGTTTTTCTGTGTCCTCGTATTTCAGACTCATCACGTATACCACCAAGAGATATGCGAACAAAATCTCTTCCTACTGCTTTTGCCATAGACTTAGCTAAAGAAGTTTTACCAACACCAGGTGGTCCAACTAAGCAAAGTATAGGACCCTTTATCTCTTTTACTCTCTTTAATACTGCTAAAAATTCTATTATTCTATCTTTTACTTTCTCTATGCCATAATGATTTTCATCTAAGATTTTTTTAGCCGCATTTAAGTTAATTTTTGCATCTTTGTACTTTCCCCATGGCAAATCAAGCAACCAATGCAAGTAACTAGATATAACTGTTGCTTCAGGAGAAATGGGATTCATTTTCTTATATCTCTTTAAGTCAGTTATGGCTTTCTCTTTTGCTTCCTCAGAAAGCTTTGTTTCATTTATCTTTTTTTCAAATTCATTGAGTATATTCCCTTCATCTCCATTTTCAAACTCACCTAATTCTTTCTGTATAGCTTTTAATTGCTCATTAAGGTAGTAAACTTTTTGAGTACTTTCAACCTGTGATTTAATTGTCTTATACAAGCGGTTTTGTGCACTCAAAATACTTATTTCTCTCTCAATAAGAGCAAAAACTTTTTTTAAACGCTCTTTTGGGTTATAAACTTCAAGTATGTTTTGCTTATCTGATACCTTTATATTTAAGTGCGAAGCTATCATATCTACAATTTGATTAACCTCTTTAACTTGATCAATGGGGTCAATAATAATCTCGGGTCGACTTTTCTTGCTTAGTTTACACCAATTGTCGAATGCATCTATAACAGAACGCCTTAAAGCTTCTAAATCAATATTATCTTCATTTTCTCCATACTCATAATGACCATCTAACGCTACTCTGGCCTGTAACAAAGTGTGAGAGCTAATATATTCTATAACTCTTCCCCTTCTTACCCCATGAATCATGACTTTTACTGCATTGTCAGGCAGTTTTATTAATGGTTGTATAATGTTTGCTAGCACGCCTACTTCATAAAGATTCTCTGGCTCTGGATTATCAATAGAACCATCTTTTTGTGCTATGAGAAAAATCTCGTTTTGGTGACTACTGCTACTTATTGCATACTCTAGTGCATGAACAGATTTTTCTCTACCTACGAATAAAGGCAACATTATATTTGGAAAAATTACTACATCTCTTAGAGGTAATACTGGTAATACAGTAGAATTAAAGTTTACAGCACGTCCAATACTCATAATATATGCCTCAAATTAATCATTAACCGTTATAACACTACCCTTATTATTATGATTAATCGTCGCTTTGCCTAATTCTACCATTTTCTTAGTAACCGTTATAGCGCTACCTTCAAAACCTCCATTGCCAGCTGTATACATAACATCAAGCAAAAGTGACTCTAAGATAGCACGTAACATCCTTGCACCTGTTTTATAGCTTATAGCTTTTTTAGCAATAGCTGATATTGCTTCATCTGAAAACTCAAGGTTTACTTTACTAAATGCAAGCAATGCTTTATATTGTTTTACTAGCGCATTTCTTGGCTCTGTCAACACATGTATTAAATCCTCGTGATCCAGCTCATCTAGAACAGCAGTTATTGGAACCCGTCCTACAAATTCGGGTATCAAACCGAATTTGATTAAGTCCTCAGGTTGAGCATCGCGTAAAGCATTTTTTTTCTTTTGTGCTTTAGACTGACTTATATCTGCTCCAAAGCCAACTGATGTTCCCTTTTTTCTTGCCTCAATAATTTTATTTAGGCCTTCAAAAGCTCCTCCACAAATAAATAGTATGTTACTAGTGTCTACTTGTATAAACTCTTGTTGCGGGTGTTTTCGCCCTCCTTGTGGAGGAACATAAGCAACCGTACCTTCCATGATTTTTAGTAGAGCTTGTTGGACCCCTTCACCTGAAACATCACGGGTTATTGAAGCGCTTTCAGACTTTCTTGTGATCTTATCTATTTCATCGATAAACACTATACCATGCTGTGCCTTTGCAACATCATAATTTGCAGCTTGTAATAGACGTGACAACACGCTTTCTACATCATCACCTACATAACCTGCCTCAGTCAAAGTTGTCGCATCGGCCATAGCAAATGGCACATCTGAAACTTTAGCAAGTGTTTTTGCTAGCAAAGTCTTACCAGAACCAGTAGGGCCAATAAGCATTATATTTGACTTCTCAATTTCAATATCACTTATAGAATGAAGTTGCACCATGGATTGACAATGGTTATACATAGCCACAGATAAAACGTGTTGCGCATGTTCCTGACCTACAACATGCTTACTAAGAAAATTTTTTATATCTTCAGGTTTCTTTAGTAATAGCTTCATATCAGATATATGATCTGAATTAAAAGCTCTCTCTTTCTTTTGACTTATTGCTTTATGGGATAACTCTATGCATTCATTACAAATGAACACCTTTAAACCATCTGAAGAGTTAGTAATCAATTTATCTACTTCGTTTTGTGCCTTGTTACAAAAAGAACAGTAGTGTAAATCATTATTGTTATCCATTAAACTACCTTTTGTTTAACTTTAATATTTTCAATCTTCATATCTTTACGCTCAGCTATTACTTTATCAATCAAGCCAAGTTTCATTGCTTCTATAGGATCCAAAAATTTATCTCTTTCCATCATTCCTTCAATCTTCTTGAGTGAATGCCCAGTATGTTTTTCATAAATTTGATTTAGCTTTTTCTTAATTCGCAAAATTTCCTTAGCATGTATTTCTATATCAGTTGCTTGACCTTGATAACCACCAGATGGTTGATGTATCATAATTCTTGAATGAGGTAGAGAGTGGCGCTTACCTTTCGCACCAGCTGCAAGCAACAAAGAACCCATAGATGCAGCTTGACCTATACATAAAGTTGAAACGTCTGGACTTATGTACTGCATTGTATCGTAGATTGATAAACCAGCAGTTACAACACCGCCTGGCGAATTAATATACATATGAATGTCTTTATCAGGATTTTCCGATTCTAAAAATAAAAGCTGTGCTACTATTACGCTGGCCATGTTGTCTTCAATAGGGCCAGTTACGAAAATTATTCTTTCTTTTACTAGCCTTGAATATATGTCATAAGCCCGCTCACCGCGACTAGTTTGTTCAACTACAATTGGTATAAGAGTCATACCTTTTCCTATCAAATATTATCAAATAATTCCTTTAATTCTTTCACAGAAACAATCTGTTCTTCTTTACTAGCTTTTTCTATCATATAATCTGTCACTTTATACTCAAGCGCTTGCCCTCTAACTAATTCCTGAAATTGTCCGTCTGATTTAAAATGTTTAAATACTCTGTCAAATGATACATCTTTACTGACATATTGATTTACAATAACATTCATAATATCACTTTGAGTTAATGATATTTCATGTTCTTTACTGAACTCCATAAATAGCATTGCAAGCTTTACACGTCTTTCAGCTTCTTTACAAGAATCATCTTTAGCATTCAACTCTCTTTCCACTCTCTGCTGTTCCTGTTTTACTACTTCTATAGGCAAATCAAAACTATAACTAGCATCCAAACAATCAAATAGCTCTTTCTTAATTAAGAGATCTCCCATTTCTTTACACTGATTATCAATTACTTCTTTTACGTGATTTATTAGCGAAGAATGATCTTCAAAACCAATTCTCCTAGCTATTTCATTATCACTTTGCAAATCTTCGGCAATCTGAATATCATTAACTCGAACAGAAAAAGCAGCCTCCTGCCCCGCAAGGGAAATTACCTGGTAATCTTCAGGAAATCTCAACTTAAAGCTTTTTGTTTCCCCTTTTTTCATGCCAATTAATTGATCTTCAAAACCATTTATAAATGTTCCAGATCCTAAATTAACAGTAAAATTTTTGCCACTTCCACCTTGAAAGAGCTTATTTCTAATTCGCCCTTCAAAGTCAATTATCAGTTTATCCTCGTTTTTTGCTTGATAAGAAGCATCATCAACAGAGACAAAGTTAGGAAATTTTGTTTTTATAGAATCAATAAATTCTTTTATGTCTCCCTCTTTGATTTTTGCCTTAACTTTCTTCAAATTTATTTTATCAAGATCTATTACTGGCACTTTTGGCATCGATTCAAAAGATAATTTGTACAGAAAGTCGCCTTTTTCATCCTTTTTATCCAGGTTTGGTAATGACATAATATCAACCTTAGGATGGATGTGAGACTTAACTTCGATTTTTTTCATTAAATCACTTGAGCAATAGTCAATCGTATCTTTTATCACATATTCCAAAGCTTCGTTTTTATAATTTGTAACAACAAGATCGTAAGGCATCTTTCCGGATCTAAATCCAGGCAATTTTGCATCCTTCGCTATTTCTTGTAATCTAGAGTTTATCTTTTGTTCTATATAATCACTACTAACTGTGATTTCATACTCATACTTTAGTTTATCTACACTAAGTTCCTTATAGGTATATATATTACTTAATGTATCTGCTTCGACTGCATTTTGAGTTATATTACTAGACATTACAACCTGTTATCAATATTTTATTTATGTTTTAATAAAGCCATTTTACCAGAATTTAAGTTAAATACAATCCTTAAGAACAGGTTCTTATACAAACAAAAGTGTACTTAGTGATTATAAATTTTCTCTTAAAACCTGAGTTACATGACTTTAAGTGCGGATAGAGGGACTTGAACCCCCACGAGCAAGCTCACCAGGACCTAAACCTGGCACGTCTACCAATTTCGCCATATCCGCAAGAACCCTTCATTAACTTATAGATAACCACTTCTTTCATCTTATGCAATTTAAAGATTAGATTTTAGTACCACAGACTGAACTTATAATACTGGTTAACTCCACTATGAATCTAAGCCTGAATTACTTTAACTAACATTATTGAGATAAGTACTGTCTTAGAAATATTCAAGGCTTATTCAATTTATAGTATTTACACAATAAAAAAAGCTTATTAATATTCTTTAATTAAAGCTCTAAACTCTGGAAATTAATAATGAGATTAATAGCAAGCTTCTTACTCGCAATTTTTCTGATTACACAGAGTGGCTGTACGACTCTTGTGAGTGGTATAGTGGTAACAGCAACTGCAGCGGCTACAGCAATAACAATGCAAGATAAATCCTTGGGAAACATTATTGATGATACAACTATAGTAATAAGAATCAATAAGGGACTCTTAAAACACGGACTGTTCTCATCTATAAAAGTTAAAGTGAGTGAAGGAAGAGTATTACTCATTGGAAATGTTGATAATCATGAAAAGCAACTCACAGCAGAGAAAATAGCTTGGCAGCAAAAAGAGATTAAAGAAGTGATAAATGAAATAAGAGTCACACCAATTAAAATGGCTTCTATGCTAGATGTTACTGTAGATGGTATGATAACAGCAGAGATAAGCACGAGGCTTCTGGGAAAAAGAAATATTAAATCAATTAATTATAGCGTTAATACAGTTGATAGAGTCGTTTATTTGATGGGTATAGCTCAAAATAAGGCGGAATTAAAAGCTGTAATAGCAATTGCAAGAAAAGTAAAAGGAGTAAAGCAAGTTGTAAGCTATGTGAGATATAGACATAGCAAATTGCGTCATTGATGAAAATTTACTTGAGTGTTAGTACCATGTAGCTAAGCCATAAAATTCCTTTACAAATTTCGTCAGTTCACTTTTATGGTATGTATAACAATGTTACAAAAAATAATATCATAGAATTCAATAGAATAATTCCTAGAAAATCTCTACATACTAAAAAAAGTAAAATGCTATTTAACACTCCCAAGCTTAAGAATAAATAGCAAACATCTATATCTCGTGCGATATGGCGTTTTATTCCTGAGATTTTTTTACCAGCGTCATAGCCTTTTTCTTCATCAGTGTCTGCGTTCTTTACACTCTGAGTGTCAATTATGCAAAAGCTGATTTTTTCTTTCCAAACATTGTTTTGTCGGACCACACTAACTATTTTTTTTAACATGCACTCCAAAATACTTTTTTTTATTTCCTTTTACTTTTTCACTCCATTTTTGAAATAATCATAACAATTGCGCCATTTTGGAAACTCTTTTGGTAGCATCCTCCACTGATAACCACTTTTTAGGGCGTACAACACTTCGCAAAATATATCATACAAATCAAGTTTTCTTGGTTTTGTTTTTTCCACAAGACTCCAGATCTGGTGAAATAATCTCAAACTTCTCTCGACTTATGTCACTTGGGTATACACTCCTCATATATCCTAATTTATACACTCTATTTCTTACTTTATGCCTTTCTTGAGATTATGAACAGGTTCTTAGAAAGCTAGCGTTCTACTAGTCATGTTCTTTATCTTGCTTTACAACAATGCATCTTTTCATTCCAGCCAAGTCGTATACGTATTCCTGAAAAGCCAGTCCATATAAGGGTATTATTTTGTCAATATTGCTTTGATCTTCGCCTATTTCCAATATCGCAAACCCATCTTTTTTAAGGCACTTTTTCAATATTGGAAAAATACTCAGGTAACAGCTCAATCCATCGATACCGCCATCAAGAGCAATTCTTGGCTCTTTTTGCACTTCAGCTTGCAGATCTTTTAACTTACTTCTTTTAATATATGGAGGATTGCTTATTATGAGATCAAATAAATCTCTGCATTCTATCCACGAATTTGGAAATATTTTAGCTCTGTTGAGAAGATTATGTTTCTTTGTGTTCTGGTAGGTAATTTTGTATGCTTCCAGGCTTTTTTCAAAACCAACTCCAATAGCATATTCATACTCACTAAGTACGGAGATCAACAAACAGCCTGTGCCTGTGCCAAAATCTGCAATTTTTATTTTTTGCTTCTTATTTTGGTAATATTTTAACACTGTTGAAATTACTGTCTCACTATCTGGTCTTGGATCTAGAACATGTTGGTTAACTATAAAATTTTTACTCCAGAATTCACGATTACCTATTATTTGCGATATTGGATATCTTTCTGCTCTTTTTTTTGTTAATTTCCAGAATAGAAGTTCTTTGTTTCTTGGTACCTGATTGATGTGATTCATGATTGTGAATGATCTTTCTACTCCAAGTACGTACTGCATGATGATTTCACAATCCAAATGTGGTGATTCAATTCTATGTGATGATAGTAGCTTTGAACCTTCTTTAATTAAAGCGCTGATTGTTTTCATTATTCTAAAAACGTGTTCCTTGTATGCAAGAACAGCAAAATTGAGTATAGAATTTTGAACTTAGGGTAGCTGCATTAAATCTAAGTGTCAAGAGTAGGATTGTAAAAATCATCCGGCTTTACTGGTAATTCGGTTAGTTCGGTTGGTATTTTTGCATTAATGTTAGAAGCTCTTGGCTCTATTATAAGCATTATTTTCTGCATATTCTTTGATAGCCATCACAGTATATTACTTGTTCCATATCTATATTAATTCGACCACAGCAAGTGATAATTTCTTAATATTAAAACCAATATGCGCTTTAGCATATAATTATCAGTAGCTTTCAAAGCAATTAGGCTGAGATTATTAGAGTAGTAATGTTTATTTTTATATTGACTATTGAGGTTTATTATTTTATAACTAAGACTTAGTTGTTTTTAGAGTTTTAAGTTTACAGTATATGCCTACGATAAATCAATTAATATGTAAAGGTAGATCAGGGTTAACTCGCAAGAAGAAGGTGCCAGCTTTGGGAAAATGCAATCCTCAAAGAAGGGGTGTTTGCACTAAGGTATATACTACAACTCCTAGAAAGCCTAATTCAGCACTACGTAAGGTAGCTAGAGTAAAGATTAGTGGATACGGTGAAGTGACGGCTTATATACCTGGCGAAGGTCATAATTTACAAGAGCATTCTGTTGTTTTAATACGTGGTGGGCGAGTTAAGGATTTGCCGGGTGTACGTTATCACATAATAAGAGGTGCTCTTGATCTACGTGGTGTGCAAAATCGAAAGAAAGCTCGTTCAAAATATGGTGTAAAGAAATCTGGTTAAAATTTATGGCACGTCGTAATAAAGCAAAAAAAAGAACAAGCCCTGACTCTCGTTATGGTAGTGTCTTGCTTATGCGTTTTATTAATATAATTATGAAATGTGGTAAAAAATCTATTGCAGAAAAGATTGCTTATAGTGCTTTGTCCTTAGCTGAAAAGAAAATAGGCAAAGATGCCTTATCAATTTTTGAAACAGCAGTAGAAAATGTTACCCCTTCTATAGAAGTACGCTCTCGGCGTATTGGTGGTGCAACTTATCAAGTCCCTGTTGAAATTCGTCAAGATAGAGCAATTTCTTTGGCATTAAGGTGGATTGCTAGAGCAACTTCTGCTGCTCGAAAAAAGAGCGGTAGAACTACTGTTTATTGTTTGCAGTCTGAAATATTAGATGCTTATAATAAATGTGGTGGTGCATTTAAGATGTGTGAAGAAAAGTATAAAATGGCTGAAGCTAATAAGGCATTTTCTCATCTTCGTTTTTAATATTAGCTGATTGATTGTGGTATGGAAGTTTTAATATCTAGGTATAGAAATATAGGAATAATGGCTCATATAGATGCTGGCAAGACCACCACAACAGAGCGTATTTTATTTTATACTGGCAAACAAAATAGGATTGGTGAAGTGCACGATGGTGCAGCTTCTATGGATTGGATGGAGCAAGAGAAGGAGCGTGGCATTACAATTACCTCTGCTGCAACAACATGTTTTTGGAATGATTATAGGATTAATATAATAGATACTCCTGGTCATGTTGACTTCACTATTGAAGTTGAGAGATCTTTGAGGGTTTTGGATGGTGCGGTTGCTGTATTTGATGGAGTTGCTGGAGTTGAGCCTCAGTCTGAGACAGTTTGGCGTCAAGCTGATAAATATAACGTTCCTCGTATCTGCTTTGTTAATAAAATGGATAGAATCGGGGCAAATTTTTATCGATGTGTCGATATGATAAAAACGAAGCTTGGCGCATCACCTTTAGTTATTCAGTTGCCAATAGGAAGTGAGAAAGATTTTAAAGGCATAATCGATCTTATTTCTATGAAAGCTATTATATGGCAAGAAGAAACATTAGGCGCTAAATTTTCTTATGAAGATATTCCTTCTGATTTGCTTGATAAGGCTCAAGAGTATCGAAATCTTTTATTAGATGCTGCAGCTGAAATGGATGATGAGGCGATAAATACTTACTTTGAATCTAACGATCTGCCAATTGATTTGTTGAAAAAGTGTGTGAGAAGCGGGACCATTAAAGGAAAATTTGTCCCTGTATTATGTGGGTCAGCTTTTAAAAACAAAGGCGTGCAATCACTTTTAGATGGTGTGGTTGATTTTTTACCCTCTCCTATTGATGTTGATGTAATTATTGGAACTGATCCTAAAGATTCAGAAAAGAAAATTGAGATCAAACCTTCAGAAAAAGAGAAATTCGTTGCTCTTGCGTTTAAAGTGATGACGGATAAATTTGTAGGTAGCTTGACGTTTATTCGTATTTATTCCGGTAAGTTAAAATCTAAATCTGCTGTGTTAAATGCTGGAAAGAATGAGACTGAAGGAATTGGTAGAATGTTGCTTATGCATGCAAATAACAGAGAAGATATAAACGAAGCTAAAGTTGGTGATATAGTTGCCTTAGTTGGATTAAAGAAAACAATTACTGGTGATACTTTATGTTCATCTGATTTTCCTATACTATTAGAGCGTATGGAATTTCCTGATCCTGTTATTGAAATTGCTATAGAACCGAAAACCACCTCAGATCAGGAAAAATTAGGTGTTGCTTTGAATAGATTGGTTGCAGAAGATCCTTCTTTAAGGATGTCAGTAAATGCAGAGAGTGGGCAGACTATATTGAAAGGTATGGGTGAGCTGCATCTTGAGATTATTGTTGATAGAATGAAGCGCGAGTTTAATGTTGAAGCTAACGTTGGTGCGCCTCAAGTTGCATATCGTGAAACTATCACTAAATCTGTTGAAATTGATTACACTCATAAAAAACAATCAGGTGGTGCTGGTCAGTTTGCTAAAGTTAAAATAAAATTCGAACCTCTTGAGCCTGGTTTTGGCTTTCAGTTTGAAAGTAAAATTGTAGGCGGTGCTATTCCAAAAGAGTATATACCTGGAGTGCAAAATGGCTTGGAGTTGATAAAAGAAGGTGGTATAATTTCCGGCTTTCCATTGATTGATTTTAAGGCTACTCTTCTTGATGGTGCTTTTCATGATGTTGATTCTAGTCCTTTGGCTTTTGAACTTGCTGCTAAAGGTGCTTTTAAGGAAATGGCAAATAAAGCTGGTCCAAAAATGCTAGAACCTATAATGAAAGTGGAAATCATTACTCCTGAAGAATATATGGGTGATGTTATGGGTGATATAAATAGTAGAAGAGGCAGTGTTGTTGATATGCTGGATTTAGGTAATAATAGCAAAATAATTACTGCTTCGGTTCCTCTTGCAAATATGTTTGGTTATATAAATGTTTTGCGTTCTATATCTCAGGGAAGAGCTCAGTATAGTATGCATTTTTCTTGTTATGAACAAGTGCCACAATATGTGGTTGATGAGTTAAAGTTAAAGTATAATTAAAGGTTAGTAATTATGACAGCGATAGTAGAAGCATTTGGAAAGCCGCATGTAAACGTGGGAACGATAGGACATGTGGATCATGGGAAGACAACGTTAACAGCGGCGATAACAAAGCATTATGGTAATTTTGTAGCATATGATCAAATAGATAAAGCGCCAGAAGAGAGAAAGAGAGGTATAACAATAGCAACAGCGCATGTTGAATATCAAACAGAAAAGAGACACTATGCACACGTTGATTGCCCTGGACATGCTGATTATGTAAAGAATATGATAGTAGGTGCAGCACAGATGGATGCAGCGATATTGGTAGTGTCAGGGGTTGATGGGCCGATGCCACAAACGAGAGAGCATATATTGCTGGCAAAACAGGTGGGTGTTGGATATATCGTGGTATATATAAATAAAGCTGATGTTGCTGATGCTGATATGATAGATTTGGTAGAAATGGAAGTGAGAGAGTTGCTGAGTAAGTATGGATTTCCAGGTGATGAAGTGCCTGTGATAGTTGGGTCTGCGTTAAAAGCATTAGAGGATGATAATAGTGAGTATGGAAAGAAATCAATAGATAAATTGATGGAGAAGTTAGATGAGTATGTGGCAGTACCTCCAAGGCCTGTAGATTTGCCGTTTTTGTTGCCAATAGAAGATGTATTTTCAATATCGGGCCGAGGGACGGTAGTAACAGGAAGAATAGAGAAGGGGGAGATAAAGACAGGGGATGATATAGAGATAATAGGTCTGAAAGCGACGCAAAAGACGACATGTACTGGTGTTGAGATGTTTAAGAAGTTGCTAGATAAGGGAAGTGCAGGACTCAATGTAGGAATACTACTAAGAGGAACAAAGAGAGAAGAAGTGGAGAGAGGGCAAGTATTGGCAAAACCAGGGACAATAACCCCGCATAAGAAATTTAATGCGGAGGTGTATATATTGAAGAAAGAAGAAGGAGGAAGGCATACACCATTTTTTGGAAATTATCAGCCACAGTTTTATTTAAGGACAACGGATGTAACTGGGAGCATAAAATTGCTAGATGGAAAGGAGATGGTAATGCCAGGGGACAATGTAAGTATAGAAGTGGAGTTGCAAGTACCAATAGCAATGGATAAAGGATTACGTTTTGCGATAAGAGAAGGTGGTAGAACTGTTGGTTCTGGCGTTGTTTCGGAAATTTTAGAGTAAACTTTGAATTATAGGAGTGTAGCTCAATTGGTAGAGCGCTGGTCTCCAAAACCAGAGGTTGTAGGTTCAATTCCTATCGCTCCTGCATTAATATTATGGTAGAAATGTTAAAAAACCTGTATGTTTTTTTTTGCGATATAAAGCAAGAAATAAGGAGAATTGCTTGGATAAAAAAACAGCAGGTATTGTCATCTTTGTTTATTGTAATAACTGTTATATTATGCTTTTCGATTTTCTTTTGCTTCGTAGATTTTATGTCTCTTTACGTAATTAAGACTTTATTTGGAATTATTTATGGAATATAAGTATAAATGGTATATCATTAAAGTCGATTACGGGTATGAGAAGGATATATGCGAGTTGGCAACCAATACTGTTTACTTTAAGGAGGTGTTTATTCCTTATCAGACAGTATGTGATGTAAAATCTGATATAAAAGAGTTATGTGAAGTATATATATGTATGCATCTGTGTGATGAAAGCAAAAATATTTTGAATCAAATGACTGGGTTTTGTGGTGATGAGTCTGGTCATTTTGAGATGATTTCAGATGATGAGGTAATTTTAAAACGTAAGGAATTTAATAGATATAAGTGGTACATTTTAAGAGTTGCCTCTAATTATGAAGAGAAAGTGCGCCAATATATATTAGAAAATTCTATGAGATTGAATATTAATAATTATTTTAATAGGGTTTTTATTCCTTGTGAAGAATTAAGTGAGATGGATTTAAAATCTAAAAAAAATGCTAAACGAAGGAAGTCCTTTCCTGGTTATGTCTTTTTATACATGAATTTATGCGATGAGGTATTAAATTTTATTAATAATATACCAAAATCTCTTAAGGTTTATGGATTTTTAAAAAATGGTAATGTTCCAAAGGTGATTGAGGATAATGAGATTCGCTCAATGTGTAGTGCGCTTTACAATGCTCAAGAAACGAAAAAGTTGAGTTATGGTTATGAGAAAGGTGAAAAAGTAAAAATTAATGATGGTCTTTTTCAAAATTTTACTGGTAAGGTAGATATGGTAAATGATGAGAAAAAAATTATTAATATTGAAGTATCAATCTTAGGTAAGCCAACAATAATAGAGCTTGATTTGGCTCAAGTAGAGAAAATAGAGGATTAATTATGAGTAATGTAGTTGCTAAGATTAACTTGCTTATGGAAGCTGGAAAAGCAGTTCCAGGACCGAAAATTGCTTCAGTACTTGGCCCGCGTGGTATACCTGTTCCTAAATTTTGTGAAGCTTTTAATAAAGCTACTAGCGCTGCTAACGCTAGTTATAAAGTAGGTGATTTAGTAACAGTGAGAATTTCCATAAAGGATGATCGCTCTCATGATTTTACTGTCAGCGGTCCGCCTGTGGCTTATTTGCTTAAGCAGGAAGCTAAATTAAGTAAAGGTTCTGGTAATTCTGGTAAAGAATTAGTGGCTAAATTATCTATGTCTGCTATCATTAAAGTGGCAAAGTGTAAGATGGTTGATATGAAAGTGGATAATGAAGATTCAGCAGTGAAGATGGTTATAGGCACTGCAAAATCTATGGGTATAGAAGTTGTGGAAGGTTAGGTAAATGAGTACATATAATGATGATTCTAAGCGGTGTTTGGAGAAGATTGTTGAGTCTGCTTCAGAAAAATTTAATGAATCAGTTGATATCGCAGTCAATTTAGGTGTAGATTCACGTAAATCTGAAGAGCAGGTGCGTGGTACAGTAGTGTTGCCTAAAGGTATCGGGAAGAATATTAAAGTAGCTGTTTTTGCTCAAGATAAACATTTATTAGAAGCTGAAAAAGCTGGTGCTGATATTACAGGAGGAGAAGATTTAATTGAAGAGATAAAAAAAGGTAGAAAGTTGAATGTTGATTGGTGCATCACTACTCCTGATTTCATGGCAAAAATCACTCCTATTGCAAAAGTATTGGGTGCTAAAGGGCTGATGCCTAACCCTAAATTTGGTACTGTGACTTCTAACATTGCGGAAGCTACTAAAACCATTAAGTCTGGTCAAATAAAATTCAGGACGGATAAAAATGGGGTTATTCATGGTAAATTAGGAAGTATTAAATTTGATATTGATGATTTGCTGGAAAATTTAAAAGCCTTTCTTAAAGTAATTAGAGACAATAAACCTGCTTCTGTGAAAGGAGTTTACTTTAAAAGCGTTTTTTTAAATTCAACTATGGGTAAAGCTCATAAAATAAACAAAGTAGAAGATATAATTTAAGGGAGCGAAATTGTGAAGCGTAAAGATAAGGATGAATTTATACAAAACATAATGAATGTGTTTGTAAATAATGATTTCTTAATATTGGTAAATTTCAAGTCTATGAATGTTAGCAATTCATTAATTCTTAGGAATAGTCTAAAATCTGTAATGGGTGGGATGTTAGTAGTTAAAAATACTCTAGCTTGCTTGGCTTTGGAAAGGACTGGTAAATTTTCTTATTTATCAGGTAAATTTTCTGGTTCTGTTGCTATTATATATTCTAGTGCTATAGTAGAAGCTGCAAAGTTAATAGTTGATTTTATTAATGCTAACAAAGAAAAAATGTCTGTGATTTGTGCGGCTCATATAAATGAATTGTTAACAGTGGAAGATGTTAACAAATTGGCTAAGCTTCCCTCTCTGGATGAATTGCGTGTTAAAATTATGCGTTTAATATCTTATGATATTCCTGCTCGGTTAGCATTGTCTATTAATTCATCTTCTATGAGGCTTATGAGAGTTTTGGATTACTATAGTTCTAAAAAATAAATTTGTTGTTAAATAAGGTGGTCAGTATGAATAATATAACAAGTGATTTGGTTGATAAAATATTATCTTTAAATCTATTAGAAGCTTCTGAACTTGTAAAAGTTCTAGAAGAAAAAATAGGGTTGCCTAGTGGTTCTTTTCTTGGTGGAGCTGTTGGTGCTGGGGTGCCTATTAGTGATAATGCTAATGCTCCTGTTGCTCAAGAAAAAGCTGAATATAAAGTTGTAATCAAAGAGATTGATGCAAGCAAAAAAATAGGAGTGATTAAAGCTATTAGAGAAGTTAATTCTACATTGAATTTAAAAGAAGCGAAAGAATTAGTTGAGTCTTTACCAAAAGATTTGACTGCTAATGTTTCTAAAGACGAAGCAGAAAAAATAAAGCAAAAACTTATTGAAGCAGGAGCAACTAAAGTTGAGCTTGAATAAAATGTTAGTATATTAATTTTATGTTGATATAGCTCTTTTAATTAGTGAAGGTATTTTAATGGTTGATTCTTCTTATATGTGTGCTTCTAGTGCTTTTGTTCCTAGAGTTTCTTATTCCAGGTCGATTGATTTAAAAGATTCTTTGTTGGATTTGGTTAAAGTCCAAAAGGGGTCATATAATTCCTTTACTCCTAATAATGAGAGTAATGAAAGACTTGAAGCTATCTTTCATACAATTTTTCCAATATCTGATCCTTTGCATAGGGCTACTATCGAATTTTTGAATTGTAGGGTAGATGATCTTAAGTATAGTGAGTCTGAATGTATAAAACGTGGTATAACTTTTTCTGCTCAGGTTATTGCTTCTATACGTCTTGTTATTATGCAGGATGGTGTTTCTCTTGAAAAATATCAAGAGATTAAAGAAGATGATGATCATTCTAAGCTTGCAACTGTTATAAAATCTGCTGAAGAGCAGGAGGTTCGCTTTTGTGAACTGCCTATGATGACTGATAAAGGTACTTTCATCATCAATGGCGTAGAGAAAGTTATCGTTTCACAAATGCATAGATCTCCAGGAGTCTTTTTTGATAGTGATAAGGGAAAAACTTACAATTCTGGCAAATTGATCTATTCTGCTAGAGTGATTCCTTATAGGGGTTCTTGGCTTGATATTGAGTTTGATGTTAAAGATCATTTGTATTTTCGTATTGATAGAAAGAGAAAGTTGCCAATATCAGTTTTATTAAAGGCTTTGGGCTTATCAAATAATGACATACTTAATAAATTTTATGAAAAAATAGAGTATATAAAACATAAAAGTGGCTGGAGAGTACCTTTTTCCCCTGATAAATTCAAGGGAGTGAGGCTTCCTTTTGATTTAAAGAATGTTGAAGGCAATGTGTTACTTAAAGCTAATGTTCGTATTACTTCAAAATTAGCTAAAAATCTATATGATAACGGATTGAAAGAGTATCTAATTCCTTATGATTCTATATGTGGTTTATTTCTTGCAGAAGATTTAATAGATAGTGCTAGTTCTACAAAAGTCTTATCTGCTGGTGAATCTATAAAATTAGAGGATATAAAAAAGCTTGAATTATTATCTATAGATAAAATATCAGTGTTGAACATAGATAATGTTTCTGTTGGACCTTACATATTAAACACACTTTTCTTAGATGAAAACATGTCTTATGAGAACGCTCTATATGAAATATATAAGGTTTTGCGTCCTGGTGAAGTTCCTGTTTTAAAGATAGTAGAGGAGTTTTTTCGTAATCTTTTCTTCAGTTCGGAATATTGTGATTTGTCTAACATTGGTAGATTAAAACTTAACTCTTGCCTTGGGTTAAATTATGAGGAAAATTTAACTACTTTAACACATGAAGACATTATTGAAATTATAAGAAAAATAGTATTGTTACGTGATGGTCAAGGATCTGTAGATGATATTGATCATTTAGCAAATAGAAGAGTCCGTTCAGTTGGAGAGTTTATAGAAAATCAATTTAGAACTGGATTATTAAAATTGGGACGGGCAGTAGTTGATTCTATGTCTACTTCTAGTTTAGATAAAGTCTCTCCATCTGATTTTATAAATCCAAAAGTGTTAACCAATGTCTTAAGAGATTTTTTCAACTCTTCCCAATTATCTCAATTTATGGATCAGACTAATCCATTATCTGAAATAACACATAAAAGAAGGTTGTCAGCGTTAGGTCCTGGTGGTTTAACAAGAGAGAGGGCGGGATTTGAAGTGCGTGATGTTCATCCAACTCATTACGGAAGAATTTGCCCTATTGAAACTCCTGAGGGGCAGAATATAGGCTTAATTAATAGCTTAGCTATATACGCTCGTATTAATAAATATGGGTTCATTGAAAGTCCTTATAGGAAAGTAGTTAATAAGGTTGTTACTGATCAAATTGAGTATCTGTCTGCTATAGATGAAGGTTTATATTATATAGCCGATACCAGCGCAAAGCTTGATGAGAACAACTGCTTTGTTGATGATATGTTATACTGTAGGTATGCTGGTACCTTTGTAATGGTAAATAGTAATCAAGTAAGTTACATTGATTTATCTCCTAAGCAGGTAATATCGGTTGCTGCTTCTTTAATTCCATTTTTAGAAAATGATGATGCTAATAGAGCGTTAATGGGTTCAAATATGCAGCGTCAAGCTGTACCTTTATTGAAGCCTACTGCTCCTTTGGTTGCTACTGGCATGGAGTCTTTCGTAGCTTCTGGCTCTGGTGCTGTAGTTTTAGCAAAACGTGGTGGCATAGTTGACAGCTCAGATAGTAACTCTATAGTTATACGTGCTTTTGACAAAGGAGGAATTAACTACTTGGATGTGGATATTTATCATCTAAGAAAATTTCAGCGTTCTAACCATAATACTTGTATTAACCAGAAACCACTGGTGCATGTAGGTGATTGTGTTAAGGAAGGTGATGTGATAGCTGATGGTCCTGCTATTAATAACGGTGAATTGGCACTTGGCCAAAATTTGCTAGTCGCTTTTATGTCTTGGCAAGGTTCTAATTTTGAAGACTCAATCATTATTTCTAGTGAAGTTGTTAAAAAAGATCTATTTACTTCTATTCATATAGAAGAATTTGAATGTGTTGTACATGACACTCCTTTAGGGTCGGAAAAAATAACTCGTGCCATACCCGGTGTTAATGAAGAAAATCTTTATCACTTGGATGATAGTGGTATAGTAAAGGTTGGTACAAGAGTTGGTCCAGGTTATATTTTGGTGGGGAAAGTTACACCTAAGCATTCTCTTTCATTGCCTCCTGAGACAAAATTGTTAATGACAATTTTTGGTGAAAAGTCATTTGATTGTGTGGATTCCTCTTTATATACATCTCCAGATATTGAAGGGATAGTGATTGATGTGCAGGTCTTTACACGCAGAGGGGAAGAAGAAAACGAAAGGGCGTTTCTTATTAAGCAAAAAGAGGTAAATGATTTTGAGAAAGAGCGGGACCATATAATCAATGTTATTAATCAATATTTCTATGATGAATTAAGAAAAATTCTTATTAATTCTGGCTCGCAAGATCGAGAAAGTATTAATTTTATTGAACGTGAGGGATGGTGGGATATAGGATTGAAAAACCAATCTATTTCTAAGCAAGTTGAGAGCTTAAAAAAAGATTTTGATGAAAAAGTATCACATGCGATAGCAAACTTTAAGCGAAAAGTAGAAAAATTGCATGAAGGCTATGATCTGCCTCAAGGTGTGTCGATGTCAGTAAAAGTTTTTATTGCTGTAAAACATAGTTTGCAGCCAGGGGATAAAATGGCTGGTAGACATGGAAATAAAGGTGTGATTTCTCGAGTTGTTCCAGTAGAAGATATGCCTTATTTAGAAGATGGTACTCCTATTGATATTATTCTTAACCCTCTTGGCGTTCCTTCGCGAATGAATGTAGGTCAAATATTGGAAACGCATGTAGGTTGGGCTTGTAAAAAATTAGGAGAAAAAGTAGGCAATATTCTTGATGAGATCAATAAAATCAAACGTGCTTTTTGTGAGGCAATTAGATCTCTCAGTGATGATGATTTTGAAAAATTTGCAGCATTATATCTTGATAATAAAAAATTTGAGGATATTAATGATGATGAAATAACGGCTTCTATTTTAGATACGCCTAATAAGGATGAATTAAATAATGAATTGACTACATTAGTAGAGAATTATTTCAACTCTTGTAAAGATGCACACAGTAGTTTACGTCACTTCCTGATTGAGGTTTATAGTTGTGGCAGTAATTTATCTATTTGTAATAACATTCGCGATATTAATGATAATCACCTCATTGAATTTGCGTATAAGTTGCGTGATGGCATTCCTGTTACTGCACCTGTATTTGAAGGTCCAAAAGATGAACAAATAGTAAAGCTATTTGAACTTGCTGGATTGGATAACTCTGGGCAAGTTGTATTATATGATGGTTGCTCGGGTGAGAAGTTTGATCGCAAAGTTACAGTTGGTTACATGTACATGCTTAAGTTGCATCACTTAGTAGATGGTAAAATTCATGCGCGTTCAGTAGGACCTTATAGTTTGGTTACTCAACAACCTCTTGGAGGAAAGTCTCATTTTGGTGGTCAGCGTTTTGGTGAAATGGAATGTTGGGCACTGCAAGCCTACGGTGCTGCTTACACTTTGCAGGAAATGTTAACTGTGAAGTCTGATGACATTAATGGCAGGGTTAAGATTTATGAATCGGTAATAAAAGGTGACAGTAACTTTGAATGTGGAATTCCTGAATCCTTTAATGTCATGATAAAAGAGTTGCGTTCCTTGTGTTTTAATGTGGATTTGAAGCAAAATGACATAGTAATTGAAGATATATCTCACACTAATATCGCACAATCTTTTAATGAGGTTAGCATTTCCATTGCTAGCCCTGAAAGTATTAAACGTATGTCTTATGGAGAGATAACAGATGTTTCAACTGCAAACTACCGTACATTCAAAGTTGAGAAAGGTGGATTATTTTGTCCTAAAATTTTTGGTCCTGTCAATGATGATGAATGTTTATGTGGAAAGTACAAAAAAAGAAGACATAGGGGCCGTATATGCGAAAAATGTGGAGTAGAAGTTACATCTTCTAAAGTAAGAAGAGAAAGAATGGGTCATATAGAGCTTGCATCTCCTGTTGCTCATATATGGTTTTTGAAGTCACTTCCTTCAAGAATTGGAGCATTATTAGATATGTCTCTTAGAGATATCGAAAGTATTTTATATAGTGATAATTATGTTGTAATAGATCCTCTTGTTTCCTCTTTTGAAAAAGGTGAAATTATTAGTGAGAAAGCTTATAATGAAGCTAAAGATAGCTATGGGGTCGATAGCTTTATAGCTATGCAAGGTGTTGAAGCTATAAGAGAATTGCTAATACGCCTTGATTTACATGAAATTAGGAAGAATTTAAGACAGGAGTTAGAGTCTGTTGCTTCTGAAATGAGAAGAAAGAAAATTATAAAGAGATTACGTATTGTTGAAAATTTTATCAAGTCTGGAAACAGACCTGAGTGGATGATACTTACAGCTATACCTATTTTACCACCTGACTTGCGTCCCTTGGTATCGCTTGAAAGTGGTCGACCTGCAGTTTCTGATTTAAATCATCATTATAGAACTATTATTAATAGAAATAATAGATTGAGAAAATTGTTAAGTTTGAATCCTCCTGAGATTATGATTCGTAATGAGAAAAGAATGTTACAAGAGGCAGTTGATTCTCTTTTTGATAATAGTCGTCGTAATGCTCTGGTAAATAAAGCTGGCGCTACTGGATATAAAAAGTCTATTAGCGATATGCTGAAAGGAAAGCAAGGTCGTTTCCGTCAGAATCTTTTAGGAAAAAGGGTAGATTATTCTGGACGTTCTGTAATAGTTGTTGGTCCAACTTTAAAACTAAATCAGTGTGGATTACCGAAAAGAATGGCTCTTGAGTTATTCAAGCCTTTTGTTTACTCAAGGCTTAAAATATATGGAATGGCTCCAACTATTAAATTTGCTAGTAAGTTAATAAGAGCAGAAAAGCCAGAAGTCTGGGATATGCTTGAAGAAGTAATAAAAGAGCATCCTGTTTTGCTAAATAGAGCGCCTACGCTACATAGGCTTGGTATTCAGGCTTTTGAGCCAGTCCTTATTGAAGGTAAAGCAATACAGCTTCATCCACTTGTTTGTACAGCATTTAACGCTGACTTTGATGGTGATCAAATGGCGGTACATGTGCCAATTTCATTGGAAGCTCAACTTGAAGCTAGAGTGTTGATGATGTCAATTAATAACGTTTTAAGTCCTTCTAATGGAAGACCGATTATAGTTCCTAGTAAAGATATAGTGCTTGGTATATACTACCTAACTTTACAGCAACTTAAGGAGGATGATTTACTACTTTTCTGTTCTTTTTGTGAAGTTGAGCATTCCTTAAACAACGGTACTCTACATATTCATTCTCATATAAAGTACAAAATGGAATACATCAATAGCGATGGAAACATTCAGTATAAAACTATTTGTACAACTCCTGGACGTTTAATATTATGGCAGATTTTTCCTAAACATGAGAATCTAAGCTTCGATTTAATAAATCAGGTATTAACAGTTAAGGAAATAACTAGTATTGTTGATTTAGTATATCGTAGCTGCGGTCAAAGTGCTACAGTGGTATTTTCTGATAAATTGATGACACTTGGCTTTGAGTATGCTACATTTTCTGGTACTTCTTTTAGTCGTTGCGATATGGTCATACCTGAAACTAAAGCTACACACGTTGATTATACAAGGGGTGAAATTAAGAAATTTTCTGCACAGTATCAAGACGGACTAATCACTAAAAGTGAGAGGTATAATAAAGTTATAGATGAGTGGTCTAAGTGCACAGATATAATAGCGAATGATATGTTAAAAGCGATATCTGTGTATGATGAAAATAGTAAGTACAATTCAATATATATGATGGTTAGCTCAGGTGCAAGAGGTTCTACTTCCCAGATGAAGCAGTTAGCAGGAATGCGAGGGTTAATGACCAAACCTTCTGGTGAAATTATAGAAACACCTATAATTTCTAATTTTCGCGAAGGATTAAATGTATTTGAATACTTTAATTCTACTCACGGTGCGCGTAAAGGTTTAGCTGATACTGCACTTAAAACTGCAAACTCTGGATACTTAACTCGTCGCTTGGTTGATGTATCTCAAAATTGCATAGTTACAAAACATGACTGTAAAACGAAAAATGGCCTTATTGTAAGAGCTATAGTTGAAGGTAGTACTATAGTTGCATCTCTAGAGAGTGTTGTACTGGGTAGAACAGCTGCAAATGATATATATAACCCAGTAACCAAAGAATTATTATTAAAAGCAGGGGAATTAATTGATGAAGGTAAAGTAAAGCAAATCAACATTGCAGGTCTTGATGCTATAAAAATTAGATCGCCTTTAACTTGTGAAATAAGTCCTGGTGTGTGTTCTTTGTGTTATGGAAGAGACCTTGCAACTGGTAAAATTGTTTCAATAGGTGAAGCAGTTGGTGTTATCGCTGCTCAATCTGTTGGAGAGCCAGGTACTCAGTTAACGATGCGTACTTTCCATATAGGTGGGGTAATGACTAGAGGTATTGAATCCTCAAATATTATAGCTTCTATTAATGCTAGAATAAAACTAAACAATAGTAATATAATTATAGATAAAAACGGAAATAAAATTGTGATAAGCCGTTCCTGTGAAGTCGTTTTAATTGATAGCCTTGGTAGTGAAAAATTGAAGCACAGTGTGCCTTATGGTGCTAAACTTTATGTAAATGAGGGTGAGTTAGTAAAAATTGGTGATAAAGTTGCGGAATGGGATCCGTATACACTACCTATTATTACGGAAAAGAGTGGTACAATATCTTACCAGGATTTAAAAGATGGAATTTCAATCACTGAAGTGATGGATGAATCTACAGGAATATCAAATAGAGTAGTAAAAGATTGGAAATTGCACTCTGGTGTAGCTAATTTACGTCCTCGTATTGCACTGCTTGATGATAATGAAAAAGTAATAACACTTTCAAGTGGTGTGGAAGCATGTTACTTTATACCAGTTGGTGCAGTGCTTAATGTACAGGATGGCCAAAAGGTTCATGCAGGTGATGTTATCACAAGAACGCCGAGAGAGTCAGTTAGAACTCGTGATATTACTGGTGGCTTGCCTAAGGTTATAGAATTATTTGAAGCACGTCGTCCTAAAGAGCATGCTATCGTTAGTGAAATAGATGGCTATGTAACGTTCTCTGAAAAAGACCGTAGAGGAAAACGCAGTGTAGTAATTAAACCTGTAGATGAGCAAGCTTCTCAAGTTGAGTATTTAGTATCAAGAAGTAAGCATGTAATAGTCAATGAAGGTGATTTTGTGCGTAAAGGTGATTTATTGATGGATGGCGATCCTGATCTTCATGATATTCTACGTGTGCTTGGGTTAGAAGCGTTAGCACACTATATGATTTCTGAAATACAGCAAGTTTATAGATTGCAAGGTGTGCGCATAGATAACAAGCATTTAGAAGTGATCTTAAAGCAAATGCTACAAAAAGTAGAAATTACCGATCCTGGTGATACTATGTACTTAATTGGAGAAAATATCGACAGGCTGGAAATTGATAGAGAAAATGATGCTATGAATAACTCTGGAAAACGACCTGCTCATTATCTTCCTATTCTGCAGGGAATTACTAGAGCAAGCCTTGAAACTAATTCCTTTATTTCTGCTGCCTCTTTCCAAGAAACAACAAAAGTACTTACGGAAGCAGCATTTTGCGGAAAGAGTGATCCTTTGAGTGGGTTAAAAGAAAATGTTATAGTAGGAAGGTTAATTCCTGCTGGTACGGGTCTGATTATGAATAAGGTGAAAGCACTTTCGCTTTGTGAAAATATAGATAAATATGAAAAATATTTTGATATTGAGACTTATGACGAAAAATTGCTGAGTGATAATAGTTATCAATTACATTCTGATGAAGAAGAGAGTGTGGTGGCATCGCACTATGATCAGTCAAATTGAATATATCTAATGAGGTAGTATGTTTAATCTGTTTTTAACTAAAAAAATCAATTATATTTTCTTTCACCTCTGTGCTGTCTATTATGTTATTTACTCTTACACGAAATTCAGATGAGTTTTGAAGCCCGCTACTGTACCATCCTATATGTTTGCGGGCCATCTTTATTCCTGTATCGCTTCCATAGTACTCAAGAATACTGTCATAATGCTTGAGTATTATGCTTAATCTCTCTGAGGCTGTTGGCTCAGAAACTTTATTTCCACTCAAAAAGTTTATTGCTTGATTAATCAGCCAAGGTTTGCCGTAAGCACCACGACCTATCATTACTCCATCTGCCCCAGATTCTTTAAGTGCACTTTGAACATCATTCAAACTCTTAATATCTCCATTTACTATAACTGGAATTTTTACCTGCTCTTTAACATTTCTAACGAATTTCCAATCTGCTTGACCATTATAAAGCTGTGCCCTTGTCCTTCCATGTACAGTAATCATCTTTGCTCCCAAATCTTCTGCAATTTTTGCCAAGCGCGGAGCATTACGATTTTCGTCATTCCATCCAGTACGCATTTTTACTGTAACTGGCACACTCACTGCCTTGACTACAGCTTCTATTATCTCAGCAGCCTTTTTTTCATCACGCATAAGTGCTGACCCTGCGTAACCGTTTACAACTTTTTTAACTGGACAACCAAAATTTATATCTATGATTTTTGCACCCATGCCCTCATTTAACTTTGCAGCTTCCGCCATAACATCAGGCTCACAACCAGCAAGTTGTACAGCGGTTAGTTCATCGACTTTTGCTTTTTGCATGCTCTGGCGAGTTTGCATGATCATAGCTCTGCTTGCAATCATTTCTGAGACTAGCAAACTTGCACCAAGTTTCTTTACAATACTCCTAAATGGATAGTCAGTCACTCCAGACATTGGCGCTAAAATAACTGGAGAATCAATCGTCAAACTTCCTATTTGTAGGGACATAGATTTTATAGATTAATTACTTAAGCCCAAACGTCTTGCACACGTTGTAGTAACATTTTGAATAATCGAACTTATGGTAGATTGTGCCTCCTCTTTCTTACTATCTTCAAGACTAAGCTGCTGTAGAGCATCATGTAAAATTCCACCTTCAGCAATGGATTCTTTCCACTCTTCATCCTCCATAAGTGCTTTTGCGAACTCTCTTCTTTTTTCTTGCAATTCTTCTGGCTTAGGCTTGTACTTTGATAACTCTCTGTCAATTTCATCAAATGATTTATCCTCGTTGAGCATTTCCGTAATCCTATGAGCATTTTCTAAAGCAAATACTCCACAATTACAGCCATCTTTTTGCTGATCAACCGCAGAACTCTTTATGCTATCATTTCCTATCTCTAAGGTTTCCTGCAATATGCCCACTATATAACTAGTATCAATTGGCTTACTAACTAACTTATTTCTATCTTCTCTTGCATGACCTAATGTTTTTTCAACATCATCTTTTTTCTCTTTAAGGCTAGCATTATCTGGATTATTTTCTCTTTCCCGTATTAAACTTCCCACCTCATTACTTAAGGGTACTAGACACTTCTCAGCAATCTCATTAGCAAGACTTATATCGTCTTTTACCTTTCCTTCAACCTCATTTGGTAATTTATTACCAAATGAGTCACAATAATAAGCTCTAAATTGTCTGTTACCATTACATGTGACTATCAGTGTTACCCAGTGATTTCCTCCTAAATTAATAATCGAGGCAAAGATTTTTTTTGTGTTCCCTTGTTCTATTTTATACTCTTTCAGTTTTGAGTTTAAAGTACTCACATCACCAGGAATACAAAAAACTACATTGCCACTTGAATTTTCTGAATAGTTATATACAGCTCTTGCAATATGAGAAATATCATGTTCTTGTAGCCAGTAATAGTAATTTTCTCTATTTGTCTGATGCATAAGAGTTTGTAAATTTTCATGAAACTCTTTGCCACCCAAACCACTATCTCCTGAAGCATTAGAATTTCTACGACTATTGTTACTTGAGGCAGGTTCACTTCCTGGTACAATACCACTATCTGTAGATGGAGAATAGGAATTTCTACGTACCCTCTTATCCGAATCATTTGTTTGTCTTGATATAGTATCTAGTCCACTATCCAGTGATTTACTTCTTGTGAATTTTTGCTCTTTTGGACTCTTTTCTTCCTTTACAGTTCCTTTTTCATCAACATAACCTTTTACCAAGTAAAATAAAGGTTCAATAACCATCTTGTATGTCGCTGCAAGCACTATTCCCATTAAGATCCAAGCTATAGGGTTGGAGATGAGCATAGCAAGTGGTAAGGTTAAGAGGAAAGATCCCATTATTAATCCCAAACAGCCAATGGTAAATGTAGTCGCCAAATATATACAAAAAGCGTAGACAGCAAATCTTCCACTAGCCTTAAGTTTAGTGAAGTGAGTACTCTCTTTAGATTTATTGTATCTTTCTATGATGGCTAACATATTATATTTCACGTTTATCAATTCTAGCAAATTATGAAGGTAAAATCAATATTAGCATTTATATGTAAAAATATTGAGCATTCAAAGCTTTTGAAGTAGAGTAATGATGTTAGTAATAGCACAACATATGCATGATATAGAACATATACGCAAAAACCCTAAAGGATTTGAAAAAGCAATAAAAAGCAGAGGGGTGAAAGAATTTACTACAGAAGAAATATTAGAGATTGACCATAAAAAAAGATCACTGACTACTAAATTGCAAGCTTTAAATAAGCAACGAAACGAGGTCACGGAAGAAATAAAGAGGCTTAAAATGAACAAAAGCCCATGTGAAGAACAAGTAAAGTTATCAAAAAGCATCACAAGTGAGATAGAGACAATCAGCCTCAAGGAGCAAACAGAAAAAAATAAGTTAGTGGATATTTTATCTAACTTACCAAATATTTCTGCACAAAATGTACCAATAGGTGAAGATGAGAGCTCCAACGTAGAAATCAGAAAATATGGAGAAAAAAGGCAATTTAGTTTTATGCCAAAATTTCATTATGAACTCGGAGAAAGGTTAGGCTTGATGGATTTTGAACAAGCAGCAAAAATTTCTGGATCAAGGTTTACAATACTAAAAGGACAGTTAGCTAAGCTTGGACGAGCATTAATAAATTTTATGCTGGAAACACATGTTAATGAATTTGGTTATACTGAAGTGCATCATCCAGTTTTAGTAAAGGATAGGGCGATGTATAATGTTGGTCAACTACCAAAATTTTTTGATGATTCATATTTAACTACCGATAAATTAAGATTAATTCCCACAAGTGAAGTAGTTTTAACAAATTTAGTTGCTGACAAAATAATAGAAGAAAAAGAACTGCCTATTCGTTTTACTGCATATTCAGAATGTTTTCGTAAAGAAGCTGGTAGCGCAGGACGAGATACAAGAGGTATGATAAGGCAACACCAATTTGGTAAAGTGGAGTTGGTAAGCATCACAACTGAAGACCAGTCAAATGATGAGCTTGAACGCATGACAAATGCTGCTGAGGAAATATTAAAAAAATTAGAACTACCGTATAGAATAATGCTGCTTTGTAGTGGTGATATGGGCTTTGCTGCACAAAAGACTTATGATATAGAGGTATGGTTACCTGAGCAAAATAAGTACAGAGAAATATCAAGCTGCTCAAATTGCGGTACGTTCCAGGCAAGAAGAATGAACACTAAATACTTCTTAGAAACTGACAGAAAAACAAAAAAATACGTTCACACTTTAAACGGCTCAGCTTTAGCCATAGGAAGAACAATTGTTGCCATAATGGAGAACTATCAAAATTCCGATGGGTCAGTTACAATACCAAACGTGTTGCAAAGATACATGAGTAATGATACTGTTATAAGCAAACAATAATTTTGACATATAGAAAAGCGAGGAAATAAAGATGAAGGTTCTGGTTATAGGTTCTGGTGGGCGTGAGCATGCTTTACTTTGGGCTTTAAAGAAGTCTCCTACCTTGACTAAGTTATATGTTACTCCTGGTCGCCCGGCCATGGAAAATTTTGGAGTTCTTGTGAATCTAAATATTCAAGATTCAGTGGATGTTATACAATTTTGCAAGAAAGAAAATATAGAGCTAGTAATTATTGGTCCAGAGCAACCGATAATTAATGGACTTGCTGATGATTTAGCTGCAGAGGGAATAAATGTTTTTGCTCCAAGTCAAGCAGCTGCAAAACTTGAGGCATCAAAGTCTTTTACGAAGGAACTATGTAAACAGTATGGTATACCAACTGCAAAGTATGAGCGTTTTATTGATGAAAGGTTAGCTAAAAATTTTATCCGTAGTAATAAAATAAAATTTCCGCTTGTAATTAAAGCAAATGGAATTGCAGCAGGGAAAGGCGTCATAATATGCCACACAGAAAATGAAGCTTTTTCAGCAATAGATTCAATGCTAGTGGAGAAAAATCTTGGTGAGTCAGGTGAAGAAATAATCATAGAAGAGTTTTTAATTGGAGAGGAAGTAAGTTTTTTTGCTCTTATTGATGGGTTGAAGGTAGTAACCCTTGGGTGTGCAAAAGATTACAAGAGAGTTGGTGAAAATAACGAGGGACAAAATACTGGAGGCATGGGGTCATACTCATCACCTTCGATTATAAGTAAGGAGATGGAGCAAAAAATTATCCAAAAAATAATATATCCTACAATTCAAGCACTGACTAACATGGGAACATCCTATAAAGGCGTACTCTTTGCTGGTTTAATGATTTGCAAAGATAGTCCAAAGCTTCTTGAGTATAATGTTAGGTTTGGGGATCCGGAAATACAATCTATTTTACCTAGACTTGATCCAAATTGTGATTTGTTAAAGTTGATGTTGTCAGTTGCAGAAGGCAAGTTAAATACAAAAATGGTGGAGTTTAATCACAAAACTACAGTTTGTGTAGTTGTTGCAAGTAAAGGCTATCCTGGTGATTATCAAAAAGGAGAGGTAATTAAAGGATTGGATAAAATTGAAAACATTCCTGGTGTGCTAGTTTTTCATGCTGGTACTAAGTTGGATGAAAGTGGTAATTGGATTTCCGATGGCGGAAGGGTGCTAAATATAGTAGGAGAAGGAAATACTGTGGAAGAAGCTAAAAGTAAAGTGTACTCAGCGTTAAATTTTCTAGAATGGTCAGGTGGGTTCTTCAGGTATGATATTGGTAGTTAATTTAGCTCATGCAGAAACAAAAAAAGTCACTTTGTAAGCAGTAAACTAAAGAAAAACATGATATCTGTTCAGATTCATGTGAAACCAGTGCTTCTTTTCTTGTCATGAAAGTAGCTGACACTGGGATCCAGGTTGATGAAAGCACACTAGCATAGAAAGTGGTTACAACGTTTTCGATGAGATTATATGGAAAACTGGATTCCAGTGTCAAGCACTGGAATGACACCGTCTATTATGCAAATTACCTGCTAATTGCAATGTTCGTACAGATGTGGGTCACGCGCTGGAATAACACCCTTGGTGATAACAACTAAAGAAAAACATCAACTAGGTTTATAGTCTATCACTACTGTTTTTGCAATTTTGTCATTAAGGAACTGTTTATGCTTATCAAATGTTGCAAACAATATGATAATAATTGGTAAAATTATAAATAGACTAGAAATACTCAATATTGTATAAAAAATTATAAAATATAACACTCCAAAAGTTCCTGTTCTGATTATTGTTTGTGTTATAGTGATTTTTTCAAGTGTATTTTTGTCTTTTATATGCATACGAAGCAATAATTGTCCCGGAGTTCCGCCGAATTCTATTATCGTAAATGCATAAAATGCTAATGCCAATATTAGTGCTGTTACATTAAGAATTGTTGCGTTGTCTGAAATTATTTTAACCGCATTGGGTGTTAAAGAACCTAAGGTACATCCAACGTTAAATCCAATAAAATACTTTATCGCCGTTAATAAAATATGATCAAACGCAAATGCAAAAATGCGTCTCGTAACTCTTGCATAGCTTATTTTAGTATCCATACAACCCCACCCGCATTACTAACTGACATAAGAACATGTTATTAAATAACTGTAAATATGTCAACTTGTACAGTACTAGCTGCTTGTGCCACTATATTATTTGAATTAACATTAAATCATTTACAGTTAAGGAAGTTATGTCAACATCAGTCACAGTTGCGTATGGTGATGGTATCGGACCAGAAATTATGGAAGCGGTGCTGTCGATATTGCGTGAAGCGAAAGCAAAGATTTCAGTAGATATTATTGAAATAGGAGAGTGTGTTTATAGTAAAGAATGGTCTCACGGCATTTCTCCAAGTGGTTGGGAATCTATTGAAAGGACAAAGATATTACTAAAATCTCCGACGACAACTCCTCAAGGCAAAGGGCACAAAAGCCTAAATGTGGCGCTCAGAAAGAACCTAGGGTTATATGCAAATATCAGATCATGCATTTCATATCATCCTGTTATAGAAAATAAATTCGGTAAGTTTGATATCGTAGTAATACGCGAAAATGAAGAAGATGTTTACACCGGAATAGAGCATAGGCTCACTGGTGACTCGTACCAATGCACTAAAATTATTACTAGATCTGGCTCAGAAAAAATATGCAGGTACGCTTTTGAATATGCGAAAAAACATAACAGAAAGAAAGTAACTTGCCTGACTAAAGACAACATAATGAAAATGACTGACGGCGCTTTTCATGCAGCGTTTGATCGTATTGCAAAAGAATATCCGGATATAAAGGCGGAACATTATATAGTTGATATTGGAATGGCACGTGTTGCCACAGAACCCGAGAATTTCGATGTTATAGTAACTGAAAATCTATATGGCGACATATTATCAGATATAGTGGCACAAACCTCAGGTTCTGTAGGGCTTGCAGGAAGTAGCAATATAGGTAATGAATATGCAATGTTTGAAGCGGTTCACGGCTCTGCTCCTGATATTGCAGGAAAAAACATAGCTAATCCTTCTGGTCTTTTAAATGCTGCAGTGCATATGTTGGTCTATATCGGTCAAGTGAGTACTGCAAAGCTAATTTACAATGCATGGTTAAAAACCTTAGAAGATGGAATACACACTGCTGATTTATATAAGGAGAAAAAGAGCAAGCAGAAAGTTGGGACAAAAGAATTTGCACAAGCTGTTATAGATAATCTAGGAAAGAAACCTGCAACATTACCTGAGATTATAATTAGCAGTGATTTGGATAGTAAAATAAATAAAGTACAAGACCATTACGAACAAGATTACAAAGTTAAAAAGCTAGTGGGTAGTGATATAGCGCTTGCTTGGGACAAATCCAACAATTTTGATCAAATAGTAAGATTATTTGAATCGAGTAATCTGAAAATGATAGCAATATACTCAAAAGGACTTGCAATTTGGCCAGGAGGCTCAAAATCTTCAAGTGACCAAATAACCTGCAGGTTTATCGCAAATAATGAAAAGCAAGCTATTACAAATATTGATGTGAATAACTTGCTAATCAAACTTGAAGAAAATAGCTTTGACGTGGTGAGAATGGATAAATTGTATTTATATGATGGAAAAGAGGGTTTTTTCTCCTGATTATTGCTTAATGTTTTTGTGTTTGCGTAAAACACTAAATATGATATATTTATGTGAGGAATAGTAATGAGTCAACATTTTAAGTTAACTAATCAGGAGTTTCGTGATAATGCTAATCTGTTCGACATATTAGAAATAGAAGCTAAGCAAGTTGTAGACAAGAATTATGAAGAGCTTAGCGCAATTTTGAAGAAGCAGCATAAGAAGTTAATTCTTGTAAACCATCCTGACAAAGGTGGAGACAAAAATAGATTTGATCAGATTTATAAAGCTTATCAAGAGCTAAAAAAGTACATTGAACCTTTGGAGTCAGGAAATCCTTGTGTTAAAGTCAGTGTTGGTGCTGAAAGTAATGGACGTTTAACGGCAAGAGAGTTTCACTATAGGAGAAAGTTGTTTAACGAGCTAAAAATCAGTGAGGAAGAAGCTGTAGGTAAAGATTTTGATGGGTTGATTGCTATACTAAAAAGAAATGATTGTTCGTTTGGAGAAGACCTAAAAAGCTATAATGAACTTCAGGCTCAAATAGAGAGGATTTTGCTAAATCCAAATTTAGATAATTTTCAGAAGAGTGTACAAAGTGCAAAGTTAATGCAAGAGTTATATCAATATATAGCAAAGCCAAGCATACAATTATTCAATTATATTACTCCTCTAAAAGAAAAGAGAAGCCTAATTGAAGAAGATAAAAAGACATTAGCATTGAAATTTATAGAGCGCAAAAATGCTCTAATGTTAGTACCAAAAATAAGTTTTCGGCCTTTAGCTATATTAACTATAATTACTATAGGTTGCTATTTTTCATGGTGGATCATAGCACTTAATATCATTATTGATAACGCCTCTCGTTTATTAGTAGGTCATTATATGAAAAAGCATGCCAATTCAGAAATTTCTACTGATGAATTCATAAGTAAGATGAGCTATATCGAGCTAAGCAGTAAACTTCTTATCAACTATCCTTTAGCTGCTTTTTCTGTTTATTTAGTTACAATAAATTTCATTGCTAATGGATTAACTGTTGGTGGAGCTGTACTTGGTCCACTATTGTTATTGGCAGTATTAATTGAAGCATTAGCTCCTATTTTCTCAAAAGGCTGTGAAATATATGCTGACAAGCACACAAAAGATTTACTAGAAGAGGATCCAAGAGATAGAGTGCAAAAGGAGACTGATCTGTTAGGACGGTATGATCCACGAAAACTGTTAATGCCAATTATCATGCCTCTTGTTAGAAAATGTTTTGCAGAAGTGGCAAGCGAGTTTGCTGAAAGGAATTTTGATGAGGTAAAAACTGATATGTCTGATGTTAATACTGAAGGACTACCTCATCCTCGAGCAATTGAATTTGCACAGCAAACAGTATAGTATAAGCTTTTAGCTCTATGCATGGACTCAAAAAAAGTAGAATTAATATTTGAAAAATTTCAACAGTCAAATCCTGCGCCAAAAATAGAGCTAAATTATACCAATCATTTTACGTTATTAGTTGCAATAGTTCTGTCAGCGCGGACGACCGATATAAGTGTTAATAAAATTACAAAGGAGCTATTTAGTATCGCTGATACGCCAGAAAAAATGTTGAATCTTGGGCAAAGTGAGCTGAGAAAATGCATAAGCAGTATTGGTTTATATAATTCCAAAGCAAAAAATATAATCGGGCTCAGTAAAATATTGATTGAGAGGTACAATAGCAAAGTGCCTACTAATTTCGATGATTTGGTATCTTTACCAGGGGTTGGGAGAAAGAGCGCTAATGTGTTCTTAAATTCAGGGCTTGGTATTCCAACATTGGCAGTTGATACTCACGTTTTTAGAGTGAGCAATAGAGTTGGGCTTGTGAAAGAAAAAGATGTACTTAAAACAGAGCAGTCTCTTTTGAATGTAGTGCCAAAAAAATACCTACTTTATGCTCATCATTGGCTAGTTTTGCATGGTAGATATGTTTGCAAAGCGCAAAAACCTTCGTGTGAAACATGCATAATTCATGATTTATGTGAGTTTGAATGCAAGAGGTTAGTATCTCTTCTTTTTTAATTCAAGTAGCTCACAGAGGTGAAAAAGATTACTTTACACATTTTTCCATTTTCCTTATCATAAGACTGAAGGTATTTTATTATCTTCAATCTGTGCAGATTAAACGACAAAAGTATTATACAGTTGGCGTCTTATTTTTAATTTTTTGCACTATGTGCACCTTATGTCTTCACAATATTTCTAGGTTTTTACCTACATAAGCTGAAACGAGCTTATAAAACGTTTAAGACAGTATAGAACGCCAATTTTCAGGATTAGAGAGTAACAACTAGCTAACGTAAGAGATCTTTTGCCTGGTTGGAAAAATGTAGGCGACTTTGGAAAAATTGCGAGCGTAAACTTAATACTAGCCTACAAATTTGCTTTTACTTCTTTCCTCCTCAAAAGATTATGAACAGGTTCTAAGAGATAAGAAATATAAACCAAAAAGCCATTGGATGACAAAGTTAATGCTTTTTTAGTTTTAATGGTTTATATTTTATTTCTATAACAGTAAAGGAATATTAAAATGGGAGATGTTTTTTCGATGTCAATGGAATCTTCTAAAGACAATAAAGATAGAAATGAACAATTTCTCATGCAAGTAGCTGCTTGGTTGGTTGATAACACTAGCTTAACTTTTGATCAAATAGCACAATGTTGCAAGTTATCCCTTGAAAAAGTACAAGACATAGCTGATGAGGAAATAGAAGTTGAAAAGTATGACCCTATTATTTCTGAAATAATTACTGAAAAAGAAATCGATAATTGCAAAAAAAATCCAAATCGTGTACCAAATTTGATTATAAAAAATATGAAAAAAAGGGCAAAGACGATTAGCTTTCTTGCCTTTGCTTCCACAGCAAGGCGTAGAGATAAACCTAATGCGATTTATTATTTGGTAAAAAAATTTCCTATCTTGAACAATAATGTGATAGCTAAGCTAGTTAGTACAACAAATTACACAGTTGAGCAGGTAAGAGATGGATCTCATCATAACATACTCAATATCAAACCTCAAGATCCTGTACTACTTGGTTTATGTAGCCAGGAAAATTTAGAAGCGGAAGTAGAAAAAGCGAAAGTAGAAGAAGAGAAGAAACAAAGATTAAAAAATATAAATAATAGCTATTGATGATTCTCAAATTCTTGTACTTTGTTAATATTAAATTGACTTGACTTGTTAGTTTTTATCAGTATAATGTAAGTAAAGTATCTAGTTTAATAATAATTAAGTCTAAATACGCACTAAAAACTAGCTCAGCCTAATTTATTGTTTTATACTCACATTTTAGGTTAGTAAGCATCAATTAAAATTTTTGGAGGATTATGACAACAATCAATGAAGATGTCTTAGCAAAAGGAGAGGTTGTAGGTCAACCTGAAAAAAGCGAACAAATTCATAATGCTGACGCAGTAAAACAAATGACCAGTGAAGGTGCTGAAAAAAACAAGAAAACGTTGGACCTGAGCGAATTGAAAGAGAAAACAGCAGAAGAATTGTTAGAGCTAGCTGAAGAAAGAAAAATTTCAACTAGTGGTAAAGGCAATGGCAGGATGCTAAAACAGGAAATGATATTCAGTTTAATGAAGAAAATGAGTGAAGAAGGAGGCATAACCACAGGAAGTGGAGTAGTGGAAATATTGCCTGATGGTTTTGGTTTCTTACGTTCATCAAGTGCAAATTATGCTCCAAGTACCGATGATGTTTATATTTCCAATGGCCAAATAAAGAAGTTTAATTTACGTACAGGAGATATGGCATGTGGAGAAATAAGGCCACCTGGTGATAAGGAAAGATATTTTACTTTAACTAAGGTTCACAGTATAAACTCTACTGAAATCAGTGAATTAAGAAAGTACGTACATTTTGATAATTTGCTTCCACTTTATCCTGAAAAAAGCCTCATCCTTGAAAACAACAGTAGCGGAGATAATAAAAAAGATATAAACATGCGTGCTGTAGATATAGTTACACCTCTTGGAAAAGGACAAAGAGCATTGATAGTTGCTCCACCTCGTACAGGAAAAACGATATTGCTTCAGCAAATGGCTCACTCTATAGCTACAAATCATCCTGAAATAGAACTAATAGTATTACTTATAGATGAAAGACCCGAAGAGGTAACAGATATGATACGCTCTGTAAAGGGTGAAGTGGTAAGCTCTACATTTGATGAACCTGCCTACCGTCATGTCCAACTTGCTGAAATAGTAATAGAAAAAGCTAAAAGAATGGTTGAACACAAAAAAGATGTAGTGATTTTGCTTGATTCTATAACTCGCCTTGCACGTGCTTATAATGCAGTCATTCCTTCGTCTGGAAAGGTTCTAACCGGTGGTGTAGATTCAAATGCGCTGCAAAGACCAAAACGCTTTTTTGGAGCAGCTCGTAATATTGAAAATGGTGGTTCTTTGACAATCATCGCTACAGCCCTTATAGAAACTGGTTCAAAAATGGATGATGTTATTTTTGAAGAGTTTAAAGGCACAGGTAATGCTGAAATTATACTAGATAGAAAACTTGCTGATAAACGTATATTCCCTGCTATTGATATTACAAAATCCGGAACAAGGAAGGAAGAGCTATTAGTTGATAAGGCCATACTAAATAAAATATGGGTATTGCGTAGGATACTTAACCCTATGGGATCTGTTGAAGCAATGGAGTTTTTACGTGACAAATTACTTTTAACAAAGAGCAATGCTGACTTTTTTAACTCCATGAATCACTAAAAGTAAGCCAATTCTGATGGAGCAAAAAAGCAAAGCTCTCTTATAGCTAAAATAATTTGGATTTATCAAAATATATTAAGCTGGCAATCTACCTTAAGTTGCTATTCCAACTTATAGCACTGATTTTGATCAAAAATTTTATGTAGTCAGTTTATTTACAATCGATTTTCCAGTGTCAGCCACTTAGATGACATCTTTTTGACTCTTAATATTAATATGTTTATACAATTGTGTACCAGTGTTGAAATGACCCACTCAAAAGGGGATTGTATTTACTCTGAATCAGATGATAAATTAGATGCTTGGTAAGCGTAATTTGGAGCTTCCTGTGTAATGATTATATCATGAGCATGACTTTCTCTTAACCCTGATGAAGTAATAGTGACAAATTTGCAGTTTTTTTTCATCTCTTCTATATTACGGTTGCCAGTGTAACCCATTGCAGCTTGCAACCCACCAATTAACTGACAGATCACTCCTGAAGCTGGACCTTTAAAAGGAACTCTTGCTTCTACTCCTTGTGGGACTAAATCAAGTTTTGAATCTTGAAAATAACGGCTATCTGACCCTCGTTTCATTGCACTAATAGATCCCATTCCTCGATATTCCTTATATGCTCTACCCTTATACATGATAATCTCACCTGGGCTTTCCTCAGTACCAGCAAAGATTGAACCTATCATCACAGTATCAGCACCAGCTGCAATAGCTTTTGCAACATCTCCCGAATATTTTATTCCACCATCAGCAATTAGTCTGACGTTTTTTGCTCTACACACCTCTGCAACATTCTTGATTGCAGAGAATTGCGGCATACCAACACCTGTAACTATTCTGGTAGTACAAATTGATCCGGGCCCTATTCCAACCTTTACTGCATCAACACCAGCATCAATTAACGCTTCAGCAGCCTCCTTTGTTGTAATATTTCCGCCGATTAATTGCGTATTCGGATACATCTTTTTTATTTCCTTAATGGTGCTGATAACGTTCTCGGAATGACCGTGAGCGGTATCTACAATAACCACATCGACTTCCTCTCCGATCAAAGCTTCACATCTTTCTATACCATCTTTTTTACCAGTACCAATTGCAGCGGCAACTCTGAGTCGACCTTTACTGTCTTTACATGAATTTGGATATCTATTGTATTTTTCGATGTCTTTAACTGTGATTAGACCTATGCAACAAGAATTTTCATCAACAACCAAAAGCTTCTCTATTCTATTTGCATGCAACAATTTCATTGCTGAGGCGCTGTTTACTGCCTGCTCTCGAACTGTTACTAACTTATCTTTTGTCATTACCTCGGAAACTTTTATATTCATGTTCTGGTCTTCAATAAACCTCACATCTCGATTAGTTAAAATTCCCACTAACTTGCGTTGATCAACTACAGGAATGCCGGAATAATTATACTCTCTCATTAATGAAACTGCTTCTGCAACCGTTTTATCTGGGGAAATTGTAATTGGGTTATACACGATCCAGCTTTCATATTTTTTCACCCTTCTTACTTCTAACACTTGTTCATCTATTGATAAATTCTTATGTATGCAACCTATTCCACCATGTTGGGCAATAGCTATTGCAAAGCCTGATTCAGTGACAGTGTCCATTGCAGAGGATATGAGAGGGATATTTAGTTCTATATTATTTGTTAGATAAGTTCTTGTGTCTGCATCACGAGGCAATACATCAGAATAGGCCGGTAAGAGAAGTACATCGTCAAACGAATAACAAGCTTCCATTTTTTTCATATGCTTTATTTAAAGCTTATACGCCAATTAATGAAATTGCAATAGAGCTTTTGCAAAATTAGCCTGGCTCCAGCTATTTTTAGATCAAAATAGGATAGAAGAGGTATGTAGCTCCTAATATATTTATCGCATAATTATATTATTTGCTAGCAAACAGAACTGCTCAATAGTTAAGCTTTCTGGACGTTCGTCTCCACTCAGTTTAGCATTCTCAAGAGTAGTTGAGACATCACTAGTTATACTTTGCAAGCTATTTCTCAGCATCTTTCTTCTTTGAGCGAACACAGCACGTGTTAGCTTTGTTAAGGTTTCTAAATTTACTGCAAATCTTGGAGTGGGTAAAGGTTTTACTGTAATTACTGAAGAATATACTTTTGGTCTTGGAAAAAATTCCTTAGGTTCAATATCAAATTCCTTTTTTATGTCGCATAGTAACTGGCTTAGCACTGATAGGGAACCATAATCTTTAGAATTAGGTTCTGCTGTAATACGCTCTGCTACCTCCTTTTGGAACATTAACGTCAAATTCGTAAAAAATTTTATATTATTTAACCACTTTAAAAATAACGCTACTGAGATATTGTAAGGCAAGTTAGCAATGACTTTGACTGGACATTCTACCAGCTCTTTTTCTACAACATTAAGTGCATCTGCTTCTATAATTCTATATTTTCCCTGATGCTCATTTAGCAATTGTTCGTGATGTTTCACTAAACTACTATCTTTTTCTATAGAAAGTAGAAACTTTGGATTATATGCCAATATTTCTCTTGTTAACGCACCATACCCAGGACCAATTTCAATAACATTAAAATCTTTCAGGCTACCAGCTAAGGCAACTATTCTTTTTATTATCTCATTCGATAAAATAAAATTTTGCCCTAGACTCTTTTTTGGCTTCAGTAAAAATTTTTTCATATGATCTTAGTATGCAGTATTTTAAAAATTAGTTGACGAAAATTCATCAATAATTGTATATTGTCAGTGTATTTAATGCCGGCTTAGCTCAATTGGTAGAGCAACTGACTTGTAATCAGTAGGTTGTCAGTTCAAGTCCGACAGCCGGCACTCTCATTCATATAAGAAAAATTGATGTCTTTTTTAATAGTAGCAAATTGGAAAATGAATGGAACACGTTCTTCATTTGTTGACTTTATAGGCAAACTTAACAACAAGAGCAACGAAATTACCTCTAAATTAGTAATTTGCCCTCCTTTTACATCATTTCCAAGCAATATAGAGTTGAATAACAATATTAAAATAGGAGGACAGAATTGCCATCATAAAGAGTTCGGTTCTTACACAGGTGAAATTAGTGCAGGAATGTTGAAGGAACTAGGATGTAGTTACGTAATACTTGGACATTCTGAAAGGGCTCATGAAAAAGATAGTGAAATAAAACTTAAATCGAAAACAGCAATAGAATCAGGATTACACCCAATCATCTGTGTAGGTGAAAACTCAGAAGATTATAAAAATAAAAAAACAAAAGAAGTAATAGAATATCAATGCAAAAACCGTTTGCCAACACAAGGTGAATATACCATAGCATACGAACCGATATGGGCAATAGGAACAGGAAATGTGCCAAATAATGACGCAATTGCTGAGGTGATAGAGATAATAAAATTGTGTACTGGTAAAAAACACATTATATATGGTGGCTCAGTCAGCTCAGAAAATATAGGAAACTTGCTCAGTATTCCAAATCTATTGGGAGTTTTAATTGGTAGTGCAAGCTTAGATTTTGATCACTTTTATCAAATTATACAACAAGTCAAGAAAAAATTTTCTCTTAATTAATTCTAAAGGATAAATACTCTTATTGTCATGATATGTATAACAATGTTACAAAAAATAATATCATAGAATTCAATAGGATAATTCCTAGAAAACCTCTACATACTAAAAAAAGCAAAATGCTGTTAAAATGAGCTTAAGAATAATAAGAATAAATAGCAAACATCTAACATAACAATTCTATTTGTAAATCAGATGAGACTTATCCTATAGAAAGCTTTCGAACTACGCAAGCGTATCTTTTGCCTTTAGTATTTCTTTAAACCTGCTGCAAAAGAGTGGGAATGGTTATAAAATAGGGAGGTATAGCAAGAGAATAGAGAGGGAAGATGAGCTTAAACTACCATAATCTAAAAGAACATCCGAGAAATTTTCGAGATGTAACAGGTTTGAAAATAGAAGAATTCGAAAAGATTGTAGAAAAGTGCGCCCAGAGTGGGAAAAAGTTCAAGAACAGAAGAAATGCCATGGAAGAACGTCAAGATTGCCTGTATTGGAAGATAAAATACTCTGTATAATTCTATAGACCTGCTGCAAAAGAGGAGATATTTAAAGAGAGATGTAGCAAGAGGGAATGAGCTTAAATTATCAAATCAACGTTATTCTACTTTACCTCACTAGCATTTTCCTTACCTTGAGCCTTACTATTACTCACAAATATAAACGTTCGTTACATAGCTCTTAATATGTCTAAAGAGACGAAATTTCCCGAATTATTTATAATGAACCCTTACGATCACATTCTGGGGACGTACATCAGAAAACTTTTATATTATTAGTTTTGTAGTAAAATTATATGAGTACATCGTATCTATTAAATCAGAAGCTTTATGGATTACAGATTGAGAGCTTATTTGTTTGGGGTTATCTGGTTTATACTTAGCTTACTTAGTAGTGTAGCTAATGATACTATATCAAAATATCTAAGTTTACATCTTCAGAGTTTTGAAATAATTTTTTTCCGCTTTCTGTTTACCACTATTACCCTTGTACCTTTTATGTTTTACTATGGAATAGAAACTTTTAAAACAAGTCAAATATCTACTCAAATAACCAGGGGTGGTTTGTTGTTTTGTGGAATGACCTTATGGACTTACGGGTTGACTGTTTTCCCCATAGTAACTGCAACGATTATAAGTTTTTCTATACCATTATTTGTTATACTTCTTGCAATCCCTTTGCTAAACGAAAATATAATTTGGCAAAGATGGATAGTAACTGTTATTGGCTTTGTTGGTATTGCTATTACTACCAAAGCTCATAGTGAAGATTTTAATCCTAAAATTCTTATTTTTATTGTATCTGCATTAATCTTTGCTATATTAGACATACTTAATAAGAAACTTGTAATAAAAGAGTCAGTAATAAGTATGTTATTTTATTCAGCTCTAACGACAACTATTTTTTCTACTCCACCTTTGTTATTTTATTGGCATATGCCTTCCTTGTTGGAGTTAGTATTACTGCTGATTTTAGGAATAAGTTCAAACCTAATTCTGTTCTTCATGTTAAAAGCTTTTGCTCTTACTGATGCTACTGCACTTGCACCGTATAGATACATAGAGCTAATAATTTCTGCAATAGTAACATACGTTATATTTAATGAATTACCTGATAAAAGTGCTTTATATGGTACTTTGATATTAATACCATCAACCTTATTTATAGCTTATTCGGAAGGTAAGGCAATTAAGAAAAATAATCTAACAACAAAAGTTTATAATTGTTAATGGTATTTATTTTAGATGCTAAGCTATATTTTTAAGGTGATAATAAAATGCACATAACTATTATAGGAGTAGGGTATGTAGGATTAGTATCTGGTACAATGTTATCGGAGCAGGGCCATAAAGTTGATTGCATTGACATAAATACTGAGAAGATTGAACTTTTGAAATCAGGGAAAATTCCTCTATATGAACCTGGATTAGCAGATTATTTAGAGAATAATATAAAGTCACAAAGGATAAGATTTTTCGATTCGTATTTTCAAATAAATCCCAATACAGAAGTAGTATTTATAACTGTAGATACTCCATCAGACTCCCTAGGAAATGCAAATTTACAGAATGTATATAATGCAGTAAGTGAAGTTTCTGAGAAAGTTAATCAAGATTGCTTAATAGTGATAAAGTCAACTGTTCCTCCTGGTACTGCAGAAAATATACATAATTATTTATCTAATAAGGGCTATAATTTTGATTTAGGAGTTAATCCAGAGTTTCTCAAGCAAGGCTCTGCAGTATCAGATTTTTTATACCCAGATAGGATAATAATAGGAGTAAAAACTAAGCTAGCTAGAGCAAAACTAGAAGTTATATATAAATCATTTATAGATAAGAATATTCCGTTAATGGTCACTGATACAGTTACTGCTGAAATGATTAAATATGCTTCTAATGCTTTTCTAGCAACAAAGGTTGCTTTTATCAATGAGATGGCAGGTTTATGTGAGCTATTAGGAGCAGACATTGACCTTTTATCTAACAGTATGGGAATGGACCATAGAATAGGTAAGGAGTTTCTCAAAGCTGGTCCAGGATTTGGAGGATCATGTTTTCCTAAAGATTTGTCAGCTTTAATAAGGCTTGCTGAAGATCACAATGTCAAGCTACAAATTTTAAATTCAGTTAAGGAATCTAACTATAATCATATAACAAACATTGCTAAAAAGGTAGAATATGTATTAAATGGAGTCCAAAATAAAAAAATAGCAATATGGGGGCTAACTTTTAAGTCTGATACTGATGATGTAAGAAATAGCCCAGCTATAGATATTGCAAAATTGTTAGTGAATAACAAGGCTAAAATTACTGCATATGACCCAGTAGGGATGGATAATGCTAGGCAAATTCTAAAGGATATAGAGTACGCGGACAGCGCTATAGGAGCTGCAAGAGACGCGGAAGCCTTATTATTATTAACGGAGTGGAAAGAATTTAAAAATCAAGATTTTGCAAGTTTAAAGAGTATTATGGCTGCACCTAATGTTTTTGATTTCCGTAATTTATTAGATAGCGAGCTATTACTAAGATATGGTTACCATGTTTATTCCTTGGGTAAAAAATCTATCTACAAAGTTTAACTGTTGAGAAATTTTTTTTACACCGCTTTACTTAGTTTTTTTAGATCTTTGCTTGATAGTATGGAAAAGCAAACGAGTGCAACAACAGAGCAAATGGAAAAAAATGAAAACATAATACTGTTACCACAGTGCTTAACAAGTACTCCTAAGAGCACGCATGAAAATATTGAACTTGCAATATACCCAAATAATCCTGTTAAGCTTACAATTGCACATACATTATTTTGTGGAGCAATTTCTACAGCTATAACACCTGTCAGTACTTGCACTCCAAATATAAAGAATCCTGATAAGATTGCACCAAGGTTCATAAGAATTATGTTTTGACCAAAGTTCATTGCAATAAAAGTGAGTGCTATACCCAACATGTAAAGTAATGCCAGCAAGCTTCTATTTTGAAAGAAGTACATATCACTAATTCTTCCTGTGATTAAAGTTCCAAGGATTCCACCTAAATCATATACGCCCGTTATTAGTGAGGATTGTACAAGAGAAATTTGTAATTTATCCCTTAAAATTATAGGAAACCAAAAGAAGATTCCCATTTTTATAATATAAGCACAAAAAGTAGCACAACATAGAAACCATATGGAACTTGTTACCTTGATACCTATTTGAGATTTCTGCACCTTATAATAGGTAGTAAAGTTGGCACTTTCTTTGTAATATGCCTTTAATATTATATAAATTCCAAAAAGTAAGCATAAGAAACCAGAGTACAAAAATGCACTTTTTGCATTATATATTTTAATTATACTTGGTAATACAATTAAAGTAATACAAGAACCAAGTTGCTGAGATGCGCTCATAACTCCCCATGATGATGCAATTGAAGAGATGCTAGAGTTTGTAACCATAAACTTGGTAATAGCTGGCCAACCTAACCCTTGTGTCCAAGCTAATAATATTAATGTTAACAGTAATAAAGTTAGATTATTATATGATAAAGTTATACCAATGGTTAATAATCCAGTTGCAATATTGCATAGCCCAAACATAAATAATGGATTATTTTTGGAGTCCATGATTATTCCATTAACAAATTTTGATACTCCATAAAAAAAAGAAAAGCAGGCAAAAAAATAGCTTAATTTTACATGGTCAGTATCTATTAACAGTGGCAGAGCAATTGGTATACTTTGTCTTGATAAATAAAGCAGCATATATCCACAGAAGAATAGTAAATATTGAAAGAAGACAAAGTTCACACCTATTCCCAAATAGCTCTATGCAGATGCTAGCATAATACTATATTGGTATAATATTGTTTGACAAGAAGTTTGCAAACAATTAGTGCAGAAAATTACTTACTTAGTATCTTTCTTATAGCAGATACAGTAGTATTAATATCTTCATAGCTTATATCTCTATGTGTTATAGCTCTGATTTTACCTTTGATGTTAGCCATTCTAATTCCATAATTTGTAACTAGTACGTTTATTAATTCTTGAGTAGATATACAATTAGTACGTAATGAAAAATACGCTATATTAGTTTTGTATAGGTCGATATCAATTATAACTTGATCTATGGAGTCTAGGCCTTCTATAAGGTGCTTCATCTTTTTATGATCTTCCTCTAAACAATTTATATTATTATGTAAAGCATATAAACATGCAGCTGAAATAATGCCAGCTTGGTGCATACCTCCGCCAATTTGAAACTTATAGTACCAAGCTTTTTCAATAAACTCTTCACTTCCAAGCAATATTGCGCCCATTGGAGCACCTAATCCTTTACTAAAATCAATGAATACCGAATCAAAATAACTTGCATACTCCTTTGGAGATATTTTAGTATGAGCACAAGCGTTGAACAGTCTTGCTCCATCTAAATGAGTGAATACGTCATTCTCTTTGCAGAGACTTGAGATCTCTTGAATATATTCTAAAGGCCACACAGCCCCACCACCAAAATTAGTCGTTTGTTCGATAGAAACAAGCCCAACTCTCGGAATATTTCTTAAACTAGGACGAGTAATAAACTCAACAATTTGTTCTCCAGTAAATATTCCTCTCGTACCTTTGATGGGCAAAGGAGTGGCATGTGCCTGGGCTGCGATCAAGCCAGATTGTACTATGAGCGGATGTGAAGTTTCATCAAGCAGCAAGTAATCACCAGGTCTTTGAATGTGTACTTTATAAGCAATTACATTGGACATCGTTCCTGAAATCAAAAAGATTCCTGCAGGTTTACCTAATATTTTACATGCGGTTGCCACTAATTCGTTCACAGTTGGATCTTCACATGCAGCTTCGTTTCCAACTTTTGCTTTAGCCATCGCTTCCCTCATTTTAGCTGAAGGGTCAGTGTTTGAATCGCTAAAGAAATCTATTTTTATTCTCATATTAAATTTAACACAACCTCCTTTATAATTTCAGCAGCTTTCATGATATCTGTTTCCTTTGTGCCAAGATGGGTAACTGCTCTTATATGAGACTCGAGCCAAGGAAAAAGCAATAAACCATAAGCTTGGCACTTACTCAAGAAAACCTCATTAGTCACATTTAGTTCTTTTATACTAAAGCTTACTATGTTAGTTTCTGGATAAGGTAGTATCAGCTTTATATGTGGAATTTCCTTAATCTTATCTGCAAATAATTTAGCGAGCTTATTATCTTCTTTAAGCCTAGAAATATTATTCTGTAGTACATATTTTGCTGCATTAGCACAATACCCTATCTGATGATAACCACTACCTAGCCAAACCTGTAGCTTTTTAGCCCTTTCAATTATCTCTCTTTTGCCCATAAGCATTGAACCAAAAGGAGCACCAAGTCCTTTAGTAAAAGAAAAGCTCATTGTATCCACATATTTAGCATAATCTGCTAAAGCAATATTTGTTTCGATATGGGCATTAAATATTCTTGCACCGTCTAAATGAAGATTTACATTGTGAGCTTTTAAAAAGTAATATAACTCGACTTGTTTTTCAAAAGGATAAATTTTACCATTAAACCCGTTTATACTATTTTCTATAGAAACAAGACTCACCTGAGCAAAAATTTTATACCTCGGCTTAGAATTAATAGCATATTCTACTTCAGCAACATCTAAGATTCCGCTGTTATTTCTAATACAATTAAATACGATATTATTTACTTTTGCATTGCCTGCACTATCGAAAAAATTAATGTGATAATTATAATGAGTTATTAGTTCATCACCAGGACTTGTTTGACTAGCAATGGCTAATCTATTTGCAAGCATACCGCTGGTTACAAATAATGCTTCTTCTACTTTGAATAATTGTTTGCAATATTCTGATAAGTCATTACAGCTTTTGTCTTCACCATAAGCAAAATCTCCAACAGTTGCATTATTTATTGCATGTATAACGTTGGAGCTCTGCAGAGTTGTAGTGTCACTTCTCAGATCAATAATTTTTTCCATCTTATTTCTTGCCATTCAAACAACCAATTTGAGCATTCCAAAGTGCTTTATAAAGACCGTGCTTAGAAACTAGTTCAGCGTGTTTACCATCTTGGACAATTTTTCCTTTGTTAAATACTAGAATTCGGTCCATGTGTAAAAGTGTAGAAATACGGTGTGCTATAGTAATCGTAGTTTTATTTTGCATCAGTTTAAATAAACTCATTTGAATTGTTTTTTCTGTTATAGAATCTAACTGACTAGTTGGTTCATCGAGAAATAATATTGGAGCGTTTTTTAAAAATGCCCTTGCTATTATTATTCTTTGTCTTTCTCCTCCAGATAGCTTGATGCCTTTTTCTCCGACTGTAGTTTCATATTGATCTGGTAGCGCCATAATGAAATCGTGAATACCAGCCAGCTTTGCAGCTCTCATTATTTCTTCGATAGTAGATTGAAGTTTACCATATATGATGTTTGATAAAATAGTATCATGAAATAACAATGGGTCTTGAGGTATTACAGATATTTGTTGCCTCAAAGAACTCTGTGTAACTTCTGATACTATTTGATTATCAATCTGTATATTACCTCTTTTAACATCAAATAGCCTTAGGATTAAGTTTATAAAAGTAGATTTACCACCTCCAGAATAACCAACTAGACCTACTTTTTCGCAAGGATTAATGGTAACTGAGAAATCTTGAAATAATGGCTCCTGACCTTCATAAGAAAAAGAAACATTATTAAACGTTATTCTTCCACTTAATAAATTTAATTCTTTAGCATTTTCCTTATCTTGAATTTCTGGTACAGTAGTCAAGATTGGCAATGCATCTGAAACTTTGCCGAAATGAGTAGAAAATTGGGTAAGATTCCTAGTTAGATGGTTAAGAAACTCTATAATCGATATATTAATTCCAAGTACAAGAGCAATATCTCCTATTGCGATCTTGTTCAATTGATAATCATGAATTAAAAAATACAAGTTTACTGCTTGGAGTATATCGAATGAATAGCCATATATAAACCAAAGACAAAAGTATGCCCATTGTAATTTTCTCTCTGCAATAGTTCTTTTCTTGCATATTTGAAAAAATTTGTGTCTCTCATGTGCTTGCTGAGAAAATAACCTTACTGATATAACATTTAAAATACTATCTGCTATACTAGCTATTACTTGTGAATTTTGTTTAGAGTAATTATCAGCTAGTTCAGTAAGTACACGAAAGCTGAAAATCGATACTAAAATAAAAATGCTTACCCAAGTGAATGTAGCGATTGCAAATTTTATGTTTACTAATGATAAGGTATAAATAGCTAAGACTAATGCTATGCTGTAACCGAAAAAACAATCTATAAGCAATCTTATTAACTCTATCACACTATCCATTAAGTTAATGACCTTATGTACTAAGCTTCCAGATAAATTGTTCTGATAATAGGAATGGTCGTGTTGGAGTAGCCTACAAAAAGACATATCAGCTATCTTTTGACGCATTAAGGTAAACATTCGAATGTCAACAAAATAGCCATAGAATCTAAAAGCAGTAGTGATAAGTAATGCCATACCAAGATAAGCGCTTACAGGTAATAAAAGATTTTCAATTACATTACCTTCCTGATATTTTACAGCTGTATCTAGAATATTTTTTACTAAATACTTTCTAAAAGACAAATCAACAGCTACCACCAGGGCAACTAAAGACATTATAAGTACATTAAGTTTGAATTTAGATACTATATTCAGGATGAACATCAATACACATTTGAAGCTATCAACTCTACTTCTGTTCATTTATAATGCTAGCTCCACTACGTTGACTTTTTTATTGAGAAATACAAGTAGTGAAAACCATAAATTTTTGTATATTTTTCCTGAGATGTCTCCAGCATCATGTAGTGCTGATGCTTGATTGAGAATAAGTAGCTTATATAAATCTCGCTTAGCCTTAGTAGTGTCGATCTCAGAAATATTTGTAGTTGTGTCTGTAATAAAGGCTAACCAGCTCTTGATAAGTTCTTCCATGTTTTTTGCTTTTATACTTTCCTGGTAGCCAAATAATGACAAGCATTCTCTCAGTATAGATTCTGTTAACTCACCACAATTGAGTATACCAAAAACTGAAGGCTGAGGTTTTGGCACATAGGGAAGGTTTTGATCTTTTACAATCCACCTTGTTACATAAGCAAATCTATCTTTAGCATCTGTATTCTTATCACTACCATGCCATAACCGTGAATCAAAAATTATTGCATCTCCTGCTGAAATAGGTAGTGACTTAATTTTGTAATTTTCTCGGTTATTTGAGTACTGATCAAAAAAATATGGGTACCAAAAATCAACTAAAGGCTGTATTTTCCATTTATGACTGTTTTCTATAATTTGTAGTGCACCTGAAGTTTCACTGACATTATTCAAAGCTAACCAAACGGAAAAGTGGTAAGGATCATCGAAACTATAGGAGATGTCTTGATGGAAGGGAACTGCATCTATTAAATCAGCAGTTTTACATATAACATTTGATTTTTTCTGCAGTATCTGACACTGAAGTGACTTTTCAAGGTAATTTTTAATAATTTTATCTAATGCTTGAGAGATAATTCTAGTTACTTGAGATAACATGCCCCATCTGCCGGTACAGTTTAAGTAGTCAGAAGTTGAAACACTTAATTCTTGGGATAGCTTTGATATTTTATTTGTTATATCACTTAAAGACTGAGTTATTAGCTTTAAAGGAACCAGATTTTTGATAATAAAAAAACCATTTTTTTGTAATGTTTCCATGTGATTAACATCTGACATCAATAACTGATAAGTAATCTGTTAAAGGTAAAACAGCAAAAATTTTGAATCCTTTTACTTGTTTGAGTATTTTTTCCCAATCGTTTAATGTTCTTAGTTTACCTCCTGTTTCAACCATGACATTAATATCTACAGAGCCTCCAGTTGGAGAGCGGTAATCTAAAATAGTTTCTATCAATAAAATACGAGATATTCCTTTGACCAATTTTAAATAAGACAATACTTTATCATCATCATAGTGCTGTAGAAAGCGGCAAAAGACACCTAATTCATAATTTGTAACTGATAGTTCTTCCTGAGTTATAAGTTTGACTTTTAAATTTTCTACTAACTGTCTTGGTACTTTATGTTCGTTATATAGGCCTATAGAACCTTTATTGTGTATATCAGAATAAGCAAGAAATAAAGAGTGTACACCAAATAGCAATATATTCTTAGCATCATCTATATTAATTCTAGAATTAAACTCTTTAGTATCAAACCTAGAATATCCTAGCAATGCTTGGTAAAACGCTATTTTCTTATTTTCTGATGCTTCTCTTTCCTTAAAAGATTCAAATGAAGAGATTGACTTCTGTTTTAGTATATCGGCAATATTTAACCAATTCTTTTCAGCGGCAACTCTTGCCCACATCGTTGCTGCTTTTGGCAAAAATGGTATTCCCTTAAAACACTTACCTTTTGATGATAGTTGCCATAAGTCCTTGTCCTTATCGTAATCAATAAACCCTATTTCCCACAACGCCCTTAACAGCCTTTCTAGATTTGGTACGATAATGTTTAACTTTTTAGATAAAACTGGCGTAGTTGCAGGTAAAATATTTAACAAATCAAGTTCAATAGCAACGCTTGTTAGGTAAGTTTTCCAAAAGGCTGAAAGTTCTGCAGAAATCCTATGCACTTGAGATTCTTTACCTAAATCAAAAATACTAAACTTTACATTTCCGGTAATATCGATTTGTCCTAACACACCTTCAAAAGTTTCAACTTTTGCCATCCCATTATAAAATGCTTCTACCATTTTAAATCTCTGCTGGTAAACAGGATCACCATTAATATCTATATGAAACCAACCATGTTGATCTTCTGCAATAGAATACCCTTTATGAAAAACATTAAGTTTTTTATACCATTTATTATGTACTAACTTTCCATGATGATTAATATGTGTAGCTTTACTATCCTTATAGACTACAGCGATACCATCCTTAAAATCTCCAACATAATCATATTCCTCCTGATAAATCCTGTTGCCATTTAAATTAATATGAAAACATTTATCATGTCTTCTAACTACACAAGCATCTTCCTGATAATTTCCAATCCATTGATACGACTGTTTGTATACTCTACATCCAGATGAATCAATATGGTAACACCCTGTATCATCTTCTACGGCCGCTCTATTAAAGTAGAATCCAAAAGTTTTTAGAAATCTATGATGATAAACTGCTTCTCCTCTCACATTGATATGATAAGCGCCTATCTGATCATAAACCGGTGCAAGAACGGGCTCATGAAATTTACCAACCTTTATAAACCTATTTTCATACAAAGGATTTCCTAGCAACTCGTGAAACCTCTCACACGGTGAAATTTTAATAGATCTAAGATTATCTTTGATTAATTGATCAAAGGTTTTCTCATGTTGCATGTTTTGCATAATTTGTAATTTAAATAATTCTTTTGTAAGCTTAGGTACTCACTACTCTGCCATATTTCCTCGAGTTTAACCTCATTAACATTACCAAAATTTCCTAATGTCTTACGGAGTTCATCTGGGGCACAGCAAGGACTAAACTTTCCTTCATTGTTTATCCATGCTTCTTTACCTAAAAATGGGCATTGACCACCTGGAGCCAAATCCTTAATACCTTCTTGAGAAAGGATTGTGAAATTTTCTAATTTTATCTTTTTACCATTTGGCAATAGCATATTATCTCTAAGTTCGTATAACCTTCTCACCTCCGTGTTCCATCTACTAATTGCTAATTCATCTCTTCTCATAGATAGATCCTTAATTTCCTCAAAATGTGCCCAAAGATGATGTCCTTTAACTCTATCTATGCCATTTTTTATGGCCATCTTAACTATGTCATAGAGTTCATGTAAATTACTTTCCAAAAATGTTAATTGTAAAGTAACGGTACACCTTTCACCTGTATCGCTAAAGTATTTATCTCTAACTTCAAGGAAAGTTTTTAAATTTTCTGTCACTACTTCCCATTTTGAACCTTTCATGATTCTTTCATGAGTTTCTTTAGTTGCCCCATTCCAGGAAATCTTAACATCAGATAAAATTGGTACCAATAGTTCAGCCCATTTTCTAGCTCCTTTAATAGGAAAAGAACCATTGGTTGTGAGGTTAAGCTTAAGGCTGAACTCATGGCACAAATTGATTATTTCATCAAAGCTTTTATACATTAAAGGCTCACCCATAGTAGAAGGAATGATTTCCCTTAAAGGTGTGCCAGCTGCTTCCTTAATTACTTTTCTGATAGTTTCTATCGACAGTATCTTAGGTTTTATTCCTTTAGCTTTCTTTTCTTCTTTAACTTTGCTGTATGGTGAAAAACATTCGCACATTATACAAGCAAAATTACAGTAATCTGGATTAGTATCAAAAGTAATTCTCCAAGGACCGGGTTTAACAGCTACTGATTTGCCTTTCTTTTCAATAGCATTACGGTAAATCTTGTTAAGTTTTTCAGTATGCTCACTTATAGAAGGTATATTTCCATTTTCAGTATAAGGATAGCCTTTTTGGGTAAGTTTATTGTATAACTCCTGATTTGTAGATAGGACTTGCATTTTTTCTGACAAACTACTTGCATCTCTGCGCTTAAATAATAGTCCATCTCTTACATATTCTGCCATACCACCATAATCGGCTGTTATAACTGGTATTCTAAGTTGCTGTGCTTCATGTATTACTAACGGTGAATTTTCACCCCAAATTGAAGGAACGACTATTGCATCGACTTTATTAAATACGTCAGTAACTATATTCTTATTATCATAACTTCCCATCCACTCTATTCTTTCTTTAACAACAGGTGAAAACTGATCGGCAATTGCTTTTAAAGCTTTAGTTTCTTCTCTTGCTGCTCCCCAGATTCTAAGTTTTGCTTTAGATGGTAAGTGAGAAAAAGCCTTTAGTAATAGGTCAACACCTTTTTCGGGAGTATGAGTACCAATATAACCGAAAATAAACTCTTTTTCTTGTACTCTATTTCTATTCTTAAGACGATTGAGATCAAAACCATAATCAAGATAAGAAATTTTGTTTATCGGAACATTAAAATCCTGAGTAAATTTATCCATCAAGAATTTCGATGGGGAAATAAAGTAATCTATATAGTCTATTATTTTCCTTGTGTACTTCATTCTAGTTGCAACCCATTGTTCCCAATAATTTAGGTCTAAATTCAGGAATTCTTCATCTCCTGTAAAATATCCCTTGTAACATTGGGTTGCACATTTTTGATCCTTTTGTCCATCACAAAGCCGTAATAAATCTTCAGAATTGCGTTGAATAAACCTTCCTCTTGGACACATTAACCAAAAGTCATGTAGCGTAAAAATTGTAGGTATATTTTCTTTAAAAGCAATTTCTGGTAAAGTAATTGATAGATGATTAAGATGACCAAAATGTATAAGATCTGGCTGAAAGTTATCTATTACTCTTTTAAATTTTATATCTACTTCTTCATTAATAAATTTGTAACGATATTTAGTTATGGGTATATTAATTAAATGCAGTAAGATTCGTGAATCACTACGATCTAGTACTGTAGTGTAATAAAAATCAGGTAAAAAGCTATTTTCATACCTAGTAAATACTTGTACCTCATTGTTATTTGCTAGTTCATGAGCAAGAGTTTGGCTATAAACCTCTGAACCAGCACTATAATAAGGAGGGTAACCATGAATAACTTTTAATATTTTCATATGTTACCATATCTATATTGTTAGGATATTCTTGTGTATTGTTTTGTAGACTTTTTATAAAATTGCTTAATCCTACTTCTAATGAATGCTTTGGAGACCAACCAAGTAGCTCTTTAGCTCTAGTAAAATCACCATGGAACTTAGTTACATCAAAATTTCTTGGAGGATAAAAATCAATTCTAGAATCACTTTTTGTGACTTTTAATATTGTTTTTGCTAAGTTTTCTAAAGTACATGGGCTATTAGTAGTAAGATGAATAGCAGGAAGAGAAGATTTTTCACTTTGTAAATATTTAACAGTTAAGCATATACCCTCTATAACATCATCCAAGTAGGTAAAATCAAAAACACATTCTTTACCTTCTATTTTAATTGGATCACCTCTTAATGCATTAATACAGAGTGCAGGAATTACTCTACTGTTATGATCTAGTAAACCACCGTATACATTTGAAAAGCGTAATATTGCTACATTAAAATCTTTTAAACTTGTTATTTGCTTCTCAATAAATGCTTTACCTTTGGCATAATTATTTATTGGATCGATACTAGCAGATTCTGTAACTGGCAGTTCCTTCTGCTCTCCATAGACTTCCCTACTACTTGCATATATAAACCATGGTTTATTTGAAAGTGACTTACATAACCCTAAAAACTGCATTGTACCATTAACATTAATTTTTTTACACAGTTCAGGATAAAGTTCACCATGTATAACTCGAGAAATTGCAGCCAGATGAATAATTCCTGTACACTTAGCAAGTAGTGGTACTATATCTTCTGAAAAAAAACTGAGTGGATTGTTGCAAAACCTAATATCGCAGCTTATTACTTCATGGCCCTGATTTTCTAACTTTTTCACCAAGGCTGACCCTATCAAACCTGCAGCACCTGTTATTAATATCCCCATGTATACCCTCTCACTACAACTAGGAAAATTTATCGTACCAATTATCTTACAAGTAAGAATCAAAAGGTATTATAAAACCAGTATAAAACAAATGTCAACTTAAATTAGTGAATAAAAAATGTGATTATGAAAGAAGAGTTGTTGCTTGAAAATAGTGTTCAGCTTTAACCAAATCCTCTTTATTATTTACTCCCATTGCTTCTCTTTCATCAGTAACTACATAACCTACACTCAAGTTATTGGTTGCTGCAATGGGTACTATATCATTAAGACAATATTCATTGGTCGAATTATTAAATTTTATTTCTTTTACTAAGGTAGAGAGATCTTTAGCATATGAAGCTATTATTCCAGAGTTTGCAAGAAGCATTTTATCTCCATTTTTTAGGATTTTTTGAACATTGCCGTAATTATCAATTACTAATCTTCCATATTGTTCATCTTGACTATTGAATCCAAGAAGAACTAAATTATTATACTTTAAACAATCAGTCATTTTCATAACTGTATCACTAGATATAAAGGGAGTGTCTCCATACTGTATTAAAACTATGTCTTGATCAGATAACTCCTCCAGATTTTCTAGAGCAATTTTAACTGCAGTGCCAGTGCCTGTAATATCTTCTTGAATTATTAGTTTTATATTGTATTGATCGATTATACTTTTTAGAGTATCAAAGTTTTCTAAATCTTTTAGAAGGGAGTTGTTAACAACAATTGATAAGCTTTTTAGACTCAGCAATTTTGCATTAGAAATTATATGTTCTAAAAGAGTAAGATTTCCCACTTGGTGCAACGCTTTTGAATATTCAGAATTCATTCTACTGCTCTTTCCTGCTGCTAATATTATCAAAATGTTACTCATACATAACTCAGGAATTGATTAGATAGTAAGTTAATTTATAATTAGTAAGATGTAAAGTCCACTGTAATTTTTATATATTTTCTAGATCTTGGCACCCTCATTAGAGTTTCATTTAAGAGAGCTATAACTTTAAACTCTTTACTCGATTTTCTACGCTGACATCTTGTAAACTCTGATCTGGACTTTTTAATATTTCTAATAATCTACTTGCAAGGTTTGAGTGTTTATTGATTACTGCAACCTGGACTAATGACTTGCCTTGATCATCACGAGCATTTGTTACAGCTACGCGCTCATCGGGTTTTATTGCTTTCAGCTTACTGATAATTTCAACATTACCATTTTTTGCATTTTCAAATAGCTCTTCTACTAATTTCAATAGGTTAGTAATATTCTGGTCTCGAGAAAGATCAAGTGGTGTTTTACCTTCTTTATTCTTGATGTTATAAATTGCACCATGTTTCAACAAAGATTTTACAGCTTCGAAAAAGCTATTTTCAGTAGCAACATGCAACGATGTAGTGCCTTTAACTATTGTTTTAGCATTAATAAAATCACTCAATTTATTGTGGCTTACACGTTGTAACAAAGCTTCAATAATTTCTTTATGACCTTTGGAAGCAGCAGTGTGTAATGGTGTATTACCTTTATTAGTAACTTGACTAACATTAGCTCCATTTGTTAGTAAGATGTTTACTATATCTATGTGTCCATTGCTAACAGCGTAATGCAACGGTGTTCTTCCATCAATATCTTTATCGTTGGCATCAGCTCCATCTTTTAACAGACGCTGAACAGTTCGTATATCACCTTTACTAGCAGCAATGTTGATATCTTTCTGCAGATGCTGGAGAACCTCTGATGCTTCGCTACCCTCAAGCTTAAATCTAAAATTAATCATCTCTATCTTTTTTAAAATATCTAAAACACTCGGATGACTGTGCGCCGTAGAAACACGGAAAGTGTTGAAGCTGTGCAGTAGATGAGGGAGGGCCCCTCGGAGCCGGTTTGCAAGAGCAGGCTTCAAACAGCCATAAGCTGCTTTGGTAAAGAGCTAAGGTAGTGAGCGTTATGGAAAAGGCACAATTATGTGTCATGTATGAAATAGAGAGACGAACGCAAGTGAACCACTGATGAAGTGTCGAAAGCGTAGAGACGACGTCAAAACCAGGGGGTAGTCGTTAACCTGGGATGAATCTACTGGGAGCTTGTTTACTGGGTAGGTGGCGTCCGGCATAAAAGTGGCGTGAATCTATTTTAGGCTATTGCATGGAACTACGGGAACCTGTCGTTTCGATGAAAAGGGAGAAGTCCAAAGAGCTGATCTCTGAGGATGAGAGTACCGATGCGAAAAACAGGGGCGGATTAGCTCGTAGTAGCGAAGAAGTTTCTGTAATGGAAATGGAGTGAAGGGGCTAAGTTATTTAGTTTTAATTATTTATCAACCGAAAGGGAGGAGTCAATGAATAAAACAAAGTTTTTTGATATACCGAAGCAACTTATTTGGAGAGCTTATAAACAAGTATCGAAAAATAAAGGTGCAGCAGGTGTAGATGAGGTCTCGATAACAAAGTTTGAAGAAAATCTAAAGGATAATCTATACAAATTATGGAATCGGATGTCATCCGGAAGTTATTTTCCAGAGCCGGTAAAAGCTGTTGCGATACCAAAAGATACAGGAGGGCAAAGAATTTTATGTGTGCCTTCAGTATTCGACAGAATAGCGCAAACAGCAGCTACAATGTATCTTGAGCCGTTAGTAGAACCGAAATTTCACGAAGATTCATATGGTTATAGACCAAATAAGTCTGCGCTGGATGCGGTATACACAGCACGGAAGAGATGTTGGAAAAATGATTGGACGGTAGATCTTGATATATCTGGATTTTTCGACAATCTGGACCACGATTTAGCACTGCAGGCTATCAAGAAACACACAGACTGCAAATGGGTCATACTGTATGTTGAGAGGTGGATGAAAGCCCCCATTCAGCAAGCAGATGGCAGTAGGGTAACAAGGGATAAAGGAGTTCCGCAAGGAGGTTCTATAAGCCCAATCATTTCAAGCATATTTATGCACCATGCGTTTGATATGTGGATGAAACAAAATTATCCAACAGTACCATTTGAAAGATATGTAGATGATGCGATAGTGCACTGCAGAACTAAAAGACAGGCAGGATTTATGAAAGTAATGATTGAAGAAAGATTGGCTAAGTGTAAATTGAAGTTACATCCTGAAAAGACACAGATTGTGTACAGTAAGGATGATGATAGAAAAGAACAATTTCCTAAACAAAGCTTTGATTTTCTAGGTTATACTTTTAGACCTAGAGTAGCAAAGAATAAGATGAGGAATTATTTCATCTCATTTCTACCTGCAATTAGTAACAAAGCCAAGAAGAAGATCAAGAAAACCATAAAGTCATGGAGAATACATCGGATTACATGGACCACACTAGAGGAAATATCGAAGAAGATAGATCCAATAGTCAGAGGCTGGTTTCAGTACTATGGCAGGTTTTATAAATCAGAGATGTATCCATCTCTTAGAAATATAGAGAGATACCTCATAAGATGGGTCAGGACAAAATATAAGAAACTTCGTGATCACGGAAGACTAGCAAAGCAATTTCTAGGAAAAGTGAGAAAGAGGTCTCCAAGTATTTTCTATCATTGGACACTTGGGTTAGGATCAAAAGGCTAAATAATGGGAGCTGTATAAGCCGAGAGGTTTCCGTGCAGTTCTGCGAGAGACTGGTGGGGAAGCTCCGCCGGTCTACTCTCCTGGTCCAAAAACAGCTTTTCTTTGATCAAAACTTTCTCTGTAGACTTTAAGTGCGCTGATCCATTTCCCTTGAGCAAAAAGTACATTTGCTATGTTGTATTGAGTATTCAAGGTTTCTGGGTGATTTTGTTGTAAAGCTTTTTTCTGGATATTTAAAACCTCTTGAAAAGCTTTCAAGGCTTCATGATGTTTATTTTGATTGAAGAGTACCCCAGCAATGTTATGTAACGTTCTCAAGGTATCAGCATGATTAATACCTAAAATTATTTTCTTCTTTTCAAAAACCTCTTTATAGATTTTTAAGGACTCTTCGTATTTACCTTGGTTAGCTAGTACCATTGCTATATTATTTTTGGCACTCACAGTGGCTAGATCATGTGTACCTAGTGTTTCTTTCCTCTTTTCAAAAACTGCCCTATTGATATTTAACGCTTCTTCATATTTTCCCTGTTTATCTAATACTAATGCCATGTGAAACTGAGTATTTAAGGTATCTGAATGATTTGACCCTAGTATTTCCTTTTGTCTCTGATAGACTTCTTGATAAATATTAAAAGCTTCTTCATCTTTCCCCTGTCTATGCAGCACTAAAGCGATTGTACTTCTTGTACTTAAAGTATCCTTATCGTTTAAACCCAGCATTTCTTTTTGTTTCTGAAAAATCTCTTCAAGCATATTTAAAGCTTCTTGGTAAATTCCTTGCTTATATAGCACTTTGGCTATATATGTCTGAATATCTAAAGTACCAGGATTGTCTGGTCCTAGTATTTCTTTTCTTCTTTCAAATGCGCTTCTGAAAATACTTAAGGCTTTTTGGTAATTGCCTTGATTCAAGAGCACTAAAGCTGTATCAATCTGAGCGGATACGTCACTTTGCGATATCTGCTTCAACTGCTCGACTTTTGAAAAGTTACTATGTACTGCAGCAACTACTAACGTTTTGTTCTCTCTATTACGAGCACTCATCACTGCTTTTACTGTATCAATATCCTTTATCTTATTTAGGTCATTAATAACTTGAGCATTACCATCTTTAACCTTTTTAAATGATTCACTGACTAGTTTAAATAAGCTAGTTATACTTTTATCCACAGTAAAATCTGATGGTGTTTTCCCACTGTCAGAGACAGCATTGTATACTGCACCATTAGACAATAGGGCCTTTACAACTTTTAAGTGAGAGAACTTAGCAGCATAATGCAGAGGAGTAAACCCCTTGTTACCAACCACATTAGGATTAGCTTTATTTTGTAATAGAATATTGACAACTCCATCATAGCCCTTCCATGCAGCATAATATAATGGTGTTACACTATCAGCATTTTTGGCATTAACAAACGCTCCTGCTTGAATGTAATTCTCAACCTCTGAAGAGCTATTACGTTTTACAGCCTCAAATAATTTCTCAGTTGATGCTAATAGATTGATAACGTCTTTATCGTTAGTCATTTCTAATGGTCTTCTACAAAGCTTGTCAACAGCGTTATAAACTGCACCATTTTTTAATAAAACTTCAATAACGTCTTTATAACCAAAATTAGCAGCAATATGCATAGGGGTTAAGCCATTAGTATCTTTAGCATTAACGTCAGCACCTTGTGCTATCAAATACTTTACAACTTCTAACCGACCTTTCATTGCAGCATAGTGTAGTAATGTCTGGTTAGCTGCACCAAGCTCATTAATACTCAACCCCTTGCTAAGGAAAAACTCTACGGTATTTTTATAACCTTCTCTAGCTGCAATGTGTATAGGCTTTGATCCAGAGGCATTTTTAGCATTAATATTAGACCCTTCATCTACTAGACATTTTACCATTTCCAAGTTACTTTCCTGTGAAGCAATGTGCAGTATAGTCCAATCATCATTGCCTTTAGCATTCATATCTACTTTTTTATACTGCAGTAACATTTTAACCACTTGCAAATGACCATGTGACACTGCTAATTCTAAAGATGTTCTACTCTTATTGTCTTTAACATTAATTTTTGCTCCATTACTTAATAGGACTTCAACAACATTATCATGGCCGTGTCCTGCAGCTATATGTAGCGGAGCACCTTCAACATTTACAATGTTAACATTAGCCCTATTTGCTATCAAAGTTTCAGCAATTTCCCCATGACCTTCTTGTGCTGCAAGATATAACGGTGTTGTACCATTAATAGTCATAGCATCAACATTAGCTCCTTTTGTTATCAGAGCATTTACTATCTCCTTATCACCTCTTTTAGCAGCCAAATGCAATAGTGTAGTATTTTCAGGACCTTTTGTGTTAACATAAGCTTTATTTCTTAGCAAAATCTCTACAATATCTCTGTAGCCAGCAAGAACTGCGAGTAATAAAGGTTCACCACCTTCTACATTAACACTAGCTCCATTTGCTATAAGAACTTCGACGATTTCCTTATGATTATATTTAATAGCAGAAAGCAATGGTGTTAGGTTATTGCTCTTAACATTAACATTGGCTCCATTTGCTACCAGAATCTCAACGATTTCCTTATGACCTGCTTCCACAGCTACATGTAATGGTGTACTGCCTGCAATACCTTCCGCGTTAACTTTAGCTTTATTTTTTATTAAAAGATTAACAACGTCTTTATGGTCTTCTACAACAGCTGCATGTAACGGTGTAAGACCATAATTAGCTTTAGCATTTACTTCAGCTTTATTTTTTATTAGGAAAACAACAGCATCTCCACGGCCATTTAGAGCAGCTGAATGTAATGGTGTCATACCATCATTAGTTCTAGCATCGACTTCAGCTTTATTTTTTATCAAGAGATCAATAACATCTTTGCTACCGTTCATAGCAGCTGCATGTAATGGTGTACTACCCTTAATGTCTTGAGCTCTAACTTCAGCTTTATTTCTTATTAGGAGTTCAATAATATCTTTGTGACCTTTCAGAGCAGCTACATGTAATGGTGTTAGATTATTATTGGCTTTATCATTGATTTCTACTCCATTTTTTATTAAAAGCTCAGCAACTGCCTTATGACCACTCTCTGCTGCATAGTGTAATGGCGTAGCATTATTTTTATCTTTAGCGCGAATGTTAACCCCATGCTCAAGAAGAGCAACAACTATCTTCAAGTGGCCACTCTGCACTGCAAAATGTAGTGGGGTTATACCTTCCACAGTGGCAATACTAGCATTTGCCTTATTTGTCAGTAAAGCCTTAACAATTTTCTCATGTCCATCTTTTGCTGCGTAGTGCAAAGGTGTGTTATTATAGGTTTTGTCAACAACATTAACATTAGCTCCATGCTTCAATAAAATATTAGCTATCTTTTCATGACCGTTTTCTATTGCATAGTGTAATGGTGTACAACCATTTATGACACTAGCATTAACATTTGCCCCTTTCAGAATTAAAGCGTTTACTATTTCCAGATGGCCATTAAACGCCGCTGCATGTAATGGTGTCCAATCTCTGTCATTTCTAGCATTAACGTCTGCCTTATTTTGAAGTAAGAAATTAACTAACTCCAGGTGACCACTTTCTGCAGCTTCATGCAATGGAGTAAAGCCACCCATGGCCTCATTAATATCAACATTCGTATCTTTTTCTAGTAGAACCTTAGCAACATTAACATGATTATTTCTTATTGCATAATATAAAGGTGAAAGACCACTCATATCTTGAGTAACAGTACTGGCTTTATTTTTTAATAAAACCTCAACAGTATCCTTGTGACCATTTTGGGCTGCAATGTGTAGTGGTGTTTTGCCATGATTATCTGCATCATCAACATATAAACCAGCTTCCCCTACAAAAAACTTCACAATATTTTTTCTTCCATGTGCAGCAGCGATCTGTAGTGGGCTTTGACCATTAATATCTTTAACATTAACGTCTAAATTTTGATTAAGAACAAATTTTACAATTTCAAGACTAGGTCCCTTAGCAGCAAAATGTAATGTAGTCCATAAGTTAATACTTCTAGCATTGATGTCTGCTCCTTTTTTGAGATAACTCTTTAAGTCTTCGAGATTCCCTTCTTCCAATGCGACAAACATTCTTTCCTGATTAGTAATAGTAATAAGACCTTGATCGTATTTATCCTTCAATTTGGAAGGATCGTCTCTCACTAACTTGCCAACTTTTTTCTTACTTTTCATTATGTTTTCTGAAGTAAGTTTTTTAGCGTTTAAGATAACTGCTATTGAGGGATCAGATAACAATACATCAACCAAGGCATTATCGTGTGCTAAGTGATTACGCAAACATTTTCCAGTTAGTAAAGGAGTATTCTCATCTAAGAAAAGTAAATTGTTTTCTAGATAATTCTTTGAGGTGCCTAAGATTGACATTATATCCAGAACAAGCATTTCTACTACTGCTTGCAATTTCTTATTACTCTTATAGGAAGGGAGTTTTTCAATTAATTTACCACTCAATGCGTTATTCCTTAAAATACTTTTCAGTTCAGATAGCTTCAGTGCAAGTTGGTTATTATATTTTTCTTCTGTTATATTGTAAGTCTTCTTTTGTTTGTATGCAGGAATAAAAGAACCTTTCTCATTCAACTTTTCTCTTAATTCCTCAATCCATTTGATATCACCTGTTCCAAATTCAGCAATATAAAAAATTTCGCAAGTTAATCTATTTACTTCATCAAGGTTGTCTTCTTGTATTCTTGACTTAACACTATGAGAAATCTTCTTCGATAGCTCAGCAATCTCTTTAAGGCTGTGAGATTCTATTCGGGGAACAATATTCTCTAATGTTTTATTAGCACGAAATTTCATTCCCCTAATAACGTTATGGTCAATCTTATTATCACTAAAGCCAATACTTAAACTCTTTAATAATGCAAACCCTGTAATATAATCAGTTCTGATATTTTCTGATTGAGTTCCTGCACAATTGATTATGTTATTAATTTTATTAAACAGCTCTTGCTCGTGACTTGTCTTTTCAGTTACACTATTGCTTAGTTCTGCAATGAGCTTTTTAAGCTTTTCGTGTTCCATTGTTACAAAGTTTCCTGAGGTTATTTCATCTAATTTAGCGTTGCTAAACGCTTCGGTGACTTCTTTTATCTCATCCAAGTTCTCACTATTAATAATTTTTCTTAGAAGTATTCTGACAGTTTTAATTTTGTTGTCATAAAGAATACTAGTAATCACATCACCAACTTTCTTAGTGTCATTTTGAACACCAATAAAAAAATTAACATCTGTATTTTCCTCAATCTCTGTTCTTTTAGAGAGTGAATAAGCATGTGATAGTGAGTTACGTAAATCTATAATGACTTCTCTTGTGTTCTTTGGTAATGATAGTAGAAGAAGCTCGCTTGTAGTGCTAGATAACTTGGGAGATTCTAGAGTGTTTTTTAAATATTCACCAATAACCTGTAAAACCCTTGTAATAATTAACTGTCCTTCCCTTTCTTTAGGATTAGCTGATAATGCCAACTTTATATAATCACTTATTTTCTCTAAAGAATGAATATCCCTAATTTGTTGATAATCGCTATACAACTCTCCAAATTGAGGATAATTGCTAACGATCTCTGCAACAACCTTCTCACGTTTTAACTTCGGGAGATCAGCAAATTTACCAATGTCCACACCTTCTATAATATCTTTTTCTTCTTTAAGTTTCTTTGCAAAATTTTCCAAGTGGTCTAGTATTTTACTTTTATTCAATGTGGCATTATAGAATAGATTCATTTCCTGTCGTTTTATGTGAGAAGAAACAAAACTGATCAAACAAAATTCCATTTCTTCCCAAGGTAGTCTATCGTAGGTTGATTTCAACTGCCGCTTTAATATATGAATATTTTGTGCAATAAATTTTGCTATGAATAAAAACTTTTCATCTACTTTTTCTGTGTTTGAATACTCTGCCTTTAACAGGCTAATATTTTGAAGTACTAACTCAATCCGCTCTCTTATGTTATTAAGATAACTCTTCACATTCTGATCTTGTCCAGAAGCACTAGAGAAAAAACGGAGGTTTATCAACTTATTTTCAACAAAAATTTCTATCTCTTCTGACAAGAATACGTTCTTTAGTTTTAATTCCTCATAAGCTCGTGAAAGAATTTCATCTAATTCCCTGAAATGAACAGCAAAATAATTACCTGGCCATTTATTAATGAGTGTATCAAGAAGTTCAACATTACCTGAACGTATAGCATAATAAAACGCATTATGGCATGTTTCATCCTCATCATCTGGTAATATAGTAGTTTCTCTGATGCCAACAGATAAATTACTGAGAATTTTACTATTATTGCCAAGTAGGTATTCTAAAATCTTTACCTTATTGTGTTTACAAGCTAAGATAACTAAGTTAGTACTCTTAACAGGATTGTTAGCATTATCATAATAGTCTCTCAAAGTTACTTGATCTTCTGCATCAGTTATGTAATCAATAAAATTGCTTAATTTTTTTAAGCTGTCGACATTACCATCTGATATTGTCTCTTCGAGTTCAGTTAAAACCAGGAGATAAAGTTCTTCAGCTTTTGCTTTTCTGCGGTAGAGCTTTTTATATTCTCTAATAAACTCCTCTTTTGATGTGTAAGAACGTGATAAAAACTGTTTATCTTCTTGATAAAAACTGGTTTGTTGTTTAGGTACATGCATAAACCCTCTCTGAGATATATTTACACCAGTATTAGAATAGCAAAGTTTACTTAATATGGCAAAAATTAAAATAGCATCTTTTGTTAATAAAATATTTTTGAGAGAATATCTACTAATCCTGCAATTTCAGGACGAAAAGCCTTCACAACATTTGATTTTGGGTGTGGGAAATGTGTTGGTTGTTTAAATTTTAGTAACACCTACTAATAATAACCCGTTTGAAAACAACAAAGAGAAATGATGATCAACTTACATAAAAAAGCACTAAGTTTAGTGTTTTGGCATTATAGCAATCTCTTATGTATCACCTCTCTGGAACCATACGACTAATTGTTGTTCATAAAAAACTCTAGTACTGACAAAAAATGTATTTATTCTAATCTTGCACGTTTGGTATCATTACTTATAGAAGTTTCATAAAGTCTTGTACCAGGCTCTACGAGATTATTTAAGGAACTTAAAGATTGAAAAGTACGTTTATTGGAATCATCAAACGCTACTATAAAGTTTAACAAGTTATCATTAGATAGATATTCAGTTATATTATATGTAGAATCATGATCCAGAATAATTTTCTTTTCTTTGGCATCTTGATCTGCCACATCTAATTTAGTATAAAATTGTATCTTACTTAACTTATTTAACAAATCTGCTCTTTCTAAAAAAGGTTTTACCTTATCTAATATGATATCATTATATATAGGATAGCGTATGGAATAATCAATTTTTGCTAGTCTTACAGATAATTGATTATTATATAGTACATGTATGTTGAAATTATTTGTAACAAATTCATATAGTGGAAGGCTATCTTTTATTTCATCTGTTTTCATTTGAAGAATTTCACAAACACAGTCATCTAGATAACTTGATAATTTACTGTAATTACTGCCTCCTTTATAAGGAGATAAGTCAATAATTTTTCCGTAATCCTTATTGAAGTTCCTTACTAAAGTAAATTTAATCAACAATTTAGCGCATGCTAGATCACTTACAGCGTTATCTAAAGATGTGGAACAATTATCATAAAGCCGTCGTTCACGATTTCTTATATTAATATCAGCTCCATATTCTAATAGTTCTTTAACTACTTCCAGATTTTTACCACTTTTTTTTACAGCATGGTTCAGTGCAGTATTGCCTTTACGGTTTGTTGCATTTACATCAGCACCATGTTTCAGAAGTTCTCTAACTAATTCTAATTCCTTCCCCAGTGTTATAGCAGAATGTAGTGGAGTTTCACTATACATGTTTCTTGAATTGACTTCGGCACCACCTAACAAAAGCTCTTTAGTAATTTCTACACTACTAGTAGTATGAAGTAACGTATCTCTATTCCTTTCTACTCTAAGGTTAGCATTAGCACCTGCAGACAAAAGAGCTTTAACTTTTTCTAAGTTTCGTTCATAGACTGCTTTTTCTAATTCTTTGTTAATATTATTATTTAGCATATTTTTAAAATCCTCCTAAATTTCACTATTTTGTAACAAAATTTTTGTATATTTTCTAGATCTTGTCACCCTCATTAGAGTTTCATTTAAGAGAGCTATAACTTTAAACTCTTTACTCGATTTTCTACGCTGACATCTTGTAAACTCTGATCTGGACTTTTTAATATTTCTAATAATCTACTTGCAAGGTTTGAGTGTTTATTGATTACTGCAACCTGGACTAATGACTTGCCTTGATCATCACGAGCATTTGTTACAGCTACGCGCTCATCGGGTTTTATTGCTCTCAGCTTACTGATAATTTCAACATTACCATTTTTTGCATTCTCAAACAGCTCTTCTACTAATTTCAATAGGTTAGTAATATTTTGGTCTCGAGAAAGATCAAGTGGTATTTTACCTTCCTTATTCTTGATGTTATAAATTGCACCATGTTTCAACAAAGACTTTACAGCTTCAAAAAAGCTATTTTCAGTAGCAACATGCAACGATGCAGTGCCTTTAACTATTGTTTTAGCATTAATAAAATCACTCAATTTATTGTGGCTTACACGTTGTAACAAAGCTTCAATAATTTCTTTATGACCTTTGGAAGCAGCAGTGTGTAATGGTGTATTACCTTTGTTAGTAACTTTAGTAGCATCAGCTCCATTTGCTAGCAAGATATTTACAACTTTTATGTGCCCATTATTAACAGCATAATGTAATGGCGTTCTTCCATCCACGTTTTTCGAATCAATGATTGCTCCATCTCTAATGGAACTCTCAATTCCTAAATAATTATTATCTTCTATAGCCTTAAATAACTTCTCAACCAATTTTAGTAATTTTATGACTTCTGGGTTTCCTCTTCTTTCTGCAAAGTGTAATGGTAAAACATATCTACCTCCTTCAGCTCTAGCATTAAAGTATGCTCCGCTCATAAGCAGAGACCTAACTATATCTAAATTACCAATTTGTGCCCCTAAGTGTAAAGGTGTAGCATTTTTATCCATTTTTGCATTAACATTTGCTCCACTTATAATAAGGGTTTTGACTACCTTAGGATGACCATATTGAGCTGCAAGATGTAGGGCTGTGCCTTTATTTTGACTTTCTTTTACACTTACATCAGCGCCATGTTTCAATAGAACGGTTGCTATCTGATCATAACCTTTTTCTGCTGCAAAATGTAAAGGAGTCCAATTTGTGTGATCTAAAGCATTAATATCTGCTTCCTTTTCTAAGAGCAATTCAACCACCTCTAAATGATCATGGTCTACTGCAAAGTGTAGAGGTGTAGTACTTTTAACTGTTTTAGCATTAATGTCTACTCCTTTATCAAGCAAAGATTTAGCAACTTCTAAATTACATCATATGCTGCACAATGTAGAGGAGTCCAACTTCTGTTATCTAGAGCATTAATATCTGCTCCATTTTCAATCAAGAAATTCATTATTTCCAAGTGATTATGTTCTGCTGCCAAATGTAGAGCTCTTCTACCATCATCCATCTTTGCATTTATATTTGCTCCTTTTGCAATTAAGCTCTCTACTATTTTTAAAGAAAAACCATTATATGCTGCATTATGTAAAGGAGTCCAATTCTGATCATCCACGGTGTTAATGTTTGCTCCATTTTTAATTAAAAAATCACTCACCTCGAAATGACTTTGCTGAATTGCTAGATGCAAAGGTGTAAAACCTTCGTTTTTTTTAGCATTAACATTGGCTTTTTTCTCTATTAGTAGCTTCACTACTTCTAAGTGACCATTCTGAGATCCTATATGTAAAGCTGTGGAATTATCGTGGTCCTTAGCATTAACATCAATTCCCCTTACGAGAAGAAGAGACTTAACTACTCCAAAGTGATTACGTTCTGCTGCTAAATGTAGAGGTGTAAGATTCTCATAATCCTTAGCATTAACATTAGATTTTGCTTTTAGTAAAATGTCTACTAACTCTAAAAAGCCATTTTGAGACGCTAAATGTAGAGGTGTAATCTTATCATCTGTTTTTGCATTAACGTTTGCTCCCGCTTCAAGCAGAACTTTAACTATATCTAACCTACCAGTTTGTGTTCCCAGATGTAAGGGTGTAATGTTTGCATCAACTTTATGATTACCTATGCCTGAAGATCCAGCGTTAATATTAGACCCTTGTGAAATAAGAGCTTTAACTACTTCGAGGTTACCATTTTGTACTGCAGAATGCAAAGGTCTTGCTCGATCATTATTTACAGCATTAACATCTAATCCCTTTTCAATAAAAACATTTACTATATCTAGATGACCATTCTCTGCTGCTAGGTGTAAAGGTGTATTAAGTTTATCTGTTTTAGTACTAAGATCTGCTCCATTTGCAATCAAGGTGTTGACTATATCTAAATATCCTTGCTGGGATGCAAAACTTAAAGGTGTAAAGCCTAGAATGGTCTTATGGTTTACATCTGCTCCATGAGCAATAAGAAAGTTAACCATCTCTAAGCGATTTTTTGCAATTGAAAAATACAGTGGCGTAAAGGCATCGTACTTAATCTCTGAGTTAATATCTAAACCCTCTCCTAATAAAGTGTTGACTAAATCCAACTGACCATTTCCTGCTGCTAAATGTAGCGGCGTAAGACTAAGATGTTTCTGAGTTTCATAGTTTTCATTTAAAAACTCTACAAAAAATTGCAGCTGATCCAGATTATTAGATATTCTATTAGTAAACATAAAGGCCTCGCATGAAGAATTTATGTAAAATATAGTATCTACAAGTTTTTAAGCAAGATAAATCTTCTTCTTAAAAAAGATACTGTGATCCAATCTGTGTGCTTATAACTTTTTTATTTGATCATGAGTGATCAGCTGTCTCAGCTGCAATAGAGACACCTGCCTTAAGTAGTTACATCAATTTTCTCTGTTTTTGCCCCTTTTTTTTCTGATGAAGATGTCTTCATTCTTCTCAGTAGCCAACATTCTTTTTAAAGTATAATCGTTACGTGCACCAAAGCATTAATAATTATACACAATTGTGAAGAAATATTCAATCTTTTTATTGTTTTGAATGTGTTGATGAAAAAAACGTCTGTCAGAGATCATCTGAGAATTGCATTTTAGGCTTTAGATGTAGAAGGGTCTTATCGTCTTTTTATAAATACTCTAAAAATAGGCTTAAATCGCCAAGAGATGGATATCATGAATTTAGTAGCGTAAAAACATCAAAGATACCTCATATCATAAAGTTTAATGTCAACATTTGGTGCAACATTCCTGATTTACAAAGCAGAGTCAATAAAGGTTGCAAATAATCTACTTATGTTGGACGTTTCTGTTAATGCTATTTCTAAAATAACAGATTTATCTATTGAGGAACTTGAAAATCATGCTTCCAAAACTTAACCTGAATTAAAAGCAACATTAGTTTACTGATTTCTACACAATATATTAAAATACCAACAAAGGTGATTACATAATTAATTATCTGCATTACTGGATGAAATTCTTGTGCTTCTGTATTCAATATATAATATTAAAAAAATATTTTAGTAAATTTATTAAAGTAGATACTAGAAACTCGCTTATTTTGTTTTTCTAGCTCAGTTATAGTTTTCGATTTTGCTTGCAGAATTTGTCTATCACTTTCTGGTTATCCTCTATCATTTTACTTGCCTCTTGCTGAAGAAATTTGATATTTCTGAGTGTAATATTGTCCATCTCAGTCGATGCTACTTTCAATTGCGATTGTATTCTTATGTATTTATCATCTATTACTTGTTCTAGTTGATAATCAACGCAATCCAATCCAGAAGCGAACATCACATTCAGTAGTGGCTTGATCCACCCTATTTTGCCAAATTTCCTTGAGTTAGCATACTTTATACTTCTATCTGTTCCACCAGTGCCTATTGATAGCAGTATAATCTCATCATCTCGAAATAACTTCTTAGCACTTGCATATGCACAAGCCGCTGGATTATTGGCAAACACTCCGCCATCTATCAATACTCTCTCTGTTTGGCTAATTTTCAGACGTTTTGGTGTGAAGTACGTTGGGGCAGCTGTTGTAGCTCTGAGTGCATCTTTCAACTTAATGTTTTCTTCTTTCCAACTTTTGAAGAAAAATTCACAATTGTTGTGAATGTCATAACTAGTGAGCAGTAGATTACTCGCAACATCGGCCATAGTGCTTTCGCCGAAGTATTTGTTGAGAATAAATTCCATATTTTTATATGAGTACTGAGAACCACTCAGCCAAGAAGCGATTGATTTTCTCCAAAGTGATGCTTGAAAGATATATGCTCCATACTCTTGGTAAAGTTCAACCAAATCATTGGCAGAGTATTGAAGTTTATTGCTTTTACAAAGTCCAGCAACAATAATTCCACCGGTTGAGGTACCTGCCATTAAATCAAAGATCTGAGAAATTGGCTTTTTTATCCTAGATTCAATTTCTGCTAGAATAATTGCAGGAATTATTCCTCTAATTCCTCCTCCATCAACCGATAAAATGTACTTTGTCATTTTTGTCTCTGCTCAAGCTCGTTAACTTCTTCAGCAAGGTTTTTGACTCTTTCTTCAAGACGATAGATGATTTCTGTAGTCCTTTGATTTTGCTCTATAAACCTGTCATGTATCTGCACTCTTAAGTCAAGTTTGGCCAGCCACCAGATAAATGCTATTGTTTGTATTACCATAGTAGCAATTACTGCTACAGGGATCTTTCCTGTACTTTGGTTTTTCATGTTTTTGTACAAAAAGCTGTATACTAATATATACAAGATTTGTCAAAAATACGTCCAAAAAAATCTTAAGAATTTTTCTTAAAGCTAACTCATTGCATTAAGCAAGTAATGTAAATAATATCATAGATATGAAATTCAGCCTTTTTCGAAAACTGTTAGTAAATTCGATAATACCAATAATATGTGTTATCTTTTTGTTTCAGCATTGTAAACCATCAAAAATTATACCAATAAAAAGTAAGGTAAATGGCAATGATCTTGAAACATTGTCTACTGCAGCTCAAAAGTGTAACTTCGATGCTGTAAGATCCTTAATAAAAAATACAATAGATATCAATGCTACTCATCATTTTGGTGCAACATCATTACACTATGCTACAAGTGGAGGCTGTTTAGAAGTTATAAAATTTCTGGTTGAAGAAGGCATTGATATAAATACTACTGATGCTTTTGGCTGGACAGCTTTGCATTATGCTGCACGAAAAGGACATCTAGAAATCACTAAATTTCTACTGGAAAACGGAGCAAATCCTCTTGCTAAAAACAAAGATAAAAAAACTCCTTTAGATCTTGCTGTAGAGGAATTAAATAATAATAAAGAAAAAAAAGATATCTATGAGGAAATTATCAATTTACTTTCCCGTGCCTCCGTAACAGCTGTTATCATACTACGATAGCCCAGGTTATCAATTACATGCTCAGCTTTATTTATTATCCAACCACCATAAACTCCTTTGCGAAATCCCAAAAGGTTGATCTTTGCTTCGGTAAATAATTCAGGATTTCCTGCCATTGTAATGTTGAGTGTTGCTGTACTGCTCATCAGCTGATTTAATTTTGCAGATGCTGCACTTTGCGCCAAATCACTGCTTGCATAAACATCTCGCAGAATATAGCTTGGTTCTTGATCACCTATTTTTTCTGTTATAGTCTCTGCTTTTTCATAATCATACCAATAGGAAAGAACCGAGCCATATTGATTACGCTCATTAAATCTTACTTGCCAACTTGTAATATTTCCAGGTGTTAAAGTAATAGTGCTTAAAGTTTTTCCGGTAACTGATTTTGCTTTTCCTTTTGAAACAAAAAGTAAATATCCTCCTGCAGGTTTTGCTATTGCTCCATAAATTTGAGCAAGCCTGGTCAAAAAATGCATGTCGCTCTCTGCAGTTTGATCAATATGTGATATCATGATATTTGCAAACTCTGCAGCAACTTTAGCTTTATAGCTATGTTTATTTGCAATTTTTTCCACCAAATCATTTAAAGTAATTTGATGCCACTCATTAAATACTTGTTCCTTTAAAGACTGTTTTAAGTCTGCTGCATGACTCTTAATTTTTAACGCCTGTGGTGGACCTTGTAGCGTAATTTCATTCACTATGTAATCTCCCATTGGCACAATACCAGTTTCTTTATATCCAAGTAAAATATTCAGCTTTGCTCCAGTTCTAGGAATCTCAAATAACGAATCACGGTCATCAAGGTGAATTATAGCAGTATCGCTTATTACTCCAGCTTCATCAGTAATATGAATTGATACTAACCGACTCTTTATCAACTCAGTGATGGAAATTCCTTCTACTGAAATACTAAAATCTGGTGTCACTTCAATCCCATAGTTTTACTACTTGCTTTTGTATTGCTTTTTGAATTACAGGCAGTTTAACGGTTAACCCTGCAGGAAGAAGCTCGTACTCTGCAAGCCCAGGATTAGCTTTCAATACAACCTCAACTGTGCCAGAGCTGAATCCATAGTGTCTCCAGCAAATAAAATCTAACATGTCATTTTCTTTAGTTTTGTAGTACATCATCATCAAATTGTATATCGTCAACGGGATTATTTAGTGATCCATCTAACAACACGTTATCGTAGTGTTTCAGGCTTAAATGAAACTCAATCTTCCTTGGTTCTCCATTTGGAAAAAAATATTTCTGTGTTTCTTCTATTTTTACGATAACAAAATGGCCTAAAATGTTACCCTGGCCATCAATAAGTAAAAGAGGTTTCGATGAATTTCGCATATTATTTATTTGCTTCATCCCTCATGAATAGATTACTCCTGCAAGCTCAACAATGTCCTCTCCAGGACCAATACTTTGAAGCAATGGCTTTTCCCCAATACGCTCAAGTGCAGGCCAGCGATATTCACTTCTACGTGTAAAACCTTGCTCAGTTAATGCAAATCTATATGGACCAAGAGATAACATAATTTAATTTATATCGTAAAGTGCGCCACTAAATTGTTCTCTAATTCTCTCCATTACTTCATCAGCAATGCTGCGTGCATTCTGCTCAGGTCTTGAATGAATATTAATACTAAATTGCATTTTGTTCTCTATAGTCTTATTTTGTGCTGTAATGGGGTGCTTAAGAGAATCGCTGACAACGTTATTTACAGAGCTAACTTCTAATCTGGCCTCATTTTTTTTGCTCTACAGATTATTGATTGTTTTAAAAGGCTGAGTAATATTATTCCAAAATTTTCCTACCCAATCAGAAAAAGACTTCCATACAATTTTCACTGATTCCCAGATAGTAACAAAAAAGTTCTTTACTGCTTGCCATTTGGTAATTATCAAAGTTGCAGCAACAGCAAAACCACCAATAACCAGTCCCATAGGGTTGCTCATTAAGGCAATTGTCAATGCTTTAAATCCAGCAATTATTGCTGGAAAAACTGCAGAAAGACCTATTTTTACCAAAGTAATAACAGATCCAAACACTTTCCAAGTAAACAAAAGAGCGAATAAGGAACCTTTTACAAAAGTCCAAGCATATCCAAGAGATATGGCTGCTATTTTAATGCTAATCAAAGCAGTAATTGTGCTCATGATTACTGTAGTCAGTATTGGATATTCTTTTGCATACAGCGCTACTTGTGTAGTTGCTGACCTGAGAAGATTAACAGTAAAATTTAAAGATGGTAATAATACAAAGCCAAGATTCATTCCCACTTCTGCTATTGAGTTTTTAAGTAACTGAAGATTATTTGCTGTAGTATTTGCTCTATTTTCAAACTCTCTTTGCATTGAGCCATGATATTCTTCGTTTATTAGTCGCAAAGATTTTCTATACTCATCAAGACTACCAGTAAGTAGCGCTATATCATCTTGATATTCAAGACCAAAGAGATCAAAGAGAACGCTAGAACGTTCTTGCTTATCTAATTTTGCAACTGTTTCTAAAAATTTAACTAATGTACCTTGTGCATTCTTACCGATTGCTTTCTCAAACTCCTGAGCGTTTATTTTTAGCACTTGAAACGCTTTTTGAAAATTGCCACCTTGTTTACTTGCTGTTTGTAGTTTGCTAAGCATGGCATTGATTGCTGTTCCTGCCTTTTCAGGAGCTTTACCAAGACTAATAAAGCTGCTTGCTAAAGCTCCTGCCTCCACTGCAGTTAAGCCAAATTGCCTTGCTGTACCACCAATTCTGTTTAGCGTCGGAACAATTTCCTTGGCCTTTGCTGCAGTGTTATCAGAGATATGGTTTATCGCATCACCAACGCTTTTCATTTCACCAATTTCAATTTGGTAAATATTAGAAAGCTTAGCAATAGCTTCTCCTGCTTCTTCTGCTGACATATCAAATGCGGTTGCCATTTTGGCCACAGTATCTGTAAAAATTGTAAGATCTTTAGCTGCAATACCAAGTTGACCACCACTTGCAGTAATTTGCGCAAGTTCTGCTGCAGATAGCGGAATTGTTCGTGACATTGCCTTTAATGTTTCCCCAAGCTTTGTTAACCCATTTACATCTTTATCTTCAAATTTTACAACTTTTTTTACATCAGCCATAGCACTCTCAAAACTAATTGCAGCTTTAAGTGGTGCTGCAAGGGTGAGTCCAAGTGTTACAGCATCTATCATTTGAGCTTTGAAATTTACTCTTTGCGCTAGAACTCCTTTACGTTTTTGCATTACGGAATTTAAAGCCGTATAGTTATTTTTAAGCTTTTCAATAGAAGAGCCAAGTTTAGCTTGATCTCCAATAAGAGATTTTATGTCTCTACCACTTTTACTGAACTCCGTGCGTAAATGGTGAAGAGCACTTCTTTTTTGTAAATAAGCCGTTTTAGCTTTCAGTGCTGCAGCTTTAGATCTTGTAAATTCATTTTGCAGATTCTTACTTGGTTCTTCTGCGTTTTTTATCTGCTGAGCAAGAGATTTTGTTTTTATTTCCAGTTCATTCCAAGAACGCCGAGCAAGCAGAGCATCGTGGCTTAATTGTTTAACTTGGATACTGATTTACTTGATGATTCAAGTTGTTTTATCGTACTACCAATACGAGAAAGTTGCTTCGTGCTACCTGCTATCGTACTATTAAAACTGCTTTGCAGTGTTGCTCCAATTACTATAGAAATTGCTTTCATTTGTATAACTTTTTGCTACTTTCAAACCACGTAATAAATTCTTTAATATCCATATCAAGCCACTGATTGATTCCACCACCAACCATTGAGCTAAGCGACAATATGCTCAGCCTCAAGTCTTCTGCTGAGACAAAAAACCTTGTAACGCTTCTTGAATCTTACTGTAGTCTGCAAGATCAAGTTCTTCTACTGCTTCTCTTGAAATACTTGCAAGATTTGCAATTAGTGCTACTTCTTTCTCTGCATCGTTATTACTCATACGTTCAACAGCTAAACGATCTCGCACTTTTGGACGGCGCAGAGTTAGCTCTGAGAGTAAAATTCCTTCTACTGTTATTGGGTTATTAAGTTCTACTGTTGTCATGTTTTCCCCTAAAAGTTAATTAAATAAAAACTTCATAGCTTTTACATAACTAATTTTTTTTATTACAGTTTTTGTGTTTGATTGAAGAGGCAACCTAATATAAAAGTTATAGTAGGGGTTATTTCTCTTCAACTTGAATTAATTCTTGAACTTCATCGACAGAAAGACCTGTACACTTGACAATAGTGTTAATATCAACATTATTAGTCAACATCGCTTTTGCAACTTCAATCTTTCCTTCAATCTTTCCTTCAATCTTTCCTTCAATCTTTCCTTTCTCTTCACCAATTTTGATTCCTTCCTCTTTAGCATCATCAAGTTTTTGAGCAAGGACAGCCTTTTCATCAAGAATACGCTTTATCTCTCCTTCATATGCTAAAAACTCCTTTTCTGACCAGTTAAACCTATTTAGCTCTTCATACGCTTTTTTGATTATTACGTCACTTCCTGTTATCCTTTCCAATTCTTCTTCACTTGTTTCATCAGCGTACTTAAAAAAATACACCCACTTCTCAACTATATTTGAAAGCTGATCTTCTTTAGTTTTGGAAAATTTAGGCAATTCAATAAATACAAAATAAAAATCTTTTAGATCATGTTCATTAGTATCTTCATCGCGAATAGTGTGCTTTGATTTATACTCGGACTTATCAGGAAATAAAATACAATCTGCTATAGCAATAAAGATAATTTCCTTAAGGTTATGGTATTGATCACCTTTATCTGCTTGTCTTGAATAGGCTTTAGCAGCGTAATATTGGGCACGTTTTTCAAAGCCTTTGGTTTTAGCAACCTGCATCTCAATTATCCATTGTACTCCTGTAGAATCTCTACATAGCACATCAACAATACTTTGCTTTTTAGATGCGATATCAGGGTCTTGAATAGTACTTAAAAACTCTATATCCTGTATTGCATTTTTGCCAGTAAAGCTCAAGATATCATTGAGGAAGTGAATGAGAATGTCTTTATTCTTTTCAGTACCAAGTGCGTCCAGAGAAGGCGAGTATTGTTCAGTAGGAAATAGACCTACCAGGATAAAAGTCGGAATCCTGTAGCTTGGGTAGCAGCATAAAGGGAAACCAAAATGTTGAAGCCTACCGACAACATTATCGTAGGATAATGGCGAATTACCAGGCCGTAGCGAAAGCGAATGCACAGATTGCCTCGAAAGGAATATTCTGAAGGTCGAGCCATCTTGGTACTGGCGAAGACAGAATAGACCAGACGAAAAACGAATGAAACGATTGGTCTACTTCAGCGGGGTGTTAGTAACAGCATGGCAATGAGGACATACAAAGCAACTGGAGAAGCCCTCCTCATCCCAAGGAGAAACACCTTGGAGAGGTAGGTTCTATAACTGGAAAACAGGAAGTGAACTGAAGATGAGAGGGTGACGGATGGGTGCGTAGTAGTGAAGAAGTGAGGTAACGCTCATGGAGCAAAGGCACCCTACTAGCAGGGATCTTTTAACAAAAGGAAGGTAAAGGTAAAAATGACAAAAATGCCGATAAAATTACAAGACCTGAGAAGAAAGATATACACCAAAGCGAAGGCAGAACCGGAATGGCGATTCTGGGGAATCCATGTTCATGTCTGTAAAATGGAGACACTGGAGGAAGCTTACAAACTAACGAAGAGGAGTAATGGGGCACCAGGGATTGATGGGGTGACATTCGAATCGATAGAGACAGAGGGCTCAAGAAAGTATCTTCAACGAATAAGACACGAATTAATAACCAAGACCTATAGCCCAAATAGGAACCGGAGAAAGGAAATACCAAAATCTGGAGAAAAATTCAGAACGTTGAACATACCCTGCATCCGGGATAGAATAGTGCAAACAGCACTGAAGCTAATACTTGAACCGATATTCGAATCAGACTTCCAAAAAGGATCATACGGGTATAGACCTAAGCGTAATGCGCATGAAGCAGTACAAAAAGTAACGGAAGCAGCAATCAAAGGCAATACAAAAGTAATTGACGTAGATCTAAAATCCTACTTTGACAGTGTGCGACATCATATTCTGATGGAAAAGATTGCCAAAAGAATAAATGACAAAGAAATCATGCGCATGATTAAGCTAATCCTCAAAATAGGAGGAAAACGAGGAATGGCACAAGGATCACCACTTTCACCACTACTAAGCAATATATACCTAAATGAGGTAGATAAAATGTTGGAGAAAGCAAAAGAGGTGACCAAAGAAGGAAAGTACCAACGTATGGAATATGCCAGATGGGCAGATGATTTGGTGATACTGATCAGAGAATACCCGAAACGGGAATGGCTAGAAAGAGCAGTATACAGAAGGTTGGAAGAAGAATTAGCAAAACTAGAAGTGAGAGTAAATGAAGAAAAGACAAAAGTCATTAACCTAAAGAAAGGAGAAACATTTAGCTTCCTAGGGTTTGATTTTCAAGAGAATATCACAAAACAAGGAAAGTGGAATGTCAGGAAAACACCGCAGATGAAAGCACGAACAAACCTGCTACGCAAGTTGAAGGAAATATTTCGGCGCCATAAATCGCAACCGATAAAAAGAGTGATAAATGACATCAATCCGATATTGAGAGGGTGGGTAAACTACTTTAGGATAGGAAACTCTAGTCGAAAGTTCAGTTACGTAAAACACTGGGTGGAAAAGAAGGTAAGACGCAATTTAATGCGAGCCAGGAAAGCAAAGAAAGGGTTTGGTTGGAAGAAATGGAGTAGCGAATGGATATACAAAACGCTGGGTCTATATTCAGACTACAGAATAAGGTATTACAGACCGAAAGCATCACCAACACAATATGTGATAAACTTTGGTAAAGAACTTGCTAGGAAAGCGTAGTGCGGGAAAACCGCATGCTGCGTTTGACGAGGCGGGAGCTGGAAACGTTAACATGGGAATTTGGATTGAGGCCCAGGATGAAAATAATGGATCAGCCACCAAACCCTAAAGAGGCGCGCCAGTTCTCGACCCTACAGATACGGCGAAATGCTATATCATTTTTAGGGTCAAGAAATTTAGATAAAGCCATAGCAAAAATGTCTAAAAAACATTAACAATTATACAGTATTATCAGTAATTTTTCAATAAAGAAGTGAAAAGGCATCTGTCTATTCCATTAAATCCCTAGAATCGTTTGTAGCAAGGCCATCTGATCAACACCATTTATCTTTCTAATCATATTTTCAGCATCGATTTCTATTAATTCATTACCACCTATCGTAAGTTTATAATAATGGGCAGCTACAGTGCATTTGAGAGTGGCTTTTTCAGCAGGTTTCCAGCTACCAAAATCAAATTCTTTGAATATGCCTCTGAGATTGATTACTACAGCTTCAATATCATTACTACCACTCCCTTGCATTCCACCTCTGAGTGTCAAAGCTACTGAATTTCCATTTATCAACCCAAATAGCCGAAAGAGCTCTGTATCGTATTCAGAAAAAGTAAAGTCTGCTTCTAACTTTTCCATACCCATGTCAATATTTATTGGAATATCCATACCACCAGCTCTATATTCTTCAGTTTTTATGGTAAGCTTTGGCAGCGTAATTTCATCTATTTTTCCTGCATAACCCCGACCATCTACGAACACATTAAAATTCTTTAAAATCTTTGGTAGCATCTTTCTTCCCTTTTTCCCTTAATAAAATTTACGATATTTCACTATTCACCAGCCGTGAACGAAAAGTAATCTGTTCTGCCGGATATGGTGGTGTAAACTCAAAGTCAAAATACACTTTCCCGCTTGCAATGTTTGCCGGTGTATTGAGCTCTGGTGTTGCATAACATTTTCCGCTGATAATAGCTCCTTGAGCTTTTAAATTGGCCAAATAAGAATTCACCCCCTCAATCACATCATCTATGTAAGTTTTGGTGATATTGCGATCAACTGCCCATAAATGAGCTCGAAGTAGACTATCATTGATTAAATCTGCAGTTCGCCTCACTGATAGAAAAGCCCATTTTGAGTCATTTGAACATGTTCTATTTCCCCAAAGCCTATAGCCATTTTGATGAATTATCGTTGTTACTTCATTTTCATTCAAGTGGTTTGCTCTACAATTTGTATTACCGAGCGTAAAATCAATAGGCCTGCTTGTTCCAACAATACCATTTATCTCTTTATTTGAAGGTGAGTGCCAGAAGCCTTGCTCGCTGTCTATCTTAGCTATTAAACCAGCTACAAATGGACTCGATGGCAAGATTTCTTCTTTTCCTTCAATAAATACCTTAATCCATGGGTCAACCACATAAACTCTTGAGCTGCCTACACTTTTTCTCCATTTTATTGCTTCTTCATCATTAGTATTTGGTCCATCTGCAACAATAATTGCTCTTAATTTTTCTGCTATGGAAATTAAAGCACTCACTACTGGATTTACTCCATCTATTTCAGGTAACTGATGAGTAAACTGAGGTGCAATGAGTATTCTTGGCGCAATATGAACTATGCTTTCACTACTGAGGAATGCCTCTATCCCTTGATACTCTCCAGTCTCTTTATCAACACCGCCAATTATATTTTTCAGCGTCTCTTCTTCTTTTAATTTTGGATCGCTGTTTTCACTTTCTTTAACTCGAATAACTACTACTGTTGCACCAATCTGGGAAAATATTCCATTTACTGCAGAAGGTAAACTTCCACTCTTTCCAAGCTTTGCTGCTTCCTTTAAACTTCCTGCTATCAGTACTGGTTTATTCAGTGGAAATTTTTGCTCATCAGCTTCGAATGCAGTACCAATTACACCTATCACTGATGATTTAGCTGTACGTACTGATCTTGTCCCTGAGGTAACCTCTATAACATTTACGCCATGTAAAAATTCTTCAGCCATTTCTTTGTATCTTTTGTTTAAAATCGTTTAGTAAGTTCTCTACACTTTTGGCTTCTGCAATTTTCTTCTTGGTAATGTCTTCCAACTCTTCACATTTAATTATTTCTTTTACTGCTTTTTTTGCTTTTTCTTCAATTATTCTTGCCATTTCAATAACTGTAATACCACGGACTCTTGCTAATGGTTCTATAATTTCTGTATCCTTTTTACTTATAGACTCTGGTGCTGCTAGAATGCTTTTTGCGGCTTTTTCTTGTATTTGATACGATTTAGCTTTTTGGTGAGAATTTCCAGCGTATTCGTTAGTATAGTTATTAAAATAAAAACGAAGTGCAGAAAGCTTCGCATTTTCCAATAATTCCAGCTCAATATCTTCCTTATTCCTTTCAACAATTTTCTCTCCTTCTGTTAAACAATAACTTTTTTGCCAGTCAAAATTCTTTGGTGCTTCATACCAATCATTTCCAGTTGGCTTGTTTTCAAGTGTTGTTATTTCAACTTATTTGTAAGCGTATTTTCTTCCTCTTTTACTGCCAAAGTTTATATGTTGCATCTAGCCCTGGACACTGCCACGCTCTTAGCGTTCTCTCTACATCGATCTCAAGTCCTGTGGTTAAAAAATTACTGCGAAAGTTATATATTCCCCACTGAATAAATTGACCATAGATTGTGCTATACGTATGCTCACTCGCAAAGAACTCAGGTGTCTCACCAACTCTTTCACCTCCTGAGTGAAGATTGGATGACGTATAAAGTAACACTGTAACAGTTTTTCCTGCTGGAATGAGTATGTTACCTGATGCAATAAATTCAGGACTGTTAATTTCATGCTGGTAAATACGTGTCCAAGTAATTCTCGAAATCTCTGACTTCCTTGTATTAGTTTTATCAGGTGTACCTATAAATAATCCTGCTCCTCCATAATTAACTTCATCTTTATACCACATTGCAGATCCAACAAAGTTTAGAGTTTTACTTATATCTACATTGCTTGTGTTTTTTACGAATATTACTCCTAGTGCAGCATAAGGATATTTCAACATATTGAATTGCTCCGAAAATCCATCATACATGAATCTTGGGTATGATTCTCCGTAGATAAATGTACCTTTACTTCCTTCAAAAAAACTGAGTTGTCTTGGCCGATAAAAACTAACATAGCTTGTATCGTACGTGTGAGTACCTGCAAGTAGTTGCAGCATATAGTCTGTTTTTGTTATATCACCGCTCCACTCTCCAAGCTCAGTTGTAAAAGTTCCGTGGCCAAAGTAATTATTTTTTCTACTTAGTACACCAAATAAAAAAGGTAATGCTCCAGGTTCAATCATATGACGATTTCTTACTTCTTTCATGATTGATGAGCCACTTGGTACATCATTTATGGAGTTAAGCTTGGTTGGTTCTCTGCTCCTTATCTCCCTCATAATCGATGAACCACTTGGCACATCATTAACAGTACGGAAGTTATTCACTAAACCTTTTAGACCATCTTTATGATCATTGCCAACACTATTTATTGCTGCAATGTTGGCATTCTTTCTCGTATCAAGTAGCGATAAATTTGTTGTCCCTTTTTCATCAATTCTCTTTAATAACTGCTTCTCTGATTCAGAGATCACTGCTAAAGAACTAGCTTTTTTATTATCCAGATCAGTTAAGTGTTTTTTTGCACTATCAAGAAGTTCTTTTAGCTTACCATCAGTCATCTGTACAATTTCAGAAACTGCACTTTTGTCGACTATTGATTCCAATGCTTTAGCAAGATATGCTAATTGATCTGGAGTACTGTTTTCTGCTAAATCCTTAAGTCTTTTTTGTAGTGCATCAATTATTCCTTTTACTTCAGTCATCTGCACAACGTTGGAAATAGCTTTTTTATCTGCTATCAATTCCAGCGATTTTGCAAGATATGCCAGTTGATCAGCTGTGCTACTTACTGCTAAATCCTTTATCCTTTGGTATATTGCTTCTTTCATTCCCAAAAATTCAAAAAAGTTTCAAATCTAAATCGTTCAAAATTACTTTTCAGTTGATTATGTTTATTTTCTCTCTCACTCATATCTTCATCTATTTTCTCAATTGTGGTACGAATACGTACTACATCTTCCACTGCAATGTTTTCTGGATGAGGTAGTGGATACCCTCTACTCGTTTTATCATTTGACATTCTTCTATGTAACAATGATTCGTAGATTTTTGACTTTAGGACGATAGATAACTGTTCCACTTAAAACTAATTTTATCCTTGTCTCATTGCCATTAAAGTTTGTCAGCACATGAGTTCTCTCTACCCAATTTTCTCCAATTGGTTTTCCTGATGTTAAATTTACTAATTGCCATTCTCCCACGTTTTTCTCTACATAAGTTTTAATGTCTGCAGTGCCAGGTATTAGCGCATCATATGTTATGGTAATTTTAGTGTTAGCTCCTGCTGTAATGCTTCTTGTAACATAATCTCCTTTTTCCCCTATATTACCCATAACTAGCTGTAACCCAGGATATAGCACTGGACTTTTTTCTTTTGACCCTTTTAAATTTGCCTTTACTGTTAACTCTCCAGATAGTCTTTCACGCAGCGCGAGCGACAAGTTATCAGATAGAAAATTTTCTTTTCCCTCTTCATCTATCAGAATAAATTCTACATTGGTATCAAATGCTACTTTTTCGACGTTCGTCAAAACAATTAAATCTGAAGTATTGTTTGCAGTAACTTTACCAAGATCAATAACGTGAGAATTTTCAGTGAACTTCGCTGCTAAAAGCCTAAAAGTTAGATCTAAATTTTGATGTGGTGTCCAAGTACTTGCGTTGCTAGATGAAAGTAATACTCCTACTTGATATGGCTGACTTGTTACCCAACGGCTATTTACTGCATCATATTTGCCAAGTTCTGCTATCTTTACTGCAGTACCAGGATCATCAGTAAGCAGTACTATTGAATACTCCTCTCCTGCATGGCAAAACACTGGTGACCACTCTATACGTGTTGCTGTGCCATCTATCTTTATATCTTTTGGCTCAATATAACTTTCAGCAATGACAGTCTGCGAGGGCATTCCCACTGCTGTTTCTCTAATCTGCACAACAACACGTTTTTTGCCGCTATTTGTGAACCATAAATCTAGACCCCCTATGTGTCTGCTCTCATTTAAAGTAAATGTTTGTGCTAAAGGATCAACTCGTCTTGCTGCGATCACTCTTCTTCTTTCTTCTATGGTAATTGTTTTTTTACCAGTATAAGTTGCTTCTCCATAGCTTCCTTTATTCCCATAAAATTGCACCAATTTAGTACCTGCTGGAATGTTTGCTGGGATTTTTATTTTTCCCTTTAATTTTCCCTGATTGTTAGCTGTTAACATTTGGTTTTCCAGTTTTAAGTTATAGGTTGAATGTTTATTCCGTCAAATTTTATCTCTTTAAGCTTCTCATTTGGCTCAAAACCTTCAATTTCAAAATTCTGTATTGCTTCTCTCATAAATTCAGTTTCATAAGAATTACTTGATAATAGCTCTGTGGTCTCTCTAGTATTAAATTCTCTAGTTACTGGACTTTTCCAATTTGTTTTTACCTCCGTCCAGTGATCAATGTTTTTATTTATGGTAACTTTTGCGGTTATTTTATCAAAAGCTTGATACGGATTAATTTTTTCACTTTTAGTCTGTAAAAGCTGTTCTAATACCGGCTCAAGTTCATACGGTAAAAGATAAGGTTTTGTGCTCTTTTCAACATCAATAATTTCTACGTCTATCGGTAAAATTAGTTCCTTATTTACTATTGCTGCAGTTTGAGTAATACCTTGATCACGCATATCATCATCGAAGAACGGATCTACAAATACTCCTTTTTTGGTAGTAGGTTCTCTTGAATTTGCATCACTGCGTAAACGTTCCTCTGCAACCAGCGCATAAAGATCATTTATTCCTTTTTTCATTGCTTCAAGCTCATTCATAGGTACAGCATGAATAGCATTATTCACTATTTTTACCCCTTCTTTTTCTCCGTTTTTCCATGTTTGGTGAATGTAGCAGAGCAAAAGTTGTCCGCTAGGTGCTTTTGGCATCGATGGTCTCCAAGAGTGGGAAATTCCTTTTATTCTTCTTACCACCCCTTTGCTATCGATAGTAATTAAATCATAGCGGGGCATTTTCCAGGTATAATCAATCAAAACCAGACTATTATCAACTGCTCCTTTTACTTTACACCCTTCTTCACTTATATCTTCAGGGCTTACATGAGTGCGACAGCGATAGGTTATTAGGTAACTACTTCCAGGAGCTGGTTCTTTACCTGGTAATGACCAATCAACGTTTCCTGCGTTTAATTTGTAATCTATACTATTTTCATAAATAACATTGCCTTGTTTAACTTGAATAATCTCAAGTACTGCAGAGTCAGGTATCGGATCAATAGCTCCAGAGTATGAACCATGAGTAACAGTAATGGTTTTCTGAACAGTTATATCTACTTTTTTAATTTCACTTATTGGAAAATCATTAACCTTCAGTTCCATTACCCTTTGGCTATTTGGCTGAAAAGTATGTGGTTCTGACTCAACTGCTTTTATGTCCGGATCTTGATCAAAAGAAACTCGAATACTGTGAGGAAGTTCAATCTCATAGCCATCAACATGAGCTTTGCCCTCATTAATCACAAATATTTTTTTTCCTCCTTCTCCCTCTTCCTTTTGCAGGAACATTACTTCAAGACCATTTACGACATAGGAACCATTGGCTTCTTTGTCATAACGAGCAAGAGCAGTAGTTACTATATTTGCTTGTGGTGGCGGTGAATGTTCTATTAATACTCCATTTTCAATGTTATAAATTGGATAAAATTCTCCTTCAGAAAAACGTGGAGAAAGACCTTCTGCTTGATAACCCCAAATGGTGGAAACTTTAAGCCTTGCAGCTCCTACTTCCTGATAGTTTCTTGTACCAACAGCAGGATCACGAAGATTTTCGTCCTCAAGTTCTGTAATGGTAGATTCTAGATAATAAACACCTATGCGAACTATAGTACTCAGTGGAATAATAAATTCTTCTTTTTCGACTTTTCTAACTGCTCCACAAAGATAGATTTTTCCTGATTCAAGCGTAACTTTACCAGTTTCTCTATCTATAATACAATTGCTTCCTGTTATAACATCACCATCACGAAATATTGCATCGCCTATGCCTTTAAGCTTAGAGAGAGCATACTCCTGAGTTTCGTTTAATTCTGCAGATTGCAAACCTCTTCCTGCTAGAAACAAGCTTTTCTCATATTCTTTGTCAGGATTAAAGCGGTTATAATAGGCGTTTAAAGTCATTTTATGCTAGAAAAATTCAAAAAGTTACAACAAATGAAAAAGTTTCCCGAGTTGCTGCAGTTCTGATAAGTGGTACTGTATGTTCTAAAACTAACAAAATTCCGGGATTTTCCACGTCTTTTGGTTCAAAATATCTCTGTCCTATAGGTAACCCTTCTTTTACTTTAGTACCAACCATAACCCCAAGTTCCCTGATAACTTGATTTGCAGCGTCGTTAAAATCGAAAGTAAATTTGAGATAGAGATTATTAGTTGGTACATTAGAGGGTTTAAACCTACCTGTAGGAGTTATAAGCTCTCCATTCTCATCACCTATGCAGAATAGTACTTCATCTGCAGTACGTCTGCCAAGCTCATTGAGCAGTTTTTCAGAAGTTATCAGCTCTGGTGGTGTGCTTTCACTATATTCTACAGTAACTGCACTATTTGCCGTGATAGAGCTATTTTCCGTAAGTTTTATTACACCAGTACTGCTATCAACTATATAATCTATACTTGGCTGATAAGTTGTTTGTCCTGTAAAAACCCTTACATCTTTAATAGTGTGGTGATCTAGAGCTATTTCACCCTCAACAAAAACTTTTTCGACCTGATGGCTACTTCCAGAGCTTGAATCACCACTTCCCCAAGCAAGATGTAGAGATTGCTCTTTTATGCTGGCTGCTATTGCTGCTCTACCTGATTGTGTAAGAATTGACATTTGAAAGTTTGACCCCTATATTATATATGTACGATGACTTCAAAATTCGTCCGCAAAAATCAAAATATTTTTTTATATCAGAAAAATTTTTTAGGAGAATAGCTCAGCTCCACAGCTAAATTTTCCAACACCACGAGCAAATGGTCCGCTAGGAATGTCAAGCCATTTATCTTCTTTTGAACCAGTAGCCATTCCCTTAACCAGCTTCCGTGCTTGTAACAGCTCTTGAACTATACGCTCCATTCTATCTCTTCCTATACTGTGAAACTCCTCAGGTAGTCTATGCCGCTGTTTATACACTCCTGTACTTCCTGTATGGGTAAATGGATGTCCAGAAATTGCTGCTCGTGTAATTGCAGTTATAAGATGCTGCTTTGAATCTTTTTCGTTCATATTTTTTATTCTTAATCTTTCAGTTATGTCCTCTAACAATCCTGTTTCTTCATTTCTTAAATAGGTGCGTAAAGTGCGATCAGCCAAACCGTTTGCTTTAACAATTGCTCCATAAAATAATGCGTTCTGTCTTACAGATTCTCCTATTGATTTAAAAATTGTCGGTTTAGCTGCATCTTCCACAGACCAAAAAGCGTATGAACACCTAACACCATTAACAAGAGCAGATGTACCTCTAATGGCATCACGTGCTTGCTCAACAGTCGATATAGGTTTTTCACTTTTTGGCTTTCTCATATGATGGGCAGTAATTATTGATGCTCCAGTGCTACCTGCTAAATCAGATAATAAAGACATCAAATAATCGCCTACGGCTGGGTCAGTATTTAAATCAGCATGCACAAATGATGCAAGTGGATCAAATACGATTAATTTTAAGTCTTTTATTTTATTAAGTTGTTTTGTTATAGATTCAAATTCAGGAGAAGTCTCTATAACTTTACCTGAAACACTCTTTATGATTGTAAGTGATCCACTAACATTTGGTAATGGTACAATAAAGAGCCTATCCTTATATTTTAATCTCTCGCATTGCGAATCAAGACGTTCTAAACGACGATGTATTTCACTCATATCATCTTCTGCAGAGAATATTACAACAGATCCATGTTCAGTAACTAAAGGACCAAAACCACATGGCTGATCTTTTCTACTCGCAACTTTCAGTGCTAAATCAAGCAGAAGCATACCTTTACCAGTATCTCCCATTGCAGCTAGAATAGATGTCACTCCTAAAGGAAATAACCCTTCAACAAGAAACTTTTGCTCTGGTACTGGACCTATAAAACGTTCTACGCTCCATTCTTGAATATTAAGCAATTGCTTAACAATTACTTTTCTCGAGTTATTTTCAATGAATTCAGAAATATCTATATTTGTTTGTACGCTATCTGCTGCATCCCATCCCTTTGGTTTATTCTCCGGTATTTCAAGAAGAGTAAGTGATAAAACACCAAGAAAAGTAAGCTTTTTCACAACTTTCTCAGCATATTGTTTACCTGATTCATCATTGTCTGGCCAAATAATAACATGCTTACCCTTAAGTGGTGACCAGTCTGTTTTTTCTATTGGTGCATTTGCTCCTAACATTGCAGTTGTGGCAGTCATACCTTGCTCTATCAGAGCATCTGCACACTTTTCACCTTCAACTAAAATCACCTTATCAGATTTCATGATACCTGGAATATTATATAAAGGTCTAATTTGTGGTGGAGTAAAACTAGACCTTTTTACATCAAAAGGAAGATATCTTTTTCTTGAATCAGTGTTATAACGATAAACTGTAGCAATCACTTGATCACTTTCATCGTAATAGTTCCATGATGCCGTTGGTTGTCCCAGAGTGTTATTTTTTTCCGAATAACCAATCCACTTAGCAATATCTTCTATCGTGTCAGTAAATTGATTTTTTCCAGTAACAGCAGCCCAAAGATCAAAAATATCTCCTCCTTCTTCGGTAGAAAAATCGTGCCATAATCCTGCTTTATTGCCAGTTAACTCTACTATCATACTTTGTCCTTTATTGCCTTGTAGATTACCTACATAGAACTTATCACCACGAAAAGTTCCTCTTGGCAGTAAATAAGAAAGACATGACCTTATATTTGATAGGAGTTGAGTTTTTAACTGTTCTTTCTCCCCTAATAATTTATAACGTCCATTTCTTTGTGAACAACAAATATCCATACCTACCTGAAGAATTTGTGTTTTTTATGTTCTAGCTATAACATTAGCAGTTTTCCAACATCCATTAATCTTGTTGATGAATTTTGTTGGTATAGATCTACCGTTTCTAAGTTCATATACTACTTGCAAGATATTTGTACGTTTATTGGGTTGAAATATTACTATTCCAGATGTATAAAAACTTCTTAAAGCATTAGCACCAACGAGAGCTTGAAATGGATTCTTTTCCAATGTAGAGGTAGATACTTTTTTGGTGTGATTTGTAATGATTATTCCAGCCATAGGGTTAATCTTGGAACGTAGTTTTTCTATTGCATGCTGCAGACCATTGTTAACGGAATTATAAGGAGAATCAATCACAACTAAATCAAACTTTTCAGCTATCATATCTTTTATTTTTTCTATACCTTCTTCATTTAAGGTTAAGTTCATCTTGTTCGTCACAACTAAGTTTTCTTTTGCTAAATGAGGAAGTTTGTTGAGTTGTTGTATACGTTCTCTAATATAGTCATATTCCATTTCATTTTGTAGATAGAATATTTTTAGCGGTCTTGTAGGTTTCATGCCAAGAAATGATCTTCCTGCGGCCAGATGTACTAATAGAGAAAGAAGAAAATGACTTTTGCCAATCTTTGGAGTACCACCTATGACCAAAAGACCACCTGGTGTCAAAATTCTTGGGCCTATTATATCTTGTGGCATTGGTGATTTGTCATTTAAGTAATGATTTACAGAAAATGCTTTTCCTTCGTTTTGTTTTTCTTGTAATATGGAACTTCTTTCATCTTTACCGTTCAACCATGTTTCAGCAGAATCTATATTACCTTTAACTAAAGTCCAAAGGTCTATTATATTTCCTTTCTTTTCTTCGATCAGGTTGTACCAATTTCCTGCATTTTCTCCTTCCATTTCAACTATTATCTTATTTCCATTTCTACTGCCAATATAGAATTTATTTTGGTAAGATTTGCCTTCAGGTAACAAATAAGATAAACAATCTTTGATATTATTAATTAATAATGATTTTATTTTTAAAGCATTTTTAGATGAAAAATCCATAAAATTCTCCTTGTTTATTCCAAATTTGTTCAACATATTTTTTAGACGTTTAAAGTCAAGATTAGCCAGCTCACAAACAGTTTCAAAAGATCGTGAGCGAATCCATTGACAAGCCTCTTTTTTAAGTTTAGGGTTTTTTCCTGCTGCATCCTGAATAGCTCTAGTAATAACAGCAGCCCACAACTTTCCTTCGTCATACTTCAAAATGGCAACCAATCATCTTGAAAACTTTTTTGTAATTCTGGAGTAATAACTGTAGTAATCCTATTTCTATCTCCGTACGTATTATTAGTTTCAACGCCTACTTTCGCTGTAAACTCTAAATCGTTGAAATCAGCTATAGAGTTGATTTTTCTAGCAGTAACTGCTTTCTCTGAAGTGTCATTTGCATGAATATTTCTGGATGATTCCAAAATACTACGCAGCATAGAACGTCCAGATTCTCCCCAGATGTCTTCTTCACCTTCTGCTTTGCCATTTTTGATACCTATAATCTGAAAAATCTTGCGTTTTGCATATGGACCTTCAGTGACAGTAAATTCAGTGTTTAAATAGATGCTGCCAGTAGTGTAGTTTTTAGTGAACCAATTTTCATAACCTCCAGGCTTTATTGCCATTTTTACCTTGACTATTGTACCTTTCGGTATTAAACTGCTCTGCAGTTTTGCATTATTAAAATCAGTTAAAAAATCTTGTAGCATACGCTCTCCTATAAGTTGACTTTAAAGTGAAAATTAGCTATTCCATTAGCTGCCAATGACCATTTGTCTTATCGACAAGTTTATTTTGCACGCGTTCACCATTGCGAAGCTCAAATACTATCTGGCGTGCACTACTTTCTTCATCATGAGCAAACATCACCATACCAGTACTGTAAAATCCACGTAAAGATCCAGCACCACTTAGGCCTTGGAATGGATCTTCTTCGAGCATCTTTTTTGATAATTTTTTTGTATGATGAGTAAGTACAATACAAGCATCTGGATTGACAGCACTGCGTAGCTTTTCAAGAGTCTTTTGCAGAAAAAACAGCATAGCACTATTGTCATTTTCATTTCCATATTCACTGCTAAAGATGTTACGTAATGGATCTATGGCCAAAACATCAGGTTTAAAGCGTTCATTCACAATTTCCTTGATTTCACTTATTTCATCATGATTAAATGATAAGTGCACTTTTGGCGTAATGATTAAGTTGTTAGCAGCTACATTCAAAAGTTCATTATCAAGTTGTTGCAAACGTTCTTTCATATATTCATATTCAATTTCAGTTTGCATGTAGAAAATTTTCAAAGGTCTACTTGGTGTCATACCGAGAAATGATCTACCAGCGGCCATGTGGACAAGCCAAGAGATCAAAAAGTCACTCTTGCCGATTTTAGGTGGGCCACCCAGTACCAATAAGCCTCTTTTTGTTAAAATTCTTGGTGAGATTATATCTTCTGGTATTGGCGATTGATCATCCAAGTATTCTTTCACACTGAAAAAAGGAATTTTTTGACCAATAGTTAAAAAGTTTTGTAGCATATAATAACCTCCTATATGTTGTGCGTGATAGGTTGAATTGCAAAAGCTTTGGTTTTAATCTTTGTAAGAAGTTTTCCTAGATGCGGTTCTTCAACCATATTCAGGCATCCACTTCGATCTTTAGCAGGATATCCCCAAGAATTAATTGTCTGACAGACAAATGAACGAACCTCTGTACCATCATCTTTCTTGATTCCAACCATACTGATTACTTCGTCAACTATCCCAGGAATTTCACTTGCAGTTTTAGCTCCTTCACATTGAGGTAGCCAAGTTGAGCGATTGAAATCATCAAGGTATTGCCCAAGAGTTCCAACTGTAATGATGTCTTTATTTGGAATATGTTGAAACTGATTGAGCCAAGCCATCATCTCTTGAGCAAGTAACCCGTAAGCAGCTCTCATATCTTGTTTTCCTGATCTTTCAGAAAAAGCTTCAGGTTGCATTTTTGACCATAAAAGACATAAACGCGAGGCTACTGTAATACTATCGATAAAAACACATCGATACTTGAGAAACTCCGAAGCAAGCTCTTTGTATTTACTGGATACATGCTCATAGTGTCTTTGGCTATATGCTGAGTCAGATTTTAACGCAGGATTAGGACCACCTATGAGACATGCAATATCTCTTGCCTCATTCCAAGTACGAATACTTACAGAATCCCCTTGCCAATCTTGAACAGCAAGTAAACCTGCCTCAAAATCAAGACAAAGTGTTGGTTCATTTATGGTCTTTAAGAGACTAGTTTTACCTATACCATAAGGACCAAAGATGACCATTTTTATACCTGTTTGAACTTTTAGCCGTTCATTGCTGTTCATTATTTTCATTTTTCTCCCAGTACCTAAATATATATGTACGATGACCTAGGCAATTCGTCCGCAATTTGCAAAAAAAAATTTTGAGCAAATATAATCGAGAGCTTATAACTTACTCTAAAACTGAGAATTTATCGCGTATTCGTTCTAGTGTGCGATAGATAGTTGTCTTTGGTATTTTGGTTATTATAGAAACTTCAGTAATAGTAAATACCTTAAGTAATTGACATAAATTACTATCTTTTTCAGACAAAGTTGAAATTATATTATTTATATCAGTGCGAATTATCGCTTCGATTTCCGAGTTCCTATGATCTGGAATATCGTCGTTTATATCATCAAAAGTTATATTACGTTTTAGACACAACTGATTGCGTAACATATTGCGAGCACAATAATTAGCTAATCTAGCAACGAAAGTACTAAAACTACTTCTTTTCTCATCGTGCTGGTTAAGATATTGCCAAACCTGACAAAAAAGCTCTTGTTCTATATCTTCGAGACTTTCGTTAATAAAACAGCTTTTGGATTTAAGGCGCGAAGCTTGAAATCTCACATGTTTAACAATTGTAGAATCGATTCCTTGATAAGAATTCTTCATAAAAACTCCAAAAGTTTCATGAATAGAGATTTTTACCAAGATCTTGTATGACTAATTTATTATAAAAAAGTAGTAATAATTTTTTTATCTAAAAGAATAAAATCTTTAAAAGTTAAAATAAGATTTAAACGTTTTGATACACTGCTGAAGCTACTTTTTCATAGGTAAAAAACTACCAATTTCGTACCTAATTTCTGAATTACTAATTAGTATTTCAGAAAGCAGTAATCGTTAAATTATTGATAATATTGTCTTTTTTATGTTCTATTCCTAAAAGTCGTTTCTAAAGTTAAGTGGCTAAAATCGGCCAGTGAAGAGGACTTACGGATTACTGAAGTCTTATATATATTATATATATATTTAAATAAAGGTAAAATATAATATATGATAATATAATAATATAAATATTGGTGTAATATAAGTTATGTAAAATAGCTATTGAGATAAGTAAAAACTTAAATGGTAGGAAAAGGAATATGAAAATTTTTTTTAATTTTTTTTCAAAATTGCGGACGAATTTGCGAGTCATCGTACATATATATTATACAGGGCATTGAACTTTAATTACACAAAGGAGTTTTTGTACGTCGATTTTAACATTAGATCTTGGCAAACAAACAGGCTGGGCAATTCTAACAGATGGAGTAATTGAAAGTGGAAGCAAAAGCTTTCATGGTAGCCGTTTCAGTGGAGGTGGAATGTGTTTTTTAAGTTTTCACAATTGGCTTAATTCTTTGAAACATGAGTTCACTGCAGTGTATTTTGAGGAAGTAAGAAGACATCTAGGAACTGATGCAGCTCATTGCTATGGTGGTTTTCTTGCAGTGCTGTCTGCTTGGTGTGAAGAGAACAATATTCCCTACCAAGGTGTTAATGTTAAAACTATAAAACGCTTTATAACAGGCAAAGGTAATGCAAGTAAGAGTGAAGTTATTGAAGCTGTAAAGGAAAAAGGGGGTTTGCCTAAAGATGATAATGAATCTGATGCTTTAGCATTAATGTTCTATGTTATGGATTTTAGTAAAGATATTAATAAGATGAAAAATCCATAAAAAGTGGGTCCTTTCGTCCATAATGGCGGGTTTGGTGGGTCAGACCCTAGGCCTTCTCTAGCGTCAGATATATTTTGAATATTAACTTTTTAATTATTAAGATATGAATTTAGCAATCCACTACTATCCTACTCGAAACCTAGTTGAATATGAGCGTAACCCACGTAAAAATGACGATGTGGTCAACAGAATGTGTGCTTCTATTCGGGAATTTGGCTTTCGTATACCAATAGTTGCAAAAAGCGATGGAACTGTGGTTGATGGTCATTTAAGACTTAAAGCAGCAAGAAAGCTTGGTATGGAGAGTATTCCAGTGGTTTTAAGTGATAATTTAAATGAACCACAAACCAAAGCTTTTCGATTACTGGCCAATCAATCAGCTAATTGGGCAAAGTGGGATGATGAGCTTTTGAAAGTAGAAATTCAAGAGTTAGAAGATTTACAGTTTGATCTTAAAATGACAGGATTTGAATTAGAAAAAGTTCAACATTTCCTTGATGATTTAGATAGTGAAAAAGAAGATTTTTCTGACTTGGTTGGTGATGAAAAAAGGGTAGAAATAACAAAACCAGGTGATCTTTGGATTTTAGGTGATCATCGAATCTATTGTGGTGATAGCTCTGTAGTTGAGTCATATAAAGCGCTGTTAGATGATAAAATGGCAGACATTACTGTTTGTGATCCTCCATATAACGTTGATTATGGTGGTAGCCAAGATAAAAAAATATTAAACGATAATCAAGGTGAAAAGTACGAACTTTTTCTCTACGATATCTGTTCCCACATTTTAGCATATACGAAAGGTGCAATTTACATCTGCATATCATCATCAGAGTTTTCAACGTTGCAAAAAGTATTTGAGGAGGCAGGAGGAAAATGGTCAACATTTATCATTTGGGCAAAGAATCATTTTACACTAGGCAGGTCTGATTATCAAAGACAATACGAAGCAATGCTCTATGGGTGGAAAAGGGGCAATAAACGTGAGTGGCATGGAGGTAGAAATCAAAGTGATCTGTGGTTTTATGATAAGCCAACGCACAATACACTACATCCAACGATGAAGCCAGTAGAATTAATGGAAAGAGCAATAGTTAATAGCAGTAGACCAGGAGATATAGTACTTGATCCATTTAGTGGTTCTGGTAGCACATTGATTGCATGTGAGAGAACAGGAAGAATTTGCAGAACAATAGAGCTAGATTCAAAGTTTGTAGATGTAACGATAAAACGTTGGCAAGTATACACGGGAAGAGATGCCATTTTAGCCGGTACTGGTAAAACCTTTTCAGAGACTCAAGAAGAAAATTCGTACAAAATAGGCAAAAAAGAGAGAAGAAAAAAAAAGTGAAAAAAATAACACAAACAGAATGGGCAAGAGAGATAGGAGTATCAAAGCAATATGTCTGTTATTTAGTAAAGAAAGGGATAGTTGAGTTGGAGGATGGTTTGATCAATAGAGAACAAGCAAATGAAGCAGTAGCGGCAATAAGAGATCCAAGTCAGCCACTTAGGAGGAAAAATCCAGAAAACGAAAATACAAGTAACCTTTCCACGATGTTGCTAAAAACTCGAATAAAAAATGAAATGGAACGAGGTAAACTTCTTGAGGCGAAAGCTAAGGCTGAGATTGGTGAACTTGTAGCAGTAGAGGAAGTAAAGCGCGATGCATTTAACGTAGCAAGAGTTGTCCGTAATAATTTGCTTAATATTCCAAATAGAGTTTCAGCACTACTTGCATCACTGAGTGACACTGAAAAGATTCATATGGCGCTAACCGAAGAGATTACAAACTCATTACAAGAATTATCTAATACTAAATTTCAAATATAAAATGGCTACTAACTTAAGTTTAGAATTAATAAAGTGCCTTATTGAGCAACCAGGAGTTGATGTTAATGTTAGAGGATTAAATGGAAAGACACCACTACATTGTGCTATAGAGTTTGACGAGTTGAGCATGGTGGATCTGCTGCTTACGAAAAAGAATATCAATCCTTTTGTAGAAGATAATGATGGCAAAACATCTCTTGATTACGCCAAAGAAGGGAAAAAAGCAGAAATATTACAAGCGTTAATTAATAACAAGTACGGGTCAGAACAAGATAGCTTACTTCATTTAGCTGCAATGATAGGTGAAATTAATGCAGTGAGATATTTGATCAGAAAAGGTATTAACGTTAATGTACGAAATGCTTTGCATCATACGCCATTACATCTAGCAGCAGGGATAGGACATGCAGAAGTTGTAAAGATTTTGATAAGAGAAGGAAATGCTGAAATCGAGGTTTTTGATGCACGAAATCAGACACCGATGCACTATGCAGTTAACAACAAAAAATTGGAGATAGTAAAGTTATTACTGGAGCTAGGAGCAGATGTAAATAGCGCACGTGTAGGACAAAACTCGATGAAATTATCACCTGTTCATATAGCTGTAAGTAATACTAATTACGATGAAAGAGACTTATGTCTTGATATCCTCAAATGCTTAATAAAGGAGCCTAATGCTCAAGTCAACTTGCAAGACTACGAAAGTAAAACACCACTACATTACGCTGAAAGACTTAAAACAATAGAAGTTTTACTAACGCGAGAAGATATAGACCCTATGGTAAAAGACGATAGCGGCAAGACACCATTTGATTACGCTAAACCTGAGATAAAGAAGGCTTTGATGAGTAATAAATACGTTTCTGAAAAGAATAGTCTACTCCATTTAGCTGCACAAAGAGGAGAAATTGAGATTGTAGAGTCTATCTTAAAAGAAGAAATCGATATTGATATTGTAAATAATAAAGGTTTATCACCGGTTTACCTTGCTGCGGAAAAAGGGCATTTACATGTAGTAAAGTTATTGCTGAAAAAAGGAGCAAATTATACACCTGTTTTACATTTAGCAATTAAATCAAACAATTTAGAGTTACTTAAAGTTTTATTTACTGAAAAAAATGGTGCATTGATCTGCAGAGATACCGTTATTAATTTTCCAACCCTTCATAATAAATATATAGCACAGAGAGAAATAGCAGATAAAAGGATGAAAAAACATAATAATATTATCTGCATCTGTATTACAGTTAGCGCAGTAGCAATGGCAGCATATATAGGTTTAACAGCAACAACAATAAGCAGTGCAATCATTTTTGCAACAACAACAGGGATATTTGCGCTTATTATAGCACTAATGATAAGTGAGATGAGCAAAAGATATATAGAAAAGGAATTTCAGAAAAAGATGTTTATGGAATTGGAAGAGTGTAGTTCTACTGTTAATGATGTTGAGATAGAACCAATTATGAGTAGATGCAGACAATGATATACGCCACATCTTTTTCTGAAGGTTTAAAACCAGATCCAGAGCTTAAAGTATCAGAGTGGGCAAATGAGTATCGAGTTTTAGCGCCAACTGCAGCATCAGAGCCAGGTAAATGGAGAACAGAAAGAACTCCTTATTTAAAAGAAATCATGGATTCACTTTCTCCATCCTCACCAGCAGAAAAAGTAGTATTCATGAAAGGAGCGCAGATTGGGGGAACAGAAGCTGGTAACAATTGGATTGGCTACATCATAGATCAGACTCCTGGTCCAATGCTGGTAGTACAGCCAACAGTTGAAATGGGAAAACGTTGGTCAAAAGGAAGATTTGCGCCGTTAATAGAGAGTACGCCATGTTTAAAGAGTAAAGTAAAAGACCCAAGGTCAAGAGACTCAGGCAATACTGTACAAAGTAAGGAATTTCCAGGTGGAATAGTAGTAATAACCGGAGCAAATAGCAGTGTAGCACTGAGATCTATGCCAGTAAAATATCTCTTTCTTGATGAAATAGATGCCTACCCAGGAGATTCAGGAGGTGAAGGAGATCCAGTTTTACTCAGCATAGCCCGTACTAATACATTTGCACGGCGAAAGATTTTTTTAGTATCAACACCAACGATTCATGGAATAAGCAGAATTGAGAAAGAATTTGAAGCAACAGATAAGAGATATTTTTTTGTACCATGTCCATATTGTAATTACTATCAAGTTCTAAAATGGTCACAAATAAAATGGGAAAATAACGACTCAAGAACAGCACACTATATATGTATAGAATGTGGTAAAAAGATAGAAAATCATCAAAAGACAGAGATGCTTGAACGTGGAGAATGGAGGCCTACTAATAGAGTAAAAGGTGAGAAAAAAGGATTTCATCTTTCAAGTCTTTATAGTCCAGTTGGCTGGTATAGCTGGACTCAAGCAGTAGAAGATTTTCTCCATGCCAAAGAAAGTGAACAATTACTAAAAGTATGGATAAATACTACGCTTGGAGAAACCTGGGTAGACAAAGGAGAAGTACCAGATTGGAAGCAATTATTTAACAGGAGAGAATTTTTTTCCGTAGGCACAGTACCTAGGAGAGAAGTGGTGCTTACTGCAGGAGTAGATGTCCAAAAAGATCGTTTAGAAGTAGAAGTTGTAGCATGGGGAAAAAGCCGCGAAAGTTGGTCAATAGAATACCGAGTATTTGAAGGTGATACTGGAAGAGGAGAAGTATGGGGAAAACTCTCTGAGCTCTTAAATCATCATTTTATCGGTGAAAATGGTCTTGAATACATGATAAGTATGATGGCGGTTGATGCTGGGTATGCGACACAAGAAGTATACAATTGGGTAAGAGGTCATCAAGGCTCTGGAAGAGTAATGGCAGTGAAAGGTGTAAATAAAGCTCTAGTACCACTTAGCAGCCCAAGTAGAGTAGATATAACAGTTGGTGGTCAAAAGCTAAAAAGAGGAATAAAGCTCTGGCCAGTGGGAGTATCGATTTTGAAGTCAGAACTTTTTCAATTACTTAATGTTTTAAAGGACGGTGAAGAAGCTCCAGCAGGATATTGTCATTTTCCCGAGTATGCACCTGAATATTTTAAGCAGCTAACGGCAGAGCAATTAGTCAGCAAAGTAGTAAAAGGTTATACCAAACAAGAGTGGCAAAAGGTAAGAGAAAGAAATGAAGTATTAGACTGTAGGATTTATGCAAGAGCAGCATCGATAGCACTGGGAATAGATAGATGGCCAGAGAGTAAATGGAATAGTTTAAGTGAAAAACCAGAAAGTAAAAAATCAAAGAAAATAGTGAAAAGCAAATGGATCAGCGAGTAGTAAATGTATAACGAAGATTATCTAATTCAAGTTGAACAAGCAATAAAGAAGCTTCAGAGTGGCGAAAGAGTGGTATCAATTGCATATGGTGACCATGTGGTGAGATATGCTGAAGTTCAGATAAATGATTTGCTCAGCCTCAGACAACGCATCAAAGGTGAACTAAAGATTGCTGGAATGAAGCCTAAACGAAAGATTATTTTTGCAACAAATAAAGGAGTTATATGAGGGAAAATTTTCTGAGAAAAGTTGTAAAAGAGGAATATTCTGAATTTTTAGAGCAATTAAAAACTTTTATAAAACTATGGGAGAATAGAGAGAGTCCAGTAAATGGAATAATAGATTTGTCACATTGGCAAGAAAATGTGAATTTTAAGCTAGACAAAGAGAATGGTATAGTTGGAGTAATTCACAAGGCAACACAAGGGCTAAAATATGTGGATTCAAAGTATGCGAAGAGAAGAAAGAAAGCTGAAGAAGAAGGATTACTCTGGGGAGCATATCATTTTGGCACAGAAGGAAACGGCAAAAATCAAGCTGATCATTTTCTAAAAACGGTAGGCGAAAGCAAAAATACCATACTTGCGCTGGATATTGAAGAAAACAAAAGTGGCAAAAATATTGCAGTTAAGCAAGCTGAGGAATTTGTAAAGAGAGTTGAAGAAGTAACAGGAAGATTACCCCTAATTTATGGCAGTAGCTATTTTCTTAAGGATTTTGCCACGCCAACTTTGACAAAATGTCCATTATGGATAGCAAGCTGGAGAAAAGAGCTCACATTACCAAAAGGCTGGAATGATTGGATTTTATGGCAATATACTGACGGTAAAACAAATCCAGAGCCACATGAAGTAGAAGGAATCGGAAAATGTGACAGAAATAAATTTAACGGAACTTTGAAAGAATTAAGAGAATTTTGGTTAGTATGATGCTGAAAAATTTCAAACAACTATTTAGTAAGCCAAAAATCAAAAGTTCTGCTTGGGATGCGTCAGGCTCAGGAAGAAGAGTGATGTATTGGCAAGGAGAAACAGGAAGCATAAATAATTTACTTTCTCAGAGCCTTGGGCACTTACGTAGCCGCTCTCGGGATATGGTAAGAAAAAATCCATATGCAGCAAATATCATTGATACAATAGTAAGTAACTCTATTGGAACAGGAATAAAACCACAATCAAAAGCAAGAGATGGAGAATTTCGAAAGAAAGTGCAAGAATTATGGCTAAAATGGACAGATGAAGCAGATAGCTGTGGAATGAGTGATTTTTATGGATTACAAGCTCTAGTATGCAGAAGTATGATAGAGGGAGGAGAATGTTTTGTACGTTTAAGAACGAGAAAGCTGGAAGATAGATTTTCTGTGCCATTACAACTGCAAGTACTTGAGTCTGAACATTTAGATAATAAAACAAATCAAACTTTAGGAAATGGTAATGTAATAAGAAACGGGATTGAGTTTAACAAGCTTGGGCAAAGAGAAGCATATTACCTATTTAAAGAACACCCTGGTGAAGGCTCGTTTGGTGAATCAGTGAGAGTGCCAGCAAATGATGTTTTACATATTTATAGACCATTAAGACCTGGGCAAATCAGAGGGGAGCCTTGGCTTTCTAATATACTGCTGAAGCTTTATGAGCTTGATCAATATGATGATGCAGAGCTGGTGAGAAAGAAAACTGCAGCAATGTTTGCTGGATTTATTACGAGACTCGATCCAGAAGCAAATATCATGGGAGAAGGTGAAGCAAGTGAGCAAGGAGTAGCACTATCTGGCCTGGAACCTGGAACAATGCAGCTTTTAGACCCAGGAGAGGACATAAAATTTTCAGAGCCATCAGATGTTGGAGGAAGTTATGAAGCATTCATGAGACAGCAACTGAGGGCAATAGCAATAGGTACAGGAATAACATATGAGCAGCTAACAGGAGATTTAACAGGTGTTAATTATTCATCCATTCGAGCAGGGCTGATAGAGTTTCGCAGAAGGTGTGGAATGTTACAGCATAACGTGATAGTGTTCCAGTTTTGTAGACCTATTTGGAATAGATGGCTAGAATTAGCAGTGCTTTGTGGAGAACTGAGTATAGATGAAAAAGTAGTAAAAGCAGCGAAAGAAGAAGTAAAATGGATACCACAGGGATTTGATTGGGTGGATCCACTGAAAGATCAGCAAGCACAACAAATGGCAGTAAGAAATGGATTTAAGAGTCGATCGGAAGTAGTATCAGAAATGGGTTACGATGTTGAAGAAATTGACCAAGAAATAGCAGAAGATCAAAGACGTGCAAGCGAACTGGGCTTAAGTTTTGATTCTGAGGTTACTGCAAATCAAGAGGTGATATGAAACAACAATGGCTAAACAGATGTGTAATGGTAGAACCAAGGAGTTTTGAGTTACTGTCACTACAAACAGGAAAGCAGCCTATCTTTAAAAATATAAAACATGCAGTAAGAAATAGTGAAAGAGGAATAATACCGATACATGGCATTTTAACTAAAAAACCTGGTGCATTTGATGAAATGCTCGGAATGACATCATATGAGCAAATAGAAGAACAAATTACACAAGCATTAGCAGATAGTAGCATAGAGACAATTATACTGGAAATAGATAGCCCCGGAGGAGAGGTAAACGGTATATTTGACCTAGCTGACTTTATTTATGAATCAAGAGCAAAAAAGAGGATAATAGCGATAGCAAATGATGATGCATATTCTGCTGCGTACGCTATAGCCTCTAGCGCTGAAAAGGTATTTGTGAGCAGAACCTCAGGAGTAGGAAGCATAGGGGTAATTGCAAGTCATATAGATCAAAGTGGATTTAATGAAAAATGTGGAATAAAATATACCACAGTATTTGCAGGAAGTAGAAAAAATGATTTAAATCCACATGAGCCAATGACGTCTGAAAGTCTGGAAAGCTTACAAAAAGAAGTAGACCGACTATATGAAATGTTTGTGCAGCTAATAGCGAGGAACAGAGGTCTTTCAATTGAAAAGATTCGATCAACGGAGGCAGGGCTATATTTTGGCGAGAGAGCAATAGAAATAGGTCTTGCAGATGGAATTACAATTCTTTCATCTATTAATAAAAACAGGAGTATTACTATGAATGAACAAACTACAACTGACCTAGAAACTGATAATTTAACTAAGTATCGTACTGAAGTTCTTGAATTAATACGTTTATGTAACTTATCACGAATGCCAGAGAAAATAGGAGAATTTATTGAGCAGGGCGTAAGTGTTGAGCAAGCCAGGGAAGTTTTAATGGAACTGCTAGCAGAGCGAACGAAGAAGACAGAAATACTGAGTGCAATACCACAGAATTCAGGAGAAGAGTTGATGATGGAGGTAGCAAGGACTAGAGCGCAATCAAGTATTTAAGTTTTTTTATAACCGCCGCGTACAACAATTACAAACATGGCGGTAAAACTAAAGGAGAAAATAAATGAGGAAATTTTATGAGTTGTATAATCGAACAAAATAATCTAGGTGACTTATTAAAGTATGAGGCATCAAGTCTATATTCAAGAGACCAAATAACGGTAGCCAAGGGACAAAATCTTAAACTTGGTACAGTTGTTGGTAGTGATAAGGATAACATGATTAAGATAATAAATCCAACTGCAACAGATGGTACACAAACAGCAATAGGTGCGATAGTAAGTGATGTAAATGCGACAGAAAATGCCAAAGCAGTAATCATTACACGTATAGCAATGCTAGCAGATCATGCAATTGTGTGGCCAACAGGTATCACTGAAGAGCAAAAAGCTGCAGCAATAAAGCAACTTGAAGGACGAGGGATCATTGTCCGCAAGGGAGTGTAACTTAAATTAATAAGGGGAAAAAAGAATGCAAAATCCATTTACAAATACAGCATTTAGCATGACGGCACTAACAAATGCGATGAATATATTGCCGATAAATTATGGACGTGTTGAAAATTTAAATTTGTTTCCAAGTAGGTCAGTAAGATTTAGACATATTACGATAGAAGAACACAACGGAGTGTTAAGTTTACTACCAACGCAAGTACCCGGAGCACCAGCAACAGTAGGAAAAAGAGGAAAAAGAAAGGTAAGAACATTTACGATTCCGCACATTCCGCATGATGATGTAGTGCTGCCAGAAGAAGTACAAGGAATAAGGGCATTTGGATCAGAGAGTGAACTTAAAGCGCTTGCAGATGTAATAACTGATCATTTGCAGCTAATGAGAAACAAACATGCAATAACATTAGAGCATTTGCGAATGGGAGCGCTGAAGGGAATTATTCTTGATGCTGATGGGTCAGAATTATTAAATCTGTACAACGAATTTGAAATAACACCAAAAGTAGTAAATTTTGCCCTGGGAACAGCAACAACTGATGTAAAACGTAAGTGTCTGGAAGTATTGCGGCATATTGAAGACAACTTAAGTGGTGAATATATGACCGGGATTCATGCACTGGTAAGCTCTGAGTTTTTTGATGCACTCACTTCTCATGCTAAAGTAAAAGAAGCATATGAGAGATGGCAAGAAGGAGCAGCGCTTCGAAATGATATGAGGTCAGGATTTACGTTCTGCGGAATCACATTTGAGGAATATAGAGGGCAAGCAACTGATCCTGAAGGAACAGTGAGAAGATTTATTGAGAAAGATACAGGGCACTGTTTTCCACTAGGAACAGCAAGTACATTTACAACATATTTTGCACCAGCAGACTTTAATGAGACAGTAAATACTCTTGGACAGCCACTCTATGCAAAACAAGAGCCAAGAAGATTTGATAGAGGAACTGATTTACATACGCAGTCGAATCCATTGCCAATGTGCCATCGTCCGGGAGTTTTGGTAAAAATTAGTTCTAGTTGATGAATATAGGAAAATTATTGGAAGATTGTTTTGAGCATTTAGGAGTGGAAGCCACATATTGTAATAAAAATAAGGAGGGCATTCGTAGAATAAAAGTGCTAATTAAACGTCCTGAGACTACGTACTCTCTAGGTGCAGATGGAGCATTAACTCAGCAAATTGCTTCTATAGAAATACGTGATCAGGACGTTACTTCCTTTAGCATAGGTGATTATATCAAGATTGAAAAAAGGTTCTACAAGATTTTTGAACCACCGTTAAAAGATTCTTCGAGTGAAATATGGAAAATTGAGGCAATAGAAAGTGTTTGATATTAAAATTAGTAACAATATTAATGAAATAGTCTACAATATTGACGAAAAAGAGCAGAAAGTAAAACTGGCAGCTATAAAAGCACTAAATAGAACAGCACTATGGTTAAAAGCGCAAGCAGCTAAGGAAATCAGTGAGGAAAAGAAGATAAAATTAAGTTTGATAAGAAAGAGATTAAGAATTTTTAAAGCAAAAACAAGCAGATTAGAAGTGTTAATTAGAGCAAATCTCTACGACATTAGAGCATCGACAATTGGCAAAATACAAAAAACAAGAAGAGGATCGAAAGTAGGAAAGCATGAGTTTATAGGAGGATTTGCAGCAGTTATGCCAAAAGGAAATAGCGGTATGTTTAAACGTGAAGGAAGAGCAGCATTGCCAATAAAGGAAGTTAAATTGTCACTCGAACCTGAGGCTTCAAGGATAATAGGGAATCTTGTTAATTATGAGGTTGAGGAAGTGTTTGAAAAGTTCTTTGAACGTGATATTACAAGAAATATATGAATTTTAAAGATTTGCATAACGCAATCTGCACTACGCTGAAGAAAGAAATACCAGCAATTCAAACTTGTGAAATTTATCCATCGATAAGGAAAGAATTATTAGCGCCAGCGTTATTTGTAGAGCTTGTGAGTTTAGAATCGGGAAAAGATCCAGGAACAGAAGAATTAGCACTGAAAGCAAGATTTGAAGCACGAATTGTGATTGATAGCACAATAGAAAATGCAGCTATTATTGTCAGAACATTAGCTGCTGAGGTGGCAAAAGTTGTAAACAAAAATACATGGAATATAAAAAATGTTTCACCAGGAGAATTTATCTCTGCAGAAATTGACGGATTTAGACCCGAATTAGATGCATATTTGGTGTGGATGGTTGATTGGAGTCATCAGCTTCATTTAGGTAAATCTATATGGACAGAAAATAAGATTAAGCCACATACGATTATAATAGAAGAAAATGTTAGAGAGTAATTTTGCTATTTCAGAGATGCAAAGAAAGTTAGCAAACATTGTACGAATAGGAGTTGTAAAAGAAGTAGATTATGAGAAAGCAAAAGTAAGAGTGAAGATAGGAGAACTTTTAACAGATTTTCTTCCATGGATAACTTCTAGAGCAGGAGAGGAAAGAAGCTGGCTACCACCAAGCATAAATGAACAGGTAGTAATATTGTCACCATTGGGAGAGTTATCATTAGGAGTAGTACTTCCTGGAATATATCAACAAAAGTACTCTGCACCAGAAAATAAAAAAGAGGTGAGTAGCTTAACATTTCAAGATGGAACAAAGTTGTCATACGATAAAGATAAACATCATTTAGAGATTGAAGTAGTAGACAAAATAACACTGAAAGTTGGGGGATCAAGTATAGAAATGACAAAAAGTGGAATAAAACTGAAAGCAGAAAGGATCGACTTAAATTGAACAAAGGAATAGTGAGGTTAGGAGACTACTGTGGAGAAGCTATACCACATTTCTGCATTAGTGGAAGTAATAATGTTTTTGTAAACGGTAAGTCAATATGTAGACAAGGAGACAGTTTTAGTGAAGGAAAAGTAATGATTCAAGGATCAAAAACAGTGTTTGCAAATGGTCTTAGTGTAGGAAGAGTAGGAGATATAGTTTCATGTGGGTTTAAAGTAATAAAAGGCAGTGAAAGCGTCTTTGCAAAATAGAAATGAAGGGTATGGATGCTAAAACAGGAAAAACGTTAGAAGGAATAGAGCACTTAAAGCAGTCGATAATTGATATACTGACCACTCCTATTAACAGTAGAATAATGAGAAGAGATTATGGTTCAAGACTATTTGAATTAGTAGATAAGCCAATAAATAGGGATTTAACTTTGGAAATCTATGTAGCAACAGCAGAAGCACTGGGGAAATTTGAGAAGAGATTTAAGTTAGAAAAAGTAAAAATTACAGAAGTAAAAGAGGGAAAAGTAACGCTTGACCTAGAAGGATTATACTTACCAAGTGGGAAAAACATTCGCTTTGATGGGGTTGTAGTATAAAGATGCAGCAGACTAACATTATTGAGCCACTGAACTTCGAAGAAATTCTGTCTCGGATGAGGGAAGAGTTGGTGAAGTGTGATGCAAGTTTTACAGCATTAGTAGAAAGTGACCCAGCGATGAAGGTATTAGAAGTAGCAGCCTGGAGAGAGCTTTTGCTGAGACAAAGAATAAATGAAGCGGTAAAAAGCAATTTACTCAAGTTTGCAAGGGGAGAAGAGCTTGATAATTTAGCTGAGTTTTATGGAGCAGAGAGGCAAGATGGAGAAGAAGATGAACGCTTCAGAAAAAGAATCAAGGCAAGAATAGTTGGCTCAAGCACAGGAGGGAGTAAAGAGCACTATCGATATCATGCCCTGTCAGCAGATAGTAGAGTAAAAGATGCACTAGTGGAATCAACTATACCAGGGAAAGTACAAATTTCAATCTTATCAACACAATTATCCACAACTGGCATAGCGTTAGAAGAGCTACTTGAAATTGTAAAAAAGCAGGTTACTAGAGATGATATAAGGGTGTTAACAGATACGATAACAGTAATTGGTTGCAATATTACGGAAATAGATATTCACAGCAGAATGAGCATAAGTCCTGTAATATCGAAGGAGGAAATCAAGAAGCAGTTCATTAAGAAGTTTGAAGCAAATAGAAGGCTGGGATGGAATGTTACAAGATCTTGGATAATAGCAAATTTGTTTGTAGAGGGTGTAGAAAACGTAGAATTAATCGAGCTAAGAGAGGATGTTGTGGTTCTGGGGAATGAGTGTGCAGTGCTTGGCTACGTCAAGTTAGATAGGATTTAAAACGTATTTTTTTGTTTTGTGCCAGTGAGGGGATTGCGTGCAATAAGTGGTTTAAGGTTTACTGGATCCAATGTTAGGGAGACGAAAGTATTGATTTTCTTCCAGAAGTTGTAATTTGTTTTTTAAAGTATGGATAATATGGTCAAATATTATGGAAAGTGTTTTCGATATTAAGAACATCTTTATTTTTGATCAGTTCTGAAATGATCTCTTGCTTACTCATAAGCTACCTAAATAAAGGAAATTAAAGCAACTTGAAAGAAAAGACAAATGAAAAGTTTATTGCCGCCAAACGCAACAAAGCAAGAGCAAGCACTGGTTGATGCAATAGATTATAAGGTTGATCCAAGCTGTATCAGAGGGTTTAAGTTCAACCTGAAAGAAGAAACGTTGCCGTGGTTGATTGAGGAATATGAATTTGGGGAAATTCTACGTTGGATAAAGGATAAAAGAAAAGCCGTAGTAGAAGGAGTAAAATTTCAAAGACTGAGAGGAACTCCAGCATCACTCAAAATAGCACTAAAATGGGCAAATATAGAAGATATTACAATTATTGAGGAGCCACCTGGTAAACATTTTTTCGAGTTGCAAATAGGAATAAGAGATGTTCCAAATGACTTTTTTGTAGATGCGGTTGTAGAGCTTGCAAAACTATCATTACCAGCAAGATCAAGGCTAATGAGGATTTTCAATGACCACTACAACATTGATAGGTTTATTTTAGATGAAAGCTTTTTTGGAAGTTTGTTATCGAATTACTCAGGGATAAAAATTGAAAAAGATGGACCAGTATTATCGTTTGGAAGAGTAAATTTTTTCAGGTTTAGTGGTACATCAATTAAGGTTATAGAGAGTTATCTACGTAACCATTATGAGCAAGCATTTAGTAATGACATATATCGGTTAGATGTAGCAGTACTTGGAGAAACAGAGCCTCACACAAAGGATTACCAAGGCATCTATGAAAGGAGTCATCAGTGGTACAATTTAAAAGCACTATATCCATTACCACAAAGTTTATTACCAGAAATAAAGTTTGCGAAAGCGCAAGTTATATTATCGGACAGTTGGAATTTGGGAGAAATAAATGCGTGCTTTCCAGTAAGTAGCGTAGAAGAAAAAGGAAATAAATTTTTACTAGGGGATAGCAAATTATCTGAAGAACTGTGGAACTTAAAGTATAAGCCAATTTTAGAAAGGTTTAGCGTTACTCACCACTACAAGGTAGAAGATTTTACCAACCAGAAAGTTATAAGATTTGGTTTAGCAGAACATAATGTTCATTATGAAAGCGAATTAAATTCAGAGCAAAAAGATTCGATACACGAATTAGAAAATTACATTTTAGTATTTTACCCGGGAGTACTGAAGTGGCACGAACATCGACATTTGCACAGAAGTTGGAAAAATAGTCGAATAATATCTCTAATAAGTTAAGTACTTATATTTAGATACTCATATATTATATTAATAATAGGTAAAAGTGTATGAAATAAAAAGAAAAAGACTTGCTTTCTCATGCTAAAACGGACATGACTTGAATAGCAGCAGGTAAACATAAGAAATTTATCTGGCGCTAGAAAAGCTAATTTTGTGAGGTATGAAATGAGTTTTAGCAAGAGTAAGTTTTTTAAAGAAGTATCAAGTAACGGATTTAAAGACATTAATAAAAGAAATGAAGAAGGAGAGACGATATTGCACCAAGCAGTAGAAATCTCTGATTACAAAACAGTGAGGTTGTTAATAAAAAAAGGAGCAGAGGTAAATGCAAGAGATAAAAATGGTTATACACCACTACACTGTGCAGTATTTGCAAAAAGCTTAGAAAATGTAAAAGTGCTGCTAAGGGAAGGAGCAGAAGTAAATGCTACTCAATATGTCAGTGGATGTACGCCACTCCACTATGCGTGCAAGATGGGAGGAGCAGGAGTTGAAATAATAAAAGAGCTAGTAAAAGCAGGAGCTGAGGTTAATCAACTGAATAAATATGGTGCAACACCAATGTATTACATATGGGAAAGTGAAAAGTATTGTCTGTGTGATAGTAAAGAAAGTGAAAAGGCAAGTAAATTTCTGAGAGAAAAGGGTGGAATAACAAAAAGTAGAGAACTGACGTGCTATGGAATAGAGGGGCTAGTGGGAGAAATAGCAGACATGTTGAATGGAAGCTACATGCCGGAGCTAAAAATAATAGAGATAGGAGAAATAAGGAAGAGAGACAAATCGCTAATAAAGAAAGAATGTCAAAATTTAGCAAGCAAAATAATGAACCAAGTGAACGAAATGATAGATGAGGTAGTGAGAATGAAAGCTTAAAAAAGGGATTTCAATTTAAAGGAAAGGTGAGGTAGTTATGAGTAAAAAAGAGAAAGAGGAGTCACTATTAGAGAACTCATATAAAAATATTTATGCAAGAGACGAGAATGGAAGAACAGCTCTACATTATGCAGTAGACGCAAAAACAGTGAGATTATTAGTTGAAAAAGGAGCGAATGTGAATGCAGAAGATGTGAAAGGATACACAGCACTGCACCTAGCGGTAACGGAGAAACGTCTAGAAATCGTGAAGGAATTGATAAAATCAGGAGCAGACGTAAATGCTGAGGAATATGGAAATAAATGCATACCTCTACACCTTGCGTGCATGGTAGGTGAAAAAGAAATAGTGGAGGAGCTGGTAAAAGCTGGAGGAGAAATAGAGCAAGCGGATAAATTTGGAATGACAGCGATGGATTATGCAAAAAATAGTAAAGAGATAACTGAGTTATTAAAGGAAGAAATAGACAGAATTGAAGAATTATTAAAAAAAATGAGAACCGTATCGGAAAGCACAACTGCAGTTGCCAAAGGAAGGGCTAGACCAAATTTGAAGGCTGTAGCTGATAAAAGTTGGTCTTTTTCATAAGAGTAAATGGATTGATGGAAAAAAGGAGTGGTAAGGCTCCTTGCACTACAAAAACATTTGCAGGAGAAACTATGAGAAAAAGAACATTAACTTGCCGATACGAGCCAGATGAATTAGCGGAACAACATCTAGCAGAAGCCTATGAGCTGTTACTTAGGTATGCGGTAAAAAGAAAAAATGAAAAGGAGATAAAGAAAAATGACAACAGTCGCCTTATATGCAAGAGTTTCATCGAAGAGTCAAGCGCAGAACAATACAATAGAGAGTCAAATTGCCGAGCTCAAGCATAGAATTGCTGCAGATAAGCATGAGTTATTGAATGAGTATGAATTTAAGGATGATGGGCTTAGTGGGTGGAGTTTAGAACGTGAAGGTTTAGATGCATTACGTGATAAAGTAGGAGAAGATCAAATTGATAAAATTTATATTCATTCACCTGACCGATTATCAAGAAAATCTGCACATCAAATGATATTGCTTGATGAATTTGAAAAAGCAGGAGTAGAAGTAATCTTCTTAAATCATAAGACTGAAAATAATCCAGAGTCCAAATTGTTATTGGGAATGCAAGGATTAGTGGCAGAATATGAGTGTACAAAGATTATGGAACGTAGTCGTAGGGGAAAACTCCATAGAGCAAAAAAAGGCTGTGTAAGTGTAATTGGCATTGCACCTTTTGGTTATAATCGTATAAAGCATGTAGATAGAGAAAAGACAAAGTTTGAAATAAATGAAGAGGAAGCAAAAATAGTAAAGCAGATATTCATGTGGGTAGGGCAAGAGAGAATAAGTATAAGGGAAGTGATACGTAGACTAAGAGATAAGTCAATTAGAACAAGAACTGGAAAGAAGGTGTGGTGTCCAATAATAATTTGGAAGGTATTAAGAAATCCAGCATATAAAGGACAAGCAGCGTTTGGTAAATTAAAGAGGGTTGAAAGAAGAGAAAGAAATAAACAAAAGGTTTCTATCTGTCGCACAGATGAGGACAGCTGGATTTATATACCAGTACCAAAAATAGTTGATGAAGGGTTATTTAATAAAGTACAAAAGCAACTGGATGAAAATAGAAAAAGAGCAAGGATGCAGAGAGAGGGAGGAAAAAAGAAATATCTATTACAAGGTCTAGTTGTGTGTCAAAACTGTGGATATGCGTATAGTGGTGCCCAATGTGGAGTTGAGGGAAAAAAGTTTAGCTATTATCGCTGTAGTAGTACTATACGTATTACTGATGGTAGAGAGAAGTGTACTAATAAATTGGTCCGTACAGATATGTTAGAAACAGCTATATGGGAAAAAGTGAAAAATTTACTAAAAAACCCAGAGATAATAAAAAATGAGTATCACCGTAGAATTGCAGAAAATAAAAATGATGAATCATCAGATAAGAAGTTTGCAAGAAGGGAAAATCAAATAAAACAAGGCATCGAAAAGTTAATGGAAGACTATTATAGTCAAGAAAATGTAGGAGATAAAGGATATATAAGTGAGGAAGAATTTAAACAGACGATGAAAAGAATGAGGGAACGCTTAAGAGGGATAGAAGAAGAGAAGAAAAAGGTAGTTGATCAAAAAGCAATAGAGAAGGGAATGAACCTTATCATCAACAGTATAAAGAGTCTTTATACTAGTATAAAATCGAACTTGGAACAGCTAGATTGGCAAACTAAGCGTGGTATCATTAAAGCATTAGTAGAACGAATTCAGATTAGTCATGACCAGGTAGAGGTGGCATTTAGAATTGAAGAACCAGCCCAGGATGGAGAGATTTTTAATTTGCAACATTGTACTGGACGTCATGGCAAGGGAGTTGGCAAAATGTGTCAAGGAGTTTTCTATTGGCTAAGGTTGTGACAATAAAGTTAAGCACTGCCAAAAACTATGGAAGAAGTCATTATAATTTGTATTATATCTTTATAAAATGGTTCGCATAAGTTATCTAGAAGTGCAACTAAACAAATACAAAAATCAAAGTGTTGCGGTTTTCGGCCTTGGTAAAACTGGTTTGTCCGTTATTAATGCTCTAACAAAAAGCAGTGCAAAAATATATGCATGGGATGATAATAAAGAGCAAATAGCAAATGCAAAAAAGATATATAAAGAGTGTAACTTTACTCATCCCAATGAGTATAATTGGCATGAGATAAGCACACTAATTTTGAGCCCTGGAGTGCCAATACCAACGCATTGGGTAGTAAAACTTGCAAGAAGCTTTGACTGCAAAATAAAATCAGACATTGAGCTATTTCTTGAAACTAAAACTACAAGCCAGAAGGTTGTAGGCATCACTGGAACAAATGGCAAATCAACCACCACGTCACTAATAGGGCACATATTAAAATCCACAGGGAAAAAAGTAGCTATTGGCGGGAATTTAGGTGTGCCTATTTTGGATTTAGAAAGAGATGCAGAAATTTATGTAATTGAATTCTCCTCTTTTCAATTGGAGCTAATAAATAAAATGAATGTAGACATTTCTGTATTGCTCAACATCACACCAGACCACATAGATAGACATGGAAGTATGAATAACTACATAGCAACTAAATTAAAACTGATAAACAGTAGCAAGATTGCCGTGATAGGATGTGATAACAAAATTACCGCTGATGTATTCAATAAATTCACTGGGAACAAAATTCCAATCTCAGCTTCGATGTCACCCTCTTTGTCATCCCAGTGCCTAGGCACTGGGAAACTAGAGAATCATAGCTTATCAGTAAGCGACGTGAAAATAAACCTAGTATCCAATGTAGAAAATATAGTAGCTGCACACGCTGTGTGCAAGTTACTTGGAGTAGATAGCAGCACTATTGTCAATGAAATCAAATCCTTTCCAGGGCTAAGACACAGAAATGAATTTCTTGGCAAAATACATAATGTACTTTTTATCAACGATAGCAAAGCAACCAATGCAGAATCGACCGAAAAGGCAATTTTATCTTATAAAAACATATATTGGATTGTTGGCGGAAAAAGCAAAAAAGGCGGAATAGAATCATTAAGCAAGCATTTCACCAAGATTAGAAAAGCTTTTCTTATTGGAGAATCAACTGAAGTTTTTGCAAACATTATGGAGAACGAAATAGATTATATGAAGTGCTATAATCTAGAAAACGCATTTAAACTGGCTTTTGAAGAGGCCATAAATAGCAAAGAAGAAGTAGCGATATTACTTTCTCCTGCATGTTCTTCTTTTGATCAGTGGAAAAATTTTGAAGAGCGCGGTGAAGCATTTTGCAGAATGTTTGAAAATCTCAGGTACAATTATATGTGATGTTTAGTATAGTATTGTATGGAACAAAAGTTAATAGTAGATGAGCTGATTAAGGTTATTCCATTTGAAGGAATAAGTGATGCAACCTTATTGAAAGTGTGCACGAACCTTAACCTAGCCAATAGTTTTTGTAAATTTCAAAATGGAATATATAGTGCTTTGGAGTACATAGCAGAGGACTTAAATAGCTCAATGGAAACTGAACTTTGGAATTCCAATTTAGAAGATATGAAGGTAAGAGAGCGGATAAAGTTAGCTGTCCAAATACGCCTTTCAAACTATGCTAAGTTACAAAATTACAGAGAGTTTTTAAAAAATGTTTTATCATTCTCTATATTACCCCAAAATACATATTTTTCTAGTAAACTCTTGTACAGAACTGTTAGCGCGATTTGGTATGGCATTCATGATCAATCAACAGATTTTAACTACTATACAAAAAGAGCAATATTAGCTGGAGTGTACTTAAGTACGATACTTTTTTTTATCAATGATTATTCAGAAGATTTTGCAGATACCCTGTCGTTTCTTGACAAACGTATCAACAATGTCATGACATTTCAAAAGTTTAAAACCCGTTTGAATAGAATGGTAAGAAACTTCTTATAGCCTCTTTACTTATACGAGTTACTCGTATTTATACCTAAAGCTGCCTTGATTTTTATGTTAAGATAATTGAACATCCACTAACAGTGAGCTTAACAAAGAACTTGATTGAAAGCAATACATTAGAAAGTAGTTTTACTGGAAACTTGAAGTAGACAGAATTGATACACATAAAGCTGATCCATGTACAAAAGTATCTGTTCAGATACACGACTAATGCTGTGTGATCCATAGAGGTTATTACAATAAGAATGTAAGATCAAATAGAAATTTGGATTTGCAGTAGTTTATAGACCTTATTACAATTGCAAAGGATAAATTAGTTAATCTAGGGTTAAACTACGTCTGAGTTGGATAAAACTATACAAAGAGTTGGGTCATGCAGGAAAGGTATGTCAGCATTATGGTGTTTCACGTTTTACCTTACGCAAATGGTACAAACGTTATGAAGAGTTAGGTGAAAAAGGATTAGTAGATCTCAGTAGTAAGCCTAAAACTTCACCTTTGCAAAAGATCAATGAATCAGATGAGCAGCTTATTCTTCATCTAAGACAAACTAGAAAGCTAGGGGCAAGGCGTATTCAAACCGAGTTAAGACGTCTATATGATTTATCCTTGTCATTGGCTACTATACACAAAATTTTCAAAAAACATGATGTAAGTCTTCTGCATGTTAAACGTCATTATCGCAAACAGGTCAAGCGTTATAACTGTAAAGTACCTGGAGAGCGTGTGCAGATGGATGTGTGCAAAATATCGTCAGGGCTTTATTCAGGAAATTGTGGACTTTAATATATCGGAATTTAGTAACTTCAATAAATTGTGATATATCTCTTACAGATTCATTCAAACTTAATTAAGTGGGAGTATTGTTAATGCGAAAAGGGTTTAATTAAAATGGTATGGCGTGTGAGGAAGACATACATCAATTGGTAGAAAGTGGATTTGATATTAACTCAAAAGATGTAAGCGGAGTCACTCTCTTGCATAAGTTTACAAAAGAAGGCGATTTAGTTGGAGTAAAATCATTATTAGAGCACGAAGCTGACTTTAATGTTGTGGACAATGAAAATAGAAATCCACTGCATTATGCTATTATGCATGGACACAAAAAAATTGCTAAACTTCTTGTTAATCAACTGACAATTAATTCTAGAGATAAAAATGGATTTACTCCACTTCACCTTGCTACACTACAAGATGACACAGAATTAATGGATTTTTTAATAACAAAAGGCGCAAAAGTTAATGAAAAAGATGCTGAGGAAGGCTATACTCCTCTTCACATAGCTTCATTATACGGTTCTAAAAAGAGCGTCCAGATTTTAATTGATAGCGGAGCAAATCTTGAATGTGAAGATAATAACTTTCGTACTCCTTTATTTTTGACCATTTATCAATGTACTACACATTATGAAAGTAGAGCAGAGATTATAGAATATCTGATAAAGAAAGGTGCAAACATAGAAGCAAAAGATGCAGAAAATAATACTACGCTTTTTCTAGCAGCATATAACAACAAAATGCAACTGGTAAAGCTTATTGTAAAGCAAGCAAAAGCTAAGTTAAAAGAGTTTATTTGCACAAAAAATAAACATGGTTTTGATGCACTGGATTGCGCTATTAAGCATAATAATAGGCAAATGGTAACATTTCTTGTTTCAAAGGGAATAGAAGCAGATGACCAAGATTGTAGCGGTAACACCAGGTTACATAAAGCTAGCTATAATGGTGATACTAAAGCAGTTAAGTTCTTATTGGAGCTTAAGGTAAACGTTAATGCCGTCACTAGATGCAACAGAACTCCTCTGCTACTTGCAGCTAAAAAAGGCCATGTAGAAATTGTAAGAATGTTGTTAGCAGTAAAAGCCAATATGAATATTTGTGATCAACAAGGTTTTACACCTCTGCATCTTACTATTCAAAAGGATTATTTTGATATAGCTCAGCTATTAATAGAAAAAGGGGCAATTAATTGTAGTAATGATTATACTGCAATAGATATGTTTATTGACAAGGCTCATAGCAAAAAAAATATTGAAGAAAATTACAAAAAATTTTGTAGGTTTTTGATGCTTTACTTGAAAGAGCTACATAGTAAACACAAAGCCTTTTGTGTACTTTCAATCCTAGCTCTAAGCTTAACAATTATAGGTTTACCATTTATTTTCAAGCCTATTATTAAATATAGAGAAAGAAGTAAAATATATAAAAAAATTAGGGCTATGCTGATTTATATTTAAGTATAACAGGAGAACTAAGCTAATATATGACAATTATCTGCTCGATAAAAATGGAATTAAATGTATCCGTTTAGCAGAGTGGCAAAATAAAATAGACAAAACCATAAAAATAAATGGTGTCATGCAATTTGAGCTTCGGCATAGATCCCACATAAATTTTTTGGTACATATTTTTTCAACATTAATTTCGTATTCCATTCAAAGAATATTAATATTGGCATATAAGTATGAATATTATGCTAATATAATTACTTTTTAGGTATACATGGCAAATTTATGCCTGGAAACAGTTTTTCCTACACTTTCTTTATAAAAATCACAGGCGCCTGTTATTAGCTAAAGTAAAGGTCAAGTATCTGGAATTCTGGACATAAAATCCTCCTGTATGAAAAGATTAGAAAAAAAATGCAGCGCACATATGACAGATGTGTGTATACGCTGAAAAAGATACGCTACGTTTTTTATTGAAAAGTTAACTGAAAGTCTGCAGACAAAGATAGATTTTGAGCTCTTAAAATATCTCTAATTGTTATTATAATCAGATTCAAAATATGCGGAAGTAATTTTTTTTGACAATAGATTTCTTGCATAACCAAGTGTCATTCCAGCTGGGATCCAACTAAGTTGGTAAACACTTTACAACGTTTTTTGCGCGAAAAGGCTGGATGCCAGTGTCAGCTACTTGCATGACATCGTCTTGGATGAAAATCAGTACGTGATGCACCAAAAATTGTGCATCAAAAGGGTGTCATTTGAGTAACTTTTTTGTTGTCATGCCAGTGTCAGCTACTTGCATGACACCTATTTGTTCCTATGATAGTCTTATCTGTCTATCTTATTTTGCTACTCTGCTGAACAGATACGTTTTTTTTACCTTTTTTATTCTGTAAATTTTTTAGTATTTGTATGTTTAACATAAGAACTACACAAGACTACAAATGGTGAATCAGCATTACCTTAAAGAGAGTACCCATATTTTCAGTTAACCTTAAAAATTCACTGAAGATCTTATTCTTCTGTTCATTACTTGCATTTTCCATTAAAGCTTGCGCTCTTTCCTTTATACCAAACAAATATAAAAATTCTCTTTGAGTTAAAATCTCACAATTTAAGTATTTTAATGAATCTTTTAATGATTGAAAGTTCACAAGTGCAGTAATATCACTATTACCGACGTTTTCAAGAAAATTAGTATATTTATGCTGCCTTATCGATTGCAAAGTGCTCTTATATTCAGGATATACATAACCATAATCTATAATCAGGGCAGCTCCTCCGTTATTGACTATCTTATTCTCAAGTTTCTTTAATATTTCGATTCCGGCTAGGCATACTTCCACTACTGCACCATTGAAACCCCCTGTCATTCCAGTCTGGAATCCAGTTTTTGGTCTGGTTAAGCACTGGAGTGACAATGAAAGACTACCATCATCTTGTTTTATTACTCTATTTTCATACCACTGCTCATCACGATAAATAAATTGGTCAATTGGAAGGGCGTCAAATAACTCATTTGCAAAAAAAATAGTTGGCTGATTTGGTAAGTTGTCGACATCTGTGTGCCAATTAATATCTAATCCCTTTAATTTTTCCTTTTGTATTTTCTGTAAAATAGGGCTTATCTCAACTAGATGAATGTCCATTGAGCTAAAAAAACAGCTATATTTTTTGGTGACTCTTATTACATCATGAATGAGTGTTCCTTTACCTGGCCCAAGTTCAACTAGAGAAAATTTTGATGGCTTTCCTAATTTTTCCCATGTATTCATTATCCACACTGCAATTGTTTCACCAAATAGCTGACTAATTTCAGGTGCAGTAATGAAGTCACCATCTTTGCCAAGTGGTAATTTATTCATGTAATAGCCGTACTCTTTATGATATAGAGCAGCATTCATAAAATTACTGATGGATATTGATCCTTGGCTTTTATCAATTAATTCGTGTATATAAGTAAGCATATTATTAATAAATGTTTAACTATAGCGTGCCATACTATAAAATAGTGGAGTATTTATATATATAATATAAGTTTAAAGGCGATAGTGCTTTGGTTATGAATAGTCAAGATACGGATTATGTTACCCTTATACCTCAAGATGATGGTGTTGAATATAAATTTGAAGAAGTTGTCAATTTTGTAGAAAATAAGGTTGTAGGTGCTGATGGATTAACTTTAGCGGAGGTATTTCAAGCATTAGTTAAAATGCTGAATGGTGACCTAGAGTTAGTAAAAAAAGTGTTAGCATATGCTAATATTATGGTAAAGCATGGAATGAGGTTAGCAAAAGAGTCACAGCTAAGCAGAGCCGATGTTCGTCGAGCTTTAGAAGGCAAAGAAAGTGTGTTTAATAGGCAAGATTTTATCAAAAAACCACCTCTTGTATCTTCTATAAAATCGGTTAAAAAGAAAAGTAGAGGTCTTTAAATGGCTGAGTCTATAAAAAAATTTACTGTACAGTGTGATTTCAAAGGACAGAATGCACCTTTTGCAGTATATATAGGAAATCCAAAGGGTGATACTCATCCAATTCACCATCAAGATTCATGGCTTGCAAAGGAGCGTGGAGGAAACATTCCTAATAAAGTTAAAGAAAGTTTGCAAAAATTATACAAGCTGTCTCAAGAAAACGGGATCTCTTTTCCAGAATTATGCGCATATGCTATTACTGTAGTTAGTAATAATGATAAAAAAAATGACTGCAAGTAGTTAGGTTCTCAATATTTCATTTATAGAAGTTTTTGATCTCGTCTTCTCGTCCACTTTTTTTACTATAACTGCACAATAGGTTGAAATGTTATTTTTAGGTGGAGTAGATCCTGGTACAACTACAGAGTAAGGTGGTACTTCACCATAAAATACCTTGCTTGTTTCTCTGTCAATAATTTTTGTTGATGCTCCAATAAACACACCCATGCCAAGGACTGATCCTTCTCTTATTATAACACCTTCGGCTACCTCACTACGCGCTCCAATGAAGCAATTATCTTCTATAATGACTGGAGAAGCTTGAATGGGCTCAAGAACTCCGCCTATTCCCACTCCACCGGAAATATGGCAGTTTTTCCCTATTTGTGCACAACTACCAACTGTTGACCAAGTGTCTATCATTGTGCCAGAATCAATGTATGCACCAACGTTGATAAAGCTTGGCATTAGAACAACATTTTTACCTATGTAAGCAGATTGGCGGACAAAACACCCAGGAACTGCTCTAATTTTTGAATGGTAAAATTTTTCTTCATTCCATTCACTAAACTTACTACCGATTTTGTCAAACCAGCAATTGGTGTTGTCTATTATTTTGCTTTCCTCAGTGAGGAAATGTAATAATATTGACTGCTTTATCCACTTATGTACTATCCATTCTCCACTTGATAGCTTTTCTGCTACTCTAATTTTACCACTGTCAAGTAACTCAATTACCTCTTTGATTATTAATCTTGCTTCGTGTTTTAGATTATAGTCATTAAGTTTTTCTTTATCTTTCCAAATATTTTCTATCTCATCTTGTAATTTTTTAGTTGCAAATTTTTCATTTATTATATACATATTGATATCAAATTTATATTATTTTATACGTAAGCACTATGAAAATACAATGTCATAATTGTACTAAAACTTACTTAGTATCTCGTGGGCAAATAGGTGAATCTGGAAGAAAAGTGAAATGTACAAACTGCAATCACATGTGGCATGAGTATCTAAAAGAAATGTCAAGTGAATTGTGCCCTGCTGGTATACAAGAAAAAAAAGCTAACTGGAGGCAAAGTTTAACTCTAGCTTTTGCAACAGTTGCAGGGTTATGCGTTATAATTGTTGGTGGTATCTTTCCAGGAGAGGTAAGTAAGATATATAAAGCAGTTAGTGCATATAAAGATTCAATAAGCCATAAATTAGGATACAAAAAAGTGCAAACGGAAAATTCAAGTGCGAGAGAACTTGTTGTAAATGAGTTTTATCAAGATTACCTTTTTCTATCTAATTTTAGATCTAATTAAATAGGCATAAGTCATCAATGTTATGCAAATAACTACACTTATTCCTTTATGATAGTGTCATTCCAATTTCAGCTACTTTCATGACGCCCTATGATTGTTATTACATCGTTTACTATAGATTTGTTTCAGAAGCTTACATCCAGAAAACTTGTATAGATTTTTTCTACTTCTGTGATATTATAAGCCTGTGATGATAAAATAAGTGGATATGGATAAGTCAGCGTATGAAATCATAGAGCATGAGTATGATGTGGTGATAGTAGGTGCAGGTGGAGCAGGGCTTAGAGCAACACTTGGAATGGCTGCAACTAATTTTTCAGTTGCCTGCATTTCTAAAATTTTCCCTACACGAAGTCATACAGTTGCAGCGCAAGGAGGAATTAGTGCAGCTTTGAGTAATATTGCTGAAGATGACTGGCGCTGGCATGCATATGATACAATAAAAGGTTCAGACTGGCTTGGCGATCAAGATGCAATAGAGTATATGTGTAAAAATGCTGCCAAAGCTGTGATTGAACTTGAAAATTTTGGTGTACCCTTTTCTCGTACGGAAGATGGAAAAATATATCAGCGTGCCTTTGGTGGAATGACAACTCACTTTGGTAAAGGAAAATCGGCTCAGCGTACTTGTGCAGCAGCAGATAAAACTGGGCATGCAATTCTTCATACTCTATATCAGCAATGTCTTAAATTTAACGCTGAATTTTTTGTCGAATATTTTGTAATCGATTTGATTATGGACAAAGGGACATGCTGTGGGGTGATAGCTTGGTCGCTGTGTGATGGTACGTTGCATAGATTTCGTGCACATTCTGTGGTAATAGCAACAGGTGGTTATGGACGTGTTTATTTTTCTGCAACAAGTGCACACACCTGCACAGGTGATGGTAATGGCATGGTGGTAAGAGCTGGGTTGCCACTTGAAGATATGGAGTTTGTGCAATTTCATCCAACAGGAATATATGGCTCAGGGTGCTTGATGACGGAAGGATGCCGCGGTGAAGGTGGGTACCTCGTTAATTCTCAGGGTGAGAAGTTTATGGAACGTTATGCGCCAAAGGCAAAAGATTTGGCTTCTCGTGATGTAGTAAGTCGAGCAATGACAATTGAAATTAGAGAGGGAAGGGGAGTTGGGCCAAAGAAAGATCACATGTACTTGAATATAGCTCATCTTGATCCGGAAGTAATAAAGCTCAGATTGCCAGGTATTAGTGAAACAGCAAAGACCTTTGCAGGAGTTGATGTTACTAAAGATCCGATACCTGTTATTCCAACTGTTCACTACAACATGGGCGGTATTCCAACCAACTATCATGGAGAAGTGATAACACTGAAGGAAGGTAAGGAAGAAGTAGTGGATGGATTGTTTGCAATTGGAGAAGCGGCATGTGTTTCTGTACATGGTGCAAATCGACTTGGCTCTAACTCGCTTCTTGATCTTGTGGTTTTTGGTAGAGCTGCCGCGCTTAGGGCAAAAGAAAAATTGAAACCTGATACACCACATAAAAAATTGCATTCAGACTGCACAGACTTGATAGTAGATAGATTTAATAAAATGCGATTTGCTTCTGGAGAGTTCAAAGTAGCAAAAATACGAAGTGAAATGCAGCACACTATGCAGAAATATGCATCGGTATTCCGTGTTGCTGAAGTTTTAGAGGAAGGTAAAAAAGCTATAAAAGAAGTAGCAAAAATGATGCCTAACATTGCAGTTGAAGATCGCAGTATGATATGGAATAGTGATTTGGTTGAAGCGCTGGAGCTTGCCAATATGATTCCACAAGCAGTTATTACCATGGAATGCGCAGCTAATCGCGAGGAAAGCAGGGGTGCTCATGCTCGTGAAGATTTTCCCGAGCGTGATGATAAAAATTGGATGAAACATACTATGGCATGGCTTAAAGAAGAGAAAAGCCAAGTCAGTGTAGAAATTGACTATAAAAAAGTTGCTGAAAAAACTCTGAGCGATGAGATTGATTTCATCGCCCCGGAAAAGAGAATTTATTAGTTAACCCATCTGGTTTATTTATAAATTGACGTAGTATTGATACATAGTTCATTTGAGTAGCTGGGCTTTCTTTATGCTCCGATTGATTTGACGATCTTTGTACTTCTTGCTCTGCTGAGTTGTTAGCTAAATTTTGTTGTTCAGTAATATTTTCAGGTTGTTTTGCAGCTAGGTGATCATCTTTACGGCTTTGCTTATCGTTGGTTAATTCCTTAACAGACTTCCTAATGCCGCTAAGTTCCAAAGTGAATATCAGACACACCACTCCTGTTATAGCTATGATGGGTAACGCTGCTCCAATTGCAATTTGTCCTTGGAAGCAAGAAAGTGTTACCATTGTAATAATAGTAGTTGCTACTGTGATTGCTAACAATACACTAGCTCTCCTGCCCGGATCAATGCATTTCCATGCAGCTTTTAGGCCATCTCCTGTTTTGTGTAGAATATGCTGACATTTTTTTGAAAAAGTTCTAACGTTATATTTTTTTTCAAGTTTTTTCCTTAGTTCTTTAGCTTTTACCTTTCCTTCTTGTGGAGTTTTTGAGTAATTTTCTAAATTACGTAAAGTGCAATAATATTTTTCAGTATGAAATTCTCGATCTTTTAGTTTCAGAGAACGGGAATCAGCACCTATTTCTAGCAGCTTTGCACAAAACTTTGTTGTATTGTCGTACTTTTTCCCTAGATCAAAAATTGTTTTCATTTGCGAAAGGTGGTTGCCTTTTTCTGCTTTTTTTGTTAGTGATACTTGTAGCGGTGTTTGTCCTTCTTCGTTAATGGCCTTTATGGCCTTACCCAACTGATCTTCAGATATTTCTTTTTCTTTTACTAAACTGGAAATCAACTCCAAACATGCAACCTTTTGTTCTCCTTTTAGCGAAGCAATGTGATGCAGAATATTATTACCCTCTTTATCTTGAGCAGTGATATCAGCGCCATTTTGGAGAAATAACTCTAAGGCTTTATATCTATTTGTTTTTTCAAATTTTTTATCTGTACATGATCGATTCTCATTTTTTTCTTTTATATGCTGGAATAACTGATGTAGAGGTGTTTGTTTTGCTGTATTTTCAGCATTTATAGCTTTTTTAAACTGTGCTTTAAGATACTCTTTTTCTTCCTCCTTACTTACATTTAATATTATATTTGAAAATTCAAACTTTCGTTTTTGCTTTAATTCTAAAACTATTAGATGTAAAGCATTATTACCATCTGTATCTTTCAGGCTAATATCTGCCCCTTTTTGCAATAACTCTTCAAAACGTTCTTTATCATTATCTTTAATTGCTAAATGTAGTTGATAATTATCATTACTATCTGGAGTATTTATGGTATGGGCTATAACTTCTTCAACTTTTGTTTTTATTTCTGGTTTTCGCTCAGCCAATTTTTCTAAAAATTTAAGATAGTATTCATTTTGCTTTTTAGATAATTTTTCTAAATCCTCTGTAGGTAAGCTTAGCTTGGCTCTATACTTTAACAATTTTACAAGAAACTTAAGTGTGTTATCGTTATCTTGGATTGTGTGAGAATCATGTTTCCCTTTTTTTATCTTGTTAATTAGTGCTACCTGAAAAGGAGTCTTTCCTTCTTGATTTTCACTATCAACAAGTTGTACTAAATTTTTCTCGTTAGCTATTTTTATCAAGGTATCTAGAAACTTAAGCTTTTGTTTCTTTTTGAGCGATGCAATAAGGTGTAAAATATTATTTCCTTTTTCATCTGTTATGTCACTGACATTTGTGCAATCTTTTAGGTATTTTCTAAATTTCCTGTTGTTTCCATTTTGGATTGCATTTAGTAATTGAACGTCATTATCAGAATCCGATATTCCGTTTATTCCATCTTCAAAATCGCTATCAGAATCTGATATTCCGTTTATTTCATCTTCAAAATCGCTACCGTAGCCACTGTCTTGTTCGCTGTGCCTACTAAAACAACTTTTAGTGACTTCAGAAATTACTTGTTTTTTTGTTTCATTTGATATTCTTTTCGATCGTTCTATTACTTCACCTAGCACTGGAAGGAAACATTGGACATAATATCTGTGATATTTTTCCTGTTCTCTAAGCGATTCTTCTAATTTAGTTAATACTTCAGGACTAGCGCCTTCCTTAAATAACCTTTTACATTCCTTGAGTGTTCCATCTCGACTTCCTGGTTTTTCATGCTGATTTTTTTCTTTTTTTACCTTTCTCTCTATAATATTATACAATTGCTTGTCTTTTTTATCTTGTTTTTCATTTTTGTTTATATGTTTATCTAGTTTGTTTGCATTAGTAACTGATACACTTAGATCTATACTCATATTAAAACCTCAATATTAAAAGCTATTTGGCGTTAACGAATTGTATTAAACTTTTAAATTGAGCTAGATGTTATCGAAATATAGGTGAAAAGGCAGAAAACTAGTTTCTATTAGAAAATCTATTGTCATAGTCAAATCCCCACTTTAGCACTTGTCTACTATTTTAACTATTTTATCTTAAAAAATAATAAATGTGGCTAAACTGTGAAGCATGAGTGCTCTGAAAGAGACAAACCAATGTTTTTATAGATCTTTCAAACTTGATTTTTCTTCTAATTTTTTAAGCATTCCTTTACTTAGTATTGATTTTATCTCTTCTACGCTTTTATCAAGATCATCATTAATTATTACGTAATCATATTTATTACTTTTACTTATCTCTTTTTGCGCTTCGGCTAATCTACGCTCTATTTCAATTTCATCATCACTATTACGCCTTTGTAGACGCAGTCTAAGCTCTTCCATTGAGGGAGGTAGTATAAAAACACTTACAACTTTTTCTCTTAAGATTTCAAACAAATGAAATGCTCCTTGCCAATCTATATTCAGTAAAACACTTATTCCACTGCTCAGGTTTTGTTCTATAAAATCTTTTGGTATACCGTAAAAATTCTCAAAAACTTTGGCATATTCAAGCATTTGACCAGCCTTACATAGTTCGTGAAACTTTTCTTCAGTAACGAAAAAATAGTCTTTTCCGTTTACTTCACCGGGACGAGGTTTGCGTGTAGTCATAGAAACAGACATAACTAAATCAGTTGATTGCTCAAGTAATTTTTCTGATATAGTAGTTTTTCCAGCTCCAGAAGGAGAGGATAGAATCAGTAGTATGCCCTCATTTTTTACGGTCATTTTTCTTTATTTAACAAGTACATTATAGAGCTTTTTTAAGACTTTGTATTTTTTGAATCAAAGTTTAAAAGACTAGAGCCCTCTAAATTAGAATTTGATAAATTGGCATCAATAAGAGAGGAATTATCAAAGACAGTATAACGTAAATCGGCTTTTTCAAGATTTGCCTTATTCAAATTAACGTTTACAAACTTTGCTCTACTTAATATTGAATTAGAAAAATTAGCATTTTTTAAATTCATATCCTTAAACTCAAAGTAAGAATAATTTACATCAAATTTTTTGCCCTGCGATATTTTCTCTTGCAGATCTTTAATTGAAGTTATGGCATTCTCTAGATTTGTAATTTTTGTCTGTCCTTGATTGTCAATCAAAATTGAATTATCAAATTTGCAATCTGTTAAATGAATATCAGCAATTGAACTTTTATATATGCTTGAAGAGAGGAAAGAGACATCACTCACTGTTGAATTACTCAAATTGCTAAGAAAAAAACTAGTCTTTCTAAAGGCATTATCATAAAACACGGAGGATTTGAAATCACTTTCAATAAAGTTTGAATTAGTGACTTTTGACTTAGACCAGCTCGAATTATCAGCTAATAATTTGAAGAATATTGAATTTTCTATCTCACTCGAATCCATATTATGGTGGGAAAGAGTACTATTATAAATTTGAGAGTCTTTAATTTTTGTCTTATACATTGAAGTTGTGGAAAGATCTGAATCTTCTATTTTTGCAGAGGTAAACAATGAATGGTCAAAGAACGAACCATTCATGTCAGAATTCACAACTTTAGTATTATGAAACTTTCCGTGACAAATGTTAGCATCATAGGCGTTAACTTTATACAATTCACTAAAACTAAAATCAATATTAGATAAGTCAGCATCCTGAAGGTCTGCTTCGAAAACATATGCATGTTTTATCTTGGAACCATTTAGTATAGATTTAATGAAGTTTGAATTATCCCCTTTCACATAGGAAATTTGTGAATTTCTTAAATTGGCTTTTTCGAAATTACTGTTGACTATAATGGAAGAATTAAAATAGGCGTTTGAAAGATTGCTACCTGTAAAATCCGATTTTTTTATTTCTGCACCATATATGTTAGCATTTTTTAATGAAGAAAATTGTACCTTGAGCTTATGTGCATCCACTCCAAAGAAACTTGCGTTGTCGAAATTATTTTTCTGCATAACAGTGTCGTTTATTTCACTATCACTAAAATTGATGTAGCTGGCACTTGAGTTTGATAAATTGGAGAAATTCATTTTTACATTCAAAAACTTGGTATGCAAACCAATTATATTACGCATACTTACTTTGTTGAGATTAGAATTGATAAAATCAGCATAACTGATATTAGACTGATCAAATATGATATCTGTTAAATTTGTAGAAGCAAATTTTGAAAAACTTAAATTTGTGCCTTTTATTTTAACGCCATGTAAATTAGCATTGGAAAAATTGGCACCACGTAAATCAACATCGATAAAAGACACATCTGATAAATCGGTGTTAGAAAAATCGGCACCAATTAAACTTACTCCATCAAAAATAGATTTGCTTAAATACAATTGACTAAAATTAGCACCATTTAAATTAGGACCAAAACCTTTCTTAAAATCTTGTGGTATGCTGGCTTTATTACACTGTACTAAAAATTTAGCAAAATCTTTTGTATTGTAAGATACGTATTTTACATCATGCAGAGCGCTTAAAAAATCATTGATTGCATCATCTCCATAGCATAAATGACCAACTAAAATTAATATCAAAAGTCTAATTATCTTTTGCATCACACGTGTTTTCTTTTGTTTTTATAGCAAAGTTATACATCTCTGAGTTTTCTTGATTGTTTATTTCTTTATCCTCTAAAAGGTATGGCATCATTTCGGCAATTGCGTTTATTATGTTGATCTGATTCCTTTCGATTGCTATTTCAATAGGGGACTTAAAATTATTATCAACTACTCTAGGATCAGCACCTTGTAATAAGAGAAAGCGAACTGTGTCTATTTGACCTTGTTTCACTGCATAAATTAGAGGAGTATCACCCAATTTATTTCTAAATCTTAGTATTTCTTGAATTGTTAATCCAATTTTTTCTAGCTTATTTATTACTCCTCTTAGACAAATTAAGTTGCCCTTCTTGATGCAGTAAAAAAATTGCTTACTGTAATCATCAGTAAATATAGTTTTAGGAAGGTGCTCATTTAGGCTATCATATTGTCTTTTATATATAGACTTGCTTTTATGTTTTTTTATTTCTTTGTTTAGCTTTGTCCATTTTTCGCTTTCTTCATTTTCTTTGTTCACAGGTGTTATATTGTCAGGCTGTTCTTCTTTCTTTTTCTCTGTTAATTGGCTTGTTGAAAGTTCGGTGTCTTTTTTGCTAATCTCCTCTTCAGGCTGTAGGTTTGTTTGATTATTGTGACTGATTTTCTTCTCTTCAGGTTCTTCTTTTTTTTCTTCTGATAAAGGACTTGTTAGAGCTTTGGTATCTTTTATATTAGTCTCCTCTTCAGACTGTAGGTTTGTTTGATTACTTGAAGGTACTTCTTTATTGATTACATTTGTTGGGTCTGTGATTTCTTTGAGTTCGCTCAGAAGCGGAGAAGTTTTTTCAGCATCAGTGTTGCTTTTCGATACGTCTTCTTGATTTATACTGCTTTCATTTTTATTTTCTTCAGGCTGTTCTGCAGCAAGCAGGTTAGATATAACAATTAATAGTATGAAGAATGCTTTATATTTCATAAACATTGCAAATATAGGCTTAATTAAAATGATACTATAATCAAATGATTAATCTACAGTAAAAAGTGCTTTAGTTATTGTACAAGTATGATTATGTAAAAATTTATTTTTCTCTTTTATCTAGGTTTTATCTGAAATTGTCATTCGAGTAGCTGACATACAACTGTACGGACATTAAAGAAATCAGTATACAGCTGTATGAACATTGTGGTAATTTGCGTACTAAACAATGTCATCCCAGTGCTCCGACACTGGGATCCATTTTCCATCATCATTAGAAACGTTATATTTTAGCATAACTTTTAACTCACAAATTTAACTGGATGCCAGTACTGGCTACTTTTATGACATCTATCATTTTATGTTTATAGTATTTTTTGCAAATAAACGTTCGTAGTTGTAAATTAAATGCAAAAAAATACTTGACACATTTGGTAAGTTGATTATTTTCAGTAAAAATGAGGGTATTTTAGAGCTCGAAATCCACCTTATTCAAGTCTGCAGACTTTTCAATTAATTTCTCAATAAAAAATATAGCACAGTCTACTTCAGTGCGTACACGTACGCTTAATTTCTGTCATAAGGTGTGTTATATTTTTCTAAATCTTTTCTTTATAGGAGGGTCATTATGTCTAAAATTCCTTAAACATTAATTTTTAACTTAAACATTTATTAAATAGTGCAGTACTGCCTTACGCGTTGCTAATCCAAACTTTACTTGCTGTAAAATAACACAATCTGCTATATCATTGCTAATTTCGATACCTCTATTTGTTGGTCCTGGGTGCATAACAATTGCATCTGGTTTTGCGTGCGATAGTTTTTGTGCATCAAGTCCATACAAGTGAAAATATTCTTTTTCTGAATAATTATTATTCATGCGCTCTTTTTGCAACCTTAAAAGCATAATTACGTCAGCATCCTTTATACCTTCAGTTAGTGAGTAGTGAAGTGAATCTACTTCAGAAAAATGTTTACACATCAAAGCTGGTGGTGCAACTAAGCTTATTTTTGCTCCAAACATTTTTAGCAATCTTATATTTGATCTTGCAACTCTACTGTGCAAAATATCTCCACATATCACAATTTTGAGGTTTTTTATTTGCTTTTTATGACTGATAATTACGAGATAATCTGCAAGAGCTTGAGTTGGGTGTTCACTGCTTCCATCGCCTGCGTTGATTAGCGAGCAGTTGACATGCTTTGCCAATGTATTAATAATACCACTACTTTTATGCCTGATTATCATATAGTCAGGATTCATTGCATTTAGTGTTTTTATCATATCTTTTAGATCTTCCCCTTTGTTAATAGAAGAAGATTTTATTGGTAAAGTTATAACATTTGCTCCAAGGCTTTTTGCTGCTATTTCAAAAGATGCGAGCGTACGTGTTGAATCTTCAAAGAATAGGTTTATGACTATTTTATTTTTCAGAACATGACTATTTTCAACTTTTTCTTCAAGGTATTGGTTGGCTAATTTAGTTATATTTTCTACATCACCGATTGTGAGGTCTGAGATATTTAATAAATTCCTTCTCTTGTCCATAGCTCCTTTTTTGAGCTTATTCTACTTTCTTAATTTCAATTACACAACTGTAAAGTAAAGTAGAAGGAAGCTATAAAATTTTATTTCCACTTACATTCATCTGCTATCATAACAGCCTCAAAGAGATGCTTCTCAAGCTCACTTATAGGCAGAGTACTTTGTAGGTAATTTCCCCAAGATTTTAACACATCAGAAGTTTCAATACCTTCAACAATAGGATATTCTTGATTTTTTTTAGCATATAGCTCTTGAGCCTGTTTGCTTACAAAAAACTCCAATAAAGCTATGGCATTTTCTCTGTGTTTTGCGTTTTTTGTTACTGCTGCACCACTAATATTCACCATTACACCATCACTCGGAAAGAAAGCTCCTAACTTTTCTGTGATATTCTTTTTATTTTCTGATGAAAGGATTCTTGCAAAGTAGTAGCTATTTACTATTGCAACATTGCCTTCACCAGCGGCTACAGCATAAATTTGATCTGTGTCACCACCGCTTGGTTTTCTTGCCATGTTGCTTACAATTCCACTCACCCATTCTTTTGTTTTTTCAAAACCATTTTTTGCAATCATAAAAGCGATCAATGATCGGTTATATGGACTTGTGGAAGAGCGTACTAATATTTTCCCTTTCCATTTTTCATTCGCTAAATCTTCATAGGTACTTAATTCCTTAGGATCTACTGATTCTTTATTGTAAACCAATATTCTAGCTCTTTTTGTGAGACCAAACCAATAATCTTCATTATCTCTAAATTTTGCAGGTATGGCATTTTTTAGAGTCTCTGAATCCACTTGAGATAAGAGCCCTCTTTTTTTGGCTAAAATCAAATTCACTGCATCTGCAGTTAAAAACAAATCAGCTTCACCACCATTTTCCATGCGTGAAAGCAATTGGGAATAATCGTCAATGATATAACGTACCTTGATGCCAGTGGTTTTTGTAAAATCATCAAACAAACTATGTACTAATTCTTCTTTACGTGATGAATAAACGTTTACTACTTGTGAATCATCAATTCCGCTATTTTTATATAAAAAATTAACGACTATCAATAAAGCCGCTACTAAAGATATAAATATTAAACCTTTTTTCATAAACAAACCCCTTCCTTGTCATCATCTCAAGCTATCAAAATAGCAAGGTCTTAGCAAGTGTAAATCTTCAAAACGTTGTAGTTACAGTACTGGAATAGCGATAAAAAGAAGTACGAGCCAGATTTAATTAATAATATAAGTAATATCTGGATGGCCACATCGTTCAGCAACTACTTGTAACAATTTTGAACTAATCTTTTCTTGACTGCTTTTTACAGTTTTAATAGCTGTTTCATTAGGATTTTCACTATTAGCATCTTTTGTATCTAATAACAAGTAATCTTTAAAATCAGTTTTGCTCCAATGATGAATTGTGCAAGCTAAAGTGAAAAGCAGTAGAGTGCCTGAAATTGCAACGATTGGCCAGTAAATAGTAGGATTTGTGTATGAACTTACTATGTTGCTCAAACCACCTGTTGAATAAAGTGCTAAAGGGAAGGTTATGTTTCCAGTAATAAGAACTGTTCCTAAGATAGGAAGCCATATTCTATCATTGATTAATGAATTTACTTTACTCTTGTAATAGATTGGCTGGCCTGTAAGTTCTACGATGTTCGGATTACTTTTTGCTTTTTCTGGAAGAGAGTGAAACGTAAAGTAAACACGATTACCGTTGCTATATTTTAATACCAAAGATTTGATGCATTCCTCGTCTTTTGAAAGTGTATTTGATATCTCATCTAAAACTTCTTGAGTATCTCTTTTTGTGATCTTGTGCTCCTTAGTACGTACTGCTTGCATAAATTCCCACATAATTCCCAAGGCTAAACAAGACGCTAATACTCCGCCAAATATAGTAACAGGATTTATGCTGCCGATGAATCCAATGAATTCTCTTTGCTTCACAGCTAAAACGATTGACGTAATACAACATGCCGTAATAAGACCTACGAAAGGCATTGTAACTTTCTTCTTTTGCATCGTATATTTTACTTTCTGTAAAAATCTGTTTGTTTTTTTATTATCTCCAAGCAAAGAATTTTCAGAGCCGTCTGTTTGATATGATGGTAGAGGAGAAGATGATCTGCTAGCTGATACACTATCTGAACTCTTTTTTGAAGATTTTGTATTTGGCTCTATGGATGCATAAATAGTTTCTGTATTTGCAACATTCGATTCTTTTTGCCTTTCTTCATCAGAACTTGATTCGCTAGCCGAATTTGTTTGTAACGCTGTGTTTCTAGGTGCTGGTGTTGGTGAAGTTGCTGCACTATTTTCACTCACCGTTGTATGAGAAACCAGTGTGACGTTATCTTTATTTCCTGATCCAGGCATATTCGCTCCAAAATTAATTACAATGTTATGTTGATTACGCTATAGTTATTAAGATATAGTGAATACTAATTTAAGAATAAATATTAGTATAAGAACTGCTGATCAAAGATCCTTTCATTCAAAGGGCAATCTTTGTCAAAAAGTAGAGTGACTGTATTTTCGTGATCTTTCTGTATTTTTACCTGCGATATGTCGTGAAATTCCTTGTAATCTGATACTACAAGTGCTGGACGATTTTCCACGTCGTTGATATCAATTTGCACTATTGTATCATTTGAGATTAACGCTCCATTCCAACGCCTTGGGTAGTAGCTATTGATGGAAGTCAGTGCAAGTAAATTTGAATTAAGTGGTAAGATTGGCCCACCGGCAGAGAAGTTATATGCAGTGCTACCTGTTGGGGTAGACAATATAATTCCATCTCCTCTGAATTTTTCTACTTTTAGCTTATCATTAATGGTAATATTCATCTCCACTATTTGATTTGCATTTCTAAAGACATACACTTCATTTACTGCGATGTAATGGTGTTTTTTGCCACTTATGTCTGTGGCTTCCATTTTTAGTAAAGTTAGCTGAGTAGGAACTGCATGTTCTATATGATCAATTAGATCTTCAAAGCATTTATTCATCAAAAATCCGACGTTACCGGTATTTATTCCATACACATGTATATCTTTATTTCCTATGACGTAGTTGTGTAGGGTGCGTAGCATAAAACCATCGCCACCAACAACTATCAGCAGATCAACTTCATGCTTACCTGCTTCTGCTATATTGATAAAATTGAGTTTCTGTAGTAGTTTAGATACTTCCTGAGGCTTGGGTAGCGAAGAAGCAATATAGCCTACATTTTTATATTTATACATGTTAAATAAAGAGGGGAGGAACTAAAAAAGACTCCCGTATTTATCATTAAACTTAGCTATTTTACTATTCTTCTCCCCTGAACCGCTTGTCAAACTTCCAGTCCATGCAGGATGAGTAAGAGGATCTCTATCAAGCTTTATTCTTTGACCTTCTTTTCCATAAGTGGAATAAGTTTCAAACTCTTGACCATCTGTCATAACTATAGTAACTTTGTGATAATCGATTTCTGCCATTGTTCTTACAAATTTCTTACCAGCTAAGATTTTAGTGAATCTGGTTCATTTGGTCAATCATTATTGTGAAATATTGACAAAAAATAAATAAAGTAGTATTCTCAATGAAGAATGAAAAATTTTTTATGATTTTTGCTTTTCCTGGTCAGGGCTCCCAATTTGTAGGAATGGGAAAGAGTTTATATGATGAATTTTCAGTTGCAAGGAACGTATTTGATGAAGTAGATGACATATTGGGTAGAAGGCTGTCTCATTTGATTTTCAATGGCCCTATTGAGAAATTAACCATCACGGAAAACGCTCAGCCAGCTATAATGGCGGTGTCAATTGCAACGCTACGTGTTATGAAGCACGTATTTGGTGAATCTCTTTACAGCGTTCAGTATGTTTGTGGGCATTCAGTTGGCGAGTATACAGCGCTGTGTGCTGCAGGGGCATTGACGCTTGAGTCTGCGGTCAAATTGCTAAAAGTTCGTAGCGAAGCAATGCATGAAGCTTCACTAAAATGCAAAGGTGGAATGTTTGCTCTACTTGGAGCAGAAATAAGTGAAGTAGAAGGTATATTAAAATCAGCTCAAATTGATTGTGAAATTGCAAACGATAATGGTGGTGGGCAGGTAGTGGTGAGTGGTACTGCAGAGGCTCTTGAGGTCTTACCTGATTTATTCAAAAACTCAAGTGTCAAGAAAATGATAAAATTACAAGTTAGTGGGCCTTTTCACTCATCTTTTATGAAACCTGCTGATGAAAAACTTCTGGAATTTTTAAAAAGCATCAACATAACTCGCCCTTCGATTCCTTTTGTATCAAACGTTACAGCTAAGGAAGAAAGTGATCCAGAGATCATAAGAGCTTTGCTCGCTAAGCAAGTTGTAAGTAGAGTAAGATGGAGAGAGATGGTTTTATATATGATAAGCCATGGCACTAATAAGTTTGTTGAAGTTGGCCCTAACAAAGTTTTATCTAATCTAGTTAAAAGAATTGACCAATCTATCAGTGTGAAAAATATAGATAGTATTGGTGATATTAATAGCTTCTTTGATGAATCATTAATGTTGACAGCAAAAAATTTAAAAATAAAAGCTTATAACTAACATAAAGTAAAATTTGTACTATTTTTTGCTTTGATTATTGATAGCAGCGGAATGTCAAACATCGACACTAAAGAATATGATCTAGCGTTGGGTGATACCACGGTTAAGCTTTTTATTAAAAGTAGCGATACAAGTGGGATCAATTTTATTAATGTGCATCAAAATGAAGTAACTTCAAAAGGGGCTGGTGAGCATATACTCCAGCAGTTTGGTGGAAGAATGCTATACATTACTCATGGTGATGGTACTCCGCGTAATGTAGAATTTTACTTAAATGGTGAGCGGTATGAATTCGATCCCAATCGCATGTTTGATGATGTAGGTGCAGAAGCTAGCTTAAGAGAGTTTGGCAGTGTTTCAGAAGATGCTTTGAGAGCTGTTAGAAACTTTGCAGAAAGAATTTTAGATTTTTTACTTCCTGGTCAAGATCACGTTATCGCTCTGCACAATAACTACAATTCTCCCAGCTACTCATTCAAGAGCTATTTTTCTCCACCACTTTCTCATGATGTGCTAAAGATTTCTCCAGAAGTGTGTCCGGAAAGTGGAACGGGTGAGTTTTTCTATACGACAGTTGAAGATTGGTTCGATGCTTTAAAACAGAAAGAAATTTTTAATATAGTATTGCAAAATAACAAAGCAGTTGAAGATGATGGTTCTTTATCTGTATATGTAGGGAAGAATAATATTCGGTACTCTAATGTGGAAGCTGAGCATGATCATTTAGAGCAGCAAATAGATATGCTATCTTCTATACACAGTGTTTTATTTCCTCAACCCTTAACAATAGAGTTATAGCAACATGGAACGCACTAACGAACTACCTGTCATCTCGTTTGGCTTTTTGAGCCCAAGTAGCTGTAAAATAGTAGGAGCAATATCAGATAATTTTCCATCTCTTAGTTTTAAATTGTCACAAGATATAATAAATGGCACTTTATTTAAAGTGTGAGGTGTGTGAGGTGTATTATTTTCTTCATCGAACATACATTCCACATTACCATGGTCTGCTGTAACAATGAGTGCAGTATTACCCACTTCTTTGACAACGCTGAGTACTTTTGCAAGGCAATCATCTACAGCGAGCACAGCTTGCTCGGCTGCTTTTATATTACCTGTGTGTCCCACCATATCAGGGTTAGCGTAGTTTACAACTATCAGCGCAAATTCTTGAGAATGAATTTTTTTTACAAGCTCTTCTGTGAGCTCAAAGGCTGACATTTCAGGCTGCAGGTCATAAGTTTTAACTTTTGGTGAAGGAATGAGTATTCTTTCTTCACCAGAAAAAGGTTCTTCTCTTCCACAATTAAAAAAGAAAGTCACATGCGCATATTTCTCAGTTTCTGCAATGCGCAGTTGCCGTAATTTATTGTCTTCTATTATCTGTCCCAAAGTGTTGGCAAAAGATTCAGGAGGAAAGAGATAAGGGATTTTTAAGTTCGCTTTATATTGCATCATACTTAAAATTGAAGAGAATTTTGCCACTTCAGTATAGCCTGCTTTACCAAGACAAATACTTGCCAATTGTATCATTCGATCAGCACGAAAGTTAGCCAATAGCAATCCATCTTCTGGTTTTATACCTTGATAATCTCCTATTATTGCGGGCCTGATAAATTCATCGGTTATATTATTTTGGTAATTTTCATCAATAAGCGATACTGCATCATCATAACGAGGCGCCTTTGCAAATGCGATGGCTTCATAAGCTTCAATTGTTCTTTCCCACCTATTATCACGGTCCATAGCATAATAACGCCCAGAGACAGTGGCGATTCTTATATCATTTTCCTTTATGCTTTCTGTAAATTCTTGAATGCATCTTTTCCCTGAATTTAGCAGTGTGTCTCTGCCATCTAAAAATGCGTGTATTACAACTTTAATTCCGCGCTGTGATATCTTGTTTGCTAAAGCTGAAATGTGCTTTTGATGCGAATGAACACCGCCATCTGATATCAATCCCATTATATGGCATATGCCATTCTTACTTTTTAGATCATTAATAAAATTCTGTAGATTTGCATTATTTTCTATCGTTTCGATTGCTTGATTAATACGCTGAAGGCTTTGCATTACCACTCTACCGCTACCAATATTCATGTGACCAACTTCTGAATTGCCTATTTGGCCTTCTGGTAATCCAACATCAGTTCCACAGGCAGATAAACTGCACTTTGGATAATTAGAGCTAATATGTTGCCAACAAGGTGGATTTGAATTGCTAATAGCATTGTATTTACTATTTTCTATTCCATTACCCCAGCCATCTAGTATACATAAAACGACTGATTTAAAGTTCATATAAAAGTTAACATCGAAACCCTCAATGGTACCAAAAACAAACTCTTCTCACAACTTTTGTGTTAAAATAAGAGATAGAAAAAGCTGCTTGGAGGCAATGGTATATGAAGTTTTTCATAAAATATTTTATCAAAGTGATTGACAGTTGCTGAAGTGTTTACTAAAACACTTGCATAGCTTTAATAGTGAGGTCAAATGAGTTATAGTCAATATGTAAAGGATAATACTTTAGCAACATCAGGTGCTATAATTAATGTTGATAGATTAGTAAACTTTTTAAAAAACAATACAAACATTACAAGACTTATTTTACGATGTTCAAAAATTAATTATGAGGTTATAAAAGAATTAGCTCAGCTTTCTCATCTTACTTCACTTGATCTAAGTTGCAGTTATGTTGGTACAGAAGGTGCAAAGATTTTAGCAAGCGGGAATCTTATAAATCTTACTTCGCTTGATTTAGGAGGAAACGAAATTGGTGATGAAGGTGTAGAGGCTTTAGCCAGTGGAAATCTTACAAGTCTTACTGAGCTTAAATTATATGATAATAAAATTAGCGATAGGGGGGCAAAAGCTTTAGCAAGTGGAAACCTTCAAAAGCTTACTTTACTGAGTTTAGGATGGAATGAAATCAGTAATGAAGGTGCAGAGGCTTTAGCAAGTGGAAATCTTAAAAATCTTATTACACTTAAAGTATATGATAACAGCATTAATTACAGAGATGTACAGACTTTGGCGAGTGGAAATTTGGTGCGTCTTACTTCGCTCATTTACAATTATTGCAGTATTGATGAAACATTGCCAAAAAATGTCCTTCCTCAATTAAAAAGGAAATGTAATAAAAGAAAAATAGGAGAGGAGCCAGATAGCAAGCTAAGTGAAGCGCAGACATCTTTGCATTTTGACAGTAAAGGCCTTAAAACTATATAACTTCACACGTTTTGTCTGTTTAAGAGACAAAAAAAAGGTAGTGAATTTTGTGCTAAAAGTGAAATGTACAGATTGTATAAAATAGTGCTCCCCGGGCCGGATTCGAACCAGCGACCAATTGGTTAACAGCCAACTGCTCTACCACTGAGCTACCGAGGAATAAACTGCTTTCAACTTATCACATTGAACGCCGATTGTAAACGATTTTTATGTAGACTTTAGACCTAGATATCATTCCAGTGCATGGAGCTGTAATCCAGTTTTTCTTACCAACAAAAACTTAGAATAACTTTTGTTCTTAAAAAATTTCTAGATTCCAGACTCATGTTTCAATGTTAAACAAGGTACAATAGAATTGAGTAGGGTAATTTCTAGGGAATTATTATATTCTAGAAAAAGTAAAATGTCATCCAGATAGACTAATGTACAAGGTAAGCTGAATGTCTATAAGGAAAAACAGCAAGGCATTTTAAGATTTGCTATAAATCGCATCAGGAGCTCAAGAGTACAGCTTACAATTACAGATAGGTATAGTTGAGTTTAAAGTAACTACATAAATTTACTACAATTTTCATACCTATAAGCTGCTATGCAACAAAGCCCTGTGTGGGTATAATTTTGACAGGATACAAAGCTTAATGGAGAAAGTTACGAACATCAGTGAAAAACATGGCAATTTTATTCTCATTTGCAGCTGCTATCACGTCTTGATCTTTCAATGAGCCACCTGGCTGAATTATAGCTGTAATTCCATGCTTTGCACTTTCTACTATACTATCTGGAAATGGAAAAAATGCATCTGAAGCAAGCGCTGCGCCTTTACATTTTTCACCTGCTTTTTTTACTGCAATATTCACACTATCTATTCTGCTTGTTTGTCCTGCACCGATGCCAATAGCACAACCGTCTTTTGCTATTACTATTGCATTGGATTTTACATGTTTACATATTTTCCAAGCAAAAATAAGATCTTCCTTCTCTTTTTTTGTTGTAGTGCATTCTGTCACTCGGTTTATTTCTTCTACTTTTACTGTATGGTTATTATTTTCTTGCACTAAGAACCCGCCAACAACATTTTTGATTTGATATTTTGCATTTTGCTGAAGAGATTGATGAATAATCACTCTTAAATTTTTCTTTTTTTGTAAAATTTTTAGTGCCTCATTGTTTACCGATGGTGCTATCACCACTTCCAAAAATATCTCGTTTAATTTCTCTGCTAGCTTTAAATCTATCTCCCGATTGAAAGCAACTATTCCACCAAAACTGCTTATTTCATCACATGATAGAGCTTTTTCATATGCTTTTAAAGCACTATCACTAACAGCAGCGCCACATGGATTATTGTGCTTTATTATCACTGCTGCAGGTTCTTGAAACTCAGAAATTATGTTAAGTGCAGACTCTATGTCGACTATATTATTATAGCTCAACTCTTTTCCATGTATTTTCTCCAGTGGATACTTGCTAAATTGATTGCTATAAAATGCAGCTTTTTGATGAGGATTTTCACCATATCTGAGTCCTTGTGCTTTACATCCATATAAAGTAAAAAACTCTGGTAACTCATTGCTTTTACCCTGTGATAAAAACCAATTGTAAATATTAGAATCATACTGTGCAGTCAGAGCAAATGCTTTAGTTGCTAGATGTTTTCTATATTCTAATGTTGTCTGATTGTTATTTTTGATCATCTCAGCTTTCAGTGTTTCGTAATCTTGAATGCTAGAAATCACTGAAGTGAAATGAAAGTTTTTTGCTGTAGCTCTAATTAATGCTACTCCACCTATATCTATTTGTTCTATGATTTGCTTCTCACTTGAGTTGCTATTAACCGTTTTCCAAAATGGATATAAGTTAGTTATAAGCAGATCTATCGGCTTAATTTCTAGATTCTGCATTTCCTTTTCGTGCCTTTTTCGATCACAGAGTATTCCTCCATGAATTTTAGGATGTAAAGTTTTCACTCTGCCATCTAGTATTTCTGGAAATTGTGTGTAATCTGAAACTTCTTGCGTTTTTATTCCCGCACCTGATAGCACTTTATAAGTATTCCCTGTTGAGAGAATTTCTATTTGTTGCTGCATCAAAAACGATGCAAGTTCAATTATATTTGTCTTATCGTATACTGATATTAAAGCTCTTTTAATTTTCATATGGAAGGTTTCTTAAGATTATATCTAAGAAAAGAAAATTTGTCTATATATAGCTACTACGTCATACCACTGCGGTATCTCGTTGTAGATTCCGCTAACAAGCACATAGCTGTACGAACATTGTGATACAAGAGACCAAGAAAGATGTCATCCCAGTCCCCAGACACTGGGATCCAGAAAACTTCACTTTAAATGAGCACACCAGGTGGCTGTACAATAGAAACTGGATTCCAGTGTCAAGCACTGGAATGACACCATCTACTACTCAAATTACCTGCAAATTGCAATGTTCGTACACCAAAACGCGGTATCTTGTTGTAGATTCCGCTAACAAGCAGCGGAATACCAAATTGTAGAAGTTGCTTTAGCTCTCCTCACCCTCCTTTCAAAGTAGTCTATTCTATAAATTTTTTTGTTAAACTTGATTTTAAGCCACGAACAAAGTCTTTAATATCGCAAGGATTTCTTCCTTCCATTTGTACAACTTTAGGAATTAAAGTACCACCTTTTAAACTTATATGCATATTATCATTAATGATCTCACCTTGTCCTGAAGTGAAGGCTTCAAATTCAGCATCAAGTATCTTGATACGTTTATTCTCTACCTTAATGAATGCTTTTGGATAAAATGCTTTAACCTTTCTATAAGCAATTTCACAGGCGTCACTTGCGTAAATTTTATAGTCTTTTACTTTGTCAGCATAGCACGCATCGTTATCGCTCTGTTTTAAGGGAACTTGCTTTTCAATTTCGTTTAGTACTTTCAGCAGTAAATCACTACCTAATTCAGACAATTTATCATACAACGTCTTATAATTATCGCTTTTTTCAATAAGAAATTTTTTCTGTTTTAAAATAGGGCCAGAATCTAATCCTTCATCTAGCTGCATAATGCTAACTCCGGTTTCTTGATCTCCGGCTAAAATTGTGTGCTGTATCGGAGCTGCACCGCGCCACCTAGGCAGCAATGATGGATGAATATTAATACAACCATATTTGGGAATATTTAAAATTTCTTTTGGAAGTATCAATCCATACGCAGCAACAACTGCAACGTCTGGCTTAAAATTTCCAAACTTTTCTTGCTCTATCGAAGATTTTAAAGAGGCAGGAGTACATACCTCTATGTCACTTTTTTCAGCAACGATGTGTACTGGGGATTTTGTTAACCTCTGCCCACGTCCAGAAGGTTTTGGAGCTTTGGTATATACTGCTACTATTTCACTCTGTAATTTCAATAGTAAGTTTAACGCACCAACAGCAAACTCCGGTGACCCCATGAAAATAATTCTCATGGTGTTTTTGCTTTAAGCTAACTTACTATTTACAATTTCTATTAATTTAGCAAAATCATCCTTATGATTAACAGCCATCTCAGCAAGAATTTTCCTATTTAAATCAATTTCAGCAAGTTTAAGACCATGCATAAATCTACCGTAAGTAAGTCCATGTTCTCTTACTGCTGCATTAATACGTATTATCCACAAACCACGAAAATCACGTTTACAGGTTCTTCTGTCTCTGTAAGCATATTGGAGTGCTTTTTCAACTCTTTGTAATGCAATTCTATAACAATTTTTTGCCCGTCCTCTATAACCCTTTGCTAGTTTCAATATTTTTTTATGACGAGCATGAGTAGTGACTCCACGTTTTACTCGAGCCATTTTTATTTTACCTCCATTTTGTTAAATACCATAAGGCATATAAAGCTTAACTATACGCGAGTCAGATTTACTAAGAATCGTCGTACCACGCTGATTACGAATATTAGATTTACTTCTCTTTACCATACCATGTCTTTTACCTGACTGAGTAGAGATGACTTTACCCTTAGCTGTAAGGTGAAAGCGCTTTTTGACAGAAGATTTGGTTTTTAATTTTATTTTCGTCATATTCTAAACAAATTTACAAACACCACTATTTAGTTCTTTATTAGTAATTAAGTATGAGTATAGATAACTTTATTAAAAAATCAAATTAAAATTGTATTTTAAAGCAGCTTGAATGTAATCACACCCAGTATATGTGTTATACCTTCTTTATCTCCAATTGGCAACAATACTTGCCTCATTTTAACACTTTCACTTTCTTCCTCTTCGTTAATTGAGCATTTACTCTCTATTACAGTCTCAAGTTTATCAATAACTGCATCTATTTTATATAGCCGCAAAAATGGTGCATCAATTGCATATTTATTATCGATGTACATCTTTTTTTCAAAACCATAAAATTCAATAGCTTTTTCTCCTGCATTTTCACAAATATAACCTCGATCTTTAACTTCAATGATAAAACAATGCTGCCATGACTCCATGATTTCTGCAGTGTCTATTTCATGTCTTTCTGGCCATTCTCTCTCTGATCCTTTTATATCACTCCAATGTTGAGTAACTATATTCACTATTCTTCTTTCTTTGCCTGCATAATTTTCCATTCGAAATTCCACATATAAAACACAGATATGAGGTAAATTTATCGTGAATGTATTGATTTTTTCTTACTAAAGGATGTAGATTATTGAAAATTCTCATCCTGTTTACACAACAGGTAATGATAAATTAAGTATAATAATTAGAGCATAAAAATTATTAAATGAGGAAACTGTAAAAAAATAATAAAAAAATTCTATTTTTGCAATATTTTGGCTAACGAATAGAATTAGTTCCACTTTCTAAAGTTATTGCACTTAATAAATAACTAGATGGAGTTTCTTCCTTAGCACTACTATGGCTTTTATTTTTTCTATTATAAAACCAACATTTAAATGGTACAGCTGCTGCGATAGCTGCTACCAAAGCTACTGCTACTGCTAACATACCTACTGTGAACACTATATTATTTTTCTCGTTTGAAGGTGTTTCCAATAATTTAAACCCTCTCAAGTTTGTATCATGAATCATAGGATTACCCAAAATATTCGTCGTATTTTGAACACTTTCTATATTTTGCATTGTAATTCCATTGCTAGCGTTTGATTTTTTCATTTCTTCCATTACTTGTTTTAAGTTTGGTAGTTCTGTTGTTGTATTTTCAATATCACCAGCTTCCAGCTTTTGCAAGTTCTCATTACTCAAAAACTCTTTGAGATACTTTTCATAAAACTCTTTGGCATTATATCTTTTATAACTTCGTATTTTCCCACTCTTGAGATCAGAAACAATATCATCAATCATCACTTTTGGATTTTCTGCATGCACTATTTCTCCTTCAGCAACAAGAATACGATAAGATGTATCGTCAAGCATACATACATACTTAAGTTTTAAATCACCTCCTCCCAATAGAAAATATATTGTTCTGTTTTGTTCTACATCTCGCAATTCTGATTCAATACTAATCCATCTATTCCTTTTTTCTTTATTGATTGATCTTTTTTTTCCTACAGTATTTTTAAATCTTCTTGACATATATGACCCCCAAGCTGACCAATATTTCCTTATGTATAAAAGATAAATTATTTAAGTCCACATCTTTTCACTAAGATTTTTATATTTTTATTATACTAAATAATACATATATTAATATCTGAATTTCTCATTGCAATTTATTATACCTTAGTAAAAACGATATAAAATTAGAGAAAGAGTTATAAAATTTTTTGTAAGACAGGAAAATTTCTTCTCCTTTGGTTTCAGAGCATATAAGTGCTGTAAGAGCTAAGTTGATGGCACTGTTGTGCCATCAAACTCTGGAATCTTACTCGACACTAATCTGAGAAGATAGATGTGCTACCGATGTAGCATTGCTGAGCAAAGATTCTATTTCTGATGTAGATCCGGAATGCTCAAGTTGAGCTTGTTCAGGAAGGTTTTTCATCGCTTTTTCAACATCGTAGCTACCTTCCCTATTTTTTCTATGCCATACAAAGTATCCTAATCCTGCAAAAGCTACTGCTAGCACTCCACCCAATATACCACCAGCAATCCCTGCTATTCCTATATACTGTCCTCCATTTATTTCGGGTAATTTAGGCCCTTCCACATCTGTGCTATTAAATATAGAATGATCTAACACTTCTTGTGAATTACTATCAAAACGGGAAACACTACTTATATCTTCAGGAGTAATTCCATAACTAGCATTTGATTCTTCTATTTCATTTATTACGTCATTAATCTCTTTAGTAGTTACTTTGCTTGATGCAAAATCGAATTCTTGTTTTGTTAAAGAAGCTGATTCGATAGTTACATCTTCCTGCATCTGATAATCAATTTCTTCAGTAGTAGATTCTCTCAATTGGCTATTTTCATCAGTTCTTTCTTTTAGCTTTTTTGAACTATCCTTACCCAATTCATCTACAAGGTTTTTTAGATATATTTTCTTAAATTCTCTATAATTATATTCTTTACCTTTTTCTATTTCTCCACTCTTAAGACCTAAAATAATTCCATCTATTGTCGATTCACGAATTGCTTGAGGAATGTCTATTGAATTTACTATTCCTGTAACCAAGCCTATCTCAGCTGCTCTAGAAGATATAGAGAGGTCTTTTACTGTTCAATTCTCTCCTTTAATTAAAAATTCTACTCTTCTGTTTTGTTTTATACTTTCCAAGTCAGATACAATTCTAATTGTTGGACCATCCATCTCCTGCTTATTTGTTGTTTCTCTCTTTCGCATGCTATTCTTAGTGTTTTGGAATTTTTTTGGCATTTCACACTCCTTAAATGAATTAATAAAAGTATTATTTGAATTAACAAATACTTCTCTATGTTAGTGGATAAAATATTTAAACCTATATCTTTTTATTAAAATTTTTATGTAAAAGTTACCTTTATTATACTAAGTAATGTATATATTAATATTTAGATTGATAAATTGATTTTACTTCTGTTACAACTTATTATGCATAGATAACCTCAGTAAAAACGATGAAGCTAAACGAAATTAGAGAAAGATTTATAAAATTTTTTGTAAATAATAATCATGAGCAAGTTCCTTCTTCTCCTTTGATTCCAGAGCATGATCCAACACTCATGTTTACAAATGCTGGTATGGTACAGTTCAAAAACATCTTTACCGGCACGCAAAAAACTGAAATGAAACGTGCCGTCTCAAGTCAAAAGTGTCTCAGAGCAGGTGGTAAACACAATGATCTTGAAAATGTTGGCTATACATCTCGGCATCACACATTTTTTGAAATGCTCGGAAATTTTAGCTTTGGTGATTACTTTAAAGAAACTGCGATAGAATTTGCGTGGAAATTTATTACTGAAGAATTGTCTCTTGATAAAAACAGACTATCCATAACTGTTTACCACACTGATGATGAAGCATATGAAATTTGGCGTAAGATAAGTGGCTTTTCAGATGATAAAATCATAAGAATTACAACAGATGATAACTTTTGGAGCATGGGCAATACTGGTCCATGTGGCCCATGTTCTGAAATCTTTTACGATCATGGAAATTCCGCTTTACATGAAGACGACAGAATTGTTGAAATTTGGAACCTGGTGTTCATGGAATTTAATAAAGATGAAGAAGGTAATTTACAAAAATTACCAAAAAAATGCATCGATACCGGAATGGGCCTTGAAAGAATAGCAGCTGTTATGCAGAACGTTCATGATAACTATGATATTGACCTATTTTCTGCTCTGGTAAGTAAATCGCAAGAGTACTGTGGAAATACGGAAAATAAAGTAGCTCATAAGATTATCGCAGATCACCTTCGTGCAGCTGCACTTCTCATCGCAGAAGGAGTGCTTCCTGGAAATGAAGGAAGAAATTATGTACTACGCAGATTGATCAGGAGAGCAGTACGTTATATCCACCTACTTGGATATAATGATTCTCTATTGAACCTTGTTTTTCCTGCACTCATAGATGGCACAAGTTTGGCTTATATGGGAGATGCTTATCCAGAGCTAATCAGAGCTAAAAGCTTAATAGAAACAACGTTAAAATCAGAGGAAGAAAACTTTAAAGACACTTTAATGAAAGGCATTAATCTCTTGGACAAATTCACTGCAGATTTAAAATCAGGTGACACTCTATCTGGAGAATCAGCATTCAAACTATATGACACTTATGGATTTCCTTTGGATATCACACTTGATATTTTGAAAGAAAGGAAAATAAATTTTGACCAAAAAGGTTTTGATAATGCAATGAAAGAGCAAAAAGAAAGAGCACGTGCTAATTGGACTGGATCTGGTGAAAAATCTGTTGAACAAGTATGGTTTAATTTAATCGATCAGTTTGGCAAAACGGAATTTGTTGGTTATGAACGTGATGAAGTAAAGGATGCAACAGTACTCGCAATAATTTCCTCTAAAAATGAAGTAATTGATTCTGCAAAAGAAGGAGAAAAGATAACTATTATACTTGATAAAACACCTTTTTATGGAGAGTCAGGTGGACAAGTGGGAGATATTGGAAATCTTATACAGTCTGATGGAAGTATGGTAACAGTCGAAAATACCAACAAGATTAATGACTTGTATTTGCACAGGTGCGTCGGCTCAATTTGTAAAGGTAACACAGTTACAGCTAGTATTAATAAAAAAAGAAGACAAGACTTAAGAAGAAATCATTCAGCTACACATCTTCTACACTTTGCACTCAGAAAAATCTTAGGTGATCACGTTACTCAAAAAGGTTCTCTAGTCGCACCAAATAGACTAAGATTTGACTTTAGTCACAATAAGCCAGTCACTCAGGATCAGCTGTCTTCAGTAGAAGATATAGTAAACTCTCTAATCAGAGAAAATCTTTCTACGTCCACAAAAGTTCAAGGTATGGATGAGGCAATAGACGAAGGAGCGATGGCCTTATTTGGTGAAAAATATGGTGATAATGTTAGGGTTGTAAAAATTGGAGATTCAAAAGAATTATGTGGTGGTACACACGTGGAGCGTACCGGAGAAATTGGTTTGTTTAAGATAGCAGCAGAATGTTCCGTTGCATCTCGAGTAAGAAGAATTGAAGCTTTAACCGGTCAAGAAGCAATTAATTATGTACGCAATAACGAAATTAGCTTAAAAAAAGTTGCAGAATGCGTAAAAGCACCAGTAAATGAAATAATAAGTCGACTCAGTATTTTAAGCCAGGAGCGCAAAGAATTTGAAGTCAAAATAAAAAATCTTTATAAAAAGCTTATCAGTGTAGAAACTGTAAAAAGTACCGAAATAAATGGAATAAATTTCGTAAGCCACACTTTCAATAACGTTCCAGGAAGTATAATAAGGGAATTTGCTCTACAGCAACAAAAACCGAAAACTGTAATAGCCTTCATGGTAACAGAAAAGGATAAAACAGTTTTGATTGTCAAAGTAAGTAAAGATTTAACTAATAAGATCAATGCAAAAGAGCTAGTATCTACTGTAACCAGAAGGGATTGCGGTGGAAATGCCGAACTTGCCCAAACAGGCTGTGATAACAATAAAATAGATGATGCCATTACAGCAATCCATAGCAAAATAACAGCTTGCAAAAACTAATACACCCTACTACCTCGGTATCTTTTAACCGTGAACGGAATCGTCAAGGTATTATGCAAATAGGGGTAGAGAAGACTTAACTGTCAAATGAGCATATCAGGTAATAAGAACTGGATTACAGCTCCATGCTCTGGAATGACATCATTTTATTCATCAAAGTAGCAGCTTTATAACGGCAGTGCACAGAGGCGTCATCAAGTAGCCCTTCATTGTCATCCCAGTGTCAGCTACTCGGATGACACCATCATAGAGATCAGCTACTTGGATGATAAAAGTAAGAAATATCGAAGTGTTGTGCTAGACTTTATACCTCTTACATTCAAACTCACATAAATCATGAATTATGCATGTTTCACACGAAGGTTTTTGCGCTTTGCAAACATATCTACCATGCAAAACTAGCCAATGATGAGCATAAAGTAGGTATTTTTTTGGCACTACATTCAAAAGAGACTGCTCTGTTTTAAGTACATCTTTTTCTTTCACAAGCCCAACTCTATTGCTCACTCTAAAAACGTGAGTATCAACTGCCAATGTTGGAATACCAAGCCCTGAATTTAAGAACACATTAGCGCTCTTTCTCCCAACCCCTGGTAAAGATACCAAATCATCGAAATTAGTAGGCACTTTGCTATTGTACCTCTCAATCAATATTTTACTGAGCCCGATTATATTTTTTGCTTTGGAATTATATAAACCAATACTGCTTATGCATTTTCTCAGCTCACTTTGCCCAAGATTCAACATTTTTTCTGGCGTATCAGCGATACTAAATAGCTCCTTTGTAATTTTATTAACACTTATATCGGTCGTCCGCGCTGACAGAACTATTGCAACTAATAATGTAAAATGATTGGTATAATTTAGCTCTATTTTTGGCGCAGGATTTGACTGTTGAAATTTTTCAAATATTAATTCTACTTTTTTTGAGTCCATGCATAGAGCTAAAAGCTTATACTATACTGTTTGCTGTGCAAATTCAATTGCTTGAGGATTAGATAGTCCTTCAATATTAACATCAGACATATCAGTTTTTACCTCATCAAAATTCCTCTCAGCAAATTCGCTTGCCACTTTTTCAAAATACTTTCTAACAAGAGGCATAATTATCGGCATTAATAGCCTTCGTGGATCATACCGTCCTAACAGATCAGTCTCCTTTTGCACTCTATCTCTTGGATCTTCCTCAAGTAAATCTTTCATGTGTTTTTCAGTGTATATTTCACAACCTTTTGAAAATGTAGGACTAAATATCTCAGTAGCTAGCAGTGCTAACAATGACAAAGTACCAAATATTGTCACATCAACATAAAGACTATTAGAAATAAACCCTCTATCATCAAAGAACCTGTTCATAATCTTTTGAGGAGGAAAGAAGTAAAAGCAAATTTGTAGGCTAGTATTAAGTTTACGCTCGCAATTTTTCCAAAGTCGCCTACATTTTTCCAACCAGGCAAAAGAAGATCTCTCAACAACCCATCTTTTTGGCAATACAGCAAAGGTGCTTCACCTCAACAGTTGCACCAATAGTTACTTTCATCTGTGTTGCAAAATTTTCTCCAGTGTAGCCTGCATCAACCAGTATGTTTTTAACTTCAGAGAGACTTTCTTTAGCATTTTTAACCATTGTCAAAGCACTGCTACGATCAGTTATTTCTGCCGTTGTTATATGAATTGCGTGTGTCAAACCTTGTGTATCAACTGCGATATGACGCTTTATTACTGAAATTTTCTTGCCAGCATCATAACCTTTTTCTTCAGCAGTATCGGTATTTTTTACACTTTGGGCATCAATGATGCAGAAGCTTGTTTTGGTATTCCGACCACTGTTCTCTCCAACCAATTTTTTTTAAGACAATTTCTAGAACATTTTCTCTATCTTCATTCGTTTTTTTACTCCATTTCTTGAAGTAATCGTAAAAATTTCGCCATCTTGGAAACTCTTTTGGAAGCATTCGCCATTGACAGCCACTTTTTAGTACATAAAGCACACCACAAAATAACTCATATAAACCTAATCTTCTTGGCTTTGTTTTCTTTCGCACGCTTTCTAAAATTAGTCTAATCTTTTCGAATTTTTCACAACTTATGTCACTTGGATATGTATTCCTCATACTTTGCCTCATGTCAACTATACCTCATCTTACCATATTCAGAGATCACTTACAGGCTCTTAGGTTAATATAAGCTTCCACTCAATTTAATACACTACAATATTACATATATTAGCTAATTTGTTAATAGATTTACAAATATTAAATTATTGCTATTCTAAATTTAAGTGTTAGTTAACTGAGTTTACAATGAGTATTAGAAATTTTTTTACCAAGGCAATCGTTCTCCTTTTAGTTTGCTTATTAATCTTTATGGGGATTGGCAATCTTTTATCAAATGATGATGAAAGGAAAGAATTAGCTAAAGTAGGAAAGGAAGTTATAACATCAGATGAATATAAATTACTATATCAAAATTATGAAAAGCAAATTTCTGGATCTGATGTAAGTAAAGAACAAGTAAAAAAGCTGAAATATGATTTACTTAACGCACTTATAGAGCAAAAACTATTGTTTAACCTAATTAGCGAACTTGGATTAAAAGTTGGAGAAGAATCTATCAAAAGCCATATAAAAAATACCAAGTACTTTCAGGACGATAAAGGAGAATTTGACCATAATAAATTCCATCAAACTCTAAATAGCCTGCATATAACAGAAAAGGAATATATAGAAAAACTAGAGAAAATCCTGCCTGCAATGATGTTCATGACTTCGTTATTTAAAGATAATTATCCGGTAACTTTTGGTGAGGGTGTTGATGAGCAGATATACAAAAATCGCTACCAAACTAGAGTAGTTGATATTGTTAAAATAACTGAGGATGCAATTACAGACGTTCCTGAACCAGATGATCAAGCCTTACTTGATTTGTATGAAAGAAATAAGTCCAATTTTTATTACCCTGAGTATCGAACTGCGCAATACATTTCTCTGGATCAAAAATATTTTGAAGATCAAATCAGAATTTCAGATGAAGAGGTTGATAGTATAATAGAACATCAGGAACTTAAAAATCAAAGAGACATATTCAATGTGATATTTCCTACCAAAGAAAAAGCTGAAATAGCAAGAAGAGCACTTGAAGAAAGTAAAGCAAGCTTTGAACAAATAATAGAAGAGTTTAATAAAGTGAAACTCGATGAAACCAGAGTAAATAATATAACTAAGGATTTCTTACCTGAAAATATGAGAGAAAAGGTATTTGCTCTTAAAACAGGTGAAGTAAGTGAAGTTTTAACAAGCAATTTTGGATGGCACGTAATAAAGGTAGAAAGCATACATCAAATCTCTGATGAAGACTTGGTTGATTTAAAAAAAGACATAAGGTCAGTTTTAACCAATCAAAAGTCTTTTGAAAAAGTCAATGATTTCATAAATCAAGTGAATTATAAGATATACAATGGTGCAACGATTGAAGAAATCTCCAATAATTACAATTTACCTATACAAACCATTGGTCCAGTAGATGCTAGTGGAAAAGACCAAAGTGGTAATGAAGTAGGAAATTCCAGTGATTTCATTTCTTTCATTTTTTCACGCGAGAAAGATCAGAAGAGTTATTTTAAGGGTGTTGGAGATACTGTTGTTGGTGTGAAAATCAGTGATATCGTTCCTCCTAAATTACAAAATTTTGAAGAAAGTAGGGAATCAGCCATAAAGCTTTGGCGTAGTGAATTTATAAAAGAAAGAATGTTTAAAATGGGACAAGAAGTAGCAGTTCAATTAAGAGAAAAGACAGATTTGGAAGAAATGCAAGGTATAAAATTGGTTAAAGGCCAGCAAATACAACGCAATGAACAAAACTACCCTTTTTCTTTCATAGAAGAGATTTTCAATATGAAAACAACTAATTCGGTAACAGATCCTATTCAATACAATAATGAAATTATAATAGGAGTTCTAAAAGAAATGCATTCATCAAATGGTAAATTAAACATGCTTGACACCGGAAAACGTGTGATGATATCGCTAAAGGAACAGTTAATTAGCTATCTAAAATCAAAGTATAGAGTAGAAGTTAATCATGCTATGATTGATGATATATAAAAAAGTTTATTATCTTCCTTTTATGAGTGATTGGAGGGGGCTATATTGTATTTTTAGGTAAAAGAGGTACAATTAGTTTGACTTGAGCTGTTTATTGTATTTAAATTGTAATTAATATATGAATAAAGGTTGACATGGCAGTTAAAATAAGGTTAGCAAGGTTTGGGGCAAAGAAACGTCCTTTTTATAGGATAGTTGTAGCCGATTCACGAGCACCAAGAGATGGGCGCTTTATTGAGAGAATAGGACAATATGATCCAATGTTGCCAAAAGACAATAAAAATCGTGTTGTGGTAAAAGCTGATAGATTAAAACATTGGCTAAGTGTAGGAGCGCAAGCAACTGAAAGGGTAATGTGGTTCATTAAAAAAGGCATAGTAGATTTAGAAACAGAATCGAAAAAAATAGAAAAGAAAAAAGTTGAGAAAGTACAAGGGCAAGAAGCATAAGTCCTATTAAATGCTAAACACTGATTTAACAAAAAGTAGTAAATTAGATGATATTGTATCTTCTGATTTATTGGCTATGAATGACTTTATCTTCAAAAATGTCAATGATGAAGGTACTAAGCTTGCTACCGATATTACATCTCATCTTATTAATTCAGGAGGAAAAAAGATAAGGCCTAAGCTCATTTTTATTATGTGTAAAATGCTGAATTACTCTGGAGAGAGTAGGGTCAACATTGCTGCATCGGTAGAATTTATACACAACGCTACTTTACTTCATGATGATGTGCTTGATGAAAGTAAGGCACGCCATGGAGTTGCAACAGCAAATAAAATTTGGGGGAATAAATCAAGCATTTTAGTTGGTGATCTATTATTGACCTTAGCATTTAGATGGCTTATAGAATGTGGGAATTTAAGTGTTCTCTCTATTTTATCTAAGGCATCTAATTTGCTTGTCAAGGGTGAGATAAAGCAGATGACAACGCGTTTTGACCCTAACACAATTAGGAAAAATTATTTTAATATCATTGGAGAAAAAACAGCATCTTTATTTTCTGCATGCTGCGAGGCTGCATCAGTAGTATCTGGAGCCACAAGTGACGAAACAGAGAGGCTAAGGAATTTCGGGTTTAATTTTGGTATGGCATTCCAAATAATTGATGACGTGCTAGATTATACTGCTAATCAAGGCACTTTAGGAAAGCAACTTGGAAAAGATTTCTTTGAAGGTAAAGTTACTTTACCTTCTATTATAGCATATGAAAAAGGCAGCCCATCAGAACAAAAATTCTGGGAGAAATCTTTTTCTTCAGCTAGACACAATTTTGACCAAGCATTACAATATATTAATCATCATAATGCCATTCATGTTTCTATGGAAGAAGCTAAACACTATATTAATATGGCGCAAAGTAATATTGATACTTTTTCTGATTCTCTTTATAAAACTGCTTTGATTGACTTTTTAAATGCAAGCATAGAAAGACAAGGATAGCTAACGCTTGATATTTTTAGATTGATTGTTATATATTTATTAAGTTTGTAAGGGTGAATGATATGTCAGATAGTAATAAAGAGAAAAAAAAGAAATTTGCCGATATGGTCAGTAAACGAAAAGGGGATGATCAAGAAGATCAGCAAACAGGTGATTTAAGTGAAGAGCTTAATATATTAAAAGAACGCGCAGTTCAGCTTGAAGATCATTTACGTCGCGCTGTTGCGGATAATGAAAACGTTAAACGTATAATGCAAAAGCAAATTAGCGATGCAAGTGATTATGCAGTCACAAAATTTGCACGTGATATGATCGACTCTTGTGACAATTTAAAAAAAGCAATGGAAAACTTGAAAGATGATGATCCTATTCATGAAGGAATAAAAGTGGCGCACCAAAAGATTGTGAGTGATCTAAAAAAACATGGAATAGAAGAAATAGATCCAATAGGTAACTCTTTTGACAGCAATTTACATCAAGCTGTTGTGGAAAGAGAAGATAATGAAAAAGAGCCTGGCACTATTGTAGAAGTACTACAAACTGGTTATACAATTAAAAATAGGTTGCTTCGTCCTGCAATGGTTATTCTTTCTAAAAAATCTGCTGATTGCGAAAGTAACTAATAACACACTCAAGGTATGGAAGAAGTTGTCTTCTCAGGTATTCAGCCAAGTGGAGTATTACACTTGGGCAATTATCTTGGTGCAATTAAGCAGTGGATAGGCTTGCAGGATAAATATAAATCTCTTTTTTGTGTTGTTGATCTGCATGCAATCACAGCAAATAAGCTTCCCGCAAATGAATTAAAAAATAATATTTTTAAAGCAGCAGCAACTTATATTGCATGTGGAATAGATCCGGAAAAGTCGATTATTTTCAATCAATCCGCAGTTAGTGGTCATGCAGAATTGGGCTGGCTGCTAGGGTGCTATACACCAATTGGTTGGCTTAATCGTATGACTCAATTTAAAGATAAGGCTGGAAGCGATAGACAAAAAGCTTCTCTTGGGTTATATAGCTACCCAGTACTTATGGCTGCGGATATATTGCTGTATCAAACTAAATATGTTCCTGTTGGCGATGATCAAAAACAGCATTTAGAACTTGCACGTGATATTGCATCAGCTTTTAACAATCATTATAAATGTAGTCATTTCATCATACCTGAAATCTTAACTTTGGATTGCACATCAAGAATAATGAGCTTAAGAGATGGAGCAAGCAAGATGAGCAAATCTGATTCTTCAGAATACTCATGCATTAACCTTGACGATACAGATGACTTGATTGTCAAGAAAATAGAAAAAGCAAAAACAGATTCAATTCTAGGCTTTGATTTTGCTACTTTAAAGTGCCGTCCAGAAGTAAACAATTTGGTAAACATTTATTCAGTGCTTAGTGATTTAAATGTGGAAAAAGTGTGTGAAGAAGTGAATAAACATGATATGAAACACTTTAAAAAAGAGTTAGCTGGCTTAATCATCAGTGTTATATCACCCATACGTGAGAAGTTGAACGGTCTTTTGAAGGATCAGCTCCATTTACATAAAATATTAAAAGAAGGTACAGAAAAAGCAGCAGAGATTGCAAATAACAATATAAAAAAGATCAAGGATATTATAGGGTTTGTTCAATAGGTTACAACTATTTCTTCCCATGGCTTTCAAATCGTGCAGCTATTTTCTTTACACTAACATGAGTGAGAAGAGGTTTTTTACTAACCGGAAGTTTAGAATCGGACTTTGCTGTTATGGGGTTCATTTTAGATCTTTTATTTCCTACCGGAAATGAGTGAGATTGGGAGGCAGTTTTTTGCGATGGTGCAGGATCTTTCTTCATACCGATATCTGCTTGTGTTGCAGGGGTGGCTTTGCTCTTAGCAACTTGATTTTGCTCAAATTTTCCTACTATTGACTTTACTCTACCGTCCTTCTTGCTATTTACTTTTTCTTTTATAATAACCGCTTTTACTTCTGATGCTGCTTTATCAGCAGATTTTTTCAGGATTGGTTTACTTTCAGCTGATTTTTGCGAAGTCACTTCTACTATTATTGGTTTCGTGCTCACTTGTTGATCAACAATATCTAGCCTTTTAGGATTTGACAGTATTTCAGATTTATCTTCTTTAGTTTCTTGCCTAATTTCTTGATTGGTAGCGTTTAGCGCTGGTGGCTCTGGAGCCTGTCTCTTTTTATATCCTCTTCTTGTTCCTGCATTTTTCTTAGGTTTCGTTTTGTGAGTTGGCTCCTTTTTAGCTAACTTTGAGTCTTCCGAATCTTTTGTTGAAGATTTACTGCTTTTCTCTTGATAATTTGATATTTCCTCATGTCCAGACTCTTCACTTAATGAACTTTCATAGCCTGAATCTTCAGGAGATACATTCTTCTATTTCTGGTTTAAAGTGTACCTTTTTTGAGGCAGTAGGAGGTGGCGGAGGTGCTGTTGTTGGCCGTTTTATTCTCTTCATAACTAATTTTCCTACCGGCTGTTTTCCTTCTTGCAGCTTAGGAGTATCTTCCTTCTGCTTTGATGTCGTTTTATTTTCCGTGCTTACTTCGTATGATTTATGTTCTTTATTGCCTTTTCCACTCTGTTTCGAATCTAAAATTTCTTTAAGTCCTTTCTTGAATAGATTAATTGTACTTAAAATATTTGTGTATTCGGCTGCTTTTTCTATAGTGAAACCTGATAATTCATCACCAACAAAATTTTTTATGTCATTATCATTAGTTGGAATATCTTTTCCCAAGATTCTATCTAATATCCCTTTTAATGTTCCAATAAAACCGAGTGGCTTTGTGCTCAAAGGTTCTACATAATTATTCAAGTCGCTATATATAACAAATTTGGCTACATCTTTTGCGTTGTTTGTAAAATTCTTCAGAGCTTGAGATAAATCTTTCAGTGTTTCATCATATTGTTCATTAATTTTTTTTGTATCCTTCAGCTTTATGACTCTTATCAAAGAATTGAGATTTTTATCATAATTGTCACTTTTAAATAGATCACTCATACCAATTACTGTTTATCGTTTACTTAAATATAAATTCAAAGTATTAAGACCGAGTAAATGTTATATGACTTATCCTCTGACTCATAAACGCTTGCGTTCCTTAATGTGCAAAAAATTTCAATAATCTTCAATCAGCAATAGTATAGAAATCCAAAAAACAAGTAGCTAACACTGGAATCTAGGAATTATGATTGGGCACAAGTTGATGAGTATAGTTGTTTTATGTTGAAATACAGCATTTATGGAAAGATTAGATGTCAGTCTAGAATGACACCCTTTCTGGAAAACTCGGATTACAGTGTTTGTATAACTTAATAATTAGAAACTAAAGGAGTTCTTTTTTAAAAAACTTAAGTTATACTTATAAGTATTTGATATCTTTTGTAGTGATTATGCTAAGTCTAAGCTGCCTTTATGGTGATAATGCAGAATTTGTAGAAGAAATGTATAGCCGTTATCTGCAGGGCGATAAATCAATCGGGGAGGATTGGAATAGGATTTTTTCAAGCAATTTAGAAATGAATAAAACGGAAGCCTGCAATGCACAGCACGCAGTCAAGTCGGATGATTCAATTTCTAGCTTAGCAAATTTCTTCAGATCTTACGGTCATTTTTTTGCGGACTTAAATCCATTATCACCGCATGTAAATAAAGAAATAGATTATCAGAAATATTTGAATATCTCTCCAGCGTATGATGCTGAAATATATAGAGATATTTACTGCAAGAACATCGGGTTTGAATTTATGCATATTTCCTCTTATGAGGAAAGAGTGTGGCTGCAGGAGAAAATTGAAAATCAGGTCTATACGCTAAGCCCTCAGGATAAAAAAGAAATACTAAGGCACTTGATTGAATCTGAGATGTTCGAGCAATTTCTCCATATGAAATTTCCTGGATATAAGCGTTTTTCTATCGAAGGTGGGGAGTCAGCCATTGTTGCAATTGAAAGAGTTATTAGTGATTCTGCAGCTTTTGGTATTGAAGAAATAGTTCTTGGTATGGCCCACCGAGGACGGCTTAATGTTCTAACCAAAGTTATGGGGAAAGAATATGCGGCAATGCTGTCTGAATTTCAAGGCAATCTTGCATACCCAAGTGGTCTTGAGGTATCTGGTGATGTCAAATATCACCTTGGTTACTCTTCTGATCGAGCACTTGCTGGTGGTAAAAAAATACACTTAAGTTTATGTCCTAACCCATCTCACCTTGAGGCGGTAAATCCAGTTCTAGCTGGAAGAGTAAGAGCGAAGCAAAATATAAGATCTGTGCTTGGAGTGTCAATTCATGGTGATGCAGCTTTCATCGGGCAGGGAGTGGTTGCTGAAACCCTGACTTTGAGCAACATTGAAGGTTATACAGTAGGTGGTATCGTGCATATTGTTATTAATAACCAAGTTGGTTTTACCGCCAACCCATCCTGCGCACGCTCATCTTTTTATTGCACTGATGTAGCAAAATCAATAGAAGCTCCAATATTTCATGTTAATGGAGATAATCCAGAAGCTGTGAGTTTTGTTGCGAATTTGGCAATGGAGTATGTGCAGAAATTTAAAAAGGATGTGGTGATTGACATAATATGCTACCGCAAATATGGCCATAATGAAGGCGATGAGCCAAATTTTACTCAGCCACTTATGTATAAAGCAATATCAAAGCATAAAACTCCAGGCACGCTGTACGAAGAGAAGCTGACTGCAGAGAAAGTGCTAGGTAGCGATGAAGTAAGTAAATTACGCAGCGAATTTAGAACAAGATTAGATAAAAGCCTTACTGAGTCAACGACTTATACTCCGAAGAAAGCTGACTGGTTTGATGGAGTGTGGTTAAAACTCAGGAGAGCAAAGTTGAACGATTTGAGTGAATATTATACGGACTCTGGTGTTTCACCAGATGAGCTAAAAAAATTAGGTGTACACATAAATAGCAATATTCCAAGTAGTTTTAATCTCAATAATAAAGTCAGAAGAATACTTGATGGCAGAATAGACAGTATAAATTCCGGTAGCAACATAGACTGGGCAACTGCTGAAAGTCTTGCATTCGCGTCATTGCTTAAAGAAGGAATAGGAGTGCGCTTGTCAGGACAAGATTCTGGTCGCGGTACCTTCTCGCACCGTCATTCAAGACTTGTTGATCAAGTAACAGAAGAAACGTTTATTCCACTGAACAACATAAGTGAGAAGCAAGCTCGCTTTGAAGTTATAGATAGCGCACTATCTGAGTATGCTGTGATGGGTTTTGAATATGGATATAGCCTTGATTCTCCTTATTCACTTGTGCTCTGGGAAGGGCAGTTCGGTGATTTTGCAAATGGCGCGCAAATTATGATCGACCAATTTATCTCATCTGCAGAAACAAAGTGGTTGCGGTCAAGTGGTCTAGTTTTACTTTTGCCTCATGGTTATGAAGGGCAGGGGCCTGAGCATAGTTCTGCTCGTATAGAGAGGTTTTTGCAGCTCTGTGCAGAGGATAATATGCAGGTGGTTAATTGCTCTACTCCTGCGAATTATTTTCATGCTTTACGCCGACAAATTAATCGAGATTTTCGTAAGCCTTTAGTGGTGTTTACACCTAAATCACTATTGCGTCATAAAAGCGCAGTTTCTAACCTTTCTGACTTTGAAGGAAAATTTCTTACGGTAATTCCAGAGTGTAGAAAAGGTTTAGTTGCAAGTGATAAAATACGTAAAGTTGTAATATGTAGTGGTAAAGTTTATTACGACATAATTGAAATGCTTGAAGCACAAAAAATAAACGATATAGCAGTAGTGCGTTTAGAACAATTTTATCCATTCCCGGCCGATAAACTAGGCAGTGAACTTGAAAAATATAAGAACGCTGAAATTACATGGTGTCAAGAGGAACCAAAAAATATGGGAGGATGGTTCTTTGTCAACCCATTGATAGAAGAGGTATTGTCTGGCCTCAATGCTCAAGCAAAAAGACCTAAGTGCATTGCAAGACCTGCTGCTGCATCTCCTGCATGTGGTTATGCTAATGTCCATGCTCAACAACAAGCAGAAATTTTGAAGCAAGTTGTGCATGTACAATTGTGCAAACACTAAATGGCAATTGGTCAGGCTCATTAATTGTACCTAGATAACTTATAGCAATAAAAAAATTTCCATATCACAAAGAAGATTTTGGCAAGCAAAACTAGTTTACAGATTCTTAAACTTTATATTCTATAACTAGAATAAATTTTAAGGAGTATTTTATGAGTAATAATAACACTTTTCCATTACAATCCCATGCTATTACAAAAAAAGAAGAGAGACCAAATTCTCGAATAGAACTTAAGGTTGAAAATGACGAGCTTATTGATGTCAAAACAGGTGAATCTACTGGCAAAAATTATGAAGAATGCTTTAAAGTTATGCTAAAGAATAAAGATAATATTACACTTAACCAATACGATAGGCTTGAAGGAGAGTGCAATGATAGTGAATGCCAAGCTTGTATGGATGCATTTAATGCTGCTATAATAACAGTTACCTGGATTGAAACTTAAGACGTAAAGGTAGAGAGGCATTTTTAAGAATAAAATAAATGGAGTCAGAAAAATCAGCGAATATATTTTCGAATATTGTGCTTAATCTGAAATCAATAGTGCTCAATAGAATTTAGACATAGGCTCGTTGAGCCTATGTACACCCAGATAACTTACAGCAACCCTCGATAAATATATGGTTGATTACTGAGGCTTAGCATTGCTTATGGTAGCCCACTTAATTTATTTCACTTCCACTAAGGGAATATTATTCCAGCTGTTGCTGCCATAGTTATCAATAGAAGCGTTTAGGTAATCTGTATCAAATCGTACTGGTACATCAAATTCGAAGCTTGCGGTGATTATTGTACCTTTTGCTGGTGGTTTCATAAATGCTATTTCTCCAGTTGAATAATTCACTGAATATTTTTCTGTCTTTTCACCATCTAGGTAAATTTTTATTGTATCATGCACTGGCTTTTTAATAGTTCGTGTATGCTTGTCTTTTCCACTTATGTAAGTTTTCATCAGTTGAAAGATCGTTTTTTTATCGTCTCCTATGCCAATTTCTTGATTGATAACTGTAAAGTCTGACCAATCCTTAAAACGAAACCCTATTGCTTTACCTTTTCGTGCCTGAAAAAATGTTATGAGTTCTGTTAGCTGCTCGTTTGACCTAACTCCATAAGCTATGTTATACCTGGCACGTGCACGAGACCAATTAATATTGCGCTGCTCACAACCATTATGAGTTGTTACAACGTCAGTCGAAAATTCAGGTCCTCCAGTAGAGCCATAAGATATATTTTCTGGAAATCTAATTTCTGTAAATGACATATGCCCTCCTGTAAAAATAAAATTGAGTTGATATAGATGAAGTAGGAAAGATCTTAAATTTTTGAAGCTGCTTTATCAATCAGGCTATAAATTTTAAATCCCGTTTCTTCTAAAAAAGTAAAGGTGTTGTTTTCTCCTACCTTACCTTTCAGTTCGTTAATGTCTTGATGACTCTGCGTTAACTGATATACACAAACACATGCAATGGCTAAAGCAACTCCAGCAAGACATGCTAAAGGAATTGGTTGAGTAAAAACAGCAGCTATAGCAGATGCTGTGAATGCTATAGCTGTTATTACAGTAGTTATGCTATAAATAGCTTCGCCTCTGTAACTATTGATTAATTTCTTTTGTATTTCCTCTTGTTGTGTTTTTTGCTCGTGCGGATGAGAAATAGTAATTACTGTATCCGTATGAATTGGCTCACTAGCGCTGGTATTAATTCTCTCTTTTTGTGTTTTTTGTTCTTTATGATCTTGCGCAATTGCTGCTTTGCTAGTTCTGATATTATATTGTTCTTCTTGCTTTGGTTGCTCAGAAGCAGGAACTCTGTTACCTACTTCAAGAATTTCTTTACTGGAATTTTTTTTCATATCCTTAGAAGTTTCACTCAAGATCTTTGCTGTATTTTCACAAGTTTTACTGTGTGTTTTTTCTAACATTGCTTCATGATTTTGTGAATTTCTTTCACCAATACTTCTGTTAGCGGCTCTTTCTTTTAGTGGTTTCTGCTCTGATTGATTAGAAATAGGAGTGCTTTTATTCGAAAAAATCGGCTCACTAGTGCTGCTTTTTTGTCGTACTGGTTGCTCAGAAGCAGAAGCTTCTGTAACCTCACCAAAGATTTCTTCATTAGAAACTGATTGATTTTCTGTTATATCAGAAGGGATTTTGCTAAGAAGTGGCACAAAATGCCTCATGTAATTCACTACTCCTACAGTTTTTTTGCTACTATCTATCTCTAGTTGATTGAGATCTATATCTTGTATAAAAACTGCTGGATCATCATCATGTGCTGTAATTTTAGTTCCCGTAACTTTTTGACTACCTTCCTCTATTGAATAAATATAAAGTTCCACTTTGTACTTGTCGCATATCATTCTCCCTTCAATCTCTGGACGACCCCATATAGGTGAAGAATCATTTCTTGTAGCCATATTCTTAATGTTTTTTAAGTACTGACGAAAAGTCTTCTCTTCATCTATTATATTCATTTTAGTTTTTGGATCCTGTATAGGACCATGTGGACCTTCTAGCGCAGCAAAGTAGCCACCAATAGCAGCGTCTTTTATTACTGCTTTATAGGTCCAACTATCTTGTTCACCATGTTGCTCAACATAATCTGCGCAGTCTTTTCTTAATGATTTTGCAGTAAAATAATGACCAGGTTTTATATTTAGCTCATTCAACCCTTGAGCCACAGAGTCAAAAAAGCAATCCCCTGTCTTTATAGCAGCCCCGATTTTTAGTTCTCTAGGATAAGTACTCTTTAAATTATCCAATAAATTACTTGGTTTTTTCTTTTCTTCGATTTGTTGAAAAAGAGCAATTGGTTCTCTGTTGAAATTTTTCATGTTATAACTCCAAAATAATAATTGTATTTTAATAGATTAATCAGCCTAGGAAGGCTAATTACTTAAGGTCGTGCTATGTTGCAAGCAAACATCACCTATTCTTCTTGAACTAATATATAGCATATACATATTGTTACTTAGTATATCTTAACTATACTTAAACTCTCTTATGCTGTCAAGCAGGAAATTTATTAATCTTTTAACCCATTCACTTTTTTGCGTAATATATTCAAATCAGTTTTTCCTACAAAAAGACTATCTCCTATTATCAAAAAAGGTGTACCGCCTACTCCCAACTCCCTTACTAAAAGTTTACTATTGTTTATCATGTGCTCAATTTTGTCTGCATTATTTTTCATAGAGTTATTAAAATCTTCCTCGTTAATCCCTATACTTTTTACTATATCCAATATAGTTTCGTCTGAAAATTCTCCTCTGTGATCTAGTGCAGCATAGTGAAAATCTAAGTACTTTTCTTTATCGATAAAATAAGTTGCTAAAGCACCTTTTGCTGCCTTTAAGGAGTTGTTACCAAGTATTGGAGCATCCCTAAAGATATATTTAATTTTGCCATCATTGATCAACTGTTTTATGTCATTCTTTATTGCCTTACAATAGCCACAAGAATAGTCAAAGAACCCTACAGCTATGACATTGCTATTTTCATTTCCTGAGTAAGGATAAGTGGAGTCGAATATTTCATTTTTATGCTGAGAAATTTTATTTTTGGTTGCATTAGCATAACTATTTTTAGCTGACTCTTCCTGGAGAGCTTTTAGAACTCTATCAAAATTTTTACTGATGTAATTATCCAATCTCTCACCTATATAATCATCATTTAAGTTCTGACTGCGGTGTGAAAGCCAATTGTTTATTACTGGTAAACTTGCTACTGCAAGTATAAAAATCAATAAAAATGGTATCTTAGACATATACTTACTTAAAGAATACAAATATTAAAGAAATGCTCAATGTTAAAACATTTTTATCAAGAAATGCAAACTTTATATATGTTATATCAGAGAATCTGGTGATATTAAGTAACGAAAACTTGTGTAGAATAAGGCATTTGAGAAATTTAAGCAATCCTTACCGCCGCGTATAACAATTGTAACCGCGGCGGTAAAAAAGTTGATTATTTTATAACCGCCGCATATAATGCTGACAAACACGGCGGTGAATTATATGAGCGAACCAATAATTGGTAGAGAGAAAGAAATAGCCATTCTAGAAAATAAGCTTCTTCCCTAATCAGTTGGCTGTTTGTATTGTAGGTGGAATTGTACAAGTCTAGTAAAATAATTTTTCAGTAAATGTGGTGACGTAATGAAATTTCTAAAAACTATCTTTAACTTAGCATTACTAGTATTTTTCATGTCTACTATAGCTGAAGCAAGGTGGAGCAAGTACGAAGATGCTTCTGTTGAGGTTAAGTTTTCTAATGTTAACATTAATGTTAATAGAGATGGTACCTACGAAACGGAAGTAGAACTACAAGCAAAAATACTCAAGGAATCCGGACGTGATAGGTTCTCTCTATACAGTCTTGTTTACAATGATGATAGTGCAGATTTTACTGTTTTAGAGGCTAAAACAACTTACAACGGAGAAGAATATATAGTAACTGAAGACATGATGGAGGATAAACCGCTGGCTAGCCCTAGCAAAGGTTTCGATCAGTTAAGGCAAGTAACCATCTCATTCCCTAAAATAGAAATTGGTACGGAAGTATATTTAAGATATAAGCAAGTTAACAAAAAGGTTCCCGTTGATAATTTTTATGGCTTGAGCTTTTCGTATTATGGGGATTATTTACAAGCAGAAAATACTAAAATCAATTCTGAATTGCCTCTAGAGATTAAAGTTAATGATCCAAGAAGCGTATTAGAGATTGCTGAGGAAAAAAAGGATGGTGTACATTATATAAACATTACCTTAAAGAAAGCAGTTTATGAAAACACAATAAATGAGCCACATAATGGAATATTGAATACAAAACACAACACTTGGGTATCATTGTCGAGCCTATCTAAATGGGATGATTTAGCTAAAAAATTAGCTCCTGGATATCATAGCGTCATTAATCAGCCACTTCCTGCAACTTTTATAGCTATAGCAGAATCTGCTGCCAATAAAAATACTGATGAGGAGAAAATTAATGCAGTCACTTCTTTATTGAATGAAAAAGTTCAATATATGGGAGATTGGCGCACAGTCTCAGGAAAATATTTTCCACGAGATTTAGAGAAAATTGCTGATTCTCAAGTCGGGGATTGCAAAGACTTTTCTGCTAGCACGGCTGCTATTCTGCAAAAACTTGGTTATAAAGTTCAACCTATTTTAGTTATGAGAGGAACTACTAGCACTTCTAATCCTGAAGCATTACCTAATATGGGTAATTTTAATCATGTGATGCTCAAAGTAACAAATAGAGGTGGGAAAATATATTGGATCGATCCAACTAATACCGTCAGTATGGCACAGGGTATTTTTCCAGACATTGCTGATAGGAGTGCTCTAGTACTGGATTCTGAGGAAGCAGATTACATAAAGATTCCTGCTGTACAAGGTGAAAATTCAAAAGTGATATCCCATAGTGAATTAACTATAGAAGATAATGTTGTAAATGAATATGGCCAGCTTACCGTGCAAGGGGAAGCAGCCTTAGGCTTAACAGGTGTTGGATTATATTATTCAGATGAGCAATTAAGAGATTCTGTTTTTCGTATGATTAGTGGAGTATATCTTGATGAAGAAGAAAAGAAGTTCTTAGAATTGCCTGACCTTACCTTGCGTAATGTAGAGGATCTGACAATTAAATATGAGTTCCAGCAAAAAAATAAGATTTTCAAGACAAATCTAGGGCCGGCTTTGAATTTAGGAGATAATTGGCTTAATGATGTTGTCAATACAGCTTCTGACCAAGTGTCAGACCTTTTTATTGGTGTTCCTAAAACTAAGGAAAGCCATATGATAATAAAAGATATCAAAATTAAAAATTGTGAAAATTTGAATTTTGAAATAAATTCTCCTTGGTTATATGTAAATAGGTCGTGTAAATATCAAAATGATGGAACCGAATTTAGCAATTTAATAACCATAAAGAAAAGTTTTATTACCAATGAAGAGTTAAAGACTGCTGAATATAAAAACTTAAAAAGCGAATTGGAGAATAATTTTTCTAGAGCCTCTATAATAATAAGTGAATGAGTTGTGCTGGGAAAAGCACTTCTTAAAAGGCTTAAAATTTTTAAAATATGTACAATAACTTACGCGACTTCATCAGAGCATTAGAAGAAAAAAAAGATCTAATTAGAATTAAAAAAGAAGTTTCAACTATTCTTGAAATGACAGAAATTCATCGTAGGGTTTTGTCAAACAAGGGACCAGCTATCATCTTTGAAAATGTTGTCACAGAAAATGGCAAAAATTCAATTCCCGTTTTAGTGAATTTATTTGGTACTATTGAGAGAATTGCATTCGGACTTGGTATAAATTCTGATGAATTAAGGGATCTGGGTAAACTTCTAGCATTTTTGCGATCACCTGAGCCGCCAAAAACCTTAAAAGATGCTGTGAAAATGTTTCCTCTACTAAAAGTTGTATTGTCGATGCGGAGCAAAGTTGTGAGCAAAGCCCCATGTCAAGAGCTGGTGCTAACTGGGGATAAGGTGGATCTTAGTTTGCTACCTATTCAGACATGCTGGCCAAACGAGCCTGCACCGCTTATCACTTGGCCACTTGTGGTAACAAAAGGACCAACAGCAGACAAGCAAGATAATTTCAATCTTGGAATATATCGTATGCAGGTTGTGAATAAAAAAACGACTCTCATGCGCTGGCTTGCACATCGTGGTGGTGCAGGTCACCATAAACGGTGGAAGGAGAGGGGGCAAAATATGAAGTTTCCTGCGGCTGCTGTGATTGGTAGCGATCCTGCAACGATTATTGCTGCAGTAACTCCGGTGCCGGAGACTTTATCAGAATACCAATTTGCCGGGCTGCTGCGAAAAAAACCACTTGAGCTTGTAAATTGTAAAACTATTCCTCTTCAGGTTCCAGCTCATGCTGAGATCGTTCTGGAAGGATATGTAAGTTTAGATAAGTATAGAGATGAAGGGCCATACGGAGACCATACCGGTTACTATAATGCTGTTGAACAGTTTCCTGAGTTTAACATTACTGCAATTACAATGCGCAAAGATCCAATTTATCTCAGCACTTTCACTGGCAAGCCACCAGATGAACCATCAATTCTTGGTGAAGCACTCAACGAAATTTTTGTGCCGATTCTCACCAATCAGTTTCCGGAGATAGTAGATTTTTATCTGCCTCCAGAAGGTTGTTCATATAGAATAGCGGTAGTGTCGATAAAAAAGGCTTATCCAGGGCATGCAAAAAGAATTATTATGGGCATACTCGCTTTTCTCAAACAGTTCTTATACACCAAATTTATTATAGTTGTTGATTATGATATAAATATACGTGATTGGAAAGAGGTAATGTGGGCAATGTCAACAAGAATGGACCCTGTGCGTGATACAATTACGATAGAGAATGCCCCAATTGATTATTTAGATTTTGCTTCCCCTGAAAGCGGTCTCGGAGGTAAAATAGGGTTTGATGCAACAAACAAACTTCCACCTGAAACCAAACGAGAATGGGGAAGAAAAATTGAAATGAGCGAGGAAATAATAAAGAAAGTTACAGAGAAGTGGGAGGAATATGGGTTGACAGATGATTGAGATATGATGTAGACTACCGCCGTGTATTTAGGTGTGGTTTGTGAGGCTTTTATATCTTTTATTTTTGTCGGCATGTTTTTCTCTGTATTACTATGTGGGTCCTACATTCTCGCCTTGCCCAAAAGCAACAGTTTGCTTCTCACCTGAAGAAGACTGTGCTGTACCGATAATCAGCGAGATAGACCAATCTAAAGAATCTATCTTAGTTCAAGAATATACATTTACTCTTGGAACAGTTGCAAAATCTTTGATTAACGCCAAAGAGCGTGGTGTTGATGTTAAAGTCGTCTTAGATAAATCACAACTCCATTCAAAATATAGTGTCATAAGCGAATTGTTTTCAAATGGAATACCGATTTGGATCGATAATAAGCTAAAAATTGCTCATAATAAGGTAATAATTGTTGATAATCAAAAGGAGAGTAGACCGGCGGAGCTTCCCCACCAGTCTCTCGCAGAACTGCACGGAAACCTCTCGGCTTATACAGCTCCCATTATTTAGCCTTTTGATCCTAACCCAAGTGTCCAATGATAGAAAATACTTGGAGACCTCTTTCTCACTTTTCCTAGAAATTGCTTTGCTAGTCTTCCGTGATCACGAAGTTTCTTATATTTTGTCCTGACCCATCTTATGAGGTATCTCTCTATATTTCTAAGAGATGGATACATCTCTGATTTATAAAACCTGCCATAGTACTGAAACCAGCCTCTGACTATTGGATCTATCTTCTTCGATATTTCCTCTAGTGTGGTCCATGTAATCCGATGTATTCTCCATGACTTTATGGTTTTCTTGATCTTCTTCTTGGCTTTGTTACTAATTGCAGGTAGAAATGAGATGAAATAATTCCTCATCTTATTCTTTGCTACTCTAGGTCTAAAAGTATAACCTAGAAAATCAAAGCTTTGTTTAGGAAATTGTTCTTTTCTATCATCATCCTTACTGTACACAATCTGTGTCTTTTCAGGATGTAACTTCAATTTACACTTAGCCAATCTTTCTTCAATCATTACTTTCATAAATCCTGCCTGTCTTTTAGTTCTGCAGTGCACTATCGCATCATCTACATATCTTTCAAATGGTACTGTTGGATAATTTTGTTTCATCCACATATCAAACGCATGGTGCATAAATATGCTTGAAATGATTGGGCTTATAGAACCTCCTTGCGGAACTCCTTTATCCCTTGTTACCCTACTGCCATCTGCTTGCTGAATGGGGGCTTTCATCCACCTCTCAACATACAGTATGACCCATTTGCAGTCTGTGTGTTTCTTGATAGCCTGCAGTGCTAAATCGTGGTCCAGATTGTCGAAAAATCCAGATATATCAAGATCTACCGTCCAATCATTTTTCCAACATCTCTTCCGTGCTGTGTATACCGCATCCAGCGCAGACTTATTTGGTCTATAACCATATGAATCTTCGTGAAATTTCGGTTCTACTAACGGCTCAAGATACATTGTAGCTGCTGTTTGCGCTATTCTGTCGAATACTGAAGGCACACATAAAATTCTTTGCCCTCCTGTATCTTTTGGTATCGCAACAGCTTTTACCGGCTCTGGAAAATAACTTCCGGATGACATCCGATTCCATAATTTGTATAGATTATCCTTTAGATTTTCTTCAAACTTTGTTATCGAGACCTCATCTACACCTGCTGCACCTTTATTTTTCGATACTTGTTTATAAGCTCTCCAAATAAGTTGCTTCGGTATATCAAAAGACTTTGTTTTATTCATTGACTCCTCCCTTTCGGTTGATAAATAATTAAAACTAAATAACTTAGCCCCTTCACTCCATTTCCATTACAGAAACTTCTTCGCTACTACGAGCTAATCCGCCCCTGTTTTTCGCATCGGTACTCTCATCCTCAGAGATCAGCTCTTTGGACTTCTCCCTTTTCATCGAAACGACAGGTTCCCGTAGTTCCATGCAATAGCCTAAAATAGATTCACGCCACTTTTATGCCGGACGCCACCTACCCAGTAAACAAGCTCCCAGTAGATTCATCCCAGGTTAACGACTACCCCCTGGTTTTGACGTCGTCTCTACGCTTTCGACACTTCATCAGTGGTTCACTTGCGTTCGTCTCTCTATTTCATACATGACACATAATTGTGCCTTTTCCATAACGCTCACTACCTTAGCTCTTTACCAAAGCAGCTTATGGCTGTTTGAAGCCTGCTCTTGCAAACCGGCTCCGAGGGGCCCTCCCTCATCTACTGCACAGCTTCAACACTTTCCGTGTTTCTACGGCGCACAGTCATCACAGGATCGTTTAACCTCAGTAAGACAGCTGAAAAGGGAAACGCTGAAAATTTATTAATTATTGAAAATTATCCTGAATTAGTCCAGCAGTATGTGAAGAACTGGGAAATACGAATGTCACAATCCTATCAATATGCTCCCTAGATACTTGATATCAAAAAAAGTCTTTTTATTGATAGATTTAATTTCTTGTGATATAATAAATTAAAAGGTTTTAAGGGGTAGGTAATGGATTACATAAATGATGCTGCTGATAGTTACGCTGCCATTCATGATTTTTTTCAAAATAATGGTGTTGGAGATTACAAAGTTCAATGCAATTATGGTGGTGTACCGTATGCTACTGACGAATATGTACATTCTGGAGACAAATTTTGGAGCAATAATTTTATAGACTCACATTTTGGAAGGGAAATAAAAATGTATCCTCAAAGTGAGCTTTTAGCTAAAGAGTATGCTGGTAATACACTACCGGTTTCAATATCACTAGACAAGGATCTAATAAAAATAAAAGAATGTCAGAAAAAAACTAAATTTGTAGAACTAGAAGGGGAATCAGGTGATATAGTATATGATAAGCAAAAGCATATAAAGTGCTACACGACAAAGTTATCATATGACGATGTTTCTGTTCATAATAAAAACGAAGTTTCAATACTGAATATTAGATATGATATGCCAAATGATCTGAGATACAGTTTAAACATAGCCTTTACAAAGGTTAATGATAATCAACCAGGTTTTTGGCAAAAATTTAAAAATATGTTTTAATAAAGTAGCTTCTCAATCAGGAACATTCTGGTGGAAAATGAATATCTACTTAGTAATGAATTTGGTCAGTAGCTACTAAGTTTTTCTTATAGCTATACAACGAAGGTTTGCTGGTCTTACATTTATTCTCTGCAAGACAAAAAATTCACATAATTGTACATAGTATGGAATAAATAAACTTCCACTATATTTTTCGATTAAACTTACCTTTTCTCTATTGAACAGATTTCGTATTAAATCTTAAGCTCAACGCACCTAAATATATAAGCATTCCCAGCAAAATCATAGGTATAGAAAGAAATTGTCCCATAGTTAAATTGAACCATAAATAGCCAATTTGATAGTCTGGCTCGCGGAAAAATTCAACCACAAAACGTGCTATTCCATACCACATAACTGCAATACCAGTTGTTGCACCGTAATACAGTTTCACTCTAGTCAAGAAAAACAGTGAATTTGCAACTACAAAAAGTAGCGCTCCTTCAAAAAATGCCTCATAAAGTTGGCTTGGATGGCGCAATAAATTATCACCATTTTCTGGAAATACCATACCCCACGGCATATTTGTAACCCTGCCAAATAACTCTCCATTTATAAAATTACCTATGCGGCCTAGAAGTAAACCTATCGGAACTCCACAAGAAATTAGATCCAGTGTGTAAAATATAGGAATGTTATGTCTTCTACAGGAGATTATTACTGCAAGCAAAACTCCTATAGCACCTCCATGAAATGACATACCTCCTTCCCAGGTCTTTAGTATTTCGATAGGATTGCTTATATAGAGAACTGGATCATATATCAATACGTACCCAAGCCTACCTCCAAGGATAATGCCTATAATAACGGCTGTTAATAACGAATCGTAAAAATTCTTAGTAAATATTTTTTGATTGTCTAGCTTATGTAAATACCAATATGCAAAAACTATACCCAAAACATATGCTAAAGAGTACCAATATATAGAAACAGGACCGATGCTAAAAATAACTGGACTTAAAGACATATTTTACTACAAATTATTCTTAGACAATCTACTTTTCTCACGTTCCCACTCTCTCTGCTTTATGGTTGCTCTCTTATCATAGAGTTTTTTTCCTTTCACAATGGCAATTTTAGTTTTTGCCAACCCTTTATCATTAAAATAGATAGAAAGTGGCACAACAGTTATTCCAGAGGTTTTGATTTGACCAATTAGCTTATTTATCTCTTTTTTATGCAAAAGCAATTTTCGTTCTCTTTTTGGCTTGTGATTCTTTTGGTTTGCAGCTTTATACTCTGCGATATGCATATTGTTTAGCCATATTTCACCTTTTTTTTCAGTAACGTAAGCATCAGAAATGTTTGCTTTTCTTTCCCTTAGTGATTTCACTTCACTACTTAAGAGGATCATACCTGCTTCAAATTCTTCTAAGATAAAGTATTCAAACCTTGCTTTTCTATTTTCTGCAATAACTTCCATATCTAAAGATATCTTTAAGCTTCAATATATTACAGAACTTTTGGTTTAATTCATAACAAAACAATTATCTCAGTAAATGCAAGTTTGGTTAAAAAAGCTCCAATCTTCCTGCAAGTGTAATTTGTTCCACTCTTCCTACTGCCATTTCAGCCCTAGGACTAGCATTACCTGACAAAGAACTTATCACATCTTTGCAGCCCCATTCAATAGCAAAGTGTAAAGGAGCATATCTATTATTGTTCTGTTTACTAACATATGCCCCACTTTCAATTAAAATATCTCTTATACTTTCATGATCGCTAGCAAAATGCAAAGGAGTGCGTCCACAACTATCCCACACATTAACACATGCTCCATGTTCAATCAGAGTTCTTACTATGTTTTCATTATCACTTTCAGCAGCAAAATGCAAGGGAGTGCTTCTATAATTATCCCACGCATCGAACATATGCTCCGTGTTCAATTAGAGCTATTACTATGTTCTCATAGCCACTCTTAGTAGCAAAATGTAGAGGAGTGTGTCCATCATTGTTCTGCGCGTTAACATCTGCTCCACATGCAATTAGAGCTCTTACTACACTTTCATTCCCACCTTCGGCAGCAAGATGTAAAGGTGTATACATACATCATTGTCCCACGCATTAAACATTTGCTCCACTTTCAATTAAAATATCTAATATGCCTTTGTGGTTCCATTCAGCAGCAAAATGTAAAGGAGTGCATCCATCGCTGTCCCATGCATCAACATATGCTCCATATTCAATTAGAGCTATTACTATGTTCTCATAGCCACTCTTAGCAGCAAAATGCAACAATGTAGTTTCTACAGGATCTAGATCACTATGTGTAGTGAATATATGATTGATATTAAATCCACTATCTTCCCACCTCCGTAAATCAATTCTTTCTAATTTTATTTTTATTCGTTCAACTATGTTGTTCTTGCTTAAACCTGAAGTATCATTTATTTCTTCAAGCATTTTTAGAAAATCATCAAGCGTCATAATCTCCACTACTTATTAAAATAACTTGGTTATTATGTTCTTTGACACAAAAATCAAGAACTTTTTATTTTCCTAAAAAATCATTTAAGTTATACTCCAAATCATGAAAGTCAGGCAAAATATTAAGTTTTTTTCTCTATCATTTGTGATTTTGTCTTCTCTATGGATTACATTGTCTGGTTATTTTGAGCCTTTTTTTATTCTCTGTGGAGTATTTTCTTCTGTGTTCACATTGATTATCTTTAAAAGGTTAATTGATGCTGAAAGTGCCCTTAGTCAAATTCTAAATGATAGTGGTAGGCTGTCACTTTATCAGCTTATAAGTTATATACCTTGGCTAATTTACCAAATTATTTTTTCAAGTATTTATGTAACAAAAAAGGTGCTACGATTCAAATCTACAGTTGAGCCAATTGTTATTGTAAGAGAATGCATAGGACATAATGATAAGACCATTGCATTATTTGCTAACTCGGTTACGATTACTCCTGGAACTTTAACTATCAATGTTGAAAAGAAGCAGAAAACATATTTATCTACCATATGTTTGATAGATAAAGATCTTGAAAGTGGCATTTCTGAAATAGAAGGTAAAGTCTTAAAAATGCTACACCTAGTTAAGTAATTGCTTTAAATAAGTTAACAGCGTCTCTGTATTCTCTTCTTAGGCTTTCAAGCATTTCTTTTGGAAGGCTATCAATAACAGTAGAACATAAATAATTGTACAAATCTTCTAGCCTTGATATGTTATTTTTCTTCTTGCTGTTGAATTTGTACGGAAAAATGCCCTCCATAATTTCAATATCAACAACCTTATTTAAAAATGCATTTTCACTTGTTATGCTTATTCTTGTAAGTATAGTATTAATTTCAGGTTCATTACTCGTATAAATATCTGATAATTCTGCCATTTTAATGACGTATAAAGTTACTACTTTTGATAAACAATTATCAGAATATTCACAATTTTTTATTACCTCCCACTGAGTAACCTGAGACTTGCTTGTTTTTGCATTGCTTGGTAATTTATTCATTGAATTTTCTCCATTTAATTCAGTGTAGTAAATTATACTAATACTTTGTTAAATAAATAATAACGCAGCCATAAAAATATGCATTTATTTACCATAAATTATATAATATTCCTAAAATTAAATGTTAAAGTTACTTCAAACTGAATGATTTCTTTAATTCCATGTTATCCAGCAGTGTAAAATATTGCTACACAATAGTATTTATTCTAAAATAAACTTTCCTTTTGAGCTATTTTATTAATATCCATTCTTACGGCTGCACTAAAATGAAAAAGATAAAACTCGGAATACTAATTTCAGGTAGAGGATCAAACATGCAGGCTTTAATAGAAGCATGTCAAGATCAGAATTTCCCTGCTGAAACTGTGTGTGTTATCACAAATAATAGTGAAGCTGGAGGCCTTAAAATAGCAAAGCAAGAAGGAGTTTCAGCGTTTGTTGTTGAAGATAAGCCACTTGATACTGATAAAATTCATGAAATACTTGTTCAACATAAGGTTGATTTAATTTGCCTTGCAGGGTTTATGAGAATTATAAAGGCCAATTTCCTGAATAAATGGCATAACAAAGTTATAAATATTCATCCCTCTTTACTTCCGTCATTTAAGGGCCTAAATGCTCAGGAGCAAGCTCTGAAAGCGGGTGTAAAAATTACAGGATGTACTGTGCATTATGTTACTCCTGAAATTGATGCTGGAGCCATAATCGCTCAAGCTACTGTTCCAGTGTTACCAAATGATGATGTTCACAGTCTCTCAGAGCGCATTCTAGCTGAAGAGCATAAGTGTTATGTAAAAGCAGTAAGATCAATAGTAGAAGGTATTAACTATTGACCTTGAGCGTTTCTTCCAACTTCAACAAAAAATAAATTTTCAGGATTCAGTAAAGAACTTGCCAGCTTGTTTACTTTTTCCAATTGAACATCATTAATGATATTTGCATAATTATTTATATGGTTAATATCACGATCATCTATCTGCATACTATCCAGTAACGTTGCTGTATTCGCATTATTGGATAGAAAAGAGAAGATAAGGTTATTTACTAAACTGGTTTTTGCATCCTTGAATAATTGTTCGTCAATTCCTTCCTCTTTTATTCTGCTAAATGTATCTTTTACTGCTGATATAGCTTTGCTAGCAGTGGAACTATCAGTACTCATAAATCCAGATATAATATTTCCATGCTTATTAGGAACATTACGTGCACTAACACCATAAGTAATACCTAGATTTTGTCTCAACTCTTTCATCAGTATTGAGTTTAGACTCATACCACCAAGCGCATTAATCAAAACACTAGCATTATAGTAATTAGGGTCTTCATATGCTATGCCTTTTTGAGCAAAAAGTATTACACTCTGTGGTATATCCATAAAAACGCTCTTACTTTCTGCAGGCCCAAATTCATTTTTTACAGATACCTTCCTAACTTTCGATCTTTTTGATGGTAACTTAGATAAATATTTATCGAGCAGCGTACTAACTTCTTCTTTTGTTGCACAACCAACAATACTAATAACGATATTATCCTTAGTAAAACTACGCTTTATGTATGTTAAAACATCGTCTCTAGTAATGTTCATTATAGTGTCTAGAGTTCCATATGGATCTCTTGAGTAAGGATGTTTTTTGAACAACAATGTATCTAACTCTTTTGCAGCAATAAAATAAGGGTCTTTTTCAAAATTATTAAAGTTTACTTTGACTTTTTCGAATACTCTATTTAACCCCTCAGGATCAACTTTAGGGCGCATTATAGCATCACTCAGTAGTGAAATTGCATCCTCTAGATTCTCAGATAAAGTGTTTAATGAAACCCTAAATGCTTCTAAACCAGCAGTAAAATTTAAACTAATTCCTTTATCCTCAAGCTTTTTCGCAAAATCTTTGGCATCATTTTTTCCTGCTCCTTCTTGAATTACAAGAGAAGTAAACCAAGCAAGCCCCTGCTTTTCTGCACTTTCATACACACAACCTGCATCTTTGAATGATATATTAAGTGAAACTTTTGGTAGATCATGGTTTTCAACAAATAAAAACTTAAATCCTTTATTAGTAGTAACCTCCTCTATATTTAAGTGACTGCTTGCTTGCAAATTAAAGCCTAGACAGAAAAAAAATAGAAATACATATTTACTTATCTTCATTATTACCTCCTTTTGGTAGCAAACGACCAACTAATTTATTAGTAGAAAAGATAGTGTGAACTTTATTATTTACATCCTCTAGATTGACATCATTAATTTTGCTATATGAAATGTCTATTTCATCAAGTGGAATACCTAGTGCTAGACGTGGTATATAAAACATTGCTATATTAGTTAAATCAGATAGATTATCAAGCTGTGCTGCTTTGTATTTAGACTTTGTACTTTGCAACTCTTCACTTGTTATTCCTTCAGAGTTAAAGTGATTAATAGAATTTTCTAACTCTCTTGCAACAGCATCCAAATTCACCCCGCTTTTTGGAGTTACCCGAATCTCAATGTAACCATTACTAAAAGCTAAGCTATTATAATAAGCAAACACTTCTACTGCTACATTCTTATCTAGAACTAAATCTTTATATAGCTTACTAGACTTGCCATTCCCCAAAACATCAACTGCCAAATCAACAGGAAAAGTTTCACTTATTTGCTCAAATAAAGGAACACTATAGCGAAAGTATAAAACTGGCTCTTTTACTTCAGTGCTTTCTAAAATTACCGATATATCTGCATTATGTATTGAATCTTGGTTCGGATAATGCTTAACTACAGGCTCAGCTTTAATTGCACCATATTTTTCCTTTGCTAATCCCGCTACTTCTTCAAATTCTACATCACCAACAACGAGCAGTATAGCATTACCTGGATGATAATAGTTATCATGAAACCTTGTTATGTCATCTTGATTGTAAGTTTTAATATCGCTCTCCCAACCAATAACAGACCTACCATAGCCATTACGATAAAATGCACTGTTCATTTCCTCCCATAGTAAAGCTTCAGGATTATTATCAAATCTCATCTTTCTTTCTTCTAATACGATATTTTTTTCTCTATCTATTTTGTCTTGAGTAACATCAAAATTGCCCATTCTATCTGCTTCAATTTCCATTGCTAGTGGTAAATCTTTTTTGAGAACTAATTCGTAGTAGCAGGTGTATTCTTTAGTGGTAAAAGCATTAAATTGGGCCCCAATGCTGCCCAAAGTGGATTCTATGTCTTTAAATTTTCCTGTAGTTTCAAACATTAAGTGTTCAAAGTAGTGAGCCAAGCCTGCTTTGCCAATTGGGTCATCCATTCCCCCAACTTTATATATTATTGCATGAAAAACAGCTGGAATTCGGTGATTAGGTACTACATAAACATCCAATCCGTTACTGAGCTTAGCATGCTTTATGATTTCAGCTTCCAAAGAAATCGGACAAATGAAAAAAAACACAGATAGTATAAAAAAACTAAAGAATTTGCGAAGCATTATTTCATTCCTCATTTTGCTTAGAGATAGACCTATCATATATATACCACTTATATAACAATGTACACATTCCACAAACTATAGATAGATCTGCTAAATTAAAGGCTGGCCAATACCAATCATTGATATGAAAATATATGAAGTCATATACAGCTCCCCAATAGATTCTATCAATTACATTTCCGATCGCTCCACCAATCATCAGAGAAAAACTAAGGTAAATTGACTTATCATTAGATTTATATATCAAGTATGCAAGTATACCAATTATTAATATTGAACATGCTGAAAAAAAGAAGCTGCCATGCGGCAGAGTACTACACATTCCAAAGCTAATTCCTGAATTCCAAACTTCAACTAATTTCATAAAACTAGTAATCTCGATTGACTCCCCCTCATCAATCAAAGAGTTTATATACAATTTACTTGTTTGATCGAATGATACTATAATCAATATAATAACTAAACATATCCTTTTCATAAATTTATCTTTAACTGGTAAGCCTTCATTATATCACGATCTATCTGTTTTGTTAACTCGTTAATACTATGGAATTTTTTTTCTGCCCTAATAAATTTTAAAAGTTGTATATCAACCTTAAAATTGTATACATTTTCGTTGAAGTCAAATATATGCATTTCTACTATAGGTTTTTTTAAGTCCTTAAATGTAGGTCTCATACCAATGTTGACTACTCCATATAGCCAACTTGAACTATTTTCAGAAAATGCAACTTTGGCGTAATATGTACCAAACTTAGGTTTTATCATGTAATCTTCTATCGGAATGTTTATGGTTGGAAACCCTATTTCTCTACCTCTACATGCACCTTTTGTTACAATACCAGAAACTTGATAAGACCTACCAAGCAATTTATTAGCAATTTCTATTTCTCCTTTTTGTAAACACTCCCTGATTGAGGAAGAAGAGCAAATTTTTCTATCGATTATCAATGGCTCTAATTTAGTTAAAGAATATTCATACATCTGAGAATATTTTTCTAGAGTTAATATGTTACCCAATCGTTTGTGACCAAAAGTACAACTTTCTCCAACAGTTATATGTTTAGCACCATACTTCTTTACCAAAATCTTACCAATAAAGTCATCGCAGCTAACCTCAGAAAAACCTCTACTAAAATTAATAATATACAAGTAATCTATACCATAGCTGCTGATTAGTTCCTTTTTTTGTTCTTGATCTATTAACCTAAAATTGTTCCTACTAAATAAAACAGTTGATGGGTGAGGCTCAAAAGTTAAAACTGCAGAGGGTAATCCTCTTTCTTGTGCTACATTCTTTAGATTGGAAATTGCAAACTTATGTCCTAAATGAACGCCATCGAAATTTCCGAAAGTTAGTGCCACATTATCTTTTATCCCTTGCTCACAGTTGTAAATAATTTTCATACAATTTGATATTTTATATATATTTTTTATATATAATAGTTGTATTTTATAAACTATGGAGATAAATCGTGAAAAACACTAAAGGAAAAGTTGTAATATATGTGAAGAAGTACTGCCCATTCTGCAAGAAAGCAAAAGAGTTATTGGATGAAAAAGGTGTGAAATACGAAGAAATTGATGTACTTAGAAACTCGGATTTGTTTGACGGTATAAAATCAAAATATAACGTCAGGACAGTTCCACAAATTTTTATTACTGATGAAAATGGTGATTATGTACATCATATTGCTGGATGTGACAAATTGATGGATCTTGAAAAAGAAGGAAAGTTGGATAATATGTTAAATAACAATGAAGATAGCATTAATGCAACAGCTTACACAAGCGGCAGTGATGAACACGAGGGATGTAATATAATACATAATGAAGATTTTATGTGATTTTTTTGTCTTACTGTTGCTGGCATACCCACTTTAAACAATTTTTAATGAATTAAAAATACAATTCATCTAGTGAGTTTTTTTAGTGGGAAAAAATGATAAAAAATATTATAATTGTTAGCAAAAACTTAATTAGTATTGAATTAATTAACAAACAAGATTTAGAGAGTTTCATCAAGATTTTCACAGTGCTTGATAAGCATATAGCAGCTAAAACTCTTTTTACAGAAGAAGTGACAATAGAGTATAAACAACACAATTGCATAGAAGTTGTTGAATTGATAAAAGATACAGGTTTTACATATCATGATGTTGAGAATGTGTTAAATCACCTAAGTAATCATGGAATGAAAGTACCAAGTAGCGTTATAGCAAGCACCCTTTCTTCTTCATACAATCACGCACTTGAGTCTAAGGATGTAGCATTTGCCTGTTCTAAAGGGTTGCCACAATTTTACATCAGGGTAAATAAGAATACCTTTATAATGACTCCTATAAGTGAAGAGAATCTGGAATTGAATTCGCAAAATAGCAAAATGCTTATAGAGTCATTAAAGAGCGAAAAAAGCACTTATGATTGCATAGTGGAAGAAAATATCATCAAAGTTATAGTGCATTCTGAAATACATCAGGCTATAAACTCGATTATAAAATCACTGATAAAGTCTTGCCTTTTAGCAAGAGATGAAGAAGAAAAATTCAAAGAGAAATTGAGACAACTTGCTTTTAAAGATCAAGCTTTCGTTGAGTATTCTAGCATCAAAACCATTCATAGATATCCGAATAACCATCCTCTGAGAAAGCATGAAAGTGTTATTAAAGATATAGAAAATATTTTATGTGATTTCATAATAAATGAGAACAGCGGGTTTGCTATAGAGCGGTTAAATAGACTGGGCTCAGAAGTCTCTCCAAATACTCCAAGAATCATCACTAAAACTATAGATAAGCTTGTTAAGTTTCACTAAAATGTTGTTGGAATGGTTTTAGCCAATGTCTACATATATCTGATTTTTACTGATTGAGTGGAGCAATTGAGCTGCTCTCTGTCATCCCAGCGTTTAACACTGGGATGATTTCGTTGTATGGTATCTTATGGGAATGTTCAAAAAAGTGTGTCAAACCGAGAAATAAAAATAAAATAGAAACAAAAAATAGAGGTTTGATATATGAGTTACAAAATAGAAAATGGAACGACTGGCCTGGTAGATTACAAAGAGCTGGAAGCAAATATACTGTCATCAATAAGGGAAGGTAAACCATTGATGGGGAGAGATGGAGCATTAACACCATTTGTAAAAAGGCTGCTGGAAGCAAGTCTAGAAGGTGAAATAGAGCATCATTTATCCAATGAAAGAGAAGAAAAGAATCGAAGAAACGGAAAGAATGGCAAAACTTTGAAGACGAGTGCAGGTTCATTTGAACTATTGACACCAAGAGATAGAGAGGGAAGTTTCGAACCACAGATAGTGAAAAAAAGGCAAACAAGCTTACATCCAGAACTTGAAACAAAGGTCTTGAACATGTTTGCAAGCGGTGTGGGATACAGGGATATAGCATCCTATGTGGAAGAAATCTATGACCATAAAATATCTGCAGCAGAGATATCTGGAATTACAGATAAATTACTGCCTATAATCAATGAATGGAGGAGTTGTCCCCTACAATCAGTATACCCGATAGTATTTATGGATGGGATGTTTTTTAAGGTCAAAGAGAATGGACATTGCATAAGTAAATGCATGTACAATATATTAGGAATAGACCAAAATGGCAGAAAAGAAGTACTGGGTTTTTACTTAGCAGAAAGTGAGGGAGCTAACTTCTGGCTAGGCGTATTAAATGACTTAAAAGAGAGAGGAGTAGAAGACATTTTGATAGCTTGTGTTGACGGTCTGAAAAGCTTCCCTACAGATATAAATAGCATATTTCCCAATGCTGAGGTACAGTTATGCATTGTGCACCAAATAAGAAATTCACTAAAATACGTATCCAGCAAAGATATAAAAGTTTTTATGAATGATTTGAAAAAAATATACCGTGCTACAAGTAGAGAAATCGCCGAAAATTATTTACTTGAACTGGAGGAAAAATGGGGTGAAAAATATCCTTTAGTCATAAAATCGTGGCAAAACAATTGGGAAAATTTGTCTAGTTATTTTAAGTATTCTGGCCCTGTTAGAAGGCTAATTTATACCACCAATCCAATTGAGGGGTTGCACAGACAAATCAGAAAATTTACTAAAACCAAAGGTTCATTTACCAGTACAAATGCCTTGTACAAATTGGTATATTGTGCTATAAAAAAGATAGAGCAAAAATGGGCTATGGCTTTGCCTAATTGGGCTCTAACTATATCTCAACTTGATATCTTTTTTCCTGATAGGTTAAAAATTGAGTTGAACTAAAAATTCGCTTTGACACACTTTTTTGAACATTCCCTCTACAAACCTTTTGGCCCAATATTAATTCGGCTATTGATTTTGTTTTTTAGTGCTCGGGCAAATCTTACTTCGGTTAGCTATAGCAGCTATAATGTGCTTGCAACAACTAATTCACTACGGCAACTGCACCGTGACAGTGTTTGTATTTTTTTCCAGAGTTACAAGGGCACTTGTCATTTCTTGAAACTTTTGGAAGTCTGCTATTTTTAGTAGAGCGTGACCTATTGCCTATTTCTTGATTGTCTAGCAACTTAAAGTGCGCTAGGCGGTGAATGGTAAGCTCCCCCCACTTTTCAAGCATCGACTCAAACATTAAGAAAGCTTCGCGTTTAAATTCATTCAGTGGGTCTTTTTGCCCCATGGCACGCAAATTTATGCTTTGTCTTAGGCTCTCTAAGACCGAAAGGTGCTCCCTCCATAAATGATCAAGTGTCATGATCATCACTTGTTTCACTATCGTATTCCACAAATCTGTAGTTTGTTGACTATTGAAATATTTTTCTTTCTCAGTAAAAAATTCTTGTATCTTGTCATTTATATAATCCAAGGCTTCTTGTTTATTCAAAAACTCTTCTAGATTAAGCGTTATCCCGTATCTTATGTGGAATTCTTTTGCAATATCTTCAACATAATCTTCGTAATAACCACTTTGTACTATACCTTCTATTATATCCTCATTTACTTCACTATATACTTCAACTAAATCATTGATTTCATTGTTTAAAATATGATTTCTCTGCTTAAAAATAACTTTACGTTGATTGTTGATTACATCATCAAACTTTAGCAAAGACTTCCGCACATCATAATTTCTAACTTCAACTTTCTTCTGTGCTTTTTCAAGTGCTTTATTAATCCATGGATGATGAATAGCCTCGTTGTTCTTTAGTCCCACTTTTTGCAAAAAATTCCTCATTCTATCAGAACCAAATATCCTCATTAAATCATCTTCAAGTGATAGAAAGAACTTAGAAAGTCCAGGGTCACCTTGGCGGCCAGAACGTCCACGTAATTGATCATCTATTCTCCTGCTTTCATGCCTTTCGGTTCCAATAACACATAAGCCACCAGCTTTTATAGCAATTTCCTTATCTTTTTTTACTCTTTTGACTATTTCTTGATATTTTTTTTCTCTTTCATCAGCATTTTTTATTTTCTCGAGCTCTATTTTTGCAATCATTTCAACATTTCCACCAAGCTGAATATCAGTTCCACGTCCTGCCATGTTTGTTGCTATAGTAATGCTGCCTGGTATTCCAGCTTGCGCTATTATATACGCTTCTTGTTCATGATAACGAGCATTCAATACTGAATGCTTAAGAGAATGGCTTTTCAAAAGATCGGAAAGTTTTTCAGAATTTTCAATACTCACAGTGCCAACAAGCACTGGTTGAAGGCGTTTGTGACATTCCGCTATAAACTTCAATACAGCACTAAATTTTTCTTTTTCTGTGCCATAAATTTCATCATCAACATCTATTCTTTTAACAGGCACATTAGTTGGAATTTTTACTACATTTAATCTATATATATCACGAAATTCTTCTGCCTCTGTTGCTGCTGTTCCTGTCATACCAGAAAGTTTGTTGTACATACGAAAGTAGTTCTGAAATGTGACTGATGCTAAAGTTTGACTTTCATGCTGAATTTCAAGATTCTCCTTTGCCTCCAGTGCCTGGTGAAGACCATCAGAATATCTCCTACCTTCCATCATGCGCCCAGTAAACTCATCAATAATTACCACCTTACCGTTTTTCACTATATAATCTTTATCAGCAGTAAACAGCTTATGTGCACGAAGTGCTTGATCTATATAATGAGTCAGTATAATATTGCTAGTATCATAGAGCGAGGAATTTTCAGGAATGAGGTTATACGATTTTAGTAATTCCTCCACTCGTGAAATGCCATTTTCAGTGAGGAACACTGCTCTACTCTTTTCATCGACTTCATAGTCAGAATCAACTAATTTGATTACTATTTTATTGATATGCTTATATATCTGATTATTTTCCTCAAGTGGGCCAGAAATAATGAGCGGAGTACGCGCTTCATCAATCAGTATGGAGTCTACTTCGTCTACTATTGCATAATTGAAGCCTCTCTGAACCATATCTTCTTGAGAAAATTTCATATTATCTCGTAGATAATCAAAGGCAAGTTCATTATTTGTTGAGTATACGATATCTGCGCTATAAGCCTTTTTTCTCTCGTCGTCTGTCAAATTATTTGTAATAAATGCAACAGAAACTCCAAGAGAATTATATAATTTACTCATCCACTCTGTATCTCGTTTTGCAAGATAGTCGTTAACAGTTACGACGTGCACACCTTTTCCTTCTAAAGAATTTAGATATGCGGCTAAAGTTGCGACGAGTGTCTTTCCTTCTCCTGTTTTCATTTCTGATATCATGCCATTATGGAGAACCATGCCACCAATTAGCTGAACGTCGAAATGCCTCATGTTAAGGAATCTTCGTGATGCTTCTCGTACAACCGCAAATGCAGGTACGAGAAGGTCATTTAGTGTTTTTCCATTTTTCAGTTCTTGTTTTAATTCCGCAGTTTTACTAGCAAGATCCTCATCAGATAAGCTCTGCATTTCTTGCTCTAGCGCATTAATCTGCTGAGCAATTTTTCTGAAGGATTTTATTATCTTCTTGTTCGTTGATCCAAATATCCTTTTTATAAAAAAAAGTGACAACGTAAAGATGAAGAATATAAGAATAGTTGTTAAAACTAACGTAGAGTCTGGCATAAACTTAGGTAAAGTTTTATTTAATATGAGATTATATTACTAAACGTAACCTGCGGCAATTAGATTCAGAAAATCTTTATTTACAAACTAAGCAAAAGATTCTTGCAGATGAAATGTAAAAGAGTCTATTTATTTTATTAAATATTATAATTAATAATTAAACTTTCTTAATAAATTATTAAAATAGTGTTAAGCTACATGTATAAAACGGTTAGTGGAGTTACAATGTTAAGCAATATTATAAAAGTAAAATTAGAGGAAAATAGTTGTCCTTTTGAAGAATTAGAAGAATTTTTTGCTTCATTAAAATTTGGTACAAAAGGGTTTAAAGATTCTTCAATAAAATTAGTTTGCCAAGTATTGGAAGATTTCACCTTAATTCTACCAAGAGAGGCAGTACCTAATTCTTTCGCTTTGAAGCTTTTATCTTTGCTTAGTAAGGGAAATGAGCTAGCTTTACCTATTATATTAAAATACCTTTCTTGCAGAACTGTATTTAAAGATTTTGGTCAAAAACTACAGGATAAAGTGGATCAAGATATAAAAGGACAAAACGATTCTAAAATTTCTCAGGAGATTGAGTTATGCAAAAAAGACATTTTAAATCTTCTCAATGGTGGTAAATCAGTATTAGACGTTCAATTGAAGCAGCGGTATAAAAAATACTATTCGTTAATAGATAATGAGATTGAAGAGTTAAAGACTCAAATTTTAAAAGAACTAGAAGATTATATTAGCAATACTAACGTTAATAAAATGTATCGAAGCCTTAATAATAAAAAGAAAAACGAAGAATCATTAAAAGAAGTAGCGTTAGGATCTTGTTCATTGGGTGGAATTTGCGTGTTAATATTTTTTTCACTTGGTTTTTTTATTTTTTTGGCAACAACCATTGACCCACCTGCTCATATGAGTATGTATAAAGTAAAGGTTTTTAGGTGTATAGGAGCTTCACCTTTAGTTTTTGTAGCATTAGCACTAACAGTAGCAGGTGTAGCTTACTTAACAAGTTGTTATCTAAATCATAGTTTTACAAAAGAAATACAAGACTATATAGAGCAACCAATAAAATGTATGGATAAGGCAACTAATAATAAAGAATTAGACAATTTTCCTTCTGACAATTATGAAAAAGTACAACCTTCAGCACCGCTTGAGGAACTACTACCTTCATACGAAGAATCGTGTTACAGTATTTTAGGTTATATTCAACCATCTAATCCAATACAGCAAAATAAGTTGTTGTAGTGAAGGTATAAAGAGAATAAGCAAAATTATATTTGTAATTTTGATTCCTTTATCATGACTTAGAACATGCAGCAACATGACGATTTTTCTATACTTTATCAAGTATATTAATGGGTAAATGAATTTTAATACAATCTTATTATACTTATAAATACGTTATATGTGAGAAGATATGGAAGATTTTATAACTGAAAGAAGGAAAGATGATGCTGTGATATCTGTTTGTCAGGATAATGAGAAAAAGAACGTATTAATCTTGGGACTCAATCAAGCTGCAAGGAATTTATTAAAATGTGAGGGAGAGAATTTACTTAATAAGCCGTTAATCAATATTTTAAGTAAAAGAGCAGCTGAAGATATGAAAAGCTATTTGGAGTATACTGAAGATGGACGCGATTTGCCCGATATATTGCCAAAAGTGATAGGCTTTTCTTTAATCGACGCTAAAGGAGAAGATATAAAAACAAAGGTAAAAGTTTTTCGCACAACTCAATTTACTAATAGCAAGATTAATTATGAGCTATTGATACGTGACATTAGCCTGTTTCATAAGCTAGCAATGTTTAGGGATAAATATCTGATGGGTAAGAAATATAAAAAACACAACTTGTTTGATATACCAGACAATAATTCAACGATTTTGGAGTTATATGTCATATTGAATTTTGCCTTTGAATATCAAATTAATGCAGTTATAGGAATAATAGGCTTCAATAATAAATTTAATGAGATAAACGATGCATTGAGTATGATCACAGAGCATTTTTATAAAAATTGCCGTAGTGATGATTTTCTAGGATTTATTGATGAGAACTAAGGTGCTTTTTATTTTGATTAACTGTGATGCAAAGAACACATCTAAAATAATTAGTCGTATATATTCTACCATTAATAAGCAGTTACTAAAGCGAAAGTTACCAAGTATATCAATTATTTATGGAAATATAATTCAAAAACATAGTGTGAAGAATGCTTAAACGCTTTTGTCATTAATTGGTTTGTAGTATCTAAGTTCTACACAATATAAGAATTGTTTTTTATTTCTATTAAGCTTATATTAAAAATTTAAGCTTAACTATGAGGTTACTGATCAAACTATTTTCATTATTATTCGTGGTAGGGAGTGTCAATGCTAGGGTAATTCTAGATAAGGAGATATTTTATGCAGAACTAGATGGAAAAATAGATTTAAGATTTGGCTACGCTTTCAACAGAGATTCTTTTAGCTCTACAAAAGACAAGACCTCAAGCTATTCAGACCTGCGCTTGCTTTATTTACAGCAAGTTTATCCAAATACTAAAATGGGTTTTGATGTTAAGGCAGGAGTTTCTGGTATTGCAAACTTAAAGGCACTAGACATAGAAAAGTTAGAAATGGAGAAGTGGTATTTTATCATAAAGAATCAGGAGTTTGGATCATTTGAATATGGTAAAGGAAGTTTAGTTAGTCAGAGTATGTTAATTAACACTTCAAAAATTTATACAGCTGCTGGGGGAATAAATGGTCATTGGACAAACTATGCAAATCTGCGCGGTAATGGAAAAAAAGATGATGACCCTGGGTATGATAAGGACAAGGTATTTTGGGTAAAACCCAATGTTTACAGCGACTATAATGGACTAGAGCTGAAGTTAAAACAACCAATGATAAACTATATTTCTCCTGAAATTCATAACTTTCAACTTGGATTCAGTTATGTTCCAGGTAAAAATAATTTACAATATAATAATTTAATAGCCGCTGGTCTTTCCTATAAAAATGCCCTATCAGATGAAATAAATTTTACTACTGCTTTGACTGGTGAATTTGCAAGGGAAAATTTAACTGATTGTACAAACAAAAATTCTAGCGATCTTCAGTGTCATAATCAATTACTACACTGGAATTTTGGTGTGAAACTAAAGCTTTTTGAACTTGATTGCATTTTGTCGTACGGGAATGGTGGTAAATCTGGTGAGAAGCGTAGTCATGAAACAAATAATATGCATTATGTAAATGCAGGTATTGCTTATCATTCTGATTCTCGTAAAGTGAGCTTAACATATTTTAATAGTGTTAGGGATATTGCAGACAAAGGTACAAACGAATTAACATCACAGGCTTTCAGTCTTGAATATCCATTAGCTGTTGGTACTTCATATTACTTTGATATTGTAAGATTTAGTACTAAGGAGCTTGCAGTGGAAGATAATAACTCCGGATATGTGCTTTTGGCCGGATTGAAGCTAAGTTTTTAGTGAAGTAACTGGTATGTAAGTATTGTAATAATGAGAGTAAAATTGAGTTGTTAATATATGTGCTATTTGATATTATAAAAATAACTATTACATAAGATTTTCAATAAAAAGACATTCTGTTACTAATCCAAGTGTAGAAGAAAACGGTTATTAATTAGCAAACCAAGCCCTTCAGTAAGCGCATCTCTTCAGGTGCTCTTTTTTTCTTTTTTATATATAAAAAAATTAGATAGTATTGTGAGTGCGGTTTTTTCTGTGTTCTGATGCTTTTCAATTCTATAGCTTTTGTATTGAATTTCCTTTTTTTACTACTATTTCTCTATATTGTTGTAAGAAAGAACAGAAAATTTAGTGAGAATCTTGAGAAGAATTTACTTAAAGTAGAACATGAACTTCAAGAGGCAAAACAGTCTTTAGTAGATAAAAATAAGGAAATAGTTGATTTGAAAGTGAGGAACGCAGAACTTGAAGTAATTCTTCAAAAAGAGCGTGAAGAAAAGAAAAAGGAAATAGAATTACTAACAAAAGCAGAGGAGAGGCTTACGAACACTTTTAAAGCACTTTCTCTTGATGCTCTTCAGGTAAACAATAATAATTTTCTGAACTTAGCAAAAGAAGTGATCGATAATAAGCTAAAAGAAACAGAAAGTGACTTCAAAAAAAGGCAAGCAACGATCAACGAAGTTATCACTCCAATAAAAGAAAAATTAGAAAAATTCGACAGTGAAATACGTGAGCTAGAGAAAGAGAGGGTAGGGGCCTATGAAGGTTTAAGGGAGCAAATTGGAGCATTAATGAGTCAAACCTCTAACCTTGCTAACGCCCTGAGGAAACCTCACATTAGGGGTAAGTGGGGTGAAATGCAGCTCAAAAGAGTGGTAGAAATGGCGGGAATGGTTGAATATTGCGATTTTTTTACTCAAGCTTCAGTGGTTGATAAAAATGAGGATAATTTGTTACGTCCTGATTTAATAATAAAAATGCCATCAGGAAAGCAAATAATAATAGATGCTAAAGTGCCACTTGATTCTTATATGGATGCTATGTCACAAAATGATTTGCAGATACAAAGGGAAAAGTTGAAGAATCATTCTCTGGCGATAAAAAAACATATAAACGATCTAGGCAGAAAGGAATATTGGAACCAATTTGAAAATACGCCAGAGTTTGTGGTGCTTTTTTTAACAGGAGAAGGGGTTTTCAGCGCAGCACTAGAATGTGAACCAGCTTTGATAGAAATTGGAATAGAAAAAAAAGTAATTATTGCAACACCAATCACTTTAATCGCGCTACTTAGGGCAGTAGCCTATGGATGGAAGCAAGAGATGATAGCTGAAAATGCAAAGAAAATAAGTGAACTAGGCCATATTTTATATGAGCGAATCTGCACAATGGGCGAAAATTTTGATAATTTACGCAGAAGCTTAAAAAGTGCTGTTGATCATTACAATAAAACTGCTGGTTCGCTTGAGGCAAGAGTGTTTCCTGCTGCCCGAGAATTCAATAAGCTTGGTATACATGCAAAAAATAAAGAACTCACTGCTGCAAAAGAGTTGGAATCTTTACCACGCAGTTTACATGCTGAGAGGTTGAAAGTAGATTAGTATTTCAGGTCTCCTTAACTTACATTTGCTGATTAAAACAACTTTCTAAAAATTTTTTTTATATAGCTCAATTTCTGCACATCATTTGCTGCATAAACAGGTATAGTTTGTTGCTCAGTACCAGGTATTTCTACAAAAATTTTGCCCACTTCTTGACCTTTTTTAATTGGTGCGGGTACCATATCTTTATACTCAATACGCACTTTAATTTTATCATGTAATCTGCGGTTATAAGTTATGGTAACATCGTTTGCAACTGTAACGGGCACTTTTTTATCTTTTCCATAAACAATATTTATTTCTTCAACTACGCTATCCTTAGCAAATATTTTCTTGGTGTTAAAATGATTTAAGGAATATTGTATTAGTCTTTTTGCTTCCTCTATTCGCTCTTTCTCGGTGTCCAAACCATTCACGACAGCAAAAATTCTTCTATCGTTCCGTTTTGCAGATGCTATAATGCCATAACCACCAGCACTTGTATGACCTGTCTTTAGACCATCAACTCCAATATCATGGAAAAGTAAAAGATTTTTATTTTTTTGTACAATATCGTTATATGTCAAATATTGTTCAGAGAATAGATCATAGTATTCAGGAAAATCAGTAAAAATCCTTTTTGCCAGTGTTACCAAGTCTTTTGCGCTCATAAAATGGTTTTCATCTGGCCACCCGCTTGAGTTAACAAAATGACTATCATTAAGATTTAAATCTTGTGCAACTTCATTCATTTCAGCAACAAAATTCTCCTCTGATCCTGCAATACCCTCGGCTAGCGCTATGCATGCATCATTACCTGAGGCAATTGTAACTCCTTCAAGTAGTTCTTTTACCGTAACAAATTGACCTTCTTTCAAAAACATAGAAGAGCCTTTCCTTTCCCATGCTTTTCTACTTACTCGAAATTTATCTTCCATTTTTATTATTCCAGCTTTTAGATAATCAAAAGCTACATATAAAGTCATCAATTTGCTCATTGAAGATGGGGCCATTTTTTCCCTGGAATTGTGTTCAAAAATGAACGAGTCTGAAGCTAAATCTAAGACAATTGCTTGCTTTGCTTTGGTTCTAAACTGATATGAGTATGAGTAAAAAGGAAATATAAAAATTAATAGCAAAGTTACTAATTTGCTTAACATATTTATAATTTTAAATTTATAGTGTACTAATTAATAGTATGATTTTGCACGAGCATTTCAATAGATCTCTCGCATAAAACTTCCTTGACAAACTGCGCCAGCCCCCTTATTATGACAATAAGAGTATTTATCCTTGTTTTCGATCCGCGCGGGTTCAACAACAAAAATTCAGTAAAAAACTCAGATATTTATTGGCAAATTACATAGAAATTATAGCGGCTGCATGTCTTTTTTATTTTTTCTACATTCAGCCAAAACGCGCTTATTTTAAGCGTTAGCACATTATTACAGCGCCAATTTACATTATTATAGGGTCAAAACTCGTTACACGGGGATTTTTTTGCCTTTTTTTTCGCTTGGTAAATTTCTTAACATTTACAGCTAAAGCTTCAGGCCAGCACTTGATGCTGGAAATTTTTTGAGCACAAAAGTTATGCTAGGTTTTTGTTGGTAAGAAACCAGTGTCAAGCACTGGGATGACATAGAAGGAGCACTGGGATGACATAGAAGGAGGGAGCAGGAGATGACAAGAGAGGGGCTACTTTCATTTGCTGTCTTCAAAAATTTACAATTATGCTTCATATATTTTATTAAATATTTTACTTAAAAATTCAATTTCTTATTATAAGAGATAAGCAATTCATGAATAATGAAAGATTACAAAAAAGGTCATAGAAAGCGCCTAAGAGAGAGAATTATTTCAGATAACGGACAATCATTACTTGATTATGAGATTTTAGAACACATTTTATATTCAGCATATAGTAGAATTGATGTAAAGCCAGTAGCAAAGAGTTTGATAGAAAATTTTGGTAGTTTAAATAAGGTTTTTAATGCCGATTTAGAAGCACTGCAGAATATCGAAGGAGTTAGTAATGCAGCTATATCTGCTATCTTTTGTGTTAAACAGGCTTTTGTTCGTTCTGCACGAGAAGAAGTAAAGGACCTACCTATAATCAATAATTGGGAAAAATTGCTTGATTATTTAAAAGCAAGTATAGGAAGCCTTAATAAAGAAAATTTTCGCGTTATCTATATGAATAAAAGATATCGTCTAATAGCAGAAGATCTACAAAACTTTGGTACAATAGATCAAACTCCTCTTTATGTTAGAGAGATCATAAAACGCGCTCTTTTGATTGGCTCAACATCGATTGTAATATCCCACAATCACCCAAGTGGAGATATACAGCCTTCAAGTAGCGATATGTTTCTCACCAGACAGCTTGCAGAAGCTTGCAAAAGCATAGGAATAGAATTAATAGATCATATTATTATCACATTTAGTAGCTATTTTAGTTTCAAGGAAAATAGGCTTTTATTAGAGTAGATCTAAAATTGCTTTTGCCATTTTTCTTATTATGGAAGTATAGCTCTTCTTATAATAGTCCGAACGGAGGTAAAAACGTCTTTATAGCTATTATAAGCCAAGAGGCCAGCAGTATGTTATTATGACCTGTTCGGATTATTGTGAGAAGAGCTATAAAGCTATACATGAGGTGGTTGCCAGTGGAACAAAAATTTTCCTTCTGGAAGACAATGTGTGATTTAGATGGCGTAATAGTGGCAAATTGAAAGAAATACATGGTATTTGCCACTATTAGAAATCTCCTGTTTTGATAAGACTTATGAGGTCTTTATTGGTTTTTTGAATTTTGTTGAAGCACTCACATGCTTACTCTAATATTTTGTTCACAGAGCCTAGTTAGCTCAATTTCAACGTTAATTTGTGAAGCTCTGAGTTCTGTTAGGGGATTTTCTGGTTGAATATCTAGCTTATTCTGTATGTTCGGTAAACAAATTAAAGCCGAATCAAAAATTTCATCATACTGCTCTGCTTTATGCACGCAATTGATTATTTCCTTCACATCTTGCGGCGTATCTTTTAATATTGCTCTTATTTGGTTTAGGTTTTGACGAATTTTTTCCTGATATCCAGCAATTCTCTCTTGATATATATCAATCATTTTTTGACATGAGGTGCCTCTAAATGGGTGTTCTGCTTTTTCCTTTATGTAGGAGCTCTGAAAATTTTTGCAATTAAGGACTGCTTCTCTACATTTTTTTATGTCACTAATTATACTGGTTATTGACTTACTTGCTTTCTCATGCTCTTCTTTTTTGATTATACATTCATTCTTTGTTTGGCTCATTTTATCATACAGATTTCTGCATTCTTTATATGATACCAGCGGTTGTAGTATTCCTTCCTCTACACCTTTATTATAAAAATTCTTCAACTCATCGCTTGATAGTATTCGTATAGCATCTTCTCTTTTACCTTGTGATTTAGGATACTTTTTGTTCAGTGAACTAATATAATTTAATAGGAAACTCTTAGTTAAATCTTCCTTTTTAACTTCTGATAATTTTTCTAGTGTTTCTATATATTTCAAAGTTTCCGCAAAAAGCTGCGCACCAGATATAGCAAATCCTGGCAGTGGTTTGCTCTGCGCCTTATAAAAATCGGTTTGTAAAAAATCTTCTGCTTGTTTTTTTATTACTGAAAGTTCATTGAAGGCTTTTTCTGGATTGATTTTTTTTAAAATACTAGTAGCTTTTTTAATCGCTCTTTCTCTCTTTTTATTATCTTGTTTTTCGTTTAAGATTAAGCTTTCAGCTTCAGTAAAAGCATTGCCTTGGGCACTTTTGGCAATATTACAAACAACGTTTTTTACAACTTTTTCAGTTGCTGCATAATCTATTTCCTTTGTAAAGCAATCAATAAATAGCTGCCAAATTTTTTTGTTAACGGACTTACTTGTCTTATGTTCTAAATCTTCTACATCTTTGAATCCTAAAATAGTATAGAGATTTTTTTCAATTATTGGTTCAGCATGTTGTTTTGCCACTTTACCTTTTATATTGAATAGAAATTCACTAATCTTAGTTGTGCCCATAATATTACCTCACAATATTAATGCTATATAATATAAAGTATAAAAGCTTAATGCTTAATTTTTACTTACTATTAATATAATTGAAGATTAACTTTGTTCCTATATTAAAACTTTAACTCCCAATTTATTATTAGTAATATCATTATATGAATCTTATGCCTGAATTTGGGAATATATTGTTATTGGTAGCCTGTTTGTTATCTTTAACGTATTTGTTTCTACCGTTTAGTTCTTACCGATTCGTCTCCTCTGCCATATTTTTTTGTGTGTCAGCATCAATGGCTATTTTGATCTACTGCCACATTAAAAATGATTTCTCACTTGAAAACGTATATTACCACTCACACACAACAAAACCTTTGATCTATAAGATTTGTGGTGTTTGGGGAAATAAAGAAGGGTCTATGTTGCTTTGGACCTTAGTGCTTGTCATGTATTTATTACTAATGGATATTTATATACCTTCTGTCATCCCAGTCTGGGATCCAGAAAGTTTGATTACAAATGAACACACTAGAAAGTTATATAATAAGAACTGGATTCCAGTGTCAAGCACTGGAATGACACCAGAACGAACTAATGGTAGTAAATTAAAAAAAATATCTCTTATCACCCAAGGCTTGATTTGCTTTTGTTTTTTACTGTTCACTTTACTTGAATCCAGCCCCTTCACTAAAATGCCAGGCATTGAAACAGATGGACTGGGTTTTAATCCGATATTGCAGGATATAGGCCTTGCTATTCATCCACCGGTATTATATTTGGGGTACCTTGGATTTAGCGTTCCTTTTTCGCTCTCTATAGCTGGATTAATTTTAAATACTGAAGGAAATGTTTGGGCTAAAATTGTCAGGCCTTGGGTACTTATTTCTTGGTCGCTGCTCACTTTGGGCATCAGCTTGGGTAGCTGGTGGGCATATCGTGAACTCGGTTGGGGTGGATTTTGGTTTTGGGATCCAGTGGAAAACGTTTCTTTGATGCCGTGGCTAATTGCAGTGGCGCTGACACATTTGTTGCTCGTTGTACGAAATTTCAATACTTTAAGGAATTTTACTATTTTACTTACGCTCACAACTTTTATATTGAGTGTGACTGGAACATTTCTAGTCCGCTCAGGAATACTTACCTCAGTGCACACGTTTGCAGATGACCCAAGATATGGACTGTATATATTAGCTCTACTTGGTGTAATTACAGTCAGTAGCTTAGTAATATTTGTAGTGTTTACGAGAAAGAATCACACATCTTTCCAGTATTCGATATTGGAATCTGAAAAGAAATCTGCTACTCAAGTGACAGAGGGTAGAAGATTCTTTTCACGCCTTACGATGATGCTGATGAACAATTTATTATTCATCACTGCCTTTTTCATCGTGTTTGTTGGCACTTTATACCCTACAGTGCTTGAGTATTTAACCGGTGAATTAATTTCAGTTGGAGCACCATATTACAATTCTTTATTTAACTCTATTGCACTAGCTATTCTAGTGCTCACCATGATAGGGCAATACTGCAGTTGGCAGGGAAATAGTCTATTGCCAATATTCCGTGAATATAGATTTTCATTTTGTAGTGCTGCAGCTATTTTGCCGTTTATCTTTCACATGGAGCTAATGATTGTGCTATCAATTACCATCTCCATAGCATTATTAATCTTTGTTTTAGAAGCATATAGTAAAAGAATTTGTTTATTTAAGGTAGCATTTGGTGAATCAATTTTATTAGCAAGAAGAGTTTCTAAGTCCTACTATGCAATGATGCTTGCTCATGCTGGAGTGGCAATTCTAGTGCTTGGTATATCTTATTCAGTTGGTTGGCAGGAGAAAAAAGAAAACTACTTGGGAATAGGAGACAGCATAACAGTCAATAAATTTAAAGTTACTTTACGAAATATTGAGCTAATAAAAGAAAAAAATTTCCATGCAGTGAGGGGTACAATGGATATCAGGAATTTGCTGAATAATAAGATATTAGGTGAAGTAACTCCTGAATATAGATTTTACCTTGCGGAAGGTCAGAAAAATGTTGAAAGCAGTATCTACCACAATTTATTTTCTGATATTTATGTTGTAATTGGAGAGATTGATAAGAGTAAGAGCAAAATTGCAGCTAAAGTGCACTATAAACCTGGAATGTCTATAATCTGGCTTGGATCCTTTCTTATCGCTTTTGGTTCGCTCCTTGCTGCTTTGCCTTCTAGCAAAAAAGTAGTTCCTTCAGTATCATAAAGTTTGCATTTTTTTGCAATTTAAACTTAAGCTAAGCAACACTAACCTTGCTGGCGAATTTTCTCTATGTTCTGTTGTACAATAGGAAATAAAGATATATTTTCTAATGAAGAACTTACATGATATATGGAATCTACTTCCTCAGGCCTTTTAAAATATCCCTGCTTAATAGCGTCGTAGACAGAAGAACTACCAAGCAAGCAGTTCTCACCTAACTCTTCTTTATAATTTTTAAACTTTTCCAATATTTCCTCCTTGTTACTCACTTCTACTATAATTTTTCCTTCATCTTGGACATCAGAATACAATCTAGCATCTACTTTTCCCAAATCAGTATGAAAAGTCAGTACTATATTACCTATAAGGTCAGTATAATTTCTTACCCCACCTTCTGTTAAAATTTCTGTCTCGCTTTCACCGATTGCTATCACGTCTCTTCGAAATTCTGTGCTTTCATCTGTTCCATTTACGATTTTTGCAACCTCGACTATACTATTCTTTGAGTATTTCAAGTAGAAAGTGAAGTTGTCCATTTTTGCCTCTTTTACCTTACCAGTAGTTGCGTTTTTTGCAGCTTCCAAAAACCTTAGAGAGTAATGTATATAGCTTTTACGTGCTTCTTTAAGATTAGCTTTGTGGTCTTTAAACTTCTCTAGTTTATCAATTACAATTATACTACTTAGAGTTTCAAATACTGCACCTCTTTTTACCAAATTACATACTATGCGACTAGCAACTTCTATGTCCCTTTCACCTTGAAAAATCTTTAATTCACTAATTCTTCTTATTACATAATCTGTAAAATTATACCTACTCTCATAAGTATTTTCATATATATTTCCCTCACGAGTAAGATTGAACCTTACCCTAGATTTTATAGCTTCATTTACAACCTGTTCTAGCTGATTTATGTCTTGAACTTCATCTAATTTACAAAAATATTTACCTGGATCTTGCTCATCTAGTAGAAAATCCTCCCCCCATAGATTTACACTTTTGCACAAATACTTTTTTCCATTATAGTCAACTTGTGTTTTTTTACGAAAAGTTCCATAAATAACATCATCAGTTAAAAAGTACTCTTTAATATTAAGGTTGGGATTATTAACTGCAAATTCTATTGGGGTTTTACCTTTTTTATCCTTTATATCAAGATTAGCTCCTTTCCTTAGAAGCAATTTGATAATTGTATCACAATGACCAGAACGAGTAGCATAATGTAAAGGTGTTCTTCCTGTGTCGTCCTTTTCATTAGGATCAGCACCTGAATTCAACAGTAAATCTATGAATTCTCCCGCATTGCTACATTCCATACTTGATAGAATATGCAGTATTGTCAGTTTAGATTCTCCTCTTTTAAGGTTGAGGATGGTTTTTAGATCTTGATTACTTTTATGATCCAGTAAAAATTTTTTAATTTTTTCAACATCGTTCTTATAATCCTTATAAGTAACATGTGGAAAGTCTTTAAAAGTACTTAAGAATTTTTTATTCAACTCCTTCTGACTCTCTGTTAAGTTGGACATGTCAACAAGCCACGTAGATATCAACTTACCAAATGCACCTCTTTCAGCAATATCAGTTAAAGAACAGTCATTGCGAAGTACCAGTGAGTATTTAATCAATTCATATTCATCATCCTCTTGTTGCTGTGTTTCTTCTGCTTTCTTAGAGTGCTTAAAATCATTTTTTATTAATTCAATCAAGAGCTTTAATGTGTTAAAACTTTTATGTCCCAATAAAGGATCTGCTTTGTTTTCAAGTAGAATTCTTGCTATTTCTGAATAGCCATTTCTAATAGCCCAGCATAACGGAGTACGCCCGTATTTATCCGCTATGTCAACAGCAGCTTCCTTTTCTATGATAGCTTTTACTATTTCCACTTGGCAATTTTCAGCAGAAACAGCATGATGTAATGCAGTACTCTCAGCCTGACTTACTGCATCAACATTAGCTCCCGTGTCTAATAGGAGTTCTACTATCTCTTTATTTTCATTGTGAGCAGCACAATGCAAAGGAGTACACCCATTTTGATCTGCTGTATTAACATTAGCCCCGTTTGCTATGAGAACTTTTATTATCTCTGTATAACCAAAGCGAACAGCAGCGTGTAAAGGAGTTATCTTAACTTTACCTACTGCATCAACATTAGCCCCCGTGTCTAATAGGAGTTCTACTATCTCTTTATGTCCATTGTGAGCAGCACAATGCAAAGGAGTACACCCATCTTGATCTGCTGCATTAACATTAGCCCCGTTTGCTATGAGAATCTCTACCACTCCTATACTACCACTTGCAGCAGCAAAGTGTAAAGGATTCCATCCATCTTGATCTGCTGTATTAACATTACCCCCTTTTTTTATTAAAAGCTCTGCTATCTTTACAAGATCATTTCTAGCAGCTATATGTAACAATGTACTTTGATCATCGAATGTATAATTTATGTTAAATCCATTATCTTGCCACTTTTTATACGTGTCTGGATCTTCTTTTTCCAATTCCTCTTTTACCCTTTCGATTATATTGTTCTCATTTAAGTCACTTATTGTCCTTAATATTTTTAACAACCGTTCATATTCCATAATTCTACCTCAAACTATTTGTTTTTGTACTATAGCTAAAAAAAATTATTGATCCATAATAAAATAACCAACACCAGAGTAAGTGGTTTGCTGCTAACATATTTAAAAATGTTATGAACTTAATAAGAGAAAAAAATACCCCTGTAATGGAGCAATATTTAAATTTGAAAGCTCAATACACGGATCATCTATTGTTTTATAGACTGGGCGATTTTTATGAATTGTTTTTCGATGATGCTATTAAAGCTGCGAAATTGCTGAATATAGTGCTAACCAAGAGGGGCAATTCAAATGGGCAAGAAATACCAATGTGTGGAGTGCCAGCACACAGTAGTGAGTCTTACCTGCACAAGCTAATAGATTTAGGATTCAAAGTAGCAATCTGTGACCAATTAGAAACTGCTGATGAAGCAAAAAAGAGGGGCTATAAATCCATAGTAAAACGTGATGTAGTGCGAGTTGTAACTCCAGGTACAATTATAGAAGATTCACTACTGGAGGATAAAAGCAATAATTATCTCGCATCCATAGTTGAACAAAATGACGAATATGCTATTAGTTGGCTTGAATTATCGACGGGAAAATTTTTTCACATTTTAACGAGTTTGAAAGCTCTAGATAGTGATTTATTGCGTATATCACCAAGAGAATTATTAATTTCTGAAAAATTCACTGAGGACGAAAAAATTAGATCGATTTTAAAAAATTATAAAATATCAATTACGCAACACGCACAGAGCTTTTTTGAGTATAGTAAATCTCACAGAACGTTATGCGAGTTTTATAAAATCAGGGAACTTGGGAGTATAGGAAATTTCAGCAAAGTAGAAATCATGGCGTGTGGTGCACTGCTTGAATATGTCAGAGTAACACAAAGGGGCTCCATTCCAAGACTTGAATTCCCAAAAACCTATAAGCAACAAAATTTCATGCTTATTGATGCTTCAGCAAGGAGAAACCTTGAGTTGTTTTCAACTCAATTTGGTGAAAAGAAAGGTTCACTAATTTCAGTTATTGATCACACAGTAACAGCCTCTGGTGGACGCCTGCTCAAACAAATGCTCGCTTCACCCCTTGCTTGCTCTAAGGCAATTAATTTGAGGCTCAGCACCGCTCAATTTTTTGTAAATAATCATGAGCTACGCAGAAAAATACGAGAGATATTATCTAACATTCCAGATATTGAGAGGTCTTTATCGCGCTTAATACTAGGGCGTGGTTCACCAAAGGATATGAACCTATTAAAAATAGGCCTAGGAAAAACTTTAGAGTTGTCTGAGTTTCTGTCTAACTTGCATAATTATTGTTTAAGTGAAAAATCAGAAATTAACTCTCAGATGTCATTCCAGTGCTTGACCAGAGAAAAGGAACCAGTGTCTACTACTCAGGTGATAAGTAGTGACGAAAGTGAACTAAGCACAATACATAAAAGCCTTGGCAATCATAAAGACCTATTTGAACTGTTAAATAGTGCTATACTTGATAATAACCTCAGTTCCGTGAAAGAAGGAGGATTTATTCACTCAAAATATAACTCAGAATTATCTGAGTTATCCTACATATTAAATAATAGTAATAAACTAATAACCAAACTCCGTGAATCTTATCGCGACCTAACTGGTATTGCCGCACTTAAAATATTACATAACAACATACTCGGTTATTACGTTGAAGTGTCGGCAAATCACAAAATAACTTCGGATATATTTATTCATAGACAAAGCTTAGCAAATAGCATGCGCTACACTACTAATGAGTTGAAAGAACTAGAAAATAAAATTCTTACGGCACGTGATGCTGCAATCGGCTTAGAAATGAAAATTTTTAGTGAACTGTGTAGTGAAGTCGCTCAAGAATCTGAAAAAATTGCTCTTGCTGCAAATGCTTTGGCAAAACTTGATATTAGAACCGCGTTTGCAGAGCTTGCAGTGCAAAATAATTACGTAAAACCCATCATTGATGACAGCAAAGAGTTCAATATCTGTAGCGGAAGACATCCAGTGGTTGAAGTTAACGATAAATTCATTGCAAATAGCATCAATTTAGCTGGTATACATCTAATTACTGGTCCTAATATGGCTGGAAAAAGCACTTTCTTGAGGCAAAACGCTCTCATTGCAGTTTTAGCTCATATGGGGTCATTTGTGCCAGCAGAGAGTGCGCATATTGGAGTGATTGACAAGATATTCAGCAGGGTTGGCGCAACGGATAATATAACAGCTGGTTATTCTACCTTCATGGTAGAGATGATCGAAACAGCAACGATAGTAAATCAGGCAACGGACCGTTCCTTGGTGATACTTGATGAAATTGGTAGGGGCACAGGGGTGTATGATGGATTATCTATTGCACAGGCGGTGATTGAACATATTCACAATGTAAATAAGTGCCGCGCCATTTTTGCAACTCATTATCATGAATTAACTAAAGTAGGTGAATACTTAGAAAATGTGAAATGTTTTTGTATGAAAATAAAAGAATGGAACGGAGAGGTTATCTTTCTACATGAAGTAATTGAAGGCATTGCAGATGAGTCATATGGAATACATGTAGCAAAACTTGCTGGTTTTCCTGACTCTGTTTTAAATAGAGCAAGTGAAGTGTTTGAGGAGCTAAAGGCTTGAGGAAAGTAACATTATATTACTCCACAATTATGGAGTTTTAGCAATCTATGGCGCTTTAATTTTAGTCAGCTTTCTGAGTAGCTGAATTAACGTAGCATTGATCTATTGCCACATTGGTCAAGATTCCAATTCCACCACCTACAACTGCACCTACAGCTCCTAATGCTAGTTGAGTACCAATTCCAGCAGAAGACCCAATGATTAATGGAGCAAGAAAATATAATGCTAAAGCGCAAGTTATTGCAGCTACACTTATAACAGCCAGCTTTCTCGGACAAAAATTTTCTGGTGCCTCAGCACTAGATATGAATGATGATTGTGCGCCGTAGAAACACGGAAAGTGTTGAAGCTGTGCAGTAGATGAGGGAGGGCCCCTCGGAGCCGGTTTGCAAGAGCAGGCTTCAAACAGCCATAAGCTGCTTTGGTAAAGAGCTAAGGTAGTGAGCGTTATGGAAAAGGCACAATTATGTGTCATGTATGAAATAGAGAGACGAACGCAAGTGAACCACTGATGAAGTGTCGAAAGCGTAGAGACGACGTCAAAACCAGGGGGTAGTCGTTAACCTGGGATGAATCTACTGGGAGCTTGTTTACTGGGTAGGTGGCGTCCGGCATAAAAGTGGCGTGAATCTATTTTAGGCTATTGCATGGAACTACGGGAACCTGTCGTTTCGATGAAAAGGGAGAAGTCCAAAGAGCTGATCTCTGAGGATGAGAGTACCGATGCGAAAAACAGGGGCGGATTAGCTCGTAGTAGCGAAGAAGTTTCTGTAATGGAAATGGAGTGAAGGGGCTAAGTTATTTAGTTTTAATTATTTATCAACCGAAAGGGAGGAGTCAATGAATAAAACAAAGTCTTTTGATATACCGAAGCAACTTATTTGGAGAGCTTATAAACAAGTATCGAAAAATAAAGGTGCAGCAGGTGTAGATGAGGTCTCGATAACAAAGTTTGAAGAAAATCTAAAGGATAATCTATACAAATTATGGAATCGGATGTCATCCGGAAGTTATTTTCCAGAGCCGGTAAAAGCTGTTGCGATACCAAAAGATACAGGAGGGCAAAGAATTTTATGTGTGCCTTCAGTATTCGACAGAATAGCGCAAACAGCAGCTACAATGTATCTTGAGCCGTTAGTAGAACCGAAATTTCACGAAGATTCATATGGTTATAGACCAAATAAGTCTGCGCTGGATGCGGTATACACAGCACGGAAGAGATGTTGGAAAAATGATTGGACGGTAGATCTTGATATATCTGGATTTTTCGACAATCTGGACCACGATTTAGCACTGCAGGCTATCAAGAAACACACAGACTGCAAATGGGTCATACTGTATGTTGAGAGGTGGATGAAAGCCCCCATTCAGCAAGCAGATGGCAGTAGGGTAACAAGGGATAAAGGAGTTCCGCAAGGAGGTTCTATAAGCCCAATCATTTCAAGCATATTTATGCACCATGCGTTTGATATGTGGATGAAACAAAATTATCCAACAGTACCATTTGAAAGATATGTAGATGATGCGATAGTGCACTGCAGAACTAAAAGACAGGCAGGATTTATGAAAGTAATGATTGAAGAAAGATTGGCTAAGTGTAAATTGAAGTTACATCCTGAAAAGACACAGATTGTGTACAGTAAGGATGATGATAGAAAAGAACAATTTCCTAAACAAAGCTTTGATTTTCTAGGTTATACTTTTAGACCTAGAGTAGCAAAGAATAAGATGAGGAATTATTTCATCTCATTTCTACCTGCAATTAGTAACAAAGCCAAGAAGAAGATCAAGAAAACCATAAAGTCATGGAGAATACATCGGATTACATGGACCACACTAGAGGAAATATCGAAGAAGATAGATCCAATAGTCAGAGGCTGGTTTCAGTACTATGGCAGGTTTTATAAATCAGAGATGTATCCATCTCTTAGAAATATAGAGAGATACCTCATAAGATGGGTCAGGACAAAATATAAGAAACTTCGTGATCACGGAAGACTAGCAAAGCAATTTCTAGGAAAAGTGAGAAAGAGGTCTCCAAGTATTTTCTATCATTGGACACTTGGGTTAGGATCAAAAGGCTAAATAATGGGAGCTGTATAAGCCGAGAGGTTTCCGTGCAGTTCTGCGAGAGACTGGTGGGGAAGCTCCGCCGGTCTACTCTCCTTACTAGATTTTTTCTACTTTCATGATCTAAAAAGCCACTCACTGTTCTCATTATAGGACGGGTAGAGCCGTCACCAGTCAAGTCAATTCTATCTTCCACTATATCATGAAGTTCTTTAACTTGAGCTTTATATTCGTCCCAGTAGACTGATAACTCTTGTTGGTCATTGAGAAGATCTGGTTTATTTGAAGTTGTTAACCAGTGTGAGTCATGTTCCAAAATATATCGAATTGTAGCTTTCCCTATATCTATATGCCCTTCAGTAATTGCATACTTTAAGACACCTTCTGCTTTTTCCCTTCCAACATTAAGATCAGCACCAGCTTTTATCAATAATTCTACTATCTTTGGAGAATTATGAAATATAGCAATATCTAAAGGGACCATCTCATTACAATCTTTAATATTTAAGTTTGCTTTTTGTTCTATTAAATAACTTATAAATTTTAAGGTTTCATCAGATTTTTGATCGTCTATGTCTTTATATTTGTAATATATTCTAATTGCAAAATTCAACGCAGTTTCACCCTTTAAAGCACTACCACCAATAATTAAGTTCTGATAGCTTTTTACCTCTTGATTTATTAAGTTAACATCCGCGCCGTTTTCTATTAAAGCCTTAGCTCCTTTGAAATTGCTTTTTGCAATTTGCAGATGAAGTAAGTAACGACCAAGATGATCAGTTGCATTAGGATTTGCACCTTGTTCAATCAAATACCTTGCAATTTTATCATTAAATTTGTGATCATAAGTTGCAGATTGTAGTGGCTCAGGATTTTGCTGTAACTCATGTTTAGCTATTGATTTATTTATCTCACAGATTGATTTTACTAACCCTAAATTTCTTTTCATAATCGCCTTTTTGACTGCAGCGCTGAAACTTACACCTTGCTCTATTAAATACTTAGCTATTTCTTCATCAACAGCATCACCTAATAAATTTGTACCGCTTTGGGAATTAACGTCAGTAACAACATCTCGAATAATGGAACTATTTTTCTCAAAAATTGACTTTACTTTTTCTGAATCATTTTTGGTAACAGTATCAACAAGATCTTTTATTACAGCATCCACCCTCTTTTTTTTAGCCAACATTTCCTCTAATTCTTCAGAATTCATAAGTATACCTCAACACACACAATCAAAAAAATTATATCCAAATCAGAATTGTTTGTAAAGGATTTTTAGATATTAGCTTGCCCAAAGGTTAATTTATTTTATAATCTTTCTGTATTCTAGAAATTTCAATTAAATGAACTGCTATAAAACTCACGCGTGTAATGAATTAAGGAAGAATGATGTAGAAAAGGAAGTTACTCTCTCTGGGTGGCTGTACCGTAAACGTGACCATGGTAACCTAATCTTTGTTGATTTAAGAGATTTTTATGGAATTACTCAACTGGTATTCAATAATGACAAAGACTTTTTTGATGAAATTTCAAATTTAAAATCAGAAAGTGTGATTACTGTCACAGGAATAGTCAAAGCTAGAACTGAAGACACGGTAAATAGCTCTATTTCCACAGGAGAAATTGAAGTTATAGTTAGTAATTTACAAGTTGAATCGGAAGTTGAGTTCCACTGTGATGAAGAAATAGCAAAAGAAGAAAGGAGTATATTAGCAAGTATCGCCGGTGAGCAAGAATACCCAGAAAACATGAGATTTAAATATCGTTTTCTTGACTTAAGACGTGAAAAAGCCCGTAACAACATTATTCTGCGTTCACAGATCATTTCAGAGCTCAGGAGGCTCATGATAGAGCAAGGATTTTTGGAAATTCAAACTCCAATACTTACTGCCTCTTCTCCTGAAGGTGCACGTGACTACTTAGTGCCAAGCAGACTAAATCCTGGTAAATTCTATGCATTACCACAAGCTCCACAGATTTTTAAGCAGTTGCTTATGGTTTCAGGGTTTGATAAATATTTTCAAATTGCACCTTGTTTTCGTGATGAGGACGCAAGGGCTGACCGTTCTCCTGGGGAGTTTTATCAGCTCGACCTTGAAATGTCTTTTGTGACTCAAGAAGATATATTTCAGGTTATTGAGTCTAGCTTATACAAAGTATTTGCCAAATTTTCTCGCAAGTCTGTCGATAAAGATTTTCCACGCATTACATACAAAGATGCAATGCTCAAATATGGCTCTGATAAGCCAGATTTGCGTAATCCGTTATTAATCAGCGATGTTACGGAAATTTTCTGTGATTCAGAGTTCAATATTTTCAAAAACAATATCGAGCGTGGTATGGTAGTGAGAGCCATTCCTGCTCCTAAAACAGCAGAGGAACCACGCAGCTTCTTTGATAAAAAGATAGAACATGCGCAAAGAGAATTCGGTGCTAAGGGCCTTGGATATATAACGTTTGATAAAGATGGTACTGCGAAAGGCCCGATTGCTAAATTCCTCGATGACAATAGGCTAAACTACATAAGAGAAGTAACGAATGTAGGGCCTGGAGATAGTGTGTTTTTTGCTTCTGACAAAGAGAATGAGGCAGCAATAATTGCAGGGAAAGTGCGTATTCTTTTGGGATCAGAACTAGGTCTTATAGATGACAATATCTTCAAATTCTGTTGGGTGATTGATTTTCCTTACTTTGCGTATGACGATAAAAGTAAAAAAATTGATTTCTTTCATAATCCATTTTCTATGCCACATGGTGGCTTGAAAGATTTAGAAGAAAAGAATCCACTGGATATCCTTGCTTACCAATATGATCTTGTTTGCAATGGAATAGAGCTGTCAAGTGGAGCAATTCGTAATAACAAACTAGATATTATGTACAGAGCTTTTGCCATTGCAGGCTACAGTAAAGAGGAAGTTGATACAAAATTCGGTGCGCTCGTGCGTGCATTTAGGTTTGGAGTGCCACCTCATGGTGGAATAGCACCAGGGGTTGATAGAATGGTTATGCTGCTTGCTGATGAGCCGAACATTCGTGAAGTAATCTGTTTTCCTATGAATCAGCAAGGTGAAGATGTTCTAATGGGTGCTCCTTCTAAAGTAGAGGATAAGCATTTACGTGAGTTGTCTTTAAAGGTTGTTGAATAAAAATTTTTATAGCGGAGTGTGGTAAACTGGAAGTTATGAACAATATTCAAAAAGCAATACTATCAAGCATAATCTGCAATATGATTATATGGTATGAAGTAACTCTGTTTGGAGTTTTAAAGCATATAATAAGCAACGTTTTTTTTCCTTCAGAAAGTGATTATTTAAGCACAATCAAATTTCTTGGCAGTTTTGCAATTGGATTTGGATTTAGACCACTTGGTGCATTTATTTTTGGTTACATTGGAGATAAATACGGCAGAAGGAAAATTTTGCTGACTTCCGTAATATTAGCTTCGATATCATCTACTGCAATTGCGATTATACCAAGCTTTAAAGAAATAGGAATATTTTCTCCTATGCTGCTTCTGCTTTGTAGAATAACACAAGGAATGGCAGCAGGTGGAGAAACAAGTATCAATTCAGCTTTTTTAATAGAGCATTCAAGCGATAAAAAAAATCTAGGCTTTTTAGGTAGCATGAAAGCTTTTAGTGGTGCTCTTGGTTCTATTACATGCTTTGTAATGATAGCTGTTTGCAAAAAGTTTACAGGTGAAAATTATGAAATTTGGGGCTGGAGGTTGCTCTTCTATTTCTGCTCTGTTATGGGTGTAATAGGCTTTTTAATAAGGTACATAATGGAAGAGAGTCTAGCATATAAAACTCATGACCAAAATAAAAGCTTATCTAATTCTCCCTTTTTAGAATTAATCAAGAATTATAAAAGAGCATTTGTGATAGCAATTGGACTTGGCATTGCTCAAAACGCAATTGTTTATTCAGTAATCATGTTTTACAACATATCTGTAAAAGAGCTTATTCTTTCAGATATTGATATTAAAAATGTAGTAAGGATTATGGTTGAAATTACATTTGGGACGTCTGCAGTGCTGTTTGCAATACTGTCTGATAAAGTTGGAAGAAAAAACGTGATCATTCCTACGTTATTAGCTTTAGCTTGTGTCAGTTTGCCGGTACTTTCGCTATTATCAAATGATAACCACTATATTGTAACGCTCACTTTTCTATTAATAAGTGTGCCGATAGGCGCATCTTTTGGAATATATAATTCTCTCGCCTGCGAGTTATTTCCAACAAAAGTTAGATGCACTGGCTTTAGCCTCGCACATAACATATCTGCAGGTATTTTTGGCGGCCTTTCTCCATCGATATGCATGTGGCTTATAGAAAAAACTGAAACAAAACTTGCAGCAGGCATTTATCTTACTATCTGTGCATTAATTAGCCTAATATCTGTACTTCAAATTAAAGCCAAAGATAGAAAAGTTGATTGGTGAAATCGTTTCAGTTGAAAGATAGCACTTCAATAGATTTTTCGATGTGCCTAGGGATAGGAGCAGTAATAGTGATTACTTTATTATTTGGCAATTTTAAAGATAAAGAATGCGAATGAAGGTGGATCTGATTTACTACCCCATCGATAAAAGCTTTTTTGCCACCATATTTACCGTCACCAAGAATAGGGCAATTTATATGAGCTAAATGTGCACGCAACTGATGTGTCCTGCCGGTAATTGGTTGTAATTTTAAATAAGCAACATTATGTTTTAATCTTGATATAATTGAAAAATGCGTAGTGGCATTTTGAGGTGAGTCTTCATCAATAACTACTTTTTCTTGCCCTGAAATATATTTTTTCACCAACGGGTAGTCTATTATTCCATTATCTTTGCTCGGTATACCAGAAGTTAATGCTAGGTAAGTTTTTTTTATCCTCCGTCCTTTAAATTCTTCCATAAGGTATCTTGCAACACTGGCATTGCACGCGAATATTATTACTCCGCTTGTATCTCTATCAAGTCTATGGACAATTTTAAATACTTCCCCTTCTCTTATTTGGTCAAGCAAGTCACTAATGCTAATTTTTACCTTTATACCGCCTTGAACGATTATTCCTGCTGACTTGTTTATAGCTAATATATACTCGTCTTCATATAGTATGTTGTCTCTCAGTAAATTTACTAATTTTTCATTATATTTACGATCAGAATTAGTGTTTTCAATATAATCTAAGTATCTTATCGTTATAGTTTGCCCAGAATTCACTCTATCGCTGGATTTTGCCGTGCAATTATCAACCTTGATTAATCCTTTCCTTAAAGACTTCTCAATTGCAGATTGTTTCAAATTGGGAAAAATTCTTCTAATGTACCTATCGAGCCTAACGTTATTGTCTTCTACTAATATGGTTTTGATACCTTCTGACATCTTACTTATAAAAATTTTATTGTGTAAACTAAAATCTAACATACCTAATGTACTCCTCAGTTTCAGCTACTTGCATCGAGTGCTGCGTGCTGGAATTTAGAGGATTATTTAACTCTTTATAACAGCTTCATATTTTCCTACAGCTGAGTAAAGTGGTAACAATGATAGTTTCTCGATCATAGAGAGGTGAGTATTAGGCTCTTTAGTACTAGGGCCTGGACACGCTTCAGTGTTAGGCCCTGACTTCATACACTCAATGCCGTTAGCTAAAGATGTTACTCTTCCTACATTAACATTTTTAGTGCGATATGACCACCTGTAAGGACTATGTAATATTTGTTCTTTTACTCCATCCATTTCATCTGGACACGCTTTAGTGTTAGTCCCTAACTGCACACATTTAATGCGGTCAGTTATAAGTGCTACTCCTTTTCCATTAAGTTTAGCGTTATACTGTAATTGTTCAATTTGATTAGCTTGATCTCTTATCATACGTTCAAAGCTGATAGATAGATTATGTGATTCTATTTCTCTCAACATATGTGATTCTATGTGTTGCACTGTCATTAATTTTTTGTTTCTGAGTATACTTGATTCTAAGTCAAGCTGTGTAAGTATAGCTATTGCTCTTTGTTCTGCTTCCACTAGAAGATTACTTATACCTTGACGTTCAGCTAAATCTCTTACAGTTTCACCACAGTGATCAGGCAATGAAGTATTTGCGCGATAACATAGTAAGGTCATTACTACTATCCAGTGTCTACGTTCGACAGCATAAGCTAAAGGAGATTGCCCAGAGCTATCCTGTGCATTAACATCTACTCCATATAAAATTAAGATCCTTACTACTTCCGGATGGTTATACTTGGCAGCTTTATGTAAAGCAGTTGATCCTAAATCATCATCTGCATTAGCATTTACTCCAGCTTCTAATAGAGCATGTACCATTAGTGTATCACCATGTCTGGCAGCACAACGTAAAAACTCAGCTCCCATCAATTTCATTACATCCTTCCATATTCCAAGTTGTATCATAGTAGTTACTGCTTCTAGATAATTATATGGACAAATAGAAAGTAATATTTTCTGTGAATCATTCGTCTCAATACTTGCTCCATGGGCTATTAGATAATACATTACTTTTCTATTGCCTTTTGTAGCAGCACAATTAAAAGGAGTCCATCCCCATGCATCCTTATGGTTAACATTTGCTCCATATTTTATTAAGAGCTCTACTGCTTCCACATTACCATTCGTAGCAGCAATATGTAAGGGAGATCGTCCAATTAAATTATCCTCTAGATTAACATCTGCTCCATGTTCTGATATGCACTTTAATAGGTCTTCTAATATTGAAATATCGTTCTTTGTAACAGCCCAATATAGAGGAGTCCATCCAAATACATCTACTATCTCAATATTTTTGTCGATATTCTTGTCGTTTTTTATTATACAATCCACCATTGCTCTATCAACATTTGCAACAGCAATATGTAAAGGAGTAAGTTTAAGCGCCCCATTCTTCTTAACATCTGCTCCATTATTCATTAATAACCTTACTACTTCTTTATGGCCATTCCTGGCAGCTTCATATAAAGCAGTCAAGTTCATCAGATCTTCCACATTAGGATTTACCTTCTTCGTTACTAAGATTTTTATTATTTCTATATCGCCATTTACAGCTGGCTGATATAAAGTAGTCCGTTGAGATGAATCCAACAGATTAACATCTGCCCCTTTTTCTATTAGCTTGCGTGCTACTTCTATGTTCCTATCTTCAACAGCCCAATGTAAAGCAGTCCATTTGAACAACGGACTTGTTGCATTAATATCGACTCCTTCTACTTTAAGCATAGCATTGATTAAATTGTTCAGCTCAAAATCAATAGCTAAATATAATAACGTGTATGAAAAGCGTTCATGCAAACGATCTATTTCAAACCAATAATTTACATTAAACTTATTTTCTTCCCACTCTTTATACACATTTCCACTTTCTTTCTTTAGTCTATTTAGTGTTTCTAGTATCTTTTGTGTATCTAGCATCACTGGTACCTTTTCTGAGATCTTTCGTGCATTTAGCACATCCTCTAGCGCCACTGCTTTTGATTCTTCTGATGTCTCTTGTACACCTAACCTTTTTAGCATTCTTTTTACCATCTGTTGCGCATTTGATACCCTTGACTCCTTTAGTATCTTTTTTACTTCTTCTTTTGTCTGCGGTACATTTACCACCTTTAGTCTCTTTTTTAATGGCTCTTGTGTCTCTTGTACTCTTGTACTCTCGCCTGATACTTCTAATCCATGCGATATCTCTTCTAACATTCTTGATGTTTCTGCTTGCCCTAGTATCTTTACTTCCTTTAATAGCTCTTTTATTCTTTCAATTACATTGTCTTTACTTAAATTTACCTCTTGATCAATTACACCTAATATTAGGTTACACTGTTCATATGTCATTACCATAGCTTTACCTCATACTATAGAGTATTTTTTGATGCTATATATTATGGTAGAATAGTCAACGCATTTTCCATAGCGTAACTTGAGAGTCTAAAAGGACTGTTATTAACTTACAGAAAACCAAGCTTGCCTGAAACCACTTAATTGATTATAATCATAGGTTTTAAGGCAGTAAAATGACAGCTTTTTTTCCTTTGGTTATTTTTTTAATCTTATACCTTGGAAGTGGTGTCTATTTTTCCTTTATTGGAATTGATAATCCGCTTCGCCAAGTTTCACCGGTAATTTGCCTACTACCGGCGCTATTTTTTGCTGTTGCATGCAGTGCAGGTAAAATTCAACGTAACATCGATACTGTCATCGAGGGTATGGGCGATAAAAACACCCTTACTATGTGTTTAACTTTTCTATTTTCTGGAGCATTTTCTGTGGTGACTCAATCAATTGGTAGTGCAGATACTGTTGCTGATTTAATTCTCAATTTCCTTCCAGCAAGATTACTACTGCCTGGAGTATTTTTGGCTTCCGCTTTTATATCAACTGCAATTGGTACGTCTATGGGAGTTGTTGTATTAATGGTACCAATAGCTGTTAACTTAGCAAAAAGTGGGGCTTTTGGTCTTGAAATAGGAACTGCAACTGTAGTTGGAGGTGCCGTATTTGGTGATAATCTTTCAATGATATCTGACACTACTATTGCATCTGTTTCTTCACAGGGGGCCACGATAAAGGATAAACTTAAAGTGAATTCTAAAGTAGCATTTGTTGCCAGCATTATAACGCTTGTCTATCTGGCAATTATGGCAGATAGTACAAAAATTATTCCTACATCAAATTTAGATTATTTATCAGTAATAAAGATTATTCCTTATATTTCTTTAATAATCATGGGGTTATTTGAAGTTACTACTTTAGTAACAATAACTATAAATATAATTGTTGCTAGTGTATTAGGGATGACTTTTTTTGACTATACTATCATTCAACTCTCTCATGACATATATGACGGTTTCAAAAAAGTAAACGAGATAGTGATATTTGCTCTATTTATTGGCGGATTGAGTCATATAATGTACAAGCAGGGTCAAAAGGCATTACACAAACTTATCGATGAAAGCAATATCACAAAAACTAAAGCTGAATTTGTAATAGCGGGCATAGCATCTATGTTTACTGTTTTAGTTGCTAATAATACCATTGCTATTTTATTAAGTGGCGATATTGCAAAAAGGCTCGCGCAAAAGCATAATATTCCGTCATACCGTAGTGCATACTTGTTAGACATTTTTGCTTGCGTTACAAAAGGCATTTTGCCTTATGGTTCCCAGCTGATGCTAGCAGGTAGCATTGCTTCTGTCTCACCTATTTCTTTGTTAACACAAGTTTATTACTGCTTTATTTTAGCAGCAGTTACAGTAGGTGAAATAATCATCAATGGCAGACGTTGCGCGGCTACAACTTAATGTACGAAGATTTCTCTTCATATTACATTTTTGTGCCCATAAGAAATGAGTTGCCATTTTCATCAGCTACTTGGATAATAGATATATTCACAAAATTGTTCCATTTTTCTCAATAGATTTTGATTTTCTTTTCCCCTTATTAGCAGAGCATAAAACTTAGCTTTTTAATAAATCTCATTTTAACTCCAATACACTAACTATGAAACAATCTATATTGCCATCAAAAACGGAATTTATATTGCCAACTTCATGTCCAGTCCTTAAATCCTTTACCATTTGATATGGATGCATAACATACGATCTGATCTGACTGCCCCAACCTATATCGCATTTCTTGCCATATTCTTCGGCCATTTTCTGTTCTTTTTTTTCCAATTCAATTTGATATAAACGTCCTTTAAGTAGTTTAAGTGCTTCATCTTTATTTTTATGTTGAGAACGACCATTTTGGCATTGAGCTACAACGCCTGTTGGAATATGCGTAATACGTACCGCGCTTTCAGTCTTATTTACATGCTGACCACCTGCTCCAGAAGCACGGTAAGTGTCGATCTTTAAATCCTTTTCATCCACAACAATATCTATTGAATCTTCAATCACTGGAGTTACTCCTACACTTGCAAAACTGGTATGACGTTTACCATTTGCATCAAATGGTGATATTCTAACCAATCTATGAACTCCACTTTCGCTTTTTGCCCACCCGTAAGCTTTTTCTCCGATGATCTTTATTGTTGTAGATTTTATACCAACTGCATCACCATCTAATTTTTCTACAACTTCAACTTTAAAATTGTGATAAATTTCTGCCCATCTTGTATACATGCGCATGAGCATCTCAGTCCAATCATTGCTCTCTGTTCCACCAGCTCCTGAGTGGATTTCTAAAAAGCAGTTATTGTTATCTGCTTCACCAGTAAATAAGGATTCTGTCTCTTTAAGTTTGATTAATTTCTCTAGCTTTACTAACTCACCTTTAACTTCAGAAAAAAATTCTTCATCATTCTCATCAATAGCAGATTTCATCAAGCTGATAGCATCGTTGTAATCGCTTTCTAGCTTTGAAAACGATTCTATGTCATGCTTAATTTTAGAGCGTTCTTTTAAAATTTCTTGTGCTTTTTGATTGTCTTGCCACAGATTATCATTCAACGCTTGAGAATCCAGCTCTTCAAGACGCAACTTCAATTTTTCTATGTCAAAGACACCTCCTGATAAGAGAAATACTTTTATTTAAGCCTTGAAAGTATTCAAGGATTTCTGGATGGGTTTTCATTATACTTTAGACTTTAATATATTTATTATCACTAACAATAACAGCAAACAAAATAGAAATTTAACCATATAATAGTTAATTCAAAATAATTTTATTATACTTGAATGTTCAATAAAATCAAGTGTGTATATTTATTAAAAAAATAAGGTAAAGTAATGAATATTAAAACAAGTTCTCATTATGGTTTAGACAAAAAGGCTATTGATGATTTAATAGAGTCTCTCGATAATCAAGAATTAGAGAATGTTCGTAATATTGTAAAAACGATAGATAGCGTTCAGTTAGCTTATTTTTTATCTACTTCGATCAGTGATCACAGGGAGAAATTAGTTAATATCCTCGATCAACATTTGTTAAGTGATGCCTTAGTACATGTAGTACCAGATTTACAAGTAGAGATCATAGAAATATTGGGAATAGAAAATACAGCAAAGTTACTAATGCTTCTTGATATAGAAGACATAGTAGCTATAGTGAAAGATTTAGATAGAAAGTCTATAGAAAATATACTTAACTACTTACCCAATGCAACTCAAAAATTAGTAGAGGAATTGTTATCATACCCAGAAGAAAGTGCAGGAAGGTTGATACATAAAAATATGGTTATAGCTCCATATTATTGGACGATAAATCAGCTAATGGAATTCTTGCGCAACTATAAAAAAATACCAGAAACATTTTATCAAATTTTCATCATTAACTCAAAATTAGAACCCATAGGCATTTTCAACTTAAATAAGGTAATATCTCACTCAGGAGAAACAATAATAAAAGAGATAATGAGTCAAGATATAAAAATAATTAAAACTGGAATGGACCAAGAAGAAGTAGCAAGAATATTTAAAGATTACGCTCTATTATCAGCTCCAGTAGTAAATAAGAATGGTAAAATTATAGGTGTAATCCTTATTGAAGATGTAATCAAAATTGTTCAACAAGAAGCAGAAGAGGATGTGCTTAAAATAAGCGGTGTATCTTCTAAATCTGATATAAATGCCCCTATACATAAAACTATAATTAAAAGACTACCTTGGTTACTGTTTAACCTCTTAGCTGCAACAATATGTTCTATAGTAGTTGGCTTTTTCGATAACGTAATACAAAGTTTTATAGTACTGCCAATAATTATGCCAATCATTGCATCGATGAGCGGAAATGCAGGATCCCAAACAGTAACACTAACTATCCGGGCAATCGCAACAAAATATCTAACTGAGCAAAATGCAAAAAGAATACTGATGAAAGAATTTTTAATAGGTCTTATAAACGGGGTGATCTTATCTACTATTTCATTAGTAGTGTTAGCAATAAGGTTTCACAATGTCAAAGTGGAGATGATTTTTGTGGTCTCCATGATTATGATGTCAATTATTGCAACGTTCATCGGAACTTTCATTCCTATAATGCTTCATCGTTTAAGATCCGATCCTGCTGTTTCGTCTTCAATCTTAACATCAGCAACAACTGATATTCTCTCAGCTCTTATATTTTTTGGTCTAGCCACGATCTTTTTATTAAATAGCTGAATCTTGCTATATAAAAAAATTGCTTTACAAGCTTTACCGTCCACGTTATCATTACTCGTAGATGCATTGAAGAAGAAAAATAACAGTCGATAAAGAAATAAAAGTACATGAAACTGAGCTGCTTTAGTTTTAAAATAAAAACTAAAATAAGATGCTAAAGTATGCAAAAAAATTCTTGCTTTGCTAGATCTTTTTAGCTACAATGCAGTCTAACGTAATGAAAACATGGGGTGTGAGCTAGATGCATTGTATTATGTATATCACTCAGAAAGCAATTCTCGATTTTTTAAGAATATATCTATTTTAGTCAGAAGTCAAAAGAAAAGCACACTGTTACTCAGCAATTAAAGTTACTTAGGATTACCGTAAGGTTTCTACAGCAAATTGGTTTGGTACAGCTGCATAAGAATCAAATGTTGAAATCAATCTTCAGAAAAGAGGTTTACGACAAAACAATCAAAATATGAATATTAAAATATAGGCGGCTTTATGTTAGGTAAAGAAAATATAGGAGAACAAGTAGCAGATAATCAAATGGATTATGTAGATGCTGGATCAGCAATAGTTGATTATGAAAATATATTATCTAGTGAAGAACTTCAGTGTGGACGAAGTCAGGAGAGCCCTAGAGTAACAAGATCTTCATCTATAGGCAGCAGTAGTACATCGACTGATGATGAAGAAATGTTTAGCTGTATAAGCATTACAAGTGATGAAATAGTGAAAAAAGCAACTTTTTTTGTTAAGACTTTTGTTAAAGAATTCGAGGAAAAACTATCTGAATGTTCTAAAGAAGCAAAACCAGGTTCAAAAGTACGTAAAACAGGTAAAGTAGTAGCTAAGGTTGTATCAACTGTGGGTAATTATATTCCACCAAGTGTGGAGAAAGTAGGTACTTCTCAAGTTATGGAGTGTGTGAGTTTTGTTTCTACAAACCAACATAGGAAAAAAGCAAAAATATTTTCTACAATAGTTGCGCCTTCAGAAGGTAACTTAAGAAAGATTTTAATAGAAGCTGGCTTGGAAATTTTTCAAAGTTTTGAGAAGCAATTCACTAAAATTGTGGATACTAATCAGTTGTCTTGTAATAGGGGGATTGAGAAGTTAGCAATGGATACTGTATCCAGAGTAATAAATTACACTACATCTTGCAACGAGAAAGGAGAGCTTCCCGTTTCTCGCATAATTAAAGGTGTTGTTTTAGGTAAATCAAAAAGTGACACACTTGCTAAGCAATATTTATGTAAACCAGCGAAATCTTTAGATTCAGAAGTATTTCAACCTGGGTTTCGAGTACAAGATAAGCAAAGTGGTGAAATTTTGCTAACTTCAGCATTATATGAAAATGTAGGAATAAAAAAAATAGAAGGTAATGCTACTAAGTATTATCAATTGAATGAGCATGAAAAATACGGCTATCGGCTTTCCTTTACGTGGGAATTAGAAGAATGGTGGAAGGTAAGCAAAAAATATATGCCCGCTGACCCACCTAAAGAAGAATATGTGTATATCTTAGATGAGGAAAAAAAGAAAAAGTTAGTTAGTAATATATTGAAAGAGATTAATGGAAACGATCCAGTGAGAAAAAAAGATATAGAAAAACTGAATGAAAGGATCGAGAAATTGCACGTATATAGTGAAAACAAAGATAAAAATATATTTTCCTTTAATTTTGGCCACTTACCAGAATTCTTTATAAAAAGAGAAGTGATGTTAGATGAATTAAAAAAGAAGTTAGACAGTAAAAATCAAGAAGTGGAAATGTTACGAGTGGTCTTAATTAATGGGAAACATGGAACAGGAAAAAGTGAATTGGCTAAGAACTGCGTATATAGTAAGAAGAATGACTGGAAGAAAATTGCATGGATAGATGCTACAACATATAGTACTCTTTCACAATCATTTCGTAATTTAGCTAAAGAATTAGAAATTCCTACAGAAAATGATAATGATATGGATTTTAATGTTGTTCGAGATAGAGAAATAGAATCTATTGTCCAGGATGTATACCAGTATTTTCGAGACGTAAAAAGTCTTTTCATCTTTGATAACACCAGTAAGTATAAGGAGATCGAAAAATTTTTACCATCCTATTTTCCTAATTTGTTTTTTCATGGAGAAAAGCCTTACGTTTTAATTACTTCTCGTAGCAAGAATTGGGAAAAAGAAATAGAAAAGACACAGTTGAATGATGGATTTTCTCTAGGAGAAGCTATAACATTTATTGAAAGGGCCTTAGGGATAAAAGATAAATTAGAGAATCGCTATCTAGTAGAGTTAGCAGAAGCGTTGAATTATCTACCATTAGCTTTGGTGCAAGGAGCAGCATATATAAAACAAGAAAAGATTAGTATTAGCGAATATCTAAAACGCTATAATGAAGCAATACAAAAATCAAATCCTGGTCTTTTGGAAGCATTAGGTATCACCAAAGAATTATTTACAACTTTGAAGCTTAACCTTAATAAAATAAGAAGAGAAAAAAATGTTGGGCAGCAATCGCATGATATTGTATCATATATGGCTTACTTGGATCCCAATCAAATTGATATAGAAGAAATTTTCCTCCAGAAGAAATCAGAAAAAGGTAAGCAACAAGTTTTGGATGCTCTTAATCTACTCAATAAGTTTTCAGTGATTGAGCTAGAGGAGTCAATAGCAAGAGTTCATAAAGGGATACAAAAAACAGTAAGAGTAGAGAAAGAACGAACAGGAATAGAAGAAGAAACTTTAAGAGAAATTATGACATCATTTTGCCTTACGAATCCAAATCACGTTAAGTCTGTTTGGAGTCATGCAAGTAAATATAGTAGATTAGTTAATGAATTTATTGATTCTATTTATGATGGAGGTACTATCTTACATTTGCTAGCCAAAGATGGTAATGAAAAGGTTATTAAGCTGATATTAGAGAAAATATATCCTGATAAATTAAGTAAAGTTATTAATGCTATTGATGAAAAGAATTTTACTTCTTTAGATTATGCTATCATACATGGTCACTTAGGTACTGTTCAGCATCTTGTAAGGAAAGGGGGTGATGTAAATCTAAATAACACAAAAGGTATGAATCCTTTGCACTTTGCTGCCGTATATGGTCACTTAGATATTGCTAAATACCTTGTAGCGCAAGGGGCTATAATAAAATCATTAAACAAAGATAGTATGTGTCCTTTGCACTTTGCTGCTATATATGGTCACTTAGATATTATTAAATACCTTGTAGAGGAAGGAGCTAGTATAAATATAAAGGATAAAAATAACATGCGTCCTTTGCACTTTGCTGTTATATATGGTAGATTGGATATTGTGAAATATCTTGTAGAGAAAAGAGCTAATATAAATCTACGTAGCAAAGAAGGTGAGAGTACTTTGCACTTTGCTGTTATGCATGGTCAGTTAGATATTGTTGAATACCTTATAGAGAAAGGAGCTATTATAGATAGACAAAATGAAAAAAATATGAGTCCTTTGGACTATGTTATTGTATATTCTAACTCAGAAGAAATTATTTATTATCTTGAAGATATGCACTTAGCTCCAGACTTAAAAACACAATCACATAAAAGAAACCTAGAGACATTTGATGAACATACACTACCTAAAAAAAGAAAATTAAAAAATATAAGTGAAGCATTGCAATTTGAAGATAAAAGCACAGTTAACTTAACTCATAGGTCACCTATATCTTCATTTAACAGCGTCTCTGTACAACCTGCAAACAAGGACTTAAGACTATAATTTTACAGTAAGCTATTTAATTTTATGAGGGGAATTTCAAAAAAACAGAGAAATAAAGTAATAAATTGATATAAATTCGCGTAGAACAAGTGGTAGACCAAGATCCCAAAACAAATTCTTCTCTCACTAGCTAATGTTGTTTGCTGGAAATGGTTATATTGTTTAAATTTTTAGCAATATGTAATACTAATTCATTAAAAAATGGAAAAGAAGAATTATGGTAAGAAAAGTTTATGCTTATCTTATAATAAAAGTGCAATAGAAATTTTCCTAAAGAAAGCAAAAATCGCAGAAGTATACAAAAAAAAATATAAGCATTTATAGTACTCAAAAATGTAAGTACAGTAATGTTAAGAACTATTAAGTATTTATGCTGCATAATGTATCTATAGGTTAGAGGTAATTTATGAACAGAAACACACAATCACAGAAAAATATTCAATATAAAATGTTAATAGCGGCTGCTAATTATAAAGCATTTAGGGAAGCTGCTACTGAAGGTAATATTGAAACGTTGAAATTTCTATTGGACAGAGCGAAACTACTAGATTTACAGTGTAAAATGTTGGCAGTTAATGATTATGAAGTATTTAGAGAAGCTGCCGGTAATGATAATGCTGAAGTATTAGAGCTGCTGCTGAATAGAGTAGAATTACCAGAAGAACTACATACAATGTTAGCAGTGAAGAATTATGAAGCATTTAGAGAAGCTGCTGTTGAAAGTAATATTAAAGTATTGGAGCTTCTATTGGACAAAGCAAAATTACTAGATGTAAAGTATAAAATGTTGGCAGCTAATAATTATGAAGCATTTAGAGTAGCTGCTTATGCAGGGCACACTGAAGTACTGAAACTCTTATTGAATAGAACAGAATCATCAAATGTACAGCGTGAAATGTTGGCGGCTAATAATTATGAAGCGTTTAGAGTAGCTGCAGATGATGATGGTGATATTGAAACGTTGGGGTTTCTATTGGACAGAGCGAAACTACTAGATTTACAGTGTGAAATGTTGGCGGCTAATAATTACGAAGCGTTTTGGGAAGCTATCAGTGAAGGTAATATTAAAGTGTCGAAGTTGCTCCTGGATAGAGCAGGATCACTAGAAGAACAACATGCAATGTTAGCAGTGGAGAATTATGAAGCATTTAGGGCAGCTGCTGACAGTGGTAATATTAAAACGTTGGAGTTTCTATTGGATAAAGCGAAATTACTAGATGTACAGAGTAAAATATTGGCAGCTAATAATTATGAAGTATTTAGAGTAGCTGCTACCGGTAATGGTAATATTGAAGTGTTGAAACTACTGCTGGATAGAGTAGAATTGCCAGAAGAACGACATAAAATGTTGGTGGCTAATAATTATGAAGCATTTAGAGAAGCTGCTGCTGAAAGTAATATTAAAGCATTGGAGTTTTTATTGGATAGAGCAGGATTGCCAGAAGAACAATATGCAATGTTGGTGGCTAATGCTTGTCAAGCACTCAGAATAGCTGCCAGTGAAGGTAATATTGAAGTGTTGGAGCTACTATTGGATAAAGCAGGATCTCCAGAAAAACGACATGCAATGTTGGCGGCTAATAATTATGAAGCGTTTAGGGTAAATACTGTTCATGTTGACATTAAAGTATTAGAATTTCTATTAGATAAAGTAGGATCACCAGAAAAACGACATGCAATGTTGGCGGCCAATAATTATGAAGCATTTAGAGAAGCTGCTGCTGAAGTTGATATTGAAGTGTTAGAATTTCTATTAGATAAAGCAGGATCACCAAAAGAACAATATGCAATGTTAGCAGCTTATAATCATAAAATGCTTTCTTCCCATATAATTGAGAGCCATGAATATTCTTCTGAGGAGTTCAAAAGGATGTGTCTTGAAGCTGTGATAAACTATAATAGTAAGGAAATGCTTGATACAGTGCAGTCAAACCTTTTCCCTTCCAGTACCCGTCAAGAAGTAGATGAATCTTATCAAGAGAGAAAGAGAAAATTTGAGGCAATAGAAGATTTATCAAAATCACAGCCAGGACCTTCTGGGTATAAACCACTATCAAGGCATCCTCAAAGAAAAATGTCATGTGTAAATATTGAGCCAGGAAATGGAGAAAGAGAGAAGGTAATGAAATGTTGAGAAAACATTCAAAAAAGTGTGTCAAATCAAAAAATAAATTAATATAAAGAAAAGTTTTTATGTATTGAGTGGTAGACCATGCCATCTCAAGAAAAACACTTCTCACCGACTTTGATTTTGAACGCTGGAAGTGGTTATTTTACTTGAGATCTTAATAATATATTTTGCTAAATTAATACTAGTTTATTTTAGAATAATCACTAAGGTAGACTTATAAAAAACAGAATTAAAAAATGAACAAAAGATCGTATATTAAGACTATTAAGAGCCTTTTACTGAAAACCACTTTAGGTTAGAAAATTTTTCTAAAATAGTAATTGACAGAGTTTTAAAGGTAGAGCAATATTCCTAAAATATATTAAATTTTGTTAGGGGGTAAGTATGGATTACGAAGATGTACAAAAGATATTACTAACGTCTATTAAAGAAGATGATCCTCATAAAGGGCTTAAAGAGTTAGAGATTAAAAGATGGTGTATTGCATATCAGACATTGCTGAATAAATGGGGTAGAACAATAATACCACCCCTTTTTAAGAAAGTTTTAGAAGATGAAACTTGTTGGAAGATAGAAGATGCTTCAGGACAAATTAGACTCAATAGGTATACTTTCGGGGAAAAATTGTTAGCCTTGAAAACTTTGGATGGGCAAAGAAGTCTTATTAGACCCTTTGATCGCTACAAAATAGCCTGCTGGTGTTGTTTTGAGGACGAGATAAGAGCTATTTTTGAAGAATTTAAATTAACATTAGGTGGTAAACCAGTAGAGAGTTTAGTTAAGGGATGTGATAAAGGGGCTTTAATGATCTATTGGTCACATGCTATGAATAACCAAGAACATCAGTTAGAATTAAATAATGAGCATCCATACGTTTACGCTTTTAAATGTGCAATGCTGGAAAAGCATGTTGAAGCTTTGGAATTCTTCTGGAATAAGTTACAGTCAATTGGTTCTGTATCCCCAAAAAGGAAAGAAGATTTATTAATGGAGGTAGCATATAATAAAGGGCGTTTTTCCACTGACGATGTTGGTATGGTTGATTTCTGTCTACGTTACCTTCATGAAGATAAGTATCATGAGTTATTGAAAAGGGATTTTAAACAACATGGGTGTTATTATACTTTAAGTATATTAAGAAGAAACCATTCTTTCGAAAATGCTAGAAAGCTATTTGAACATTTAAAGCCAGAAGATTTATCTCCTGAAGCTTATAGTACATCAATGTTTTCGGCATTAAACTCGCTTGTTTCTGCACCAGATGATAATTTTATCAAATCTGGTAGTGATATGCTTACCTCTATGTGGAATAGTCCTGGCTTTGAGTCTCATAAACAACACTATTTAAATAAGCTAAGCGAACAACTCTCATCAACCAGAGATTTGGTTGCTTCTCTTATTAAGGGAAATAAAGCTGTTAAAATATTATCTGAAATTGTTAACTCCCTTAGCCAAGAGCAAATGTACTCTATTATGGAAGAAGATAAATCAGAATATGAGCTGTTTATGAGAGTTAGAAACACGCAATTGCATCGTGGGGCAGGTGATACTCAGTTACCAAGTTCATCATTAGATGTAGAAACTATACAGCAGAAGGTAAGTGGTGTTAGAGGCGAAGTGTAGAGTTTCTCTTTTGGAAAATTCAGTTACTTGGACTTATAATGAAAGCATGCAAAGAGTTTAAATAAGAGTAAAAATTGTAAAAGGTTAAAATCAGGAGGAGGTTATGGTTGATAACAATCAACAGCAAGAAAAACCACAAGGTTTCGAGTTAATTGAGTTGCTTTTGGGGAAAGTAGATTCTTCAACTTCTAATGCAGTAGATCAATCTTTTGAAGCAAGATATCAGTCGTTGGTTGATCAAATACAATCTTATTTACATTCTAGTGAAAAGCCTGGCTTTTTTCCTCATCGATTTTTAGGTTCTTTTTCCAGTGTATTAGATACTAACTTAATGACAAGTTAGGCATAAAGAAATTGCACTTTCGTTTTGAGGGGGCGAGAACTTTAAAAGTTGTAGCAGAAACAGAATCCAAAATACATGTTTTTATTTTCACTGAAGATATAGAAGCTCAACATTCTAAACAAACAAATACTAAGAATTTCGAATTCACCACAGGTGAGTGGAAGAATGTGATGGGTAGAGATTATACTAAATCAGATGCGCATAAGCTTCAAATTGATGTAATAAAAATTTTAAAAGATAAGTATGAGTTAGTAAAAAGCAAGCCTAAATCAGACAAAGATGTTAAATCAAAGAAGTTATACTTATATCTGAAAAGGGATGGTGTGCTAGAGTATAAAGCTAAGAATGTATATGGTAATGTTAAAACAATCGAGGTTAGTCGTGACCAATTGAAAGGCAAGGTTTTCGATGAAGTCAAGCAGTTTCTAGGTAAGCAAGGTAAAGATCTTAGTGATGATGCCAGGAAGGAGTTATCAAGAATCACGTCAGCAAAAGGATATACCTTAAAGAGTGATGGAGAAGATGAAAAAATAAACATTAAGGTAGAAAGTAAAAAGAAGATTGTAGATCAACCCATCGAGCCTATAGTGAAGTTTCAGGAAGTGACAAAAAGGTTGGGTAAGTCTGTTTATTTAGAAAGTTATATTGAAAAGCTTGCTAACCCAGATGCAGAAATAGATCAAGTTCAGGAAAATCTTAAAGCCATTCTAAATTATATTAAAAAAATTCATACCAATTTAGACTTACAAGCTAATGTTTATGGCATTAAGGCTCGTGAAGCTGATCAACATGGTTTTGTAGCAGGAATATTCGATAATTTTCGATATCGTGATAATACCAAACTCTATTTGGAACAATTTGCTGGAGGGGGTTACGCTGATATTGTTTTGCTTGTTCGTGGGCCTAATCGTGCTGTTGATTCAGTTCCAATTCTTATTGAACTCAAGGCTGGAACTGAAGGACAAATTGATCCAAGTGATGCACTTGAGCAAGCTAAAGATTATATAAAAGGTTTTAGACCAAATAAGATGAGGATTTTAACCAATGCAGATAATGCCATTGCTGTTGGGTTAAATTTAGATGACGCGGAACCGTTTAAAACCGAAGTACAACCTATTAAACAACCACCAGCTCCTTTGATGGAGGAATTTATCGAACTAGTTGGCGAGTGGGATAATCAACAAATTTCTGAGGAAGATTTTAAGCAAGAAATAACGGATTTGTTATCAAGTGAATACCATACTTTTCCAGCAAATAAAGAAACAAAAGATCATTACTATTTCAGTCGAGACATATTAGGTCAATCAATTTTAATCAACAAGATTGGTCAAGATCAAAGTAACATTAAAAAATATATATACTCATATGGTGAGTACCCTCTGGATTGGTCTGGAGGAACGGAGTACACTTTGTCCAAAAGCCCGGTTATGACATTAATATTTGTTCAAGGTAATGAAGGGCAAGAAAACACAGCATTCATTTTTCATATACGAGAGTCCAATACAAAGGAATTCTATGCTGATAAAAAAATTCCAGTGCTGAACATACCTGAAATAGGAGGAGTAGGAAATGTCATAGAAATTAAAATGAGTCTCAAAAAATATGAAATAGGGTTATCTTTTGAAGACCTTTTTGAAATAGAACAGATAAGTAAATATAAACCAAGTGGTGCAGATCAGCCATTTACAGGTAATTTTCTCAAGATACCTAATTCTGATGAATTAAAGGCAAAACTTGATCAAGCAATCACTTCTCAACATGCTTCTGATGGTGAGGGTTCATTGCAAGCGTATAAAGTGTTGCTTACTGAAGTAGCAGATAAGATTTACCCTATTAAAGATTTGATTACTAATGAAGCAAGATTACAAGCTGTTCTTAATGGTTTGCTTAGTAGCTATAGTGATTTAAAGCTACAGGAGACTTCTGCGAAGACTGTAATTATACCTGAATTTCAAGTAGGAGCAGGTGGTCGTGTAGATATGGTAATTCAAGGTATTGGTCCTTCGTCTCAGGGTACTAAAGAATACACTCCTATAGCGCTGGAATTTAAGCTTATAAATAAAAACTTAGATGAAGAAGGAATGAAAAAAGAAGTTGATAAATTAACAAAAGAACAAAATATTAGATATGCTAAAGGGGCGGTACTGAAAGCAATCACAGATAGTGACAAAATGCTTTTCATGGGAGTAGTTGTTAATGTGAAAGCTAAAGATAAAAATTCTTTAATATTAACAAGTGATAAGTTTGTTCCTGCTCTAGTAGTTCATAGTTCTATTGACATAGCTAAGAGAAAACATTTAGAAGGAATACAAGAAGTAACCCAGAGACTCAAAGATATGGGTATACAAGAAGAGAACCTAAGTACATTAGAGTCTGCAACAGCAGAAAAGGATTATCATTACTGGCTTCAACAACACGATATAGCTGATATTGCAAGAATAGAATATGGCTATGGTACTGATGGGGCTAACACATTGTTTGAAGTAGTGGGATCACCGAAGCATATAGCTAATCAATTACAACAGTTTCAGAATAGCGTAGCAACAAGAGGTGAAAAACGGCCATTAACTTTAATTGTTAATTTAGATAATAATCACTGGGTTACGTTAGTCATTTCCCATCAAAATGGGCAATATAATGGATACTATGTAGACTCGTTGGGTAATGATATTCCAGGTAATATTCGTCAAGTTCTAGAACGTGCTCGAATTACCGTTAATGACGTTTCTATTGCTCAACAAACAGATGGTCACAATTGCGGCTTATGGGCATTAGAAAATGCTCACTCCCTAAACCAAATGATAGCAAATGGCTATGATTCCGATTGGGTTAGAGATCTGTTACTATTTAATCGAAATGAAGCATATTTTCAAGAACAAAGAGAAAATATTTCAGATAGATTAAGTATAGATCCACAACGTATAGCTAACTTAGATGAAGCTATACTTGCTGAAACACAAGCAAATAGGAAGAAATTCAACCTAAACAGTTGTGTAAGGTCTGGTGGTAGAAGCAAAAGAAGTGTCAATCCTTGTTTATTTTCAAAGAGTGATGTAGAAAAGTTTAGTAAAGGAAAGGTAGATGAAAATAATGTAGACAAAACTATAATTGATAGTGAAAAGTTCCTAACTTATGTTAAAAATAGTCAAGATGAAGCAAAAAACGCTCAACTAGTAGAGTTTGTTGGAGATAAAAGTATTGAAGGTGATCGTAAGTATTTACTTGATAAGGTTGTTGGAGATCAAGGGTATGAACGCTATGTTCAGAATGAACGTGTTAAGAATTTGCATGGAGATATCTCACAGCAAGCTAGCAGTGCAACAAAAGGCTCAAAATTAAAAGGCAGGTTAATGAATGCTGCTGGTGGGATACAATTAATAAGAGGGATCCATGGTGCTATCGTATCTTGCAAGGAAGGGACAGCTACAGATTGTGGATTAAATCTAGGCGGAATAGGATGGTCTTTTGCATCTCAACCGATTGAAAATGTAATGGTTAAAATTACTCCAAAAGTTGTAGCATCAGCTGAAAAGGTTGTGGGAAAAATTATACCAGGTACTTTAGGTAAACAGACAAAATTTGCTATTCGAGTTGTGGGAGTAAAATTTGGAAGTACAATAGCAAGAGGTACAGCAGGAGCTGTAACTGATGTCTTTGATATTGTTGATATAGGCATGTCAGTAAACAATCTTGTTGATTGTAAAAAAAGAGAGAATAGTGATAATCCATGTGGAGAGAAAGAAATAAGAGATAATATAGCAACTATATCTTTTTCCACTATATCGTTTGTGTCTGGTGTTGCTCTTACAGCACTTGGTATGCCTGGAATCGGCATTGCAGTTGGAGTTGCATTGATGGTAGCTTCCGGAGTTTATAGTGGTGTTAGCAATATCGTGGAGTACGAGAAAAAGTATGATACAACCCATGATGAAAATTGGCGTATTTTTTGGCATACATTTGCTTTTCAACCTGTACCACAAGATGTACAACATCTTGCAGCAAGAAAGGAAATGGTTAATAGTCTAGCTAAAGGAGTTTGGAAAGCTTTAAATAATGACCCTAGTAATGTTGTTGCTTATAGTATTGGTCTTGGAAAAATAAACGGTAATACTCTTCGTCCAGATTATGCAACGATTATGATGAATAGAACAAATGCCAATACAAAAAATCTTTCACGTGTTGTACCTGATTATATCAAAGGTGCTGACAGGATTTGTTTACCACAGATTACTAATCAAGATTATGAAAAAGGTATTAAAAGCTCAGTTAAGTCGGCTGTATACTACTGTGAAAATGCAATGATTATTGACCACGGTGGTAGAGTAAAGATGAAACAGAAAGACAAGACGATTGTTTACGATTTACAAAATGTGGACAGAGGTACCATTGCTGGAAGTAATGTGTGGAACAATAATTTTCTAATTTACTCAGGTACAGAAGGAATAACTGGTGGCAATAATGTAGCAAACAGATTTGTTCTTGTAAATAACCCTAGCTTTTCAGGTAAAATTATTGGTGGAAGCAACTCTACTAATATACTTGATTTAAGCCAGTTAACAAAAGAGAAAGTTATAGGAGTAAATGTTGACTATCGTTTTAAGCCTAGTGCATATGGAAGATTAAAGGTAAAAATAAATAGTCGTTTGTTGATTGATGATTATGTTAGTAATAACCTCTTTAATTACCATTATGTTGGAAGGAAGGACAAGGTAGATAAGATCTTGTGCATGGGTTATTCTGAACACTTTACAGGAACCGATGATCGTGACGTTATCATAGATAGTGGTGGTGGCTCTAACAACAATGAGAAAGATGTAGTTGAAAGTTGCAAAAAAGTAATTATTTCGCCGTATACTAGAGTCAAAGGTAGAAAAAGCAATTATACTTTTTGTGTAAAAACTGCAGACTATAAGGGTAGGGGGTTATATTCAGAAATTGACGTAGATGGAACAGGAACTGTAAGTTTTCCTGAATTTGATTTATTAAGTGATTGTGATCAAATAACTTACTCTAAAAACAGTAATACTTTATCTTTGAAAATAAATTTTGGTCAAAATAATCAATTTACTCTCGATATAAAAAATTACGTTGAGCGAAGCAGTAATAAGCCTTACTTTGTACTAATAGATAAAAATGGTAGTAATATTGTTCCTAAGATTGAAAGATCAGATTCATCAACTATAAAAATCACCTCATTTGAATTACATTCAGAACATTCTCTAAAGGGTTTTAGAGCTGTAGAAAATCATTACAAGAAAATTCTAAATAATCATAAGGGTTATAAAGTCTTGAGCGTTGTTAGAGGTAAAACACAAAGTCAAAATAATAGTGTAGTTTCACACATGGTTTTTGGTTCTTCAGGAGATGATATAATTAACTTCGATCAAGGAACTATGTTTGCTAGGGGAGGAGGAAGTGATGTGTATTTTATTAGCAATGATATAAATAGTAGAGAAGTAAAAATTGATAATAACTCAAGTGATAAAAAACTAGATACACTATTTATGTCGGCAGTTGAGAAAGATTTTTCAATCCAGCAATGTGATCTGTATTTAAAATACAATAATAGTAACATTCGAGTGAAAAACTACTTTCAAGATCCTAATTATAGGCATCTTATAATTATGAACAAAAAAGGAGAAACTTTTATCCCCAATATACAATCAATGTCTTGTTCTCCCTTTTCTTCGGGAAAGGATAAATTAGTTCCTTTTTTACAGGCTACACAAACTCAGAATATGTTTTTATTGCCTAAAGATTTTGAAGATGATCATGTAGTGATAGATTCCCGTCTTGAAGATATTGAGAAATATAAAGATAAGGATGATCTCTTATTAATAAGAGAAAGTGAAAATCCTTTTATCATTAGAATAGAAGGATTCTATACTGATCGAAGTAAATGGGAAAATATTTCTTATTCTTTATGGAATAATAATGACCTTTTCCTATCTTCTGGCTTATTAGAAAATGTTGATAATGTAGTGGAGTATAAGGATAAACTTAGAGGTGATTATGAAAGAATTGTAAAAGAATATATTGAAGACTTTAGTGATTCTACTAGTATCATTCAGCACAATCAAAAATTAGAAAAAAATATCTCTACTTCTGTAGGACAAGATGAGGAACGAATAGGAGTAATGGTACTAAAAAATATTACTCCGGATCAGGTTGAAGTTTCTAGTAGTGGTACAGATCTGATATTTCGTGATAAGAAGTCTAATCATACGATCAACATAAACAATTGGAATAATTCTGAATCTTATAGAATTTCCACATTGGAATTCGATCTGGGTTTAGAACCAATAACAATCCGTAAGTTAGATAGGTTTAGTTTGCCTGAGGTAAGAAAAATACAAGCTTTAATTGATAAAGCTTCAGAAAATTATCAAAATAGAAGTAAATATACCCCTAAAGTAGAAAATGACTTTAAATGTTTAATATCAGTTGACGATTTTGAAAGAGAAAATAGAGATCCAGTACATCAATGTCTTGGTTTTCCTTCACTGCAAGACCGGGTTAGCTTTACAGAAAGTTCCTGTAGTTTAGAACAAATTGAGGAATTAAAAAATAAAACGCCAAGTAGTAATCAGATTTTAACATTGCTTGAAAAGTTAGAAAACAACCTTTTGCTGAATGGCTATGATTCAAACATAATAGATCAGTGCAATAAGTGGATGATCACTTCAGGATTGGGAGTATTGAAACCTTTGGTAAGCACAGCAATTTATGAAGGTAAATGGGATGAAGTTAAAACTCTTCTTGATAAAACTGCTAGAAAAAGTAAAGCTGATGTTGAGTATAAAAACCAGTGTTCAAAGAACTGGACGACTTTGAATCATGCTGTTTATAACGGTAATGTGAAATTAAGCGAAAGTATATTTAAATCATTTTTAGAGAAGAAAGGTGACATTAATGCCTTAACTAGTTGTAACAATGATAATTGGGCGCTTTTACACTATGCTGTTCATTACGGCAATCTTGATATGGTTAGCTTTCTCGTAGATAAGGGTGCTAACGTTGAAATTAGAAGTAAGGAGGGTAAGACACCTCTGTATTTGGCTGTTGAAGAAGCCAAGCAAAACATAATTAATCTTCTTCTTGATAGAGGTGCTGATATTGAGGCTAAAAACAACGATGGTAAAACACCTCTGTACTTAGCCGCTTACAATAATGACTCAGATATAATCGAGCTTCTTTGTAACAGGATCAAGACTAAAAGTAATGATGCATTTAAAATGATAAAACAGGTTGAATTTTTAAAGAAGGAAGTTGTTAACCAAGCAAATATTCCATCTAACGCAAAAAGATTGGTAGAGTTTTGTATAAGTAGTTTAAGAGGTTTGATAAAAAGTACAGCAAAAAAGGTGCTAAAGGATGGTATGCTGCATAATCGTAGTGCTTCGACTATTGAACTTTTGGATGAGGTTTATAATTTTGATGAAAAGTTGTTTGATGGAGCAATTAAGGAAGCTGTAAATGACACATATTCAAGTGTAGGTATAGAAGGAATATTAAAGTTTATAGGCAGTCACAATTATATTGGTCAGTTTATTTCAGGTTACATAGCTGTGTTTGACAAAATACCAGAGAATGATGGTGCAATGTTTAAATTAGCTTACTCTATTAGAGAGACCATGAAAATGCCTAGGGTCAATTCAGAAGAGAAATCTGATCTTGAAAGGCTAAAAAATAAATTACCAGAATCAGTGAGAAATGCAGTATTTTCATCAGAAGTATGTATTAAAAATGTTGAGTATGGAAGGTACTTGTACTCACCTAATAATGATTGTATGTACCACTTAAACAATTGTGACAGGGATAGGCGGTATGTGTTCACTTGGCCTTCAAATGGAAATGGTGATCAATTTAAGTGGAAGGTTGAGCTCAATGGCGATAATGTGTATCTAAAGAATGTTGAGTATGGAAGGTACTTGTATTCACCTAATGATGATTGTATGTACCACTTAAACAATTGTGACAGGGATAGGCGGTATGTATTTACCTGGCCTTCAAAGCTAGGAAACAATGGCAAGTGGAAAGTTGAGCTTGATGGTGGTAATGTGTATCTAAAAAATGTTGAGTATGGAAGGTACTTGTACTCACCTAATAATGATTGTATGTACCACTTAAACAATTGTGACAGGGATAGGCGGTATGTGTTCACTTGGCCTTCAAATAGAAATAATGATCAATTTAAGTGGAAAATTGAAGATTGTGGATCTACTCGCAAGAGACGTAGCATACAAGAATTAAATGGTTATAATCAAACTGTAGTAGACTATCAGTCAATATTGACTGAAGAAAATAGTCAGCAAATAGCAAGTAGAATATCTGCTATAGTTGAAGATGTTGAAAGGCACACCTTTTTAAATCAGTCAAAAAATAAGTTAGATTTAGATATTTATTTAAATAATAGAGGGAGAAGCAATGCTGCGGATTCTATGAGGAGAGATGTATGTAGTGAACTCAATGCAAGTGGGAGAAGAAATATTGTTCTAAGCGGAAACGATGTATGTGCAATTACTTCAGGTTATGAAACACTTGATATTGAAAACTTCCCTATTCAAGAAGTAGTGATTAATGATGATGTCAATGGAAAGAAAAGTTTAAGAAGTACATTAGATTTACATCAGTTGGTGCAACAAGTAGATAGGGATTTGAGTATAAAACCGATACCAACAGTTATTAAAGACAAAAGTGATTTATTAATTAAGTTATCTATATCAGCTACCGGCTTGCAGCAAGATGTAGTAACAGTTAGGCTAAAAGATGCCCTTGTAAATAAGTGGTATAAAAAATTACAAATTATTCTTGATAATGCACCGATGGAAATAGATGATAGTTTAGGTTTAAAGTCTTCGTTCTTTATTTCTGATGAAAAAATTATTGTAGTAACACCTCAAGACATAGAAGAAAAGAATAAATTAGTAATATCTAAAAAAGCAGGGCAGTATACCTATCTTCATGATAAGTACGACTTGATAGTTACCAATGCCTTTAATGCTGATATAGAGGCAAGTGAGTTATGTATTATACGGTTTAAGGATTTCTATAAAGAATCTAAAATGAAAACATTAACTATAAAATTTACTGACAAAGAGATATTATTAAGTAACGAAATGGATAAAATAAATAATTCAGACAGTATTGATAAATTAAATAATGTGAGTTCTATTGTTAATTCACAAGAGAGTTCTATACATTCAGAGGTTCCAAACAGTGGAGACATAAATGCTCAAGGTAAACTTGACAGAACACTGTTGCATCTTGCTTCCGAGGCGGGTGAATTTGATAAGGTGAAACTTCTTCTTGATAGAGGTGCTAATATTGAAGTTCAAGATAAATTTGGGTACACACCAATATTTCTCGCTACTCAGTCAGGTAGGTGGAGTGTAGTAGAACTTCTTCTTAATAGAGGAGCTAATGTTGATGTTCAAGATAAGGAAGGTAAAACACTTTTACACTTTGCTACTCAAAAGGATAATTTGGACATGGTTGAGTTCCTTATTGATAGAAGTGCTAATATTGAAATTAAAGATAATATTGCTTGGACACCGATACTTTATGCTGCTCAGTTAGGTAAATGGGGTGCAGTAAAGCTTCTTATTGGTAACGGTGCTAAATTTAATAATGAAATAACGATTCAAGGAACGCCTTTACATTTTGCTGTGCAAGAGGGTAATTTAGATATGGTCAGATTTCTTCTTGATGAAGGTGTTGATACCGAATCTCAAGACAAAGATAATAAAAAGCCTTTGCATCTTGCTGTTGATGCGAACAGGTTGAGTGTAGTCAAACTCCTTCTTGATAGAGGTGCTAGTGTCAACGTTACGGACATGAATAGCCAAACGCCTTTAGGTTTAGCTACTAAAGGAAATATGATAGAAATTTTGAAGAAGGCGGAGTTGGATCAAGGGTTATTAATTAATGCAAGGGGTGGTAATCTTGATAAAGTAAAAGATCTTATCGCTCAAGGTGCAAATTTAGAGACTAAAGATAATACTCCTCTACATAATGCTTGTAATAATGATCGCTTAAAAGTAGTAGAATATCTTATAGAAAAAGGAGCTAGTTTAAAGGCTAAAAATAAAGATGGTAAAATACCTTTAGAGTTGGCTGAGCAAAAGGGTTACACAGATATAGTAGAAATTTTAAAACAAACACAATTAAATCTGGATAGAGAGTTATTGATTGCTGTAGAAAAAGAAGATCTTGGCAAAGTTAAAGACAATATCAGACGAGGTGCTAATGTTAATGCTCAAAGTAGGCTGGGTTGGGCCTCTGTGTTCTGGGCAATTCAAAAGAATAATTTAAATATAGTTAAACTTCTCGTAAATAACGGTGCTGATATTAATGCCAAAGATAATGAAAGTTGGATGCCTCTTCATTGGGCTGTTCAATTGGGTTCATTAGATGTAGTTAAGTATCTTGTTGAGAGAGGCGCTAATATTAATGCTTTAACTGCTGACGGTAGAACATCTTTAGAATTAGCCGTTCAAAAGAATTGCGTAGATACAATAGAATTTTTGAAAAAAGCACAGTTGGATTTAGACAAAGGATTATTGACTGCAGTGCAAGATGGAGATCTCAATAAAGTTGAAGGCCTTGCAAATCGAGGTGCTAGCTTGGATACTAAAGATAATAATGATTGGATACTCTTACACTTTGCTGCTTCTAGCAACAAGTTCGACATAGTTAAGTTTCTTCTTGATAAGAACGCTAATATCAAAGCTAAAGATGTGTATGGCAATACACCTTTACATGTGGCTGCTCAGTATGATAGTAAGCTTGAAATAGTTGAATTTCTTTTAGATAAAAATGCTAGTGGCATTAATGATGTAAATAATAACGGTTCAACACCTTTACATTTAGCTATACAAGGAAATAAACCAAGTACAGTCAAACTTCTTCTCAATAAAGGTGCTAATATTAACGCTAAAGACAAGGATGGTAAAACACCTTTGGATTTGGCTGTGCAAGAAGGTTATACAGATATAGTACAAATAATAGAACAAGTACAGTCAGATTTAGATAAAGAATTGCTGACTGCAGTACAAAATGGCGATCTCAATAAAGTGAAGAGTCTTATTAGTCGAAATGCTAATGTTAATACTAGAGATAAGTACAGTTGGACACCACTACATTGGGCTGCATACAAAGGTCATTTAGAAGTTGCAGAGTTTTTGGTAAAGAAAGCCGCTGATATTAATGCTGCAGATAAAGGCCCTTATGGTAAAAAGTCTATACATGTTGCTGCTGAGAATAATAGTAAAGATATCATAGAGTTTTTTCTTAGCAAGGGAGTAAGTATTAATGATACTGATAAACAAGGTTACACACCACTGCACTATGCTGCATGGAGAGGACGTTTAGAGGTTGCAAAGTTTTTGATAAAAGAATACGCTGATTCAATATTTAAATACAATAATGGTAGCACTCTTCCATGTAATGCTTCTTTAGGTAATCATTTAGATATAATTAAATGTTCTATAGGTGAGAAAAATATTTTAGAAATCAGAGATAATAGTGGCAGAGTTCCCCTGCACTGTGCTGCTTCCAACGGTAAATTAGATATAGTAAAATATTTTATAGATGAAGAGAAAGTCGATGTTAATATAATAGATAATGGTTACTGGACACCACTACATTGGGCTTCTTGGGGTGGGTATCTAAATATAACAAAGTATCTTGTAGATAAAAGGGCTAATATTAATGCCAAAGACAAGGGTAGTAAAACACCGTTAAATGTTGCTATCGATCAAAAACATAATAATGTTGTAAAATATCTAGAACAAGCACAATTAGATTTGAATAAAGAATTGTTAATCGCAGCAAAAGGTGGTAATCTTAATAAAGTTATAGATCTGATAAGCAAGGGAGCTAATGTTAATGTTAAAGATAACAATGATGATACTCCTCTGCACCTTGCTGTTGGTTATTTAGATGTAGTAAAATACCTTATAAGTAAGGGAGCCAACATTAATGCTAAGTGCAAGGCTGGTAAAACACCGCTAGATATTGCTGCCTATCAAAAACTTAGTGATGTTGTAGAATATTTGAAGCAAACGCAATTAGACTTAGATAAAAAATTGTTGATCGCAGCAAAAGGTGGTGATCTTAATAAGGCTATAGATCTGATAAGCAAGGGAGCTAACGTTAATGATACTGATACACAAGGTCATACACCACTGCACTGGGCTTCTTGGAGTGGTCATTTGGATGTAGTAGAGTACCTTATAGTTAAGGGGGCCAACATTAATGCTAAATGTAATGCTGATGGAACACCGCTAGATATTGCTAGAAGCGAAGGACACAATGATATTGTGGAATATTTAAAAGAAAAACTCAAGGAAGAAAGAGAAAAACCTGTGCAACGCAGACGTCGTCATCACCATGGAGATCATGCTCGTCATCATATTTCAAGAAAACCACTTGCTATAAATCAACCTGAGATAGCAGCAAGTAGTGGCACAAGACCATCTTCATGGATAAATGTATTTGGTTGGATAAGAAGCTCTGTGAGTGGGTTATTAGGTTCTAGAGCTGCTTTACCTGAGAAAACATTCACTCAAAGTTCAATCTCACAAATTAGTCCACCAATCGATGTAAATGGTACAATAATGTTACTTGATTTATTAATTAGAAAAGTTACAGGTCAAAAGTATATTTCTACAGTAGGTCAGTCTATATCCCCACTAGAAGCACAGGGCTATGCATTAAATATTACAAAGGAATTTGAGAAAGTAGTAGAGCAAGCTGGATTAAAAAGTGGTGTATCAATGCATCGATTGAATATTGATTTTGTGGGAATGCACAAAGAGATTACTGGAAAAATCATGGGTGGTAAATTCAATGAAATTTCAGGGATTTTAAAATCGTATGTAGAGAAAGCATGTCCTGATGAAGAAGCTGGTAAATTAAATCCGAAGAAATTTGACAAGTTTATAGCTCAATTTAATAAGGGTCTGCTAAATCAATCAATAGAGCAGATATTACACAACAGAGATGGTAGATTAGAAGTTGATGATGCAAAGCAAATGAGTTTAGAGCCTCAAAGTTATTTAAGTAATGCTTCAGTTCAAGGCCATTTGACTAGGAATAAGGTTAAATTAATTTCTTAATCTCATCTAAAGAAAGGCCCGTAGTTTGTGATACAACGTCAATAGAGATGCCAGCTTTAAGTAAATTTTTTGCAACTTCAATTTTACCTTCAATTTTACCTTTTTGATGGCCGATTTGGATACCTTCTTGTCTACCTTCATGTTTAGCATCATCGAGTTTTTGTTCCAAGATAGCAGCTTCTTTCTGTAAATCCATGACCCTTTCTTCATAAGCTACGAGATCTTTCTCATTCCAATGAAACTTGTCTAATTCATCATATGCTAGCTTTATTATCGGTGACTTTTCTGCTATTTTCCTTAAATCTTCATCAGTTGTTTCTTCTGCATATTTGAAGAAAAATAGCCAACGATCTACTACATTTTCTAGCTGTTCTTCTCTACTCTTAGGAAACTTTGGTAACTCAATGAAAATAAATTGAAAATCTTTTAAGTCATGCTCGTTAGTTTTTTCATCTCTTATGGTATGGCTAGATATATAATCAGGCTTATCAGGAAATAAATTACAATTGGAAATAGCAATAAAGAAAACCTTCTTTAAATCAATGTACTTACCACCTTTATCAGCCTGCCTTGAGTAAGCCTTAGCAGCATATAATTGAGCACGTTTTTCAAAGCCTTTATCACGAGCGAGTTGCATCTCAATCACGTATCTGGCCCCAGTGGAATCTCTGCACAGAACATCAACAATACTCTGCTTATCAGAGGCAATTTCAGGGTCCATAATGGTGCTGAGGAACTCAACATCTTGAATAGCATTGACTCCAGTAAAGCCTAAGATATCATTCAAAAAGTGAATAAGGATATTCTTATTTTTTTCAGTACCGAATATTTTTTTAAATGTTAAGTCTAATTTTGGATCGAGAAACTTCGAAAGAGCCATAGCGCGAGTACCTAAAAAGCATTAATAATTATACACAATTGTGAAGAAATATTCAACGTTTTTATGCCAAAGTCTATTAAAGTTAGCTAAATTTCAAGAGTTGGTAAAAAACTACCTTCATAGATGACCCTAGTACGCACCTTGGACGTCCTTTTATAGATCTTTTTATCAACTCTTCTATAAGGTACATTAAAAGGCCAACAAATGGATTCGTGATTTAGCAGCCTCAAAGATACCTATTTAAAGTGTGAACTTCTTAGCTTGTCACAGCATAGAAGTTTAATATACTACTCTTCAATAAAGATAACAATATGCTAGCAAAACTTCTATATAAAATTTCTAAAATGGCAGGTTACGAAAAAGAATGACCGCTAGCGACCTTGAATCTTTAGATTACAAACTAGGACAGAAAGTAAGAAGTTGTAGGTTAGCAAAAGGATATACTCAAAAAGATTTAGCGGGAAAAATCGGAACAACATATCAGGTAATACTGCAATATGAAAAAGGAACACGCAGAATTTCAATTAAGAAGTTATATGAATTAGCAGAAGCATTATCAACAACTGCTAGAGATCTAGCTTGCGGACAAGAAGTATCAAATAAGCAAAGGTATGAGGGAGAAGAGATAGTAAATCTAGTAAGAAGACATAAAGAGATTAAGGATCAAGAATTACGCGAAACGTTTTATTTATTAACTAAATTCATCCGTATTAGTGAGGAAGAGAGTGGAAAGGCAGTAAAAGTAGAGGTGGCAAAGGGTTTAGTTAAGGAAGGAGTTTCTGCTCATGTTATCTCTCAAACGACCAGTTTATCTATTGATGAATATGATAATGATGAGAAAAAAATTTCCATTCCGTATAAAGTAGGTCAAAGAATAAAAGAATGGAGGTTGAGAAGAGGATACACTCAGGAAGATTTAGCAAGTAAAGTGGGTATAATAAATCAAAGAATATATGAATATGAACAAGGACGAGCTGCTGTTTCACTTGAAATGTTAGATGAAATAGCAAAGGTACTACTAATTAATATTACAGATCTGCTTCCAGAAACAACAGAAAATGAGAATAGTGAAGCAGAGCTATCAAGGTTAATAGAAGAATACAAAAAGATTAAAAGCCAAGAACTACGTTATGTACTAATAAAGTCTCTGCTTGAAATCATACAAGTTTGCAAAGAGAAAGTAAAGAAAATAGAAAAGATAAAAATTGCAAAGAACTTAGTTAAGGAAGGAATTTCTATCAATATTATTTTAAAAACAGTGGGCATCTCTTTAGACGAAATTCAACAAATTTAAAATAAAAAAATCAGTATCTATTAATATCTTTACTTTTTGATGAAAAAATAAGTAAAAAAGATTGAAAAATTGATTTGACTTCACTCGAAAGCTATGGCTCTATGCCAATGCTGACAAAAAAACAGCAGTAAATATATAAAAACATTTTGTTATTAGTGAAGGGTAATTTTTATGAATAATAAGAAAGATCGTAGAGAAGAAATAGAATTCAGAGCATTAGAAAGCAACGGTAAAGCACTACTTGATCGTGAAGTAATAGAAACGTTTCTAAGTGCAGTGCATGACAGGGAAGAAGCTCGAATTATTGCTAGAAAGCTAATAGATAGTTTTGGAATAGGAGGAGTTTTAGGCCAGGAAATAGATGACTTGAAAACTATAGAAGGGATAACTGACTCTACAGTAGCAGTAATTTTATGCCTAAAGGAAGCTTCAAAGAGAGTACCAAGAGAAGAGTTAAAGAAAGGACCTGTAATGGATAACTTGGAAACCATAGTAAAATATTTAAGGGTGAGTATTGGCTATTCAGAGGAGGAAAAGATGAAAATAATATATTTTGATCAAAAGTGCCGTTTAAAGGGGGAAGAAGTGTTTACTGGTACAGTAGATAAGGTACCTTTTTACATAAGAGAAGTAACAAGAAAGGCATTAATAAGAAAAGCGACGTCAATAATAATATCGCATAACCACCCAGAAGGAAGGTTAAAGCCATCTGATGAGGATGAAGCTGTAACTAAAGACTTGGCTAAAGCTTGTCAGACTATAGGGATTAGGTTACTGGATCATATTATCATCACAAGTGTTGGGTATTTTAGCTTTAAAGAGCAAGGACTGTTATAAAGGAGATGTTTGAAGATTTTCATGAGCTGTTTAACTACTTGAATGAAGAAAGTATTTGCAAATGCATTAATTATTGCTTATAATTAATGAAAAAGTATATATTAAGTTAATAATAAAGTAATAAAGTCGGTTGTAGACTTAGTAAAGTATATTTAATAGCGGAGGCTAATATGGTTAATAAAATAATTGTACCTTTTGATGATCAAGAAGGAGGTGTTTACGAATTAAATGTTGATCTTGATAGATTATCAAAGGGTGAAATATCAAATGCGATTATAGGAATTGGTCGTACTAAGGAGCAATCCACCTTTGTAGGCAAAATTAATAAGGCTAAAAAACCTGGAGAAGTGCCCTCCTCTAATAGAGACGTTCAAATCAACTATGGAAAAGGGCTTGATTATATATATGGTACAAAACCTTTAAACGATCAAGCAGAATATTTAAATCCATTTACTTCAGCTTTGAAAAAAATAAAGCCAAGTGCAAGCGAAAGTGAAAAGTTAAGCTGGTTTAAGAGTTCTGTAGTAGAGGCAAAAAGCGTAAATGAATTGCATAAAGCCATAGACCAAGTATTAGCATCTGGAGAAAGGCTAAATGCATGTAATGATGGGGAATGGAGCTTTGCTGAGTATGTAATATTGGGTACACATTTTCATAAATTTGATAAGGCTGATCGTAAAAAGCTAATACGTAAACTAATGCTAAACGGTGCAGAGTTTCATGATACTTTATTGGAGAATAAATTGATAGGTGAAATCTATAATGAGCTACAACCAGAAGTTCAGCCACAGATAGATGAGAGACTAGAAGAACTAGAGAAAGCTGGAGAAAGTGCTGTGCAAGAAGGAGAATTAATAGATGTTGAAATAGATAATACAACATCGTATATAGAATTTTCTGGGGATAGCAAGGTAGAGGTAGCCAAAATACTGAGAGAGTTAGGAAGTAATATTTTAAAAATTGGCAATGATGCAGTTGAGGTTAAAAGTGAGAAGGGAGGTATAAGAAACTATATCGATATGTCAGATGGAAGCTCTATTATATTAGAATTTCCTACAAGCATTGGTAAGCTAGATATTATATTGTACCACGATGTAAAAAAATATGATCAAGTACAAGTCAGAGTAGAAAATAAGGAAATGTGGTCTAAATTACAAGAAAGAGGCGAAGAAATAGGAAAAAATTGTCTTTTTGCTGGAGTAAAACTTAAAGAAGCAGTAGAAAAGGGAAGTTTTATGAGATGTGGCATATGGAATAGCAAGCAGCTTATGAAGGAGGTTGATAGCCCAAGTGAAAAATTGTCTTCATGGGTAGATAAAGTACGTGAAAATAGTAAAGAAACTTTTAGGGGGCTTTAATTCATTTATTTTAAGGTTCCAGAGTCTAGTGTGCCGTAGAGACACAAGGAATGTTCAAGTAAGAGCAAACTAAGTGCAAAAGCTACTCAATAGATGGGGGTGGGCCCCTCGGAGCCGGCTTACAAGAGCAGGCTTCAAACAACCATAAGCTGCTTTGGTAAAAAGCTAAGGTAGTGAGCGTTATGGAAAAGGCGCAAATATGCGTCATGTGTAAAATAGAGAGATGAATGAAAATGAACCACTGATAAAGTGTCGAAAGGAATTGGATGATGTCAAAACCAGGGGTTAGACTTAACCTGGGATAAATCTATCGGGAGCTTGTTTACTGGATAGATGGCGTCCGGCATAGAGGTGGCATGAATCTATTTTGGGCTATTGCGTGGAACTGCGGGAACCTGTCGTTTCGATGATAAGGGAGAAATCCAAGGAGCTGATCTCTGAGGATGAGAGTACCGATGCGGAAAACAGGGGCGGATCAGCTCGTAGTAGTGAAGAAGTTTCTGTAATGGAAATGGAGCGAAGGGGCTGAGTTATTTAGTTTTAATTATTTATCAACCGAAAGGGAGGAGTTAATGAATAAAACAAAGTCTTTTGATATACCGAAGCAACTTATTTGGAGAGCTTATAAACAAGTATCGAGAAATAAGGGTGCTGCTGGTGTAGATGAGGTTTCGATAACAAAGTTTGAGGAAAATCTAAAAGATAATCTATACAAACTATGGAATCGTATGTCATCCGGAAGTTATTTTCCAGAGCCTGTAAAAGCTGTAGCAATACCGAAAGATATGGGAGGAGGACAAAGAATTTTATGTGTTCCTTCTGTATCAGATAGGATAGCGCAAACAGCAGCAACAATGTATCTCGAACCGTTAGTGGAGCCAAAATTCCATGAGGATTCATATGGTTATAGATCGAATAAATCAGCATTGGATGCGGTAGATACAGCGCGTAAGAGATGCTGGAAGTACGATTGGGTGGTAGACCTTGATATATCAGGGTTCTTCGACAATCTGGATCACGACTTAGCACTTCAGGCTATCAAGAAACACACAGACTGCAAATGGGTCATACTATATGTTGAAAGGTGGATGAAATCCCCTATACAACTTGCAGATGGCAGTAAAGTAGTTAGGGATAAAGGAGTTCCGCAAGGAGGTTCAGTTAGCCCAATCATCTCTAATATATTCATGCATCATGTGTTTGATATATGGATGAAAAAGAACTATCCGACGGTACCATTTGAGAGATATGTGGACGATGCGATAGTGCACTGCAGAACAGAGAAACAGACAGGATTTGTGAAAGTAATGATCGAAGAGAGATTGGCTGAGTATAGGTTGAAATTACATCCTAAAAAGACACAGATAGTGTACTGTAAGGATGACAATAGGAGAGATGAATTTCCTAAACAAAGTTTTGATTTTCTGGGTTACACATTCAGACCCAGGTTAGCAAGAAATAAAATAGGGAAGCATTTTGTTTCATTTCTCCCAGCAATTAGCAACAAGGCCAAGAAAAAGATTACTACAACCATAAGATCATGGAAAATGCTACGAAATACGCATATAACATTAGAGGAGATATCAGGAAAAGTAAATCCAATAGTCAGAGGCTGGTATCAGTACTATGGCAAATTTTACAGAACTGAGGTCTACAAATCTCTAAAGAATGTAGAGCGGCATCTAGAAAAGTGGGTCAAAAGGAAATATAAGAGACTCAGGAGTCACGGAAGACTAGCAAGACAATTTCTAGGAAAGGTGAGAGATAGGTCTCCAAATATTTTCTATCATTGGACACTAGGTTTAGGGTCAAAAAGGCTAAATAATGGGAGCTGTATAAGCTGAGAGGTTTATGTACAGTTCTGCGAGAGACTGGTAGGGGAAGTTCCACTGGTCTACTCTCCCCATTATATCTGGAGCCTTTGAGCTATAGTAGAAAATATTATATGTATGGTTCTTTGTATGGAAAAAAGTCTAGACTGTGAGGTAGGGCAAAAAGTAAAAAATTGGAGGTTAGAGAGAGGGTATACTCAGAAGGATTTAGCGGAGAAGGTTGGTGTAAAGTACTGGGCAATACTGCAATATGAAAAAGGGAGTCGTAAAATTCCAATTAAGAAATTATATGCTATAGCAGAAGCATTATCAGTAAATGTTAAAGGTCTAGTTTGTGGAGAGACGCTACCAAATGAAAAAAGATATTTTGAAGATGAAGAAATATTAAATTTAGTAAAGGGTTATAAAGATAAAGAATTAAGCGAGGTATTTTATTTATTAACCAAATTTATTCGTTTGAGTGAGGAAAGAAGCAGAAAAGCGGTAAAAATAGAAGTAGCAAGGGGTTTGATGAAAGTAGGAGTTTCTGCTCATGTTATCTCTCGAACAACTAACTTATCTATTGGTGAGTGTGAGGAGAACAAAATTCCCATTCCATACAAAGTAGGGCAAAGGATAAAAGAGTGGAGATTGATACGAGGATATACACAAAAAGATTTAGCGAATAAAGTTGGCATAACAAATCAAGGAATATACGAGTATGAACAAGGGAGAGCTGCTGTCTCACTTGAAATGTTAGATGAAATAGCAAAGGTATTATCAATCAGTATCATAGATCTACTTCCCGAATCAGATGAGGATAGTGAAGCGGAAGAAAAGCTATCAAAGTTGATAGAAGAATACAAAAAGATTGAGAGTCGGGAATTACGCGATATGCTAATCAAGTCTTTATTTGAAGGTATACATGTTTGTAGAGAAAAGGTCAGAGAGGAAAAGAAGATTGAAGTTGCAAGGAATTTAGTGAAAGAAGGAATTTCTGTTGATATTATCTTGCAAACGACAGGCTTATCAAATTATATGATTGAGGAATTTTTGTGATTTCATAAAAACTTAGCCAATAGTGGATTTTTTTGTGATAGAATATATGTTTGCTTCTGTAGGAAAAACAGCTTTTAGAGGATTTATCTATGATAATTCAGAGCATATTGAGCTACGAGCTGGGGAAAAAAATAGAAGGTTGTAGGATAGTACAAGGGTATACTCAGGCAAAATTAGCAAGCAAAATTGGTTTAACATATAAGGAAATACATAACTTTGAACTAGGGTGCAAGGCTATTACAATCAAAGAATCGTATATAATAGCAGGAGCATTATCAGTTAATGTTATAGATCTACTTCCAGGACCAACAGTACTAAGAGAAAACAGTTGGTATGAAGATGAGGATAAAGAAATAGTCTATCTAACAAAAATACATAGAGAAATTAAGGATCAGGAATTACGCAAGAAGCTGTATCCATTAGTAAGGTTTGTATATATTAGCGAGAAAATTAGCCAAGAAGAAGCGAAAATAGAAGTAGCAAAGAATCTAGTGAAAGAAGGAGTTTCAGTTGATATTATTTCCCAAGTGACTCGCTTATCTACTTATGAATATGATGATATAGAGAAAGAAATTTGTACTGATTCTATACTCTACAAAGTGGGGAAAAGGATAAAAGAGCAGAGATTAATACGGGAATACACTCAGGAGGACTTGGCAAATAAAATCGGTTCAACACCTAAAGAAATACACGACTATGAACGAGGATATACAGACATTCCAATTGAAATATTATATAAGATAGCAAAGACATTATCAGTTAACATTAAAGCTCTTGGACTAACAGAATATGAAAATGAGCCAGTTTTGCGGTTTATAGGTAAATGCGAAAAAATTGAGGATCAAGAATTACTGGATACGGTAGCCAGATCTTTATCTGAAGGAATGCAAACTGGTAAAGAAAAGGTTAAAAAAGCAGAGAAAATCAAGATTGCAAAAGATCTAGTTAAGGAAGGTGTTGCTATTGATATTATTGTGCGAGCAAGTGGCCTAACTGCTGATGAGTTGGGTGAGTGTGAAAATTGAATGTGTTTAAGATATAAGTAAAGTTAGTTAATGATTTAACCAGTAGAATTTGCTAACCAACTTTTTTGGCTCAGTTGAATTTTGCTTGGTATAAATTAAGATATGAAATCGCAAAGTTTATCTATTAATTTCTGGTTGTCCTTTATCATTGCATTTGCCTCTTGCTGAAGAGATTTGATATTTTTGAGTGTAATATTGTCCATCTCAGTCGATGCTACTTTCAATTGCGATTGTATTCTTATGTATTTATCATCTATTACTTGTTCTAGTTGATAATCAACGCAATCCAATCCAGAAGCAAACATCACATTCAGTAGTGGCTTGATCCACCCTATTTTGCCAAATCTCCTTGAGTTAGCATACTTTATACTTCTATTTGTTCCACCAGTACCTATTGATAGCAGTATAATCTCATCATTTGGAAATAACCTTTTACCACTTGCATATGCACAAGCCGCTGGATTATTGGCAAACACTCCGCCATCTATCAACACTCTCTCTGTTTGGCTAATTTTCAGACGTTTTGGTGTGAAGTACGTTGGAGCAGCTGTTGTAGCTCTGAGTGCATCTTTTAACTTAATGTTTTCTTCTTTCCAACTTTTGAAGAAAAATTCACAACTATTGTGAATGTCATAACTGGTGAGTAGTAGATTACTCGCAACATCGGCCATAGTACTTTCACCAAAGTATTTGTTGAGAATAAATTCCATATTTCTATATGAGTACTGAGAACCACTCAGCCAAGAAGCAATTGATTTTCTCCAAAATGATGATTGAAAGATATATGCTCCATACTCTTGGTAAAGTTCAACCAAATCATTGGCAGAGTATTGAAGTTTATTGCTTTTACAAAGTCCAGCAACAATAATCCCACCGGTTGAGGTTCCTGCCATTAAATCAAAAATCTGGGAAATTGGCTTTTTTGTCCTAGATTCAATTTCTGCTAGAATAATGGCAGGTATTATCCCTCTAATGCCACCTCCATCTACAGATAAAATGTACTTTGTCACTGAAAATTTAGTTCTTATTTGTGTTTGTGAATAGCTTCAAGTTCATTGACTTCTTCAGTGAGGTTTTTCACTCTCTCTTCAAGTCGATAAACTGTTTCCATTAGTTCGTGATTTCGTTCTATAAATTGATCATGAATTTGTACTTTTAAATCAAGCTTAGCGAGCCACCAAATTGTTGCTATGGTCTGTATTACCATCGTTACTATTACTGTGATTGGGATTTTTTGCTTTTTCATGTGAAAATATTAACTTGTTATAGATAGTTTTAGAAGTTTATATACAGATTATAGAAAACTTGCAGCTTTAGTGATTTCTTTCTATTGATTTGTATCGATCCTCTGCTTCTGCAAGTAGCTTTATTATTTCTCTGTAAGGTTTATCTTTGTTGTGCCTTGATGCCATTACAGCTATTCTTCTAGGGCTTTTTCCATTGCTATCCTTTATGTTAGGATTCGCTCCTTTTTCTAATAGAAACTCAACGATTTCTAAATAGCCTTGATCTGCAGCAGAATGTAGCGCTGTCCATTTAAATTTATTAGTAGCATTAATATCAATACCATCTTCTACTAAAAACCTTACGATTTCTAAACATCCTTCTCCTGCAACATAACGTAATGATTTTTCACCAATACTTATATTATCTTTTATCAAGGATTTCACAGTTTCCAAGTCACAGTTCTTAGCTGCGATTTCTAATGTGGCGCTGTAACTCTCATCTCCTTTTTTAAACAAGGAAAAATATATAACCACAATACACACCGTTAGCACTATAAGAAAAATTAATCCATCAAATTCTCCTTGACGTATAATTGAATTTTTATGAAAAAGCCTTCTTACATTTCTGCTCATGTAGTACTGCAATAATTATACCCATCTAGAATTAAATAATCATTTGCTTAAGTTTCACTTAAACAGCTTTGCTCACTGTTGCCTCTACTATAGTTTGATATCCCCTTGTATCTTGTCAAAAGCATCTGATGTTTTAAGCTTAAGCATTAGGTGGAGAAGGGAAGAACTTTGAATATCTCCTTAGATATAAAATCTGTGTGGTAGACAAGAGTTCCCTTCTCAAAAGTATAGGCTGAACGGTATCGTAGAAAGACCTAAATGGTTATAATTCTGTATCCACAAGGTTAGCCTTACTTTTCATTTTAATAGTAACGTATGGAGTTATATATGATCAACAACTTTTTGGGTATAGACATATCAAAAGATCGCTTTGATGTTTCTCTTTCATTCATAAGCAACAAAGGAAAACGTGAAACCAGGAAAAGGAGTTTCAAGAATAATGATCATGGGTTTCAAGGTTTACTGAGCTTTCTACAAAAGCATAATGTAGAACAAGTAAAAGCCTGCATGGAAGCTACTGGTTGTTATAGTGAAGCCTTAGCTGAATTTCTACACAATACTGGACATTTTGTGAGTGTTGTTAATCCAGCTTGTATAAGATTTTATGCAAAAAGTAAGCTTATACGACAAAAGAATGATCAGACTGATGCAGAGATAATTGCCGATTATTGCCAAAGACAGGAACCTATTCGTTGGGCACCACCTTCTCCTGAGTTAAAGAAATTAAAGCATCTTTATCGTTGCTCGGCTGCGTTAAAAGATGAATTGACATTAGTAAATAACCACTTAGAAAAAAAAGAGAGACTGCCTAAAGAAGTTGCAAATGCTTGGGAAGACCTTGCAATGAACATAAAACAAAAAATAGAAAGAATAAAAAACTCCTTACGTGAACTATTAAATAAACACAAAGAATTGTTGGAAAATTTTCAACTTCTATTGACCATTCCAGGAATAGGAGAAGAATCAGCAGTAGCTATTTTGGCTGAAGTTCCTAACATAAAAGCTTTCAAGGATGCCAGGCAATTGGCAGCATATGCTGGAGCTATACCACGAAATATAACGTCAGGTACGTCTGTACATGCCAAGCCCAGATTAAGTAAATCCGGTTCACGAACATTATGTAAGGCAATGTACTTTCCTGCCATAGTAGCTAAGAATCATAATCCTACTATTATGACTTTTTGCAAAAGGTTAAAAGAGAAAGGCAAGCATAACATGGCCATTGTGGGAGCTGCAATGCGTAAGTTACTCCATATTGTTTTTGGTGTTTTAAGGTCAAAGAAGGCTTTTGATCCAGATCATATCAAAAACTACAGAGCTAGGAGTTTGGCTGAAAGTTTAGTGCTTTAAAATCAAAAAACGCTCCAATTATGTAAAATAGTATCTTACACAAATTTTGTAACTGGTTAGTGAATATGTTGATAAGTAAATTAATTTTATACGTACAAAAAAGCGGAAATTTACTTATCAACATATTCACTAACTATAATCTGTGTACCGTTACACAAAATGTGAATTGGAAGTATTTTTTAATTTTATGATACAGCTTGAACAATTTTTGTAATTTTTTTGTTGACTTGCAAGACGGTATCTATTATTGAGAATATGTTCTGCCTTGCTAATTATCCATTCACCTTCAATTTCCTGACAAAATCCTGAAAGGCTGATCTTAGCTTCTGCAAATAATTCTGGATTACCAGGAACAGTTACATTTAAGTTTGATGTACTACGTTTTAGTTGTCTTAACTTAGCTGCTGCTGCACTAATTGCTGATTCTGCGGTAGAGTAAAGCGTTTGCAGGGTATAACTTGGACCCTCATTTCCCACTTTCTCTTCTATAGTTTCTCCCTTTTCATAACTGTGCCATTTTGCAATAACAGATCCATATTTGTTACGCACATTAAAATTTACCTCCCAATTTATAACATCTTTAGGTGTAAGTACTGTTGTGCCTAACATCTTTCCAGTTGCTGATCTTGCTTCTCCCTTTGGAATAAAAATTATATATCCTCCTGCTGGTTTTACTAGTGCATCATATTTTTTCCCTAACCCTTCCAAAAAACTCATGTCGCTTTCATCTGCTTGAATGATATGTGGTATAAATATATTTTCAAATCTTTCAGCGACTTTACCTTCATACCCATGCTTTTGTGCTATTTCTTTAATTAAATCTCCTAAGGTAATGTCCTTCCATTCCTTTGATTTTCTTTCCTTTAATGATCCTCTTAAACTTGCAGCATCACATTTTATTCTTAAAGTTTGCGGTGGACTTTGTATTGTAATTTGATTTGCCTTATATACTCCCATAGGCAATAAACCTGTTTCTTTGTATCCGAGAAAAATTTGTAAATTACCCTTAAGTTCTAAAGCGCTAGAGTTATAACTAATATATATCTCAGCTTCGTCACTTGTAGTACCGGATCCATCAGTAACACGTAATAATATTAAACTCTTTTTTAAAACCTCTGTTACTGGGTTATTTTTTGCTACTATATCAAAGTCTGGCGTCATTCATCTAAAATATTTATGACAGATTCTTTCGATATTTTCTGAATTTTAGGAAGCTTAATTCTTAATCCAGCGGGCAAAAAGCTTGCGTATTCTGCAAGGCCTGGATTTTCAAGCAATACTTCCTCCACTGCTCCACTACTGTATCCATAATGTTTCCAGCAAATGTAATCCAACATTTCGTTTTCTTTCGTGTAATAATAAATCACTTACTGTAACTTTTTAACTTCAAAATAAACTCAACTTTTCTCGGTTTTCCATCAGGAAAAAATAATATCTGCTTTTCTTCTACATTAGTAATGACAAAATTTCCAAATATACTTCCTGAATTATCAACTAGAACGTGTGGTTCTTGAGTGTTACGTATATTTTTTAGCTGTTCTAAGCCATTACTCTGATAACGTGAATAAATCACTCCTGTTAAATCAATACATTCAATTCCTGAACCAATGTTTTGTAGCGACGTTTTTTCAATACATTCAATTGTATACCACCTTTCTTCTTTACTGTATCTTAGGCTTGTTGGTTCAAGCTTACATTTTCCAAACAACATTAATGCAACTCTTCAACTATATCAAAAAGTGCTCCACGTGCTTGTTCTCTAAATCTTTCTATTACTGCATCAGCAACGCTGAGCACATCTTCAGACTTAATATTGATATTAAACGTTTGATAGAATGCTTGGTTATATACTTTCGATTCCCTATTTTCACATCTACTTTTCTTGAATGCTTTCTCAACTTCTTCTTGCTCCATAGCTCTTTTTTCTTCTATAACACTTTTAACTTTAAAACTTTCAAAATTGCTTTTGCTATTTTCTGAAAATTGTTTAATAGCACTATTATTTGTCAATGGGTTTCCATTACTGAAAATACTATTTTTAGAAAGCTTATTAACAGAATTTCTATTATTTTCAAATTTTCTAATCGGGCTATTCTCAGCAAATATGCTACTAACTGTATTTCCATCCATGAAAAGGTTTCTCCTATAGGTTTAATGAGTGATTTCCAAAAGCTAGAGAAAAAGTCTTTCACTTTTTGCCAGTTAGTGATAACAAGAGCTGCACCAGTGACAAGACTTGCTACTAAAAGTCCAATCGGGTTACTCATTACAGCAAACGTTATTGCTCTTAGTCCTGTTACTACTGCAGGAAAAACTGTAGCTGATAAAAATGAAAATACTCCAAGTAGGTTTGCTTTCAGACCAAAAATCGTACTTCCTAGCAATGTAAATCCGTATCCTAGTCCTACTGCTGCAATTTTTAAACTTATCAAAGCTGCTAAAGTACTCATGATTGCCGTAGTTAAAGTTGGATGTTTTTCTGCAAAAGAAGCTATACGCTCTGTTATTGTTTTCAAACTTCCAGCTACATAATTTAAAGTAGGTAACATTACTGACCCTAGATTCATTCCAGCTTCAAATACTGCATTTTTAAGTAATTGTAATTTATTAGCTGTAGTATTTGCCCGATTGTTAAATTCGTCCTTCATTGAAGCGTTATATTTTTCTTTATCAGCTAAATGTTCAATAGCTTTCTTGTAAATGTCTAAGCTTCCTACTAAAAGAGCAATGTCATCTTGAAACCCAGCACCAAATAGATTCATAAGAATACCGGCACGCTCTTGATCATCTATTTCTTTTAAAGTTTCAAGAAATTGTAATATTGCCTCTTGAGGATTTTTTTTAATGGTTTATTCAAGCTCTTCTATACTTGTTCCCATCTCATCTAATGCATCATGAAATTCAGGACTTTGCTCTCTTGCAGTCTGTAGTTTACTAAGAAAGTTATTTATAGCAGTTGCTGCTTTTTCAGGTTGTTTACCTAAGCTTATGAACGCACTTGCTAAGCTACTTGCTTGATCAATTTCTAAACCAAACTGTTTAGCATTACCACCAATTCTATTCAGTGTAAGAACCATTTCCTTAGCTTTGGCAGCAGTATTATCTGAAAGATGGTTTATTATGTTACCTACATTTTCCATACCATCAACTTTAATTCCATAGACATTGGATATTTTCGCAATAGCATTACCAGCTTCTTCTGAAGACATGTCAAACGCTGTGGTCATTTTAGCAACTACTGTTGTAAACTTCATAAGATCATCTTTGTCAATACCAAGTTGACCACCACTTGCAGCTATTTGTGCTAATTCTGCAGCTGACAAGGGTATTTCACGAGATAATTTCTTTAATTCTTTAGCAAACTTTGATGCTTCATCTTTAGTGTCATTTTGCACAAATTTTACTACTTTTTTTACATCAGCCATAGCACTTTCAAAATCAATCGCAACCTTGATCGGAGCTGCAAGCGAAAGACCTAGTCCAATAGTCTCTATAATTTGTGACTTAAAATGTGCCTTACTTGCTAAAAAACTTTGGTGACTACGTATTGCAGACCCAAGCTTACCATACTTGCCTTTCAGCGCTTCAATGGACGAGCCAAGTTTATATTGGTCACTTACTAATGACTTAATATTTCTTCCACTTTTTCTTACTTCTTCATTAAATGAATGTAAAGCATCTCTCTTTTTCAAATATGCTTCTTTTGCTTTTGTTGCAGAGGTTTTGGCCTTGTCAAACTCTGCTTTTAAAGTTTTGCTTGGTTTCTCCACCGCTTTCATTTGTTTAGCTAAAGATTTTACTTGATCTTCAAAGCCCTTCCACGACCTCCTGCTGGTCAAAACATCATGACCTAACTGTTTAAACTTTGATACTGACTTTAAAGATGAATCAAGCTTTCTTATATTCTCACCAAGATTAGAGAGTTGACTACTACTTCCCTTTATTACAGTATTAAAACTGCCATCTAAAACTGCTCCGATTTTTATAGATAATGTTGACATTGTACCTTCCTCGCTGCTTTATGCCATAAGATAAATTCATTAATCTCCATATCAAGTATTTGTTCAACCCCGCCTCCTACAACAGAGCTGAACATTAATACTTCTAATCTCAAGTTTTTTGGATAATCGGTGAAAAAAAATCCTTTAATACCTCTTGAATTTTCACATAATCAGCAATATCTAACTCTTCAATTGCTTCTTTTGCAACTGATGTCAAATTAGCAGTCAAAGTTACTTCTTTACTAAGGTCACTACCATTTAAGCGTTCAATTGCAAGATAGTCTCTAACTTTTGGACGTCTAACAGTAAGTTCTGAGACAGAAATTCCATCAACTGTTATTGGGTTATTAAGTGTTATAGCTTGCATGTTCCTCCTTAAAAAGTTAATTAAATAAAAGTCTATATCGGCTTTTACATAACTAATTTCTTTGTATGGTGCTATAAATAGGATTAGCTTTGATAAGAATCTTTTCTGTGTTCAATTGAAGTAATAACTACTGTATGTTCTGGTACATCTATATAATAAAGTATACGATAGGTACTCACCCGTAGACTACGTTGCCCACTTAAGTTGTGCTTTAATGGCTTTCCAAGTCCAATTGGATCAACTGTTAGACGCTCCATTATTGCCTTCTTAATCATTAACTTTACTTTTGCTGGAAGAGCCGGAATGTCTTTCTTTATAACAGATTCTGAATAGCCTATATTGTAAGGCTTAATCCCAGAAGGCATCTTGATGTTTAACCTTCTTTTCTTTATAGCGTTCGTCAGCAATCTTAGATAATTCCATATCTTCGATTTCTTCTTCCATTAATTCAGTTAATAACTTTAAAACGGACTTGTCTTGAGATTGTGCTACACTAACAAGTAAACCAGTTAGCTGCTCTATGGAATTTGTATGAGCTTTAGAATCCATATTAACTATATACCTACAACTTCTTATATTTTAACATTTTTATGTAATTTTGTCAACCATATTAGATCCCTAGAATCGTTTGTAGCAAAGCCATCTGATCAACACCATTTATCTTTCTAATCATATTTTCAGCATCGATTTCTATTAACTCATTACCACCTATAGTAAGTTTATAGTAATGAGCAGCTACAGTACACTTCAGCGTTGCTTTTTCAGCAGGTTTCCAGTTACCAAAATCAAACTCTTTAAAAATGCCTCTTAAATTGATTATTACTGCTTCAATATCATTACTACCACTCCCTTGCATTCCACCTCTGAGTGTCAAAGAAACTGAATTCCCATTTATTAGACCAAATAGCCTAAAGAGTTCTGTATCGTATTCAGAAAAAGTGAAATCTGCTTCAAGCTTTTCCATACCCATATCGATATTTATTGGAATATCCATACCACCAGCTCTGTACTCTTCAGTTTTTATGGTAAGCTTCGGCAAGGTTATTTCATCTATTTTTCCTGCATAACCACGGCCATCAACAAATATGTTAAAATTCTTTAAAATCTTTGGTAGCATTTCTCTTTCTCCTTTTTACAATATTGCGCCACTCACAAGGTGTGACCTAAAAGTAATCTGTTCTGCCGGATACGGTGGTGTAAATTCAAAGTCAAAATATACTTTTCCACTTGCAATGTTTGCCGGTGTATTGAGTTCTGGTGTTGCATAACATTTTCCGCTAATAATCGCTCCTTGGGCTTTTAAATTGGCCAAATAAGAATTCACCCCCTCAATCACATCATCTATGTAAGTTTTGGTAATATTGCGATCAACTGCCCATAGATGAGCTCTAAGTAGACTGTCATTAATAAGGTCTGCAGTCCTTCTCACTGATAAAAAAGCCCATTTTGAGTCATTTGAACATGTTCTATTTCCCCAAAGCCTATAGCCATTTTGATGAATTATCGTTGTTACTTCATTTTCATTCAAGTGGTTTGCTCTACAATTTGTATAACCTAAGCTAAAATCAATAGGCCTGCTTGTTCCAACAATACCATTTATCTCTTTATTTGAAGGTGAGTGCCAAAATCCTTGTTCGCTATCTACTTTCGCTATTAAACCAGCTACAAATGGACTCGATGGCAAGATTTCTTCTTCAATAAATACCTTAACCCATGGATCAACTACGTAAATTCTTGAGCTGCCTACACTTTTTCTCCATTTTATTGCTTCTTCATCATTAGTATTTGGTCCATCTGCAACAATAATTGCTCTTAATTTTTCTGCTATGGAAATTAAAGCACTCACTACTGGATTTACTCCATCTATTTCAGGTAACTGATGAGTAAACTGAGGTGCAATTAATATTCTTGGAGCAATATGAACTATGCTTTCACTACTGAGGAATGCCTCTATCCCTTGATACTCTCCAGTCTCTTTATCAACCATACGCGTCAAGTTAAGAGATTGTGAGCAAATTTAGAGAGGTTAAAGTGGATACTCTAGCCCTTCTACGTTTGTCTTTTAATGAAAATAGCGACCAAGTTATAGTGAGTTTTTTAAGAAATGCTTTTAAACTATTAATTTTGGTTAATACTAAAAATAACTCTCTAACCCGCCTTTTTAGCTCAATAAATGCCTTTGTTAAGCTAAGTTCTGTATTCTTTTTCACTTCTGTGCAACCAACTATGCCGTGAAATATAAGAATTGCGCACAATTTAGCATATAGTTCACATAATACTCTGCATGGCTTTCCTTTTAGCTTATCAAGCCTGATATGGCTTTTATACAATTTAAATAATAACTCAATTTGACACCTTACTCTGTAAATCGTTAATACTTGCTCAGCACTAATTTTATTTTCTGGAACATTAGTTATAAATATTGACCAGTTCAACAATTTTTGATTTCTTTTAGAGGATGTATATCCCTGCGATCTTGCTAATCTATTAGCTTTCCTTCTTCTGGCCATAGACTGTTCTTCAGTTAGTTTCTGACATATAATTCTTACTCTAATTTTTGCTTCTTTTCCTAACAATACCTCGTTTTCTAAAAATAACTTATCCTCTAAACATTCTAATAACTCCATTTTTTGATTTGTTTCTACATCATATATGTTGGTATCGGATTTATAACGACTTATGAAATAAGCTCCTATTTCATTGATTTGTTTAAAAGAACTTGGCACAAAATAACCGAGATCAGATATTAGCAAATCATTGCTTAATATATTACTTAAATGTTTCCTATATCCCTGGTCTGATCTTACCCCCTCCGTTAAATTAAGTTGGTCTATTATCTGATTCATGTAGTCGAAAACTAATTGTAACTTTATTCCAGACTTAGTATTGCTTTCATAGCCACTGTAGCTAGTACCATAACCTTTATACATCTCTTCCATACTGTTAGGTAGAGTAATATAGCTACTGTCCAATAATTTAACACTATTAAATTGCTGTAAGATTTTGCAATCAACTTGCAAGATATTTTTAAAGAGAATCACAGATTCATTATACATCCTTTTCATAAATTCCACTGCTTCTTCAGTAAATCTAAAATCCAAACCTTGTTTTGTTATATCTATCGAGTCCTCGTTTAGTAATTGACACATTGTTTCTACGCTACAATTATCAACTCCTATATTACCCAAGACCATGGCTTTTACGAATGATGAACCTTTTAGCTTTCTCTTTCTTTTTATAAACCTTGTTGTAATTGAGATTTTTTCTGCTTTTTCATTAAAAAATTCTTTGAGCTTTTTTGATAAGCAAGTTATTTTATTCATTGGTTCTCTCACTAAAAGTATATCTGGGAGAACTTATACCTTATTATTCTATCTCTTTCATACCTTTATTTCCTTAACTTGACGCGTATGGTTATCCACAGTGCCAGAAGACCTACTTGAAATTGTAAAAAAGCAGGTTACCAGAGATGATATAAGGGTTTTAACAGATACGATAACAGTAATTGGTTGCAATATTACGGAAATAGATATTCACAGCAGAATGAGTATAAGTCCTATAATATCAAAGGAGGAAATCAAGAAGCAGTTTATTAAGAAGTTTGAAGCAAATAGAAGGCTGGGATGGAATGTTACAAGATCTTGGATAATAGCAAATTTGTTTGTAGAGGGTGTAGAAAACGTAGAATTAATCGAGCCAAGAGAGGATGTTGTGGTTCTGGGGAATGAGTGTGCAGTGCTTGGCTACGTCAAGTTAGATAGGATTTAAAACGTATTTTTTTTGTTTTGTGCCAGTGAGGGGATTGCGTGCAATAAGTGGTTTACTGGATCCAATGTTAGGGAGAGGAAAGTATTGATTTTCTTCCAGAAGTTGTAATTTGTTTTTTAAAGTATGGATAATATGGTCAAATATTAAGGAAAGTGTTTTTGATATTAAGAACATCTTTATTTTTCTGGAATGACCTCTTGCTTACTCATAAGCTACCTAAATAAAGGGAATTAAAGCAACTTGAAAGAAAAGACAAATGAAAAGTTTATTACCGCCAAACGCAACAAAGCAAGAGCAAGCACTGGTTGATGCAACAGATTATAAGGTTGATCCGAGCTGTATCAGAGGATTTAAGTTTAGTCTTAAAGAAGAAACATTGCCTTGGATAATAGAAGAATATGGTTTAGAAGAAATACTGCGCTGGGTAAAAGATAGAAGAAAAGCCGTAATAGAAGGAGTAAAATTTCAAAGACTGAGAGGAACTCCAGCATCACTAAAAATAGCACTAAAATGGGCAAATATAGAAGATATTACAATCATCGAAGAACCACCTGGTAAACACTTCTTTGAATTACAAATAGGAATAAAAGATGTTCCAAATGACTTTTTTGTAGATGCAGTAGTAGAACTTGCAAAACTATCATTACCAGCAAGATCAAGGCTAATGAGGATTTTTAATGACTACTATAACGTTGATAGGTTTATATTAGATGAAAGTATATTCGGCAGCTTATTATCAGACTATTCAGGTAGAAAAGTTGAAAAAAATGGGCCAGTGTTATCGTTTGGAAGAATAAATTTTTTCAGTTCTAGAGGTCCGTTAGTAGAGATTGTAGACAACTATTTAAGAGAGCATTATGAACAAGCATTTAGTAATGACATATATCGATTAGATGTAGCAGTACTTGGAGAAACAGAGGCTCATACAAAGGATTACAAAGGCATCTATGAAAGAGATCATTTGTGGTACAACTTAAAAGCGCTATATCCGCTACCACAGAGCTTATTACCGGCAATTAAGTTTGCGAAAGCGCAAGTTATATTATCGGACAGTTGGAACTTAGGAGAAACAAATGCGTGCTTTCCGGTTGGTAGCATAGAAGAAGAAGGAAATAAATTTGTATTGGGAAACGATAAACTTTCAGGGCAACGTTGGAATTTAAAACACAAGCCAATTTTAGAAAGGTTTAGCGTTACTCACCACTACAAAATAGAAAACTATACAGATCAGAAGATTACAAAATATGGTTTAGCAGAACACAACGTTTACTATAAAAATGATTTGGATTCAGAGCAAAAAGACTCAATACACGAATTAGAAAAGCACATTTTAGTATTTTATCCAGGAGTACTGAAGTGGCACGAACATCGACATTTGCACAGAAGTTGGAAAAATAGTCAAGCAATATGTATAATAAGTTAAATACTTATATTTAGATCCTCATATATTATATTAATAATAGGTAAAAGTGTATGAAATAAAAAGAAAAAGACTTGCTTTCTCATGCTAAAAAGGACATGACTTGAATAGCAGCAGGTAAATATAAGAAATTTGTCTGGCGCTAGAAAAGCTAATTTTGTGAGGTATGAAATGAGTTTTAGCAAGAGTAAGTTTTTTAAAGAAGTATCAAGTAAAGATATTAATAGAAAAAATGAAGAAGGAGAGACGATATTGCACCAAGCAGCGGAAATCTCCGATTACAAAACAGTGAGATTATTAATAAAAAAGGGGGCAGAGGTAAATGCAAGAGATAAAAAGGGTTATACACCACTACACTGTGCAGTATTTGCGAAAAGCTTAGAAAATGTAAAAGTGCTGCTAAGGTCGGGAGCAGAAGTAAATGCCACTCAATATGTCAGTGGATGTACGCCACTCCACTCTGCGTGCAAAGGAGCAGGAGTTGAAATAATAAAAGAGCTAGTAAAGGCCGGAGCTGAGGTTAATCAACTGAATAAATATGGTGCAACACCAATGTATTACATTTGGGAAAGTGAAAAGTATTGTTCATGGAATAGAGAAGAGAATGAAAAGGCGAGTAAATTTCTGAGAGAACAAGGAGGAATAACAAGAAGTAGAGAACTGACATGCTATGGAATAGAGAGGCTAGTGGGAGAAATAGCAGACATGTTGAATGGGAGCTACATGCCGGAGCTAAAAATAATAGAGATAGGAGAAATAAGGAAGAGAGACAAATCGCTAATAAAGGAAGAATGTAAAAATTTAGCAAGCAAGATAATGAGCCAAGTGAACGAAATGATAGATGAGGTAGCGAAAAGGAAGGTTTAAAAGAGGGATTTAAATTTAAAGAAAAGGTGAGGTGGATTATGTTAAAGCTTGGCAAATTTAATAAATCAGCAAAAGAATTATTAGAGAACTCATATAAAAATATTTATGCAAGAGACAGAATAGCTCTGCATTACGCGGTAGACGCAAAAACAGTGAAGTTATTAGTTGAAAAAGGAGCGAATGTGAATGTAGCAGATGCGGAAGGATATACAGCACTGCACCTAGCAGTAACGGAGAAACGTCTAGAAATCGTGAGAGAATTGATAAAATCAGGAGCAGAAGTAAATGCTGAGGAATATGGAAATAAATGCATACCTCTACACCTTGCGTGCATGGTAGGTGAAAAAGAAATAGTGGAGGAGCTAGTAAAAGCAGGAGCAGAAATAGAGCAAGCAGATAAATTTGGAATGACAGGGATGGATTATGCGAAAAACAGCAAAGAGATAACTGAAATATTGAAGAAAGAAACAGACAGAATTGAAAAGTTATTTGAGAAATTATAAAAGGCTAAAAATATGGAGGAAGAAATAGCAAGAAAGGTAAAAGGTTTGGAGAAAAAAACATTGGAAGAGCTGAGGAAAATATGGAAGAAGGTATATGGAGAAGAAGCGCCTAGATACTCAAAGAAATATCTGATACCAAGATTAGCTTATAGAATGCAGGAAAAAGTATATGGAGAAATGTCAAGAAAAGGATTAAAAAGACTAGAGTATCTGGCAGATCGGCTAGAGAAGGGAAAAAGAATAAGTAGCGATAAATTACCAGTAGAAGGGACAGAATTAATACTAGAGAGAGGTGAAGAGACGCATGCGGTAATGGTAACAGATAAGGGTTTAATCTACAGAGAAGAGTTTTATACATCATTGTCAGCAGTAGCTGGAAAAATAATGGGAATGAGTTACAATGGGCCGCTCCTATTTGGTTTGCGTGATCAAAAGGGAAGTTGAAAATGCTGAAAGAGGTGAGATGCGCAATATATACAAGAAAATCAAATGAGGATGGACTAGAACAAAAGTTTAACAGTTTAGATGCGCAACGAGTAGCATGTGAGAAGTACATAAAGAGCAGAGAAGGCTGGGTAGCATCGGCCAAAAGGTATGATGATGGCGGATATTCAGGAAAGAATTTAGAAAGACCAGCGATAAAGGAATTATTTGAAGATGTAAAAAAAGGAGAAGTAGATTGTGTAGTAGTATATACGCTAGATAGATTATCAAGGGAAACAAAAGACAGCATCGAAGTAACATCATTTTTTAGAAGACATAGAGTAAATTTTGTAGCAGTAACGCAGATATTTGACAATAATACGCCAATGGGAAAGTTCGTACAAACAGTGTTATCAGGAGCAGCACAACTAGAAAGAGAAATGATTGTAGAAAGAGTAAAAAATAAAATAGCAACATCAAAAGAGCAAGGGTTATGGATGGGTGGAACTTTGCCATTTGGGTATGATGTGAAAGATAAAGAATTAATAATAAATGAGAAAGAAGCAAAGACAGTGAAGCATATGTTTGAAAGATATTTGGAGCTGAAGTCAATGGCAGAACTGGCAAGGGAGCTAAATAGTCAAGGTTACAGAACGAAAGCAGATACCTTTAAAAAGGCGACGGTGAGAAGAATAATAACAAATCCAATATATGTAGGAAAGATAAGACATTATGAAAACCATTATGAGGGAAAGCATGAAGCAATAATAGAAGAGGAAAAATGGCAAAAAGCACAAGAATTGATAAAGAATCAACCATATAGAAAAGCAAAATATGAGGAAGCACTGCTAAAGGGAATAATCAAGTGCAAGAGCTGCGGTGTAAATATGACACTGACATATACAAAAAAGGAGAATAAGAGATATCGATATTACGTATGCAACAATCATTTAAGGGGAAAAGGTTGTGAATCAGAAAACCGAAATGTAATAGCAGGAGAAGTAGAAAAAGAAGTAATGAGAAAGACAGAGCAGCTATATGAAAAATGGGAAGAAAAAGCAGAAGAGTGGAAAAATTTAAGTTTTGGAAAGCAGAAAGAAGTAGTGAAAAAGTTAATAAAGGGAGTAATGGTAAAAGAAGATGGAATAGAGGTGCATTCTGAGTCAGAGAAGACATTTATAGCAATGAATTTAAAGAAGAAAGGAAATAAATGCACGGTAATGGAACCAGAAGGAAAAACAAATAATGCACTACTGAGAGCAGTGGTAAGAGCTCACCTATGGAAACGGCAGCTAGAGGAAGGAAAATATAGAAGTGTTAAGGAACTCAGTGCCAAAATTAACATAGGTACAAGACGTATACAACAAATTTTAAGATTAAATTATTTAGCTCCGAAGATTAAAGAAGACATAGTAAATGGGAGGCAACCAAGTAATTTGAGGCTAGCTGATTTAAGGGAAATACCGATGCTGTGGAGTGAGCAATTTGAAAGATTTTACAAATTAGCGCCTTAAAAATTGCACAATTAATACTTTCCTAACATAACTCATTTATAAAGACAACAGTAGGAGTATAATAGTATGAGAATAATAAAAAACGCTAATAGAGCAGATATAACTTATGAGTTGACAAGTAATGATGGCAAGTTAACAAATCAAGATAAAGAAAAGCTTTTTAAGCTATTAAAAAAGATAGAAGAGGGTAAAAGTATTAGTGAAAAATTGAAGAAATCTGATTACAACACAAGAAAGATTCTGCTGACAAGAGTAGTTTACAAACATGAAGGTAGAAAAGACGTATTTACACTACTACATTATGCTAAATTTTGTAAGAACAACCAAGCTGTAAAGAATCTTTTAGAAGAAGCCAAAAAACATGGTCTTTTTGAGGAAGTTAATGATAAGAAAATAATCTCAGAATATTTAGGGAGTAATGGAGAACCAATACGTACCCATAGTGCTGTTGAAGATGGTGTAGTAAGAGTAAAAGATCTTTATGATAAAAATAATAAGAAAGTGCTGAATCAAAATATAACAATTCAAGTTGGTGCTAATGCAGAGATATCAACCGACACCAGATCATGTGGAAGTAACGAAGAAGGCAAAAATGCTTCAACAGACAATACTATGGAAGAATCGATGGCTTGTAGTGTATCAAGGAAGGTTAAAGAAGTGATGGATAAGTGTTTTGATATAGAAGGGCAAGAGGAGATAATAAATTTTTATAAAGCTAAAGAAACTGACACTGAGTCATATAAGGATATTAATAAAGATAAAGAAGATTTTCAACTGACATTTGAAAATAATGAGAGAGCTGAAACCGAGGTTCCTCTTCCTAAAGAAAAAATGGTGTCAACACAAAGACTAATACCATTAGATCTGGTATTATTAGACGACGAACGTATAGGTAATTTTAATCCAACAACGATAGAGCGTGCTAAAGAAAAAGCGATGTCAGCAAAAAGGTTGATACCATTAGATCCAGTATTATTAGACAATGAAGATAACGAAAATTTTCACCTGACATTTGAAAACAGCAAAAAAGTCCAAAACTTCTCAATAGAAAATGCTGTGCAAGAGCGCAATATTTCTGATAGCTTTCCTTTTCGAAAATGTTTTAATAGTGATGCTGCAGGCAAAGAAGAAAATCCATCAACAAAAACAATACAGCAAAAACGAGTAATCCTGTCTAGTAGTGCTGGGATAGTGTTATTGGTGGGTAGTGTTGTATTCTATATTATGAAAATACATGTAATAGCCGTAATTGGAGGGATTGTTGGATTAGCGTGTATAGGTTTTGCACTGTATAATTCGTTCAAGCCAAATACCAAACTGGAGAAAGTGGAAGATCCAGCACAGCCTGTCATTGTTCATTCTTATTTGAATACAACATAAAAATGTTATGCTTAAAAACAAATAAGCATCAGGTAAACCTTTAAATAAGATAATTTATTGAGAAAATTACTCAAAATGTTAACTTAATATTACCATGGCTTTCCATTGTAAAATTATGTAACTGACCATCTTACCTTTTGTATACTTTCTTGTATAGGAGAAGATAAAGATACATCACCTAATGAGGAGTTGACGCTAAGTGTTTCAGAAGGTTGACTAAGCTTTCCAGATCTGAAAAAATATCTTTGTTCTATTGCCTTATTGACTGATAACCCTCCTAGCAAGCAATTCCTTCCTAGTTCTTCTTTACAGTTCTTTAAACTTTCCAGCAGACCTTGATCTTTTATTTCTACCCTTATTTGTTCTTTATTTTGCTCGTCAGGGTATAACCTAACTTCTAACTCCCCTTGGCTAGTGTAGAAAGTTAATACTATATCACTATTATCTGCAAAGTCTGTGTAATTCCTTGTGCCATTTCTTGTTATAATTTCTACCTCACTTTTACCGATTTTTATCAAGTCTCTTCCATATTCTATGCTTCCCTGAGTTAGCCCTAAACTCCTTGCTCCATCTGTGATCTTTGCAACATCTATCGTGCTATCCTCTGAATATTCTAAATAAAAAGTAGAGTTATCCATTCTTGCATTTTTTACCCTACCACTAGCTGCACTTTTAACAATTTCCATAAACTCTAGAGTGCGATTGACATATTCTGCATAGGCTTCTTTCATATTGGTTTTATGGTCTTGAAATTCTGATTCCAGTGCCTCAATTACTTTTATGCTACCATTGTTACACAATACTGCTCCTCTTGATACCAATTTACATACTATCTTACTGGCAACTTTAGGATTCTTTTCTAATTCACTAATTCTTTCCATTACACGATCTGTAAAATTATACGTACTTTCATACATATCTTCACCTTGAGAAAATCGTTTAGGAAAATTAAACCTTACTCCAGAGTATATAGCTTTGCTTACAACTTTTTCTAGTAGATCCATATTTTGAGCTTTAGATACTTCACTAGAAAATTCGTTCAGCATTATCTTCTGCCTTGGTATTAAATTACTCCATAAGGTCCTAAACAAACACTCTTTCCTGTCATAATCTAACTCTTTTTGGTCAGCTACTCCTGCTTTCAAAAGTAAGTTTTCTACTTCGGTACCAATTCCAGAATCAAAAAGAATACTTCTTGCACGTCGAAGCACTTTTGACTTTCCTTCTTTACCCCGAATATTTAAAACCACTTTTAGATCTTGATTATTCTTGTGTTTCTCCAAAAAGTCTTTTAGATTTTTAGTAAAGTTACCAATGTAATCCAAATAATTTACAGACGATCTTTCACGTTGATATAATACTTCGTGAATTATATCATGTAATTCTTTGTATAATATCTTCTGACTGTCAGTGAAAAAGCACTTTTCAATATGGTAGTGATGATTATCAATTGCAACTTCTAGTGGGGTCTTCCCTTGTCCATCACGTAAATCGGGTTTAGCGTTGTTCTCTAGAAGCAAATCTACACTTTTACTATCACCAATGTCAGCAGCATAATGCAAAGGTGTTTTCCCTTCATTGTCCCTTATATTAGTATCAACTCCTGCTCTTAGGAGATGAGTTATACTACAAGATCCTGTAGCATAATGTAAAGGTGTCTTACCTCCATCACTCTTTCTATTAGGATCAGCTCCTGCTTTTAAGAGTAAACCCATGGCACAACCATATATGCTACTTACCCAATCCACACTCGATAGTAAATGTAATATTGTCAATCCAGATTCTCCTATTTTTAGGTTAAGAACATATTTTAGATCTGGATGTTTCTCATTTTTTTTTAAAAACTCCGTAAGTCTTGGAATATAACCATTTTTTTCATCAAAAGAAGGTGGATAGACGGTAAGAATGCTTAATAATCCCTTATTTAACTCCTCTTGACTTTCTGTTAAATCAGATGTTTCAACAAACCGTTCATACATTAAATTATCAAGTGAATACTTAAATTCAACAGCACCCACTAAAGAGCGATCATGAAAGAATAAAGGACGATTATAAGCTGAATTTAAATATTCTTTAACCAACTCATACTCATGATCGAATTGCTCTTTCTCTAGCATTTTTGGTAGCCCCTCCAATGTTTCGTTTATCTCTGGATTTGTTTTTCTGTTAAGATTTTGCTCATTGTCTTTAGCTACCATATCCACTCCAATCTATAAACACATGCTATAGTATATAGTACAAACAAATCTAATCAAGCATAATTTTTTTACTAAGATACTCTAAACACTATTTTGAGAAACTACACGTTCAGGATCCTTTAAGACTTGATCGGTTTCAACATTACTAAGTGCCGTATTTGCCTTATATGAACAGTAACACCCTACTGCAAGAAAAGTTAATGCGGCTACAGAAAGTATAATACACACTGCTGAATGAAACATTGTTAAACTTGCACCAACAGCAAATGCTCCAGATAATACAAAAGAAATAGAAGCATAGGTTATTTGCTTTCTACCCTGAGCGCTTGCTGCTGAGAGTTTTTTGCTTCCATTATCTGGATTTGGACCTTTCAAGCTTTGTTGCATTCCATTTAAATTCTCTTCTAATTGCTTTGCATCATCGAGCTTTTTCTGCAAGTCTACAAGCTGAGCTTTTGTTGCGTTAAGTTCATCTCTAAGTTGACTTTTTTCATTAATAAATTGAGTTACCTGATCATTTAATTTACTAACTTCTCCTTCCTTCTCTTTAAGCTGAGCCTTTGTTCTATTGGATTCTTCTCTAAGTTCATTTACTTCACTATTTAGCTTCTCCTTTAATTGACTATTTTCTTCCACCTGGCTAGCTTTTTCTTTTAGTTCAGCGTTTGCTTGCTTAAGCTTTTCTACTTGACTAGTTAGACCATTTTTTTCCTTAAGAAGCACAGCTACTTCCTTAGTTTTACCTTCTAGCTCTTTCTCTTTATTTGCAAACTCTTGCTTCTTTACTTTGAGTTCAATCTGTATCTGCTCCAGCGCTTCATTATTCCTTGCAAGTTTAGCTTCTGTTTCCTTAAGTTTCTCTACTTGTACTTGGCTAATTAGATCACCATTTCCTTGTTTAAGTTGAGCTTTTGTTTCATCAAATTCCTTTTTAAGTTTCTCTGCCAAAAGATTAAATATGTCCTTTGCTCTGTTGTTTGATACTTTCAACTTTTTGATTGCCAAGCTCAAGTATGAAAAATCAAAATAATCTTCATGATTAAGTAAAAGATTAATGGCTTCCAATTTGCTCTTTTCAATAGCAAGGGCTAAAGGCGTACAATTTTCAGAATCTTGAGCGTTAATAAAGCGTTCTTGTTCGAGAAGAAGCTTAAGTGTTTTAGAATTATCACTTAAAATAGCGTAATGTAAAGGTGTACGCCTCTTTCCTATTTCTACCTCTTCCTCAAAGAATTTTATCACTTCTTCTTTGTTTTCTGATTCTGATGATCTTGCCAAATCTAAAACAGTTTTACCCTTACATTCAAGATCAAAGTCAGCGCCTTCCTTCACAAGAAACTTTATCATCTCCAAATTGCCATTACAAACTGCAAAGTGTAAAGGTGTCATACCACCACTATCTTTGGCATCAATGTTAGCACCTTTACCAAGAAGAAACTCTATACCTTCTCGAAAGGGTGCCGTATCATCGTTGCCTGCGCTACTACTAGAAAAATTCAACCAGTTAGGCAACACAGAAAACCACCCATTATTAGTATCTTTTTGAGCTACTTGACCTACATTGCGAGCTATAAAGTGTAAAGGTGTCATATCATTAATATCTTTAACATTAACACTAATTCCATTATTCAAAAAGTCTTGAGCTGTTTCTCTACTATAGCAAGCAGCAAGATACAAAAGACTAGCACCACTAAGTCCAGCTTTTCTGGATGAAACTAGTATTGCTTTGATACACTCTTTATTTTGAACAGACGTCGCTGCATCAAGTATATTACGTATCGTATCAACAATATTGTTATCTTTTAATGTTTTCAAGTATTGAGTAATATGGCTAGTAAAAAGCTGGTTAAATTCCTTTCTTAATGCTATAGTTGAAAAGAATTTATGGCTTACAACTTTTATTCGGTTATCTTTCTCTTTCTCTTTCTCTTTCAATTTATCGGATAAAATGTCAATGTATTTTTGCCCGCCTACAAGCAGTAATAGAGATTTTAGTTCTAAATCTTCTTGATTAAGCAATACATCCTGATACTTTTCTGCGAGCTTGTTATTGGCTGCAATTGCTAGAAGTATTAATTCTCTTTCTAAAAAATTGCAATCACCACCTTCTGTGCCAAGATTATACTTTGACAATATGTTGTCATATATATACTTACGATCAGTCCTTTCGTGCAAATCCAAATTAAGGTATTCTGAACAAAAGGCTTTAAAATTATCACTATTCAGACTAGTTATAAACACATAATATCGATTATCCCTTATAACTTCATTTAATTTTTGATAATCATCACCATTGACTGCTTTGCTTAAAGTGTTTCTCAACTCATTAAGGGTTGTCGTGTAAGAAATATCGAATTCTTCATCAAATTCTTCTGAAGCTTCATCATTATTTTCATCTCTCGCCCTTGGTGTTTGACTATACCCATCACGGGTACAAGATTCTCTCTTTCTGTCATAGCGCTCTCTTTTTTTTGAGTCGGATAATGTACCATATGCAAAAGAAATTTTCTTAAAGGGCAAGAGTTTTTTTTCAAGCTGAACTAGCTGCTCTTCTTCTAACGATGAGAGTGATTCCCCATCTTTTTTTCTTTCCGATAGTTTTCTGTGTTTATCCCGTTCACCAGGTGAAAGAAATCTATCCGGATGATACTCCTTAGACAACCTGTGGTATTCCTGTCTTATCTTATGTTGAGTGGCATCGGGTTTCACTCCTAATACCTCATAGTGGTCACTATCCATCATTCCCCCTAACAACACTGGCCTTCTACTTTTTAAAGTATCTATAATATTACCGTATTAATGGTACGAATTAACCTAGCTTTTGTCAACATGCATAATAAACCTCTAAATTAGAAACATTAATTTATTTTAGAATTATTCAACAAGGAAACATATCAAAAGCTCTGTCAACTTACATTAAAAGTCCGTTCTAATGCAACAAAATATTACACTCTCTAGCATCAACGAAAATTTATTTGTTTACTTTATTCCAAAAATAGAAAAATAGTACGTACCTTCGCGAGAACAATTTAAATAAAAGCTGCGTTGTGAAAATAGAAGCTTAAAATTCTTGCACCGAAGCTAGGTAAGTTAGTTCATATGTGAATTTAGCTGAAGTAGTCTAATATAGCGGATTTTGTGGTATAGTAAAATTATTATAAAGAAAAGTTCGTATGGTACATATGGAAGACCAATACATCCCAAAACGAACAATTCTCACCGCCCTTGGTTTTGACCACTGAAAATGGTCACATCGTTTAAATTTATTAATGCTATATACTACCAAATTAATAGTTGCTCATTTAAGAACCTCCTTCAACTTTACCCAACTCGACACATATACTTTTTGAAACATTGCTGCAAGTAGAAAAAAACAGGTTACCCACCTTAACTTCTTTAAATTTGCTCACAATCTCTACTTGATGCATAAGGTTTTTGTTACACTCCTTTCATCTACCGATTACCTCTACCTACCGCCTTTACCTTTGCTAAGGTCAGAAACACGACTAGCTTCAGGACCTTCTAAACTCGACTGTGGCAGGCCACCAAAATTACTGGAATCACTAACACTAAGCGATATAGGTGCTTCTACTGGTCCACACCCTCCTCCCACTCTGTGATATCCTAATTCTAGATAAGTACGTAGTAATGGATCAATTTGTTCTCTATTTTGAATGTATGCTTGCAATTGCACATCTTGAAATCCCGAATCATTCCTGAATAATTGTGAAATGCTCACTCTGTTCTGAAAGTAATTTCTATCTCTGTTTGGGTGGCCTCTTCCAAGAAAATCACGCATAATATTTACAACATTCTGAACTTGTTCTCCAGGATTTTCATTTAGGACTCTATTAATATCTGTAGCATTTTCTAATGCCCATAAACCACAATTCCAACCATCTGTTTGCTGACGAACAGAAACATTATTAATCCTAATATTATTGCCTAAGTTATTTTGAATGATATCGATAATACCACCTGGAACAGCAGTAGCAGTTGAATCAGCATAGTACCCAACATAGTTCCCATTTTGACGTTCAATCACTAGTGTAACCCAATGAGTATTATTTAAAGTAATGATTAAAGTTAAACGCTGTTGTTCTTCATTTTCCCTAAATTGATTTAATACTCTAACAATGTGCTCGTTACCGTCATTCCTTGCCAAATTAGCTACTTCAAAAGTGTGATTACCTTCAGTACGAAGCTGATATCGCAATCTTCCAGCGTGAGCTATATCAATTTGTTGAAGCCAGTAATCATAATGTCCATTTCTCGTCGCAAATTCTAGTGTAAGTAGATCATTTACTTCTATCCCTTGATTTCTAAGAATATCTCTTATTTGTCTTCTTATCTCTTGTGCTGTAGGAATGGAATTATCACCTCCCCTTATTCTTGACCTTAGTATTTCTAGGAGTTGTTGTATACTACCTTCGAAGGTAATAATAGTAACACATCGATTATCACCTAGATCAAACGGTAAAATCCGATTCCGTCCGGGATTTTCTCGAATATAATTTATTAAATTTTCACGAGTCTGATCTGATAATAGACCCTCTGGTGGATTTTCATCAATAACACTATTAGGCCCTAATAGCCCTCTAGTTCGTCCTGAAGCATGACTGCGGTCAAACCTATGTATATATAGTTCTTGTGGAACAGATATAAGATCTTCTACTCTCTGTGCACCTGCATTAAATACAGCATAAGATAAAACCACCTCATTTCCAGGAGTAATGGGCAAATATCCTCTTTGCTTGTCCATAAGTCTTGTTATTTGCTGTTCTGCATTACGTCGCTCTTGTGCTAATGCTTGTTGAGTATTAGCAAACCCTAATACATATCCAATTGGATGAGTATCTTCTGGATGATTTATTGTAGATCTCAATAATAGAAGACCTAATCTCTGTTCTGTAACTCTTGTACTTACTTCTCCTGCCATTCTTATATCAGGACTATACGTTTGACCTACCTTGTATGCAGTAACCACTTTATCAGGATTGTCACAAACATAAAATATACTGTGCAGTATAGAACGAAATTTGTCATTGTTACTTACATCTATTATTGCATTACCATTCATATTATCTGGCATTAACACTCTAGAAATAGCTCTCAATAATTCTCTATGCTGAGGTATACTTTGCCACCCATCATTCATAACTTGATTCAAAGTATTATGTACATTTTCAGCATTAGGCACTTCTATAAGATTACCATCAAAAGAAGCATACCTAGTTATACGTAGGTAATGATCAGGCGAATTAAATCTATCTAATAGAACATTTAGTCCATATTGATCATTAAGTATGTATGTAACTCTATTCACAGCACCATTATAACCTGGTGGTAGAGCGATGGCTTTTACTGATCGTATATCATGGGGATTTCTAATATCAAGTATAACTATAGGAAAGCCTTGAGCATGGAAGACCATAGTTAAAGCATGTTTTCTTAAATTCTCATTATCATATCTAAATATGTATTTTATTACTCGCAGTCTATTGTTTTGTATTAATACCTGCTCGTGATCAAAAGCACTGTTCCCAAAAGCAAAACCAGTTATACAATCAAGTATTCTGTCACGATTTTCTGCATTTCTTGGTATTTCGATAGGAAAATGTTGAAGCAAGAAATCTATAACATTTTCTCTAATGCTTCCATCTTCTACACACTCAAATAATCTTTGTACTAAAGGAAATCTATTCTGTTGAAGCTCTGCTATGCCAACACTAAAAGGGGCTAGATGTGAATTAAAATTTAATCCAACACAAACAGCATATCCTGATTCAGTATGCACAGGTATAAATGAAGAAGCATGTAATCTTTGAGCGTCACCTCTAGCGCGTTCTAATGTAAACGATGTTCTCCATCCAATATTAATAACGATAGGAATGTTTTCTCTCTCTGCTTGATGGTGTACAAGAAAAGCAACGTACGAATTTACAAGAGATAAGTTAAGGTCAATATCTATTGTGCAAAGATGACTAAAATTCGCTAAAAAACCTAATAAAAACCCATGACTCTCAAACTTTTGATTGCGATTTTGAATATCATTTTCTAATGTGCCTGCGTAATTACGATAGATTCGAGTTATATATCTAAAAATTACTGTGCTATTGTCTTGTAAAGTTCGTACAACTCCACTTCTTAACATTTCCGCAAAGTTATCAATTCTTTGTTGACCTAGTGCAATTTGCACAAAATCGACCAACTTATCAAGCTGTCCATGCTGATTTTGATCGAGGTCCATCCCTTCTATTTCCTTAATTGTTAATTCGTGATCTTCTAAGAGCACTCTAATAAGATTGATTTCAGATGCTGAATATTTGGCAAATCTATCTCCACCTCGAGAATCTTTTTCGCGAATTTCTTCAAATACTACTGCTCCTTTCTCTCCCTGGCTCTTGCCTTTCCCATGCGTACACACTTTGTATTGCTCAAAACTTAGGCCTTCTTCCCTTAAATCCCGATTTTCCCGTCCAATCTCTTGCACTAGAGAATTTTTCTCCCTTTCACTAAATCTTAACCCATCACTATTAGGGACATCAGAGATGCTGTAACACCTGACAACTCGCTTTTTACCAAGGGATTTATTAGTTAAAACTGCAACCTTCAGGTTTCCTGTACTTCTATTCCTACCATCTGTATCAATACCATGATTATCAAAACGAATATAGACTCTCTCATCTGGAGCTAAAATACCTGCGTCATGTGCAGTAGCAAACATACTGAAAAAGAATACAGGAAGGAAACGACCTGTACCCACGTGATACAAGAAAGATGGACATTGATCTAAAAAGGATTCAAACTCTCGTCTAAAACCTTCAAGATTTTTATTGACCAAACTTCTGATAAATCCATCACCATTATTCATATAATATACCTTTCTACTTGCTACGGCGAGAAAAATCACTTACACCAGGGGTTCCAAGAATGGATTTTGGAGCATCACCAGAACCATCATGTCTAATAGAAAGACTAGAATCTTCAGCTTCCACTATGGATATGGACCGTCTTCGATAATCACCGGAACCATCATCTCTAGGAGGTAAAGTTGCTTTTTCTAACTCAGAAAACAATTCTTTTGCGAAATTACCGTAGTCTATATCTTCTTTCATTCCTTCTCTACCACATAATCTAAGGTCTTCTATCATAACTTCTTTGAAGGACTCAAACTTTTCAGGAAAGCAATCCTTGGCAAATAATATTATCTCTAATATTTCTTTTTTTTCATCAGACTTACGACCAGATCGTTCCCAATTAACCACTAACCCTGCAAGTGCATTTTCTATAGGAACTTGGAAGTTAGAAGTATCGACAGCAGCCTCCTTGTGTTTATAAAAGCGATCACATCTCCACATTTCCATAATAAGAGATCTAGCTTGAGCATTAAACTCAGGATTTTCCAACATAACATTTGAAAGTGAGGAAAGAAGAAGTTTATATTCTTCATATGAGAATATTTTCTCTGAATGATCTCCGCCTCCACGTTCTGAAACTCCTTTATAACACCAGCACTGTACTAAATCATGCACTGTATCAAAAAAATACGAATCTATTAATTCAGCAAAAAGGGAATATACTCCTTTATCTTTCTGCGATAATTTCTGCAAAAGAGTATCTTTGTCAGCTACCTTATTTACACAAAAATCTAAAATAGGAGCATCTTTCTCAACAGATTGAACGCGAGACAGAACAAGAATAGTGTCTGTAAGCTTCTTCTCTTTATCTTCTTCTTTTAAATGATTATAAAAATACTCTACTCCTTCACTCCACTTAAGTCTTACAGCACTGTCAAAACCTTCTGCTGCATTACCAGGTTGCCTTAATTCCCCAGATTCCTTATCTATCCAGAAACTTAGTACAGGATCTTCCCTTTTCATCCCATACAAAAGTGAATTTAGTATATATTTATTATCATCTTTTACAGGACGACCATTACCATCAACTGCATTAGATGAAAAACTTCTTTTATAGGAATCAAATTGCTCTTCAAAGAGAGAAGGAATTTTATCTACTACACAGTATCTACAAGCCATATCATATCTGCGAAGCGGATTATCAATTTCTCCTATTTTCTCTTCAGTTAATCTTTGACCTAAAACAGCATTATCTAACCTTGCACCTGACCAACAATTTTCATTTTGGAATATATTGTACAAAAACTGCAGCTTATCACCCTCAAAAGATTTAATATTCTCTATATAGGTCTCCGCCCACCTTTTAATAGCTAACTTCCTCCCAGCAGCAATTTCAGGATCTGTATGTTTTATAATATCTTGTAGATTTTTAAGTAGCGCAGCTTGACGCTTTGTTTCTATTGGCATTTCACCCCCTATAAAAAATATTTACTGCATTATGCAAAAGTTAGAATCAAATATCAACACTAAATTTATCAAGAATAAGAAAAATTTTATGAAAAACATTTTCTATATTTAGATATTATGCGTTTAACTGATACGTAGAATTGGTGAGAAAATCAAACAGGCCATAGCGAGAATAGCGAAAGAGTTAGATATAGGCTCTAGACTAGTGGATAAAGAAATATAATAAGTTAAAAATGGACAGAGCTTTAAGGGAGTTGCAATACTTAGGCTTTTTCTTTAAGTTGTTCAGTTTCATCTATCGAAAGGCCGGTAGACTCAGCTATTAAGTTAACAGATACGCCAGCTTTCAGTAAGTTTTTTGCAACTTCAATTTCCCTTTCTTTTCTGCCTTTTTCGTGACCGATTTGGATGCCTTCTTGTCTACCTTCATGTTTAGCATCATCGAGTTTTTGAGCGAGGACAGCCTGTTCATCACGAATACGCTTGATCTCTTGTTCATATGCAATAAATTCTTTTTCTGACCAATTAAATCTATTCAGCTCTTCATAGGCCTTTTTAATTATTAAATCACTACCTATTATTTTTTCCAGGTCTTCTTCACTTGTTTCATCAGCATACTTAAAAAAATATACCCACTTCTCAACTATATTTGAAAGCTGATCTTCTTTGGTTTTTGGAAATTTAGGTAACTCAATAAATATAAAGTAAAAATCTTTTAGATCATGTTCATTAGTATCTTCATCGCGAATAGTGTGCTTTGATTTGTACTCAGACTTATCAGGAAATAAAATACAGTCTGCTATAGCAATAAAGATAATTTCCTTAAGGTCATGGTATTGATCACCCTTACTAGCTTGTCTTGAGTAAGCTTTAGCAGCGTAGTATTGGGCACGCTTCTCAAAGCCCTTAGTTTTAGCGACCTGCATTTCGACTATCACTTGCAGCCCATTTTCATCTCTACAAAGAACATCAACAATGCTTTGTTTTTTAGAAGCAATATCAGGGTCTTGAATAGTACTTAAAAACTCTATATCCTGTATTGCATTTTTTCCAGCAAAGCCGAGAATATCATTAAGAAAGTGAATAAGGATATCTTTATTTTTTTCAGTGCCAAAGATGCGCTTGAACGATATATCGTTTTTGGGATCGAGAAACTTGGAAAGAGCCATGAGAAAGTAAGATAAAAAGCATTAATAATTATACACAATTGTGAAGAAATATTCAACTAAAATTCAAACCACAGGAGATAACATTTCGGGCTGGGTTTTTACAACTATTTCTGTTTTTAAATTAGTTGAGACATCTAATAGAGAACTTGATTTGCATTGATATTCAAGCTATATCCTGATAAGACTGAGAGTTGGAAATATGGCAATAATTCTTTTAGATACAAAAACAATAAACCGTATAGCAGCGGGTGAAGTAATCGAAAGGCCAGCAAGTGTAGTAAAGGAATTAGTAGAAAATGCAATAGATGCTGGAAGTTCAGAGATAGAGATCAAAATAGAAAGTGGTGGGCGTAATCTTATAACTGTAACAGACGATGGAAGTGGAATAGAAAAGGAAGATTTGGAACTTGCGTTTATGCGCCACGCTACTTCAAAATTAAGCGATAGTGAGTTAATAGAAATCAAGCACCTTGGGTTTAGGGGAGAAGCTTTACCTTCAATTGCAGCAGTAAGCAGAATGAAATTATCGTCTAAGGCAAGTGGAGCAAAGGAAGCATGGTCTATAAGGTATGAGGGAGGAGAAAAAGTAAGAGAGATTACCCCTTGTTCTTTGTTGCAAGGTACATATATTGAAGTTCGTGACTTATTTTTTGCTACACCAAATAGACTAAAGTTTCTAAAAACCGAAAGGGCAGAAACACAAAGTATTGTTGATATTGTGAATAACTTAGCGATGATTAATTATAGTATTGGGTTTACTCTCACTTCTGGTAATAAAAAGCTCTTAAAATATGTTAAGCAAACTTCGCTGTTCAACAGATTATGTGAAATAGAAAAAGAATTTCAAAGCAATTCACTGGAAGTTAAAGAGGAAGAAGAAGGCATCAAACTTAAGGGACACATCTGTAAACCTAATGTCAATCGTGGCAACTCAACTCAGATTTATACGTTTGTTAATGGAAGGCCAATGAAAGACAATCTACTTGTTGGTGCAATTAGGTATGCGTATCACGATTTTATTCCAAACAATAGGTATCCTTTTGCAGTGTTGCATTTAGAAGTACCATATGACCAAGTAGATGTAAATGTGCATCCAAATAAATCGGAAGTAAGATTTCAAAATAAGAGGTTAATATATGAAATAGTGAGAAGAGGGCTAATAAAAGCGTTGTCAATGAGAATAGGTACCTCTTCAGTGAGTGATATTGATGGATCTAGGTGTCAAGGTATTGGAGAAGAACTGGGTGGTTCGCCTTTTGATGTTAGTGAAAGTCAAAGGAATAGTGAGCGTGTTAATAATGGAAAAAGCAGAGAAGTAAAGGGTCAAAAAGAATTTTACGAAAGGAAGCCAAGTCTTTTAGAAAATCGTCTAATGAAAGAATTCAATGCACCAGATGAAAGAAAGCGAAGCTTATCAGGAAGTTTTAAGTATGAAGGTATAGAGAAATCTACACCACAGAAAGGAGTTATGGTTCTAGAAAGAGAGCAAATTGATTTAATAGCGGATCATCCTCTAGGGTATGCACGCTGTCAGGTCTACAATACTTATATTATTGCTGAGGCTAAAGGCAAATTGATTATAGTAGATCAGCACGCAGCTCATGAGAGATTGATATACGAGTGCTTAAAGCAAAAATCAAGCATAAAAAGACAAAAACTTCTTCTTCCTGAAATAGTTGAGATTAAAAACCAAGCTGGAATGGAGATGGTTAAAACTTATAAAGATAAGCTTTTTGAAATGGGTTTTGGTATTGAAATAGAATCAGAAGATAAAGTAAGGGTAAAAGAAATACCTGCAATCTTGGGAACAATAGATATAAAAGAGATGCTAGTTGATATAGTAGATAAGTTAATGGAAATAGAAGATACGCTACCAATAGAGGATAAGGTGAACAAAATATCATCCATAATCGCTTGCCACGGAGCAGGAAGAAAAATGAAATTGGAAGAGATGAATGAGATACTAAGACAAATTGAGAAAACTCCATATTCTGATCACGGAAGACCAACGTATATAGAAATGAAACTAAGTGATATAGAAAAATTGTTTGAAAGGAGATGAGTTCAGTTTGTCAAAAAGGTTGCCAATTAAGTATACGTAACAGCTCTTCTGATTATGGAGTATAAAATTTGAAAAGAGAGAATAAATGCTCTAATTTTTTAGATTACAAAGTAATAGGACAGGAAGTAAGAAATCGTAGATTAACAAAGGGGTATACTCAAAAAGATTTAGCAAAAAAAATCGGAACAACATATCAGGTAATACTGCAATATGAAAAAGGAACACGTAAAATTTCGATTGAAAAATTGTACGCTATAGCAAAGGTGTTATCGGTTGATATTATAGACCTAATTCCTGTATCAAATGAAAAAATCTGTTTTGAAGATGAGGGAGAGAAAATATTAAATCTAGTAAGAGAATATAAAAAGATTAATGATCAGGAATTACGTAGAATGTTTTGTTTACTAACCAAATTTGTTCAAGTTAGTGAGAAAAATAGTAAAAAAACGGAGAGAATAAAAATTGCAAAAGGTCTGGTTAAAGGAGGAGTTTCTGTTGATATTGTTGCAAAAACAATTGGTCTCTCTGCTGATGAATGTGTTGAAGAAAAAACGGGTTCTATATACTGCAAAATAGGGAAAAAGATAAAGGAATGGAGGGCAGTACGGGAATATACTCAGAAGGATTTAGCAGAGAAAATGAGTACAACACGTGACGAAATAAGCAATTATGAGCAAGGAAGAGTTGCTGTTCCACTTGATAAATTATATGCAATAGCAGAAACATTATCGATTAGTATTACAGATCTCCTAATAGAGGAAGATGAAGGTAGTAGAGTGGAAAATGAGCTACCTGATTTGATTAAAGAATACAAAGAAATTGAGAGCCAAGAATTGCGTAATGCATTAATAAAATCTTTGTTTGAAAACCTACAAATTTGTGAGAAGAAAATTAGAGAAGAAGAAAGAATTAAAATTGCAAAGAACTTAGTTAAAAAAGGAATTTCTACCGATATTATTTTGCAAATAACAGGCCTCTCTTTAGGCGAAATTCAACAAGTTTAAAATAAAAAAATCACCATATATTAATATCTTTACCTTTTAATGAAAAAATAAGCAAAAAAGATTTAAAAATTGATTTGACTTCACTCGAAAGCTATGGCTCTATGCCAATGCTGATAAAAAACAGCAGTAAATATCTAAAAAAAGTTTGTTGTTAGTGAAAGGTAAATTATATGAATAAAGGTAAAGAAGAAATCGAATTCAGAATATTAGAAAGCAAAGGCAAAGCACTACTTGATCGTGAAATAATGGAAACATTTCTAAGTGCAGTACATGAAAGGCCACAAGCTCAAGAAATTGCTAAAAATCTGGTGAATAGCTATACAGGAGTAGAAAGGATTTTAGGTCGAGAAATGGATGACCTGAAAGTTATAGAAGGAGTAACTGATTCTGCAGTAGCAATGATTATGTGTGTTAAGGAAACGCTAGAAAGGGTACTGAGAGAAAAGCTCAAGGGAGAACCAATCATGGACTTACAAGGGCTAGTAGAATACTTGAACGTAAGTATAGGTCATGCAGAGAGGGAATGTGTAAAAATACTGTACTTGAATAAAAGGTGCCAATTAATCGGAGAAGAATCCTATATTGGTGAAATGGAAAAAGCACCAGTATAAATAAAGGAAATTACAAGAAAAGCATTAATAAAAAATGCAACATCAATAATAATGTCACATAACCATCCTGGAGGAAGCTTAGAACCTTCAGAAGAAGATCAAGCAGTAACAAAGAGCTTGGCAGCAGCATGTAGTACTGTAAGCGTAAAATTGTTTGACCATATTATCATCACAAGTGGAGGCTATTTCAGCTTTCGAGAAAACGGATTGTTATAGCAGAAAATATTTGCAAATCTACTCACTATAATTTATAATGAGTAATGAGATGTATAAAGTTTATTGTACGCTTAAAAAGTATTTTTAATAGTGAGGATAATATGGGTAATAAAATAATTGTACCTTTTGATGATAAGAAAGGAGGTACTTACGAATTAAACGTTGACCTTGATAAGTTATCAAAAGGTGAGATGTTAAATGCTATTATAGGAATTGGTCATGTTAACCAGCAGTCCACCTTTGTAAGCAAAACCAATAAGGCTAAAAAACCTGGAGAAGTGCCCTTCCCTAATAGAGACGTTCAAATCAACTACGGAAAAGGGCTTGATTACATATATGGCACAAAACCTATAAGTGATCAAGAAGATAAAAATCCATTTACCTCTGCCTTGCAAAAAATAAAGCCAAGTATAAGCGAAAGCGAAAAATTGAGCTGGTTTAAAAGTGCTGTAGTAGAGGCAAAAAACGTAAATGAATTGCACAAAGTTATAGACAAAGTAATAACTTCTGGAGTAAGGCTAAATGCATGTAATGATGGGGAATGGAGTTTTGCAGAATATCTAGTATTAGGTACACATTTTCACAGATTAGAAAAAAGTGATCGAAAAAAGCTAATACGTAAATTAATGCTAAGCGGTGCAGAGTTTCATGATGCTTTACTGCAGAATAAACTGATAGGTGAAATCTATAATGAGCTACAGCCAGAAGTTCAGCCACAGATAGATAAGCAACTAGAAGAGCTAGAGGAAGCTGGCGAAAATGCTGTGCAAGAAGGAGAATTAATAGATGTTGAGATAGATAATACAACATCGTATATAGAATTTTCTGGGAATAGTAAGGTAGAGGTAGCCAAAATACTGGAAGCAAACAGAAAGTTAGGAAGTAATATCTTAAAAATTGGTAATGATGCAGTTGAAGTTAAAAGTGAGAAGGGAGGTATAAGAAACTATACCGATATTTCAGATGGCAGCTCTGTCATGTTAGAATTTCCTACGAGCATTGGTAAGCTAAATATTGTGTTGTACCAAGAGGCAGATCAGGTGCAAGTGAGAGTAGAAAATAAGGAAATGTGGGCTGAGTTACAAAAAAGAGACGAAGAAATAGGAAAAAACTGCCTTTTTGGGGGAGTAAAACTTCAAGAAGCAGTAGAGAAAGGTAATTTCACTAGATGTGGCATATGGAGTGAAAAGTATGCTATAAAAGAGATTAGCAATGATGAAGTATTGTCTCCGTCTTCATGGGTAAATAGGGTATGTGGAGGTAGTAAAGAAACCTTTCGGGAACTTTAATGCGTCTACAGGCAACTTTAAGGTTCCAGAGGTTTTTTTTACCATTATATCTGGAGCCTTTGAGCTATAGTAGAAAATATTATATATGGTTCTTTGCGTGGAAAGAAGTCTAGATTATAAAGTGGGAGAAAAATTAAAAAGTTGGAGGTTAGAGCGAGGGTACACTCAGAAAGATTTAGCAGAGAAAATTGGTGTAAAATACTGGGTGATATTGCAATATGAGAAAGGGAATCGTAGAGTTCCAATTGAAAGGTTGTATGCTATAACTGAGGCACTATCAATCAGTATTACGGATCTTATTCCTGTATCAAAAAGCTGTCTTGAAGATGAAGAAGAAATATTAAATCTAGTAAGAGAATATAAAAAGATTAACGATCAGGAGTTACGTAAGATGTTTTGTTTGCTAACCAAATTTGTCCAAGTTAGTGAGAAAAGTAGTAGAAAATCGGAAAAAATAAAAATTGCAAAGAGTCTGGTTAAAGCAGGAGTTTCTGTTGATATTGTTGCAAAAACAATTGGTCTGTCTGCTGATGAATGTGTTGAAGAAAAAGTTGGTTCTATCTACTACCAAATAGGCAAAAAGATAAAGGAATGGAGACTAGTGAGAGAGTATACTCAAAAGGATTTAGCGGAGAAAATGAGTACAACACGTGACGAAATAAGCAACTATGAACAAGGACGCGTAGCTACTCCACTGGGAAAATTATATGAGATAGCAGAAACATTATCGATTAGTATTACAGATCTACTAACAGAGGAAGATGAAGGTAGTAAAGTGGAAAATGAGCTACCGAATTTGATTAAAGAATACAAAGAAATTGAGAGCCAAGAACTACGTCATGCACTAATAAAATCTTTGTTTGAAGGGATACGTATTTGTGAGGGGAAAGTGAGAGAGATAGAAAGGATTAAAGTTGCAAAGGATCTAGTAAAAGGTGGAATTTCTATTGATACTATTTTGCAAGCGGTAGGTTTATCTATTGATATGGTTTTAGATGGATAGCTCGTAAAAAAATTATAGCAATAAAGTTTTTTTCTTAAATGGAGGATAAATGTTTGTTTCTGCAAGCAATGTTAGTTACGGAATAGGGCAAAGAATAGAAAATTGTAGGTTAATGCGAGGGCATACTCAAATAGGATTAGCAAGTCAAATAGGTTTAACATACCAAGAAGTAAACAGCTATGAAGATGGGTATATTCCTATTCCAATTGAAGTACTATATATAATAGCAAGAGTATTATCAGTTGACGTTGTAGATTTATTACCTGAACCAGTAATAGTAAGGGAAGACAGTTATGAAGACGAGGAAATACTCTATCTAACGAAAATATACGAGAATCAAAAGTTAGGCAAAATAGTACCTTCATTAATCAGGTTTGTTCATATTAGCGAGAAAATCAATCAAGAGGAGGCAAGATTAGAAGTAGCAAAAAATCTAGTTAAAGAAGGAGTTTCAGTTGACATAATTTCCCAAGCAACCGGCTTATCTATTTACGAGTATGATAATACAGAGAGAGAAATCTGCACTGATTCTATATATTACAGAGTAGGGCAAAGAATAAGAGAATGGAGATTGATAAGAAGGTATACTCAAAAAGATTTGGCGGATAAAGTTGGTGTAACACTCAAGGAAATACACGAATATGAAAAAGGATATACTGAAATATCATTTGATAAATTATATGAAATAGCAGGGGAATTATCAGTGAATATTAAAGTTCTGCTGCCTAAAACAAGAGAAAGCAAAAAGCTATTGAGTTTAATGGATGAGTACGGAGAACAAGAATCATTAGTCAAATCTCTATCTGAAGATATGAAAAGTGGCAAGGAAAAAGTTAAAAAAACAGAAAGGATCAAGGTTGCAAAAAATCTAGCAAAGGAAGGTGTTGCTATTGATATTATTGTGCGAGCAAGTGGCCTAACTGCCGATGAGTGTGAAAATTGAATTGTGTTTAAGATATAAGTAAAAATGGTTAATATATTATCTATTCTAAACCCTTATTTAGCTCTGCAGAATTTTTTTGGCATTTCTACGTATCAAGATAAAACATCACAGAATTTATCGACTACTTTTTGATTTTCCTCTATCATTGCATTTGCTTCTTGCTGAAGAGATTTGATATTTTTTGATGTAATATTATCCATGTCAGGTGATGCTATTTTTAGTTGCGATTGTATACGTATATATTTATCAGCTATAACTTGATCAAGTTGGTAATTTACTGCATCTAAACTTGAGGCAAACATTACGTTCAACAGAGGTTTTATCCAACCTATCTTTCCAAATCTCCTTGAATTAGCTATGCTTCTATCTCTTCTTCCAGTACCTATTGATAACAGTAGAATATCATCATTTGGAAATAACCTCTTACCACTTGCATATGCACAAGCCGCTGGATTATTGGCAAACACCCCACCATCCACTAATACTCTTTTTATCTGGTTAATTTTGAGATGTTTTGGCATGAAATAAGTAGGTGCAGCCGTTGCAGCTCTGAGTGCATCTTTCAGCTTAATATTACCTTCTTTCCAGCTTTTAAAGAAAAATGGACGATTATTGTGAATATCATAACTTGTTATCAGTACCTTACTTAATGTGTTTTTTAGAATATCCTCTCCAAAATATTTATCCAGTACAGATTCAATATTTTTATGTGGGTATTGTGCGCAGTTAAACCAAGATAATATTGATCTCCTAAAAAATGAAGACTTAAAAATATATGCTCCGTACTCTTGGTAAAGCTCAACTAAATCATTGGCTGAATATTGGGGATTTCCTCGTTCATCTTTTCTACATAATCCCGCTACAACAATTCCACCGGTTGAAGTACCTGCTATAAGATCAAAGATTTCAGCTATAGTTCTTCTTGTTCTTTTTTCTATTTCTGCTAGTATAATGGCTGGTATGATGCCCCTTATGCCTCCACCGTCAACTGAAAGAATATATTTGGCCATGTTTAGATATTTATTGATTTTTTTGACTTGTTTGCTTTTATCAGGTTGTGTTTCTTGTCCAAGTACTACTGTATGTTTCACTCCTAGAGAAAATTGCACCAACCTAATAATTGATTCCGTGGATCATGCTAAAAAATCCGTGTTGGTTCAGGCATACCAATTTACCTCAAAGCCTATTGCTGAATCCTTAGTTCAAGCTAAAAAGCGTGGAGTTGATGTCATGGTTATTCTCGACGAATCGCAAGTTAGCTCAAAGTATAGTGTTATTAATGAACTGTTTCATCAAAAAATCCCAATATACATAGACTATAAACCTGCAATTTCACACAGTAAAATTATGATTATTGATGAGCAAAAAATCATAACTGGATCTTTCAATTTCTCTGACGCCGCGCAGAAAAAAAACGCTGAGAATCTACTGATTATAACAGGAGACCCTACATTAGTTGAGCAATACATCGAAAACTGGAAGGATCGTCAATCTCAATCTGATCCTTATACACCAAAAGTAGAAGAATAATTACTTTAAATCAGCTTTAAGCTCATCCAATTCCTCAGAAAGATTTTTTACCCTTTCCTCAAGTACTAATACTTTTTCCATTAAACCATATTCAATAAGTTTATCGTGAAATTGTACCCTTGAGTCTAGCTTGGATAACCACCATATGATTGCTACGGTTTGGATTAATATGGTAATAATTACCGTAATTGGGATTTTTTGCTTTTTCATGTGAAAATATTAACTTGTTATGGATAGTTTTAGAAGTTTATATACAGATTATAGAAAACTTACAGCTTTAGTGATTACTTTTTGTTGATTCGTATTGATCCTCTGCTTTAGCAAGTAGCTTTATGATTTTATCGTAATGTTTGTTATTTTTATTGTGTCGCGATTCCACTACAGCCATATTTCTAGGTCTTCTTCCGTCTTGGGCTGTAGCTGTAGGATTTGCTCCTTTGCTTAGTAAAAACTCAACGATTTCCAAATGTCCCTTATCTGCTGCATGGTGCAAAGCTGTCCATCCCATATACCCACCTGTAGCATTTATATTTGCTTTTTCTTTCACTAAAAACTCAACAATTCTTAGACACCCAGAATCAGATGCATGATGTAATGCTGTTAACTTATTAATCTGTACGCTAGTATCTAACAAATTTTCTACTGAGAATTTAACAATCTCTAAGTTACAATTTTCAGATGCAATTTGTAATATTGTTTTATAATTATCTGTAGCTTTTGCTTTCATATAGCAATAAGTAATAATAACACATACTACTGTTACTATAAACCACCAAAAATGTAGCTTATTTCTTGAGTCTCTATTCATATTCAATACCTTTTTCAATATTAAACATTTGTTTTACTGATTTTTTCTTAACGTTGATGCTGATAACATAGTGCGATAACCTGAACCATCTAACATGTGTTCTGCTCTGTCAATTATCCATTCACCGTCTATATCTTGATGAAACCCTAACAAGCTAAGTTTTGCCTCTGCAAATAGTTCTGGATTACCAGGGATAGTGATATCCAATACTGCATTATTTCGCTTTAGTTGTTTTAACTTAGCATTTGCTGCACTTAGTGCTGATTCTACATTAGAGTAAAGCGTTTGTATAGTATAACTTGGACTACCAGAACCAGCTATTTCTGATATAGTTTCACCTTTTTCATAGCTATGCCATTTTGCAATTACTGAGTTGTACCTACTCACGGTAAAGTGAACCTTCCAATTTATTGTGTCTTGAGGTCTAATAGCTATTGTTCCTAAAGCTTTTCCAGTTGCCGACTTTGCTTTGCCTTTTGGAATAAAAAGTATGTATCCGCCAGCTAACTTTGCCATTGCCTCGCGTTCTATTGCTATTTTTGTTAGTAAACTTATATCACTTTCTTCTGTTTGGTTAATATATGGAATCAACACATTTTCAAATTCTTCTGCAACTCTGCACCCATATCCGTGCTTTTCTGCTATTTCCTTAACCAAGCTACCTAGAGTAATTTGATGCCATTCTTTAGATGCTTTCTCCTTTAATGATAGTCTTAAATTTGTTGCATGAGCTTTGATTAGTAGAGTCTTAGGTGGACTTTGTATTGTAACTTCGTTGACTGTATATATGCCCATTGGTAAGACTCCAGTTTCTCTGTAACCTAGAGCGATATTTAATTCATTCGGAACATCTGTGTTTTCATCCCTATAATCAACATGTACTTCAACTACATCATCTATAGTTCCAGATTCATCTGTAAGGCGCAATGATATAACTCTATCTCTAATTGATTCACATTTATCTATTATAAAATCTGGCTGCATTTATTCCCATACTTTTAATTTTGACTTTTGTAGAGGTTTTTCTGTTACAGGCAATTTAATTTTTAGTCCTACCGGTAAAAAACTTCCATGTTCTGCAAGGCCTGGATTTTTAAGCAATACTTCCTCCACTATTCCATCGGTAAATCCATAATGTTTCCAGCAAATCAGATCTAGCATTTCTCCTTCTTTAGTTAAGTAATATATAGTCATCTATAGCTCTTCAAACTCAAACTAAATTCAACTTTTCTTGGTAGTCCATTAGGTAAAAAATACATCTGCTTTTCTTCTAACCTAGTAATTACGAATTGTCCTAAAATATTACCTAGACTATCTACTAAAACATGCGGTTTTTCAGCTTCTTTCATATTCTTTAATTGATTTACTCTGTTGAGAATATTAAGGTAAATAACTCCTTCTATATCTACATTTTCCACTCCTCGACCAATATTTTGTAGTGACGGCATTTTATCGATACATTCAATTACACTCCAACGATTTTCTTTACTATACTTCAAACTTATCGGAGTAAATTTATATGGACCAAGAGATAACACAAATAAAAAATTTTTAAAAACATAGTTGATCAATAAAACGTCTCTACTGTATCAAATAAAACATCACGTGATTTTTCTCTTATCCTTTTTATTACTTCATCTGCAAGACTACGAACATCTTGATTTGGCTCTGCTTTAATGCTGATAGTGTAATTATTAGTGATGTTCTGAGTTTTATTTTGTTCTTTATTTTCAAATTTACTCCTTCCAAAATCTGCAAATATCTTATCATTATCGCTCTCTGTAAACTTTTTCTCCTCAATAAGGCTTTTGATTCTGAAATTATTCTGATTTCTCTTGGAAAATTCTTTAATTATACTGTTACTTAGCAAAGGATTTCCACTGTTGAGAATATTACTCTTTAGGGGACTATGTACTGCTTTTACTTCAGTTTTTCTTTTTTCAAACTCTTTCAGTGGGCTATTCCCTAATACTTTTCCAAATACACTTTCCCCTATCCATGAAAAAGCTTCTTCTATGGGTTTTATTATCGATTTCCAAAAGCTAGAGAAAAAGTCTTTCACCTTTTGCCAGTTAGTGATAACAAGAGCTGCGCCAGTAACAAGTCCAGCAATTAAAAGCCCTATAGGATTACTCATTACAGCAAGCGTTATTGCTCTTAGTCCTGTTACTACTGCAGGAAAAACTGTAGCTGATAAAAATGAAAATACTCCAAGTAGGTTTGCTTTCAGACCAAAAATCGTACTTCCTAGCAATGTAAATCCGTATCCTAGTCCTACTGCTGCAATTTTTAAACTTATCAAAGCTGCTACAGTACCCATGATCGTCGTGGTTAAAGTTGGATATTTTTCTGCAAAAGAAGCTATATGCTCTGTTATTGTTTTCAAACTTCCAGCTACATAATTCAAGGTAGGTAACATTACTGACCCTAGATTCATGCCAGCTTCAACTATTGCATTTTTAAGTAATTGTAATTTATTAGCTGTAGTGTCTGCACGATTTTTGAATTCTTCTTGCAGAGAGCTTCCGTACTTTTCTGTATTAGCCAGTAACTTTATTGCATCCTCATACTTATTAAAACTTCCAGCTAATAATGCAATATCATCTTGATATTCCTGACCGAAAAGTTTCATCAGGATTGTAGAACGCTCCTGATTATCCATTTTCTTTAGAGTTTGAAAAAAGTGAAGTAGTGCTTCTTCTCCGCTTTCACTGATCCTTTGTACCATTTCTTCCGCGGTTATGCCCATTTCTTCTAGTGCTGCTTTGAATTCTTTTCCTTGACCTTCAGCAGTTTGAAGTTTGCTAAGCAGTGCATTTATAGCAGTTGCAGCTTTTGCTGGTTGTTTACCTAAACTAATAAAAGCATTTACTAAGCTGCTTGTTTGTTCAAACTTTAATCCAAACTGCTTTGCAGTACCACCAACTGTTGCTAGAGCTTCAACCATATCTTTTGCTTTAGCAGCAGTGTTATCTGATAAGTGGTTGATTACATTACCAACATGCTCCATTTCACTAACATCAATTCCATAAACGTTAGAAAGTTTAGCTATGGAATCACCTGCTTGCTCTGCAGACATATCAAATGCTGTAGACATTTTTGCTACTGTTTCTGTAAACTTAAAAAGATCTTCTTTCTTGATACCAAGCTGTCCACCGCTTGCAGCTATTTGTGCTAATTCTGCGGCTGATAATGGTATTGTTCTTGACATTTCCTTTAACCCTTCAGCAAATTTAGTTACTTCATCTTTTTTATTATCAAACTTTACTACCTTCTTAACATCAGCCATAGCCGATTCAAAATCAATCGCAACTTTAACTGGAGCTGCAAGCGAAAGACCTAGCCCAATAGTCTCTATAATTTGTGACTTAAAATGTGCTTTACTTGCTAAAAAACTTTGGTGACTACGTATTGCAGACCCAAGCTTACCATACTTACCTTTTAGCACTTCAATAGAAGAACCAAGTTTATATTGATCACTTACTAATGACTTAATATTTCTTCCACTTTTTCTTACTTCTTCATTAAATGAATGTAAAGCATCTCTCTTTTTCAAATATGCTTCTTTTGCTTTTGTTGCAGAAAACTTAGCTTTATCAAACTCAGCTTTTAAAGTTTTGCTTGGTTTCTCTATCGCTTTCATTTGTTTAGCTAAAGATTTTACTTGATCCTCAAAACCTTTCCATGACCTCTTACTAGTCAAAACATCATGACCCAACTGCTTAAACTTTGATACTGATTTTAAAGATGAGTCAAGCTTTCTTATATTCTCACCAAGATGAGTAAGTTGACTACTACTTCCTTTTATTACAGTATTAAAACTGCCATCTAAGACTGCTCCGATTTTTATAGATAACGTTGACATTGTACCTTCCTCGCTGCTTCATGCCATAAGATAAATTCGTTAATTTCCATATCAAGCAAAGGCTCAATTCCACTACCAATAATAGAACTGAGCTCGGTTACTTCTGACCTCAAGTTTTTTGGATAATTGGTGAAAAAAAATCTTTTAATACCTCTTGCACTTTTACATAATCAGCAATATCTAACTCTTCAATCGCTTCTTTTGCAACTGATGTCAAATTGGCAGTCAAAGTTACTTCCTTATTTAGGTCACTACCATTAAGGCGTTCTATTACCAAATAGTCTCTAACTTTTGGACGTCTAACAGTAAGTTCTGAGACAGAAATACCATCAACTGTTATTGGGTTATTAAGTGTTATAGCTTGCATGTTCCTCCTTAAAAAGTTAATTAAATAAAAGTCTATACCGGCTTTTACATAACTAATTTTTTTTATTACAGTTTTTATGTTTGATTGAAGAGATAACCTAATATAAAAGTTGTAGTAGGGATTATTTCCTTTCCACTTGGATTAATTCTTGAACTTCATCGACAGAAAGACCTGTACACTTGACAATAGTGCTAATATCAACATTATTAGTCAACATCGCTTTTGCAACTTCAATCTTTCCTTCTTTTTTGGCATCATCAAGTTTTTGAGCAAGGACAGCCTGTTCATCACGAATACGCTTGGTCTCCTGTTCATATGCTATAAACTCTTTTTCTGACCAGTTAAACCTATTTAGCTCTTCATACGCTTTTTTGATTATTACGTCACTTCCTGTTATCCTTTCCAATTCTTCTTCACTTGTTTCATCAGCGTACTTAAAAAAATACACCCACTTCTCAACTATATTTGAAAGTTGATCTTCTTTGGTTTTGGGAAATTTAGGCAATTCAATAAATACAAAATAAAAATCTTTTAGATCATGTTCATTAGTATCTTCATCGCGAATAGTGTGCTTTGATTTATACTCGGACTTATCAGGAAATAAAATACAATCTGCTATAGCAATAAAGATAATTTCCTTAAGGTTATGGTATTGATCACCTTTATCTGCTTGTCTTGAATAGGCTTTAGCAGCGTAATATTGGGCACGTTTTTCAAAGCCTTTGGTTTTAGCAACCTGCATCTCAATTATCCATTGTACTCCTGTAGAATCTCTACATAGCACATCAACAATACTTTGCTTTTTAGATGCGATATCAGGGTCTTGAATAGTACTTAAAAACTCTATATCCTGTATTGCATTTTTGCCAGTAAAGCTCAAGATATCATTGAGGAAGTGAATGAGAATGTCTTTATTCTTTTCAGTACCAAAGATACGGCGAAATGCTATATCATTTTTAGGGTCAAGAAATTTAGATAAAGCCATAGCAAAAATGTCTAAAAAACATTAACAATTATACAGTATTATCAGTAATTTTTCAATAAAGAAGTGAAAAGGCATCTGTCTATTCCATTAAATCCCTAGAATCGTTTGTAACAAGGCCATCTGATCAACACCATTTATCTTTCTAATCATATTTTCAGCATCGATTTCTATCAGCTCATTACCGCCTATAGTAAGTTTATAGTAATGGGCAGCTACAGTACATTTCAGCGTTGCTTTTTCAGCAGGTTTCCAGCTACCAAAGTCAAATTCTTTGAATATGCCCCTAAGGTTGATTATTACTCCTTCAACATCATTACTTCCACTTCCCTGCATTCCACCACGAAGAGTTAAAGATACAGAGTTTCCATCTATTAAACCAAAGAGTCTAAAGAGCTCAGAGTCATACTCAGCGAAAGTAAAGTCTGCTTCAAGCTTTTCCATGCCCATATCAATATTTATTGGAATATCCATACCACCAGCACGGTACTCTTCTGTTTTTATGGTAAGTTTTGGTAGGGTAATTTCATCTATTTTTCCTGCATAACCACGACCATCAACGAATACGTTAAAATTTCTCAGTATTTTCGGTAACACTTTGCTTTCTCCTAACTTATATTTACAAGATGTGATCTGAATATTATTTGCTCAGCCGGATATGGTGGTGTAAACTCAAAGTCAAAATATACTTTTCCGCTTGCGATGTTTGCTGGTGTGTTTAATTCTGAAGTTGCGTAACATTTTCCGCTGATAATTGCTCCCTTAGCTTTCAAATTTGCAAGATAAGAATTCACCCCCTCAATTACATCATCTATATAAGTTTTGGTAATATTGCGATCAACTGCCCATAGATGAGCTCGAAGTAAACTATCGTTAATTAAATCTGCGGTGCGCCTTACTGATAGAAAAGCCCATTTCGAATCGTTTGAACATGTTCTATTTCCCCAAATCCTATACCCATTTTGGTGAATTATCGTTGTTACCTCATTTTCATTTAAATAATTTGCTCGAGAGCTTCTATCGCCAAGAGTAAAATCAATAGGCCTGCTTGTTCCAACAATACCATTTATCTCTTTATTTGAAGGCGAATGCCAAAATCCTTGCTCACTATCTACTTTCGCTATTAAACCAGCTACAAATGGGCTTGCTGGCAAAATTTCTTCTTTTCCTTCAATAAGTACCTTAACCCACGGATCAACAACATAAACTCTTGAGCTGCCTACACTTTTTCTCCATTTTATTGCTTCTTCATCATTGGTATTTGGTCCATCTGCTACTATTATTGCTCTTAGCTTTTCTGCTATAGGAATTAAAGCGCTAACCACTGGATTTCCAGCATCTCCAGATAATTGATGAGTAAACTGAGGTGCAATTAGTATTCTAGGTAGCACATGAACTATGCTTTCACTGCTTAAGAACGCTTGAGTTCCCTGATATTCTCCAGTTTCTTTGTTAACTCCACCAATGACATTGCTGAGCGTCTCTTCTACTTTCTCCTCAACTCGAATAACTACTACTGTTGCACCAATTTGGGAAAAAATTGCATTAATAGCTGAAGGCAAAGTCCCAGATTGACCAAGTTTTGCTGCTTCTTTTAAGCTTCCTGCTATTAATATTGGTTTATTTAGTGGAAACTTTTGCCCGTCAGCATCAGGTGCAGTACCAATTACTCCAATTACCGATGATTTAGCTGTTCGTACTGTCCTCGCTCCTGAGGTAACCTCGATAACATTTACTCCATGTAGAAACTGTTCTGTCATTTCTTTTTCCCCTTTTCAACTTTCTTGCATTTTTTGTTTACAATCATCTAGCAAAGTTTGCAGCTCTTCCTTACTTTTAGCTTCACCGATTTCCCTTTCAGCTATATCCACCAATTCTTCGCACTTGATTATTGCTTTTTTCGCTCTTTTTGCTTTTTCCTGAATTATTCTTGCCATTTCTACTACTGAAATTCCTCGGACTTTTGCTAATGGCTCTATAATTTCTGCATCTTTTTTGTCTATAGATTCTGGTGCTGCTAAAATGTTCTCTGCGGCTTTTGCTTGTATTTCGTACGACTTAGACTTCTGATGAGAATATCCTGCGTATTGGTGAGTATAGTTATCATAATAAGCATGAAGATTAGAAAGTGCAGAAAACTTCGCATTTTGTAGTAACTCCAATTCAATATCTTCTTGATTCCGCTGAGCAATTTTGCCTCCTTCTGTTAAACAATAGCTTTTTTGCCAATCAAAATCTTCTGGTGCTTCATACCAATCATTTTCAGTTGGCTTGCTTTCAAGTGTTGTTGTTTCTACTTGTTTATCATTTTCAAATCTAATGTAGATAGACATTGTTTGTTACCTCCAAATCTCATACGTGTTAGATAATCCTGGACATTGCCAAGCTTTTAGCGTTCTCTCCACATCTACTTCAAGTCCTGTAGTTAGAACATTGCTACGTATGTTATAAATCCCCCACTGAATAAATTGACCATAGTTGTGTACATAATTTGATGCAAGCATACCTTGACTAACTTGTGTTCTGGAATACAGATAAGATGATGTGTAAAGTAATATTGCAACTGTTTTTCCTGCTGGAATCTCCACATTACCAGATCCGGCTAACTTGCTATCAGAACTCGTGTATTGGTAAACATTTTTCCATACTATTTTTGAAATACTTGATTTATTAGAATTAGTGTTATCAGGAGTTCCCACAAATAATCCTGCTCCCCCATACTCCGTACTCGAATACGATGATCCAACAAATTCCATTGTCTTATTTATGTTCACATTGGTTGTATTTTTTACAAATACTACTCCAAGTGCAGCATACGGATAATAGTATATCTCATCATAACTACCAGAAAAACTTTTTGTGCATAACTCTCCGTAAATAAATGTTCCTTTACTTCCCTCTATAAAACTTAGTTGTCTTGGCCGATAAAAACTAACGTAATCTGTATTGTACGTATGGCTACCTGCTAGTAGTTGTAACATATAGTCAGTTTTTGTTATATCACTACTCCACTTTCCAAGCTCTGTCGTAAAAGTTCCGTGGCCAAAATAATTATTTTTTCTGCCAAGTACACCAAATAAGAAAGGTAATGACCCTGGTTCAACCATATTGCGCTTTCTTATTTCATTTATAAGAGACACTTTTAACTGTTCATCCCGAGTTTTTACCTCATTTATCAGGGATGTTTTTAATTGGTTATCACGAGTTTCTATTTCCCCAATAATTGATGAGCCAGATGGTACATTATTAACAGCACGAAAATCTTCTACTAAACCTTTAAGACCATCTTTATGACTATTACTAATGCTATTTATTGCTGCAATATTGGCATTCTTTCTCGTATCAAGTAGCGATAAATTTGTTGTTCCTTTTTCATCAATTCTCTTTAATAACTGCTTCTCTGATTCAGAGATCACTGCTAAAGAACTAGCTTTTTTATTATCCAGATCAGTTAAGTGTTTTTTTGCACTATCAAGAAGTTCTTTTAGCTTACCATCAGTCATCTGTACAATTTCAGAAACTGCACTTTTGTCGACTATTGATTCCAATGCTTTAGCAAGATATGCTAATTGATCTGGTGTACTGTTTGCTGCTAAATCCTTAAGCCTCTTTTGTAGTGCATCAATTATCTCTTTTACCTCAGTCATCTGCACAATGTCAGCAATAGCTTTTTTATCTGCTATCAATTCCAGCGATTTTGCAAGATATGCCAGTTGATCAGGTGTGCTGTTTGCTGCTAAATCCTTTATCCTTTGGTATATTGCTTCTTTCATTCCCAAAAATTCAAAAAAGTTTCAAATCTAAATCGTTTAAAATTATTTTTTAGTTGATTATGCTCATCTTCTCTTTCGGTAATATCTTCATCTATTTTTTCTATAGCTCTGCGAATACGTACTACATCTTCTACCGCAATATTCTCTGGGTGTGGCAAAGGATATCCGCGCCTCGTTTCATCATTTGGCATTTTCTTACGTTATAACAACCCGCAAGTTTTTTACCTTTGGACGATAGACAACCGTTCCACTTAAAACCAATTTTATCCTTGTCTCATTGGAGTTAAAATTTGATAGTACATGAGTTCTCTCCACCCAATTTTCTCCAATTGGTTTTCCTGATGTTAAATTCACTAACTGCCAATCCACGTTTTTTTGCACATACGCTTTAACATCTGCAGTGCCAGGTATTAGTGCATCATATGTTATGGTAATTTTAGTGTTAGCTCCTGCTGTAATGCTTCTTGTAACATAATCTCCTTTTTCCTCTATATTACCCATAACTAGCTGTAACCCAGGATATAGCACTGGACTTTTCTCTCGCCCTCCTTTTAGGCTTGCTTTTACCGTTAATTCCCCATTTATTCTTTCACGCAGTGCGAGCGGCAAATTATCAGACAAAAAATTTTCTTTTCCTTCTTCATCTGTTAAAATAAATTCCACATTGGTATCAAATGCTACTTTTTCGACGTTCGTCAAAACAATTAAATCTGATACGTTATTTGCAGTAACCTTGCCAAGATCAATAATGTGAGAAACTTCGCTAAATTTTGCAGCCAAAAGCCGAAACGTTAAATCTAAGTTCTGATGTGGAGTCCAGGTGCTTGCATTGCTTGATGACAGTAATACTCCTACTTGATATGGCTGACTTGTTACCCAGCGGCTATTTACTGCATCATATTTGCCAAGTTCTGCTATTTTTACTGCAGTACCTGCATCATCGGTAAGTAAAACTATTGCATATTCTCTGCCAGCTTCACACCAGACAGGAGACCAAGTAATACGTGTTGCTGTGCCATCTATCTTTATATCTTTTGGCTCAATATAACTTTCAGCAATGACAGTCTGCGAGGGCATTCCCAATGTTGTTTCTCTAATCTGCACAACAACACGTTTTTTGCCTTTATTTACAAACCATAGTTCCACGCCTCCTATGTGCCTACTTTTATTTAGAGTAAATGTTTGCGCTAAAGGATCAACTCGTCTTGCTGCGATAACTCTTCTTCTTTCCTCTATGGTAATTGTTTTTTTACCAGTATACGTTGCTTCTCCATAACTTCCTTTATCACCGTAAAACTGTACTAACTTAGTACCTGCTGGAATATTTGCTGGTACTTTCACCTTTCCCTTTAATTTTCCCTGATTGTTAGCTGTTAACATTTGGTTTTCCAGTTTTAAGTTATAGGTTGAATGTTTATTCCGTCAAATTTTATCTCTTTAAGCTTCTCACTTGGCTCAAAACCTTCAATTTCAAAATTCTGTACTGCTTCTCTCATAAATTCAGCTTCGTATGAAGTACTTGACAGCAGCTCTGTTGTTTCTTTAACACTAAATACTCTAGTTACTGGACTTTTCCAATTCGTGGTAACCTCCGTCCAGTGGTCTATATTTTTATTTAGAGTAATTTGTGCCGGAACTGGATCAAAAGCTTGATACGGATTAATTTTTTCTCCTTTAGTCTGTAAACGCTGCTCCAGTACCGGTTCAAGTTCATACGGCAACAAATAAGGTTTTTTGCCTCTTTCAACATCAATAATTTCCACATCTATCGGTAATATCAGTTCCTTATTTACTATTGCTGCAGTTTGAGTAATACCTTGATCACGCATATCATCATCGAAGAACGGATCTACAAATACTCCTTTTTTGGTAGTAGGTTCTCTTGAATTTGCATCACTGCGTAGACGTTCCTCTGCAACCAGCGCATAAAGATCATTTATTCCTTTTTTCATTGCTTCAAGCTCATTCATCGGTACAGCATGAATAGCATTATTCACTATTTTTACCCCTTCTTTTTCTCCGTTTTTCCATGTCTGATGAATGTAGCAGAGCAAAAGTTGTCCGCTAGGTGCTTTAGGCATTGATGGTCGCCAAGGGTGAGCTATACCTTTTATTCTCCTTACTGCTCCTTTGCTATCGATAGTAATTAAATCATAGCGTGGCATTTTCCAGGTGTAATCAATCAGAACCAAGCTGTTATCAACTGCTCCTTTTACTTTACATCCCTCTTCGCTTATATCTTCAGGGCTTATATGAGTGCGGCAGCGATAGGTTATCAGGTAACTACTCCCAGGAGCTGGTTCTTTTCCTGGGAATGACCAATCAACGTTTCCTGCGGTTAGTTTATAATCTACACTATTTTCATAAATAACATTACCTTGTTTAATTTGAATAATTTCAAGTACCGCAGAGTCAGGTATTGGATCAACAGCTCCTGAGTATGAACCATGAGTAACGGTAATGGTTTTCTGAACAGTTATATCTACTTTTTTAATTTCACTTATTGGAAAATCATTAACTTTAAGTTCCATTACTCTTTGGCTATTTGGCTGAAAAGTATGTGGTTCTGATTCAACTGATTTTATATCTGGATCGTCATCAAAAGAAACACGCATACTGTGAGGAAGTTCAATCTCATAGCCATCAACATGAGCTTTACCCTCATTAATCACAAATATTTTTTTTCCTCCTTCTCCCTCTTCCTTTTGCAGGAACATTACTTCAAGACCATTTACGACGTAGGAACCATTTGCCTCTTTGTCATAACGAGCAAGAGCAGTAGTTACTATATTTGCTTGTGGTGGCGGTGAATGTTCTATCAATACTCCATTTTCAATGTTATAAATTGGATAAAATTCTCCATTTACAGAAAAAGGGGAAGAAACACCTTCAGATTGATAACCCCAAATGGTAGAAACTTTAAGTCTTGCTGCTCCTACTTCTTGATAATTACGTGTACCAACAGCAGGATCACGAAGATTTTCGTCCTCAAGTTCTGTAATCGTAGATTCTAGATAATAAACACCGATACGCACTGTGGTACTCAGTGGAATAACAAACTCTTTTGCTTCTACTTTTCTAACTGCTCCACGAAGATAGATTTTTCCTGACTCAAGTGTAACTTTACCAGTTTCCCCATCTATAATACAATTGCTTCCTGTTATAACATCGCCATCACGAAATATTGCATCGCCTATGCCTTTAAGCTTAGAGAGAGCATACTCCTGAGTCTCGTTTAATTCTGCAGACTGTAGACCTCTTCCTGCAAGAAACAAGCTTTTTTCGTATTCTTTGTCAGGATTAAAGCGGTTATAATAGCTATTTAAGGTCATCTTTTTTCTCTTTTTCTAAAATGTCACTACAAACGAAAAAGTTTCCCGGGTTGCTGAAGTCCTAATGAGCGGTACTGTATGCTCTAAAACTAATAAGATCCCTGGGTCTTCTATATCTTGTGGTTCAAAATATCTCTGTCCAGGAGGCAACTTTTCTTTTACCTTTGTACCAACCATAACTCCTAATTCCCGTATAACTTGATTTGCTGCGTCCGTGAAATCGAAAGTAAATTTAAGGTATAAATTATTGGTTGGTACATTTGAGGACCTAAACCTCCCTGTTGGAGTCAAAAGCTCTCCATTCTCATCACCTGTGCAAAAGAGAACTTCATCTGCAGTACGTCTACCAAGCTCATTGAGCAGTTTTTCAGAAGTTATCAGCTCTGGTGGTGTGCTTTCAGTATACTCTATAGTAACTGCACTATTTGCCGTGATAGAGCTATTTTCCGTACGTTTTATTACACCACTACTGCTATCAACTATATAGTCAATACTGGATTTATACACTGTTTGTCCTGTAAAAACCCTTACATCTTTAATAGTGTGGTGATCTAGAGCTATTTCACCCTCAACAAAAACTTTTTCGACCTGATGGCTACTTCCAGAGCTTGAATCACCACTTCCCCAAGCAAGATGTAGAGATTGCTCTTTTATGCTGGCTGCTATTGCTGCTCTTCCTGATTGTGTAAGAATTGACACCTGTGATGAGTTTGAAAGGCTTATATAATATATATTCAGGATTTGAAAAATTTTTGTCCAAAAAAAATGAATTTTTGCCTAATTTTTTGTTGCAGTATTATTTAAAAATCGAACTGTATTATTCTCGAAAAAAAACAATAGAATATCAATAGGTTAAAAATTGCATCTGTATTATTTATTTTTGCTCCTGTCCTACAAAGTGCACCTATAGTTTCTCATCCTTAAAGCATTAATTGTTTTAGGGAAAAGTTATGAAACTAAAAACTGCCATAGTTGTTCAAAATATACGGTATCAAGCTAAGAGATTAAAACTTTTTGAATGCTTTGCTCATGAAACTCATGAAGATCTTGAGCAAGAACTTTTCTGTGAAATTTGGACTTATCTTGATAGATATGATGAAAGTAAAGGTAGCTTTAACACTTTTGTAGCAAGATTAACTGAACGTCGTGCCAATAACTTATTGGAGAAACAACTATGTATGAAGCGCAATATTAATAACTATGTCAATATTGAGAAAACAGAAGCTTTTGAAGATGAAGTAGCGAAACGTACTGATGTAGATTACATGATTTCAACACTACCAAGAAAGATGCAAAAGATATGCGAGCAACTCAAGTACTTTAACTTATATGAAGTTGCTAAGATGAATAACATATCAAGAACTACTTTAAATACTATGGTAAGAAAAATACGTATAAAACTCTCTTCCATCTACTACAAGGGCAAAAAGAAAAATTGAACATAAATTCTACCTTTCCTGAATATATAACATATACCATTGAGGTGAATAAATGACTTTTAAAATTTTAAACAATAATGAAAGATTGAAAACAACTACAGGCATAAAAGTAGTAATTTTTGGTCCTTACGGTATTGGTAAAACCAGCCTCTTAAAGACTATAAGTGAACCAACACTATGTCTTGACTTTGAAGCAGGTCTGCTTGCTGTTCAAGATTGGCAGGGAGATTCAATTAGTGTTCGTACTTGGAGTCAAGCTCGTGATATTGCTTGCCTAATTGGTGGTCCGAACCCTGCACTAAAATCTGATCAGGCGTATAGTCAGAAACACTATGAGCATGTCTGTAGCAAGCACAAAGATCTTCTTTCTGAAGTTTCTAAATACCGATGCATCTTTGTGGATAGTATAACCGTTGCTTCACGTTTATGTCTATTATGGGCAAGGATGCAACCTGAAGCTTTTTCCGATAGATCAGGAAAAGAAGATAAAAGAGCTGCTTATGGGTTGCTTGCTCAAGAGATGATGGCATGGCTCAATCAGTTTCAACACATCAGAGATAAAGACATCATCATAGTTGGCACACTAGGTCAATATCTCGATGACTGTAATCGTTCAACATGGCTGCCTCAATGTGAAGGAGCTAAAACTGCTAGTGAAATTCCTGGGATAGTTGATGAAGTAATTAGCATGGTTGGAATCAAGAAAGATGATGGAACAGAGAAACGTTCATTTGTCTGTCAGACTATTAATAGTTGGGGATATCCAGCTAAAGATCGCAGTGGCTGCTTGAATATGGTTGAAGAACCACATTTGGGTAAATTACTTGCAAAAATTAAAGCCAAAACTTTGGCACCTATTGCTTAATTAAAAATTGGAGAATAATTATTATGGAACAAAGCTTTTTCAATATCGGTCAAAAAATTCCCTTTTTCAGTGTGAAAGAATACTTGAATGATCAATCACCAATACCAGAAGATATAATCTCGCCAAGGATTCTGACAAAAAGAGGTCTATTAGTACTGGGTGGCCCACCTAAGATTGGCAAAAGCGACTTTTTGATCTCTTGGCTTGTTTACATGGCTGCTGGAGTTTCATTTTTGGGTATGACTCCAAGCAAACCTATGAAAATTTTCTATCTGCAAACTGAAATTGAATATGAATATATGAAAGAACGTTTGCAACAACTTCAACTGGATAACGAACTTTTGAATATAGCTGCCAATAACTTAATCATTACACCAAGAGTACAATTATCTTTCAGCAGTGAAGAAATAGATGAAATTAAAAATGTTATTAAAGAGCGTTTTAAACCTGATATTATTGCAATCGATCCTCTTCGCAACATCTTCAACTCAAGTGAATATGGCAATGAAAATGACAATAGCGCTATGCTATTCTTTTTGCAAAAAACGCTTGAAAGACTGAGAAATGTTATCAATCCAGATTCGGGCATAATACTCACTCACCACACAAAAAAATTATCGAAAAAGATGCTGGAAGAAGATCCATTTCAAGGCCTAAGCGGTGCTGGATCTTTACGTGGATTTTATAGCACTGGCATGGTGATGTTTGCTCATGATGAGGAAAGCACTGTCCGTCAAATAGTATTTGAGCTTCGTAATGGTGAACGTGTAGCAAGTAAGCTTGTTGATAAGATAGATGGTCGTTGGAAGCTTGCAGACCAATGGAGTTGATTCCTTTTTTTCACTTAATTTATAGGAGACAATATGTTATCAGATTTTTTAACTGATTTTAATACTGCAAAATTACAAAGTAATTTAATACCAAAAGGTACAATAGTCAAGGTAAAAATGGCAATTAAACCAGGAGGTTATGAAAATTGGTTCACTAAAAGCTACACTACTGGCAGCATCTATTTAAACGTTGAATTTACTGTCACTGAAGGTCCATATGCAAAACGCAAGATTTTTCAAGTAATTGGTATTAAAAGTGGCAAAGCAAGAGTTGAAGGAGAAGATACTTGGGGAGAATCTGGACGTTCTATGCTTAGAAGCATTTTGGAGTCAGCACGAAATATTCATGCACATGAAACTTCAGAGAAAGCGGTTACTGCTAGAAAAATCAACTCTATAGCTGATTTTAACGGGTTAGAGTTTACTGCAAAAGTTGGTATTGAAGCTGATCGGTATGGAGAAAAGAACAAGATTGCTACGGTTATTACTCCAGAACAATCTGAAGTTGATTGGTTGCCATTTTGAAGTACGACGAAGAGAAGCTCTGGATTGCTGTAATTGAGAGAGCTATCAAAGATGCAGCAGTAGAGCTAAAGAAAGAAGCAATTAAATGCAGAGTCTTTTGAAACTGTTTGTGAGCTAGCTAATCTCAGCTCTAAGCGTATGAAAAGTATGTATGGGGGTTTTATGCATAGAAAAGAAATAAAAGGATTATTGATTGATAATATTAAGAAGTGTGTACCTTACCTAATTCCAAACGGTAATTTTTATCGAGAGAGGACTTATGTTGGCAATTTTGATGGGAATACGATTACAGTTAAAATAGTAGGTAAAGAAACTGGAAACTGGCGTAATTTTACTAAAGGAATTAGTGGTGATATTATCGATCTTTGGACTTTAGTTAAAGGTGATATAAATTCCGCTAAGAAGTGGTTAAATACTAAAGAAAACACAACAGAACATAAAATTACATCGTTTTCAGCAAAGCATTACTTAAATGATAAATCACCAATGCCAAAAGATATAATAGGCCCAAGAATTCTAACTCCAAGTGGTCTTTTGGTCATAGGTGGAGCTCCTAAAATAGGAAAGAGTAATTTTCTACTTTCCATGTTGGTACATTTAGCTGCTGGAGTATCATTTCTTGATATGAAGCCTGCAAGGCCACTTAAGATATTCTATCTACAGAATGAAATGGAATATAGAGAGCGCTTACAGAAGCTAAGAATCAGCAAGAAAACCCTTGATGCAGGAACAGAAAACTTAGTTATTACTAAAAAAGTACAGTTAACTTTGAATGTGGAAAAAATAAAGGAAATTATGTCGGAAAATCTCGATGTAAAAACAGTTGATCTTATAGTAATAGACTCTGTTTTTGATTATAGGAGTATGATCTCTTTTCTGCAAAATAGTATTGATGAACTACGCTCTATAACTAATCCTGCTGCTGGAGTAATAGTTACACATTACACCAAAAAAGTGTCAACAACCACGTTAAAAAAGAATCCATTTCAAGCATTGAGTGGTGCTAATGTTTTAAGAAGTTTATATACATCTGGAGTAATGATATTTAGGCCAGAAAGGAATACTCTGCAATTGATGTACGAACTTAAAAACGGCAAACCAATACCAAAAAAATTCATAAACATGGTTAACGGACGCTGGATAGCCACAGCTTAACCAAATTTCTAAACTTTAAATATATTGGAGATTTTATGGATATCTATTGCAATTTTAATACTGCAGCTTCACGAAAAAATGCATCGTTAGTAGAAAAAGAACAGCTTAAAGCTCAGCTTTTGTTAAATATCAGATCATGCCTTTCATATCTATTACCAAGAGGAACTTTTCGTGGTGATAAGTTTTATGTAGGCAATATACAAGGTGATAAAGGCAAGAGTCTAGTAGTAGAATTAAGTGGCAGTGAAGCTGGCCTATGGCATGATTTTGCAACAGGAGAAGGTGGTGATATCATTGATCTTTGGGCAGGAGTACATAGAAAAAGTACGAGAATAGAGTTTCCTGAAGTAATGACTTCTATAGCTCAGTGGCTTGGTCATTTCAAAACTTCAAGTAGTCCAACTGCATATTGGGATTATTACGATGAAAACGGCCAAGCTATTGTTAGAGTATATCGTTATGATGATGATAGTGGAAAGAGATATCTTCCTTTTGATATCAAAAAATCCACCTTTAGTGTACCAGAGATAAGGCCACTATATAATATTCCAGGTATTTTAAAGTCCGATAAAGTTGTTCTGGTTGAGGGAGAAAAATGTGCAGAAGCGCTGATAGAGAAAGGAATAACTGCAACAACAGCAATGTCAGGAGCAAATGCACCTATTGAGAAGACAGATTGGACTCCACTTAAAGGTAAACATGTTATTATTTGGCCAGATAATGATGAACCAGGTAAGAAATACGCTGAAAAATCTGCTATGAAACTTACTTGTCTTGGAGTTGAAGAACTTTGCATTTTGGAAATACCTAAAGATAAACCAAAGGGTTGGGACGCTGCTGATTGCGTGAAAGAAGGTGTAAATGTTGAAGAGTTCATCCTTAGTACAAAAAAGGCTCCTTCAAAAAAATCGTTGAGAATAGATACCAGAGCTTGGGCTAATATTGCTCCAGAAAGAGAATGGATTGTTAAAGATTGGCTTCCTATTGGAAGTGTTACGGCTCTCTACGGTGATGGTGGTATGGGAAAGTCTCTACTTGCTCAACAACTAATGACAGCAGCGAGCACAGGTAAATCTTGGTTGGGAATGGAAATTGAGCAGATGAAGACATATGGTGTATTTTGTGAAGATGATACAGAAGAGCTGTGGCGAAGACAGTGTGCTATAAATAGATTATATCAGTTAGATATGGAATCCTGTGACTTTCATGATAATATTGGCTTTTTATCGAGAGTATGGAAAGATAATCTACTCATGGTATTTGATAACAAAGATATAGGTAAATTAACTCATTGCTTTGAAGAATTACTTGAAGATATTAAATTGTTTCAACCAAAGCTAGTAGTTTTAGATACAGCAGCAGACTTATTTGGTGGCAATGAAAACAATCGCTCTCATGTGAGACAATTTATTCAAAGTTGTTGTGGAAAAATAGTGAAAGTAATAAAAGGAGCTGTATTATTATGTGCTCATCCTTCTGATTCAGGAATAATACGTAAAACAGGTACAGGTGGTTCAACTGCGTGGAATAATACAGTAAGATCTCGTTGGTACTTGTCAAAGCCAGATAAAGCTGATGCTTCTGGTAATGAACGAGTACTTTGCCGTAAGAAGTCAAATTATTCTGCATCTAACGAAGAAAAGATTTCATTTTATTGGCATAACGGTGCGTTTGTACAATCTGATGATACATTAAATTCAGAAAGAATAGTAAGGTCTAGCTATAATACTAAATTGGATTTAGAACGTCTAAGAAGATGTGATATAATTTTAGAGTTAATTGCTAATGAAGCATATAAAGGCGAAACTTACACCGCGGCACACTTTGCTAGGTATTTTGAGGGAAAGCTAGGCCTTGGAAGTGAACGTAGCATCCGTGAAAGGATTAGCCATCTTGCAGCTCTTGGCCACATAAAGTTCTTTAAGGAAGCTCTTGGATATAAAGTATCAAGCACTAAATCAAAGTACGGCTATTTATGTGTTAAAGACATGGAGTTAAAAATTTCTGAAAATCAACATGTGCTGGTAAAGCCAGATTATTATCTTTCACCAAATAACGGAGTAACCTTACCAGTTGAAAATCCAGACGTTTGGGTGATACATAATTCTACAAAACAAGATGGTAAAATAGTATAGTAAGTTGGCAAGTTGGCAAACTGAAGAATCTGCCATTCTACCAACTTAAAATTGATAAAAATATAAGAAAATCAATAGTTTAAAGAAATAGTAAGATGGCAAGATGGCAAAAAGTTGCCAACTAGATAGCATGGGTAAAGTCCTCTTCTATAGCGGGTTTAGGGAAGTTGGCAAGATGGCAAAAATCTATATATATAAATATATACTATGCTATAGTACATAGTATATATCAGTTAAGAGAAGAACTTAACGTTTTTTGATGTCCTTTCATAATTTTGCTTTTTCTATGGAGTTGCAACCTACAATAAAAATATAAAGTAAAGGCAGTGAAAAACAAATGATCCATAATAGCGTTTTAAAAAGATTCTATGACTTCAGGGTACAATTATACCACCAAGACCTAAGTTACTCATGTAGGGTAGCTTAAAACTCGATTACGAGGCATCTTAATACCCCAAACTTTTATTTATTAAAAGAAAACCTACAATTAGTTTATCATGCTTTTTGTTGATTGCAAAGAAAATTTTTTGAACCTAAAGAACAAATGGTTAGTAGACTTTTTGAAACATTATTTTTGCAATAGCTTTACTTCTACCATAAGTTTAACAGAGGCTCTAACCCTCATCTTTTTTTTAACAAACGCATAACGCTGGTCTACTGAGTTTAATAGCTGAACTAAGAATTCAGATCTCCGGATTTTCCGGAATACTCAATAACTTTCAAGTGAGCTGGGTCTAGTTGCTTTAATAAGGCTTTTATGCAAGCGCGATGAAGACTTGAGGTAGAAAAGATTGAAGAAAGCAAAATAAACAGCTTTATATTCTTAATTTTTTTAGATGAGGCAAAAGCTGCATTTTAAAGCTATCTGTAACTTTAGGGTATAACTTTACTAGCCACACTAAAGAACGCTTATAATGCCCTCTAAAACGCATCTTTAGTAAACTTACTAGTAAGTTTAACACATTTTTTACACTTTGCAAAGAAAATTTTTCAAAAAAGATTGAACAACTTATGGTGAGTATAAGGGGTTATGGAGACTATTATGGGAATACAACAATTTTTATCGCAAACCTCTGAGAAATTGATTGCAAAACTCTCAGTAATGAAATCAGCAAATTGTAGATGAAGCTCAAGGAAAAAAGTCTCTAGCTACAGGTGCGCCGTAGAGACATGGAAAGTGTTGAAGCTGCATGATAGATGAGGGTGGGCCCCTCGGAGCCGGTTTACAAGAGCAGGCTTTAAACAACCATAAGCTGCTTTGGTAAAGAGCCAAGGTGGTGAGCGTTATGGAAAAGGTGCAACTATGCATCATGTGTGAAGTAGAGAGATGAACGAAAGTGAACCACTGATGAAGTGTCGAAAATGACAATTAGGAGGCGTCAAAACCAGGGGTTCTGTAGTAACCTGGGATAAGTCTATCAGGAGCTTGTTTACTGGGTAGATGGCGTCCGGCATAGAGGTGGCATGAATCTATTTTAGGCTATTGTGCGGAACTACGGGAACCTGTCGTTTCGATGATAAGGAAGAAATCCAAGGAGCTAAACTCTAAGGATGAGAGTACCGATGCGAAAAACAGGGGCGGATCAGCTCGTAGTAGTGAAGAAGTTTCTGTAATGGGAATGGAGCGAAGGGGCTGAGTTATTTAGTTTTAGTTATTTATCAACCGCAAGGGAGGAGTTAATGAATAAAACAAAGTCTTTTGATATACCAAAGCAACTTATTTGGAGAGCTTATAAACAAGTATCGAGAAATAAGGGTGCTGCTGGTGTAGATGAGGTTTCGATAACAAAATTTGAGGAAAATCTAAAAGATAATCTGTACAAACTATGGAATCGGATGTCATCTGGAAGTTATTTTCCAGAAGCTGTAAAAGCTGTTGCAATACCGAAAGGTACAGGAAGAGGACAAAGAATTTTAGGTGTTCCTTCAGTAATCGACAGGATAGGGCAAACAGTAGCTTCTATGTATCTTGAGCCGCTAGTAGAGCCAAAATTCCACGAAGATTCATATGGTTATAGACCAAATAGATCTGCATTGGATGCGGTAGACACAGCGCGTAAAAGATGCTGGAGGTACGATTGGGTGATAGATCTTGATATATCAGGATTTTTCGACAATTTAGACCACAAGTTGGCATTGCAAGCTATCAAGAAGCACACAGACTGCAAATGGGTCATACTGTATGTTGAAAGATGGATGAAAGCTCCAATTCAGCAAACAGATGGCAGTAAGGTAATCAGGGATAAAGGAGTTCCACAGGGAGGTTCAATAAGCCCGATAATCTCAAACATATTTATGCATCATGTATTTGATGAGTGGATGAGACAAAAGTGCCCAACAATACCATTTGAGAGGTATGTAGATGATGCGATAGTGCACTGTAAGACTCAGAAGCAGGCGGAATTTATGAAGATAGCAATTGAAGAAAGATTGGCTGAGCATAAGCTAAAATTACATCCTGAAAAGACACAAATTGTGTACTGCAAGGATGACAATAGAAAAAGTGAATTTCCTACGCAAAGTTTTGATTTTCTGGGCTACACATATAGACCAAGGTTAGCAAAAAGTAAAATAGGAAAGCATTTTGTTTCATTTCTTCCTGCAATTAGCAACAAAGCCAAGAAAAATATTACTACAACCATAAGGTCATGGAAAATACTACGAAATACACACAAAACATTAGAGGAAATATCAAAGATAGTAAATCCAATAGTCAGAGGCTGGTATCAGTACTATGGCAGGTTTTACAGGAAAGAGATATACAAACCTCTGAGAAACATAGAGCGGCACCTAGAAAAGTGGGTCAGAAGAAAGTACAAGAAACTTCGAACTCATGGAAGACTAGCAAGGCAACTTCTAGGAAAAATGAGAAAGGAAGGGCCAGAAACTTTCTACCACTGGATATTAGGTTTAGGTCAAAAGATGAATAATGGAAGCTGTGTGAGTCGAGAGGTTCATGCACAGTTTTGCGAGGGGCTCGTGGGGAAGTTCCACCGGTCTACTCTCCCCATAGAAGAAGAAACAGAAGCTCGTAAAACTTGATTGCCGCTTAAAATGGAGACAAAGATCAAAATTTACGCCCCCAATTTTATCATACATAAGGGAGACAAAACTTCCACTATTTATTAGTAATAAAAAGCAACTTAGTTTATATTTGCTTTTTAGAATAAACTTATTTTCAATATGATTGACACTTTAACTTTAAAAGAAGGGGATATTGAGACTACTGCATTTGATAATAACAATGTAACTAGAGTATTACACAATGGAGAGTGGTGGTATGTAATAACAGAGGTAATAGCTTTTCTCACAGGTAGTAAGAACCCATCTGATTACCTAAAAAAGATGAAAAGCAGAGATATAGGGCTTTCTGAAGGATGGGGACAATTTGTCACCCCCCTTGAAATTAAAACAAAAGGTGGTAAACAGAATGCTAATTGTACAAATGTTGAGGGGTTATTGCGTATCTTACAGTCTGTTCCTTCCAAAAAGGTTGAGCAGTTTAAACGTTGGCTTGCAAAGGTCGGGTATGAAAGATTACAAGAATATGAAAATCCAGAGCTGGCATTTAAACGAGCCTATGCTGATTATGTTGCAAAAGGATACTCTAAAGAGTGGATACAGAGGAGAATGCAATCCATATCTGTAAGAAATCAACTCACAAAAGAATGGGATAACAGAAAAATATCCGACCATAATAATAAGCATCTTGAAGGCAAGGAATATGCAATATTGACAGATGTGATCTCTCAGGCAACTTTTGGTATCAGGACTAAAGAACATAAAGATCTAAAGGGTCTAAAGAAGCAACCATTAAGGGACCATATGACACCAATTGAGCTAATTTTCAACATGCTTGGCGAACAAGCAACTATTGATGAAGTAAAAATCAAAGATGCACAGGGTTATTATGAGAATTTAGAGGCGGCAAAAGATGGTGGTAAAAATGCTAGTGTAGCAAGAGAGGCATTTGAAAAAGCGCGAGGTGTAAAAGTTGTTTCTTCGGATAATTTTCTCAAGAAGATTAAAGATTGAGGTTTTCACTGTGAGAAGAAAGGAATCAAAACATTCTCTGCTAATTTTAGCCGATTCTACTACAACACTGTTCTTTAAAGCGTTTTAGAGGGTTGTTATAGCGTTATTAGTGATTTGCATAGGGGGGAAGATAGCATCTTTATCAAAAACTCATGTAACCTCTTTAAAATCCAGTAAACAGTTCTTTCCAAAATGGAAACAACTCAGGTGTCTAGAAGTTCCGTTTAGCGGGTTCTTAAAGCTCTTTAATTTCTGAGCTACATTCAAATTATTTTAACTTTTTTTCAGAAAATCCCGGAAAAAGTAGTGAGAAATCCGGTATATATATTATAGAAGGGCATTGAGTGTAGATGTGCTTCAAACACAAAAGCCGGCAAACGAACAGAGTAGAAAAGATTGAAGAAAGCAAAAGAAACGAGATAGGTTTTTGGTGAGTTACGTAATTGAGAATTTATATTTTTTTAAATAAGACAAAAACTGTATTTTAAAGCTAGATGTGACTTTAGGGTAAAATATACTACTTTTACTTCTCGTCAACACAGTTAACGAACTACCACAGTAAAAGGGTTAATACGGTAACCATAATGTTTACGCGATGATCCAGGCCAACCAACTGTTTGAATCACATCATTACGTTCGATGTTTAGTCCTAATTTTTTAGCTAAGGTGGTTTTTATTGTTCTTTGGATTGTGTTTAGTGGTTTTCTGATGTGATGTTCTGGATCTGCTTCTGGATCAAGATTTAGGCGCTTTTCTATTTCAGTTATGCGAAGCAACATGTGTTTTTCAGGAGGTAATTCTTTTTTACAATCATTCAAAAATTGTTCAAATAATACGCGCAAAACTTTCATACATGCTACAGCTTTCTTATTTAGAATCTCTATATTGTTTACGTAAAGTGAGCCCTCTATCAATTGCAACTTTAGTAATTCCTTCTCTTTAGGAGGTTCAATTAGATTAAGTGCAGTATGTAAGATTTGCATTGAAGTATTTGGTATGAACTCTAGTACTCCTCTTTGTGCTGCTTCTTGGAATACTTCAATTAAAGTCTTATGCTGAAAGAAAAGGTCAACCATTTTTACTGTGGGCAAATCAAGAGGTATGTTTGATGGATTTTTTCTTAGTATTATTAATACAGTTGGATTAGCTTTAAGCTTATCTATCGTTAAGAATGTTGGATTGGTGCAAAAATCAAGTATGATTAAACTTACAATCTTACCTTGTCCACCAACATGATAAACTCCACTTTCCACTTTTTGCCACATAAAATTTGTATCACTTAGCTGACCTTCAAACCAATTCATAAATTTCTCTGGGTTTAAATATGCAGATAAGCGGTGAAATCTTTGCTTCTTGTAGGTATTAGGTAAAATATCACGGTTGCAGTTTTCACAAATTATATTATCGCATGCTTCGTTAAAGTCCTCATCAATGAAAATCTCATTGTTACAGTATGGATCAACTATATTTGGCCAATCTAATTTATCTTGTCTACGAGAGCAGATAATGTAAGACCTCTCTTGCATCTTAATTAATTCAAGATCTGACAAATACCTTGCTGCTTTGATGTAATTTTGATTTGGATTAACCCAAGAGCTGCCAGAATTAAGAAGATCAGAGATTTGCTCTTGGCAAGATTGTAAGACCATAAAATTGTTTTATGTATGCTTTAAAATCCTCTCTTTCCCTTTTATTCAGAGGATGTTCAGAGTAGTAAATTGCTATATACTCATCACTTCGCTTGAAAAATAAGCCTATCTTTTTGCCTTGAAATATTACTTTAATCGACTCTATCAATGGCACTATGTCTCCTACAAATGGCTTTAAAACATGCAATTCCGGTGCAATAGGATCATATGGAGCAACAGTCAAAGTGATATTAGTATAGCTGTAATTGAAACGATTTGACTGAAACTTTAACTCAAAAACACGAATATTTGAATCAGATTCATTAATACAAGTTTCTATAAATTTATGCACCTGTTCCGCAAAGTTTTTATCCTGCACATCTACAAAAATACATTCGCAGCCAAAGTAACAACTTGCAATGCTATTTGCTATTTCTATAGCTTGATCGATATTTCTAGCACCAAGATCTACCTGAGTGCCATTTAGTAGAAAATCCAAAATCATCCACTCTGCCTTATGGCCATGAATAACTTTGTTTGAATTTAACAACAAATCTATATCGCTAGCTTTTCGTATTAACACATATAAACGATTCTGATGATAGAAGAAACCTTGTAGTTGATTCTCGAAACTGTCATTTCTCTTAATGTTATCTTCTTTCAGTATTTGTTGTATGATTTCCTCTGAGATAAAGTCCTTAAATGGAGTACTTGGTCGTCTTGGTATTTTTTGTAAGGCAAAAGACATGAAACTCTTTCTTTGTATTTTTTCAAAGTGATAGACAGACTTTAAAAGATTGTAATCTGCATGAAACAGTAGAAACAGCAAAGACTTCTTATCATATTTATTATTATTTTTTACAAGGTAGGATTTCATGAGTTCCGTAGTTAATGCAGATCTTGCAATTTCACTGACAGTAACTTCTAGTTTTGCACGGTCAAAACAGGTAATCAAGTAGTAAGTAACGAGAGAATCGGAATAATTAGCAATCACTTTACGTTTGTATTGTACAGATGTATTATCGTAACTTTCGTCATCAAAGAGTTGAGCATTTAATTTATCTTTAAAGGAGTTTTGAAAAATAATATTTAATTGCTTACCAGAAAGTGAATCTATCCAAGACTGACGTATTTTTGTATTGTGAAAACGATCAAGCAAATGGTTAACAGGGACTTCTAAATCATCTTCCCAAAATTTACGATTTGGATAAATGTTCATAAGAAACTAACCACAGCATAATAGACTATTTAAATAGTTAAGATAGAAATCTGAAAGCCTTGACCAATAATTATGCAAGGGCTGTTTACTGATTTTTAACCAAGTTTTTTCTAAAAAGTTTGCTTAAGAAGAAGATTTTTTGGACAAAAATTTTTCAAATCCTGAATATATATTATATAGCACTCTAGCAAAACAAATTCTGAATATAAATCTCAATCTTAACACTCGACCTCGGCAAGCAAACCGGCTGGGCAATTCTTACAGATGGAGTAATTGAAAGTGGAAGCAAAAGTTTTCATGGTAGCCGTTTTAGCGGAGGTGGAATGTGCTTTTTAAACTTTCGTAATTGGCTCAATTCTTTGAAAGACATTTCTGCAGTGTATTTTGAGGAAGTAAGAAGACATTTAGGAACTGATGCAGCCCATTGCTACGGTGGTTTTCTTGCAGTGCTGTCTGCTTGGTGTGAAGAACATCACGTACCATACCAAGGTGTTAATGTTAAAACTATAAAACGCTTCATAGCAGGTAAAGGCAATGCAAGTAAAAGTGAAGTTATTGAAGCGATACGTGAAAAAAGTTTTTCACCTCAAGATGATAATCAAGCAGATGCTTTAGCTTTGATGTTCTATGTTATGGATTTTAGTAAAGATATTAACATATTAAAAATACCGTAAAAGTGGGTCCTTTCGGCCATACTGGCTGGTTTGGTGGGTTCAATCCCAGACCTTCTTTAGCGTCAGAGATATTTTGAATATTAACTTTTTAATTATTAAGATATGAATTTAGCAATCCACTATTATCCTACTCAAAATCTGGTCGAATATGAGCGTAATCCGCGTAAAAATGACGATGTAGTCAACAGAATGTGTGCTTCAATCAGGGAATTCGGCTTTCGTATACCAATAGTTGCAAAAAGCGATGGAACTGTGGTTGATGGTCATTTAAGACTGAAAGCAGCAAGAAAACTTGGTATAGAAAGTATTCCTGTGGTTTTAAGTGATAATTTAAATGAACCACAAACTAAAGCTTTTCGATTACTGGCAAATCAATCAGCTAATTGGGCAAAGTGGGATGATGAGCTTTTGAAAGTAGAAATTCAAGAGTTAGAAGATTTACAGTTTGATCTTAAAATGACTGGATTTGAATTAGAAAAAGTTCAACATTTCCTTGATGATTTAGATAGTGAAAAAGAAGATTTTTCTGACTTGGTTGGTGATGACAAAAAGGTAGAAATAACAAAACCAGGTGATCTATGGATTTTAGGTGATCATCGAATCTATTGTGGTGATAGCTCTGTAGTTGAATCATATAAAGCGCTGTTAGATGATAAAATGGCAGACATTACTGTTTGTGATCCTCCATATAACGTTGATTATGGTAGCAGTCAAGAAAGAGAGGATAAAAAGATACTAAACGATAATCAAGGTGAAAAGTATGAGCTTTTTCTCTATGATATTTGTACTCATATTTTAGCATATACTAAAGGTGCAATTTACATCTGTGCATCATCATCAGAGTTTTCAACGTTGCAAAAAGCATTTGAGGAAGCGGGAGGAAAATGGTCAAATTTTATCATTTGGGCGAAGAATCACTTTACGCTAGGAAGATCAGATTATCAAAGACAATACGAAGCAATGCTTTATGGATGGAAAAGCGGCAATAAACGTGAGTGGCATGGCGGTAGAAATCAAAGTGATCTATGGTTTTATGATAAGCCAACGCACAATACACTACATCCAACAATGAAGCCAGTAGAGCTAATGGAGAGAGCAATAGTAAACAGCAGCAGATCAGGAGACATAGTACTTGATCCATTTAGCGGCTCTGGAAGTACACTGATTGCATGTGAGAGAACAGGAAGAATCTGTAGAACAATAGAGCTAGATTCAAAATTTGTAGATGTAACCATAAAACGTTGGCAAATATACACAGGTAGGGAGGCAATTCTTTCTGGTACTGGCAAAACTTTTGCACAAATCCAAGAAGAAAAACAGCAATAAAGGGGCAAAAAAAAGTGGAAAAGATCACACAAACGGAATGGGCAAGAGAGATAGGAGTGTCAAAGCAATATGTCTGTTATTTAGTAAAAAAAGGAATAGTTGAGCTGGAGGATGGTTTGATCAATAGAGAACAGGCAAATGAAGCGGTAGCAGCAATAAGAGATCCAAGTCAGCCACTTAGGAGGAAAAATCCAGAAAACGAAAATACAAGTAACCTTTCCACGATGTTGCTAAAAACTAGAATAAAAAATGAAATGGAACGAGGTAAACTGCTTGAGGCGAAAGCTAAGGCTGAGATAGGAGAACTTGTAGCAGTAGAGGAAGTAAAGCGCGATGCATTTAACGTAGCAAGAGTTGTCCGTAATAATTTGCTTAATATTCCAAATAGAGTTTCAGCACTACTTGCATCACTGAGTGACACTGAAAAGATTCATATGGCGCTAACTGAAGAGATTACAAACTCATTACAAGAATTATCTAATATTAAGTTTTAAATAATGTCTGCTAACTTAAGTTTAGAATTAATAAAGTGTCTCATTAATCAGCAAGGAGTGGATGTAAATGTTAGAGGATTAAATGGAAAGACACCGCTACATTATGCAGTAGAAATTAACGAGCTTAGTATGGTTGCGCTCTTACTAAATAGGAAAAATATTAATCCACTGATCACTGATGATGATGGTAAAAGTGCGCTCTCTTGTGCAAGAGAAGAGATATTACAAGCACTAATCAATCACAAATATGGATTGGAGAAAGATAGCTTACTTCATTTAGCTGCGATGTTGAATGAAGCAAATGCTGTAAGGTTTTTACTCAACAAAGGAGTTAATGTTAATGAGCAGAATGCTTTACTACATACACCGTTACATTTAGCGGCAGGAGCTGGGCATGAAGGGATAGTAGAAATTTTAATTAGAGAAGGAAATGCGGATAAAGATGTTCTTGACGTGAGAAATCATGCAGCAATGCATTATGCAGTAAACAACAAGAAGCTAGAAGTAGTAAAATTACTTTCAAATCTTGGTGCGAGTGTCAATATAGCTGGTAGCGGCAGAAATGCAATGAAATTATCTCCTTTGCACGTAGCTATAAGTAGCAGTAATTACGACGAAAGAGACTTATGTTTAGATATTGTAAGATGCTTAATAAATGTTCCTAATGCTGGAGTTAATTTACAAGACTATGAAAATAAAACACCACTACATTACGCTGAAAGACTTAAAACATTAGAAGTATTACTAACCCGAGAGGATATAGATCCTTTGATTAAAGATGATAATGGCAAGACACCATTTTGTTATGCGAAAGAAGAGAACAAATCTGAAATAGTAAAAGCTTTAATAAGTAATAGGTATGGAGTAGAGAAGAACAATTTACTTCACTTAGCAGCAAAAAAAGGATATGGGGAGATTCTAGGGGCGATTTTAAAAGAAGGAGTTGAAGTAGATGTTTTAAACGATCAAGGAGAATCAGCGATATATCTTGCAGCAATAAATAGACATTTTAATATAGTAAAATTACTGCTAAAGAAAAGAGCAGATGCTACAGATGTTTTTCAGTACGCAATAACAACAAATAACGTAAGACTGATAAAGTTATTAAGCAAAGAAAAAGATATAGTTTTATTTGGAAAAAATGACAACTTTCCAACGTTTCATTTATTGAGCAATAAATATTTTGAAGAAAGGAAAATAGCAGACAAAAAAATAAAGAAATATATCAATATCATCTGTGTTTCTATAACAGTATGTGCAATAGCGATAGTGGGAATTTACCCTAACATTATAGCTGCAGTAATGGTGGGAATAGTTGCACTCATAGCTGCAATAGTAATGAGTAATTTAATTCAGAAGTATATAGAAGAAGCGCTTGAAAAGAAAATGTTTATTGAACTTGAAAGTGAGAAAACAAGTAGTCCTAATTTAAGTGATGTTGAAGTATCATCTAATGATGGTGAAGAGCTAGCAATATGATATACGCCACATCTTTTTCTGAAGGTTTAAAACCAGATCCAGAGCTTAAAGTATCAGAGTGGGCGAATGAGTATCGAGTTTTAGCAGCAACTGCAGCATCAGAACCAGGTAAATGGAGAACGGAAAGAACTCCTTATTTAAAAGAAATCATGGATTCACTTTCTCCGTCCTCACCAGCAGAAAAAGTAGTATTCATGAAAGGAGCGCAGATTGGGGGAACAGAAGCAGGAAATAATTGGATTGGCTATATCATCGATCAAACGCCAGGGCCAATGCTAGTTGTGCAGCCAACAGTTGAAATGGGAAAGCGTTGGTCAAAGGGAAGATTTGCGCCGTTAATAGAGAGTACGCCATGTTTAAAGAGTAAAGTAAAAGACCCAAGATCAAGAGATTCAGGGAATACTGTGCAAAGTAAGGAATTTCCAGGTGGAATAGTAGTAATAACCGGAGCAAATAGCAGTGTAGGACTTAGATCTATGCCAGTAAAGTATCTCTTTCTTGATGAGATTGATGCATATCCAGGAGATTCAGGAGGAGAAGGAGATCCAGTACTGCTTAGTATTGCTCGAACTAATACATTTGCACGGAGAAAGATTTTTTTAGTATCAACACCAACGATTCATGGAATAAGCAGAATTGAGAAAGAATTTGAAGCAACAGATAAGAGATATTTTTTTGTACCATGTCCATATTGTAATTACTATCAAGTTCTGAAATGGTCACAAATTAAATGGGAAGATAATGACTCAAGAACAGCACATTATGTCTGCACTGAATGTAGTGGCAAAATAGAAAATCATCAAAAGACAGAGATGCTAGATCGTGGAGAATGGAGACCTACTAATAGAGTAAAAGGTGAGAAAAAAGGATTTCATCTTTCAAGTCTTTATAGTCCAGTTGGGTGGTATAGTTGGCAACAAGCAGTAGAAGATTTTCTCCATGCAAAAGAAAGTGAACAATTACTGAAAGTTTGGATAAATACCACGCTTGGAGAAACTTGGGTAGATAAAGGAGAAGTACCAGATTGGAAGCAATTATTTAACAGGAGAGAATTTTTTCATATTGGCACAGTACCAAAAGGCGAAGTAGTTCTCACAGCAGGAGTAGATGTCCAAAAAGATCGGTTAGAAGTAGAAGTTGTAGCCTGGGGAAAAAGCCGTGAAAGTTGGTCAATAGACTACCGAGTATTTGAAGGAGATACTGGAAGTGGAGAAGTATGGGGAAAACTTTCGGAGCTTCTGAGTCATCATTTTATCGGTGAAAATGGGCTCGAGTATATGATAAGTATGATGGCAGTTGATGCAGGGTATGCAACGCAGGAAGTTTACAACTGGGTGAGAAGTCATCAAGGGTCTGGAAGAGTAATGGCAGTGAAAGGTGTAAATAAAGCTCTAGTGCCACTGAGCAGCCCAAGTAGAGTAGATATAACAGTTGGCGGGCAAAAGCTGAAAAGAGGAATAAAGCTTTGGCCAGTGGGAGTATCGATATTAAAGTCAGAGCTTTTTCAATTACTTAATATTTTAAAAGATGGTGAAGAAACACCGCCAGGATATTGTCATTTTCCGGAGTATGCACCTGAATATTTTAAGCAGCTAACGGCAGAGCAATTAGTCAGCAAAGTGGTAAAAGGATACACCAAACAAGAATGGCAAAAGGTAAGAGAAAGAAATGAAGTACTGGATTGCCGAATTTATGCGAGAGCAGCATCTATTGCGCTTGGAATTGATCGTTGGCCAGAGAGTAAATGGAATAGTTTGAGTGGAAAAATGGAAAGCAAAAAGCCTAAAAAAGTAAGACAGAGTAAGTGGCTTGGTAATCAAAATGTACAGTGAAGGATATTTAACTCAAGTTGAGAAAGCAATTCAAAAACTGCAAAGCGGAGAAAGAGTTGTCTCAATTGCATATGGTGACCATGTGGTGAGATATGCTGAAGTTCAGATAAATGATTTGCTCAGCCTCAGACAACGCATCAAAGGTGAACTAAAGATTACTGGAATGAAGCCTAAACGAAAGATTATTTTTGCAACAAATAAAGGAGTTATATGAGGGAAAATTTTCTGAGAAAAGTTGTAAAAGAGGAATATTCTGAATTTTTAGAGCAATTAAAAATTTTTATAAAACTATGGGAGAATAGAGAGAGTTCAGTAAATGGAATAATAGATTTGTCACATTGGCAAGAAAATGTGGATTTTGAGTTAGCTAAAGAGAGTGGTATAATTGGAGTAATTCATAAGGCAACACAAGGACTAAAATATGTGGATTCAAAGTATGCGAAGAGAAGAAAGAAAGCTGAAGAAGAAGGATTACTCTGGGGAGCATATCATTTTGGCACAGAAGGAAACGGCAAAAATCAAGCTGATCATTTTCTAAAAACGGTAGGCGAAAGCAAAAATACCATACTTGCGCTGGATATTGAATAAAACAAAAGTGGCAAAAATATTACAGTTAAGCAAGCTGAGGAATTTGTAAAGAGAGTTGAAGAAGTAACAGGAAGATTACCCCTAATTTATGGCAGTAGCTATTTTCTTAAGGATTTTGCCACGCCAACTTTGACAAAATGTCCATTATGGATAGCAAGCTGGAGAAAAGAGCTCACATTACCAAAAGGCTGGAATGATTGGATTTTATGGCAATATACTGACGGTAAAACAAGTCCAGAGCCACATGAAGTAGAAGGAATCGGAAAATGTGACAGAAATAAATTTAACGGAACTTTGAAAGAATTAAGAGAATTTTGGTTAGTATGATGCTGAGAAATTTCAAACAACTATTTAGTAAGCCAAAAATCAAAAGTTCAGCCTGGGATGCGTCAGGCTCAGGAAGAAGGGTAATATATTGGCAAGGAGAAGCGGGAAGCATAAATAATTTACTTTCTCAGAGCCTTGGGCACTTACGTAGCCGCTCTCGGGATATGGTAAGAAAAAATCCTTACGCTGCAAATATAATTGATACGATAGTAAGTAACTCTATTGGAACAGGAATAAAACCGCAATCAAAAGCAAGAGATGGAGAATTTCGAAAGAAGGTGCAAGAATTATGGCTAAAATGGACAGATGAAGCAGATAGTAACGGAGTAAGTGATTTTTATGGATTACAAGCTCTAGTATGCAGAAGTATGATAGAGGGAGGAGAATGTTTTGTACGTTTAAGAACGAGAAAGCTGGAAGATGGATTTTCTGTGCCATTACAACTGCAAGTACTAGAATCAGAGCATTTGGACAATAAGAGCAATAAAACACTAGCCAATGGTAATGTAATAAGAAACGGCATTGAGTTTAACAGGCTTGGGCAAAGAGAGGCATATTACTTATTTAGAGAACATCCAGGAGAAGGCTCATTTGGAGAATCAGTGAGAGTGCCAGCAAATGATGTTTTACATATTTATAGACCATTAAGACCTGGGCAAATCAGAGGGGAGCCTTGGCTTTCTAATATACTGCTGAAACTTTATGAGCTTGATCAATACGATGATGCAGAGCTGGTGAGAAAGAATAACTGCAGCAATGTTTGCTGGATTTATTACGAGACTCGATCCAGAAGCAAATATCATGGGAGAAGGTGAAAGTAATGAGCAAGGAGTAGCACTATCAGGTTTAGAGCCAGGAACAATGCAGCTTTTAGACCCAGGAGAGGACATAAAATTTTCAGAGCCATCTGATGTAGGAGGAAGTTATGAAGCATTCATGAGACAGCAACTGAGGGCAATAGCGATTGGTACAGGGATAACATATGAACAGCTAACAGGAGATTTAACAGGTGTTAATTACTCATCAATCAGAGCAGGATTAATAGAGTTTCGTCGTCGATGCGCTATGCTGCAACATAACATTATGGTATTTCAGTTTTGCAGACCAGTATGGAGTAGATGGCTAGAATTAGCAGTGCTTTGTGGAGAACTGAGTATAGATGAAAAAGTAGTAAAAGCAGCGAAAGAAGAAGTAAAATGGATACCACAGGGATTTGATTGGGTGGATCCGCTAAAAGATCAGCAAGCACAGCAGATGGCGGTAAGAAATGGCTTCAAAAGTCGATCAGAAGTAGTATCAGAAATGGGTTACGATGTAGAAGAAATTGATCAAGAAATAGCAGAAGATCAAAAGCGAGCTAATTCTTTTGGACTTTGTTTCGATTGTGACGTTAATGTGCCATAAAATACAATAAGGGGAGGAAAGTGATGTGGATAAATAAACCAATAATGGTAGAGAGAAGAAGTTTTGAACTACTATCATTATATAACAGCAAACAACCTATCTTTAAGAACTTAAAGCATTTTCATATAAACCCAAAAGGAATAGCAATAATACGTATTTATGGAGTTTTGACAAAAAAAACAGAAGCTTTTGATCATATTTTAGATATGACTTCGTATGAAAATATTCATGAAGAGATAGAGAGTGCTTTAGAAGATAAAAGCGTAGAGACGATTCTACTTGACATAGACAGTCCAGGAGGAGAAGTAAACGGTGTCTTTGACCTAGCTGATTTTATTTATGAATCAAGAGTAAAAAAGAGAATTATTGCAATAGCAAATGATGATGCATATTCTGCTGCGTACGCTATAGCCTCTAGCGCTGAAAAGGTATTTGTGAGTAGAACTTCAGGAGTAGGAAGTGTTGGAGTAATAGCAAGTCATATAGATCAAAGTGGATTTGACAAAAAACAGGGAATAAAATACACCACAATTTTTGCTGGTAGTCGGAAGAATGATTTAAATCCGCATGAGCCAATGACGTCTGAAAGTTTAGAAAGCTTACAAAAAGAAATAGACCGACTATATGAAATGTTTGTGCAGCTAATAGCAAGGAACAGAGGTCTTTCAATTGAAAAGATTCGATCAACAGAAGCAGGTCTATATTTTGGCGAGAAAGCAGTAGAAATAGGTCTTGCAGATGGAGTTACAACATTTTTTGAATTTATCAACAATCATAGGAGTGTTAGTATGACAACTAATGAGTTAACTGAGGAAGGCTACGAGAACTGTCGTAGAGAAATTTTAGAGATAATAAGATTATGTAATGTATCAAAGATGCCAGAAAAGATAGGAGAATTTATTGAACAGGGCGTAAGTATTGAGCAAGCCAGGGAAGTTTTAATGGAGTTACTTGCAGAGCAAACGAAGAAGACAGAAATACTAAGTGCAATACCACAGAATTCAGGAGAAGAGTTGATGATGCAGGTAGCGAAAAGTCGTGCGCAATCAAACATTTAAAGTATTTGTATAACCGCCGCGTACAACAACTACAAACATGGCGGTAAACTAAAGGAAAAAAAGGAGAAAAGAAAATATGACATGTATAACTGAACAAAATAATCTGGGTGACTTATTAAAGTATGAGGCATCAAGTCTATATTCAAGAGACCAAATAACTGTAGCGAAAGGTCAAAATATTAAACTTGGTACAGTAGTTGCCAAGAAGACAGATGATGGTTTTATTAGAGTGCTGAACCCCACTGGAACAGACGGCACACAAACAGCAGTAGGAGTAATTACAACCGATATACATAGCAAAGATTCTGATATTAAAGGAGTAATTATTACTCGCAGTGCAATGCTAGCAGATCATGCAGTTGTATGGCCAACAAATATTACTGAAGAGCAGAAAGCTGCAGCAATAAAGCAACTTGAAGCACGAGGGATCATCATTCGCAAGGGAGTTTAACTAAAATTAATAGGAAAAAAGGGAGAGAAAAAATGCAAAATCCATTTACAAATACAGCATTTAGCATGACGGCACTAACAAATGCGATGAATATATTGCCGATAAATTATGGACGAGTTGAAAATTTAAATTTATTTCCAAGTAGGTCAGTAAGATTTAGACATATTACCATAGAAGAGCGAAACGGAGTATTAAGTTTACTACCAACGCAAGTTCCAGGAGCACCAGCAACAGTAGGAAAAAGAGGAAAAAGAAAGGTAAGAACGTTTACGATTCCACATATTCCACATGATGATGTAGTGTTACCAGAGGAAGTACAGGGAATAAGGGCATTTGGATCAGAAAGTGAACTGAAAACGCTGGCAGATGTAATAACTGACCATTTGCAGCTAATGAGAAATAAACATGCAATAACGTTGGAGCATTTGCGTATGGGAGCGCTGAAAGGAATAATTTTAGATGCTGATGGGTCAGAATTATTAAATCTGTACAACGAATTTGAAATCACGCCAAAAGTAGTAAATTTTGCACTAGGAACAGCAACAACAGATGTAAAGCGTAAGTGTATGGAAGTACTCCGGCATATAGAAGATAATCTAAGTGGTGAATATATGACCGGAGTTCATACCTTGGTAAGCCCTGAGTTTTTTGATACACTAACTTCTCATGCTAAAGTAAAAGAAGCATATGAGAGATGGCAAGAAGGAGCAGCACTTCGAAATGATATGAGATCAGGATTTACGTTCTGTGGCATAACGTTTGAGGAATATAGAGGACAAGCAACTGACCCTGAAGGGACGGTAAGAAGATTTATTGAGAAAGATACAGGGCACTGTTTTCCACTAGGAACAGCAAGCACATTTACAACATATTTTGCACCAGCAGATTTTAATGAAACAGTAAATACTCTTGGACAGCCACTATATGCAAAACAAGAGCCAAGGAGGTTTGATAGAGGGACCGATTTACATACACAGTCAAATCCTTTGCCAATGTGCCATAGACCTGGAGTGTTAGTCAAAGTTGCTGCAACATAACAATACCGGTAGAATGAATGTAGTGAGGTATTCTACCAGTATGTTCCTTCTTAGCATACTTATAAACCTTAATACATAAAATGGAGAAATGCAAAAAAATATTAAGAGACTACTAAAAGATTGTTTTGCCCATTTAGGAAAAGTGGCTTTGTATGAATCAAATGATAAGTCATATGTGGTACAAGTACTAAAACAACAGCCAGATAAATTATACGAGATTGGTGAAGGACAATTTGTGGGAGAGATGCTTTTTCTTGAGGTAAACGTTTTTGATGTACTGAAGCCAATGGTGGGAGATATTTTTGTTATTGATGGTCGTAAATATAAAGTGTATTCTCCACCGCTGCGAGATAATTCAGGAATAGTATGGAATATAAAATGTACAGTACTTGGAGAGAAGGATGTTTAACATTGAGGTTAATGAAAATATTGAGAGGATTATTCACAACATTGATGCTAACAAAGCCAAAATAGAATTGGCAGCGGTAAGAGCACTAAACAAAACGGCACTATGGTTAAAAGCGCAAGCAGCTAGGGAAATCAGTGAGGAAAAGAAGATAAAATTAAGTTTGATAAGAAAGAGATTAAGAATTTTTAAGGCGAAAACTAGCAGATTAGAAGTGTTAATTAGAGCAAATCTCTATGACATTAGAGCATCGACAATTGGCAAGATACAAAAAACAAGAAGAGGATCGAAAGTAGGAAAGCATGAGTTTATAGGAGGATTTGCAGCAGTTATGCCAAAAGGAAATAGCGGTATGTTTAAACGTGAAGGAAGGGCAGCATTGCCAATAAAGGAAGTTAAGTTGCCACTAGAACCTGATGCTTCAAGGATAATAGGGAATCTTGTTAATTATGAAGTTGAAGAAGTCTTTACAAAGTTTTTTGAACGTGAATTGAGCTATAAAGGATGAATTTGAAAGATTTACATGATAAAATTTGTACCACGCTGAAGAGAGAAATACCAGCAATTCAAACTTGTGAAATTTATCCATCGATAAGAAAAGAATTAGTAGCGCCAGCGTTATTTGTAGAGCTTGTGAGTTTAGAATCGGGAAAAGATCCTGGAACAGAGGAATTAGCCCTAAAAGCAAGATTTGAAGCGAGAATTGTAGTTGATGGAACAGTCGAGGATTCCTCGTTAGTTGTAAGGTCATTAGCAGCAGAAGTAGCAAGAGTAGTAAATAAAAATACTTGGAATGTGGAAAATGTTTCACCTGCTGAATTTATCTCTGCGGAAGTTGACGGATTTAGGCCAGAGCTAGATGCTTATCTTGTGTGGCTAGTTGAATGGGTTCATGAGGTACACTCGGGTAAATCAGTATGGTCAACTGGCATAATGCCACATGTTATTGAGATAGGTGAAGTGCATGTTAGACCATAGTTTTGCAATTTCAGAGCTGAATAGGAAGCTAGCAAACGTTATTCGTATAGGAATTGTAAAAGAAATAGATTATGAAAAAGTAAAAGTAAGAGTTAAAATAGGAGAAATTTTAACAGATTGGGTGCCATGGATAACGAGCAAAGCAGGAAAAGATAGAGATTGGTGTCCGCCAGATATTGATGAGCAAGTAGTTATACTTTCCCCGCTGGGAGAATTATCTTTAGGAGTAGTACTTCTTGGAATATATCAACAAAAGTACTCTGCACTAGAAAATAAAAAAGAGGTGAGTAGCTTAACATTTCAAGATGGAACAAAGTTGTCATACGATAAAGATAAACATCATTTAGAGATTGAAGTAGTAGACAAAATAACACTGAAGGCTGGAGAATCGAGTATAGAAATGACAAAAAGTGGAATAAAACTGAAAGGAAGTAGAATAGACCTAAATTAAAAAATACATGGGAAAAGCAGTAGTTTGTATAGGAGATTATTGTAGTGGGATACCAGCTCATGTTTGTATGAGTGGAAGCAGCAATGTTTTTGAAAAGGGAAGATCTGTGTGTCGAAAAGGTGATATTGTAACTCTGGGAGAGACGATAGTACAAGGTTCAAACAGAGTACTTGTGAATGGTATTGGTGTAGCGAGAACAGGAGATTTAGTATCGTGTGGTTTTTATGTGATGGGTAATAGCAAAAATGTATTTGTAGGGTAAAAAAGATGCGTGGTATGAGTGCTACTAGTGGAAAGGAATTGGAAGGTTTAGACCATCTTAAACAATCGATAATTGATATATTAACCACTCCAGTAAACAGTAGAATAATGAGGAGAAGTTATGGTTCAAGGCTACTTGAATTAGTTGATAAACCGATAAATAGAGATTTAACACTTGAGATATATGCAGCAACAGCAGAAGCTTTGGAAAAATGGGAAAAAAGGTTTAAATTAGAAAAAGTAAAAGTTGAAGGAGTAAAAGAAGGGAGAGTAACATTGAATTTAGAAGGTGTCTATCTTTCAGAAGGTAAGTTCATAAATATTAATGGAGTAGTTGTTTAAAAATGCAGCAGCTTGAACCACTGAACTTTGAAGAGATTTTTTCTCGGATGAAGGAAGAGTTAGTAAAGCGAGATGCAAGTTTTACAGGATTGGTGGAAAGTGATCCAGCAATGAAGGTATTAGAAGTAGCAGCATGGCGAGAACTTTTGCTTAGAGAAAGAATAAATGAAGCAGTAAAGAGTAACTTACTTAAATTTGCGACAGGAGAAGATCTTGATAATTTGGCTGAGTTTTATGGAGTGGAAAGACAAAAAGAAGAAGAGGACGAACGATTTAGAAAAAGAATTAAAGCAAAGATAGTAGGCTCAAGCACGTGTGGAAGCAAGGAGTATTATAGGTATCATGCACTGTCGGCAGATAGTAGAGTAAAAGATGCATTAGTAGAATCAACTATACCAGGGAAAGTACAAATTTCAATCTTATCAACACAAACTGGCATAGCGTTAGAAGAGCTACTAGAAATTGTAAAAAAGCAGGTTACTAGAGATGATATAAGGGTTTTAACAGATACAGTAACAGTAATTGGTTGCAATATTACGGAAATAGATATTCACAGCAGAATGAGCATAAGTCCTGTAATATCGAAGGAGGAAATCAAGAAACAGTTCATTAAGAAGTTTGAAGCAAATAGAAGGCTGGGATGGAACGTTACAAGATCATGGATAATAGCGAATTTGTTTGTGGAAGGAGTGGAAAACGTAGAATTAATCGAGCCAAAAGAGGATATTGTGATACTAGGGAACGAGTGTGCAAATTTGCGAAAATTAAAGATTGAGTAATGCTATTACCACCAAATGCAACAAAACAGGAAAAAGCGCTAGTAGATGCAACAGATTATAAGGTTGATCCAAGCTGTATTAGAGGATTTAAATTTAGATTGGAAGAAGAAACATTGTCGTGGATAATAGAAGAATATGGTTTAGAAGAGATATTACGCTGGGTAAAAGATAAAAGAAAAGCCATAGTAGAAGGAGTAAAATTTCAAAGACTGCGAGGAACACCTGAATCACTTAAAATAGCACTAAAATGGGCAAATATAGAAGATATTACAATTATCGAAGAACCACCTGGAAAACATTTTTTTGAGCTGCAAATAGGAATAAAAGATGTTCCAAATGACTTTTTTGTAGATGCAGTAGTAGAACTGGCAAAACTATCATTACCTGCAAGATCCAGATTGATGAGAATTTTTAACGATTATTATAATGCGCAGAGATTTATATTGGATGAGAGTTTATTTGGAGATCTTCTTTCTGACTATTCAGGGGTAAAAATAGAAAAAGATGGATCGGTGTTATCGTTTGGAAGAGTAAATTTCTTCAGGTTTAGTGTTACGTCAATTAAGGTTATAGAGAGTTATCTACGCAACCATTATGAACAAACATTTAGTAATGACATATATCGATTAGATGTAGCAGTACTTGGAGAAACAGAAACTCATACAAAAGATTACAAAGGCATCTATGAAAGGAGTCATCAGTGGTACAATTTAAAAGCACTATATCCATTACCACAGAGTTTATTACCAGAAATTAAGTTTGCTAAGGCACAAATAGTATTATCGGACAGTTGGAGGTTAGGAGAAATAAATGCGTGCTTTCCAGTTAGTAGCGTAGAAGAAAGAGGAAATAAATTTGTATTGGGAAGCGATAAACTTTCAGGGCAATATTGGAATTTAAAACACAAGCCAATTTTAGAAAGATTTAGCGTTACTCACAACTATAAAGTAGAAAATTATACAGATCAGAAGGTCAGAAAATATGTTTTAGCAGAACACAACGTTTACTATAAAAATGATTTGGATTCAGAGCAAAAAGACTCAATACACGAATTAGAAAAGCACATTTTAGTATTTTACCTGGGAGTACTGAAATGGCACGAACATCGACATTTGCACAGAAGTTGGAAAAATAGTCAAGTAATATGTCTAATAAGTTAAGTACTTATATTTAGATACTCATATATTATATTAATAATAGGTAAAAGTGTATGAAATAAAAAGAAAAGGACTTGCTTTCTTATGCTAAAAAGGACATGACTTGAATAGCAGCAGGTAAATATAAGAAATTTGTCTGGCGCTAGAAAAGCTAATTTTGTGAGGTAAGTATGAAGTTTAGCAAAGAATCTTTTAGTAAGTTTTTTAAAGAAGTATCAAGTAACGGGTTTAAAAACATTAATAAAAGAAATGAAGAAGGAGAGACGATCTTGCATCAAGCAGTAGAAATCTCCGATTACAAAACAGTGAGATTATTAATAAAAAAAGGGGCAGAGGTTAATGCAAGAGATAAAAATGGTTATACGCCACTACACTGTGCAGTATTTGCGAAAAGCTTAGAAAATGTAAAAGTGCTGCTAAGGTCGGGAGCAGAAGTAAATGCCACTCAATATGTCAGTGGATGTACGCCACTCCACTCTGCATGCAAAATAGGAGGAGTTGAAATAATAAAAGAGCTAGTAAAAGCAGGAGCTGAGGTTAATCAACTGAATAAATATGGTGCAACACCAATGTATTACATTTGGGAAAGTGAAAAGTATCGTCTGTGTGATAGCAAAGAGAGTGAAAGGGCAAGTAAATTTCTGAGAGAAAAAGGAGGAATAACAAAAAGTAGAGAACTGACGTGCTATGGAATAGAGAGGATAGTGGGAGAAATAGCAGACATGTTGAATGGGAGCTATATGCCGGAGCTAAAAATAATAGAGATAGAAGAAATAAGGAAGAGAGACAAGTCGCTAATAAAGAAAGAATGTAAAAATTTAGCAAGCAAGATAATGGGCCAAGTGAACGAAATGATAGATGAGATAGAAAATGTAGTGAGAGGGAAGGCTTAAAAAAGGGATTTAAATTTTTTAAAGAAAAGATGGGGTGGATTATGTTAAAGCTTGGCAAGAAAGAGAAGTCAGCAAAAGAATTATTAGAGAACTCATATAAAAATATTTATGTAAGAGACGAAAAAGGAAGAACAGTTTTGCATTATGTGATAAACGCAAAAACAGTGAAGTTATTAGTCGAAAAAGGAGCGAATGTGAATGCAGCAGATGCAAGAGGATATACAGCACTGCATCTAGCGGTAACCGAGAAACGCCTAGAAACCGTGAGAGAATTAATAAAATCAGGAGGGAATGTAAATGCGGAAGAATATGGAAGTAAATGCACACCGCTGCACCTTGCATGTATGGTAGGTGAAAAAGAAATAGTGGAGGAGCTAGTAAAAGCAGGGGCTGAAATAGAGCAAGCAGATAAATTTGGAATGACAGGGATGGATTATGCGAAAAACAGCAAAGAGATAACTGAAATATTGAAGAAAGAAACAGAAAGAATTGAAAAGTTATTTATGAAAGGCTAAAAATATGGAAGAAGAAATAGAAAAGAAAGTAATGAATTTAGAGAGAAAACCTTTGGGTGAGCTGAGAAAAACGTGGAAGAAGGTATTTGGGGAAGAGGCGCCTAGATACTCAAAGAAATATCTGATACCAAGATTAGCTTATAGAATGCAGGAGGAAGCGTATGGAGAAATGTCAAGAAAAGGATTAAAAAGACTAGAGTATCTGGCAGATCGGCTAGAGAAGGGAAAAAGAATAAGTAGTGACAAACTTCCAGTAGAAGGGACAGAATTAATACTAGAGAGAGGGGAAGAAACGCATGCGGTAATGGTAACAGACAAGGGTTTAATCTACAAAGAAGAGTTTTATACATCATTGTCAGCAGTGGCAGGAAAAATAATGGGAATGAGTTACAACGGCCCTTTATTATTTGGAATGCGTGAAAAAAATGGAAGTTGAAAATGCTAAAAGAAGTAAGATGTGCAATATATACGAGAAAGTCAAATGAGGATGGACTAGAACAAAAGTTTAACAGTCTTGATGCGCAACGAGTAGCATGTGAAAAGTATATAAAGAGCAAAGAAGGCTGGGTAGCATTGGCAAAAAAGTACGATGATGGAGGATATTCAGGAAAAAATTTAGAAAGACCAGCGATAAAGGAATTATTTGAAGATGTCAGAGGAGGAGAGATAGACTGTGTAGTAGTATATACACTAGATAGGTTATCAAGAGAAACAAAAGACAGCATAGAAGTAACGTCATTTTTTAGAAGGCACCGAGTAAATTTTGTAGCAGTAACACAGATATTTGACAATAATACGCCAATGGGAAAGTTTGTACAAACGGTATTGTCAGGAGCAGCACAGCTAGAAAGAGAAATGATCGTAGAAAGGGTAAAAAATAAAATAGCAACATCAAAGGAGCAGGGATTGTGGATGGGGGGAACTTTGCCGCTTGGATATGATGTAAAAGATAAAGAATTAATAATAAATGAAAAAGAAGCAAGGACAGTGAAGCATATATTTGAAAGATATTTGGAGCTAAAATCAATGGCAGAATTGGCAAGGGAGTTAAATAGAGAAGGTTATAGAACAAAATCAGATATCTTTAAAAAAGCAACGGTGAGAAGAATAATAACAAATCCGATATATATGGGAAAGATAAGACATTATGAGAAAGAGTATGAGGGAAAGCATGAAGCAATAATAAAAGAGGAAAAATGGCAAAAAGCGCAGGAATTGATAAAGAATCAACCATATAGAAAGGCGAAATACGAGGAAGCATTGCTAAAGGGAATAATTAAGTGCAAGAGCTGTAATGCAAATATGACGCTGACGTACGCAAAAAAAGAGAATAAAAGGTATAGATATTACGTATGCAATAATCATTTAAGGGGAAAAAGTTGTGAATCAGAAAACCGAAATGTAATAGCAGGAGAAGTAGAAAAAGAAGTAATGAAGAGAGCTGAGCGCCTGTATGAAAATTGGGAAGAAAAAGTGGAAGAGTGGAAAAATTTAAGCTTTGGAAAACAGAAAGAAGCAGTGAAAAAGTTAATAAAAGCAGTATTGGTGAGAGAGGATGGAATAGAGGTGTATTCTGAATCGGAGGAAAAATTTATATCAATAAAGAAGAAAGGAAATAAATGCACAGTAGTAGAGCCAGAGGGGAAAACAAACAATGCATTACTGAAAGCAGTGGTAAGAGCCCATCTGTGGAAACGGCAACTAGAAGAGAGAAAATACGAAAGTGTGAAAGAGCTGAGTGCCAAAATTAATATAGGTACAAGACGTATACAGCAAATTTTGAGATTGAACTATTTAGCACCAAAGATTAAAGAAGACATAGTAAATGGGAGGCAGCCAAGGAGTTTGAAGTTAGCTAACTTGAGGGAAATACCGATGCTGTGGAGTGAGCAATTGGAGAAATTCTACGGTCTTGATTTATAAAAGCAACAGAAAAGGGCCATGCCAAAAGATGTTGAGATTGATATAGAAAAGTAAATCAATGTTACAGAATCAATTATATGAAAATATCAATATAAACAATGAAGATTCTAGCATACTGGATGCAACAGTGGTAGAAAATGATCCAAAATCTATAAATTATAGAAGTTTATATTTAAATAATAATCTTTAACTTTTTTGGCAAATTAATCTACCTAGAAACTTCTCTCCTAGGATCAGAAGTCCTTCTTAACTCTTCACGTTCTGTCCATTTGTTGTTAGACTCGCTTATTACTTCAGGACGAATTAATCCACCAGATCTAGCAAAAACACCTCGGTCTATGGCTTCAATAACTGATAAACCTCCCAATAAGCAATTTTGCCCTATTTTTTCATAATTTTCTATTCCTTCATTGCAATCTTCTATTTCATCGAGTAGAAGTAGGCCTTCTTCACTCACCTCTACTTTTATCCAATTTTCATTTTTCTCATCAGGATATAACCTAACTTCTAATTCTCCTAAACTAGTATAGAAAGTTAATACTATACTGCTACCTTCTGTAAGATCTGTGTAATTCCTTATGCCATCTTCAATTTTAATTTCTACTTCACTTTTACCGATTTTTACTATATTTCTTCCACACTTTACATCTCCATCGGTTAGACCTAAATCCCTTACCCCATCTGTTATCTTTATAATGTCTATTTTACTATCTTTAGAATATTCTAAGTAAAAAACGGAGTTGTCTACTCTTGCATCTTTTAGCTCGCTATTGGTTGCACTTTTTGCGATTTCAATAAATTTATGAGAATTGCTAATATAATCTCTATAAGCTTTTTTTAGGTTAGTTTTATGCTCTTTAAATTCTGATGTCAGTGTGTTAGCATCAACTGTATTACCAAACACTGCCCCTTTTGATACTAATTGACATATTATACTACTAGCAACTTTAGGATTTTTTTCCAACTCACTGATTTTTTTCATCACATAATCGGTAAAAGTGTACTCATTACCTGAAAAGAAATCTTGTGAAAGAGAATAGTTTAATCGTACACCAGACTTTATAGCATCGTTTACAATCTTTTCAAGTTCAACCATGTTTTGAGCATAAAATACCTTATCAAAAAAAGACTTATGCAGCTCTTCCTTCTGCTGTAAAGTTAATTTAACAAGTAGAGTGCTGATCTGTTCTTTCTTTTTGCTAGGATAATCAATATTTACACGATAATCTAATGCTCCCATCTTTAGCAAGATCTTTTTTGCTTCTTTCATACCATCTTCATTGTCCCAACAACCATCAAGATGTGAAAACAATTCTGATTCACCTCTTGCGTTACGAATGTTCAGTACCACTTTTAAATCTAAGTCTCCTTCATGCTTACTTAAAAACTTCTTTAAATTTTTAGTGTAGTCTAAATCAAATCTATCTAAGTTATACAATTCTCTCATCAACTCTTTCTGTTTATCAGTTAAAAAGAACACTTCAATGTCGTAGCGATGATTATTAACTGCTATTTGTTGCGGAGTTCTTCCTTTTCTATCTACTATACTAGGGTTAGCACCTTTAGAGAGAAGAGAGTCTATGCTATATCCATACCCTATAGCAACAGCAAGGTGTAATGGTGTCTTTCCTGCATTATTCTTTATATTAGGATCTGAACCTGCATCTAAAAGTAGATCTATAGCACGATTTCCTAGGGGACAGACCTCATCAATCTTTGCTCCTGCAATCGCATGTAGTACTGTTGACTCAGATGTTCCTCTTTTGAGATTAAGAATTACTTTTAAATCTTTATTATTTTTATTATCATGTAAAAACTTCTTAAGAGATTCAGTATTATCAAATGAGCTATAGTAAGAAGTTAAACATTCTAGGGTTTTGAATAACTCTTCATTTAATTTCTTTTGATTTGGAGTGAGATCATACTCAAGAGCAGACCAAATACAAACCTGTTCTCTTAGTGCAAGTTTGCTATCTATTAAAGATGATGGTTCATTATAGTTTCTAACTGATGGTAAATCTCCTGAGTACCACATATCATTCATCAGTTCATTTAATAAATGCTCTTTAGATGATAAATGTTCTATAATGGATTCATATTCAAAATCAGATGGTTCTGGTTTGGATTTTGGTTTTAGTAGATTGATGATAGATTTTACTATCCCGTTAGATTCACCCATACTTACCCCTTAAGCTAAGATACATAATATATTGTATGCAATATGTAACATTAAATCAACAACCATAATCTTTTTACTACTTATGTTGTTAAGCTTTTGTTAAGTTTTTATGGTGAGTAACAATGGAGTATGTAGATAGGTTAAAAGTTGCTTATGACTCCAAATTTGAGCTAATTTTACTATAAATTAACATGGTTAAGACCTATATTTGATATCACTACTATAAGAGCATGATGGATTATGCTTTAAAGGAGTGCAAAAACTGCTGAAGCTTATACAGTAACCTGCGGAGCCACTTCAGCAGAATAAACAAACACATGCCAGTATTAGTAGAGAATTATTTATAAGTCAACTAACTTTTTCAAAAATATTTTAGCAAGAACATCAGTGTTGTGAAAAAAAGTTCAAAACCTTCCAGCCTTGGTAACTATTTACACAATACATACTTTTAGCTCTTAGCTATCTAAGGAATTCACTGGAGATTGATTACTATAAATGTAATTAAAGCTTTCCATGAAATATGGAAGATAGCATGTACGGATAAAAGTGACGGGGAGATAGATAATACTATTAATAGAATTCGTGATTCATACAATGAAAAGGAAGTTAACACTTCAAGAAATAAGGATAAGAAAGATAAGTCTTTGGAGAAATATAAATTTTATATGAACGCTCTGTATGTTGGAGTTACTCGTGCTGCTAGTAATGTCTACATTATAGATGATAAAAGTAATTTATTGAAAATAATAGAACCAGAGGAAGAAGATAATGTAAATATTGAGCAAGAAAAATCGAGTCCTGAGGAATGGAGAAAGAAGGCACTAGAGTTAATAGAGAAAGGAAACATAGAGCAAGCTGAACGTATAGCAACAAAATTGCAAAAGGAAGGAAAAAGAGAATATGCTGAAGAGGTTACGAATGCGTTGAAAGCTAATAGAGATCATGAAAAGGATCAGGCCTTAGATAAAAACAAGCGTGCAAATTCAGTGTTAGAGAGTGATATAAGTTCTAGGTCTTCACAAAGCTCAGAACATGAAGGAGATGATATTAGCAAACCTCAGAGTAAAGAAAGTAGACATAATAAAAACAAAAAGAAGAAAGCTAAAAAATTTCATCAAGTTCAAGAAGCGAAACCACAGCTTTCTTTAGATGAAAAAGATAGTACTAGTAAGAGTACAAAGACTCAGAATGGAAGGCATAAGCAGGATCTAAATGATAAAAAGGAATCAAAAAGATTAGAAAAGAATACAAAGGAATTATTTTTAGCTTTAAAAAATAAAAATTTGAAAAAGGTTAAAAGATTAATTGAACAAGGAGTTAATGTTTATGCTAGAGATGAAGTAAATTGTACTTCTTTACATTGGGCAGTAGAAAATGGTTATTATGAAGTAGTTAAATCTCTTCTGAGTAATGGAGCTGACGTTCATGCTGTAGCTGGTGTAAATCAGGAAAATTTGACTTCTTTACATACAGCAGCAGGAAATGGTTACGTAGATATAGTTAAACTTCTTCTGGATTATAGAGCTGATGTTAATGCTAAAGATGCTTCAGGTAAGATTCCATTACATAAAGCTGCTGAGAATGGTCATTTAGAGATAGTTAAATACCTAATCGAAGAAAAAAATGTTAATGTTAATGCTAACGATCGGAATGGGCTGACTCCTTTACATCTTGCAGCAGGAAAGGATTATAAGTATGTAGTTGAATTCTTTCTGAAGCATGGGGCAAATGTTGATTATAAAGCTACTGGAAACTATCAAGATTTTACTCCTTTGCATTTTGCAGCACACAGGGGTGCTAGGAATGTAGTTACACTTCTTCTGAATAACAAGGCTGACGTTTATGCTAAGACCGCTGGAAAGTACAAAGAATATACTGCTCTACATTTAGCAACAATATCTGGTTCTGTTGAAACAGTTAAACTTCTTCTGAATTATGGAGTTGATGTTAATGCTAAGTGGATACAAAATGCTACTCCTTTACATATAGCAGCAAAAAAAGGTCACGTTGATGTAGTTAAACTTCTTCTGGATTATAGAGCTGATGTTAATGCTAAGACTGATGAAGGTAACACTCCTTTGTCGTTAGCACTAGAAAATAGCTATTCCAAGATTATTGACCTTCTGCTTGCTGATCCAAATATTAATGTTGGTTGTATAGATCTCAAATCCGTTAAAAATGAAGGAGATAAAAGAAAATGTGTTATAAAAAGAGTTCAAGATGGTGAGCTGTTTAATAAGGTAAAAGAAGCGGCAAATGAAAAGGATACGCGTAAGCTAGATAAATTACTCAAAGAGATAAAAGAGTTACTAGAATCAAAGAAGAAACATGGTTTCAAACCAAGCTTAAACTACTCTCCAGATGGTAATGATGAAAATACGACTATTGAAATTGCCATTAACGCTGGTGGAAAGTTACTGCATCTTTTATATGATTATGCTGAGAAGAATATAGATAAAAACACTAAAATATTTAAAAAACTAAAACGTGCTAAAGAAAATTCTCAATCTAAGGGAGATCTTTGTGATGTTTCTGTTTTAAAACATTCTACTCCAGATCAAGGCTTTGTATTTAGTAATGGTTATGGAGTAATTTGAGGGTATGATAAAATATGAAGAAATTCCATCAAAGGAGAAGTATAGCTCTTTTCATAATAGTCCGAAAAGCTTATAGAAAAGCGGAATCAACAGCATGACGAAAAGATGTGAATAGAGGGATGTTTTTCCTAGCTCTGTTTTTTATAGCAAACCAATAATGCTCAATTTTGTTAAAATCGGGAGAATAAGGCGGTAGATATAAAATTTCTGCGCCAACTCCTTTAGCAAATCTTATTAGACTTATGAAAAGTAGCATTATCAAGGATAACAGTTTGTCCAGGTTTCAAAATCGGTGTCAGAAACTGCTCAAACCATTTATTAAAGATATCCATATTACAGTGGCCTTCAAATGTTAACGGAACAACTATTTTTCTGCCGTTTAAGGCTGCAATCATACTGATTCGTTGAATTTTTTTACCAGATTTTAGAGCATAAAACCTCTGTCCCTTCTGGCAATATCCATAACTCGGTGTTATCAATGCCAGATTCATCTATATAAACTAAGTTTTGAGGTTCTTTTGTTGCTATAATTTTCAAAAATTCAGCGCGTTTTTCTTCGTTTCTTTCTTTGTATCCATATGTCTTTTTTTGCGTGTGAGTCCAATTTTTTTAAGAGCTCGATGGATCGTTGGGATACTAACATTGCTCCAAAGCTTAGCCATTTCCGATACCACCATATTTTTTAGCAAATTCAGTAAATTTATTCCAGTCAGTAATTTTGTGATTATAACCTCCATTTCCAAGTTTTTTTGACTGAAAATCTCCTGTTTCTTTTCTTCTTTGCTGCCACTCCCATAACGTAGTTCTTCCAATTTTAAATCTTGCTGCCACCGTTTCCCTGCTTTCTCCTTCTTCTAGTGCTTCCATTGCTTTTTTTATAACTATATGCTGCTGGCATCCTTACCTTCACTACTATAAAACCTTATTTTACCTCGTTTGGACTATTATGAAAAGAGCTATAACTAAGAAGGTAGCCCACTAAATGCTTCTATGTGGAGGGATTGTTTAAGAAGCTAATGCCTAAAGTAATATTTGGGATATGCAGACGTAAACACTGTAATTTGGAAGGTAAAGTTGTGAATAGTAGTGAATATGTTATGAGCCAACAAAATGTTAAGTATGAATGGAATTTGGCGCAAGCTTGAGAAATCTTCATTTAAGCTACAAAAACGAATTTACCGAGCTTCACAATGTAATGATATCAAGAAGATGCATAATCTTCAGAGGTTATTACTAAAGTCAACAAGTGCAAGAATGCTCGCTGTTAGAAGGGTAACTCAGGATAACAAAGGGAAAAAGACTTCAGGCATTGATGGAAAGTCTAATCTTAATAAAAAGGAAAGATTGCTATTAGCAAATTCCTTAAATATAAGAGAGAAGGCAAAGCCATCAAGACGGGTATGGATCCCAAAATCTGATAGGCCATCGGAGTATCGCCCGCTCGGTATTCCTACAATAGCAGATAGAGCAAAGCAAACACTTGTTAAAATGGCACTAGAACCGGAATGGGAAGCAAAGTTTGAGCCTAACACTTACGGTTTTAGATCTGGTAGATCGTGTCATGATGCAATAGCAGCTATATTTATCGCACTTGGTCAGAAAACAGCATTTATACTAGATGCTGATATTTCCGGATGCTTTGAAACATTCTGTACTGCTTGAAAAACTTAATACCACACCAACTTTAAAGAGAATTATAAAAGGATGGTTGAAAGCAGGCATTATGGAAGATAGAAAGTTCATTCCTACCAAACGTGGCACAATTCAAGGTGGAGCAATTTCTCCATTACTTGCATGTGTAGCACTATATGGACTAGAACAGAATATCAAAGAAGAACTTAAGGAAGAACTTTTCCAATATGCGAAAAAGAAATATAGCAGGGTGTCTCGCAAGCAGGCGCAAAATTCAGTTAGTGTAATTACGTACGCTGATGATTGTGCGCCGTAGAAACACGGAAAGTGTTGAAGCTGTGCAGTAGATGAGGGAGGGCCCCTCGGAGCCGGTTTGCAAGAGCAGGCTTCAAACAGCCATAAGCTGCTTTGGTAAAGAGCTAAGGTAGTGAGCGTTATGGAAAAGGCACAATTATGTGTCATGTATGAAATAGAGAGACGAACGCAAGTGAACCACTGATGAAGTGTCGAAAGCGTAGAGACGACGTCAAAACCAGGGGGTAGTCGTTAACCTGGGATGAATCTACTGGGAGCTTGTTTACTGGGTAGGTGGCGTCCGGCATAAAAGTGGCGTGAATCTATTTTAGGCTATTGCATGGAACTACGGGAACCTGTCGTTTCGATGAAAAGGGAGAAGTCCAAAGAGCTGATCTCTGAGGATGAGAGTACCGATGCGAAAAACAGGGGCGGATTAGCTCGTAGTAGCGAAGAAGTTTCTGTAATGGAAATGGAGTGAAGGGGCTAAGTTATTTAGTTTTAATTATTTATCAACCGAAAGGGAGGAGTCAATGAATAAAACAAAGTCTTTTGATATACCGAAGCAACTTATTTGGAGAGCTTATAAACAAGTATCGAAAAATAAAGGTGCAGCAGGTGTAGATGAGGTCTCGATAACAAAGTTTGAAGAAAATCTAAAGGATAATCTATACAAATTATGGAATCGGATGTCATCCGGAAGTTATTTTCCAGAGCCGGTAAAAGCTGTTGCGATACCAAAAGATACAGGAGGGCAAAGAATTTTATGTGTGCCTTCAGTATTCGACAGAATAGCGCAAACAGCAGCTACAATGTATCTTGAGCCGTTAGTAGAACCGAAATTTCACGAAGATTCATATGGTTATAGACCAAATAAGTCTGCGCTGGATGCGGTATACACAGCACGGAAGAGATGTTGGAAAAATGATTGGACGGTAGATCTTGATATATCTGGATTTTTCGACAATCTGGACCACGATTTAGCACTGCAGGCTATCAAGAAACACACAGACTGCAAATGGGTCATACTGTATGTTGAGAGGTGGATGAAAGCCCCCATTCAGCAAGCAGATGGCAGTAGGGTAACAAGGGATAAAGGAGTTCCGCAAGGAGGTTCTATAAGCCCAATCATTTCAAGCATATTTATGCACCATGCGTTTGATATGTGGATGAAACAAAATTATCCAACAGTACCATTTGAAAGATATGTAGATGATGCGATAGTGCACTGCAGAACTAAAAGACAGGCAGGATTTATGAAAGTAATGATTGAAGAAAGATTGGCTAAGTGTAAATTGAAGTTACATCCTGAAAAGACACAGATTGTGTACAGTAAGGATGATGATAGAAAAGAACAATTTCCTAAACAAAGCTTTGATTTTCTAGGTTATACTTTTAGACCTAGAGTAGCAAAGAATAAGATGAGGAATTATTTCATCTCATTTCTACCTGCAATTAGTAACAAAGCCAAGAAGAAGATCAAGAAAACCATAAAGTCATGGAGAATACATCGGATTACATGGACCACACTAGAGGAAATATCGAAGAAGATAGATCCAATAGTCAGAGGCTGGTTTCAGTACTATGGCAGGTTTTATAAATCAGAGATGTATCCATCTCTTAGAAATATAGAGAGATACCTCATAAGATGGGTCAGGACAAAATATAAGAAACTTCGTGATCACGGAAGACTAGCAAAGCAATTTCTAGGAAAAGTGAGAAAGAGGTCTCCAAGTATTTTCTATCATTGGACACTTGGGTTAGGATCAAAAGGCTAAATAATGGGAGCTGTATAAGCCGAGAGGTTTCCGTGCAGTTCTGCGAGAGACTGGTGGGGAAGCTCCGCCGGTCTACTCTCCTTGTGGTATTACACGAGAGCGAGGAACTTGTGATGAAGGCAAAGGTTCTAACTGAAAAATGGCTAAAACCCGTTGGACTAGAATTAAAGTCATCAAAGACAAGAATTGCACATACACTGAAATCCCTAAATGGGGAAAAGCCAGGATTTGATTTTCTTGGATTTTCAATAAGGCATTATCAAACACGTCAAAATAAGAGAGGTTACAAGTTATTGATTAAACCAAGTCGTAAATCTATAAGTCAACACTTGTTATCTATAAAACATAAGCTTAAAGAGTTGCGAGCAGCGCCACAAGAAACTGTAATAAAAGAACTTAATCCAATAATAAGGGGTTGGAGCCAATATTACATCTCGGTAGTCTCAAGCAAAGTCTTTAATTTATTAGACTACTCTATGCATAACAAACTTTGGAAATGGGCTGTCTATAGACACCATGACAAAAGAAGGTGTTGGGTTAAAAGAAAATACTTTAAAAAGTATGGTAACGACAATTGGAGATATATGGTAAATAACAAATTATATCTTATTAGACATAGGGATCATGCTATTAAACGACATATCAAAGTAAATGGAAATAGATCTCCGTATGATGGAGATTGGCCATATTGGGGAAATCGTTTAAGTAAATTACCAGATCACGAGTAATAAAATTACTGAAGTTACAGCAAGGTAAATGTAATTATTGTTATCTTTGGTTTAGGTTTAACACATGTACATCATCAAGATTGCAATAATAACATGAAAAATCTATCCTTGCTTCATAAGCACTGCCACGATCAATTACATGGAAGTATGTATACCAAATTAGAGAGAAGCCGGATGATGGGAAGTCCGGTTTTGAAGTCAAGTGGGGAGAGGTGACTTTCTCCACTTAGATAACTCACTAGCTGGTTTTGAGTTCTGGAAATGGTTATTTATCTAAATTTTTAGTAGAATGTATTGCTAGGCCAAAGAGATATATAACTCTTTAGTCAAAAACTTAAATAAAATAGCCTGAAGATAAAATATTAAAAGACACATAAAAACTACTTGCATTGCCAATTGTATTGATTAGCATATAATAAAATTTAGGTTTTTATGTGAAATAGAGAGGGATTTTATGCAAGATATAAAGACTAACCCACAAGCAACTAGTTCAGATAGGGAAGAAAAATCTTTTCAGTTTAAAAATAGAATAAGACGTCAATATAACCCTGATGATACTAATATTGCCAAGTTGTTTCTTATGATACGTGAACACAAAACGGGCAATCCTGAGCTAGACAAGACTAATGCAATTAAAGAATTACTTACTCAAGTAGAAAATATTAATGATATAGATCTCAATGATGGTGGTAATACACCACTACATGTTGCTGTAAGCAAAGAACATCAAGACATTGTCGAACTTCTTTTGAATGTGTCTGGTATAGACCAAAACATTAAAAATAATCAAGGTAAAACTCCACTCGATATTGCTAAGCAATCCAATAAGGAAAAGATTATTGAAACTTTAGAAGAACATTTAACAGAATCTTCTAATCAAGCAGAAAGACTTTCTGCGCAAGAAAAGGAAGTGCATGAAAAGCTCAGAAAGTTTGTTGAAGATTTTGTTTTTATTTATGAACGCTCTTTATCAGAGTACTATGAGAGACTAGAAAATCAAATAGGAAAGCCAGGTAAATGGGCTGAGTTTGCTAATAAAATAATGGATATAGGAAAAAGTGGAACAGAAGACATAAAAATAAAGGCCTTTTCTCTTATTGGAATTAAAGTTCTTCAAGAAGCAATATTCAGCATTGGTAGTAGTTATAATAGAGCAGAGCTGGCTTTGTTGCATAGCGAGTAGAGATGGGAGAAAAAAAGGGAGAAAATCTAAAGAAAGTGGTTACTCTATTAAGAAATGAACATTTTGTAGAGTATATGCCACAGAAGATGAAAGTCAGTAATCATAAAGAGTATAATCAATTTTTAGAAAAAAGAGGAAATGTCTTTCATTTTATCGATGAAGCTATAGAAAACTGGTACGAAAGTTCAGAAAAAATTCCTGGAGATTTATAGCGATAAGGTTGTTATTGCAGTACATATAGTTGTTAATCTATTTAGAATAGGCTTAAGGCAAGCAGTTGGATTTATAAAAGGATATTTACAAAGTATAGTGAAGAATCTCCAAGTATTCACAAGCTTCTCGTCAAACTTAATTTGAAATTATGTGACCACAGAACAGATAAAAATGACATAGAGAATATTGAAATTGCTATAGATAGTACTGTAATCCATATTTATAGTAACAGTACTCAACATAACAAAGACAACGCCAAGATAAGGAAGTATAATGGTACAGATCAAATAAGAAAGCTACATGTTGCTTTGGACGAAAACAGCAAAAAGGCAATGGCAATTCGATATACTAATTTTCTTTCACATGATAGCATCTAAAATACTAAAGGAAATGGGTGATATCTATAAGATTAAGTCTCTGCGTGCAGATGGAGCTTATGATACAGATAATTTATATAAGTTGTGCAATCAATACAATTTGAAACCCATCATAAAGCCAAGAAAAAATCTGCAGCAATATAGATTATCTATCAGAAAGAAACAACAACATTAGTATAAGGAAAACTTACAATTTAACCCACTGGAAAAAGAAGACAAGGTATGAAATACGTTCACGTATCGAGAGTTTTTTCCTGAGGCTCAAAAAAACATTTGGATTTAGTTTTAAGAATAAATCTGAGGTAAATCGCTCTCAAGAGGTGCTTTTAAAATGCTATTTGAGGGAATGTTCAAAAAAGTGTGTCAAAGCGAATTTTTAGTTCAACTCAATTTTTAACCTATCAGGAAAAAAGATATCAAGTTGAGATATAGTTAGAGCCCAATTAGGCAAAGCCATAGCCCATTTTTGCTCTATCTTTTTTATAGCACAATATACCAATTTGTACAAGGCATTTGTACTGGTAAATGAACCTTTGGTTTTAGTAAATTTTCTGATTTGTCTGTGCAACCCCTCAATTGGATTGGTGGTATAAATTAGCCTTCTAACAGGGCCAGAATACTTAAAATAACTAGACAAATTTTCCCAATTGTTTTGCCACGATTTTATGACTAAAGGATATTTTTCACCCCATTTTTCCTCCAGTTCAAGTAAATAATTTTCGGCGATTTCTCTACTTGTAGCACGGTATATTTTTTTCAAATCATTCATAAAAACTTTTATATCTTTGCTGGATACGTATTTTAGTGAATTTCTTATTTGGTGCACAATGCATAACTGTACCTCAGCATTGGGAAATACGCTATTTATATCTGTAGGGAAGCTTTTCAGACCGTCAACACAAGCTATCAAAATGTCTTCTACTCCTCTCTCTTTTAAGTCATTTAATACGCCTAGCCAGAAGTTAGCTCCCTCACTTTCTGCTAAGTAAAAACCCAGTACTTCTTTTCTGCCATTTTGGTCTATTCCTAATATATTGTACATGCATTTACTTATGCAATGTCCATTCTCTTTGACCTTAAAAAACATCCCATCCATAAATACTATCGGGTATACTGATTGTAGGGGACAACTCCTCCATTCATTGATTATAGGCAGTAATTTATCTGTAATTCCAGATATCTCTGCTGCAGATATTTTATGGTCATAGATTTCTTCCACATAGGATGCTATATCCCTGTATCCCACACCGCTTGCAAACATGTTCAAGACCTTTGTTTCAAGTTCTGGATGTAAGCTTGTTTGCCTTTTTTTCACTATCTGTGGTTCGAAACTTCCCTCTCTATCTCTTGGTGTCAATAGTTCAAATGAACCTGCACTCGTCTTCAAAGTTTTGCCATTCTTTCCGTTTCTTCGATTCTTTTCTTCTCTTTCATTGGATAAATGATGCTCTATTTCACCTTCTAGACTTGCTTCCAGCAGCCTTTTTACAAATGGTGTTAATGCTCCATCTCTCCCCATCAATGGTTTACCTTCCCTTATTGATGACAGTATATTTGCTTCCAGCTCTTTGTAATCTACCAGGCCAGTCGTTCCATTTTCTATTTTGTAACTCATATATCAAACCTCTATTTTTTGTTTCTATTTTATTTTTATTTCTCGGTTTGACACACTTTTTTGAACATTCCCAGAGAAGGCTACAAAGGTGTCATGCAAGTAGCTCATCCAGCTTTTTTATAATCATCGAAAACATTGTATTTTAACATTACTTTTATACTTATAAGTTTCTAGGCACTGGATTTGTTGTAGACTTACTCTATCACTTTACCCTCTTATTTTACCACTCTCCTGCCTATATATTTTTATATGAGGATTTTTGCAAAAGTTTCGCATTTTTTGTAACATGATTTTCAGTATGTGTAACCTAAATGCAAATTGATCACGAAACTAGTGTAATTATTGAGGCCATAGAGAAATTTGGTGGTGAGGCAAGGCTTGTTGGTGGATGTGTTAGAGATTCAATTTTACAGCGTGACATTCACGACATCGATCTTGCTACTAATCTGCTGCCTAATCAAGCAGTTAAAGCGTTAAAACTCCGTAATATAAAAACTATTCCAACTGGCTTAAAACATGGAACTATTACTGCGATTTTAAATAAAAGATCCTTTGAGATTACAACGCTAAGGCATGATGTAAAGTGTGACGGTAGACATGCGAAGGTAGAATTTACTAATGATTGGCAAGCTGATGCTTCAAGGCGCGACTTTACGTTTAATGCTCTTTATGCAGACAAATATGGCCATATATACGACTACTTTGGTGGCATTCAGGACTTAAAAGCACGAAAGTTAAACTTTATAGGTAACGCTGAAGATAGGATTAAGGAAGACTATCTACGTATTTTAAGAGCGTTTCGTTTTCACGCTAAAATATGCATAGGAGATTTAAGTGATGAAATATTGGATGTGTGCAAAAAGCATTCACACATGATTCAAAACCTCTCTGGAGAGAGAATAAGAGAAGAAATATTTAAACTCTTGGAATGCAATGATCCTGCTCCAACACTTAAGAGCATGCAAAAATCTGATGTTTTACAAAAAATTATTCCAAAAGAAGTAAAATGCGAAATTTTATCTTCACCACTTCTTATCAACACTAAACCTCCTACAAAACCCTCAGCGTATGTCCATACGCCTTTCCTAGATCCCACAATCGATGCACTAACAAAATTAGCGCTGCTTCTTAGGACTGCTGAAGATAGGCTTAATCTTGGAGAATATGTAAGCAAACTTCTACGTCTTTCAAATAAGCAAAAGAAAAAAATATTATTTTTATTATCAAACAATATCAAAACAGAGCTTTCAGAAAAAGAGCAAAAGAAATACATATCTTTATTTGGTAAGGAATTATATTGTGACTTAATGAAGATTTGTGGTATTGAGTCTGGAATAAATGTTGATGAGTATATTTCATTTGCTAAGATGTTTAACATTCCAAAATTTCCTTTATCTGGTGATGATTTAATAACTATAGGTCATCAACCAGGGAAAAGTTTAGGTAGAAACTTGGAATTGCTACGACAACATTGGGAAGACAGCTCCTACACTTTAACAAAGGAGGAGCTGATACTTTATGCTAAGAGCCTACTCTAGTTACTCTCTGAATGTTTGATGAAGTAGTGTGACGCATGGAAGAGTTAGGTGTTAATTCGTATTCTTTTTTAGCTTTATCTGTTAATTCATATTCATTGTTTTCTTTTGAAGTTTGAACGCACATTTTCTGATCTGGAGATAAAAATTTATCTCGTATGCTTGATGCTAGTTGTAATCCTTGAATCTTATCTGAAAAACATTTCATTTCAGCTTCCGTTAACTTCTGCACAACAAATTTTTTGACTGAATCATTATTGCTATTATTTTTGTGAGCTAAAAATTCCATTAAGGAACTTATTATTGCTTGACTATCTTCTTCATTTAAATATAACCCTTTTGCACACTCTTGAACAAAAATTACCTGTTCGATAGAATGCTTTTTACCAACTTTTTCAACAACTGTGTTAACCTTAATTTCTATAATCGCTCTTCCAGATTTCATCAAATTACTTTTCAATAACTCAAGTAATTTATCACTTTCAAATTTACCATCACCTTGATTTGATAAAGATTTTATAGTTTCATCAAGCACGTTATGGCAAAAGTGTTTTCCTTCAAATTCAGGAAAACTTTTTTTCAACTTTGTATTTTGATCAGATAAAAATTTATCGAGACTGTCATTCCCGCGAAGCTTAGATAAAGTATTTGAAAATTTTGACTTCACAGAACCAGAAGTAGAAAAAATACTCTTTGTATCTGCTTTAGTTTTTTTATTAATATCTTCTGGCTTTTTACTAGCGTCTTTTTGCTTGTTTTGTAACTTTTGTTGTTCTTGATTATTTGACAATTGCTGTTGCTCCAACTGCTTTGGCGTGCTTGATAAGCTTCTCTTTAATTGATCTATTTCAGCTAACAGACCTTTATTTTCTTCCTGTAGTTTTGTAATATCAATTTTCGATCGATTTTCTGCTTGCTTATGTTCCTCTTGTAACTGCTTAATCTGCTTCTCTTGCTTTGCAAGTTCTTCTTTTAACATTTCTGTCAGATTCGAATGAGTTTCCTTTAAGCTATCATCTATTCCCGCTGATTCCCACTCTTTACTTTTTTCTAATGCCTGTACTTGTTCTTGTAGACTAGTAATCTTACTTTCTAATTCTTTTTTCTCTGTTTCAGTAGCATTTAGTTTACTAATTGAATCACTTTTGTCTTTCTCTAATTGTTATTTAAGATTCTCTACTTCAGCATCTTTTCCCTTAGCTTGTTCTTTCAATTCATTAATTTCACTTTCTAAATCTTGTTTCTTTTTTTCAATGGTATTTAGATTAGTCTTTTCTTGCTCTAATTGTTGCTGAGCACTTTCCAATTTTTTTCTAAATTCAGCATCTTTTTTCTTAGCTTGCTCTAATTCTGCTTTTTTTTGTTCATTTAATTGCTTTATTTTAGTATCAAATTCGTTTTTTAACTTACTAACTTCATTCTCAAGTTCTGTTTTTTGCACTCGTAGGTTTTCATTCTCTTTCTTCACAGTTTCATTTATATCTTTATTTTCATGAAATGACTTTATTAAATCCTCTTGCTCTTTTATTCTTTTCTCTAGATCAGATATAACTTGCTTTTGTTCGTTATTTTTAGTCTCCATTTCCTTTTTCTCTTGTTCTAATACTTCATTTAATTGCGTTAATCTACCTATTTCCCCATCTTTTTCTTCTACCCTTACTGAGAGCATTTCTATTTTATTTGCAAATTCTTTACTGCGCTCAGTTAATTCTTTCTGCAAACGTAATATCTCTTCAGACTTTTTCTTCAACTGTACTAAAAATTCTTCTCCTCTTTTTCGTGCAACTTTTGCTAATTCTTTATAACTCTCTTTAAGTTTTTTAATTAAGGAGTTTAATTGTTCTTTTTCCTCTTTTAAAAAATCACTCTCTAATTGTAAATTTTCAATATACTCTGCTTGATTATTACAGAGCTCAATGAACACCTCTAGTGCCTGACTTACACCTTCCAGTTGCTCCTTTAATTTTTCATTCTTATCCTCTGTCTCAACAAATTCAGTCTGAATTTCTGTATCTTTAAATGTAGTTTTACCTTCACTAATTATTTTACTTTGGACCTCTTGTGCTACAACTTCAGAAATTTGAACACTTTGATCTACTACTTCGGGAGCATCAGTTTGAACTCCATTATTCACAATAACTTTATTGTGGTGTAGGATATTCTCTGCCCATTTATTCCATCTCCCTGGCAATATTCGTCCGATTGTTTTTAGATATAGCCAAGCAAGCACAGTGGATAAGCTGTATTTTTTTTCCTTTTGTTTAATACTAGGTTCGTAATTAACCTTATTGTTAGCATTTAGCATAAAATTACCTAATTTTTAAAGTATTGAAGTTATATATATTAATATAATTATTAAATAAATAATAATATAAATGTTAAATTGTGTGAAAATTTTTATAGATTTTAAGTAGAAATACACATGTTCGTAAGCACAGAATTTGCTTTTTCTATTGCTCTTGCTAACATTTCTTGTTCATTGTAATGATTCTTCACATTGATTACCTGAGCTGACAAATTTGCAGGGAAAGTGACTAAACTAACTTCCCATAGCTCCACTTGTTTTAACACTCGAGCTCCGCTTTCATGATCAACATCATACTCTATTGGTATATAGCCAATCGAAAGCCCGTTAATAGTTCCAGTTTTGAGCATTAAATATGCTTCCTCTGCTTTTTGAATACCAAAAAGCAAATGTGCAGTTATATATAGGCCAACATCATTTTCGCAAATATCCGTAATATTACCTATAGGCTCGCTCGGATTGTGCTGCCAAAGAAGTTTTATCTGACTTTTATTTAAGTTATTCTTAAATGCTCCTGGTAATATCAGATCATTTTGCTTATCAACTATATTAAAAACGCTCGCATAGCCAGAAAATACTCCGTTTTCTTCTATGCTTTTTATTGACAATGGTGAATAGAGAAATTTCTTATTCATAAGTCCTCCTTGTAAATTATGGTATTGGGTTTGCCAGCGCTCTGAGCCAGCTTAAAATGTTGTATAGATTGTTTTCCTATATCTCAGGATGAGTATAAGGCACTGCAATATAATTCTATTGTATGCAGTGCTTTGAAAATGGGGAAGTACTTTTTTAGTTATAAAATTTGTCATTTTATATATATAAGGGTAGGGTTTGTTGCACATTGGGTTGTTCAACAGCAGCGTTTTCTAGATTTGTAGAAACAGCTTCGTTTGTAGGAGTAATTATTTTTCCTAGAAGGAAGCCAAATCCCAAAGAAACAGCTGCTATAAAACCATTCATTAATGACTCTGTCCATGTTTCTCCCTCGTATTCTTGATAGATTTTAGAATATATCATTATTGGCTTCATTCGGGTTTAAATTTCTTTCCAACTCTTCTGATGTTTTCTCCTCAGCATCTTGGGATTTTGTTGATGAACTTTTCTAATTCTTGTGTGTCCATCAACACCTCACTATTAAAGCTTAAGTACAAATCATACAGCACTATAATTGTTTAGTCAAGGTAAATACTAGTATATTAAGTAAATATTTACTATATTAATATGATTGCTTAAATTCACAACTAATTGTTTGGGGGAATAAAAAGATTGTGTTTTGTAGGTGATTTGCGTAGCGGAAGGTGTTACCCCAGTTTTACAACACTGGGATAACGGTAAAAGTAGCTATATGCTCTGTCCTTGAATATTTTGTTGTTCAGTGGTAGCATTTTCGGGAGTGTTAAATAAACTGTGTCAAATCGCATTTTTAGTTCAACTCGATTTTTAACCTACCAGGAAAAAAGATATCAAGTTGAGAGATAGTTAAAGCCCAATCATGTATAGGCATAGTCCATTTCTCTCCTGCCTTCTTTATAGCACAATATACCTGTTTATGCAAGGCATTTGTGCTGGTAAATGAGCCCTTAGTTTTAGTAAATTTTCTGATCTGTCTATGTAACCCTTCAATAGGATTTGTGGTATAAATTAACTTTCTTACAGGGCCGGAATATTTAAAATAACTAGACAGATTTTCCCAATTATTCTCCCAAAACTAAAGTATATTTTTCTCCCCATTTTTCCTCTAGCTCAAGTAAATAATTCTCGGCTATTTCTCTACTTGATATGTTTTTTTCAAATCATTCATGAAAACTTTTGCTCGATACATATTTCAGTGAATTTCTTATCTTATGTACTATACATTTCTGCATTAGGAAAGACGCTATTTATAGCTGTAGGAAAGCTTTTTAACACAAGCTATCAGAATATCATCTACTCCTCTCTCCTTTAGGTCATTTAGTACTCCCAACCAGAACTTCACTTTCAGCCAAATAAAAACCCAAAACTTCTTTTCTGCCATTTTGCTAATATGTTATACATACATTTGCTTACACAATGCCCGTCCTCCTTGACCTTAAAAAACCATGAACACTATTGGATATACAGATTGCAGCGGACGACTGCGCCATTCGTTGATTACTGGTAGCAATTTGTCAGTAATACTTGATATCTCTGCTGCAGATATTTTATATTTCTTCTACATGCGATGCTATATCCCATGCCACTGGCATATGTACTTAAAACCTTTGCTTCAAGTTCGGTTGTTTGCCTTTTTCTGACTACTTGTGGCTCGAAACTTCCTTCTCTATCTCTTGGTGTCAATAGTTCAAATACTTGTCCGTAAAGTCTTTGAATTTCTTCGGTTGTTTTCTTCGCTTTCAGCCGACAAATGGTTTTCTATCTCGCCTTCCCTCTAGCAGTTTTTTGATAAATGGTGTTAATGCTCCATCTCTTCCTGTCAATGGTCTTCCTTCTCGTATAGATGATAAGATATTTGTTTCTAATTCTTTATAGTCTACCAAACCGGTAGTTGTGTTTGCTTGACTCATTGTCAAACCTCCATTTTTTTATCAATTTATTACTTTACTTCTCGGTTTGACACAGTTTATTTAACACTCCCGCCTTCCTGGATAGATATGTACTCTTGTATAACCTCGTCTGTCAGAACTTACGGCTCAATATCCACGTGCCCAAAGGTGCCTGCCCCAAAATTGCTTACTTAGACTTGCAAAATCTTGCATCAGCAACCTTGAACTTGTTCCTTTCAAAAATTGTACAATTTTACTAACACTTTGCTGTGGTTTATATGATATAAACATATGAATATGATCTACTGCAACTTTGCCTGAGATAATTTGGATCTCATTTTCCATAGTAACCTGCCTTAACAGCTCCCTAACTCTAACAGCAATTTGGCCTATTAGCACCCTTTTGCGATATCATACCAAGTGTACTTTCATATCGTACTTAGAGTGTGCATTATACCCATAACGTCGCATACGCGACTATTGTAACTTGCCCTTCGCCTCAAGGCGGGACAATCCCCGAAGGGGGACACTAAAAAATTTCTTCCTTAAGTTGTGTAATGTCAGCTTGAGGAAGACCAGTAGATTCAGCTATTAAGTCAATAGATACACCAGCTTCAAGTAAATTTTTTGCCACTGCTATTTTAGCCTGTTTTTCGCCCTCTTCCCTACCTTCCGCTTTACCTTTTTTATGGCCGATTTGGATGCCTTTTTGAGTAGCATCATCGAGTTTTTGTTCTAAGATAGCAGCTTCTTTCTGTAAATCCATTACCTTTTCTTCATAAGCTATAAGATCCTTCTCATTCCAATGAAACTTATCTAACTCATCATATGCTAGCTTTATTATTGGTGATTTTTCTGCTATTTTTCTTAAATCTTCATCGGTCGTTTCTTCTGCATATTTGAAGAAAAATAGCCAACGATCTACTACATTTTCTAGCTGCTCTTCTCTACTCTTAGGAAACTTTGGTAACTCAATGAAAATAAATTGAAAATCTTTTAAGTCATGCTCGTTAGTTTTTTCATCTCTTATGGTATGGCTAGATATATAATCAAGCTTATCAGGAAATAAATTACAGTTAGAAATAGCAATAAAGAAAACCTTCTTTAAATCAATGTACTTACCACCTTTATCAGCCTGCCTTGAGTAAGCCTTAGCATCATATAATTGAGCCCGTTTTTCGAAGCCTTTATCACGAGCGAGTTGCATCTCAATCACGTATCTGGCCCCAGTAGAATCTCTGCACAGAACATCGACAATACTCTGCTTATCAGAGGCAATTTCAGGGTCCATAATGGTGCTAAGGAATTCAACTTCTTGTATAGTATTTATTTCAGTAAACCCCAAAATATCATTCAAAAAGTGGATAAGGATATTCTTATTTTTTTCAGTACCAAGTGCGTCCAGAGAAGGCGAGTATTGTTCAGTAGGAAATAGACCTACCAGGATAAAAGTCGGAATCCTGTAGCTTGGGTAGCAGCATAAAGGGAAACCAAAATGTTGAAGCCTACCGACAACATTATCGTAGGATAATGGCGAATTACCAGGCCGTAGCGAAAGCGAATGCACAGATTGCCTCGAAAGGAATATTCTGAAGGTCGAGCCATCTTGGTACTGGCGAAGACAGAATAGACCAGACGAAAAACGAATGAAACGATTGGTCTACTTCAGCGGGGTGTTAGTAACAGCATGGCAATGAGGACATACAAAGCAACTGGAGAAGCCCTCCTCATCCCAAGGAGAAACACCTTGGAGAGGTAGGTTCTATAACTGGAAAACAGGAAGTGAACTGAAGATGAGAGGGTGACGGATGGGTGCGTAGTAGTGAAGAAGTGAGGTAACGCTCATGGAGCAAAGGCACCCTACTAGCAGGGATCTTTTAACAAAAGGAAGGTAAAGGTAAAAATGACAAAAATGCCGATAAAATTACAAGACCTGAGAAGAAAGATATACACCAAAGCGAAGGCAGAACCGGAATGGCGATTCTGGGGAATCCATGTTCATGTCTGTAAAATGGAGACACTGGAGGAAGCTTACAAACTAACGAAGAGGAGTAATGGGGCACCAGGGATTGATGGGGTGACATTCGAATCGATAGAGACAGAGGGCTCAAGAAAGTATCTTCAACGAATAAGACACGAATTAATAACCAAGACCTATAGCCCAAATAGGAACCGGAGAAAGGAAATACCAAAATCTGGAGAAAAATTCAGAACGTTGAACATACCCTGCATCCGGGATAGAATAGTGCAAACAGCACTGAAGCTAATACTTGAACCGATATTCGAATCAGACTTCCAAAAAGGATCATACGGGTATAGACCTAAGCGTAATGCGCATGAAGCAGTACAAAAAGTAACGGAAGCAGCAATCAAAGGCAATACAAAAGTAATTGACGTAGATCTAAAATCCTACTTTGACAGTGTGCGACATCATATTCTGATGGAAAAGATTGCCAAAAGAATAAATGACAAAGAAATCATGCGCATGATTAAGCTAATCCTCAAAATAGGAGGAAAACGAGGAATGGCACAAGGATCACCACTTTCACCACTACTAAGCAATATATACCTAAATGAGGTAGATAAAATGTTGGAGAAAGCAAAAGAGGTGACCAAAGAAGGAAAGTACCAACGTATGGAATATGCCAGATGGGCAGATGATTTGGTGATACTGATCAGAGAATACCCGAAACGGGAATGGCTAGAAAGAGCAGTATACAGAAGGTTGGAAGAAGAATTAGCAAAACTAGAAGTGAGAGTAAATGAAGAAAAGACAAAAGTCATTAACCTAAAGAAAGGAGAAACATTTAGCTTCCTAGGGTTTGATTTTCAAGAGAATATCACAAAACAAGGAAAGTGGAATGTCAGGAAAACACCGCAGATGAAAGCACGAACAAACCTGCTACGCAAGTTGAAGGAAATATTTCGGCGCCATAAATCGCAACCGATAAAAAGAGTGATAAATGACATCAATCCGATATTGAGAGGGTGGGTAAACTACTTTAGGATAGGAAACTCTAGTCGAAAGTTCAGTTACGTAAAACACTGGGTGGAAAAGAAGGTAAGACGCAATTTAATGCGAGCCAGGAAAGCAAAGAAAGGGTTTGGTTGGAAGAAATGGAGTAGCGAATGGATATACAAAACGCTGGGTCTATATTCAGACTACAGAATAAGGTATTACAGACCGAAAGCATCACCAACACAATATGTGATAAACTTTGGTAAAGAACTTGCTAGGAAAGCGTAGTGCGGGAAAACCGCATGCTGCGTTTGACGAGGCGGGAGCTGGAAACGTTAACATGGGAATTTGGATTGAGGCCCAGGATGAAAATAATGGATCAGCCACCAAACCCTAAAGAGGCGCGCCAGTTCTCGACCCTACAAATTTTCTTAAATGTTAAATCAAGCTTAGGATCTAAAAATCTTGAGAGAGCCATAGAAAATCCACTTAAAAAGCATTAATAATTATACACAATTGTGAAGAAATATTCAACTAAAATTCAAACATAGAAAGAAGCATCCCTTTTGTATATCTTTATTTGGTAGTATTAACCTGTATAATATTTATGATAAACATCTCGATAAGGTACCAGATAGCACAAAAAGTAAGGAGCTGGGGGTTAAAACAAAAATATACCCTGAAAAACTTAGCAGAAAAGGCAGGCATAAACTATCATACACTGCTAAGATATGAGCAAGGAACATGTGGCATTCCAACTGAAAAGCTAAAAGTTATAGCAGAGGTGTTATCAATTCCTATTAGAAATCTCTTTCCAAGACAAAAAGTACTAAAAGAAAACAGTTGTTTTGATAAAGCTAAGATCCAGGAAATGTATAATTTCATAGAAAAATACAAAAGAATAGAAGGACGCAAAGCAATTTATGCATTAACCAAATCTATCCGAACTGAGGAAGAAAGTAATATAAAAGCAGCAAGAATAAAAATTGCAAAGGATCTAGTTAAGGTAGGGCTTGATACTGAGATTATCTATCAAGCAACAGGCTTATCAACCGAAGAATATGCTGATAAAGAGAGATACGAGCCAAACAGAGGACAAGAGATAAAAAAGTGGAAGAGGCTATACGCAAGAAGAATTAGCAAAAAAGCTTAATATAGGACCCTCACAGATACATCACTACGAGCAAGGGAGTGTTACGATTTTAAGTGAAAGGTTATGGAAAATAGCAAGAGAATTATCAGTGGATGTTGAAGATTTGATAAAGGAATATAAAGAAAATGATTGCAAAGATGGTGAAGCAGAAAATGAATTATTAAGTTGGGCAAGAGAATATAGAAAAATTGATAATCAAGAATCACTAGATGAACTGAATATATGGGTAGAATTTTTATTGCAAAGAAAGCAAATTTACAAAGAGAAGATTGATAAAGTAGAGGAAATGAAAGTTGCAAATAATTTACTCAAGTTAGGTTTTTCTACTGATGTTATTTCTAAAATAGTAACAACTTCTTTTACATAAAGAATTAATTTTCAATTAGATAAAATAAGCATCTATTAATATCTTAATTTCTTGATGAAAAAATAAGTAAAAAAGATTGAAAAATTGATTTGACTTCACTCGAAAGCTATGGCCTTATGCCAATGCTGATAAAAAACAGCAGTAAATAATTAAAAACAATTTGTTATTAACGAGGAGTATATTTTATGAATAATGGTAAAAAACTTACAGAAGAAATTGAGAGAGTACTACAAAGGGTTCTGTCGCATTTGTAGGGAAGTAGAAAGAAGAATGATATAATTGTCTAAAAAAAAAGCAAAGATGTTTCGTATCAATCAAAAATTGTTGCCATATTTCAAAGGATTTAGCTTTTCAGCGGATGTTATCTGTATACATGAAATGTCGATTCTCTTTGAGCTATCGAGATTTGGAAGAAATGATGAGTATAAGGGGAGCAAAATGCTACGTTACAAAGGTGGGTTATCACCACTGATAGATGAGGCAGTAAGGAAAAGAAAGAAGCAGGTTGGTAGTAGTTGGAGAGACTTACATTAAATTAAACGGTAAATGGGTTTATTTATATACTGTAGACTTCCTCTTGTGTGTTAGTAGAGACAAGTCTGCAGCACTTGCATTCTTTCGTAAAGCCTTCAGGAGTAACTATCTTCCTGAGAAAATTGTAATTGATAAAAGCGGCAGTAATACTGCTGCTCTTGATGATTTGAATGCAGAAATTTCTGAAGATTACAGTTCTTCAAATAAAATATCTAAATAATATTGTTGATAGATTTATCAAAAAACTAATAAAGCCAATGCTTGGGTTTAAAAGCTTCCATTCCGCCAAGATTACCATCACAGGCATAGAAAATATTCGTATGATTCAAAAAAGACGAATTATTAAAATAATGTTTCTACTTTTGAGAATTTTGCTATGTTAATGGCTTCATAACTCCTATAATCCCACCTTTAATGATCTTCTTTCCTATGGTTTATAGATTCGACAGAACCGGAAGGGCAGCTGAATGATACAAGGCAAGGTCTAACTGATGAAGTAACTCAACAGAAACAATCTGAAAGCAAGGATGAAGAGCTAAATGAAAAATTCTTGAAAGCAAAAATTTATAGTAAAAGGCAAGGTAATTATGCTTCTGTTTCTTTTGTATTATCTGGAGCATTTGCTGTTGGTACAAGTCTAACAATGGTTCATTTAGCAATGTGTGTTTCGCTTGCTGTAGCTGCATTAACTTTTCTTGCAGTAGGATGTTACTGTTCTTATAACGCAAATACCGCACTTAATAACGTTGAAATCGAAAATGGTAGTTATAGAATAGCTGCTTGAGTATTAATTTAAATATTCTTTATTGCTAGTTTTATATCATCACTTTAATTTGGTTGTATTTTACTAAAAAAACTTTAGATTTATTTTATAATCGATACTCAAATATGATTTGGAATTTATTGCAGACAGGGCAAAAGGAAGGCTATAAAATTGCGTATACCAATGCTCGTATTATTGACCCGGAAACTAAACTTGATATAAAAGGTTCATTATTGACTGAAGGGGGTAAAATTGTTGATTTTGGCGAATCATTATTTTCAACAAGTGGAGTTGATGAAATAATAGACTGTAAAGGGCTTGTTCTAATGCCAGGCCTTATTGACATTCACGTACATTTTCGTGAACCAGGTCAAGAGCATAAAGAAACTATACATACAGGCAGCAAATCTGCAGCTGCAGGGGGCGTTACAACTGTAGTTTGCCAGCCAAACACTGTTCCAGCGATTGATAGTGTTGTCTTCGCTAAGTATTTGAAATATAGAGCATTTGAAACTTCGCATGTGAATGTTCAATTTTACGCTAAAATCACCACTTCGGAAGAAAAATTAACTGAAATGGCACTCTTAAAGGAAGCAGGTGCAGTTGGGTTCACCGATGATGGTATGCCAGTTATGAATCCAATGATTATGAGACAGGCACTGCTTTATTCAAGTATGCTTGGTGTTCCTATTGCTCAACACGCAGAGGATTTGAATCTATCTGCTGGTGGCGTAATTAACGAGGGTAAGATTTCTGAAGAATTGGGAGTAAAGGGAATCTTGAGTGCATCGGAATCGGTTATGGTAACTCGTGATATACTGCTAATGAAGAACATAGAAAATGTACACTACCATATTTTACATGTCTCTTCAAAAGATTCACTTGATGCTATTAAACGTGCAAAAGATTTGGGATTAAATGTTACGTGTGAAGTAACTCCTCATCACTTTACTTTAACTGAAGATATAGTAAAACAACACGGAGCAATCGCAAAAATGAACCCGCCGCTTCGCACTGAAGAGGATCGTTTAGCTATGATTGAAGGTTTAAAGACAGGTGTGATTGATTGCATTGCAACCGATCATGCTCCGCATGATCTTAGTTCTAAAGATCTGCCACTTGAAAATGCTGCATTTGGTATTATTGGCCTTGAAACAATGCTGCCCCTTTCACTTGAACTATATCATAGTGGACAAATGGGTCTACTTGATGTGCTTGCAAAATTGACATATAAGCCTGCAGATATCATACATATGCCACGTGGCCGCATACAGAAAAACCTTGTAGCGGACTTAATTTTAGTTGATTTGGATCATGAATGGGAAATTAAAGTTGACAACTTTGCTAGTAAATCAAAGAATTCGCCTTTCGGTGGACGCAAAGTGAAAGGGCACGTAGTACGTACCGTTGTGTCTGGCAAAACTGTATATTTACAGAAGAGTTAGTTATTATACAATTGTGCTCTCAATTTCAATCAATTGTAAAGATTTAATATAAGTGGTAAAATATAGCCACTGAATAAAAAATATATGCTAATTAGTACGACATCGGAACTGGAAAATGCATGTAAAGAATTGATGGAAAAAGATCCAAAATTTATAGCAATTGACACGGAGTTCATTAGAAATAATTTAACCTACTACCCAAAATTATCGTTAATTCAAATTTCTTACGGAGAGAAGAGTTTTATTGTAGATGCATTAGTGCCAGAAATTGATTTATCATTCATTAAGAAAATGATGCTAAATCAGGGAATAATCAAAGTGTTTCATAGCTGCCGGCAGGATATAGAATCCTTACTCACTGTGTTTAAATGTGTTCCCACTCCTATTTTTGATACCCAAGTTGCTGCTATGTTTTGCCATTATTATCATGACTTTATTGGTTATTCAAAAGTAGTAGAGCAATATCAAGGAATAGCACTGGATAAAATTAAAGCTAAAAATTCAGACTGGTTAAGGCGTCCATTGTCTGAGGATCAACTAGACTATGCAATAAACGACGTGGTATATCTATATGATCTATACCAAATATTGTGCAATAAACTTGAAGAAAGTAATAGGATGAGTTGGTTTCAAGAAGAGATGGAATTATTGGTTGATATAAATAAGTATTTGCATAGTCCAAAAGATGCATGGAGGAGGATTAAATTTAACTATGAAGCAAATCCGAGGCTAATGTTAGTTGTTAAAGCAGTGAGTGAGTGGCAAGAGACTTTAGCACAACGCTATAACATCAATCGTAATAAAGTAATTAATAATGCTGTAATAATTGGTCTTATTGAAAAAAATGTGGAGCGTATTGACGAGGTTTTAGATGATCTTGAGAGGAACACAAAAAATATAAAAGAGGAAGATTTATTAGAATTTATGAATATTTTCAATGAGAATGAGAAGGAGTTTGTGCAGCAAAATTATACTCTGTCAGATAATTATGATAAATCTGTATTTGATATACTCTCGATTATTTTAGAGAGCAAATGTAAGGAAAATAACATATCAAGAAAGTTAGTTTCATCAAAAGATGAGTTAGCTGGTTCAATATCTGGGCAGATAGATAAACTATTCAAGGGGTGGAGATATGATTTTTTCGGTAAGTCAGTTGAATCATTTTTGAACGCAGGCTCAAGGTTTGAGATTTTAATGGTAAAATCTGCTGATAGTACAGCTAAAATTCGGAGTAATCTGGTGGAGAATAACTGTTGCTAAAGTAACTTAGATTTATCGACAATCGTCATCCCGCTACGTGTTAGTGGCTAAGAGATACCGCGGCGGTATGACGGTTAAGTAGGGTGTCATCCCAAGTGCCCAGACACTGGGATCCAGGAAAATTGATTGTAAACGAGCAAACATTTTCGATAAAATTACCAAAAAGCTAGATCCCAGTGTCAAGCACTGGGATGACAGGAGAGGGAGGCTACTGGGATGACAGCTACCCTGACAACCGTCATCCCGCTGCTTGTTAGCGGCCAAGTGACGGTATGACGTAAAGCTACGTGTTTAGGTTTAATGAATCCACTATTTTTTTTACTTGAGAAAAAACATTTGCGCTGGTATCGATGATGAAATCACTCATTTGCCTTTTTTCTTCAATAGGTAGCTGAATACTGGACATTAGATTCAGCTTTTCTTTATCCATATTACGCTCACTGAGCCTTTGAGCTTGTACAGCGCTATCTGCATGGATAAAAACAATAAAATCGCAATATAAACGGAATCTTGTTTCCAGCAAGAGTGGAATGTCTAGAACTAGAGATTTTCTATCATTTTTTTTCTCCTGAGCAATAAAAATTGCTAATTCACTCTGCACAGCAGAATGCACTAAAGATTGAAATTGCTTCCAATTTTCATCGTAGGCCAAAAAATATTTAGACAATACTGCTCTGTCTATTTCACCATTTACTATCACCCCAGGAAATTTTTCTTCTGCATAACTTATTATGTTTTTGTCCACTTTATAAAGCTGGTGCACGACAGAGTCAGCATCAAACAAAGCGGCACCAAATTCTTTAAAGCAATTGGCTACAAAGCTCTTTCCAACTGCAATCCCACCTGTTAAACCTATGATCATATAGCAAAATTCCTTGTAAAACTATATTTATAGTAGCTGCTATGTCTATTTAAAACTGAATTCATGCGTATCAAAAGAAAAGCTATTATTTTTTTAGCAATTAAGTAAAATAGAGTGAAAAATTAAGAGGAGATTTTGAAAAATAAGATAAAAAAGATATTGATTTCAGGAAAAGAAGTGTGGCCAATCATCGAGGGCGGTAAAGGTATTGCAATTAGTGATGGAAGGTCAAGTGGGGCATTTGCTGCAGCGGATGCTGTTGGTACGTTTTCTGGTGCAAATGCTAAACTTATCGATGACAATGGCGAGCTGGTACCACTAATTTATAAAGGCAAAACAAGAAATGAAAAGCACGAAGAGCTAATTAAATATAGCATTGAGGCTGGAGTTAGTCAAGCAAGAATAGCAAATGAAATATCAAAAGGCCATGGGAGAGTACATATGAATGTACTTTGGGAAATGGGGGCAGCAGAACAAGTGCTTCATGGCATATTAGAAAAAGCAAAAGGCTTAGTTCATGGCATCACTTGCGGTGCTGGTATGCCTTACAGACTCGGAGAAATTGCAGCTAAATATCAAGTTTATTATTACCCTATTATCTCATCAGCACGCGCTTTTAAAGCGTTATGGAAACGTGCTTACCAAAAAATATCTTCTTTTTTACTTGGTGGAGTAGTATACGAGGATCCGTGGCTTGCTGGTGGTCACAATGGACTAAGTAATAGTGAAGATCCGGAATTACTACAGGCTCCATTTGAAAGAGTTGCAGAGCTTAGATCTTTCATGAACGAAGTTGGTCTTGCTGAAACGCCAATTGTTATGGCAGGGGGAGTGTGGCATTTGAAGGATTGGGAACATTGGTTTGACAATTTACAAATCGGACCAATAGCTTTTCAGCTTGGTACTCGTCCACTTTTAACAAAAGAAAGCCCGATTTCTACAGAGTGGAAAAAGAAGTTACTTACTTTAGAAGAAGGTGATGTATTTTTAAACAAATTTAGTCCAACAGGGTTTTACTCATCTGCAGTAAGAAATAACTTCATACGTGAGCTACAGGAGAGGAATTCACGTCAAATAAAATTTTCGGAAAGTGCAAGCGGAGAGTTTAACAATGAATTTGCAATGGGCAGCAGAGGTAGAAAGATTTACCTTACTGCACAAGACAAAGAACTGGCAGATAAGTGGACTCAGGAAGGTTATACAGAGGCAATGAAAACTCCAGATACAACTGTTATTTTTGTGACACCAAGCAAATTTGCGGAGATAAGACAAGATCAAATTAATTGCATGGGATGTTTGAGCCATTGTCTGTTTAGCAATTGGAAAGATCATGGTGACCATTCAACAGGGCGAAAGCCAGATCCACGGAGTTTCTGTATACAAAAGACACTGCAAAACATTGTACATGACGGCAATGTTGAAAATGAACTCATGTTTTCTGGACACAATGTTTACAGATTTAAGCAAGACCCATTTTATGAGAATGGCTACGTACCGACAGTAAAAGAATTGGTGGAAAGGATATTAACTGGGTATTAGGGTATGGTTGAATTGACAAGAAAACGTTACTCTGTTATAATAATTCTTTATTAATTTAATCTTAATTCTGGGGGAATTTTTATGCGTAGTAGTGTTTTAAAAAGGTATGCACTTGCCTATATAAAAGAAAATGGCAGTGACAATGGTGTTCAAGAATTTTTACGTTCTCGTGGTATGCAAAATATTGAGAACTGGAGTGATAAAATTTTTGAAGATGCGTATAAGTAATTTAAGCTCAGTAATCTAACTAATGAGCAGAACAGTACAGAATATGATAGAAGCAATAGGCAACAAACTACAGGCCCTCAAGTCACGCACGTACATATAAACGATAATAGAGGTTTAGATTTTTGGGATTATTTACTACTTAGCAACCTGTTTGGTGGTCGTACTACAGTTATAAATAACCCTGGTTTTGATACTGTTGGCTACCAAAGCAGAGAAGATAAGAAAAAAGACTCAGAAGACAGCAGGAAATTATTAGCTTTAGGGATAGTAGCTGTAGTTGCGTGTGTTGCTTTCCATGCTTTAATGTGTGTTTGGTACAACAGCAGCGAAAAAACGGCTAGAAAGTCAGAAAAAATAGATTATCTAGATAGTCAACTTAAAATGTTCAGAAATATAGAATTTGCAGTTGGTGCAATTTCTTTAGCAGCTTTGATAGGTTGCGCTATTAACCCAGTCTTACCAGTTTGGGGTTTAGTCATTCTTGGCATTAATTCTCTTGTGTGTCTTGCTGGTGGTGTGGCTTTTCATATGAAACATAAGAAAGAGTCAGAAAATATTAAGAAGGCTGAAGAAGCGGTAGATAGCTATCCTGGACAAGGGCGTAGTTGTGGAGGTTATGATTCACCACCACCTCCTTACCCTAATACTGTTTCAAGTGCTCCTTCTTATGATAACACCAGACCTGGTGGGTTGTTTTCTCATTCTAATGCGGAAAAACATTCTGGAAATCATGGATGTAATGTATGAACATTGATTTTAGAAGGTAAATTGTACAGCAAATAGTGTCATTCCAGTGCTTGACACTGGAATCCAGCTTTTTTGTAATTTTATTGAACATGTTGTATAGTCGTTTGTTTACAATTAATTCTTCTGGATCCCAGTGTCTGGGCACTGGGATGACATTTTTGTGTTTGAGGCAAAATCTGCTATAATATTTAACACACTGCTTTCACAGACGAATGTTTGTACAGTTGTGAAGTTATGGACAACAATATCATAGCAACTCAAACGTAAGTTACTCACATTATACCGCTGCAAAACGCAGCGGTATAATGGCTTTTCAGATTGCTTGTACGATAGGATATATATTGATTTTTATTACTAGTGCAGATACGATAAAGCTTTAAACAGTACAAAATGGAGCAATTTGAGAGCTTTTACATCACTACGCCAATATATTACGTAAACGACAAGCCACATATCGGCCACGCATATACTTCCCTTATCTGTGATGTTACAGCTAGATTTATGAAATTAGCTGGAAAGAACGTCAAATTTACCACTGGTACAGATGAACATGGACAGAAAATTGAAAAAGCGGCTAAGGTAAAGGGAATAGAGCCAAAAGAATTTACAGATGAAATAAGTGTTACGTTCAGAAAATTGGCTGAGCTAATGAACTTTGATTATGATGATTTTATTCGCACCACAGAAGAACGTCATGAAAAAGCAGTTATAGCTTTATGGAATAGGCTTGAAGAGAGAGGGCAAATATATCTGGATTCTTACTCAGGTTGGTATTCAGTTCGTGATGAAGCGTTTTATCAGGAATCAGAGTTGATAGATGGCAGAGCACCAACAGGTGCTGAAGTTCAGTGGATAAAAGAAGAGAGCTACTTTTTTCGTTTGTCAAGTTGGCAAAATAAATTACTAGAGTTATACGAAAATCAGCCGAATTTCATCTTTCCTGAGAGCAGAAAAAACGAGGTGGTATCGTTTGTAAAATCAGGACTTACTGACCTTTCGATTTCTCGTACTAGTTTTAATTGGGGAATAAAAGTACCAGGGAATGACAAGCACGTAATTTATGTTTGGATAGATGCGCTCACTAACTATCTCACATCAATAGGCTTTCCTAATATAGAAGATGAGGAATATAAGAAATTTTGGACAAACTTCTTCAACGTTCATGTGATCGGTAAAGACATATTGCGTTTTCACGCTGTATACTGGCCAGCGATCCTCCTTGCAGCAGATTTATCACTGCCAAAGCAAATTGCAGTTCATGGTTGGTGGCTGAACGAGGGGGAAAAAATATCCAAATCCCTTGGTAACGTTATAGATCCAATTGGTCTGGCAGAAGAGTTTGGTGTTGATCAACTACGCTATTTTCTCCTTCGGGAAGCAAGTTTCGGTCAAGATGGTAATTTCAGTAAGAAGAACATGATCAGCCGCATAAACTCAGAGCTGGCAAACAATATAGGCAATTTAGTGCAAAGAACAATTTCATTTCTGCACAAGCAATGCTTTGGAGTTGTACCAGTGGTCGATCGCAATTTGCTTAAAGATGATGAGAGTTTACCAAATTGCAAAGCCATAATTGATCAAGTAATGGATCATCTATCAAAGTATGAATTTAACCAGATTATACTCCTGATTATCAATATCTCTTCCAAGGCCAATGCTTACATAGATAAAAGTGCACCCTGGACACTCAGTAAAACCGATAGAGAGCGCATGGATTTAGTAATCTACAAATTACTTGAATACATTAGAATGATTGGCATTTTGCTGCAGCCAATTGCTCCAAAGTCAGCAAAAATGATACTCGATCAGTTGCAAATTCCAAAAGAACAACGTGATTTAAAATCTCTGTGCAACGCATGTGTAAGCTTAGGCATTACACTGCCTAAACCTACGCCGATTTTTTTGAGGATCGATATTTAAAGAATCCTTAGTAAGCCGTTACAAGACTAGACTGAGTTGGCCGTTCTGTAGTTAGCCTTTTTAATTCAACAGAGTCAAAAAAAAGGTTCTGTCGAATCTATAAACCATAGGAAAGAAGATCATTAAAGGTGGGATTATAGGAGTTATGAAGCCATTAACATAGCAAAATTCTCAAAAGTAGAAACATTATTTTAATAATTCGTCTTTTTTGAATCATACGAATATTTTCTATGCCTGTGATGGTAATCTTGGCGGAATGGAAGCTTTTAAACCCAAGCATTGGCTTTATTAGTTTTTTGATAAATCTATCAACAATATTATTTAGATATTTTATTTGAAGAACTGTAATCTTCAGAAATTTCTGCATTCAAATCATCAAGAGCAGCAGTATTACTGCCGCTTTTATCAATTACAATTTTCTCAGGAAGATAGTTACTCCTGAAGGCTTTACGAAAGAATGCAAGTGCTGCAGACTTGTCTCTACTAACACACAAGAGGAAGTCTACAGTATATAAATAAACCCATTTACCGTTTAATTTAATGTAAGTCTCTCCAACTACTACCAACCTGCTTCTTTCTTTTCCTTACTGCCTCATCTATCAGTGGTGATAACCCACCTTTGTAACGTAGCATTTTGCTCCCCTTATACTCATCATTTCTTCCAAATCTCGATAGCTCAAAGAGAATCGACATTTCATGTATACAGATAACATCCGCTGAAAAGCTAAATCCTTTGAAATATGGCAACAATTTTTGATTGATACGAAACATCTTTGCTTTTTTTTTAGACAATTATATCATTCTTCTTTCTACTTCCCTACAAATGCGACAGAACCAACCCCATAGCGTGACGAATGAAGCGTTTTTTAAGAAAATCTGAATTTTCAACTACCATTAAACCAAGATTGCTCAGAACTTTAACGCAAAGTATTCTGTTGGAAAATATTCTATTTAGTCCATCAGTTGCAAGTGCCATAGTAAAATTATCAAAGTATCTATCACGTGAAATTTTCTTCAATAGATAATTACTGCCAACATCAATGCCAGAGGATTTTGCAGCAGTTATTTGTCTAATAACACTCTCTACATCTCTCATTCCAAGGTTAAGTCCTTGACCTGCAACTGGATGGATTGAATGTGCTGCATCGCCAATAAGCAAAATTCTGCTTTTATGAAGCTTTCTCGCAAAAGTAAAACTCAAAGGGTAAGATTTTCTTTCACCCTCTAATTCAATTTCTCCCAAATAAGAACCAAATCTTTTTTTGAGTTCTATGATAAACTCCTCTTCAGATAAGCTCATCAGCATTTTTGAAATTTCGCATTTTTCTGTCCAAACTATTGAAGAAGTATAGCCACCTTTCATTGGCAAAATTGCAAATGGACCACCAGGAAAAAACCTCTCTACAGCTAAGTTTTGGTGATGTAGTTCATGTTTTACATTAAATACCATGCTATTTTGTTTATAATCAAATTTTATTATTGTTATAGAAAACAACTCTGGCAGCTTAGAGTTTTTACCTTCAGCGCAGATAAATAGCGATGATATCAATTTTTGATCATTATCAAGAGTAACTTCCACGTATCCTTCGTCACAAGCGATTGTTTTATAGAAACGTGGAGAATATATATTGAGTTTATGCAAAAAATTATTATTAATTGCATTCCATATAATAGCGCTCTTGATTACATAACCCATTGGCTCTTCACCAACCATTTTATGGTCATAATGAACAGTAAATGGGCTATCTCCATCTAATATGCATATATCAAGTATTGGTTCAGCTTCATCTTCTAAGAACTGCCAAATTCCTAATTTTTCTAGTATTTTTTTTGACCCTTGAGAAATAGCAAATGCTCGATTATCATCAACTGCACGTGGTAAACTATTTTTCTCAATTACGGCTACAGATACAGAGTCATTACTCAGGCCAATAGCAGTAATAAGACCAATTAGCCCACCACCTGAAATGATTACATCGTAATTCATTTTATTTACCTAAAATTACATTTTATTCGTTTTGAAAATAGTTTAAACAAACTTTGTAGATGCTGGACTTCTTATCACTACCTTAGTATACCTCAGATTAGTAATAAAGTATTAATTATTTCATGCTAAAATAGGTTTTATTTTATTAAAGGAAACAGCTTATGACTACAGATTGCAAAAAAGAATTACTAAATTGCATTAGCAAGTACAGAGAAGAACTTGCAGAAAATAAAGCAGCAATTAGACAAACTTTAACTAGCGATAAAATTAATATAAGCGATTACTTTTATCAGGGTGATAAAATCTGTAACAAAGAGTTGTTTAACATAGGAAGTGAGTGTCAAGATACAAAATATGGTAGTCGACAAGAATATACGTATGATGAGTGGAAGGAAAAAATTGAAAAATCTCACGCTAAAGATTTTCTAGGGATGTTACAAAACGAAGTAAAAAATAAAATATCAAAGAGTCTTGAGGATTATAAACAGTATCATGAAAATGCTACTGAAGCTATAAAAAAAGAATTAGACATAGATTCGAAATTAAAGGCAATACTCAAAGAAAAGCAACAACCAGAAACTGATGAAACTCGAGCATATTATGACGTTATACGAGGTTTATATGAAAATGGAGACATGCACTCTCAACTAAAATGCAATGATCTTGATTGTTTCAATAGAACAATAGAAGATAATCTATCTCAAAAACAATCCGAGCTAGCTGCTATAAAGGATGACTTTTTGGATAATACGCAAAATATTTTTCAACATATTCAAGTTGAAGATAGTATTTTTTAGAGAAATAGGGAGTGTTAAATAAACTGTGTCAAATCGCATTTTTAGTTCAACTCGATTTTTAACCTACCAGGAAAAAAGATATCAAGTTGAGAGATAGTTAAAGCCCAATCATGTATAGGCATAGTCCATTTCTCTCCTGCCTTCTTTATAGCACAATATACCTGTTTATGCAAGGCATTTGTGCTGGTAAATGAGCCCTTAGTTTTAGTAAATTTTCTGATCTGTCTATGTAACCCTTCAATAGGATTTGTGGTATAAATTAACTTTCTTACAGGGCCGGAATATTTAAAATAACTAGACAGATTTTCCCAATTATTCTCCCAAAACTAAAGTATATTTTTCTCCCCATTTTTCCTCTAGCTCAAGTAAATAATTCTCGGCTATTTCTCTACTTGATATGTTTTTTTCAAATCATTCATGAAAACTTTTGCTCGATACATATTTCAGTGAATTTCTTATCTTATGTACTATACATTTCTGCATTAGGAAAGACGCTATTTATAGCTGTAGGAAAGCTTTTTAACACAAGCTATCAGAATATCATCTACTCCTCTCTCCTTTAGGTCATTTAGTACTCCCAACCAGAACTTCACTTTCAGCCAAATAAAAACCCAAAACTTCTTTTCTGCCATTTTGCTAATATGTTATACATACATTTGCTTACACAATGCCCGTCCTCCTTGACCTTAAAAAACCATGAACACTATTGGATATACAGATTGCAGCGGACGACTGCGCCATTCGTTGATTACTGGTAGCAATTTGTCAGTAATACTTGATATCTCTGCTGCAGATATTTTATATTTCTTCTACATGCGATGCTATATCCCATGCCACTGGCATATGTACTTAAAACCTTTGCTTCAAGTTCGGTTGTTTGCCTTTTTCTGACTACTTGTGGCTCGAAACTTCCTTCTCTATCTCTTGGTGTCAATAGTTCAAATACTTGTCCGTAAAGTCTTTGAATTTCTTCGGTTGTTTTCTTCGCTTTCAGCCGACAAATGGTTTTCTATCTCGCCTTCCCTCTAGCAGTTTTTTGATAAATGGTGTTAATGCTCCATCTCTTCCTGTCAATGGTCTTCCTTCTCGTATAGATGATAAGATATTTGTTTCTAATTCTTTATAGTCTACCAAACCGGTAGTTGTGTTTGCTTGACTCATTGTCAAACCTCCATTTTTTTATCAATTTATTACTTTACTTCTCGGTTTGACACAGTTTATTTAACACTCCCGACAAGTTCTAATCATTAATGTTATACACGTTCTTTTCTTTTTCTATTCTCTCTTGTTCTTCAATACAATACATAGCAAGCGGATTAGCTTTAAGTCTTTCGACTCCTATTTCTTCTCCCGTTCCATCGCAGTAACCATAAATGCCTAATTTTATTTTTTCCAACGCCTCCTTAATTTTTTCTTTTCTATCTTTTCGGCGCTTAATTAATTCTCCATTTTCACTATCAGAATAAATACTACTATCTTCTAGATCTTGTTTCTCCAGTTCAGAGAGTATTGATTGTAACTTTAAGCTAAAGTATTCCAGTTGTTTTACGTTCATATATTCTTCATTTTCTGAAGGAACGTAATCTTCCGGTAACTTTATTTTTATTAATTTTTCCATAGCATTATCAATAAAATATATTAAAACTTATATAACTTATAAACACAAAAAATTATACTACCCTCAAAGTAAACACTATAATTTATAATAAACATTTAAAATCCTGGTATGATTAGTTTGGTAAAAAAATTAGTAATAAATGATAATAATCTTGCTTATATAGTATGTATTTTTATTATAATGTTAAGTTTATCTTCATATACACTTGAAAACAACAGTAAACAAGAAGTCATATTAACATTAACATGGATATGTGCTACATTTGTTTTGCAGATCTCTACAAATAATTTATTTACATCTGATTATCATGATGGAATATTAGAGCAAATCTTTTTACAGCCACTCTCTTCTAGGCTGATAGTTGCTTATAAAATCTTCGCTCACTGGTTGTTATTTGGGTTACCGATTTCAGTGATTTCTTTCATGTTCAGCTTTGCAATTCTAGGCAATAATATTGAACATTCAATAGCAGTTGGAGTGTCTTTATTATTTAATACGCTGATAATCATTAATATTTCAGCTACTGGAAATGCATTGATGATTGGTCGAAATAACTTAGCATCAGGAGTGTCGCAAATTCTTGTTTTGCCAATGATAATGCCAACTTTTGTATATTTCAAATTGCTAACTCAATTTGAAAATTTATCCTTGAATATTTATACACTACTAATCACCATCTTAGTTTTTGTCATTTTAATTGTTAACAGCACTATAACTACTCACATAGCATTAAAATTTGCTGTGGAGCAGGATTGAAAAAACTTACTAGTTATAGCCCTTCTCATAATAGTCCAAAAAGAGTAAGATGGATTGATAGTAGTGGAAGGTAAGGATGCCAGTAGCAAATAGTTATGACTTAAGAAAAAAGGTAATGGAAGCATTGGATGAAGGAGAGAGTGGAGAAACTGTTGCCAAGAGATTTAAGATCGGAAAAACAACTTTATATGAGTGGAAGAAAAGACGTGAGAAAACGGGAGATTTTCAATCAAAAAAGCTTGGAAGCGTGGCATAAAATTACCGACTGGAATGCATTTGCCGAATTTGCAAATGAGCAAGGTGGCAAAACTCAGTCAGAGATGCTGGGGCAATATTAGTAGACAAACAATTCATCGAGCACTTAAAAATATAGGATTCACAAGAAAAAAAAGACCTACAGATATAAAGAAAGAAATGAAGAAAAGCGAGCTCAATTTTCAAAGGTTATAGCAACAAAAGAACCTAAAGAATTAGTGTATATAGATGAGTCTGGACACTGAACCTATGGTTATTGCCAGAAAGGACAGCGGTTTTATGCCCTAAAATCTGGGAAGAAAACTCAACGAATTAGCATGGTTGCAGCCTTAAGTGGAAGAAAAATAATTGCTCCGTTAACCTTTGAAGGCCACTGCAATATGGATATCTTTAATAAATGGTTTGAGCAGTTTCTGACACCGATTTTGGAACCTGGACAAACTGTTATCCTTGATAATGCTACTTTTCATAAGTCTAATAAGATTTGCTAAAGGAGTTGGTGCAGAAATTTTATATCTTCCTCCATATTCTCCAGATTTTAACAAAATTGAACATTATTGGTTTGCTATAAAAAACAGAACCAGGAAAAACATTCCTTTATTCAAATCTTTTCGTCATGCTGTCGATTCTTCTTTCTTATGACCTTTTTGGACTATTATGGGAAGGGCTATATTTACTTGTATCTGCTTAGTTAAGGGTGTTAACTTAAGTAGAGATGGAGACATTAGACTTCTTACATGAATTGAAGAGTTACAGCGTGTGAAACCATTATTGGATTTCAGACTGGCTGGTTATGCAAGAAATCTAATATCTATCGAAGAGTCAGAAACTTTTATAACTTACCTTTAATCAACCTAACCCATGCGTGCCAATCTCTCTCACCAAGATTGCTTTCGAAAGACAGAAGATCCTTTACGGCTTTTGAGCAAATTTCTTCACTTGGAATTGACAACTCCCTATTCATTGCTAGCGTCAGGCATTGAGTTTTACAAGCTTGTTCTAAGTGATACGTATAAAACATTGCTTCTTGTATAGTCTGACCACATGTTATAGATCCATGATTGCGCATTAACATCACAAAATTTTCTTTCAAATCAGCTATTAATCTTTTTCCTTCTGTATCATCAAGTGCCAGGGAATTATAATCATGGTAAGATACCTTATTATAAAAGTGCAGCGCCCACTGACTTATTGGGAGTAATCCATCCTTGAGAGAAGAAACTGCTACAATAGAAGGTGTATGTAGATGAAAAATTGCTTGAATATCTTTCCTTGCTTGATAAATGAAGCCATGGATTACATAGCCAGTTTTATTATATTGATATTCTTTGCCTTCAATTATATTCCCATCAAACGATACTTTCATCAATGAACTTTCATCTACTTCATAAAAACGTATACCAAACGGATAAACATAAAATGACTTTTTATCTTCAGAACGTACAGAGAGATGAGTATACGTATGATCATCTAATTTAAGATAAGATAAAATTTGATAGGCGTTAACTAGGTCTCTTTTCAACTCACTATTTGTTAATAACATAGCTCTTGACTAAAATTTTCTAAAGATTTATACGTAAAAAAAAGTTTATTACAAACTAAAAGGTGAACCTACGTTAAAATACTAAGCACTTTTACTTGCCTTAGGTGATTAGAGTTTACATTTCTAGATTACATAGTATTTTAACTATAAAAGCGACTTTTTATGTAATATTTCATATGTTTTAAAGCCTTGTTTTTATGTTATTATAATTGTAGGTTTTAATATTAAAAATAATATGATAAACGTTGACATAAAAAAACAGCTAACAAAATTTTTCATATATATCACTGTTCTTCCAGGAAGTGGTAAACTTTCTACAGCAATAGTATTATCTAGTATGATAAATGCAGTAATTGTAAGTGGACTTGAATATAATCAAACTTCCAAAGAAGCTCGAGATAGAATATATAACGCTACACATGTTATGTTTCAGGCAATAGAAGCCTATCCTATTGACTCAAAAAATTATATATTTGTTGATGAATTAATTAAAAATAATGATTACAACATAAGAATATATAACTCAGTAGTAGAACTTAGTAAAAAAATGAGCACAAAAATCCTCCCTATAGTACTTAGGTGCAATCCATTGATATTACAAGAGCGTACTATATCAAAAAAGCAAAGAAAAAATAGGAAGGTTACTAATATAAATAGTATTAAATTTAGGGAGGAAGATTTATTTGTACCACAAAATGCTATAGAGGTAGAAAATTCAAATATGAGTATAAAAGAAGTAGCAGAAGAAATAGTAAGTCAGATGTACAAACTTGGCCAAATTAATAGTGTTTACGCAATAGGCAACGATTTCATATACTGAGGCTCATTTAAATATAGAGCCTCAACTCCATTTAATTTTTGTTTATTTTTTAGTCTATAACGGACTAATAGCCCTGCATGGCTAGCATCCAACTTTGGTAAACTGCAATCCATATATGTAATGCAGTGCGTTTCAGGCTGGAGTTCACTTACTACAGCAGGATTTGATAGCGGTAACAAATTGAAATCAAATAACTGCGTATAAAACTTTTGATCATCTTCGATTATAGCTTTAATATTTTTTTTGCTATTTGTACAAAGTAGCGATATTGCATATGCTTGAGCTTCCAGGGCACTAACCCCATATAACGGCTTATTTGTAGCAAGATTTATACCTTGTGCAGTTGATATACCAACTCTGATTCCAGTAAAACTTCCTGGTCCAACTATCACTGCTAAATGGTCTATTTTATCGTAGCTGTAATTATGCTTATCAAACAAAGTATTCAGTATTTGAAAAAATGATTCTGCATGGCTATTGTTTGCAGAATTGCGTTCTACAAAACAATTACCATCGTAATCAATTACTGCTATTGAACTACCAGCACCTACAGTATTAATTGCTAGAATGGACATCACTTAAGCTTATCATAGAGCTTTGTAAACATCATAGTGAACGCACCGTTACCCATAACATTTGCTGAAGTTATTATTGGGTCAAACACTATATACAATGCTGTAATTAATGAAAGCATCTCTGGAGAGAATTTAAGATACTTCTCAAGAACAGGCAACATTACCATAATTCCTCCCGCTGGAACTGCAACAATAGCAAATTTAAATAACAGAAAGTAGAGAAGGAAAGTCACATAGTCTGTTGCAGACAATGCACCACCAAAAGTCATTATCATTGATAGTATTATAATAAAAAAGCAATCACCTACTAAATGAAAGCTAGCAGTTATTGGCACAACAGACGATGCTATATCATGCTGCTTTACATTTTTTTTGCTTCCTTCAAGAGTAAGCGGCATAGCTGCATTACTAGACATTGTGCTCATTGCAGTAATAAATGCTGGTATCATATTACCTATACTAGCTATCCAGCTTGTGATCTTGAACGAATTTGCTGCTCCATATAAGAGAAAAACATAAAGGTAAGTTGAAGATGATATAATAATAAAAATTATTGAGTAATCCTTAAATATTATGGGTAAAACCTGATCATGTTCCATTTTTAAAGCAAGACCAAGTACAAACATTGGAATAATTGGCGTCAAAAATGTCTTCAAAATAAAGAGAGTTAAATCTAACATTTTGTTCGAGAGCTCTTTGCTTTTTTTTGGTAATATTGTGGACACTAATATGCTTAATACAAATCCACAAGCAAGGGCATAAAAATTAGAAAGCAATGCAGGTATCCTAAATGACCATAAAGGAACAATTGTTTCTTCATATGTTATATCTTGTATTGAATAAGTGTTTTGTGTGATGAAATGCCCAACAGAATAAGCTATTAAACTTGAAGCTAGATTCGACAAGAAAATCGTTATAATAAGTAACAATATAAACTTTATAGCCGACTGCTTAAGATTGTTAACACTACTAAAGATTAATGCAAAAACAATAAAAGGCATTATAAATAGTAAGATCTCTTTTATACTAAGGCTTATTGAATACAAGAAGGTTTTCACTTCCATTGGAACTAGATGACCAAAAAATACAACCGAAGTGATAACAGCAAGTAAGGTTAGTAATTGTAACATATTCTAATATAGCGATATCCTATGGAAATACATATGATAAATTAGCTGCTAAGTAAAGTAAAACTGCCTAAAATATTTGCATTACCTTCTAGTACTTGAATGAGATTTCAAATTACAACGTTTCCACAAAGTATATAATTAACATCCACACCTTTGGTCAAGTTCCATTCACGCTTTATTACATTATATTCCATACCAGTCATATCTTGTAGTGTTACATTGTTTTCCCTTAGATGATTTGCAATTTCTGATGGCTTGAGAAATTTATTCCAATTATGTGTGCCTTTTGGCAGCCAGTTTAATATGTACTCTGCGCCGACTATTGCAAGACAGAAGGATTTAATAGTTCTATTTATCGTCGATATAAAAATTAGCCCTTCTGGCTTCAACAGCTCTATTGCTTTTTTCATGAAAAACTCTAAATTATCGACATGTTCAACCACTTCCATCAACAAAACCACGTCATACTTCTTGTCATTGCTTAGCTCTTCAATGCTAGTGTGTGTGTATTCTATATTTAACCCTACTTTCTTCGCATGCGACTGTGCCACTTTTATGTTTTCCTCACATACATCTATTCCCGCAACGCTAATACCAATACGCGCCATTGACTCTGACAAAATGCCACCACCACAACCAACATCGAGCAATGATAGTTCTTTTAAATCGCATTTTTTTAATTCTTTTATTTTCTCAACGATGTATGATACTCTCACAGGATTCATCATGTGCAATGGCTTGAACTTGCCATTCTCATCCCACCATTCACCTGCTATTTTAGCGAATTTTGATATTTCATCTTCATTATAAGTTTTTGTGGTTTTTTTCTTGCTAATATTGCTAAGTTTATCAAGGCGTTCTTTATGTCTACTTTCTTTTGAAAATTCTGTTTCGAGGAATTGTTTGACTATGTCTTTTGCTAATCCACTCGCAGTAAACCCTGCACCAAGACACAGTATATTCGCGTTGCCATGCTCGCGAGCTAATTTTGCGATCTCAACACTATTACATAAAGCAGCGTAGATTCCTTCAAAACGATTTGCCACAGTACTCATGCCCAAACCTGTACCGCAAATTAATATTCCATAATTTGCTTTTTTGTTTGTTATATCTTCCACAATTTTGACAGCATAGTCTGGGTAATCTACACTTTTTTGCTTAGCAGTGCAGCCACGATCTATCACTGCATAACCCAGGGTTTCCAGGTAAGGTTTTATCTCCGATTTCAATTCATAACCGGCATGGTCTGAAGCAATTGATATCATATCTGACATATAAGAAATTGCAACTTAAGGATATTTATATGGGTAATTTATTTTGAGCTTTTTGTCAAGCTCTCCTGATCTTTCTGAATAAATTTCGAGTCAGATATGCATAAATTCTATATAATTTTTATCCTACCACTACTCATTCGGTAAAATGGATCATATAGATATTATAAAATCGAAATTATTGTTATCTGACATAGTAGGTAAGAAAGTTAGGTTAATAAAAAGAGGAAATAATTTCGTGGGACTTTGCCCATTTCATAACGAAAAAACTCCATCTTTTTTTGTGAGCGACACTGAAGGATTTTACTACTGTTTTGGTTGCTCAGCTCATGGTGATGTGTTTGAGTTTATTTCACAAACTGAAGGGCTGAACTTTCAAGAAGCATTGGAGAGATTAGCGTCAGTTACAGGTGTTGAGTTACCTGAAAACTCTGATGCTACCGAGGAAAACGACACACTGTTTTCAACGCTAGACTTAGCTGCAAGTTGGTTCGTGCAGAAAAATCGAGGTGTTATGGCTTATTTAAGGCAGCGCAAGATCTCACCTGAAATCATAGATAAATTTAGAATAGGTTATGCGCCAAGCTCTGGTTTAAAAGAATATTTGAACTCCTCTGGTATTAAAGACGAGATTTTGATTGATGTTGGCTTAATAAATAAGAATTCTCGTGATTATTTCTATGATCGGCTGATATTTCCTATACACAACATCACGGGCAAAGTTATTGGTTTTGGCGGACGTGCGCTGAACTCTGAGCAACAGCCGAAGTATTTAAACAGCCCAGAAAGTCAGCTCTTTAAGAAAAGAGAAAATTTATATGGATTAAACTTTGCTTTGAGTGAAATACGCAAAAAACAGCATCTATTTGTTGTTGAAGGATATATGGATGTAATAGCACTACATCAGGCGGGAATTAGCAATACAGTTGCCCCGCTTGGCACTGCGATTTCTGCAGAGCAGATAAAAAATCTATGGAGATTTGCTAAAGAAATCTCCATCTGTATGGATGGCGATAGTGCCGGACGTCGTGCCGCCACCCGAGTTGCGGAATTTGCTCTTCCGATACTCAAGCCTGGGTATACATTGAAGTTTGTAACTTTGCCAAGCAACAAGGACCCATACGATATATGCAATGAACTAGAATATAAGACGGAAGATGTACTATCCGCTTTTAACCGCTCAACAGAACTGCACTCTGAATATTTATGGCATCACATAATTGGTAGCAATTTGCAAAATTATGAAAAATTTGCTCCGGAAAAATATTCAATTCTTGAGCACAAGTTCATGAAATATGTCAATGCTATCGGTAACAGCAGTATTAGAAGGTATTATAGAGATTATTTTTACAATAAGGTCAGTGAATTAAGAAGAAACTTTAAAAAGCTGATTTTTAATAGCAAAGCAACAAAAGGTGAGTATCTTTACAATAAATCTCCAGAGCTAATTGAAGCAGAGCAAAATCAGGCCATAATTTTGCGTATAGCCGTAGAATTTCCTGAAATCTTGAACCGTCCTATATTTTTTGAGCAATTTTCTCATTTCGAATTTACTAATGAGATGAAAAAATTACAACAGTGCGTAATTAATATGGTAACTAATGAGAGCAACTTTAATAAAGAAATTCTGCTACAGGAGTCTAGTGTTATAAAGTTTATATTTGAAAAAACTAGCGTATTAAATAGTCAATTAAGTGAGAAGAGATCGGCAGAAACTGTCTGGAATAACATAGTATTACGGAAAGAATTAAATGTATTACAAGAAGAAAAAATTAAAGCAAGGCTGGGCGGTAATTTTGACTTAGAGGAAAGGCTAATAGAACAAATAAAGCAAATAGAGGATAGTATACAAGAAATGCAAATGGAATTTATTCAAAAGTAGATGGCTTAAGATGTTCAAAATTGGTAGAAAAACAATATATTGATGATTGCTTAAAATAGCTTGTTCTAGTATACTTCCGATTTGTTCAACTACGATAAGTGTTTGCATTTCTTCCTCTCATTATCTTTCTAGCTTTATACCTTGGAAGTGGTATTTATTTTTCTTTTATCGGACTTGGCAATCCTCTTCATCAAATTTCACCGTTAGTTTGCTTATTACCAGCATTATTTTTTGCTGTTCTATTCAATAAAAACAAAATTCAGCATAGTATTGATACACTTATAAAAGGTATGGGTAATAAAACTACTCTTACCGTGTGTTTGATTTTTCTATTTGCTGGAGCATTTTCTACTATTACTGAATCGCTTGGTAGTATAAATGTTATTACTAACTTAACTATTCGCTTTCTTCCAGCACGATTATTACTTCCTGGAATGTTTTTACTTTCTACTTTTATTTCAAGTGCAATCGGCACATCAATCGGAGTTATTGCACTTATAACACCAATAGCTGTTAATTTAGCACAAAATGGAGCTTTTGATTGTGCAGTGGGTGTTGGAGCTGTGATAGGTGGAGCTATGTTTGGCAGCAACCTTTCAATGATATCTGACACTACTATTGCTGCTACTTCTTCACAAGGAGCTTCAGTAAAGGATAAAATAAAACTCACTTTCAAGACAGGATCTGTTACAGGTCTTATAATACTTATTTATCTAGTAATAATTTCAAATAGTACAGAAGTTGTTTCTATCTCAAGTCTGAATTATTTATCCATAGTCAAAATTATCCCTTATATATCTTTAATAATTATGGGTTTATTTGAAATAAACACTCTGGTAACATTAGCTATTAATATGGTTATTGCTGGGATATTAGGAATAGCTTTTTTTGATTATTCTCTTATTGAATATTCTCGTGACATATATAGGGGTTTTTATAAGATGAATGAAGTAATGATATTTATTCTCTTCAGTAGTGGATTAAGCCACTTAATGTACGAATACAGTCAGAAAAAGATAGATAAATTCACCGATGAGGTGAATCTCACAAGAAGTCAAGCTGAACTTATGATTGCGGGAATATCATCTCTGTTTACTATTTTAGTTTCCAGCAATGTTGTTGCTATTTTATTAACTAGTAATATTGCTAAAAGGCTTGCGCAAAGATATAACATTGCACCACACCGTAGTGCGTACTTATTAGAGATATTTACTTCTATCACAAAAAGTATCTTACCTTATGGTTCTCACGTATTACTAGCAAGCAGCATTGCCTCTCTGTCACCTATCATCGTACTAACAAAAGTATATTATTGTTTTGTTTTTGCAGCAGTTGCGATAGGTGAAATAGTTATTAACGGCAGACGTCGTGCGGTTGTAGCTCCTCAATTACCATAAATAACTCTTTAAATTTTCACTCAATTTGTTGATAAATATTATAATATTTGCTAAAATACTTATATAGTACCAATTCTTTTAAAGACATAGTATTACTAATGTTATAAAAAATGTATCAAAATAGTGGAGAAACAAATGCCTGATTATTATGAAATATTAGGAGTAAAAAGAGATGCTACTCACGATGAGATAAAAAAAGCATATCGCAAATTAGCATTGAAGCTTCATCCAGATAAATTGCTTGACGAAGTGAAAGAGCTAGATAGGCTAGAAGGAAAGAAGAAGGACGGAAAGCTACTATCACAGTCGGAAGAAGATCAACGGACTCAACTTGAAGAGAAATTGACAAAGTTCAAGGAAATATCAGTAGCACACGAAGTGTTATCTAACCCAACAACAAGAAGCCAGTACGATAGAGGAAAGTATGAGGATGGGGATTGTAGTGATGAACTGGAGTTGTTGCGGGCAAAACTGATGGAACTGATAAGTAAACTTAAACAAGAAAATAAAAGAATGAAAATTTTTTATGAAATATGAAATATGTAATATGTATTTGTTGAAAAGTCAAAAATTAATCAAAGAGGAATCAGAAAGGGTAATCAAGCGTTTTAAACAAATAGGCAAGATGGGCAAAGCTAAAGAGACTGAAAAATTAACCGAACTCGAATATGTAGACACTATTCCGAAATTGTTGTTAAATATCCAGTCAAATGAGTATGAAGAGTTTTGTGATATAATAAAGAAAGTTACAATTGCTGCTGGTGACATTACATTTCTAGTGCAAATTGCTATTACGTACGATCGTGTGGAATTTTTCGAGCTCTTTGAAGGAAGGATAGAAATATCACTAAATGAAATCTTAAGATATGCTTATGAATACCAATCTGAAAAGTTTTTGGATTATTTTTTTAATGAGTGCTTAGATAAATTAAATATCAACTATAAAGATGAAAAAGGAAATACATCTTTACATCATACATTAAAATGGTTGGATTTGGATAAATCAAAATACCAAGGTTTTGTCAAGTCACTTCTTAGTAAAGGTGCAAGGCTTGATGTTAAAAATAGCAAAGATGAAACTCCATTTGATCTCTTGGTCAATTATGCTACATAATGCTCTCGTAAGAAAAAAATAGAAAGATTAAATAATCTTTCGGTGGTGCTTAGTTGTTGTAAAACTGATGAGCTAAAGAAGCTAGAAGGTACACCTGCATTAAATAAACTAGTAGATATTATTGTTAAATGTAACCATAAAGAAGCTTTAGATCTCCTAGTCGAAAATAACATAAAAATTTCAAGTATTACTTTAGAAAATATCGTGACAAGCGATTGCAATGAAGAGATTTTTGGTTGCTTTTTACATAAAAATAAAATTGACTATCAAGATGAAAGTGGGGATACAGCTCTACATCATGCTTTAAGAAACTTGCACTTCGATAAGTCAATGCTTTGCAAAGTTGAATCACTTGTGAGTGCAGGTGCGAGATTTGATGTTAAAAATGACCAAGGTGAAACTCCGTTTGATCTCTTGGTTGAATATGTTGAGAAGGGGTTTTATGGTCAAGCGTCAAGGTTAAGTTATGCTTGGAAGTTGCTTAACAAATGTGAAAATAAAGATGTACTAAGAGAGCTAAAATATAAAGATGGTACTACTGCATTAGATAAACTAAATGAGCTTCGTATTAAGTGTCGTAATACTTCTATCATAGTTGCTTCTACGTTAGCAGTAGTAGGAGTTGCTTTAGAAGTAGCTATTGCAGTTTACTCAGGAATGTTAGCGTTAGGGATAGGAATTGGAGTTTGTTGTCTTGTTGTTGCTGCAATCATATACCATTGTAATAGTCCTGGAAATTTATTGAAAGATAGCAATGCTGAAGTTGCAATTAATCAAATGGCATTAGTAAAATTATAACTTAAGATCAGAAGAAATGGCAGATCAAGTTTAATAGTGTTAATTCAGTAATATATTTAGTAAAATCTAAAACTAAGAAAATTCTATACTTGCAACTCTGTGAGATGCTGGTGGTATCTATCTTACTTTCTTGATAGGAATATAGATGACAAGAGATAGGCAATGGAATTACAAAGAGTTTGCAAATATTAGTTATTATTTGTAGAATATAGAGAAATTAGTAGAGATTTTAATAGTATGCCATCCGTTACTTTTATTTTACCTGATGGAAGTAAGAAAAGTTATGAAGCTGCAGAGGGAGAAACTCTTCTTAATTTAGCCCATAGAAGTGATCCAGATCTGCTTGAAGGTGCATGTGAAGGTTCTCTTGCTTGCTCTACATGCCATGTGATTGTTGATCCAAAATTTTATGATGTTGTAGAAACACATAATCCTATATCTGATGAGGAAAATGACATGCTGGATCTAGCTTTCGGTTTAACAGAGACATCGAGGCTTGGATGCCAAATAAAAATCACAAAAGATATTGACGGTTTGTGCGTAACCGTGCCCAGAGGTACAAGAAATATATCATTAGATAAATAAGAGGATAATGCGTAAAATTTTTATCTATATTCTCATCTCCTTACCTTTGTTTATTCCTCTAGCGTATAGTGGTTTTTGGTATTTTTCTGCATTTAAGGTAAAAAGTCTTTTAACTGATTACATTAATGACGAAAAAGTTGATATTTCACATGATTTTAAGGGATTTCCTTTTAACCTAGTTTTTCGTGTAACGAATCCAAAATTTTCTAATGAGCAATTAACTGTTTCATCTGAAGCTTTAGTGATAAAAAACAGATTATTTGATAAGTCAGTATATATCTATATACCAAGCAACAAAGTAAACATTGCTGTCCGTAGTGATGAGAAAAAGAATATAAAGTGTCACACACACGTGAGTAGCCACTTTGTTGTTAAACTAAATGATTTACTATCTTCATTAAAATTCAACAGAAATAGCACTGTAATAGACTATATAGATACATTTCGTTACGAAGATTATGGATTAAAATGTGATGTTTTAGAAAATCAGCAAAGTGTTATAACTGAAGTGAATGATAAAAGTAATTACATTCAATTTCACTTTGATAAAGAACTGAATGAAAATACTAAACTAGAATTTGATTTTTATACTTACCGTTATAAACATACTGCAAGTCCTGAAAATTACCTTAGTGTCGACGCTAAATTAGATTATGAATTTGTAAACCATATTTCAGCTTCTAAGATTAATTTCAACATAGAAAAATTTTTGATTGAGAGTAATAACTTTTCTATTGCTGCGAATGGTGGAGTAAGTAATTACAATTTAGTTACATCTTCATTTGAAGATAAAATCAATGTAGCCATATCAAATTATAAAGAATTAATTTCGTTTATGACTAATGATTCAAAGACTGCAGATAAATTGGAAAAATCAATATCTTCCTTATCAGAAAAAATCACTGATAACGACATTCAATTTTCAATAAAGTACGACAATAATGTAGGTTCAGGCTTTATTGGAAAATTATCCACTACTGATTTTATCACTCAATTCACCAAGAATGAGAATAGTAATTAGCTTACTTTTTACATTGATATTCCATTTAAGCATAAATGCTTTTACTTTGGATGATAAACTAAGAGACGAAAGCATGGAAGAGCGAGCAAGTAGCTTATTTGCAGTAATAAAGTGTCCAGTATGCTCTGGTGAATTATTATCCGAATCTGAGTCTCAAGTTGCATATGGTATGCGTAAGACAATTCGCAAGAAGATCAGTGATGGATATACTAACGAGCAAATAGTTTCAGAGTTAAAAAATTCTTATGGAGATTCAATTATCATTGTACCACCTGTAAAATCTAGTACCTACATTTTATGGTTTATTCCTTTTATAATTCTTCTTATTGGATGTTTTCTAATACGAAAATCAGTTCAGAAAATAGATAAAGTAGTAAAAAGATAACTATAGAGTAAAAGTGAGTTTACAACAAATGCAAGTAGCTACTATACGAACATTTGAGTTTAGATCAAAGATTGTAAGGTTAAATCTTCCATCCAAATAACCACGCACTCTACCTGCTTATCTGGGTAGACTTCTTGCACTAAGGTTTTATAGATCAACATTTGCTTTTTTATTTCATTTGATGAGGAAATAGAAACGTTATGGTGTGATTTATAGTCAATTATGATTGCTTTGTCTTCTGTTATACACAGTCTGTCTAGCCGCACTAATACTGGTTTTCCGTCAATTGTTCCACTAAGTGAAATTTCTGATTTGCCCTCCAAGTCGAACAGGTAATCATATTTTTCATTAAAGGTTAATATTTTGCTGTAAATTTCATCCTTATCTTCACTAGTGTTTATGCTATCAATATATTTCCTAACCCAATTTTTTCTCCTGTCTTTCTCTATCTTGGGCATATATTGCAATATACTGTGAATTATTAAGCCTCTTGCATAGCTGTCTGTCGTCCCAATGCTCCTTTTTGTCATTCCAGCATTCTCATCTGTCATCCCAGTGCTTGACACTGGCTTTTTTTCTCCAGGTTCCAGCGTTACGTGCTGCAATGACATTGATAGGTTTGATGGAGGTGAAATCACTGGAACATCAAAATAATCACGTTTTTTATAAATAGAAGGGTAGTTTGCATTCATGCATAGCACTTCAACTTTTTCTTTAAATATCGGCTGTAAGTATAGTTTTTTCCTCTCATATAATGCTCCATATTGAATAACTAGATCATACCAAGAGCCCTTTTGCACTGGCTCTTTGCCTAAAATGTATAACTCATCTTCAGCACGCGTAAGTGCCACGTACAGCAAACGCAAATATTCGTTATAATCCTCTAGTTTTTTCTCTCTTTTTACTTGATTACAATAAGCATTACTATTTTTGCCACACCAAAATGGTGCTTCCGTTGCATCAAACAAAATATTTTCGCTGTTTCTTGGTACTGTATTTGTGTCAACTAAAAACACTATTGGAGCTTGTAGACCTTTTGATTTATGAATTGTCATTATTCGTACAGCATTGAGTTCTGATTGCATATCGTTTTTAATCTCAGGATTATTTTCTTTGATCCACTGAACAAATGCTTGAAGAGATGGGTGCTCAAATTGCAATACGAGGTTCATAAATTCGTCTAGAATCTCGAAGCACTCAAGACCTAGCCTTGCAGCAAATTTCTTTTTACCTGTGCGTAATATATGCGTGAATAATGTAAGAGGGGATTTTGTCTGAGATAAGTTAATCAGATAGTTTAATTCGCTATAAATAACCTCATGATAATCATGAATTTTTTCCCACAATGACTGCTCTTTACGATTATATGCAATATTGAATAAATCGTCCTCAGTAAAGTTAAATAGCGGTGATTTTAAAACATTTGCAAGAGCAAGATCATTTGCCTGGAGGAGCAAAAATTCAGCTAAAGCTATTAAGTCCTGCACAGCTATGTAATCCATAATTCTAAAATAATCTCGGCCTATAACTGGTACATTTACTTTTTTTAGTTCACTTATTATGTAATCAACTAACACATTTCGCTGCCGTACCAAAATCATAATATCCCTTGGTTCTATATGACGATCTTTGGCGACTAAAATCCGCCCTTCGTTTAACCAATTGTGAATTCTTTGGGCTATTGCCTGAGCAAGTAATCGATCTGTTACTACATAATCTTTCCTCTGTATTAAATGAATTTGTAAGGCTTGCTGCTCTTCCTCTTTATACCTTGGCAGTAACGGCCAGATTTCAATGTACCCTTGATCGTTTTCTCTATATGGAATATGTTTTATCTTGTTCTCATTGAAAGATATTTCTTCACGAAAATTGTTAAATATTCTGTCTACAAGCATCAAAACTTCTGGAGTTGAGCGAAATGACTTTTCAAGTTGACATGATAACCAATCTCTGCCACCGGTTTTCGTGTGAAAATATTGCTGCATGTAATTAAATAGATGGGGATTTGCTCCTTGAAATCTGTAAATTGATTGTTTTACATCTCCAACAACGAATAAAGTTCTCTTTTCGTCACCACCGGTAAAAAATTCATTGCAGAGATTTGTTATAATTTTCCATTGACTGATACTATTGTCTTGTGCCTCGTCAACAAGAATGTGGTCTATTTTTTGATCTAGATTAAACAATATCCAATCTTTATAGCCTGGATTGCTAAGGAGATTTGTTGCTAAATTGATGATATCATCATAATCAAGCAGTGCATTCTTTGATTTTTCACTATTATATAGATCAACATATACTTTAAATATACTAAGTAAACTACTGGTTCTTGCGAATATTTGATAAGAATTTATATCCTTTACATGGGTAAACAATGCATTTTGAATGCTTTCTATCATTTGCTCTACGTCTTCAAATTTTTCCAAAGCACCCTTTGTTATAATGGATGATATGCTCTTTTTTTCGTACGATTCTGATTTGAGAAATACTTTAGCTAAGTTCTCTATCTTGTTGTCATCCCAGTGCTTGACACTGGGATCCATATTTCTTTTTTTTTGGATCCCAGTGTCAAGCACTGGGATGACAACATTTGGTACGGACGATTTTGTGCTATTACACCAATCATAAAGTATCGCACTGTAACTCTGATCTCTTTTGCTGCCCTCACTTAATATTTTAGCTAATCTTTTTATCTGCTCAATCGTTTCACTCTGTAAATCGTGAATCTTATCTGGGGCACTTAGTTTATCTTTGATATACCCTAAATTATTTTCTAGAGCTGATCTCTTTATACATAAGGTATAGAGTAAATCACTCAGCTTGTTTTCATCAATTTCAGCTGCAATGATATTTATATCGTCCTGCACAGTTTCATTATGAAGCGTTTTTTCAAATACGATGGAATGCAATTCTTTACATTCGCTCAACGTACGATTTGGAGCGATACCAGCTTCTGTAGGAAAGCTGGAGATTAATTTGTAACAAAAGGCGTGTATAGTTTGAATATTAAGACCAATATTTTCCAGTTCAGAAAAAAGCCTTCTTGCTCTTGTTAAATAATCTTTATTTTCTCTGGTCACACACTGGGCTAATTGTTCTAAATCTGTGACCAATATACCCTCTGGACATATTGCCCACTTACTAAGTGTACTGTAAATGCGATCCTCCATTTCATTTGCTGCAGCATTGGTAAATGTTAAGCAGAGAATATTTCTCTTATTCTCTAATAGAAGTCTTAATACTCTGTCTATTAAGATCTTTGTTTTACCTGTACCAGCTGATGCACTTACCCATACAGAGAAGTTAGGATTTATGGTATTTGATCTCATTAGGAGTGTATAAAGTTTGACTGAAGTGGCATTTCAAGTATAGTAAATAAGATAGTGTTAGTGAAGATATACAGATGGAAAGTTTTTGTGTAAAGGCTCCTGCAAAGATCAATCTTTTTTTACATATTATAAATAGAGAAGAAAGAGGGTATCATTTAATTGAAAGTTTGGTTGTCTTTGCTAAACTTTCTAATTTTTTAGAGATAAAAGTAGGAGAAAAAAACTTTAGATATGATAACTCTACAGTTCAATTTGTAAACTCTGAGTTTAAAATAAATTATCGATATAATACTATAACGAAAGCATTGAGTCTACTGCTTAGGCATGCTCCTGTACGCACTAAAGTCACTGTGAAGGTTGTAAAAAATGTACCAATTGCTGCGGGATTTGGTAGTGGTTCCTCAGATGCTGGAGCTGTGATACGCATGCTGGGAGAGCTTTGGAACATTGATAGGCAAATTTTAAATGATATAGCTTTAAGAGTTGGTGCTGATGTGCCTGCAAGTATAGATAGTAAGCCAGTTTTTGTCAGAGGTGTTGGTGAGGAATTATGCCCCATTAAACAATGCTCTTTACCCACAAGTCTGGTACTTGTGAAACCGAAAAAAAAGTTTTTGAATACATCAGAAGTATTTTCCAAGTATAAAGAGGATTTCTCTCAGCCAATTAAGTGGAGTGATAACACTGAGGAGAATTTGTTAGAGCTTCTTAAAGAGACAAAAAATGACCTGCAAGAAGCAGCAATAAGTCTTGTACCTGAAATTCAGAATGTAATATCAACACTAGAGTCACAAGAAGGCTCTATACTTTCTCGTATGTCAGGTAGTGGTGTAGCGTGTTTTGGAATGTTTGATAGTGAAGAAAATGCAAAAGCTGCAGCGGCAAATATCAAAAAGGAATATCCAGAATGGTGGGTGTGCGACACGGAATTAATAGTTTGATTTATGCCCTTAATTTCCAAGAAGAAAAATCTTATAGATGGTTACAGGGAAGAAAGATTTTGGGTAAATAATCAAGAATATCATGGCTCAATTATAATTTTTCCTGAAAAGGTGATTAAATTGAAAGAAAGTGATATAAATAACAAGGAGTATTTTAAATCTTTTTTAACAGAGGAAATAGAGATTTTGATAATAGGTACTGGTAAGATACGCGATTGTTCAATGAAGTCTTATCTTATGGAGCAAAAGAATTTAAATTTTGAATTTATGACGACGGGTTCTGCATGCAGAACCCATAACGTTTTAATATCTGAAGATAGATTTGTTGTCAGTTATCTGATAGCATGTTAGAGATATTTACACAGAGTTTTTTTATAAACAGTCTAATTGCGGTAATTATGATTAGCCTAGTCACAGGAGCTCTAGGGTCATTTATGATATGGCAAAGGTTATCGTATTTAGGTGATAGTTTGTCCCATTCTTCATTGCTTGGTATTGCACTTGCTTTGATCTTTAATATCAGCCCATCGGTAAGTATAATGCTCATTGCAATTATGTTTGCTATACTACTTTCTCTTAATTTTAATAAATTATACTCTGCTGATACGATATTGAACATAGTTACCAATGTAGTTTTATCATCGAGTTTAATACTTATGTCTTTTCTTCCATCAGGTAATAATAGTATTATTAGCTCACTTTTTGGTGACATATTAATGATTGACCAAAGTAATATAATATCAATTTTTCTAACCTCCGTAATAGTTACTTTGATATTAATATTTAGATGGCGCTATTGGCTGATGATTTCGATTAATCAAGATTTGGCAACAGTTGAGAAAGTACATGTTAATTTTGTTAGGCTAGAATTTTTGATTATACTCGCTATCTTTATTGCAATTTCTGCTCAATTAATAGGAATATTACTCATTGCTGCATTTTTGTTAATACCTGCTGCATCAGCAAGACTCATTTCAAAAACTCCAATGCAAATGATTATTGTTGCAACAGTTTTTTCTGTGATTTCTGGAGTATCAGGTTTGATATTATCTGCAAGTTTTGACTTATTAACTGGACCTGCAATTATACTTATCGCAGCTGTGTATTTAATCATTGCTTATTTTATAAGATTGGTGTTAAGTAGATCGACTTAATTTTGGTCTCGGAAGTTCATAATTCATTAACAAATGAGTGTAACTATCTGAGCGTAAAGTAGTTTTTGCTACGTTGTTTTTATGTGCTAATTGTTAATTTGTGGAGTGAAAGATATGGCCGAAGGATTTTTTTCTAGATATATAGGACAGCCTATAAAAAATTTTTATAATTATGTTACGGGGAAGAAAGAAGTGTCTGATGATATGCAGAATACAGCAAATCAAGAAAGCTCAGAATTGTTGGAAACTGATGTGCAATCAAATGATGTACCACCAAGTAGTGATAATATAATATAGATGGCATGAGAATCACGCCATCTAAAGTTAAAAAATTCCTTGAGAAACCCGATACTTTAAGTGGTGTATTAATTCATGGGAGTGACAATAGTAAGGTCGATATTTTTGTACAGGAAATAATTGCCAACTTGAATGAGTATTCAGTTCAGGTGATGGATTTTGCAGTAGTGAATAAGTCGCCTGGCTTGTTATTTTCCGAGTTGGCAAACATTTCGATGTTTACTAAAAAAAGGTTAGTTAAGCTGATAAATGTCAGTGGAAGTATATCTAAAGAGTTAAGAAACATATTGGATCATAATATAGGCGATCATTATATAGTAATGATAGCAAATGATCTTCCATATAGTTCTACAACTAAAAGTTATATGGAAAGCTCAAAAATTTTCGGTGTCATTACCTGCTATAAGGACAGCGGTAGTAATCTTTGTGATATTATATCAAGTTACTTGAAACAAAATGATATAGAGTGCACAAGTGAGATAATCTACCACTTGCAGTCTTATTTTAATCATAGCAAACTGCCTATATATTCAGAGCTTGAAAAATTAGTTTTATATCTAGGAAAAAGAAAAGATCTTAAACTTGCTGATATAGATCTATGCTTTTCAACCTCCGGCAATGATTATGTTACACTTGATAATCTGTGCTCTGCAATAGTGAGTAAAGACATGGGACAATTCATCAAAATTTCCGATGTATTGATATTACAAGAGAATTTTTCACCGATAGCATTAATCCGTATTATATCAAATTATTTTCTACGGCTAGAAAGCGTTTTGCTGTTAATACAAAATGGAATGAATGAACAAGCTGCAATTGACCAGCTGAGTCCTCCATTGTTCTTCAAACAATTGCAGAGTTTTAAATCTCATTTGAAAAGTTTGCAACTTTCAGAACTTAAGAAGATCTTAGAAAATTTGATGAGCTTGGAAGTGACTTGTAAAAGAACTGACTTGGACCATAAAATGATCTTTCAGCATGAGATTAACTATTGGTGTTATTCGTTCAGCAGAGTAGTAAAATAAGGTAGACGAGAAAAAACAACTAAATGTTGTCATGAAAGTAGCTGACACTGGGATCCAGAAATATGGGATATGTGTAGAAGTTATTTTAAAATACAACGTTTTGGCAAGATTATGGATTCCAGTGTCAAGCACTGGAATGACAGGAGCAGAAACTGGAATGACAAGAAATCTAATATTTTCACATTTCCTGAACAATGCTTATTGGTGTCATTCAAATACATTCGGTGCATTTAAACCTTTTGTATGATTTTCTTCTAACCTTGCAACAATGCTCTCTCTACCGATAAAAATTAATAATTTAGCGAGTTCTGGACCTGTTTCTGTTCCTGTTAAAGCGAGGCGCAACTGCATAAATAGATCTTTTGCCTTTATATCAACTGTCTGTCGAATATTTTTAACCCACTCTGATAATGTGTTTTCATTACAATCACCTTTAGGCAATGAACTTAGCGCTATTTTTATAAACTCTTTATTAAGAACCACAGGCTCTATACCAAATTTGCATGTTTTCCACCATTTGGCCACCTCAGAAAACTTTTCTATATTACTCCTTATAAAATACCAAAACTCTGAGCCAATTTGACTTAAACGATCTTGCACCATTTCAAATGGCATTTGTTGCAGCACTTTGCTATTTAGCTTATACATTTCACTCAAGCTGAATTGTGCAGATGCTGAGCTAAATTTTTTAATATCAAATGAGTTAATTAAAGACTGCATATCAACATGAGCTTCTATCGGATCAGATGTGCCAAGTTTTGCTAAATAGCTAGTTAGCGCCATTGGCTCAATCTCATCTTCTCTTATGGACTTAATATCCAACCCACCTTTCCGTTTCGATATCTTGCTATCATCAAAATGTAGTAGGGGAAGGTGAGCAAATATAGGAATTTTCGCTTTTAATGCTTTAATAATTTGGATCTGAACTGCGGTATTAGTTACATGATCTTCCCCGCGTACAACATGGGTTACATTAAAGTCAACATCATCAACAACAGAAGGTAACATGTATGTATAAATTCCATCTTCTCTTTTTACCACAGGATCGCTAATGTGAATTGTTGCAATATTTATTTCACCTTTAACTTCATCATTCCATTTTACAATTTCGTTTCTATTCAATTTAAATCTGAAATGTGGTTTTCGTCCTTCTTGCTCATAACGAATTTTCTCTTGCTCAGTTAGAAGCAACGCACCTCTATCGTAAACAGGGGGAAGACCTTGTTTTAATTGCAATTTTCGTTTAGTGTCTAATTCTTCTCTTGTTTCATAACATGCATAAATATGACCTTCTTTCATTAACTGTAAGAACACCTCGTTATAGCTCTCAAAACGCTCTGATTGCTTAAAACTTGAATTCCAATTTATGCCAATCCATTTTAGGTCTTCTATGATATTATCTACATATTTGATATCTGAACGCTCAAGATCAGTATCATCAAAACGTAGTAAAAATTTTCCATTTTGATTACGTGTGTACATCCAACAAATGAGTGCAGTGCGTATGTTTCCTACATGTAGGTAGCCAGTTGGGCTTGGAGCGAATCTTGTTAGCATTTAAATGATTACTTTAGTTTATTTTAATTTTATATAAATGTACTGCTAAAGCAAGATTCTTCTTTGTCTTGGTGTTAGTTGCTACAAAGTACAGCGAACATGAAACCTTTTTGTTAGAGTTCCATGATCTGCCTAAAATACTCTGAAAGCACGGCTTTAGTTATTTACTCTAAATATATTATACGTATACTTGTTATTAAATTAAATTTGAAATGATAAGAAATGAGTGAATTTAAATCAATCCGCAATATTGCAATAATTGCACACGTTGACCACGGAAAAACTACTTTACTTGATAACATGTTAAAACAAAGTGGCACGTTTCGTGAGAATCAAGAAGTTCAAGAACGAGTGATGGATAGTGGTGATCAAGAACGTGAACGTGGGATTACAATACTTGCAAAATGTACGTCAATAATGTGGGGTGATGAGAAAATCAATATCATTGATACACCAGGACATGCGGATTTTGGTGGAGAAGTGGAAAGGGTGCTCTGCATGGCAGATGGTGTATTACTACTGGTTGATGCTGCAGAAGGTCCAATGCCACAGACTAAGTTTGTGTTGTCAAAAGCACTAAAGGCAAATTTAAAACCGATTGTGATAATCAATAAGGTTGATCGACCAGACAGCAGAATTGATGAAGTACTAAATGAAATATATGAGTTATTTTTTAACCTTGATGCAACCAACGAGCAACTAGATTTTCCAGTACTCTATGCTTCAGGTAGAAATGGTTGGTGTGCTAAGGAGCTATCTGATGAGAGAAAAGATTTAAGCCCATTATTTTCAACGGTGATAGATTACATAAAACCTTCCGTTTATGATCAAAATGCACCTTTTGCTATGCTAGTTACTTTACTTGAATCTGATAAATTTCTTGGCAGAATATTGACAGGAAAGATTTACCAAGGAATCGCGCAAGTTAACTCAGATCTTAAGGTAATTGATCTTGATGGTCAAGTGGTTGAGCGAGGGAGATTAACTAAGTTACTCTCATTTTCTGGCTTAAAACGCGTTCCAGTAGAGCAAGCTGTAGCTGGTGATATCATTGCCATTGCAGGACTTGAGAAAGCTTCAGTTTCAGACACTATAGCAGCACCAGAAGTTACAACTGCGATCAGCTCAACTCCAGTTGACCCGCCAACAATGGCGATTACTATAAGCGTTAATGACTCACCTTTTGCTGGGCAAGAGGGAACAAAACTTACCTCAACTGTTATAAAAGATCGTTTATATGCAGAAGCAGAAACAAACGTTGCAATTACTGTAACTTTGGCTCCAAGTGGTGAAGCATTTGAAGTAGGTGGACGTGGTGAGTTGCAGCTTGGGGTACTGATTGAAAATATGAGAAGGGAAGGTTTTGAACTTTCAGTTTCACGGCCTCGAGTACTGTTTAAAGAAGAAGATGGCAAAAAACTTGAACCTATAGAGGAAGTAGTAATTGATGTAGATGATGAGTATAGTGGAATCATCATGGAAAAACTTAGCTTTCGAAAAGGTGAAGTAACTGATATGAGACCTTCTGGTAGTGGCAGAACTAGGTTGACATTTTTAGTGCCATCAAGGGGATTAATTGGCTATCAAGGAGAATTTTTAACTGATTCTCGCGGCACTGGTATAATCAACCGTTTATTTCACAGTTATGCTCCACATAAAGGTTCAATTTCCGGAAGGCGTAATGGGGTTTTAATTTCAACAGACAAAGGCGAAGCAGTAGCGTATGCAATTTTCAATCTGCAAGATAGGGGAATTATGTTTGTTAAGCCACAAGATAAGGTATATTGTGGTATGATTGTCGGTCAGCATAGTCGTGACAATGATTTAGAAATAAATGTACTTAAAGGTAAGCAATTAACAAACGTAAGAGCTTCAGGTAGCGATGAAGCTATAAAGCTTACTCCACCAAAAATAATGACACTGGAGGATATGATAGCATATATAGACGATGATGAATTGGTAGAAGTAACTCCAAAATCTATACGTTTGCGTAAGAAGTTCCTCGATCCAAATGAACGTAAACGTGCAGGAAGGGCGAAGAATAAAGAGTAATCAACGTTCCTGATAAAAAGCTGGATGAGCTACTCGGATAACACCATCATAAAGGGAACCAGTGTCAGTTACTTGAGCAGGTACTGGGATGACAAGAGAAGGGGGAATGTTCAAAAAAGTGTGTCAAAGCGAATTTTTAGTTCAACTCAATTTTTAACCTATCAGGAAAAAAGATATCAAGTTGAGATATAGTTAGAGCCCAATTAGGCAAAGCCATAGCCCATTTTTGCTCTATCTTTTTTATAGCACAATATACCAATTTGTACAAGGCATTTGTACTGGTAAATGAACCTTTGGTTTTAGTAAATTTTCTGATTTGTCTGTGCAACCCCTCAATTGGATTGGTGGTATAAATTAGCCTTCTAACAGGGCCAGAATACTTAAAATAACTAGACAAATTTTCCCAATTGTTTTGCCACGATTTTATGACTAAAGGATATTTTTCACCCCATTTTTCCTCCAGTTCAAGTAAATAATTTTCGGCGATTTCTCTACTTGTAGCACGGTATATTTTTTTCAAATCATTCATAAAAACTTTTATATCTTTGCTGGATACGTATTTTAGTGAATTTCTTATTTGGTGCACAATGCATAACTGTACCTCAGCATTGGGAAATACGCTATTTATATCTGTAGGGAAGCTTTTCAGACCGTCAACACAAGCTATCAAAATGTCTTCTACTCCTCTCTCTTTTAAGTCATTTAATACGCCTAGCCAGAAGTTAGCTCCCTCACTTTCTGCTAAGTAAAAACCCAGTACTTCTTTTCTGCCATTTTGGTCTATTCCTAATATATTGTACATGCATTTACTTATGCAATGTCCATTCTCTTTGACCTTAAAAAACATCCCATCCATAAATACTATCGGGTATACTGATTGTAGGGGACGACTCCTCCATTCATTGATTATAGGCAGTAATTTATCTGTAATTCCAGATATCTCTGCTGCAGATATTTTATGGTCATAGATTTCTTCCACATAGGATGCTATATCCCTGTATCCCACACCGCTTGCAAACATGTTCAAGACCTTTGTTTCAAGTTCTGGATGTAAGCTTGTTTGCCTTTTTTTCACTATCTGTGGTTCGAAACTTCCCTCTCTATCTCTTGGTGTCAATAGTTCAAATGAACCTGCACTCGTCTTCAAAGTTTTGCCATTCTTTCCGTTTCTTCGATTCTTTTCTTCTCTTTCATTGGATAAATGATGCTCTATTTCACCTTCTAGACTTGCTTCCAGCAGCCTTTTTACAAATGGTGTTAATGCTCCATCTCTCCCCATCAATGGTTTACCTTCCCTTATTGATGACAGTATATTTGCTTCCAGCTCTTTGTAATCTACCAGGCCAGTCGTTCCATTTTCTATTTTGTAACTCATATATCAAACCTCTATTTTTTGTTTCTATTTTATTTTTATTTCTCGGTTTGACACACTTTTTTGAACATTCCCCTATTTGATTAATAACTTTACTGATATAGGTATGCCTATTTTCAAATTTGCCTCGTAAATTCCTTTCATTACTCCTCCTCATTCCTTGCCATTCAACAAAGCCACCCATCTTGAAAACTTCAGAAAAACTTACTTGTCGCTTTTAACCTGCTTAAATTTCCAAAACCAATCTATTTGGATCTTCTATGTAATTTTTGATTTTCACAAGGAAAGTAACTGCTCCTTTGCCATCAACTATTCTGTGATCGTAAGAGAGGGCAATGTACATCATAGGTCTGATTTCAATTGAGTTACTCACAGCAACTGGTCTATTTTGTATTGAGTGCATGCCAAGTATTCCAGATTGCGGAGGGTTTATTATCGGAGTAGAAAGAAGTGAACCATACACACCACCGTTTGAGATAGTAAATGTTGCACCTTCCATTTCCGATACTTGCAGCTTACCTTCTCGTGCTTTTTTGCCAAGAGCAACTAAAGTTAGTTCAATTTCAGCAAATGACATTTGATCAGCATCACGAATAACTGGTACAACAAGACCTTTGTAAGTGCTAACAGCAACACCTATGTCATAGTAATTTTTATATACAATTTCATCACCTGAAATCTCAGCGTTAATCTCACGAATTTCTTTTAGTGCTTGCACTGCTGCCTTTATAAAAAACGACATGAAACCCAGTTTTATTCCATATTTCTTTTCAAAAGTTTCTTTATACTTTGCCCTCAGATCCATGACGTTTTTCATGTCAATTTCATTGAACGTGGTCAGTATTGCAGCAGTATTTTGCGATGCTTTCAAACGAGCAGCTATTACTTGCCTTATTTTGCTCATTTTCACTCGCTCTTCTCTTCTCTCTCCACTTACTACACTTTTTGGCGATTCATATTGTTTTACCGGAGGTTGTTCAGCTTTACTCATATGGTCTATCACATCCGCTTTAGTTATTCTGCCTCCCATGCCAGTTCCTTTTACATTTTCTGCACTAATTGCATTTTCTTCCATAATTTTACGAGCTGAAGGGGCATCTTTTTTATCAGCGCTTTCGCCTTTATCTTCTTTTTTCACTTCTTCTTTTACTTCTCCTACAGCAAGTTTTGCCAGTAATTGATCAGGGCTAATTACATCATCTTCTTTCACAAAAAATTCAGTTATTTGTCCTGAAGCTTCTGCAGTTAGTTCTAGCGCCGTTTTATCAGTTTCAATTTCAAAGATCAAGTCATCTACTTTTACTGCTTCGCCGATATTTTTCTTTATTTTTACTATACCTTCCGTAACTGATTCACCACCAAGAGTTTTTGGCGTTCTGATTTCTATAATTTTGCTCATAAAATAACTTCTACATAAAACTTTCTATAAATTTATACATGAAAAGAAACATAAATAAACTAATAAATTCATTAGGCCTTTTATCATAATGCTTGATTATTTCCTCCTAATACATGCAAAATTAAAATACTAAGTAAATTGAAATAAGATTATGGATTTTGATAAGGCAGGCAATGCAGAAGACTTATATAACGAAAAACTTCAACTGATATGTAAGACTTATAACAGAGAATTACTATCAAATCAAAGAGTTGTTGATGGCATCAATTCAATGAATTACAGTAAACTTAAAATCTTATGCAAGTATAATAATAAGTTTAGTTACAAAGGTATTGAAGAATTACTATCAGATGAGAGCATTGTTAATCACATCAACGATTACGATGATGAAATGTTTAGGTCCATGCTAAATGATGCACCTGCGGAGCACAATATTCTAGAAATACTAAAAGGTGGGAAGGTTTGCAATATCAACAATGAATTCGAAAGTAGTGATAGTGAGGAGAATGAAGAAGATTATGGATATTATGATTACGAGGAAGATGAAAAAAATGATCCGAATAGCTTCGCTAAAGAAGCACTAGGAAATAAAGGAATTAATGAAAAACATGTTGATGATGTTCAGTTTTGCAACGATGCAGATGTGGGAATACCACTAGAAAATCAAAATGCTATTAGGAATATCCGTTTTATTCAATGGATGATAGTTGAGAGTGATGGTAAGCTTAGTGAGCAAAATGTTACAGAATTACTAAAAGATTCGAGTTCTATTGATCGAATTAACTCTCTTGATGATAAAAAGCTTCAACTTATACTCAAGAGTGATAAGTTTAGTGGTGAAAATATTATAGAGTTATTAGGAAATCAAAGAGTTGTTGAATACCTCTATTTTATTGATTATGAAAAATTTGAACTCATTCATAATAGTGATAAGTTTAATAGTAGCAAGTATGCTAGTAGCAGTCACAAGGTTATAAGGTTGCTAGAAAATCAAGAGCTTGTTAAGCACATCAATTTTATTGATTATGAAAAACTTCAATTCATACTTTGTAATGATAAGTTTCTTCTTAGCGATATTATAATACTACTAAAAAATCAGGAGGTTGTTGAGAATATCATTTCTTTTAACATTGAAAAATTTCGACTCATATTTTATAGTGATAAGCTTAACTGTGTAGATACAATAGAATTACTAGAAAATCAGAAAATTGTTGATTGCATCGATTCGATTGCTCTTAAGAAATTAGAACTCATATTTAATAATGGGAATTTTAGTTTTGAAAATATTATAAAAACACTAAAAGATCAAAAAATTGTTGATTGCATCAATTCAATTGCTCCTGAGAAATTAGAACTCATATTTAATAAGTTTAGTTCTCAAGATATTATAAAAGTACTAGAAGATCAAGATGTTGTTAAGGGCATCAATTCTGTTACCACTAAAGAGCTAAAAGCAATAACAGATAATGTTACTGGTAAGGTATTTGTCAATATATTTAAAAATTTTAAACCTAGCGTAAAGTCGACTTTGAGGCTTGCTATACTCCTGCGTAAAGCTGGTAAAATTACAGATATTAATATCGATTACTTGAACAACAAGGAACGTATTTACGAAGATATAATTAAATATGTTCCCCAAGAGCTGGACATAAATATAGAGTCACTTATACCACTCCCTACATTTAAAAGATATACTGAATGCGAAGAACCTGTGTCAAAATTATATAATTTATCTTTAGAGCAGGTTATTGAGAATATAAATCCAAATAAAAGAGCCAGGTATTCCTAACACCACTAAATTCATTTGTTTATAATAATTTCACTATATCGTAAAACCATCTATATCAGACTATTTTTACTATATTTTCTTGGTAAAATCACTGGCAGCTGACACCGAGGTTGAGAAAATTTTTGTAATATAGACTATCAATGATTTTTCAGTAATAATATAGTTTTAGGTGGATATAGTGAACGTTTCATACAGAGATATAGACATTAAGCTAATTAGAACAGGTTGAATTCAAATGTTGAATCTAGAATCTCTGCCAAAACATCTAGCAATTATTATGGATGGTAATGGTAGGTGGGCAAACAATCAAGGAAGGGTAAAAATTGATGGCTATAGAAAAGGCAGTGAGGTTGCATTTGATATTGCTAAGCATTGCACAGTCCTGGCCATACCTTACTTAACTTTGTATGCATTTTCCATGGAAAATTGGCTCAGATCTGAAAACGAAACAGACTACCTATTTAATTTATTTTACTCCACTTTAACTAATGAAGATAAAATGAAATTCATTTACAATTGTAACATTAAGTTAAATTTTATTGGCAATTTAAGTCTATTGCCCAGTAAAATATTCGATCAAATCAAAAAAGCAGAAGAAGTGACACATAAGAACGATGGTCTATTACTCACTGTTGCAGTTAGTTATGGAGCAAAGCAGGAAATTATACATGCTATCAACAACGTCATAAAAGGAAATATTGATTGCGTATTGGAAGAGGAATTTGAAAAATTTCTGTATACTAAAGATTTGCCAAAATTGGATTTATTAATTCGCACTGGTGGCGAAAAAAGGTTAAGCAATTTTTTATTATGGCAAGCAGCTTATGCTGAATTGTATTTTTGTGATACTTTGTGGCCCGATTTTTCTTGTCAAGATTTGACCAAAGCACTAGAAGATTATACAAAAAGAGAAAAAAAATATGGTAGATAATAACTTTATGGTTAGAATATTGTCCTCAATAGTAATATTACTCATATTTTCTTTTGCTACATATTTCAGTGATTTATCATTTTATCTACTAATTTTTTCAATTGCAGTTTTATCTTCTTTTGAATGGTATAATCTAACTCAGGGCAATAGAATCTTATACATTTTCGCATTACTATTAATCGCACTACCAAATGCCTCGCTAATATGCCTATATAATCTACCACAGGGAAAATATGCATTAGTATGGCTTATCTTAACTATTTGGAGCATCGATATTGCTGCCTATTTTTTCGGCAAAAATTTTGGTAAAACTAGAATTTGTCCAATCATTAGCCCTGGGAAAACTTGGTTAGGACTTTTTGGTGCAGTCTTAGCTGGAATAGTGTGTGCAATTTTTGGCTCAATATTTTTGAGTTTATTTCCAATTTTTTATTCTCCAATAATTGGTTTGATAGTTGCTATTCTAGCCCAACTTGGAGATTTCACTGAGTCACTCATCAAAAGAGTTTACAATGTTAAAGATAGTGGAGGTATTATACCAGGCCATGGAGGAGTACTTGACCGTATGGACAGTTTCATCTTTACTGCCCCCTTTATTGCTATTTACATAAGCTAAAGAATGAAGTGCTATTAACCTTTGGTCCTTTCCTTTTTATTCACTGCTTTCACCTCAACAAATTGAAATTCTTCGGAGTTTACTATTTCACTCATGGGCTTACTGCAATAAGGACAATACATTTCTCCTTCTTTATGTAAATATACTACTGGATGACCAGAACCATCATCATTCTCATCACCACGGCAGCAAACTATTAGATTATTATCCCTCACTTCTGACATACTGCTCCTTTATTTTATAGTATTTTGTACATCGAGCATAACCGCTTTGAAGTGGAGAAAACAACAAATATTTATTCTCCATTTTTTACCCTATTTAGATTAATCAATTCGCTTTGGACACTTTTTGATACAAAATTGCTAACATCTCCTCCTAATCTCGCTATTTCTTTCACAAAAACTGATGAGATAAATTGAGTATCTTCAGATGCAGGAAGAAATATAGTTTCGATTTCAGGAAGGAGTTTATAGTTTACCCAGCTCATTTGAAATTCATAATCAAAATCTGATACTGCTCTGAGCCCCCTGATAATAACAGAAGCATTTTGCTCTTTGGCAAAATTCATTAATAATCCATTGAAAGATATGACATCTGCGTCAATTCCTAGTCCTTTCACTTCATTTTCAGCCATGCTTGTGCGTAGATTTATGTTGAAACTAGTATGTTTGTTAACATTTTCTGCAACACCAATTACTAACTTATCGACTAGCTTACATGCTCTTTTTATTATGTCAAGGTGCCCCAAAGTTATAGGATCAAATGTACCAGGATAAATTCCTATTTTGTTATTAATGTTCATTCTTTGTTTCTATACTTCAAAAACTTTTGATGGACATGATAACGTTTTTTGTCTAAAAATGAAAGTACGTAGTTGGCCTGATAGCTCAGTTGGTAGAGCAAAGGACTGAAAATCCTTGTGTCGCTGGTTCGATTCCTGCTCAGGCCACATTCTTTTTCTTAATGTTCTATAGTATATTATAGTATTAATATAATTATTTAGGAAATAATGTATAAATGTTACAATAGAATATTTAATATACTATTAATTACATTTCTACTATTAAGTAATATCGCTTATAGTGAAAAAGCAAACAAAGAACCATCTGCTTTGACAGCAGAGAATGCAGTAAATTATAATATAATTGTTGGTTTATTGAAAACAGATGAATCTCAAAATATCTATGAGATATTCAATAATTTTGGGGTTAAAACTATATTCATTGACTACGACAAAATAATTAATCTAAAAGAAATCCAAGAAGAGTTTGCAAAACAAGATGAAATATTGGCAAAAAAGCTGATACTAGATCGAATAAAAGTTGAAGTTGCAAAATTTATCAAAAAGCAAAAGATAAACAGAATATTTATTTCAGATAACTTTCATTCAGCTCTTAACCCTTACCGCCAGCTTGTGAATGAAGCAATTGTAAAAATAGTAGATGACAATCCTACAATTCATTTGCTTGCCATATGCGGTGGTTTACAAGACATTATGTATGCAAAAGAAATTGAAGTAACAAATGTTGTTAATGATGAGAAGAATCATTTAAAATCAGCACAAAAAGAGAATATACCTCTTCAGCAGATAAAAATTGTTCCAGGTAGTCGTTTGGAAAAAGTGGTAGCTAGATTTTTACTACCTAATCAAAATGGCTGGTTTTCAACTTATTTTCCGAATGCTCATTCAGGTACAGTAAGTAATACTACAGAGAATAGAAGAAGGCTAGAGCTACTTGGATATAAAATTGCAGCATTTGCAAATGACGGGGTAATAGAAGCTATCGAAGATAAGCATGGTAATATTTACTTTCAAAGTCATCTAGAAGCCCTTGTTGTCAAATCAGATAAAAACTCTCGTTTGTCAAGCCAAAAGGTACGTCAGGTTTCAACACTAGTTGCTATAGCGATTATAAATGATTTTCTTCACCGCGTTTAATGCTAAAATAAGGAAAATCATTTAATGTCATGCCAGTACCCTTTTTCTTGTCATTCCAGTGCGTGACGCTGGAATTCAGTTTTTCATTTCATCAAATTTAGCATAAGCTCAAGTTTGCTTATAAATTTTTCTGGATGCCAGTGTCTGGGCACTGGCATGACATTATGGAATTTGGGCTCCAGTGTCAACTACTCTAATGACACCTGATTATGATGAAAGAAATCTAATGATTTATATAAACCCCATAGCGTGACGAATGAAGCGTTTTTTAAGAAAATCTGAATTTTCAACTACCATTAAACCAAGATTGCTCAGAACTTTAACGCAAAGTATTCTGTTGGAAAATATTCTATTTAGTCCATCAGTTGCAAGTGCCATAGTAAAATTATCAAAGTATCTATCACGTGAAATTTTCTTCAATAGATAATTACTGCCAACATCAATGCCAGAGGATTTTGCAGCAGTTATTTGTCTAATAACACTCTCTACATCTCTCATTCCAAGGTTAAGTCCTTGACCTGCAACTGGATGGATTGAATGTGCTGCATCGCCAATAAGCAAAATTCTGCTTTTATGAAGCTTTCTCGCAAAAGTAAAACTCAAAGGGTAAGATTTTCTTTCACCCTCTAATTCAATTTCTCCCAAATAAGAACCAAATCTTTTTTTGAGTTCTATGATAAACTCCTCTTCAGATAAGCTCATCAGCATTTTTGAAATTTCGCATTTTTCTGTCCAAACTATTGAAGAAGTATAGCCACCTTTCATTGGCAAAATTGCAAATGGACCACCAGGAAAAAACCTCTCTACAGCTAAGTTTTGGTGATGTAGTTCATGTTTTACATTAAATACCATGCTATTTTGTTTATAATCAAATTTTATTATTGTTATAGAAAACAACTCTGGCAGCTTAGAGTTTTTACCTTCAGCGCAGATAAATAGCGATGATATCAATTTTTGATCATTATCAAGAGTAACTTCCACGTATCCTTCGTCACAAGCGATTGTTTTATAGAAACGTGGAGAATATATATTGAGTTTATGCAAAAAATTATTATTAATTGCATTCCATATAATAGCGCTCTTGATTACATAACCCATTGGCTCTTCACCAACCATTTTATGGTCATAATGAACAGTAAATGGGCTATCTCCATCTAATATGCATATATCAAGTATTGGTTCAGCTTCATCTTCTAAGAACTGCCAAATTCCTAATTTTTCTAGTATTTTTTTTGACCCTTGAGAAATAGCAAATGCTCGATTATCATCAACTGCACGTGGTAAACTATTTTTCTCAATTACGGCTACAGATACAGAGTCATTACTCAGGCCAATAGCAGTAATAAGACCAATTAGCCCACCACCTGAAATGATTACATCGTAATTCATTTTATTTACCTAAAATTACATTTTATTCGTTTTGAAAATAGTTTAAACAAACTTTGTAGATGCTGGACTTCTTATCACTACCTTAGTATACCTCAGATTAGTAATAAAGTATTAATTATTTCATGCTAAAATAGGTTTTATTTTATTAAAGGAAACAGCTTATGACTACAGATTGCAAAAAAGAATTACTAAATTGCATTAGCAAGTACAGAGAAGAACTTGCAGAAAATAAAGCAGCAATTAGACAAACTTTAACTAGCGATAAAATTAATATAAGCGATTACTTTTATCAGGGTGATAAAATCTGTAACAAAGAGTTGTTTAACATAGGAAGTGAGTGTCAAGATACAAAATATGGTAGTCGACAAGAATATACGTATGATGAATGGAAGCAAAAAATTGAAAAATCTAAAGCTAACGAGTTGTTAAAAGACAAAAATTTGCAAGAAACGTTAAAAAGCAAAGATTCGCAAGAAGAGTTAAAAGGCAAAATATCAAAGAGTCTTGAGGATTATAAACAGTATCATGAAAAGGTTCTGTCGCATTTGTAGGGAAGTAGAAAGAAGAATGATATAATTGTCTAAAAAAAAAGCAAAGATGTTTCGTATCAATCAAAAATTGTTGCCATATTTCAAAGGATTTAGCTTTTCAGCGGATGTTATCTGTATACATGAAATGTCGATTCTCTTTGAGCTATTGAGATTTGGAAGAAATGATGAGTATAAGGGGAGCAAAATGCTACGTTACAAAGGTGGGTTATCACCACTGATAGATGAGGCAGTAAGGAAAAGAAAGAAGCAGGTTGGTAGTAGTTGGAGAGACTTACATTAAATTAAACGGTAAATGGGTTTATTTATATACTGTAGACTTCCTCTTGTGTGTTAGTAGAGACAAGTCTGCAGCACTTGCATTCTTTCGTAAAGCCTTCAGGAGTAACTATCTTCCTGAGAAAATTGTAATTGATAAAAGCGGCAGTAATACTGCTGCTCTTGATGATTTGAATGCAGAAATTTCTGAAGATTACAGTTCTTCAAATAAAATATCTAAATAATATTGTTGATAGATTTATCAAAAAACTAATAAAGCCAATGCTTGGGTTTAAAAGCTTCCATTCCGCCAAGATTACCATCACAGGCATAGAAAATATTCGTATGATTCAAAAAAGACAAATTATTAAAATAATGTTTCTACTTTTGAGAATTTTGCTATGTTAATGGCTTCATAACTCCTATAATCCCACCTTTAATGATCTTCTTTCCTATGGTTTATAGATTCGACAGAACCGTTTTTATAGGATTGGGGCTAAAGAAAACTTGCATGTAAATGTATCAAGGTATAAAATTATAAATATTAAGAATGAATAGGTTAGTTATGAATCTTGTAACAAAATCCGCTATCGATTTTACTGCTTCGGCTGTTCTTGCTAGTGGAAAAATAGTTGATGATTTTTGTTTAAGTAAACATATAAAGGATAAGTATGCTGTCCTTTTTTTCTATCCACTTGATTTTACTTTTGTCTGTCCAACTGAGTTGATATCATTTAGCAGCAAAATAGAAGATTTTTCAAAACGTAATGTTGAAGTGATAGGAATAAGTATAGATTCAAAATTTTCACACTATAAATGGCGAAACACTCCAGTTAATGATGGTGGTATTGGAGAGGTTAGCTACAATTTAGTGTCTGATATCAAAAAGTCTATATCAAGAGACTATGGGGTCTTATATGATGACTCAATTGCACTAAGAGCAACTTTTGTTATTGATGATAAGTTTGTTGTACGTCATCAATCGATAAATGATTTTCCTTTAGGGCGTAATATCGATGAGTTTATTAGAATTATTGATGCAATAAAACATAATGAAGAGCATGGTGAAGTATGTCCAGCAGGGTGGAAAAAAGGTAAGCCAGCAATGCAGGCAAGCGATGAAGGAGTGGCTGATTATCTAAACTCACACAGTGCAGAATTATAAATTGAGTACAAAAGTTCTTATTATTGGATCTGGAGCAGCGGGTTATGCTGCTGCTATATATGCAGCACGTGCAAATTTAGAGCCAATTGTAGTAACAGGAATGCAACCTGGTGGTCAGCTTACAATTACTACGGATGTTGAAAACTATCCAGGTTTTATTTCTATACAAGGTCCAGAACTCATGGAACAAAAGAGGTTGCATGCAGAGAAGGCGGGAGCAAGAATAATAGACGATGAGATAAAAAGTGTAGAACAACTTGAAGGTTCTGGTGAATATGGATTTAGATCTTGTGGTAATGCTAGTGACTACTATTCGAATGCAATTATAATCGCAGCTGGTGCGCAAGCGAAGTGGCTTGGCCTGGAGAGTGAAAAGAAATTTCAAGGTTACGGAGTTTCGGCATGCGCAACTTGTGATGGTGCATTTTTTAGAAATAAAGTTGTAGCTGTGGTTGGTGGTGGAAATACTGCTGTTGAAGAAGCAATATTTTTAACTCGATTTGCTAAGGAAGTTATACTGATACACAGGCGTGATAAGTTAAGAGCAGAGAAAGTAATGCAAGACAGGCTCTTTAAAAATGATAAGATAAAGGTAATATGGAATCATACCGTAGAGCAGATTCTTGGAGAAGAAAATCCTAAAAAAGTTACTGGCATTACAATTAAATCGACAGACATCAATAAAACCCAGGAATTGAAAGTAGATGGAGTGTTCATTGCAATTGGGCATGCACCAAATACAGGTATTTTTAAGGGCTTTGTTGAAATGGATCAGCAAGGTTATATAATTACGAAACCTGGAACAACTCTAACCAGTAGGGCAGGGGTGTTTGCTGCTGGTGATGTTCAAGATAAGGTATATCGCCAGGCAGTAGTTGCAGCAGGTACAGGGTGCATGGCTGCACTTGATGCAGAAAAATTTTTGGAATCATAATTAGTTCTAAAATTTTTAACTAAATTACTTGCAATTTTCTTTGTTTTTTTTATAATTATGTTAATAAATTATAGATTGAGGAGAATTTAGTATGCTTTCGAGAAGTAATGTAGGTTTTAGAAGAAGTGTTGTTAATGATACAGGATTACGAGCTCAAAATCAAACAACTTCAGGACAATCAACAAAAAAATTATTTAAAGCTATTCAATTTCAAGGCACTGATGATGAAAGAGTAACACCTGAAGAAGCTTTGAATCATTTTCAACAAGCATTGCAAGAAGGTGCGGATGTTAATGCGTTTAATGAAGAAGGCATGACACCTTTGATATCTATAATTTATGATTTATCTGCAGGCTCTGAAACAGAAGAAGAAAAAGAATATCAGAGTATGATTAGGTTACTTCTACTTCACCGAAGCATAGATGTTAATATTCAAAAAAAAGGTGATGGCAATACAGCTTTGCATCTAGCAATGTCCTTTCAACAAAGGAAAGTGTTACAACTCTTACTAAGTCATCCGAGAATAATGATGTATCTACTAAATAAAAGACTTCAAGATCCTGAGGAATGTGCTAAAAAAGATCGTGCTGAGCATTTGATCATAGAAATACAAAAAGCAGAAACAGGAAAACAATTATTGAATGCTCTTTCTAACAGAAATATTGACCGAGCAAAAGAACTATTAAATCAAGAACTCAACCCTAATTGTTGGAAAAGAAATTCAAATGGAGAAATAGAAACACCACTTAGCCTGATTATCAAATCATGTTTACAAGGAATAACAGAAAGTAACGAAGAAGTATTGAGAAAACTTTTAAAACATAAGGAGCTAGATTTTAGTCAAATAAAGCCAATATCAGCTATAGAGCAAAATCTATGGGTGAAGCAAATAATTGAGCAAGTTATGAAAGAGCGATTAACTAATGCTATTAATAGAAAAGATTTGGATGATATAAAAAAATTAGTAGAAGATAATTGCTTTATGAATGATCAAATTGTTATTGAGTTGCTTAAAAGTTTTAATCCTATCAGAGAATATCTAAATGGAAAATTCCCTGCAACTGTGGAACAGTCTTCAGCAAATGTACATAATGTTGCCCCGGAAATAAACGACGATTTGATTGCTCAAGAATTGCAGCAGCTCGAAAACCTTAGAAATGAGCTTGAAAGAACAAAAATTCGACTTACAGAAAAAGAGAAAGAGCTGAATAGGGTTGTAAGTGAAAGAGACACTAACAAAATTTCACAGTTAGAAAGGAATTTTAGGCAAGAGAGATCAGAACTTCAAGCTCAAAATCAAGACTTAAAGAACAAAAACAGAAAACTTTCAGAAGCAAACATTTATAATAGAAGGCAAAGTAACTATGCCTATGCTTCTTTTATGTTATCTGGAGCGTTTGCTGTTGGTGCATGTTTAACAATATCGAATTTAGAAATATGTATTTCACTTGCTGTAGCTGCACTTGTTTTCATTGCAATTGGGTGCTACTGTTCATATAAAGCAAGTACAGTACTGAGTGATGTGACAAGCACTGAGCTTGGTAATGTTATCAGTTTAGGATGAAGTTAAGGTTTTTACTTCTTCTCTAAACTCTACTGAAAGTTTTATACATCCTGAAAATACCTTGATAATTCGAGTGAATGTGAACCTGAGTGGTTTCAAGACTTAAATAGTTGTTGTAAACTTGCTTTTATTATCTTTTAGTTCAAGAAATTAAAAATTTAACGATGAGAATTATAATTACAGACCAAAGTAAAAAGTAGGCTTTTCCATTTGATCTATTTTTCACTTGTAATTTTTTGTCAGCTATTAGGTTTAATTTTTCTATAAGGCTAAATATTCCTTGAATTGTTTTGATGGGATAAGAGCTTTTAATTTTTTCCCTATACCCTATTTTACTTTCATGTTGACTGTTTATCCATGTTTCAACTACTTTCCACATATTGATTTCTGGATAGACTTTCCTACATGTTCCTTCTAATAAAATCATAGTTTTCTGCAGCAATAACAATTGTGTTTGAACTTTCATATCAAAATCACCAGTTATTTTTAGTAGCTGAGTAAGTAATCGAGCAAATGAAATCTTCTGTATAGGCTGTCCAACAATGGGCTCACCTATTGCTCTGCAAGCTGTAACAAAATTTCTATGCTGTGATGGAACATAACCGGCTCTAAAGTGCATTTTTGCAACGTGATCATAATCCCTATTTAAAAAGCCTTTGAGTATCTCTATAACATAATAGCATGTCTCACGATCTATTCTACCCATGATTCCACAATCCAGGGCAATAATATTGTTATTACTATCGATCATTAGATTTCCTGGATGCATATCAGCATGAAAAAAACAATCCCTATACACTTGATTACAAAATGATTCTATAAGATTGATAGCTATTTGCTTGCGGTTATTCAGCTTTTCAACTTCGTATATTGGTATAGCTTCCATCCATTCTAATGTTAAAACCTTTTTTGAAGTTCTACTCCAATCTATTTCAGGTACGTAGAAACCTCTGTCATGTTTAGTATTTTCCTTCAGTTCCGAAGAGTGGGCAGCCTCAAAGCGTAGATCTAACTCTAATCGGCAAATTTCAGCAAAAGTTTTGACTAATTCAACTGGCTTCAGCCTTTTTGATTGTTCACTAAATTTTTCTGCAATTTCTGCAAGCCAAGAAAGCATTTTTATATCCCTTGAGAATGTTTTCTCAATATTTGGCCTCAAAACCTTTACAGCAACTTCCTTACCCTCAATTGTAACTGCTCTATGCACCTGAGAAATTGATGCTGCTGCAATTGGCTTTTCAGAAAAACTTGAAAAAATGTCGCTTAATTTACAATTAAACTCACTTTCTATAGTTTTAACTGCGATTTTATACGAAAATGATGGCAATCTATCACATATCAATAGCAAGTTATTTGTTATGTCCTCATTTAAAATATCAGTGCGTGATGAAATGGATTGCCCAAATTTAATGAACACCGGACCTAATTTTTCAAGAGCACGCTTTAGTTTATGACCTTGTATTTTATTTATTGATTTTTTTGATGGTGGAAGTAAATAAGGTAACACATTGTAGCGTGTTAGCACTGTAGTTATTTGCAGAAGACGTAGAATATTTTGAATCATTTCGCTGCGTAACTGCCAAATATTTCATTTATCTCCATAATTTCATCAGGTTTACCTTGATAATAGATAGTATTATTTATGCAAATTATGTAATCTGAGGATGGTAGAGCAGAGTTAAGGTCATGAGAAGTCATGAGAATCGACACTGATCGTTCTTTTGCGATTTTATTTATAATATCATAAAATTTAGCTCGTGCGTTAATATCCATTGCACTGACTGGTTCATCTAAAATGATCAAATCAGATTCTGAAATTAAACAACGTGCAAGTAGCAGTAGTTGTGTTTGTCCTGCAGAAATTTCTAATACTTGATTCTTTAAAATGTTACCGATGCCAACCAATTCTATCGCTTCTGTAACGATAGATTGATTTTTTTTGAATCTCTTCGAGGAGCTATTGAAAAGGAAAGACTCAACTGTTATTGGCATCAAATTACCAATACTAAAATTTTGTGGCATATAGCTAATTTTTACATTATCGGCAAATAAAATACTGCCAATATAGCCTTTATTTATACCAGCAACTGCTTTCACTAAAGAGGTTTTACCTCCGCCATTTGGACCAAGTATTGTAACTATATCTCCTCTTTCTACTGATATATTGATATTATCAAGAACTTTTTTACTACCATGTGCAAGAGTAAGGTTTTCTATTTTTAGAATGCAGTTATTGACATTACTTAATTTTTTGTCAAAAATTGACTTCTTCTCAATATTTATATGAGACATTTACTGATTTTTTTTCTATTACTTTCACTTACACTATACTACAATAGTGCCTTTTCATCCAATTTAAAAATTGTAGCTACAATCAAACCTATACACTCACTTGTAGCTTCTGTTACAGATGGAATTTCAAAGCCAGAGTTACTAATGTACGAAATAGTGTCTGAACATAACTACATGCTCAGGCCTTCAGATGCAAGTAAATTAGAATCTAGTAATATTATATTTTATATCGATGATTCTTTGGAAACATTTGTTAAAACTTTCGCTAAAGAAAATAAGAAGTTAATACCGCTATCAAGTGCAATCGATCTACTTCCTGCTCGACCACATTCATTTTCTAGTCACATTCAAGATGAAAAAGATTTGCATATTTGGCTGAGTCCTAAAAATGCAAAAAGTATGATACTTTCTATCAGTGCAACATTATCTAATATAGATAAAGAAAATACCTATCGATACAATACTAACGCAGAGGAGGCTATAAGAAAGATAGACCAAGAAGTAGAAAAAATTACGAAAGAATTGGATGAGTTAAAAAATCAAAAATACATAGTTACTCACGATGCTTATCAATATTTCGAAAAATATTTTGATTTAAGTTACCCAAGCGCCATTCTTTCTATAGAAGAGGATTCTTACATAGGTATGAAGAGTTTAATGAAATTAAAAAAGGTAATGAAAGAGGAAAACGTTAAATGTATTGTTTCTCATTCACGAGAGGATAGCATAAAGCCTAATGTCTTTTCTAGTGACGTAAAAATGGTGATTCTTGATCCTATTGGATCAGATGTAGAGCCTGGAAAGGATGCATATCTAGATATAATCAGCAGCATTGCACAAAATTTCAAGTCTTGTTTCACTGAGTAATGAGTTCTTTTATCTATTCAGATAGCATTGCAAACTTAGTGCTTTCTATTCCAATCACAACTATACCGACATTATCTACCAGAAGTATATCATCCCAGTATCAAGTACTGGGATGACACCTTCTACTACGCAAATTACCACAATGTCCGCACGGCTATACACGTGATGCTGGAATTCTTAGCACACCTTTTGATTTATGAAAAATCAGTGTCTGCATTTACTTCTATTTTTTTATCTATTTTATTTTGTCATTTTACTGCTTACTCTGTATTCAAATTACATGAACCTTTTTATATTAGGCAAGCTCAGGTTATTTTTACGTTTATATATTGATCCGATCTAGTCCAATAAACCCTCTAAGGAAAACCCTTAGATTTTTGACCTACTAACGTGTGACACTTTAGGTTTTAGAGCGTTTTCTGTGTTTTATACTTTATGTTTATTAATTGTGTAATGATCAACACTATGAGTTTCACCTTCCCTTCCATTATATCTCTTAGCTCTATTATTAGAGTATAACTTGATTATAAACTATATATAACAATAAACTTACTTTAATTTTTCTTCTTTAAATAATACGTGTCTTCTGACCACTGGGTCATACTTCCTAAACTCGAGCTTTTTGGGAAGGTTCTTAGGATTACGTTTTTTTACACAAAAATAGCCTGTTAGTTTCTCTTCTCCAGTTTTTGTTATTTTAGTTGCAGTGCTAACTAGCTTGACAAGCAAAGAAGCATTTTTTTTCGCCATAATTGTTAGTGATATAATAAACTCTATGCAAGTTTAGAACGCAAAACACTGAAAGTCAACCCAATAATGCAGGTCGCAAAATTCTTGACAATCAATAATATATTAAGTAGTATAAAAAGATTTCAGAATGAAAAGCAGACGGTAAATAAGTGGCGAGTGATGGCAAAAGGTTATTATTGATAGAAAGTACTACCTGTTCTAACGAGGTAAGGGTTGCCCTACTAGTTAATGGTAGGGTTGTAGAGTTTGAACAAGAATTCAAGGAAAAAAGACAATTAAGAGGTAATATATACGTTGCTTATGTAAAGCGTATAGAGCCTGCTTTGCAGGCCGTGTTCATTGAGTATGGAAAAAATAAGCAAGGTTTTTTGTCTTTTTCTGAGATATCTCTAAATTACTTTAATATTCCAGAAAAAGAGAAGGAAATTTTCCCTGACGAAGGCTATTCGAGCGGTGTGGACTGTTCAAATGATAATTGCACAGAAGAAGGCCTGGATTCTACAGCTAGTAATGAATCCAGCAGTGGTTTTGTGAGGGAGGTACCTTTACATAGAAAATATAAGTTACAAGATGTGATTTCAGTAAATCAAAAGTTATTGGTTCAATTAACTAAAGAAGAACGAGGAAATAAAGGAGCTTCATTTACAACATACGTAACTTTGGTCGGTAGATACTGTGTTTTCATGCCCAATTCAATAAGTAGGGGTGGAGTATCTCGCAGAATTGAAGATACCAACGTTAGAAAACAGTTAAAGGATATATTAAATTCAATAAATTTACCAAAAGGCTCAGGTTTAATAGTAAGAACTGTTGGTGCAGGAAAAAGTAAGAAAGAAATTGAGCAAGATTACGATAATTTGACCTTATTATGGCAAAATATCCAGCAAAACTTCTCTTCTTTAAATGTTCCATCATTAATTTACAACGAAGCAGATGTAGTTATGAGATCTGTACGTGACTTTTGTAGTAATGATACAGAAATTATAGTATCTGATAGAGAAGTTTGTGAAGCGGTAAGAAAATACACTAAAAATGTGTTACAAGGAAAATTACGTCCTAGATTATATAAAGGTTCTGTTCCAATCTTTACTTACTATCGAGTCGAAGATCAAATTTCTGAATTATATAGCAATAGAGTAGAATTACCATCTGGTGGGTCTTTGGTGATAACCTTAACTGAGGCATTTGTTTCAATAGACGTAAATTCAGGGAAAATGACAGGAGAAGATAACATAGAAGAAACAGCTTATAGAACTAATATGGAGGCATTATCTGAAATATCAAGGCAAGCGAATCTCAGGGGCTTATCAGGGTTAATAGTTGTTGATTTTATTGACATGTTGAAACTTGAGTATTGCAAAAATGTTGAATTTGCTATCAAGCAGGCGTTTAAAGATGATAGAGCTAAAGTTCAATTTAGCTTTATCAATGACTTTGGTTTAATGGTCTTTTCAAGACAAAGAATTAAACCAAATATACAGGAAATTAATACTACAGAGTGCTTACGCTGTAAAGGTATTGGAAGAGTGAAATCAAACGAAGTGGTTGTTGCATCGATACTAAGGGATTTGCAACATATTGCTAATAAAAATCAAAATAAGTCCTTTGATTTAATAGCACGCAGTGCAGTTATAGCGCACATTTTTAATAATAAGCGTGATATGGTTTCTACAATCGAAAAAGAGTTCAATATTACATTAAATGTTAGTATTGATAATAGTTTAGATGCAGATACATTTATTTTAAAGCAAGGAGACCATATTAATTTTAATGATTATAAGCCATTGCAGAATTCTGGATGTCAAATTGTGAATAGCAGGGATAAAGAGGCTGGTAGTTCAGATAAACTACCGGGCAACTTTTGGTTAACTAAATGGCTTTCGCGCCTTTTGGGCTCTAACAACTAAACGGGACTTGTAATTAACGAGTTTTATACTTATATATTTTACATCAGATAATATTTAAAAGGGAGTATTCATTATGGGAAGAGCGATAGGTATAGATCTTGGAACAACAAATTCTTGTGTTGCAATAATGCAAGGCAAGGATACAAAAGTAATTGAGAATAAAGAAGGAGCAAGAACTACTCCATCTATAGTTGCATTTACTTCATCTGGAGAAAGGTTGATTGGTGCTCCAGCAAAAAGGCAAGCAACTACCAATGCAAGTAATACTTTTTTTGCAACTAAGAGATTGATAGGTCGCCAATATAGCGATCCTGAAATGAAGAATCTAGGTGTACCGTATAAGGTATTTGCAGCAAAAAATGGTGATGCATGGGTTAAAACAACTGATAGTAAAGAATACTCTCCTAGTCAAATTGGTGCATTTATACTACAAAACCTGAAAGAAGCAGCTGAGGCTTATCTTGGGGAAGAAGTAAAGGATGCTGTGATAACAGTGCCGGCGTACTTCAATGATTCTCAACGTCAAGCAACAAAAGATGCAGGAAAAATTGCTGGATTAAATGTCCTCAGAATAATTAACGAACCAACTGCTGCAGCACTTGCTTATGGTCTTGATAAAAAGCACGGACACACAATAGTAGTGTATGATCTTGGTGGTGGTACATTTGATGTTTCAGTTCTTGAAATAGGTGACGGAGTTTTTGAAGTAAAGGCTACAAATGGTGATACTCACCTTGGAGGGGAAGACTTCGATAATGCAGTAGTAAATTATTTACTGGGTGAATTCAAGAAAAGTAATGGCATTGATTTGAAAAACGATCCAATGGCTATGCAAAGAATCAAAGAAGCTGCAGAAAAAGCAAAGGTAGAATTGTCAAGTGCAATGGAAACAGAAATAAATCTACCGTTTGTTACAGCTGATGCAAGTGGCCCAAAACACTTAAATATGAAGCTAACAAGAGCAAAGCTTGAAAGTTTAGTGAATGATTTAATTGAAAGGACTATAATTCCTTGCAAAAAAGCTCTTGAAGATGCTGGTTTGTCTGCTAGTCAAATTGGTGAAGTAGTTCTTGTTGGTGGCATGACTCGTATGCCAAAAGTCATAGAGAAAGTTAAAGAATTCTTTGGCAAAGATCCACATAGAGGAGTTAACCCTGATGAAGTTGTAGCAATTGGGGCTGCAATACAAGCAGGAATTATTCAAGGTGATGTAAGAGATGTGTTACTACTTGACGTAACTCCACTTTCTCTTGGTATTGAAACTCTAGGGGGAGTGTTCACTCCACTTATTGAACGTAATACTACTATTCCCACAAAAAAATCTCAGGTGTTTTCAACTGCAGAAGATAACCAAACAGCCGTTACAATTAAGGTACATCAAGGTGAAAGAAAATTGGCGGTTGATAATAAACTGCTTGGTCAGTTTAGTTTAGAAGGAATACCACCTGCTCCTCGCGGGGTTCCTCAAATTGAGGTGACATTTGATATAGATGCAAATGGAATAGCGCATGTTTCTGCAAAGGATAAAGCTACTGGAAAAGAGCAAAAAATACGTATTCAGTCTTCAGGTGGTTTATCGGAGGATGAAATAAATCGGATGGTGAGAGAAGCTGAGGAAAAAGCACAAGAAGATGAAAAGCGTAAGAAATTTATTGAAGTGAAGAATCAAGCGGATAGTTTAGTTCATTCTATAGAAAAATCTTTGACAGAATATGGTGATAAAATTTCTCCAGAAGATAAATCTGCTATTGAGAATGCAGTTAATGAATTAAAGGAAGTTAGTAAGTCTGATAATATTGATGATGCTGATTCAATACAACAGAAGGTTACTAATCTTTCTCAACTTTCTATGAAGCTTGGAGAAGCTATGTATCAAGCATCTCAGCAAAACAGTGCTGAAAATGGCTTTTCATCAGAAGGAAATCCAAATGATAAGGAAGAAAAAGTAGTAGATTCTGATTATCAAGACATAGATAATAAAGAAGAGAATAAGTAATTCGATTGTCATCCCAGTGCCCAGATACTGTGGGATGACAAGAGGAGCGTATTGTTGCTTAAAGGAACTATTGTGGATATTATTAAGACAATAGAAGAAAAATTACGCGATTCAATAGGTGTAATTGATATTAATATTATCGATGAATCAGCAAAGCATGCAGATCATTATTTTGCTTCTTCTTCGACACTACCTTCACATATCAAATTAGTATTAATATCTAACGACTTTTCTGGAATGAGCTCTTTAAAGAGGCATAAATTGATCTATGAATTATTAAAGAGTGAAATAGAGCGATTACATGCGATTTCTCTTCACTTGTATACGCAAAGCGAATACAATCTAAAAAATAAATAATAAAAATGTGAACGAAGAGTCTTTATTAGTTAAAGCAGGAAGAAAATTTAATGATTATAAAGGGTCGATGAACCCACCAGTTTATCATTCTTCTACTATATTATTTCCTACTTACAAGGACTACTTAAATGCAGCAAATGGAGAAAGTATATACGATGTAATCAATGATGGTGTTGCAAGGGATTACAGTTACAGTAATGTTGGTACGCCTACTGTTCATTATTTTTCAAATGCACTGGCTGAAATTGAGGGTAGGGGACAAGCACTCATCTACCCTTCTGGATTATTTGCACTTACTTTTGCTATTTTGACTTTCACTAAAGCAGGTTCACATGTCCTGATACAAGATAATAGTTATTATAGGCTAAAGAGATTTGCCGAAAATGAGCTACCAAAAAGAGGAGTAGAAGTAACTTTTTATAATCCGACACAGGATATAACTGATTTAGTTCAGAGTAATACTTCACTCATCATGATTGAGACTCCTGGTTCTATAACGTTTGAGATTTCAAATATAGAGCATATAGTAAAAGTTGCTAAAGCACGTGGAATCGTAACCGTTTGTGACAATTCATGGGCCACTCCTTTGTTTTTTAAGCCGCTTGATTATGGAATTGATGTTGCACTATACGCGGTGACAAAGTATCTAGCCGGTCACTCAGATCTAGTGATGGGAGCTATGGTTGCTGAAAGTAAAATTTTTAAATTGCTTTATGAGAGCTATAAAAATTATGGAGTCACCATTCAATCGCATGACTGTTACCTTGCACACAGGGGACTTAGAACACTGCAAACACGCATGAGGAAGCATCAAAGTACAGCAATGCAAGTGGCAAAGTGGCTGGAAAAACATCCAAAAATCAAAAAAGTCTTATACCCCGCACTCTTTTCCTATTCTCAGCATGATTTATGGAAAAGTTATTTCAAAGGGGCAAGTAGCGTATTTAGTATAGTACTCGATAGAGAATATTCATGTGAAGAACTAGGCTGCATGGTTGATCACATGAAAGTTTTCGGCATTGGTGCTTCTTGGGGAGGATGTGACAGTTTGATATTACCAGTAGACCATAGATCTATGTCAAGATCTGTAATGAATTCAGATTATGGTGGAAGTTTTGTGCGAATATTTTGCGGACTAGAAGATCCTGAAGATTTGATTTTTGACTTGAATACTGCATTAATAAGACTGCCATGTTCAAGTGTTAAAGATGATTGTGAGACTGAAAGAGCTACTGCATAACATTGTAAATGCTGACTTTGATATTGAAATCAAAGGCGTCACATGTAATCCTAAGAGAGTTAAAGAAGGTTACCTTTTTGTTTGTGTGTCAGAAAGGAGTAAAGAACACGTAACATGTCTTCCTAATGGATGTGTACACAACTGTGTAGACGTTGTAATACAAGGGGCCAAGAAAGATGTCATCCCAGTGCTCAGACACTGGGATCCAGAAAATTTAATTGTAAACAAGCATACTAGACAATTGTATAATGAAAACTGGATTCCAGTGTCCGCTACTCGAATGACAAGTACTCCAAGTTTTGCAGTGCTTTACCACTCGGACCCTCAAGGAATATACAGTGAAATAGTCAGCAGGTTTTATCAATTCAAACAACCTAAATATGTTGCTGCTGTAACTGGTACGAATGGTAAAACTTCAGTGGTGGAATTTTGTCGCCAGATTTGGCAAGATAATGTAGCGTCTATAGGAACACTGGGAACATGTGTCAATAATAATAGAAAAGATAATAGCCTTACAACGCCAAGTGCAGATGATCTTTATTCCACATTGCGTGACATAAATAATAAGAACGTAGAACACTTAGCATTAGAAGCTTCAAGCCATGGAATCGATCAATACAGAATCCATGGACTCAGGCTCAATGCTGCAGCTTTTACTAATTTTTCTCAAGATCATTTGGACTATCACAAAAGTATCGATGAGTATTTTGAGGCCAAGAAAAGGTTGTTTGATGAGGTATTGCCAAAAGAAAAAACAGCGATTTTAAATGCAGATATAGGCGAATATGGAGAGTTGCTCAACATAGCTGAAAAGCGTGGCAACAAAGTTATAACCTATGGAAAAAAAAACTCTGACATTACTTTATTAAAGCAGATACCCACTGCCAATGGTCAATACCTAACAATTCAAATCGGTGATGAAATTTATAACGCATTTTTTCCGATTTTTGGGCAATTTCAAGCATATAATTTGTTGTGTGCAATCGGTATAGTTATTTCATCTGGTATGGACTATCAAAGAATGTGTATAGATAAACTCGCTTCTCCACCTGGAAGAATGGAAAAAGTGAACACTTTTGCATTTGTCGATTACGCTCATACTCCAAGTGCACTCAAACAAGCTCTGTTGTCTTTAAAATGGCACTTCAATAAAAAGATAGTTCTGGTGTTCGGTTGTGGCGGGAATCGTGATCAAACAAAACGTGCAGAGATGGGTAAAATAGCACAAATGCTTGCAGGTAAAGTTATAGTCACAGATGACAATCCGCGTGATGAAGATCCGGGGAAAATTCGTCACGATATTTTGTTACATTGCCCTGATGCACTGGAGATAGGAGATAGAAAAAAAGCTATAGAGAAAGGTATAAATATAGCACATGATGAAAATATGATTCTGCTAGTTGCAGGAAAAGGACATGAAAGATTCCAAATAATAGAAGGCCAATCCCTTGAATTTAGTGATGTTGAAGTTATTAGAGAGGGCCAAAAATTTGCTACTGCTGTTTTGCTCTCTCCTTCATCCAACGCCTGAATGGCTTTTTTCCTTAAGTCATAACTTTACGCTGCTGGCATTTTTACCTTCTTGTTACACTAAATCACTATCTTATCTTGTTCCTACTATTATGAGAAGAGCTATACAAGGATATGAAAGTGGAGATTGTGGTTACAAGATTAGTGAGAGAATATAGAAAAATTGAGGATGAAATATTGCGTGATATAGTTCATTTAGTGATAAAGGCTCTTACAGGTATAGTAGCGCTTCATAAGTAAGAATATTTTTACAAAGAATTTAATAATCACAATTTAGGCAATGATGAAAGTTCTTTAAGAAAAAAGTTTAATACTATCAAGAAAAGTTTGCATAGGCATAGCAATATAATACATAATAATCAAAATATCTAAAATTCTGTCAATTTATTTGCACAGTCAATCACTTGAGAATTCGGAAATTGATTTTTAAACCAAGTGTACTGGCGTTTTGCATAATGCCTTGTGTTTGTTTGAGCAATCTGTATTGCTTCGTCTAAAGTAATCTCCCCTTTTAAGTATCTTATAATTTCTGGTACTCCATGTGCTTTCATAGCTGGCAAATGTGGAGATGGGTTCATGCTAAGTAGGTTTTTTACTTCATCAATTGCTCCATTTTCAACCATTTCAATAAAACGAGAATTTATTTTTCGGTATATATCCTCACGTTTAGGTAGAATTGTATATACCTTAAAATTATTGAACAAAGGAGGCTGTCTATTTTCTTGCCATACAAAGATTGTCTTGCCAGTTTCAGTGATAACTTCAAGTGCTCTTGAGAGGCGATGTGAGTCATTAATAAATATTTTACCTTGAATCCTTGGATCTTTGCTTAGCACTAATTTGTAGAATTCCTCTTTACTTAAATTTTTCCTAAGTTCATTTACGTTTTCTCTCACTTCCTGGCTTATTTGTGGAATCGATGATAATCCCTTGATTAAGCTGCTAATGTAAAGCCCACTTCCTCCAGTGATGATGGGTATTCGTGAATTTTTCAGCGCGTTGTTAACTTCCCTCTTTAAATCCTCTAGCCATAAACCTACGGAATAATTTTCTCTTGCTGAAACATAACCGTATAGCCTATAAAATTCTTTCTGCTTTGGTGGTTGAGCAGTAATTACGGGAATCTCTTTGTATACCTGCTTTGAGTCACAGTTTATTATGCTAATGTTTTTATACTTTTTTATCAAGTTATCGCATAATTCTGATTTACCTGAGGCTGTAATTCCTGTAATAATTACTATATTATCCTTCATTTATATTAATTTAACTAACCTATGATAGGGTGTAGTAAAAATTTGGATTCTACAATCTAAAATTTGGAGACTTTTATGGCAGAAAATGATAACGATAACTCGTTTACTAAGCGTTTTACAAATAGGACCTCTAATGAGACAAGAGGAGGTTTTTCCAGTAAGTATTCATCTCAAAATACCAAAGAACATGCACTAGGAGCAAAAGGAAAAATTTCTGAATTGGCAAACAAAAAAGCTGAAGCCAAGGAAGCTTTTTCTGAAAGTGGCGGCATAAAGAGTAAAAGCAGAACTATCAACGAAAGATCCTTTGCTGATGCAACAAGAAGAAGTAGATCAGATCTCATATATCTAGTTCGTGGTAAAGATCGAGGAAGATCAGCTTGGCACTATGTATTAGTTGATAAAGATAAAAGAGAAATGTTTCTGGCAAAAAGTAGAACTGGCTCTATAGATGTTGCAGATTATGGAGAGATTTTATATTCAGGATGGGGAGATGATCCACCACAGGAGATAGTCGATAAAATCAATGAGGAGTTCGGATTGTAGTAAATCTGTTGTAAAAGCAACAAGGACAACATTGCAAATTTAGAGTTCAAAAGGGTTATTCCTCGAGAACTACTGCGTCAGAAAGCTGGCGTTGAATTTGTATATAATGTTGACCTTGGAGGTTTTTATGAATAATAGTGAGAGAAAAGAAAAATTGGAAACTCGCATTTTATCAAGTAGAGGCAGGTCTTTACTTGACCATGAGCTACTGGAACGTACTCTATCTGAATGTGAAGAAGGAAGAGAAGTGGCCAAAAAGCTAATAGAGCTCTTTAGTAGTTTAGGAAGGGTAATTAACGCTGACTTTCATGAGCTAAAAAATGTTACAGGAATGAATGATGGAGCAATAGCAAGTATCTTTTGTCTGAAAGAGATTTTCGATAGGATACTGAAAGGTAAGTTAAAAAAGCTGTCGATTCTTGATAACAGAGAAGAGCTACTAAAATACTTTAAAACAGCAATAGGGCAGTCACGAAAGGAAAGCTTGCGAGTAATATACTTAGATCGAAGTGGTCATTTGATATACGAGTATATTCAAGACTGTGGAACTATAGACAGAGTACCTCTATATGTGAGAGAAATAATCAAACAGGGATTACTGATCGATGCATCATCTATTGCAATTTCACATAATCATCCAAGTGGAGATACAGAACCATCAAAGGAGGATGAGGATAACACACTTACATTAGCTGCAACCTGCGAAAATGTAGGAATGAAATTAATAGATCACATAATCGTAACACAGAAGAGCCACTTTAGTTTTTATGATAGTGGTTTATTGTAATCTGTAGACCGGAAGGAAAGTTCTCCAACTTTCCTTCTTTTTTTCTACTTCATAAATTAAAAAATTCAATATAAGCTTGAGCAGCTAAAATTAGTAATGAAAGGTGGAATTAGGCAAAAAAATAAAAGAACTTAGATTATACTGTGGTTTAACACAAACTGAGTTGGGAAAGAAAATAGGCGTTTCGTATAGACAAATACAAAGGTACGAAAATAGTTCAAACCAAATTTTGGCCAGTAGGCTATACGACTTAGCAAAAGCACTATCGATTAATGTGGCTGATTTTTTTACTGATGTGCATGTCGACTCACATGAAACTTATGATGAAGAAATACTAAAATTAGTCAAAGGATATAATGAAATTAAAAGCAAAAGGTTACGTAGCGTAGTTTATATATTGGTAAAATCTTTTTCTCAAAGTTACAATGAGAGTTAGTATTGCTTCAATACCTCAGTTAATATATTAATAAATGATTGTACAAGATGAACAACATCCTATTGATAAACAAATAGGTGAAAGAATAAGGAAGAGAAGGTTAATATGCGGTTTTAGCCAAAGAGACTTAGGAAAAAAGCTCGGAATTTCATTTCAGCATATACAAGGATATGAAACTGGAGAGGTAAGGCTTGTAATTGATAGATTGTATAATTTGGCAGAAGCTTTGTCCGTTGATATGTCATATTTTTTTACCAAAGCTTCTGAAGACTTACACGATAAGGCCTTTTGTAGCGATGTGGGTAGTGAAGAAATATCAAGGCTAGTGAGGGAATACAGGAAAATTAAGGATGAAACGTTGCGTGATATTGTGCATTCAGTGATAAAAGCGCTTGCCAATAAATAATATGGGAATGTTCAAAAAAGTGTGTCAAAGCGAATTTTTAGTTCAACTCAATTTTTAACCTATCAGGAAAAAAGATATCAAGTTGAGATATAGTTAGAGCCCAATTAGGCAAAGCCATAGCCCATTTTTGCTCTATCTTTTTTATAGCACAATATACCAATTTGTACAAGGCATTTGTACTGGTAAATGAACCTTTGGTTTTAGTAAATTTTCTGATTTGTCTGTGCAACCCCTCAATTGGATTGGTGGTATAAATTAGCCTTCTAACAGGGCCAGAATACTTAAAATAACTAGACAAATTTTCCCAATTGTTTTGCCACGATTTTATGACTAAAGGATATTTTTCACCCCATTTTTCCTCCAGTTCAAGTAAATAATTTTCGGCGATTTCTCTACTTGTAGCACGGTATATTTTTTTCAAATCATTCATAAAAACTTTTATATCTTTGCTGGATACGTATTTTAGTGAATTTCTTATTTGGTGCACAATGCATAACTGTACCTCAGCATTGGGAAATACGCTATTTATATCTGTAGGGAAGCTTTTCAGACCGTCAACACAAGCTATCAAAATGTCTTCTACTCCTCTCTCTTTTAAGTCATTTAATACGCCTAGCCAGAAGTTAGCTCCCTCACTTTCTGCTAAGTAAAAACCCAGTACTTCTTTTCTGCCATTTTGGTCTATTCCTAATATATTGTACATGCATTTACTTATGCAATGTCCATTCTCTTTGACCTTAAAAAACATCCCATCCATAAATACTATCGGGTATACTGATTGTAGGGGACGACTCCTCCATTCATTGATTATAGGCAGTAATTTATCTGTAATTCCAGATATCTCTGCTGCAGATATTTTATGGTCATAGATTTCTTCCACATAGGATGCTATATCCCTGTATCCCACACCGCTTGCAAACATGTTCAAGACCTTTGTTTCAAGTTCTGGATGTAAGCTTGTTTGCCTTTTTTTCACTATCTGTGGTTCGAAACTTCCCTCTCTATCTCTTGGTGTCAATAGTTCAAATGAACCTGCACTCGTCTTCAAAGTTTTGCCATTCTTTCCGTTTCTTCGATTCTTTTCTTCTCTTTCATTGGATAAATGATGCTCTATTTCACCTTCTAGACTTGCTTCCAGCAGCCTTTTTACAAATGGTGTTAATGCTCCATCTCTCCCCATCAATGGTTTACCTTCCCTTATTGATGACAGTATATTTGCTTCCAGCTCTTTGTAATCTACCAGGCCAGTCGTTCCATTTTCTATTTTGTAACTCATATATCAAACCTCTATTTTTTGTTTCTATTTTATTTTTATTTCTCGGTTTGACACACTTTTTTGAACATTCCCTTTTGCCAGCAAAGCTTAACTCTGATAGAGACTATTTTCCTGTTAGCACGTCTGCGTCACACGACTGTAGCTGCTAACCAGATGACAACTTTCTCGTTATCTGAATATTTTCTTTCTTGTAATTCAGGCTCTTTTTTTCTCAGTTCCAGCGTGTAGCGCTGGAACAACAATAAAGAACATATAAAGAATGGTTATGCAAGAAGTCTACTTTTTATTCTTAATTAACTCTAAAGCCTTCTTCAGATCTATACTTTCAATATCTGCATTCTTGCCCAAAGCAACGTTTGTTTTACCGCATTTTATATAGAATCCGTACCTACCGTTGCAGATAAAAACTTCTTTTCCCTTTTCATTAAAACCAAGAGATTTTAGCTCTTTGCGTGGGCTGCTCTCAATAATTTGTATAGCTTCGTTTAATTGTGTGTCTAATACCTCCTTAGAGCTTTTTTTAAGAGAAAAGTATCGACCATCATAGAGAATATAGTACCCAAATCGTCCAAGACCTATTTTTACTTCCTTTCCAGTTTCTGGGTGTTCTCCGATTATTTTCGGCAGGGAAAGTAATCGAGTGGCGGTATTTAGATCAATATCATTAACATTTATATCTTTTGGTACAGAAATCTTTTTTTTCTTTTCTGACTCACTATTAAACTCCAGATAAAGTCCAAAAGGACCTTTTTTGATCATTACCTCTTGGCCTGTCACATCATCTATACCCAAACTTTTTGGATATTCTGAATTGTCATTACTGCCCGTAATTTCTTTTGTATGATTGCATGCAGGATAGTTAGAACATCCAAGAAACACACCGGCTTTTCCAAAATTTAATTTCAATATACCACCAGAGCAATTAGGACATTTTTTACCTATTTCTTCCTTTCCTTCCTCTGAGCAAAACCAATTGACTACCAAATCATGAATACCACTAAAAATCTCATCATGTGTCATTTGCTTAACAGAATTTACATGATTAAAAAATGGCACCCAAAAATAGCCTAGTTCTTTTTTCCAATCTGCATGTCCATTTGAGATTGAATCAAGCCTTTCTTCCATTTGTGCTGTAAAGTCATACTCTACACAACGCTGAAAAAAAGTTTCCAAAAATATAGTCACGATCTTACCGCGGCTGCTTGGAATAAATCTTTTGTTATCCAATGAAACATATTCACGATCTTGTAATACCGAAATAATTGTTGCATAAGTTGATGGGCGACCTATACCGACTTCTTCCATTTTTTTTACTATACTCGCTTCACTATAACGAGGTGGCGGTTGAGTAAAATGCTGTTTCGGATCAACAGAAATCAACTTGCACGCTTCCTCTTCCTTCATGGCAGGTAGCAGGCCTTCATTTTCGGCTTCTATGTTATCTTGATAGACTTTATAAAAACCATCAAAGAATATACTTGATCCACTTGCTCGCAGAATCACTTTCTGGTCAATAGAACTAATTTCAACTACCACTTGATCAAGAATCGCCGATTCCATTTGACTTGCAATGGTTCTTTTCCAGATTAAATCGTACAATTTAAATTGCTCTGGCGTTAAGTAATCCTTAATACTACCCGGTGTTCTATTAATATCAGTTGGCCGGATTGCTTCATGTGCTTCTTGAGCATTTTTGACCTTTTTTACATATTTACGAGGAGAATGCGGTAAATATTTATCACCATATAATGACTTAATTGATCCCCTGATTGAGTTTATAGCCTCATCTGCAATATGAAACCCATCTGTACGCATGTAAGTTATCAACCCTACGGTTTCACCACCAATATTGATACCTTCATATAAATTTTGCGCTACTCGCATAACATTTTTCACATTAAAATACAGTTTATTCACTGCATCTTGCTGAAGACTTGAGGTGATAAATGGAGGAAGCGGGTTTCTCTTAACTTGCTTGCGTTCTACTGTGCTTACAGCATACTGCCTTGACTCGATCTCCCTGACTAAGTTCTTTGCCTCTTCTTCATTCTTAATATCAAATTTTTCTAGCTTTTTATTGTCATAGTGGCTTAGCATAGCAAAAAAAGCCTCATCTTTGCTATTTTGCATTTCTGCCTTTATGCTCCAATACTCCTGTGTTATAAACTTACTGATTTCATCCTCTCGTTCGCATATAAGCTTTAATGCAACAGACTGCACTCGCCCTGCAGATTTGCTTCCCGACAATTTTGTCCACAGCAGCGGTGACAAGCTAAATCCAACTAGATAATCCAAAGCTCTGCGTGCTTGCTGTGCACGCACTAAGTCCATATTAATTTCACGTGGATTTTTTATAGCTTCTTGCACTGCTCTTTTTGTTATTTCGTTAAAGACTACTCTATGAATGTTGCTTTCATCATTGATTGCTTTTCTTTCCTTTAGTGCCTCTATCACATTCCAAGCTATTGCTTCCCCTTCTCTGTCTGGATCTGTTGCAAGGTATATATCTGATGTTTTACTAGCTTCCTTGACTAACTCTTTTACATACTTTTCTGCTTTTTCAATAATCTCATACTTCATGGCAAAGTCATTATCAGGATCAACAGAACCATTCTTCGCTGGCAGATCTCTGACGTGGCCAAAGGATGCAGCCACTTTAAATTCTTTACTCAAATATTTACCTATCGTCTTTGCCTTTGCCGGCGACTCAACTATCAATAATGCCATAATTATTAGTACTTAAAGGTAATATGTTGAAATATATAGAATAAAAAGTAAAAAAATATTTTAATGGTCTTCTCAGTTTTTTAAGTGAATTGTTTTAATGTTAGCAAAAAACCTAATGAAAGAGCCTACTTTACAAATTTTCCCAACTCCCTTACCATAAGGATAACGCTATACTATTTATCTTCGTCTGTGGAGATTAAACGACAAAAGCATAACGCAGTTGTCGTCTTATTTTTAATTTTTTGCACTATGTGCATCTTATTTCTTTACAAAACTTCCAGTTTTTTAACCATATAAGCTGAAACGGTCTGTTTAAGACAGGCCAATTTTCAGGATTAGAGCTAGCTAATAGGGGGTTTCTTTTGTCTTTTTTCTACTTGGTAAATTTCTTGATATTTGTAGCTAAAGTAATTTAAGAGAGGTGTCATCCCAGTGCTCCGACACTGGGATCCAGTTAAATTTACGAGTATAAAAGTAATCAACGTTTCTGATGATGGAAAAATGGATCCCAGTGTCGGAGCACTGGGATGACAAGAAAAGGAGTACTGGAATGACAAGAAGGACATTCCACCATGTCATTCCAGCGGATGACCAGATTTTTTTATTTGATCCCAGACTGGCTGGTTATGCAAGTTCCAATTTTAATAATATTTACATATAAGCCATACGCTTGAGTTGCAAAGTTCTAAAAAGCAGCCAAAATAAAAATAAGTAGACATTTACAAATTAAACTAAGTGTACAATCAACAAACAAGAGTATTGATTGCAACAATACTCTGTAGAATCGCAATATGGTATGACCATATGCTCTTTATTGATCTGGTTAATATAATTAGTAGAGAATTTTGTTATGCAAAAGATATCTACTACAGCATATTGCAATTGTTTGGAATTGCAGGACTGGGCGCTATGGTAAGACCACTTGGTGCATTCGTATTTGGTCACATTGGTGATAGGTATGGAAGGAGAATGGCGTTAACGATTGCTATCTTGCTAATATCGATTCCTTCTAGTCTCGTTGCGTTTATTCCAAGTTATAGTAAAATAGGAATAACCTCTACTATGTTGCTTCTTACAATCCATCTGATACAAGGGGTTGCACTTGGCGCTGAGCAAGGAGGTAGCTCTGTTTATCTCATAGAGCATTTACCTAATAAGAAAAAACTAGGAATGTTTTTTGGAATAATAAGTTTTGGTCGCTCTATTGGCATATTGCTCTCTGTGGTTGCAGTGATCATTTGTAAAAAAACCACTGATTTTAACGCTTGGGGTTGGAGGCTGCCGTTTATTTTTTCAGCCATTTTAGGATTAATAAGCGCATATAGTATATATACACTAGGAGAAACTCCAGCGTATGAAAAAAATCGAGAACAAAGAAATTTACCTAATGTACCAATAATAGAGCTTACAAAACGCTATAAAAGAGCCCTGATACTTGCCATTTTAATATCTGTACCTGTTAATGTTGCTGTTGGATTTACCATATTTCTTAGAACAATTGCAAAAGAAATAGTGTCTGTTGAAACTTATGTAACAACGTATGTCAACGAAGTTGTACTCATTATAACCAGTATATTAATGCCGATATCTTCAATAGTGCTTGGAATTTTAGCTGATAAAACAGGAAGAGAACGCACTGCAATCTTATTTATAGTGATAACAATGGTAATATGTTGTCCTATGTTATCTATTGCATATTACTATAAAAGCTACCTAATAATTATGTTGAGTGTGATGGCTCTTTCTATAATCGAGAGGGGTATTAATCCTATAGGGATAGTTACTGCTGAGCTTTTTCCTACTAATGTTAGATTTAGTGGTGTGAGTTTATCACGTAACATTTCTTATGCCCTGCATGGTGGATTTACTCCTATGATATGCACTTGGTTTACTATAATGTTTCCTAAAATAGACTTTGCTGCTGGGCTTTATGTAATTTTTTGCTTATTAGTCAGCTTAGTAGCAATATTGCAAATAAAACCACAAGATAAAAAGTGTGATTGGTAATTTTCTCTATTTAAATTTATTTCACTTATTTAGCTAATTTTTATTACAATTATAATTTTGGCTTTTATGAAAACTGCATACGTATGTCAATTCTGCGGTCATAGCACTGGAAGGTGGGTAGGAAGGTGTATTGCATGTGACAGTTGGGATACGGTTGTCGAAGAAATAGTACTAAAAACAGAAACGAGAAGTACATCTGCACCAATTTCAATAAAAGCGTTATCAGATAGTGAAATTATTACCCCCGATCGTTTTTTAACAGGAATAGAAGAGTTAGATAGAGTTTTTGGTGGAGGTATCGTTCAAGGTGCTAGCATTTTAATTGGTGGTGAACCTGGAATTGGAAAATCTACTCTTTTGCTTAGGATTGCAGCTAATGTTGTACAACTTTCCTCTTTTGAATGTCTTTATGTATCTGGCGAGGAATCTTTAGAGCAAGTGAGCCTCAGAGCAAAGCGTCTTAAGATAAATGAACCTAAAATTAAGCTTTTATCTACAGTATCTTTAACTGATGTAGTAGCAACAATAAGGAAAAATAAAAGTATTAAGTTCTTGATAATTGATTCTATACAAACTATGTATGATAGCAAAGTCACATCAGCACCAGGAACTGTAACTCAAGTCCGTACCTGCGCTCATGAATTGACTGTTCTTGCAAAGCAATATGGTGTTTCTCTCTTAATAGTTGGCCATATAACGAAAGATGGACAAATAGCGGGACCTAAAACCCTGGAGCATATGGTAGATACAGTACTATATTTTGAGGGTGAAAATAGTAATCAATATCGCATTTTACGTACTATTAAAAATAGATTTGGCCCTGCAAATGAAATTGGTGTTTTTGAGATGTCTAAAGCAGGACTCATGCCTGTTGATAATCCATCATCATTATTCTTGACCGTACATGATAGAGAAGTAGTTGGCAGCGCCGTATTTGCAGGAGTTGAAGGCTCAAGACCAATCTTAATGGAAGTGCAAGCATTAATAGCAAGGACTAATATGGCAACTCCAAGAAGAGCAGTAGTTGGTTGGGATATTAATAGATTAGCTATGATAATCGCGGTTCTAAGTGCTCGTTGTAAAATGTTTTTGCATGATAAAGAAGTATACCTAAACATTGCAGGAGGACTCAAAATACAGGAACCATCAGCTGATCTTGCTGTTGCTGCTTCTCTTATTTCAAGTTTAGTAAATTTACCGCTACCAACTTCTTCAATAATCTGCGGTGAGGTTGCACTTTCAGGAGAAATTAGAAATGTTTCGCATGCTGATCTCAGACTAAGGGAAGCACAAAAGTTAGGATTTAAAAAAGCGATTATGCCTAAAAATGGCAATTATTCTTCTCATGATATTGAGATAATTAAGCTTGGTCATATAAAAGAGTTAAAAGAGATCTTCAATCACAGTTAAATATTATCTGCATGAACATTTTGCTTGTGGGAAGGATGTTATCCCAGCTTCCATAATGTCATCTGAGTAGGTGACACTGGCTTCTTTTTTTACTGTTTTTACTGTAATTAAAAATTCATTGGATCTTGATTATATATTTCCTCTGCTATAAGCAATAATTTTTCGCTCTCATCAAAGAGACTTTTTGCTCTAGCTGCTAATTTCTCACTAATTTGTGGTAGACATTGTCATAATATACTCCTTAAATTTTTAAAATATATTTATGTTAGTATACAAGTATCAATATTACATTAATATAATAACTTTTTAAGCATGAGTGACAAGCTGAAGTGGTTTTTAATTACTCAAAAAACAGAAACGTTTCTATTTCCTACACTTTCTAAAACCATAGGTACCAGTTGGTTTTTAGCTAAAGTAAAGGTCAAGTATCTGGAATTCTGGACATAAAATCCTCCTGTATAAAAAAGAGTTAGAAAAAAATGCAGTGCACATACGACAGATATACACTGAAGAATACATTTTTTAATAAGTTTGATTAAAAAGTCTGCAGACTAAAGATAGATTTTGAGCTCTTAAAATATCTCTATTTGTAATTATAATGAGATTGAAAATATGCGGAAGTAATTTTTATACGTTAACGGCTCACCCAACCCACTTGCAATCTGGATCCCAGACTGGGATGACAAGAAAAGGCTACTCAAATAGGAAGTACTGGAATGATACCATCTAAAAACGGCTTCTCATGATAATTAAGCTTGGTCATATGAGAAAATTAAAGAGATCTTCAATCAGATTTAAACAGCGCTTCAGCAAACTCTTTGCCAGTAAATTCCCTCAGGTCTTCTATACTTTCACCAATTCCTATAGCGTGTAATTTCACCTTATAAGCTTCTGCAAGCCCAATCACTACTCCACCTTTGGCAGTACCATCTAGCTTTGTTACAATTAACCCGGTAACACCAACCATTTTACTAAAGGCCTCTAATTGGCTATAAGCATTTTGGCCAGTAGTTGCATCAAGAACTAAAATAACATCATGAGGAGCAGTATCATCCAATTTCTTTATCGTTCTATGTATTTTTGACAGCTCTTGCATGAGATTTACATTGTTTTGTAGCCTTCCCGCTGTATCAATCAAAACAACATCAACGCTATCTTTTATCGCTTGATTTACAGCTCTATATGCCACACTTGCAGAATCGCTACCGTGCTCTCCAGTAACAATAGAGCAATCAGAACGTTCTGCCCAAATATTTAATTGCTCACTCGCAGCAGCTCTGAATGTGTCGCACGCAACAAGCATAACGGATTTTCCTTTTTCCTTATATTTATAGGCAAGTTTACCTATAGTTGTAGTTTTTCCATTACCATTCACTCCGCATACCATTATTATGTGTGGTTTTTTATTCAAAATGAGCGGCTGCACAACAGGGTTTAATATTGTTTCTATTTCGCTCATTAACTGCTGTGTGATAATGTTATGTTCAACTTCTGATTCAAATTTGATACTTGCGAGCTTATCAATAAGCAATCTAGAAGTTTTATGACCTATGTCCATGCTGATCAGCAGCTCTTCCAGATCATCTAAAAGCGACTGATCTAATTTTTTTTTGCCAGAAAAAATATTTTTTACTCCATCACTAAAACGGGAGGAGGTTTTTAATAGTCCTTGATAAAGATTACTTAATAAACTCAAGAAATACTCCTTCTAAAATTACCATATAAAGAATGACATGCACTATATGTATTTGTAAAGTAAATACACTAGTAACCTATATATTTTGTGAGTAAAATGTACCGCTTGCTAGTGTATTTTACTTTAGTTTTTAACCTAAATATGTTATAATGTAAGTAATGGTTTACGGGTAGTTCTATGAGTTATAATGAGAAAATTTTAGATCATTACGAAAATCCAAGGAATGTTGGTTCTCTGGATAAAAATGATCCAAATGTTGGTACTGGTTTAGTTGGTGCACCATCATGCGGAGATGTAATGAAACTGCAAATAAAGGTCAACGATAAAGGTGTTATTGAAGACGCAAAATTTAAAACTTTTGGTTGTGGTTCTGCTATAGCTTCAAGTTCTTTGCTTACAGAAATGATCAAAGGAAAAACTATTGAGAATGTAACAAAGATAAAGAATACTCAAATAGTGGAAGAATTGTCTTTGCCGCCAGTAAAGATACACTGTTCAGTACTTGCTGAGGATGCTATAAAAGCTGCTATTCATGATTATCAAAATAAACAAAAACATTGAGGAATATGAGTGAATTTCAAGGAGTAAATTCTGTTAAAAAACCTATCACTCTAACTGCAAATGCAGTAGAGAGGGTAAGGTTTTTATTGGACAAAAAGAAGCATGCTAACCTTGAAGAAGCAATAGGAATAAGAGTTCTAATTAAGCAAAAAGGATGCTCTGGTTTAAAATATGATATTGAATATGCATATGATGTTCGTCCTTTGGAGTCGGTAATTGAAGAAAGCTGCAGTGATGATCAAAAAGTCAAGGTGCTGATCGATCCAAAATCTATCATGTTTATCCTTGGCTCTGAAATGGATTATGTAGAGGAAAAATTCTCATCAGGTTTTATTTTCAAAAATCCTAATGAGAAAGGAAAATGTGGTTGTGGAGAGAGTTTTCATGTCTAGCAACCATTTCACATTATTTGGAATTGAACCGGCTTTTAACATCAGCTTTGATGAGCTGGAGAAAAAATATATTGAGCTAAGCAAAACTGATATAAATGAAAGAGAGTCCAAAAATATGGAAAATATCAACAAAGCTTATCAGGTACTGAAGTCACCGCTAAAGCGTGCCGAACATTTGTTGGATCTTTTTGACGTACAAAGCAAAAAAGAGCATCTTGATCCTGAAATATTAAATGAATCAATGGAAATAAGAGAATACTTTCTAGACTGCGATGATTTACAATTTGCAAGTAGGATGATTGATGAAAAGGTAAAAGATTGTACTAAAAACCTAATTAATGCTTTTGCTACAAAAAATTTTGATGAAGCTGCTACGCAAGTTTTTAGATTGAGATATTTATATAAGTCATTTGAGGAGATAAAGGAAAATGCGGCCAGTTCAAATTTCTGAACCAAGTTCAAATGAGGTAGTTTTTGGTATAGATCTTGGAACTACTAACTCTTTAATTGCCATGGTAAATAAAGCTGGCAATGTAGAAATATTTAAAGATGAGCAAGGTCGTGAACTATTACCTTCTGTCATTTCATATGAAAAGGATGTACTAAAAGTAGGCTACGATGTTGGCGAAAACGCTATCTGCTCTATAAAACGCTTAATGGGTAAAAGTGTTAAAGACTTGCATAAAGAAGGTATCAATTGTGAAATAGATAACGAAAGTGAAAAAGTTATTAGGGTAAAATGCTCAGAAGAAAAGTATCTCACTCCTATTGAGATCTCTGCTGAGATACTAAAAACTCTATGCAAGAGGGTAAAAAAATTCACAGGGATGAAAGTTAACAAAGCAGTGATTACTGTACCAGCTTATTTTGATGATTCAGCACGTAACGCAACCAAATATGCAGCAAAATTAGCTGGCATAGATGTTCTTCGCCTCATTAATGAACCAACCGCTGCAGCACTTTCTTACTCCATTGGAAAGAACAATAACAGTGGCATATATGCAGTTTATGACCTCGGTGGTGGAACATTTGACATTTCAATATTAAAATTACATCAAGGAGTGTTTCAAGTTCTTGCAGTTGGTGGTGATACTAAACTTGGTGGTGATGATTTTGATCATCTACTTAGTTTAATCGTGCTTGAAAAGTATAGAGAACAGGTAGGTTTAAATAAAAAATGCTCTAGTGTCATCCCAGTGCTCCGACACTGGGATCCAGAAAGTTTGATTGCAAGTGAACACACCAGAAAGTTATATAATAAGAACTGGATTCCAGTGTCAAGCACTGGAATGACACCATCTGATACAACTACCTACAAATTACAACATTCATACACTAAAACTGGTATCTGCAATATACGTGCTATAAAAGAGTACCTAAGTGAAGATACCTCTGGCACTTTTGAATTCAGCATCAATGGTGAATTATTTAAGTGCAAAATTACCAAAGAAGAATTCGAGCAAGCAATCAGTCCTTTGGTTAATAAGACTATAAATATAGTTACTCGTACTATAAGCAACATAGATCTTAAAATCGATGATATAAAAGGGGTAATTTTAGTTGGTGGCGCAACTAGAGTGCCATTAGTGCAAAATTCACTAATCAAACTCTTTGGCAATAAAGTGCTGAATGATGTGGATCCGGACAAAGCAGTTGCCAATGGGGCAGCTTTGCAGGCTCATTATTTAACTTCAAACTCAAAAGATAGGAATATTCTCCTTGATGTGCTGCCTTTATCACTTGGCATAGAAACTATGGGGGGAATAGTTGAAAAAATTATACCAAGAAATACACCACTACCAGTTTCAGAAATAAAAGAGTTTACAACTTACGCTAACGGGCAAACAGCAATGAAAATTCACGTTTGTCAAGGAGAACGTGAAATGATAAAAGATAATAAATCTCTAGCACGATTTGAACTCAAAGGTATACCACAATTGCCTGCAGGTTCTGCAAAAGTTGAAATAGGATTTACAGTTAGCATTGATGGAATATTGACTGTCACTGCAAGAGAAAAAACTACTGGAGTCGAACAGACAGTTGAAATAAATTCAAGCTCTGGCTTAAGTGAAGAAGATATTCAAGATATGGTCAATCAGTCAGTAAGTAACTTTGATGAAGACATGAAGGCTCGTTCCCTTGCAGAGGCTAAAATTAACGGTAACAAGCTCATACATCTAGTTGAAAATGTTTCCACTGAGCAAAAGTTAAAAATTTTACTACAGAACGCAAAAGACGCTTTACAGGAAAATGACTTAGACAACATTAATAATGCTATCTCTGAGTTAGAAAACTCTGCTTTAGAATTATGCGAATCAGCAGACAGATAGAGTTCATAAAACTTTGTGAAGTACCCTGTCAAATCTCAGAGCAATAGGTAACCTAAAATCAAACGGCAACCAATCAACTTTGCCTAATTTAAACGATAAACCAACCATGCTTACGCGCCCAACTATATTTTCAGTTGGTATTAACCCAATTTCAGAAAACCTGCTATCAAAAGAATTATTTCTATTGTCTCCCATAACAAAAAATTGATCATCAGGCACATAATAAACTGGAGTATTGTATGATAACTTATTAGAAAGATTATCTATTAGAATTTCATGCTCCTTGCCGCTCGGGAGTGTTTCGATGTATCTTGCTATATTACGCTTTGACTCATAATCAAAAAAATTTTCAATTTGTCTTCGCTTTACTTTCTGATCATTTAAATATAACTCCCCCTCTATCATTTGCACTTTATCGCCCGGTATTCCTATTACCCGCTTAACAAATCTAATGCTGTCATTTCTTGTAGGCTTGAAAACTATTATATCACCACGCTCCGGAGGGGTATAAAAGATTCTACCGCTAAAGATGTTTGGAGAAAATGGAAAAGAGTGTTTACTATAACCATATGAATATTTACTAGTAAAAATATAATCTCCCTCAAGTAGAGTGCTTTTCATTGAACCAGAAGGAATATGAAATGGCTCAAATAAAAAACTACGTATTGATAGCGCAATTAGTAGCAAAAAAAACAGTGAAGATAAAAACTTTCTCGTTCTTGCTATCCGGTTCTCTCTCAATTCTTTCAATTTTATTTTCTTTGTAAATTTAAGCTTATCATAACACATAAAAGTGGTAATGTGAAATTTTACTCATGGGTGTTATTGCTCTTTTTCGAAAGTCGAAATAAGCTCTCAAGTAATTGACAGTGATTGATAACCAATAGACATCATTTGCTATGCAATATTGTATAAATCACAATGCTAGTTTTACTGAAAATTATACTATTTTAGATATAATTATAATATTTAAACTTAAGGTATAGGGATGAACCCTACAATTAGAAAGGTTTTTTGTATTCTACTTATAGTATTATTTATTTCTTTTTCTCATGTTGGAAGTGCTGCTAACTCTAATGACGATACAACTGCTCAAGTAATATGTAATATTATTGGCTACGTTTGGGGAATAGGTGGACCGCTTATGACCGTAGTGATAATAGGAGCAGCTTTACTTGCAATATTTGGTAGAATGCCGTGGCCTGCTCTTTTCGCCCTCGGTGTATTTTGCGCTGTGTTTTTTGGCGCTAAAACTATTGTCATAAAAGTAATGGGTGGTATAAACTCTACAAATGCCTCTTTTATGGAAGAATGTGGAACGGGAGATAAAAAAAAGAGTCAATAGGACTATTTCTTTCTAAAGCAGACTTGGTGCACAGCTTCAACTATATCTTCCACTTGTGGTAATGCTTTCTTTTCTAGGTTTGCAGCATAAGGTAAGGGGACATCCTTGCCGGTTACCCGTACAACCGGAGCGTCAAGGTAGTCAAATCCTTGTTCCATAACCATGGCTGAGAGTTCTGCTCCTATTCCTGCAAATGGCCAACCCTCTTCTATGCTTACTAATCTATTGGTCTTCTTAATAGAGTTAATAACTGTTTCAGTGTCAAGTGGTCTTAAGGTTCTGAGGTCGATAACTTCAGCTTCTATTCCTTCACTAGAGAGTAAATCTGCTGCATTTAACGCATCCATTAGTTTCAATGAAAAAGCAGTGATAGTTACATCCTTTCCTTCCCGTATAACAGCAGCTTTGCCTATCTCAAGTAGATAATCTTTGTTTGATAGCTCAGAGTCAGGAACTTCATGCTCATGTCCATAAGCGATCTCGTTTTCTAGAAATATTACCGGATTAGGGTCACGAATTGCAGCTTTAAGCAGACCTCTGCAATCGGAGGCAAAGTAAGGTGCTATTACTTTCAACCCTGGAACATGCGAATACCAAGATGCAAAGCACTGAGAATGTTGTGCTGCAACTCTTGCTGCAGCACCATTTGGTCCACGAAATACTATAGGGCATCCAAGTTGTCCACCCGACATATAATTTGTTTTTGCTGCGGAATTCACAATTTGGTCGATAGCCTGCATAGAAAAATTAAAAGTCATAAACTCGACTATTGGCCTCAGTCCAGCAAATGCTGCTCCAACAGCAAGACCAGCAAATCCATGTTCAGTAATGGGTGTATCAACTACCCTATTTTCTCCAAACTCTTTCAGTAATCCTTTCGTTACTTTATAAGCACCATCATACTCTGCAACTTCTTCACCCATGATAAATATATCAGGGTCATTTTGCATTTCTTCTCTGATCGCTGTGCATAAAGCTTCTCTTACACTTAAGATTGCCATTTGTAAACCTGTAGATTTCAACTGAAATAACTATATCAAAATTACCAGGAAGCGCACAAGTTAAGTTTTACAAGCATCATGTTGCATTGAGCATTGAATACTTACTTCTTTTAATTCAGTAGGTTGCGGTGATAGTGCGTATGTAACTCCACCGACTATCAATGAAGACATCACAGAAGTTGCAATCATCAATAGAATTGGTAATTGGAAGGCTATACTAAAGGCAACACCTACTGTCAACATGATTGCAAAGTTTACAGAAGCAATTTTTAAGAAAGACAGTTGTCTTTTTTCTGTTTTTTCTAGTAATACTTTATTTGCTTTGGTTTTGCTTAATTCACTATTAAGTGTTGTATTCTCGTTTTCCAGATCTTTTATTTTTTGCTTTAGTGATTGATTCTCTTTACTGAGCTTATCAACTATTTCTAACCGAGTCTCATGTCCAGCTACGTCACTCTTTGATTTTTCTAGTTCTTTCTCAACATGTTTTAATTCTTTACCTGGCTTTTCTAACTTCCGAATTTGGCTATCTTTCAACTGAACTTGAGTTTGCAGGCTTTCTAAAGTTTGGTTATCAACTTCATTAGCTGCCCCGTCGTAATTTATTTCGGAGTAGGAAGAAGTATCAAACGTAGTTTCAAGTGCTAAACCGTTGTCGTCACTACTAACGCTTTCACCAATAGGAGTCTGTTTACCACTATATGTAACACTTCCTCTTTGTGGTGACTCAAATTTTTCTACCATATTCTTAACACCAGCATGTAAGTATTGCTCACTTACTATACTGTCACTACTTTCGCACGTAACAGGAGCCTGTGCACCACTACGTATGGTATTGTATTGTTTCACAGAATTTATAACATCTGCTGATACATCAGTTTTTTTCTCATGCTTTGTATAAAAATTTTGTTCTGCTTTCTTTAACATTTCCTCTATAGCTTCTTTATTCTCTGTATTACCAACTATCTCTCTTGGAGTCTTATTTTTGCTTTTTAATGAAGGATTGACTCGATTGTCATTTAGTAACCGTTTTACCATGTCTTTATGTCCACAAGAAGCAGCAATATGCAAAGCAGTTAGCCCATCATTTTTAGAGCCATCTTTTACTCGAGCGCTAACACTTGCTTTCTTTTTTAGTAAAAGTTCCACTATTAACATATTGTTGCATGCTGTAGCAAGATGTAACAACGTCCAATCTTCTGCAGCTTCTTCTAAAATTTTTATACTAAATTGATGTTCTTTACTAAAATTTTTACTAAACTTGTTGTACTCTCCTGCATCTTTTCCTTTTAACTCATTCTTTATTCTTTCAAGTAAATTATCTTCATCCAAACCTCCACTTTTACTTACCTCATTTATTATTTCAAAAAACTTCTCCTTCTCTATTGCCACAACCTTTCCCTCTCAATTTATTTTTATCACTGCATAATCTCACAAAAAAGTTAAATTTATCAAAATTCTATATTTTATATAAAATAAAATTTCCTGTTTCCAAAAATTGATAAGCATGTTTTTGATGAGATTGTAGAAAACATACTTTTATGACACCATTTGTTGTACGAACTAACTTGGCGAAAACAGATGTTCATATAGTTGTGTGGCAAAATGTTTTGCACTAGTTATGCTACTTTGTTTTCCATAACAGTTAAAAAAATTAGTAGCAAGTTGTTGTGAGTTTATGTATTTTGAGGCTGTAATGGTCAAAGGTACATGAAGTATGATCAGAGTTAAAGGTGCAAGAGAGCATAATTTGCAGGGTATTGATGTCAATATACCAAAAAATAAGTTAGTTGTTATAACTGGACTAAGTGGTTCTGGTAAGTCTAGCCTTGCATTCGATACGATTTATGCAGAAGGCCAACGCCGATACGTCGAAAGTCTATCGGCTTATGCACGTCAATTTCTTAATATTCAAGATAAACCAGATGTTGAGTCAATCACAGGCCTCTCTCCTGCAATATCAATTAATCAAAAGTCGATCTCAAAAAATCCAAGATCAACTGTTGGAACCGTTACTGAAATTTACGATTATGTACGTTTGATATATGCACGAGTGGGAATACCTTATTCGCCTGTAACTGGGTTGCCAATAACGAAACAGGCTGTATCTCAAATTGTAGATACTATTATAGCATTACCTTTAGAAACTAAAATATATATACTTGCTCCTATTGTGCGTGGCAGAAAAGGAGAGCACTTCAAAGAGATATTGGAAATTAAAAAGCAGGGTTACGTGAGACTAAAAATAGATGGTGAAACATACAATATAGATGACTTGCCTAAACTCGACAAAAACAAGAAACATGATATTTTTGTTATTGCAGATAGAATCTCCATGTCAGATGATATAGGAAATCGACTACCAGGCAGTATAGAATCAGCATTGAGGCTGGGCCATGGCTTAATGTATGCAGAAATAGTGAACTTACCTGATAACCACAATTCCGAGTATAAAAATGGTCAAACTTTAACTTTCTCAGAGAATTTTGCATGTCCTGAGTCTGGCTTTACTCTTGAAGAAATAGAGCCAAGATTGTTTTCTTTTAACAGCCCCTACGGTGCATGCAGTTCATGCAGTGGGCTCGGTAAAAAACTAAGTGTTGATGCAAAGCTAATAGTGCCAGACGAAACGCTCTCGATATCTGAAGGTGCTTTAAAGCCAATTGGATCAATGTTCCGTCAAGTGCATACAAACTATGGATTGCTAAAAAATGCAATTCTATCACTGGCTGAAAATTGCAAATTTAGCCTTGATGTTCCGTGGAAGAATATAGACCAAAAAGTGAAGGATTTAATACTTTTTGGCTCTAGAGAAATGAAATTTCAAGGTTTGGTCAGTATCCTAGAACGCCAGATGGATTACGATGCATCACTTATTGATAGGTATTGTTCTGTTACTGACTGCAAAGAATGTGCTGGCTATAGATTGAGAAAAGAAGCACTTACAGTGAAAATTGACGAAAAACATATAGGTGAAATATCAAGGCTCAGCATCGATGAATCCCTTAAGTGGTTTGGAAATTTATCAGACAAACTTACAGAACAACAAAGGCAAATTTCAAATAAAATATTAAACGAAATAATCAAAAGGCTGACATTTTTAAAGAATGTAGGGCTAAATTACCTTACACTTGACCGTGAATCTAGCACTCTCTCTGGTGGTGAAAGCCAGAGGATCAGGCTTGCTTCGCAAATTGGCTCTGGTTTAACAGGAGTGCTATACGTGCTTGATGAGCCCTCAATTGGCCTTCATCAATGTGATAATGATCGATTAATTACCACACTTAAAAATCTGAGAGACATGGGTAATACTGTGATTGTTGTTGAACATGATGAAGACACAATAATGGCTGCTGATTATGTGATTGATATTGGTCCTGGAGCTGGCGTGAATGGAGGAAAAATCGTTGCAGAAGGAACACCAGATCAGGTACAAAAAAATTCAGAAAGCATAACAGGACAGTATTTAAGTGGAAAGAAGGAAATTTCAATTTCAAAAAGAAGAAAGCAAACAACTCAGTTCATAAAGGTAGTTAATGCTTGTGAGAACAACTTAAAAAATATAAATGTTGAATTTCCTATAGGGAATTTTATTTGTGTTACTGGAATATCAGGAGGAGGGAAATCAAGTTTAGTGATAGAAACATTATATAAATACTCAGCACACAAGATAAATCATTCATCTGCAAGGCATGGTCAATGCGACAAAATAGAAGGCCTTGAGTATATAGATAAAATTATAGAAGTTGATCAATCGCCAATTGGTAGGACCCCAGCATCAAATCCAGCAACATATGTTGGTATGTTTACTAACATCAGAAATTGGTTTGCAGGTCTCCCAGAGTCGAAGGCACGAGGTTACAATATAGGCCGATTTTCATTTAATACCAAGGGAGGAAGATGTGAAGCTTGTAAAGGTGATGGGCATTTAAAGATCGAGATGCATTTCCTACCGGACGTTTATGTGAAATGTGAGCAATGTAGAGGACAGAGGTATAACCGAGAAACATTGGAAGTTACTTACAAGGGAAAATCAATTTCTGATGTGCTTGATATGACAATAGATCAAGCATGTGACTTTTTTGAAAATCTTCCAATGATAAAGGAAAAGTTGATTTCTTTACAGGAAGTAGGGCTTGGCTATATAACGCTTGGACAGTCGTCAACAACGTTGTCCGGGGGTGAAGCACAACGAATAAAGCTGTCTAAGGAACTATCAAAGCGATTTACCGGGAAAACATTGTATATTCTCGATGAGCCAACAACTGGGTTACATTTTGAAGATGTAAATAATTTACTGAAAATACTCCATAGGCTAGTTGATTTAGGAAATACTGTTATAGTTATTGAGCACAATTTACATGTTATAAAAACTGCTGATTACATAATAGATATTGGTCCAGAGGGTGGAGTAAAAGGTGGCGAAGTGGTTGCTGTAGGAACTCCAGAAAAAGTTGCACAGACTCCAAAAAGCGTTACAGGCAAGTATCTTAAAACATATTTATTGGATCAAGTATCGACTATTTCTTAATAATTAGGTTATGAGGAGCATTTTAAAAGGTATACCTAACATATTTAATTCATGAATCTTCTCTTATTAAAAAAAGCTACAGATCTCATATTTCCAAACGTATGCGTAAGTTGTGAACGTATAATTGATAAAAGTTATGATTTATGTAGTGAATGCAATAAAAAAATCAATTTTTTAACTAAGCATTACTGTAATGTTTGTGGTGTAGTAATTCCAGATAACATTGATACATGTGGTAAATGCATCAGTAACCCTTCACCATTTAAAGTATTAAGATCAGTTTTTGCTTATGATGAACATAGCAAAAATATGATTATAAATTTTAAATTTTTTGATAATTTAAATTATGTGAAAGTCTATGCAAAGTGGATGTACAAAGCTAACAAAGACATGTTTCAAAATGCAGAGGTCATAGTTCCCATACCGCTACATAAAATACGCTTATTTAAACGTAAATATAATCAAGCATCATTGCTCGCGAAGGAATTAAGTAAGTTATCTAATTTATCTTATACACCATTTGCAATAAAACGTATTTGTCACACCAAACCTCAAGCTGGTCTTTCACTTAAACAGCGTGAAAAAAATTTGAAAAATACTTTTAAAGTAAGTAACAGCGAAATTATCAAAAACAAAATCGTGATATTGGTTGATGATGTAGTAACAACTGGCGCAACCGCAAGGTCTTGCTCTCAGGAAATTTTAAACTCTGGTATAAGAGAAGTGAGAGTGCTATCGCTTGCAAGAACTGTATGAAAATCAGCTTTAAGGTATAATTTTCATTTTTGAAAACTGTTTAGTGTCTTAGTACTAACTTCTGTATCATTCCTCTTAAAAAAAAGTCTAGTTATAGTGTATACGGAGTCTATAATTATAGCTCTTTTTCTAATAGTTCGAATAGCTGAATATTCTTTCTGGCTAAATTTTTTATAACAAACCAATGGTTTGATTAAAATCAGGAGAATATGGAGGCAGATATATAACTTCAGCACCGACACTTTTAACAAAGTCACTTATTTTCTATGAAAAGTTGCATTATCCAAAATCACCCAGCAAAAAGCTTGAACTAGCTATTAAAAACGTCTGTATCGCAATAGCCTTCAAAAATCATAGGCGCCATAATTTTTCCCTTATTCAAAGCTGCAATCATATTTTTGAATACTCACTGCATTCAGAAAAAAATAGGTACATGCTAGTGTAATAGCACTGGATGTAATAATTGGAACAAGTAAAAAAGCCTCTATTAGTTTTCTTATAGAGCTGGCTGGTTTAATGCTGTTATTATTCAATGATGCAAAATAATTTTCACTAAGGTTGGCCATCCATTTTGCGCCAGATAAGACCCTCTCACTATTTTTTTAGATAAGTTAACTTGTATTTGCTTTCCCATGTTTATAATTATGCTAATAATAAATATGATAAGATCAATATAAATTTTTTACTTCCGTGTTTTTTCTATTGTTGTTTATAATGACTATAGTTACATCACATATTTCTTTCAATTAAATGGATCAGTTATTTATTACAAATCACTGACTTTTTTAATGGATTCTTTTTCTAAATAATTTCCAAAAATGTGTTTACTTTTGTTTGTAATTGTGTAGTAACTGCAACGTAAAGTTATAGGAGGTAAAGATGGATTTTGAAAATCTGAAAAAGATATTAAGTGCAATTGATAAAGATGCAAGTGTAAATAAAGATAATGTAATTAATAAAATAAAAGAGGTATTGCGAAGGGAAGATACAATAGCGTATCAAGAGTGGGAAAATAAAAATTTTAGTATAAATCATACATTCATCCAAAGTGATCCTGATGCCGAATTTACATTATTAATTGCAGCTGCAGCAGCTGGCTGTAAGGATTTAGTGAATGTTTTATTAGATAGGCATGCGGATGTTCATGTAGAAGGTGAAAATAGAGAGACTGCTTTGCATCATGCCGTTTATAGTCGATGTGTAGGTGTAGTAAATGCTCTACTAAAAAAAGGTGCTGATGTTAATGTAAAAGACAGAAGTGGTAGTACTCCTTTGCATTATTCTACTTTAAGTAACCATATAGAGGTAGTAGATGCTCTGTTAGCTGAAGGCGCAAGTGTTCATGTAAAAGATAGAAATGGTAGTACTCCTTTGCATTATGCTGCTAAAAATGGCTATTTAGAGATAGTAGATGCTCTACTAGACAGAGGTGCAGATGTTTATGAAAAAGATAGTTTGCAGAAAACTCCTTTGTATTATGCCATTATAAATCACCAAGAAGATATGGTAGAGAGTATAAAAGGGTTTTTAAAAAATAAAGTAGTTCAAGGTAGTGTAGTTGTTGGTGGCTTAGTTGCCATGTTAGGGAATTTTGTAACATCGACGCTTTTTATAACCGAGACAATGGAAATTACATTAACATCTGTTACGGCAGCAATAGCTGTATCTGCATCAACAGCATTAACATCTGGTTATGCTAAATATCTAATGTCAAAATTCGATAACGAAATAAAAGAAATAAAAGAGCGACAAAACGTAATGGAAGGGAGGCAAAGCTTAACAGAAGGGTGGCAAAGTGTAGATCTACAAAGCATATGTATACATAATGCTCTTTCGTAAATTTTTACTTCCGCACTTCTTTAGTGTTGCTTATAATAACTATAGATTTAGATCTTAATTAGAGGCTTTAATTACCTACTTTAAGTTATTGAATTTCTTATCATAGCATCTATCATTCCAGTACCCTGGAATGAAAGAAAAAGAACACTGAATTAAAAATACAACATACCATCTTATATCTTAATACTGCATAATACCTCGATCATAGATTGATTAAGGATGCCTTAAGTTAGTCTTGCTTTACTATGAAAAGCTTGTACTCTTTAAATGTATTATTTATAAATTAACTGTTTATAAGCTAAAATATGTCTAATAGAGCTAATATAACTTTTTTTATAGCTGGTGCTATTGCTTCCCTTACATTAATTACATCTGGAGTTTTTGCTGTAGCTCCTTACGTTGCAGCTTTAAATATAGCTCCCCCTGTTATTTTTATTTTATTTGCGCTTTCTGCAGTAGTAATTGTGTTTTCATATAAAATGATTAAACAAAATAAAAAATCTCAAGAAAACTCGAAAGCTGAAGTCGAAGAGCCGAATAAAGGGTTAAGGAAAGAAGAAAATAAGCTAACTCCAATTAAAGAAGAATTAGAAGATGGAAAGGATAAAGAAAATAAATACGGGTTTAGTGATCTAGAAGAAAAAGTTCATAGAATTTCAGAGAATTTTGTAACGAAAGATGAAGTGAATGGGTTAAAAAAAGAGGTTAGTGATCTTTCTGCAAGGTTAATTAATAGTCCTGCAACAAAAAATGAAGTAGAAGCAAAGCTGAATATGGAATTTTACGCAAAAGATGAAGAAAGAGGGTGGAATACAACATTTAGTGATATTATATTACCAAATGACATAAAAGAAAAGTTGAGAGGAATTTGTGAGTCAAAAAGCGGAGGATATCTCTTGTACGGTCCACCAGGAACTGGTAAGACTAGTATTAGTAAGGCAATTGCAAATCAAACTAAATCTCTGTTTGCGTTTATGTCTGTTTCTGCGTCTTGCTTGTCTAGTCAAAGGAATATAGATCAAGTTTTTGAGAAAGCAGAGACAAACAGTCCTTGTATGATTTTTATAGATGAGATTGACGGAGTTGGTAAAAAGCGAACTGTTAATGAGGATGCAGGGCCTTTAACTTATTTACTCACTAAATTGGATAAAGAGTTTTTATCCTCAAAAAATATAACGGTGATTGCTGCAACTAATCATAAGGATCATTTAGATACTGCGTTTACTAGGGGTGGTCGTTTGGAGTGTATTGAGGTTCCTGGGCTGGATAAAGAAAGTACACGTAGGGGAATACTAAAAGAATATCTCAAAGAATTAAGCCCTCTAAATATTGAAACTATTGTAAAGAGTACTAATGGTTTTTCACCAGCAAATCTGATTGGTTTAGCCAAGTATATACGAGAGGAGAAAAGTAAAGGCAAAAGCACTCCTATTTTCACTTTATGTGAAAGATTTAAGAAGGAACATAACATTGAAGATAAGAAGAATGAGAAACATAGTAACGGAAAAACTAAAAACAAGGATACAAGGCTATCATCTGGAAGCTTATCTAGAAGTTCATCAGTAAGCTCTTCATTGAGTGATGTATCTTCTCGAGAAAGTAAGTGGCAAATCGAGGAATAAAGAGAATTACTACACAGTCTGGGATGACGCCATGCAAGTCGAATCATGTCATTCCAGTGCTTGACAATAGTTTTTATCCAGAAGGGTCATTGAACTTCTAAAAGGGTGTCATTCCAGTACTGGAATCTAGGAATTTTTTGAGCACGCAAGTTATGCCAAGTTTTTTGTTGGTAAGAAAGGCTGGATCCCAGTACTGGGATGACAGGAAGAGGGCTACTCGGGTGAGATCGAAGGGGCTACTTGCATGACAACAAAGGGGCTTGCTTGCATAACTCAAATTCAAAGAAAAATCATTTAATGTCATTCCAGCGCGTGACGCTGGAATTCAGAAATAAAGAACAATGGATCCCAGTGTCAGCTACTCGGATGACAGGAAAAGGGCTACTCGGATTACATCCTTTTTTTCCTGGATACCAGTCGCATGACACTACTATATAGTAGGTCCCAATTTTATCCCAGTCTGGGATCTTCTTTCAAAAATTCAAAACAATCTATTAAAAAGGAGAATATTATGTCTACAATAATTTTATCATCAATTTTAAGTAAAGCGGGCAGTATTTTTGGGCCAATTGGCCAGATTGCTGGATCAGAACTCGGTGCTCTGCTTGGTGCACAGCTTGATAATGTAATATTTGGTCTTGATGCCGAGCAAAAGATAACGCATGGGGCGAGGCTGAAAAATCTGCAAGTTCAAACCTCAACTTATGGCAAAGCAATTCCAATTATCTATGGCACTGCTCGCATTGCTGGAAACATTATTTGGTCACAGCCAATAAAAGAGGAGGCGATAACCACTCAAAATAAAACAGGAAGAGGTATAAATATTACATATAACTACTATGCAACACTCGCAATTGCAATTTGCAAGGGGAAAGTAGAAAAATTAAATAGAATCTGGGCGGATATAAAATCGCTTAGTTTTGATGAAATAGATTATACTTTTTACCACGGCAGAGAAGACCAAAACCCTGATCCGTTTATGTTATCAATCGAAGGTGAGAAGAATGTACCAGCTTATAGAGGAATATCTTACATAGTCATCAAAAATTTCCCTTTGGCAGACTATAGTAATCGTGTTCCGGTGTTTACATTTGAAGTGCAAACTGCACTGAAGCTCAGTGGATTCTCAGTAGCAGAAAACATTAAAAATATCAATATCATACCAGGTTCAGGGGAGTTTGTGTATGATACGAAAATACAGAAGAAAATTGCACGAGAAAAAATAAGCAGTAGTCAATATATTCCCTATGGACCGGTACAAAGAGTAAATCACAATAATCACACAAAAAAGAGCGATGCTATGCTTTCTTTGGACCAATTGAAGGAAAGTTTACCAAATGTTGAATGGGCATCGGTAGTGGTTAATTGGTTTGCAAGCAGTTTGAATATCAAAGATTGTAAAATATATCCTGCAGTTGAATTTCAAGACGATTCTGCTATAGTGCCTGATGATTGGCAAGTGGGAAATATAACCAGGGATAATGCCCAGCTCATTTCAAAAGATAATCATGGAAATCCAAGATATGGTGGTACAGTTAGCGATGCAGCACTAATAAGATATATAGAAGAGCTGCATAGCAGAGGTTATAAGGTGATGCTCTATCTAATGCTCTTGCTTGACACAAAAAACAAAGAGTGGCGAGGAAAATTGAGCGGTACTCCTCAGGATATAAGTGATTTTTTTGAGAATCAGTATAGCAAATTCATAGAGCATTACACGAGCATTGCCAAACAAACTAAAGTGGAAGGGTTTATTATTGGTTCTGAGTTTGCTCAGCTTACCAGAGTAAAAGATGTAGAGGGTAACTATCCTGCAGTAGCAGAGCTAGTTAAAGTTGCAAAGCAAGTAAAGCTTCAGCTTGGAAAAGAAGTAAACGTAACTTACGCTGCCGATTGGAGTGAGTATCATTCATATGATGGTTGGTATAATATGGATGAACTATGGTCTTCACAGTTCATCGATGTTATTGGCATAGATGCTTACTTTCCACTCACCGATGGCCCAGAACCTCCTTTTGGCTATTCCGCGAAAGATGTAACGGGTGGTTGGAGCAGTGGGGTAGGGTATGATTATTTTTACGATTACTCAAAAAGTGATCCTGAGAAAATAAAGTATAATGACAGCGAATATGCGTGGAAAAATATCGAGAAATGGTGGAGTGAAGTTCATGTAAATCCAGGTGGTAGTAAAACAAAATGGCAACCAAAAATGAAGAAAATATGGTTTACCGAATATGGATTTCCCAGTATGAACGGCTGCACTAATGAGCCCAATGTGTTTGTTGATAAAGGTAGTATAGAGAGTAAATATCCACGATACTCAAACGGAGAGGTGAGCTTTCTTTCGCAGAAAACTGCAATCGAAGGAACATTAAAAAAGTGGCAAAGCTCAGAAATGGTGGAGAAAATGTTCCTCTGGGCGTGGGATGCAAGGCCATTTCCTTATTTCCCCAATTTATGTGACATGTGGGCTGACTGCCATAACTGGCAGACCGGGCACTGGATTCAGGGAAAAATTTCACAACTTAATGTTTCCGATGTTTTGTCTGATCTGTTGCAAAAGGTAGGTCTCAAAGGCGATCAGTTTGATACAAGTGATGTTAAAGGATTACTATCTGGGTATGTAATAAATGATCAGCAACCCGTACGCTCAATTATTAAAATGCTGCGAAGGTGCTATTTTTTTGATGTGGTTGAACAGAACTCAAAACTGAAATTTATTCAAAAGGGCAGGGGAGTGAAAACTGAAATACCAATTGGCGAGATGGTTACCAATAACGTTGCAAAACTTGTTAATATTAGTCAGCTAGATTTAAATAGTAAAGTCAATGTTGTCTATTTTAACCGCAATTTTGGCTATCCAATTGATGTGAAATATGCTGAACTGCCAAAGCAGGGCAATGCTGCAACAGTTGAAATACCTCTCATTATGGAGGAAGGGGAGGCGCAAAATATAGCTGAAGTTTTACTTTATTCTTCGTGGCAAGAGAGAAATGTATACAACTTTAAGCTCCCGATAAAATATGCATGGCTTTTACCAAGTGATGTCATAGCAATTTCAGATGGCGAGAAAAGACATACGATGAGAATTATAAAAACAAAGTTTGAAAGCATGTCCATTCAAGTAATGGGAGTTGGTTATGATCCCTCTATATACAAGCTCTCCTTTCCTTCAACAAGATCACTTATGCTTAAAGAATACCCTCCTTCTCGCGTCAGTAAATCTATCGTGGAAATGATAGATTTACCGCATATTAAAGGTAATATCGCAAGCTTTACTTTAATTGGTGAAGAAGAGAATTGGAAAGGAGCAACGCTCTTTATTTCGTATGATGATAAAGATTATAAGCCTATCGCAAGTGCAAACACACAATCTACTTACGGATATGTTATGGAATCTAGCAATGAGGAAATTGTAGTAGTATTACGCTTTGGCAAGCTGGATGCAACTGCATCAGCACTCGTTGGCAAAGAGATAATAAAATTCCAAAATGCTGAGCTTATAGGTAAAAACAAATATAAGCTTAGTGACCTAATTAGAGAACAAGAGGGTACTAAGAAATATGAACACACCTCAGGTGAAAAATTTATTCTACTTGATGATTCAATAATTTCTTTTGAAGTGCAAAAAGGGAGAAAGTTTTATCTTAAGGCAGTCACTTACGGTGATTCATTAGATAATACGGAAACAAAAATTGTAAACTGAGAGAGCGTAAGTGAAATCTTAATGTCTACTTGCATTTTATTAAAAAATCTACTATATTATAAACATAGCAATATAGTAAGGTAAAATAATGATCGGTAATATAAAAAAATTATCAAATGAAGCGCCAATAATACTAACATGGGTGCCAAGAGTACATGGTGCATCTTTACCAGATGGTAAAAATAGTACCCTGAATTATTTAGAAATAATTAAAAATCATAAATTAAAAAACAAAGAGGAGAGAGACATATATCTGGTTATAAATGGTCCTGGATTTGAAGAAAATCAAATAGATAATTTAAAGCGTGAACTGAAAGAAATTAAAGGAGTGCATGTTGTAGACTTACACCAATATGACTGGAGTGAGATAGATGAAGGATGGAAAATAGATGGTAAAGATATTAGCATAAAGGACTTCTTCAAAAATATGTATAATATGTCGGAGGAGCAAAGGATGTATTTTGCTATTGAAATAGATACTTTTAGATTAATTGCTCTTGCTCTTTCAGAAAAAATGACAGGAGAGAGAGGTGCAATATATATAGACTTTGATTCTTTAAAAGCCATTGACACTCATATAGGGAAGGATATAACAATCCCTGAGGGAATATTGTTAGGGGCTGTATTGGTAATGCCTGACCAGAATAGTGGAAGAATTATTCAAATAGCCTTAAATAATGATCTAGTTGCAATAAATGATTCAAGCGTAGCAGCTGATATTTTATCTGAGTATAAGGATAAAATATTAAGCCAAAAAGAAATGTGCAGTGATATAAAACAACGTTTACCATTGTTAATGGATGAACTATTGGATAAAGATCTTGCGAAGCTGAGAGAAAAGAAAAAAATTACAGAGGAACAAATAGAAATAATTGAGGGAAAGGTAAAAAAAACAACCAAAGAGGTAAACAGATACGTAGATGATCTTGAAAAGAGAGGAATAGTAGCGTTGTATGATACGCAATCACAAAATTTTCAATATCTTAATTCATCATATCTTGGTTGTTCTTCAACAGGTTTTAACTTAGGTCACGTACACATTCAAAAGGTAGTTACTAAAGGACTGATTGGTGAAGAAGTTAGCAGATGTAAGTTATTTACTTTTGGAGGGAACAATGGTAATTATGTTTTTAAGTAAGAGAGCGACCTATCCTGGATGAAGGGAAAAGATCTATACCATGAACGAGTAGATAACAAGCTGGAAGAAGCAAAAATAGACCAGATGGCAATGGAAAAGCTATCGCTTGCATAACAGTTATTAAAGGACTTTCTATATTAAAAATAGAAAGTTCTTTGAAGCAGAGACTGTAAACTAAAACTTATGGTAGGTAGTAAGGAAGCGAGAATTTTTGGAGAATACTTAAATTTTACTTATGCTTTGCTAGAATTTCATTATAATAATATAAGTATATCAATGTGTTGAGGTAAAATAATGATCAGTAATGTAAAAAAATTATCAAATGAAGCGCCAATAATACTAACTTGGGTGCCAAGAGTACATGGTGCATCTTTACCAGATGGTAAAAACAGTGACCTTAATTACTTAGATATAATAAAAAATCATAAATTAATAAATAAAGAAGAGAGGGATATATATTTGATTATCAACGGTCCTGGATTCAAAGAAAATCAAATAGATGATTTAAAATGTGAACTGAAAGGAATTGAAGGAGTACATGTTATAGACTTGCATCAGTATGACTGGAGCGAAATAGATCAAGGATGGAAGATAGATGGTAAAGATACTAGTATCAAAGATTTCTTTAGAGATATGTATAACATGACAGATGAACAAAGAACATACTTTGCTGTTGAAATAGATACTTTTAGATTAGTTGCTCTGGCACTCTTAAAGCAGTTTACAGGACACGAAGGTGGGATATATATAGATTTTGATTCTTTAAAAGCCATTGACTCTCATATAGGGAAGGATATAACAATTCCTGAGGGAATTTTATTAGGGCAAATTACTGCACATGTTAATCAAGAGACCGGCAAAATTATTAAAACGGATTTAAATAATGATCTGATTGCAGTAGGAGAGTAGACCGGCGGAGCTTCCCCACCAGTCTCTCGCAGAACTGCACGGAAACCTCTCGGCTTATACAGCTCCCATTATTTAGCCTTTTGATCCTAACCCAAGTGTCCAATGATAGAAAATACTTGGAGACCTCTTTCTCACTTTTCCTAGAAATTGCTTTGCTAGTCTTCCGTGATCACGAAGTTTCTTATATTTTGTCCTGACCCATCTTATGAGGTATCTCTCTATATTTCTAAGAGATGGATACATCTCTGATTTATAAAACCTGCCATAGTACTGAAACCAGCCTCTGACTATTGGATCTATCTTCTTCGATATTTCCTCTAGTGTGGTCCATGTAATCCGATGTATTCTCCATGACTTTATGGTTTTCTTGATCTTCTTCTTGGCTTTGTTACTAATTGCAGGTAGAAATGAGATGAAATAATTCCTCATCTTATTCTTTGCTACTCTAGGTCTAAAAGTATAACCTAGAAAATCAAAGCTTTGTTTAGGAAATTGTTCTTTTCTATCATCATCCTTACTGTACACAATCTGTGTCTTTTCAGGATGTAACTTCAATTTACACTTAGCCAATCTTTCTTCAATCATTACTTTCATAAATCCTGCCTGTCTTTTAGTTCTGCAGTGCACTATCGCATCATCTACATATCTTTCAAATGGTACTGTTGGATAATTTTGTTTCATCCACATATCAAACGCATGGTGCATAAATATGCTTGAAATGATTGGGCTTATAGAACCTCCTTGCGGAACTCCTTTATCCCTTGTTACCCTACTGCCATCTGCTTGCTGAATGGGGGCTTTCATCCACCTCTCAACATACAGTATGACCCATTTGCAGTCTGTGTGTTTCTTGATAGCCTGCAGTGCTAAATCGTGGTCCAGATTGTCGAAAAATCCAGATATATCAAGATCTACCGTCCAATCATTTTTCCAACATCTCTTCCGTGCTGTGTATACCGCATCCAGCGCAGACTTATTTGGTCTATAACCATATGAATCTTCGTGAAATTTCGGTTCTACTAACGGCTCAAGATACATTGTAGCTGCTGTTTGCGCTATTCTGTCGAATACTGAAGGCACACATAAAATTCTTTGCCCTCCTGTATCTTTTGGTATCGCAACAGCTTTTACCGGCTCTGGAAAATAACTTCCGGATGACATCCGATTCCATAATTTGTATAGATTATCCTTTAGATTTTCTTCAAACTTTGTTATCGAGACCTCATCTACACCTGCTGCACCTTTATTTTTCGATACTTGTTTATAAGCTCTCCAAATAAGTTGCTTCGGTATATCAAAAGACTTTGTTTTATTCATTGACTCCTCCCTTTCGGTTGATAAATAATTAAAACTAAATAACTTAGCCCCTTCACTCCATTTCCATTACAGAAACTTCTTCGCTACTACGAGCTAATCCGCCCCTGTTTTTCGCATCGGTACTCTCATCCTCAGAGATCAGCTCTTTGGACTTCTCCCTTTTCATCGAAACGACAGGTTCCCGTAGTTCCATGCAATAGCCTAAAATAGATTCACGCCACTTTTATGCCGGACGCCACCTACCCAGTAAACAAGCTCCCAGTAGATTCATCCCAGGTTAACGACTACCCCCTGGTTTTGACGTCGTCTCTACGCTTTCGACACTTCATCAGTGGTTCACTTGCGTTCGTCTCTCTATTTCATACATGACACATAATTGTGCCTTTTCCATAACGCTCACTACCTTAGCTCTTTACCAAAGCAGCTTATGGCTGTTTGAAGCCTGCTCTTGCAAACCGGCTCCGAGGGGCCCTCCCTCATCTACTGCACAGCTTCAACACTTTCCGTGTTTCTACGGCGCACAGTTGTCCACATATAGCGATTAATATTTTATCTCAATATAAAAGCGCAATACTGAGTCAAGAAAAAATGTGCTATGAGTTAGCAGAGCGTTTATCTAATTTTGTGAAAAAAGAAAAACTACGGTTTTTTGCTATTTATAAAGGGTTGGGAGAGAAACAGCTGTTAGATGATGAAGCGAAGAAAAAAGGGAAGAGTGTTATAGAGGAATTAGATAAGATAGAGCGCAAAATAGTTGATCTAAGAAATGGTAAGATAAGAGAACTATATGATCCGCTAGTCTGTCATTATTCTAGGTATCGTGAAATAGGTTTAAATTTAGGTCAATTTTATACCGTGGAAGTAGTCCGTAATGGATTGATCGGTCAAGACAAAAGCAAACTAGGGCTATTTTTTTTCGAAAAGAACAATGGCAATTACGTTTGTACAATAAATGGTGACCTATCCTGGACGAAGGGAAAAGATCTATACCATGAACGAGTAGATAACAAGCTGGAAGGAGCAGAAGTAGACAGGGTAGCAATGCGCTTGCATAACAGTTGTTAAAGATAGAAAGTCCTTTAAAGCAAAGGTTCTAAATAATTGACAGTCAATAAAATATAATACTAGTATTAATCTATGTGATAGAGGGAATAATATGGCAAAAAAAATAGTTAATGCATTAAAATCTGAAGTGGAAAAGCTCAAGTATGCTGATTTAAAATCTGTGCCAATAAAATCAGATTGTTGGAACTCTGGTTACAACACATATATTGACCTTGGTAGATCACACAACCTTACTATTAATGAGAAAGAAGTGCCTAATGAGCTTATTGAGAAGCTATATTCAAAACATAAAGATCTCATTTTAGAAGATGAGAATGGAAGAAAGAACTATAGTCCATTTCTTAAGCAAATTTTCATAAAAATATTTGAATATGCTGGTGCAGAAGTTCCGAGTGACTCTATCATGGAAGAATTGATAACTAACTATCATCAAGAAGGGTATAATCATTTTCTGTTTCTTCATATATTAAAGGCTCTTTCTCCATTTGGCTTGCTTGTGTTAGATTCTAGCATAACAATAACTTATAGTATGGATTGCCGTGACTCCAATTGTCTAAAATTTAATTTTAGCATGGATTGTATAAAGGTGTGCAGCAGTGATCTTGTTAATGATATTAAAACACCAGGTTTTTGCAGTTCAGTAGAATTTAAACTAAAATGTAAGGGTCGAAATGTAACATATGAGGATGGTAAAGTGCTTATTAATATTCCGAAAGAGCTGAAAAATTATAAAGCAAGTGGTAGAAGTTTGTGTGACATTACTATTGAGTATTTTCAAGAATTTTTTGGAAATTTGGGATTTAAATTTGAGACAAAAGTGGAACATATTCTAGGTGAACCACTTAAAGTGTTAAAAGATGTAAATACATACCATGATAAGAACTTAAACTTGAACCAACAGTTAAGTAATTCAAGATAAGATATTGAGATTCGCATTTTTAAAGCTAGAAAACACATTCATTGAGAGAATAATTTCGCTACTGAAAGCAAAAAGGCGTTTTTACAATCTTCTATCTACTACTCCCTCATGAACAGATACGTTAATCTCATCTAACTGCTCACTAACTTCTTCATTACTTGGCAAGTGTCCTCTAAGAGATAAGTTACGTACTGCATGCTGACATCGATCCAAAGGAGTTTGTAATCGCTCAACATATACTTTTGCTAGCAACTCAGCGTCAATTAGCGCTCCATGTAACTCCCTACTCTCTAGCGATATACCAAAACGCTCACACAATGCACTTAAAGAAGCCGGTGGTCCAAATTTCTTTCTTGCAAGCGGTAATGTATCTAACACTCTGTCTGAAGAGATTAATTTGGCATTCAGTTTACCAAGTTCCATGTTCAAAAATTTAATGTCAAATCCAGCATTGTGAATTACCAAAGTATCGCTAGATATAAAATTAAGAAATTCAGATGCAATCTCTGAAAATAATGGCTTATCCTTTAGAAATTCTTCGCTGATACCGTGAACTTTAAATGCACCTTTGTCTATGCTCCTTTCTGGGTTGATGTATCGATGGAATACTTTGCCTGTTGGAATATGATTAATTAGTTCTACACACCCTATTTCGATAATTCGATGGCTATTGACATCAAGACCTGTAGTTTCAGTGTCAAGTACTATTTCACGCAGCCCATCTTGTTTGGAAAGTTCTATACTTAACCTACTACTAGGATCTGACTGACTATTGGTAGCTTGTATCGTTTTTTTTCTTTTAGCTACTAATTTTTTTGTAGCACCTTCACCATCTTTTACTCTAGAGTGTCCAGGCGCTTCGGTTATTGAGCTTTTTTTTATACTATCAAGGATAACTTCTTTATCATTTAAGAATTTTTTACCGTTACCTTCTACATAAAGTGAGGTGAGATTTTTGAGTGCTATATCTCCTCCATAGTGGTGGCGCCACACTCCAACAATGTTGTTGTTTTCTACATTTAATAAAGTAAGATTTGGGAGACGTTTGCTGCCAATCAAAAATGCAAAACCTATGTCTCCAATATTGTTATTACTTATTTCAAGTAAAGTAAGGTTTTTTAGATTGCTTTTACCTATATATCCTGCACCTTCAAAACCAAGTTTATTGTTCCTTAGAGTAAGCGAAGTAAGATGTGTAAGTTTACCTAACTCTTTTACATCTTTACTATCAATCTCTACATTTATTAAATTAAGCTCGTTAATATCTTTTTTATTCTTTAGAAAGTTTACTAGATCTCTTACATCAATCTTAGCACTTATATCTGATATTGTTAAAATTTTGTCATGTACATAGTCACTAAAGTTCACCTTACCCTATGTTAATATACTATGTAAATATTTTAGCTGGCATCTCAGTAGCTGTCAATTGCTTATATAAGATCTTAAACAGCTGGTTTAGGTGCTGTAAAATTCATACTTTTTGTGATCAGCTAAGTAAAAAGTTAAGCCCAGGGCAACACACTAAGCTTTCCTGACTTATTGTCCCAAATTTGGGACAATAAAATCGAGATGTCAATTACAGGACTTGAGCCTGTTAAAATCTTCTTCAGCGTGATATGATGAACGGGTTAATGGACTTGATGCAACTACCAAGAAGCCTTTAGAATAAGCAATATATTTATAATGCTCAAACTCTTCTGGAGTAACATATCTATCAATTTTTGCATGCTTTGGAGTTGGTTGCAGATATTGACCAATTGTAATGAAATCAACTTCGGCGCTACGTAAATCATCCATAACCTGAAAGATTTCTTCTTTTGTTTCTCCAAGACCAACCATAAGCCCTGACTTCGTGAAAAGTTTAGGATTAATCTGTTTCACCATCTTTAGCAAATATAGTGAATGAAAATAACGAGCTCTTGGTCTTATTTTTGCATACAGCCTTGGTACTGTTTCGATGTTGTGGTTATAAACATCAGGTGATGCAATAGCTATTGCTTCAAATGCTCCTTTCTTATTTAAAAAATCAGGAGTGAGAATCTCTATTGTTGTTTCCGAAGTTATCTTTCTAATTTCTTCTATACACCTTATAAACTGATTTGCACCACCATCTGGTAAATCGTCACGGTCAACAGAGGTAATGACAACGTGCTTTAAATTTAACTTTTTTATTGCTTTTGCTAAATTTTCTGGTTCATGAGGATCGAGCTTATCAGGAATGCCAGTTGCAACGTTGCAAAACGCACAAGCACGAGTACAAACAGAACCGAGAATCATCACAGTAGCATGACGTTTATTCCAACATTCACCAATATTTGGACACGCAGCTTCTTCGCATACTGTATGTAAGTTATGTAGCTTAACAGTGTTTAAGGTTTCATTGAATACTTTACCAGCTGGAGCTTTTGCTCTGAGCCATGTAGGCTTACTATGCATCTGAAACAGCTAGCTCTACCTCTTGTTTTGCTAAAACTTTCTTTAATCTTCTTTTTATCTTTTGCGCTTCTTTACTTAGTTTAATTGTTTTTGTGTTGAGCAAGAAAGCATCAAGATCACCTTTGTAATCTATAGTTCTTAAAGTTCTTGTCGCTATACGAAAGCTAAACTTTTTTTCTAATATATTACTCGTTAATGTAACCTTATGTAAATTTAAGAGAAAGGTACGCTTTGTTTTACGATTTGAGTGCGATACCTTATTACCAAAAGACTTTTTTCTATTTGTTAATTCACAAATTCTACTCACTTCAATATACCAATTTATCCTATGTAACTAGGTTAACCTTATATAGTTAAATAGTCAACTCCCTTGCTTGATTTTTATACCGTATACTGCTTTATAGCCAAAAAACACTGTAATTTTTTCTATTACAAGAGAAACCATATGCTGCATTTCTAATGCTTTACTGCCATTTGTTACTAACAGATGCAGAACACCAGAATTTACGTTTTGTGCGTATGAGATCTTTTGTGGTTTTGTACATTCTGCTAATTCCTCTCCAACTATACTTTTCCAGTTTAAAATAAGACGTATTTCATTTTTGCTGATCTTATTTTTCATGCATTTTAATGCATAGTTTTCTATTATAGATTTTAATTTCTTTGGCCCGCTATATTTAAACATCTTTCCAGTGCTTAAAATTAAATTATATTACAACTTTCTTATACAAAAAACTAACTTATTGTTTTCATAATCCTCGGCCTCACACATAAAAAGCAGTATTTGTATATCTAGCATTTGCCAGAATTTTGTGTTTCCTACCTTGTAATCATTTTTAATTTTAATTTGTTAAATTATTATGAAGCTAATTAAAATTCGAGTAAAGTATAGTATTTCCAAGAAGATTATCTTTTTACTGTATGCAGTAATTTTCTTATAGCTATCTGTTTTTTAAGATCTTTCTGCAATCCAAGCTGCTTGAATGGCCTCTAATATTTTTTCATTACAATACTTTTCATCATCATCAAACTCTTCTAAATCCAAGACTTTTCTTTTAAGTTCAGTGAATCTAATACTAATTATATCTTCATTTGGAAATTTCTCTTCTAGAGCTTCTGCAATATCTTCTATATCAAGCCATTTCATACTTTTTTAATAAATTAAACTGGTGCCCATGGGGAGACTTGAACTCCCAAGGTCGCAAAACCCACGGATTTTAAGTCCGCTGCGTCTACCGATTCCGCCACACGGGCCTTATGTTGTTTATCTAGAGTAAAATTCTACTACTAAATTGACTTCCATGTCTGCTGAATAGGGGACTTCGGAATATTGAGGCGCTCTCAAATACTTCACTGAAAGTGCTTTGCTGTCTGCCTCTAAATAATCTGGAGCCTTACGTTCTTGTTTTTGTTCAGCCTCTATTAATATAGGAATTTTTGCTGCTCTTTCCCTTATTTTTACTATATCACCAGGCTTCACTCTATAACTTGATATGTTAACCACCTTATCATTAACTGTAACATGTTTATGAGATATAAGCTGTTTTGCCGAGTAAATTGTTGGCACAAAACCAGAGTGATATAAAACAGAACTTAACCTTGATTCTAAGGCACCAATAAAATTATCAGCCGTATAACCCTTTCTTTTGTAGGCATCTAAAAATGTACGTCTAAGCTGCTTACTTGAAATTGCATAGTAGAACTTAAATTTTTTATGTGCAGCAAACTGCTTACCAAAATCAGATAACTTCTTAAATCCAAGAATACCATGCTGACCTGGAGGGTATTTTCTTTTATTGACCGAATCTTTTGCTCTACCCCATAAGTTTACACCAAGCCTGCGACTGATTCTATACTTTCTATTGATAACAGTTGTCATACAAAAATTCTCACAATCTAACTATAAATTATTAATGATTTTAACATTAAGTGTCAACTTGTTTTTGCCACTATGATATAGTATACTTCACTTTTAAGTTTTCCTATTAATACATGAATCATCTACTACTAAAATCCATGGCAAATGCTGTCCGCTTTTTATCAATTGATGCAGTACAAAAAGCAAATTCTGGACATCCAGGTATGCCACTTGGCATGGCAGATGTTGCCACTGTATTATTTGCTAAATATCTAAACCATAACCCTGATGATTCTCAATGGATCAGTAGAGATCGTTTCGTCCTATCAAATGGTCACGGTTCAATGTTGCAATACTCTATATTATATCTGACAGGCTACATTAGTATAGATGAACTAAAAAACTTCAGGCAACTTACATCAAAAACTCCAGGTCACCCAGAATTTGGCTTAACTTCTGGTATAGAAGCAACAACAGGCCCGCTTGGTCAGGGATTTGCCACTGCTGTTGGCATGGCACTTGCTGAATCGATTCTTGAAAAGCAGTTTGAAATCAGTCACTACACTTATGTAATGCTAGGAGATGGTTGTCTTATGGAAGGTATAAGCCATGAAGCAGCGTCCCTTGCTGGGCATCTTAAATTAAATAAGCTGATAGCACTTTTTGACGACAATGACATCTCTATAGACGGCTCTACTAGCCTCTCTTGCTCTGATGATGTAGAAAAGCGTTTTTCAGCGTATGGATGGAATGTTGACAAAATCGATGGGCATGACTTTGATGCTATATCCCTTGCAATAGAGCAGGCGCAAAAGTCTGATAAACCTACACTAATCTGTTGCAAAACTATTATCGGAAAATTTTCGAGCCGTGCTGGCACATCTTCTGCTCATAGTGGTGCCTTTACAGAGGAAGATGTAAAACAGATGAGAGAAAAATTAAATTGGGACTATGAACCATTTCATGTACCAGAAGATGTGAGAAACGCTTGGATAGAAACAGTTAAGAGGGCAAAGCAAAACTATACATCCTTGATCAATAAAGAACTACAAAGAAGACTTGAGAAACGTTTGCCGAATAATATCGAGAGTGATTTGGCTGATCTGAAGAAACAAATATGTAAGCTAATGCCAAACGAAGCTACTCGATCTTCTTTCGGCAGAGTAATGGAACTATTAACTAAGTCTATGCCAGAACTAATTGGTGGCTCTGCTGATCTTACCGGTTCAAATTGTACTAAATATAAGCACATGCAGGCAATAGATAGTAATAATTATAGTGGCTCTTATGTACACTATGGAGTGAGAGAGCACGCTATGGCAGCTTGTATGAATGGTATGGCTCTTCATGGTGGGATTATTCCTTATGGTGGAACTTTTTTAGTGTTTTCCGACTACTGCCGCCCTGCTATACGTCTTTCAGCCTTGATGAAACAGCAGGTTATATATGTAATGACTCATGACTCAATTGGAGTAGGAGAAGATGGTCCAACTCACCAGCCAATAGAGCATTTAGCTTCTCTGAGAGCTATACCAAATCTGTATGTTTTTAGGCCAGCAGATGCAATTGAAACTTTGGAGTGCATTAGCATTGCACTTGAAAAAAAAGAGTCACCTGCACTATTTGCGCTTTCAAGGCAAAATATTAATTACATGCACTCTTATACTGACCAATTGGCCAACCTATCAAAATTTGGTGCATATATACTATGCGAATATTCAGGGAAGCTAGAAGTGACGATATTTGCTACCGGATCTGAAGTTGAAATTGCAGTTGAGGCAAGAGAAAAATTACAGGAAAAAGGTGTAGGTACAAGGGTCATTTCTATGCCGTCTTGGAGGCTTTTTGACGAGCAAAGTGATGAATATAAAGGGGTAATATTAAATAATGATAGTATTAAAGTTGCAATTGAAGCTGGAAGTGAAGTGGGTTGGCATAAATATATAGGTTCAAACGGTATATTTATTGGCATGAAAAATTTTGGAGAATCAGCACCTTATGAAGCTCTTTATAAGCATTTTAATATTAGCGCTGATTATGTAGTAAAATGTGTTTGTGAAAACGCTTTTTATCATTCCACTGCCCATAAAATTACTTAATGAACTCAGCCAGTGCCGTTATTATGATATATATAACAATTTTACAAAAATAATATCATAGAATTCAAGAATTGCTACGTGCTAAAAAAAGCAAAATGCTGTTTATAAGAATAAATGGCAAACACTCAACCAATTTCTATTTGTAAATCAGGTGAAGTCAAACCTATAAAAAATTTGGGAGTGTTCATACGCGTCAAGAAAGGTGGTTTTTTTAAAAATATCTTAAATTTTTGATCAAAAACTACCTCACTCTACACTTCCGCCATTTTCTTCAATTTAAGCTACAGCACCAGCAAGGACTTTTTAACTTGCCAAACAGGTACAGATTTAAAAGCCTAAAAACTATCTAAACAACTACAAGATTAGTAGTTTGATCAATTTCAACATTACTAAGTGTTGTATTTGCCTTATACAAACAGTAACATCCTGCTGCAAGAAAAATTAATGCGGCTACAGCGAGTGAAAGACACATTGCTAAATGAAACATTGTCAAACTTGCACCAACAGCAGATGCTCCAGATAATACAAAAGAAATAGAGGCGTAACTACCTTGCCTTTTACTATTGTTGCTTGCTCCTAAGAATTTTTCATATTTACTATTTAGCTCTTTATTTTTACCTTCAAATTGTTTTTGTAGATCTTTAACTCGATTCTCTAATGTGCTTTCATGTTTCTTGAGTTCGGTTGTTACCATACTCTCTAATTCACTCTTTAGTTGAGTATATTTTTCAGTGATAGTCTTTAGATTATTATTCTTTAATTGAGTGTGTTCTTCAGCACATTGAGTTACTTTAATTAAGTCTTTCCTTACAGAATCTAGGCCCTGTTCTAAGTTACTGCTCATAGAGTCAAGTTCTTCAAATATTTCCTCACGTTCTTCCTGTAGCGCATTAATTTTAATTTGTATATCATTAAGTAATTTAGTCACTTTAGCCAACTGTTGAGTATCTACAACATTTGGACCACTATTTGCAGAGCTATGACTTTCTACATTATTTTCATTATCAACAGGACTATTGAGTGACTCTAGATCATTATTAACTTGCTCACTTTCAGGCCCTTGAGATTTCTTCTTCTTAATTGCCTTAATGAAGTGATTCTTGTTAATAGCGACTTTTCCTTCAGTTGTAGCATTATATATAATATCCCATGCTGTTTTATTTATTAAATATTCTAACTCAGCTCCCGAGAAACCATCAGTTTTATCTGCAAGTTTTCCAGTATCTACTGTAACTTCCAACCCTTCGGTATCTTTGAATTTTTTTATATATAAGTCCAATATATCCTTACGCTGGGTCTTATCTGGTAAAGGAATTTCAATATGATTATAGAGACGGCCTGGCCTAGTAAACGCTGTGTCTAAAACATCTCTACGATTAGTTGCAGCAATTACTGTTACACCTTCTAGTGGGTTGAAACCATCGAGCTCGGTTAAAAACTGATTCACAAGGCTGTCGCATGATTGAGCATGACTAGAACTACCACCGCTACCACGTTTTGTAGCAATACAATCAATTTCATCTATAAAAATTATACAAGGAGCATTTGCTCTTGCCTTTTTAAAAATTTCTCTTACGTACTTTTCACCTTCACCAATATACGATTTCAGAAATTCAGATGCAGAAACACTAATAAACTTTGCATTAGCTTGACATGCAATTGCACGAGCAATTTTGGTTTTACCATTTCCGGGTGGACCATAAAAAAGATAGCCTTTTTCTGGTTTGTAACCTGTCTTTTTAAGTAATTCTTTATTTCTTTCTGGAATAGTACCAAGAATCTTGTTTAGCTCCTTTTTAACGCTTTCTGGAATTATAATATCATCAAGTGTTGTTTTATTTTCCGATTTAGCTGGATCAAAAATTTCTATTGAAGAGTTACTTTGTGTGAATTTATTTATCAAACTATCCATTGTTCTAAAATTTTCTATACCTTTAACATTAACTTTTTTAAGACCAGCTAAAGCTTTTTCTCCTTTATCACCAATGTTGTTCAAAGCTACATCAAGTGAAGTAAGGTTTGTAAGATTACCATTAGCTAAAGCTTCTGCTCCTTCATCACCAATACTGTTCGAACTTAAATTAAGTTGAGTAAGGTTTGCAAGATTACCATTAGCTAAAGCTTCTGCTCCTTCATCATCAATATAACAGTGTTTTAAACTAAGCTTTGTAATATTAGGATTGCTCTGTAAAAATCTTACTAATTCACTTATGTTTATTGTTTTCGAGTGCAAATCAAGAAAGTCGTCTCGAACAAATTGACTAAAATCCATTTCGTTTCTCCATTAAATATATAGATATTTTAGCCTATATTTTAATAATTGTCAAATTTTTAATAAATCTAATGAAAAATTATAGAAAATGCTTAGCATCACAAAAAATTTACTTTATTTTTAAGTAGAAAAATAGTACGTACCTTTGTGAAAACGAGTTGCATGATAAGAAAGCTGGTGAAATGTTTCGAGTAACTTTTTCGTTTCTATGATCCACTTGGCGGCAAGAATAAAGTTTTAATCGTTCCATGGTTTCTGTATAATTTTCAAAACTTAATTGGTATATATGAAGGTAATAATAGGTAGCGCTAGTAAACGATTAGGAGATTCAATAGCAAGTGGGCTAAATGCTCAGCTATTCCCCAATCAGGTGTCAAGATTTGCCGATGGTGAGGTAAATGTAGAAGTAGCAAATGATCTACGTAATCAAGAGGTATATATAGTACAATCTCTTTCTTCCCCTGTAAATGATAACCTTATGGAGCTTCTGCTTACAATTGATGCAGCAAAGAGATCTGGAGCCAAGAGAATAACAGCTATTATTCCTTATTACGGATACAGTAGGCAGGATAGGGTTATTAAAAACAATAATATGCAATCTGCTTTAAGTGCTAAATTAACTGCAAATCTTATTCAAACAGCTGGTGCAAACAGTGTTGCTGCTATTGATTTGCATTCAAGTCAAATTGAAGGTTTTTTTGATATACCAGTTACTAATCTAAGCTGTTTTGAAGTATTTGTTAACTCTATATACAAGGAAAACTTGGCAATAGTTGCGCCTGATGTTGGAGCAATTGGCAGAGCTCGTACTTTTGCAAAGATTTTAGAGGAAAAACACAAGTTGGATAATGATATTGTTGTAGTAGATAAATATAGAGAAAAAGCAGGTACATCTGAGGTAATGAATGTAATCGGAGAAGTTGCAAACAAAAATTGCGTCATTGTTGATGATATAGTTGACTCTGGCGGAACATTATGTAATGCAGCTCTTGCTTTAAAAAACCGAGGAGCAAAGTCTGTAGTTTCGTGCATTACACATGGAATACTTTCAGGAAATGCAGTTGAGAAAATCTCTTCCTCTTCTCTGGATAAATTAGTAATTACGGACACCGTATTTCACAAATTTGAAAAAAATGATAAGATAGAGGTTGTTTCAATTGTAAATATTTTAATTTGCTTTATGCAAGGAGGTAAAAGTGCCAGCTAGATCAACAGAAGATGTTATCACTTCGTTAATAGAATTTGCAAATAAGAGAAAAATAACAATTACTAAGGAAGAAATGCTTAAAACTGCACAGCTTGTGAGGATTAAGTTATCCGATGATGAGATTCAATACTACTCAAAAGAACTGACAATGCTGGATTGGATACATGATACTTTGTTGAAAGTTAATACTGAAGGTGTTTCTCCTATGCGTTATGGAACTATAGATAAGGATGTCCATGTACGCGATGATATTATAAATTCTCAAAACATTAAAGAAGAAATATTATCCAATACAAAATCGGAGCATGGGTATTTCGTAGTACCGAAGGTTATAAACGATTAAGATAAAGCAAGATTTATACCGATTTTATAGATCTACTTTCAAAAATAAGACCAATCTGGTAAAGAAGCATTCGTTGGAGTAAAAACCATTTTTTGATTTTTCTTTACTAAATCTACTAAATATAATTTAGAGTTGCTTGGTGATTCTGCGTTAGTAAAGATAATTTCTCTGCCATTTGGTAGCCATGCCGGAGATTCAATTTTATGTCCCTCTGAAAGCAAGCGCTCTTCTTTGCCATCTGGCTTCATAACTCCTATGTAAAATTTTCCTGACTGAATTTTTGTAAAAGCTATCAGATCTCCTTTTGGCGACCAAACAGGTGTAGCATATCTTCCATTTCCAAAACTAATTCTCTTGGGTTTTTTGCTTTTTTTAGTGAAATCTATGATATATAGTTGCTGACTTCCACTTATATCAGAACTAAAAACCATGTACTTTTGATCTGGAGACAAAGAGGGAGAAGTACTTATAGCTGAACCTTTAGTAATTTTTTTTGTTCGTTTACTACTTAAGTCTAGAGATAATATATTTGTTTCACCACTCAATGAGTGGGAAATAAAAAGAGATTTACCATCAGGAGAAAATCTTGGTGCAGAAATAACTCCTTCAAATGCGCTGATTATTGATTCAGTGTTATCTTTTAAATTTTTTAATATTATATAACTTTTACCATTTGTGTATGAGATATAAACAATACCCTTTCCATTTGGTGAAAATCTTGGTGTTGACACAAATTTCTCACCATTTGTTAAGTACTTTATATTACTTCCATCTTGATTCATCACAGCAATTTTACGGACGGATTTGTAATTGCTATCTTTTTCTTCAGCGATATATGTAATTTTTGTATTGAAATGCCCTTTCTCACCAATCAATCTATCATGTATCACATCTGAAACAAGATGACTAATTTTCCTCCAGTCTTTTGCTAGAAAAACAACCGACTGAGTAAGTAATTCTCTGTTTGTAAAGCTGTCAGATAAACGAAAAGATAGCTCTAAATTTCTGTTTGATACTTCACTTAAACTTACTGTGACTACAGTATCGCTTTTCCAAGACTCAACTTTCGTGTTACGTTTCACATTAAATAAGCCACAATTAGATAGATTTGTTTCAATTACTTTTGTGATGCTTTCACTTAGCTCACTTTCCACTTCTGTCTTGCATGCACATTTAGATACAACAAGATCAATATTACCAATATTGCTTTTTTTTATATCAACATATAAAACAGCTTTTGTGGAATAAGGAATAAATAACGAAATAAATAACACCAGTTGAACGAATAGCTTCATTAGATTTCTTGCATTACCTCCTGTCATCTCAGCAAATAGCTTACTTTTGAAGTTAAACTGCATGACAGTAGAGTAAATCAATTTCTGCAGTACTTGACACTGGAATCCAGAAATTTGACTGCAAGTAAGTGCACTGAGGTGGCAAGCATAAAAGTAGCTGTTTTATTCTAAAATAAACGTCTTTGACAAGGTTGCATGAAAAACTGGATTCCAGTGTCAGAGCACTGGGATGACACTCTACTGGTGGAGATTGCTCTAAAACTACAATGTTTGCCTGGGCGTTGAGATGGCACCCTTCTGGTAGATTCAAATCACAATGTTTGTATAGTTGTGTGATCTGACACTGATTTTTTTTTACGGATTCCAGTATTGCATGCTGAAATAACATCAAAGAATACATTGTTAACTTCTTACTCAAATAATGGTTAATAAAAAGAGGTATATTTCTATACCTGTTCTATTTGGACTTCAATTATAGGTCTTTTTAGTAAATATTCCTTTAAGATACTAAATATTGAACTTTCAATCTTATTTCTTATTTTTTTTATCGGTTGTGGACTAAATGCTGACTCAACCTTCTCTATGATCTTTTGCATAATGGCTGCATCTTCTTGCGCTTCGAAAACACCAGGTGCAAATACTTTTGGCTTAGCGAGCAATTTGTTTTTCTTATTCACAATTGCTGTTACTACAATAACCCCAGCATCTCTCATTCTCTCACGCATCTTTATAACGCTGCATTCTGGATGGCGTAGCAACGTACCATCAATACCAAAGTAGTCAACATCAATTGAACTAACTTTTTCTCCATTCTCCAAATTAACAATATCACCTGGTGCAATCATTATTGCTTTTTTCACACCGCACTCTTTAGCGAACTTTACATGTGCATCCGTATGAATATACTCACCATGAACTGGAATAGCTATCTTAGGTTTTATCAAAGAATACATTTCCCTTAGCTCTGCTTTTACTGGATGTCCGGAAGCATGAACATTCTCTGTTTTTTCAGTAATAACTTCCACTCCCATCTCAATAAAGGCATTGAGCATGTTATGTGCACGAGTTTCATTGCCAGGAATGATTTTTGATGAAAAGATCATGGTATCACCTTGCTGCATTTTAAATGCTTGATGACTCTTATTAGCAAGCCTTGAGGTTGCTGCCAGTGGCTCACCTTGACAACCTGTGCAAAGTAGCACCAGCTTTTCCCTTGGAAAATTTACTGCCTCCTTTGCTTCTAGAAACTCAGGAGAATCAGTTAAATAACCACTATCCTGAGCAACTTTCACTATTCTCCATAAAGATCTGCCAAGTAAAATCACTTTTCTATTTAGTGCTTGTGCAGCTTTAGCGATAGTCTCAATTCGCGCCACATTTGAGGCAAATAGCGATACAGCAATCAATTTTTTAGACCGCTTTATTATATTGTAAATATTATCATAAATTTCACTTTCTGATTCAGGGTCGTGTTTGCTCAGTATGTTTGTTGAATCACAAATTGCTGCAAGTAGATCACCTTTATCGCCAATTTCTTTTAAACGCTCTATATTAGAAATTAATCCAACAACAGGTTTTGGATCAAATTTCCAGTCCCCAGTATGAAGTGCACTACCTGCTTCAGTGCTAATTAATATTGAATTTGCTTCAGGAATTGAATGAGTTACATTTATAAACTCAACGGTAAAAGGACCCAAATTTATGCTGCCATTTATGTCCACCTCTTTCAAAGGTACTATACCTTCCAATCGAAATTCTTTCAATTTTTCTTTGAGAAAGTTAACCGTAAACTTTGTTGTATATATGGGACATTCTAACTCTTCCCACAGATGAGGCACTGCACCACAGTGATCTTCATGTGCATGTGTAATTATTATTCCAAGCAAATCTTTTTTTCTTTGAGCAATAAAATCTACATCAGCGATGAGCAGCTCAACACCTGGCATAGTTTCATCTGCAAAACCGATACCAAGGTCGATCATAATCCACTTGCCTTGATAATGATATAGGCTAACGTTCATCCCAATTCTTCCTACTCCTCCAAGAGGAAGAAATAAAAACTCATTTTTGTTTATGTTCATTAATTTTAAATTATTAAAATGCGAGGATAGCAAAACTTCGACCTTAAATAAAGGAATTTATCACTTTTGCATAACTTAAAAAAATCTTTTCACTAAAAGAGAAGGCTTTCAAATTGGTAAAAAGAATTAAGTGTATACAGCTACCTCTTTATATCATTTAGCAAATTTCTCATTTTTTTTTTACTTTTCCAAAGAATCCTTCAGATTTCTGCTCTACACTTTCATGTTCCTCTTCCTCAAGCGCTTTTAATAGCTCAATCTGCTTTTGGGTTAAATTCTTTGGATTTAAAGTCTCAACTATTACCTGTACGTATAAATCACCACGAGCATGTGAGTTCATATATGGCATACCCTTTTCCCTACAACGTAGTTTGGTACCAGTTTGAGTGCCTTCAGGGACCTTTACTTTTATTTTAGCTCCATCAATTGATTGAATATCGATTTCACCACCAAGTACTGCTAGTGTCATTCTTATAGGCACTTTACAGTGTAAATCTGCTCTATTGCGAGTGAAGATCTGATGAGTAGCTATTTTCACACATACGTATAAATCTCCGCTTTTTCCACCTCTTGCTCCAGCTTCTCCTTTACCACTGACCCTTACTTTAGCTCCTTCTTCTATGCCTTTTGGAATTGAAACGGAGATATTTACTTCATCTCTTTTACGTCCACTTCCACCGCATTTCTTACATTTATTTTGTATTATTTCTCCTTCCCCATAGCATGTAGTACACGTTCTTTCAATGGTAAAAAAGCCCTGTTGAGTTCTAATTTTACCGCTTCCCTGGCATGTGTTGCACTGAACTGGTTTGATTGCTCCTTCGCTACCTGTGCCTTGGCATGTATTACATTTTATATTTGTCACATAATGTATAGGTGCTTGTATTCCTTTAAATGCATCTTCCAAGGTAATTTTAAGGTCGTAGCGCAGATCTGCTCCAGATACTCCTGTTGTACTTCTTTTTGTTCTTGACCTACTTGTACTGCCGCCGAATCCTCCACCAAAAAAATCGTTAAATATATCGCTAAAATCCCCTCCAGCTTGGCTGAAATCAAATCCACCGGAAGCACCATCGTGACCATAACGATCATAACCTGCTCTTTTTTCAGAGTCAGATAGAACTTCATATGCAGCTGTTACTTCTTTAAATTTTTCCTCTGCTTCCTTATTACCAGGGTTTCTGTCAGGATGATATTTTAATGCTAGTTTTTTATATGCTTTTTTTATCTCATCAGTACTAGCATTTCTGCTCACTTCTAGCAGATCATAGTAGTCTTTTTTGTTCATATATAATAGCTCAGTATTTTACCTTTAAAGATAGGTATTACATATATGAATTTCAAGTATGACCTCTATTTCCTATAAAATATGGTGCACCCTGAGCGACTTGAACGCCCGACCTTTTGATCCGTAGTCAAATGCTCTAATCCAACTGAGCTAAGGGTGCTTGCACAAAGCTGACTTTAACAGATTTTATAGCTTATTTCAATTGGTTTAGCTAAAAATAAAACTCTTATCATGTATGAAACCTGTAAGAAATTGTACTAGCTCTCTTAAAGGATAACTTAAGTTAACAGTTTCCAATTACTGTGATTTTAGAACCGCTATCCGAATAAGAGCTTTTCACATTATACTTCCAAGCTGCTAACAAATAGCGGAATGACGGTTATAGTTAAATCTAAACTATTTTGGCTATATCAGAAGACGGGTTATGCAGAAACCTTAAAATACTTCTTGCTTGCCAAGGAGAATAAATACATTCCTACAAACAAGCAGATACTCAATATCGATGCATAGGAAAACTTGAAAATTAAATCTTTAATATATATTGATAAGTATTTACCTGCAGAAATTTTGTATAGTAGTCCAACACAAATAATCGTACTATCAATGACCGATGCTATAATTAAAGTGATGAAATTTGCCATATGAAAATTCAATTTCGACTTTAATTCTTCAAAAACAACTATGCTTGAGAGAAGAGAGATTAAAATTGCAGTATATAGAACCAGTATCATAAAACTAAAATTTTGCAATTTAAAAAGACAGCATATCACTGTACACACTATTAAGCTGTAAGTAGCTTTGCTTCTACCATAAAACTCAACCATTGAGTTTACAACTAAAGTAGCTCCCACAAATAAGGCAGCACATATCATTAATTTATTTGAAGTGTTAAGTAAAGAAAGACTGATAAGCAAGAGTATTGATAAAATGGACATAATCACCTACCCAAATTTAATAATATGCATTTATTTTAATCAGACATTACACATAATGAAAAATTTGTCTAGCGTAATCAAAAGTTATTTAAACTAGTACCTAAGTCTTTCAAATCTATTCTTATAATATCCTTTATATTGAGAGCTTTCTCCTCTGTCACTTTTCCAATACATGAAAAAACTATACCTTTAAACAATTCTTCAAACTTCCGCTGATTTTGCGGGGCAATGGTTACTAATATTCTACTTTGCGATTCAGAAAACATTATTATCTTGTTTATTATGTCTGTATTTTGTGTTTTTCCTATTGGTACTAGTGAAAGATCAATTTCAGCACCAAGGTCTCCTGCAATTAGCGATTTTGCCAAAGCAATAATTAAGCCGCCTAAGTTTGGTGCAATTGCAGAGACAATTATGCCATCTTTTATTGCCTGGTTGTAACGTTCATACAACTTCCTAGCGCTCTTTGCATTAACTTTTGGCACGTTGTTATTATCTATTCCACTATATAACTGATATTCAGATCTACCAAGCTCATCGTAGGTTGTACCAAGCACATATATCAAGTCCCCTGGCATTTTCACATCAAGCGATACCGCATTTTCAATATTGTCTATAACTCCAATTGCTGAAATGAGTAGTGAAGGTGGTGCAGATATCATCACTTTCTCGCCATTTTCGTCATATCCCTTGAAGTCATTGAACATACTGTCTTTTCCGGATATGAATGGCGTTTTAAATGCAGTTGCAAAGTTGTAACAAGCCTCTGCAGATCTCTTTAGTTGCCACAATCTTTCTGGATTATAAGCATCGCACCAGCAAAAATTGTCGAGCAACGCTAGATGATTTATATTTCCTCCTGCAGCTACGTAGTTGCGTATTGCAGTGTCAATCGCACATGCTGCCATGTGATAAGTGTCAATTTCTCCATAACTTGAGCCAAATCCCTGCGATTTTACAACACCTTTGTTTGAAGAAAGGACTGGCCTCGAGACAACAGCTTCACTGCACACTCTTCCCTTGCCTTGCAGTGGTTTCAGTATTGACGATCCTTGAACCTCATGGTCATATTGCACCACTATAAACTCTTTGCTGCGTATGTTTGGTCTGCTTAGCATTTCTTTTAGTGCAAAGGTGTCATTCCAGTGCTTGACACTGGAATCTATCTCAAGCTCAACTCTGCCATCGCACGTATTTTTACATAAAGTTTTAGATTTATTTGCAGACAAAGCCTGCTGGATTCCAGTGTCAAGAACTGGGATAACAGGAGAGAATTCTGGAATGACAGCGTATGGGTTAGATTTTCCAGACCATGGCTTTGTCTGTAAATGCATTTTAGGATTACCATCATGCAGAAATTCAGTTTCGATGTCCATTATTACTGCCCCTGGGGGACATTTAACAACGGCTTTGCCAATTTTGTTGAATTCTCCAATTACACAGACCTCCACATCATGTGTTTTCATGATTTGCTTAAACGCAGGAAGATTTTCTTCTGGCACTGCTAAGGTCATTCTCTCTTGTGATTCTGATATCCATATTTCCCACGGAGCCATACCATCGTTTTTAAGGAGAACCTTGCTCAAATCAACTTCAAATCCGTCTTTTCCCATTTCACCAATGGACGATGATAGACCGCCTGCTCCATTATCCGTTATTGCATTATAAAGACCAAGATCTCTTGCTTTTACGACGGCGTTGGATAATTTTTTTTGTGTTATAGGATCACCAATTTGCACAATTGTTGAAGGGCTGTTTCCCGACAATGCCTCTGAAGAAAAAGTTGCACCGTGAATTCCGTCCCTTCCAACTCTTCCACCAATAATTACGATTTTATCACCGTTTTTGGGTTCTTTTATGTGTGAAGGTGCATTATTTATATTCCGTGGAATAATTCCGATGCTTCCAACAAAAACTAATGGCTTTCCACAGAATCTATCGTCAAAGTATACCGATCCAAGTTGCGTTGGAATACCGGAGCAATTACCAGCAACATTAACACCGTGAATCACTTCTTTCATTATATATTTTGGTGGTAAGATTTTATCAGTACGCTCTTTATCTCTATAAAGTTTGCCTTTTGATTCTTTGGCAAAGCAAAAGTAATAAGTATTCATGATAGGTTCTGCACCTTTGCCAAAACCGACTATATCTCGATTAACTCCAAGCACTCCAGTCATTGCTCCACCGAACGGATCGAGAGCTGAAGGACTATTGTGAGTTTCAACTTTATCTACAATCAAGTAATCGTCATCAAAAATTATTCCTCCTGCGTTGTCGGAGAAAACTGACACGCATATGTTAGAATTTATCTCACGCGTTGCACGCTTAATATAATGAGCATATAGACCATCTTTTATTTCATCAATAGGGGAGCAAAAAATATTGTGTTTACAATGTTCAGACCAAGTCTGTGCCAGAGACTCAAGTTCAATATCATATGGATTTCTACCGAGTTTTTTAAAGTAATCCTTTATAGCTTTCATTGCTGCCAGCGAGAGCCCTAAAGTGCCATTACCATCGATTCCATCTCTGCTGATTTTTTCAAGCTCTTGGTCACTTACATTGAGTTTGACAGATTTTGCTCCATTATTACCTGGTGTCATCCCAGTGCTTGACACTGGAATCCATTCTTTTTTTTCCTGGTCACGCGCTGTAATGACACCAGGTGGGGTATTTGGTTTACTGTAATACTTCCAATGGCAATTGCCGTTTTCTTTATAGACAAGTGTGCAATATTCAGTAATAGGATTGAATTCCTGTTTTATGTCATCTTCGGTTGGAAAACCTCCTTGACTTAGAATCAATTTTGAACTTCTTGCCTTGATAGAAACACTTTCATCAATGTGGCCTTTGCTCATTAGATATTCTCTAACAATTTGTTTTGCCGTGTTTCCTACGTTATCGGTCATGCCAGGTAAAAAGCTTATCTCCAAGCCCCACTTTGCTTGTGATTCTATGAAGTTATATTGAACTTTTTCAAGGTTTTCATTGTAGGAATAATAACGGCAGTCTTGTATGACTTTATTATAAAATAGCCCACAAATTTCTTCATGTAATTTTGATGGTAATTCTTTGCTTATGTAAATCAAGTAAACATTAACTACCCTTCTGCGGCCAACTTGTTCACATTTATTAAAAACTTCTATTCTGATGTTTGCCATGTAATATTGTGAAAGACTTTAATATATCATAGCATAAGAAACTGCGAGCACATTTATATTTTAAATAATTTCTATACAATAAAAGTGTTGTATTAATTGTTACTGTTAGTGGGAAGAGTTTTTACTGTTAATGTGAATGAGTCCCTTTTTGATGTGCTGGTTCAGCACATATTTTCTGAATATGAAAGAGAAAAAATTCCCAAGATAAAGATCATACTTCCCTGCAAGAGGGATGTGATAGCATTGCTGAGTGCATTCAAGAATTACAGAACTATAATTTTGCCAGAGATAGTTTCACTAGAAAACATTGATGAAGAAGATTTAATATTAAATCTTGATAGAGTTAAAGTTATTAACCCGACAAAGAGAACGCTGCTACTCATTCAATTTATATTGGAGTGGAATAAAAAACACAATGATAGTTTTCCAATCGATCTAGTTTACAGTTTGCCGTCATTACTTCAATATACCCAAATAGCGGATTGTTATCAGCTTGATGAGCATTCGAAGAAAATGGAGAATTTCATAAACTTACTTATCAAAACTTGGAGTAACACTTTAAAAAATTTAGGAGTAGTAGATATACTAAAGCATAAGAGTGACTACATAAACAATATGATAGCCTCCCTGAAGAAAGATCAGCATATGATCTTTATTGGAATTGGAAAGGAGGAGATTTATAAGTTGTTGATTAAAGCTGTATACGACCTGCCATTTGGAAAGATAATTTTACCTAATCTGAATTTGAAAATTAAAGAGAAAGATTGGCAATCACTTGATAAAAAACATTATCAATATTGCCTGAAAGATCTGCTCGATTATTTAAGTATAGGCAGAGAGGATGTAAGTTTTCTGCCAGAAGCGTGTTCTGATGTCATTCCAGTGTCCAGACACTCGGATCCAGAAAACTTAACTTTAAATGAGTGCACCAGGTTGCTGTACAATAGAAACTGGATTCCAGTGTCAAGCACTGGAATGACATCATCTACTACTCAAATTACCTGCAAATTACAATGTTCGTACACTAAAAATCAGAGGGCTGTGATGACAGGCAGTCCTGAACTAGATTATGTCTTTGATACAACTGCCGATCTAAGTAAAGTTAGTAATGGATATATTGGCAATATTGAAGTCATCACTTGTGATTCCAGAGAGGAAGAAGCACAGGTGACGTCACTAATTATGGAGAATGAAGGTTATGAAAACGTTTCTTTGTTTGTTTTTGATAAATTACTTGCAGTTCGTATGGTGTGCCCCATATCGAAAAACTATTCTTATGTGACGCTTCTGCTTTATAGTATTGAGATTTTGAACTCAAAATGGAACGGTGTGGCATTGCTTTCTCTTCTTAAACATAGGCTAGTGACTTTTGGTTACGCTCAAGAAGAGTACACTCGTATTTTATCTGAGTTTGAGATAGAAGTATTGCGTAGCTTTGATATAAATGGTCTTAAGGATATTATCAACGCTATTAGTACTTGTAAAAAGCTAAGATATAAAGAAGATATATTAATTATTATCAGTAGATTAGAAACTATATTTAATCTTTTACTTAATCTTATAAATTATCCTATTTCTGATATAGCAGCAGCTCATTTACAGTGTGTTAATGTGCTTTCTAATGTGAATTTTCTAGAGCTAAATGGTGAAATAGGTAATTTTACTCGTGATTTCTTAAATGCATGTGACGGTATAGCAATTGAGTGTTCCTTAGAGTTATATAGTCAAATCCTGATATTATTTTTAAAAAGGAAGTTTTTTTCTCCAGAAAATAACTTTGATAAATTTAGCTTATATCAAAATAAAGTTGTAATACTTGCTGGATTTAATGATATACCAAATTTTCAGAATCCGTTTTTGAGTGCACTGAATAGAGAAAAATTTAACCTTCATTCTGTGCAAGAAGAGCAAGGGTACTTTTTGTATACTTTGCGCAATTTATTTGGTGCCGGCAAGGTTTATATTACGAGGCTAGTGAGTGATAGAAAATCAATTCTATTGCGCCGTTTGGAAGTTCTGTTACAAGAACCAAAATATCCTTATCGCAATTGGCTAAGAATATTAAATACACCTGAGTGCATTGTTCCATGTACTCAGCCTATGCCAAAACCTCAAGCCAAAGTCAGAGAAGAAAAAATGCAAGTGATGTCTTGCAGTGCGGTAGAAAAACTGATTCGTAACCCTTATTCATTTTATGTTGAATACATACTAAACCTTAGACAGTTGAAAGACTTAAATTTTAAGCCATCGATATTGGAGTTTGGCACTATGGTACACAATATTCTTGCAAGATATTTACGCAACGAAAAGTCGCTGATGAGTATTGCACGAGAAATATTCTCGTCTAATCGATTCCACTTTTCAAATATGTGGTGGGTAAGGTTGCAGAGGATAATTCAATCTTTTGTTGAGTTTGATAGGACTGGAAACAATCAAGTTGAGTTGGAGAAGAGCTTTTCCTATCCGATATTTCATATTCCAGCGCGTGACACACAACTGCGCGGATGCTGTACAACTTCCACTAAGAATAAGGGTGTCATCCCAGTGCTTGACTACTTGGATCCAGAAAATTTGATTGCAAATGAACACACCAGACAATTGTGTAATAAGAGCTGGTCAGATACTCGAATGACAGAAGAAATTTTATTGACAGCAAGATGTGATAGAGTTGAGTATCTACCAGGTGGGCAAGTAGCAATTATAGACTATAAACTTGGTTCACCACCTTCCAATGAGGAAGTTATGTCAGGATTTTTCCCGCAATTAATTTTACAAGCTTTAGCAGTGGAATACACAACAAAAAAAGAAGTCTCGGAGCTTGCTTATTGGAAACTTGATTATGATAAAATAAAGGTTATTGCTTTGAAAGATTATAGACAAAAAATGCATGAATTTCAGAATATTCTACCAGATTTCTTATCTAATTATTTAAGAGATACTACTCCCTTCATTGCCTCTCCTTATTTTGATAAATTCCTGAGATTTAACATCTACAAACAACTAGAAAGGATAGGGGAGTGGTTATAAATTATATCTCCTCTCATCCAGATCAAAATAGCTGGTTGTACAGCTGGTTTACTAAGTGCAGTAGGAGAATTACTAGATTGTGATATAGACTCATCTTTGCTAGACTCAAACAACCATAAAAAAACACTAAAAAGTGATTCAATCAATTTTAGCCATTAAAACTTGAATAGTGGCTAAAATAGCTTTAAATTGTATATTTATTTTAGGAGGGGTATATGCCATCACAAAAACAGCTAAATGCGCAGCTAATTGATGCTGCTAAAAAAGGACAGCTAGATTTTGTTCAGCAAGCTATACAGGGTGGAGCAATTATTAATACAATAGATGATGATTATGGGAGAACTGCTTTAATATGGGCTGCTGACAATGGTCAACTAGAGATATTACAATACTTGATAGAAGAGGGAGCAAATGTTAATGCAGAATCTCCGGAAAACATAACTGCTCTAATTCATGCTGCTACCAATGGTCATCTTGAGGTCATACAACTTCTAATAGCAAATGGAGCTAATTTAAATGTGAAACATAAAGGTCAATTCCCTGCTCTAACATTTGCTATTATAAATGGCCATACGGAGGTAGCAAAGCTTCTAACTAGATATCATTTAATAGCTAATCTTGATATGTCAATACCTCGCTTGCCTCTTCCTACTTGCATACCAGAGTTATCATCTTATTGGTATGACTGTAAGGATGAGCTCAATAAAATGAAGGAAGAAGATAGTGAATTATATAATTTTCTTGTAAGTAAGAGAATTAATGAACAGGTAAGAATTTGGACAGAGAGTGAGACAATACGAAATATTTCACAAGATAGATTAAATATAGAATACTCAATCTATGCTAAAGATTTAACAGGTAAAATAGAATTAGTGATATTTTTTCTTAACAACAGGGAAATAATCAATTCTTTATCGCGGTATTATAAGGTAAGAATTCAAACAATTGATCAGGTAAAAAGGCTACTTGATCGTTTCACAAGAGAACATGTAGAGCTTGAAGTAGAAATTGTTCCAGCACAATTAAACTTTAATACTCAAGAGTTACAACCCCCTAAACTAAAAACATTATCATTTGCACAAATGATTAACAATCATGCAGGATTATTTTCAGCTGCCAAAAATGGTCAATTAGAAACAGTAAGATACCTGATAGAAAAACAGAAAGAAGATATTAATTCAACAGATCACTATGGAAGAACTGCTCTAATGTGGGCTGCTGGAAATGGCTATTTAGAGGTAGTACAGTACCTGATAGAAACAGCAAAAGCAAATGTTAATGTGAAAGATGGCTATGAAAACACTGCTCTGAATTATGCTACTAGAAACGGGCATTTAGATGTAAAAGAATATCTGAAAGGTTACATACAAAAAGAACTGCGGAAGAAATACGTCTGCATTGGCGTGAGTGGTGCAATAGGTTATGTTGCAGGTATGACAATATCATGTTCTGCGGGAGCAGCGATTGCAGTTTGTGCAGCATCAGCTACCATTAGTCTAGCGTTAGGTGCAATTTTTGGTTATACAGTTGTAGAAGTAAAAAAAGAGAAAGCAAACACAGGTATAGCTTCTGCGCTTAAAGATGTTTTCACTATTCAAGCTCTAAGTAGAATAGCCTTATAGAGAGTGAAAGTAGGTTTATTGCTGAAGGTTGCATGATTGCCTTAATAACAATAAAAAAATAATAGAAGCAAAAGATATGGCTTGAAAGTTTTCTAAGGTCTTAACTAAAAATGTCTCAACTTGATACTGAAATACAATTTGATTTAACTAATCATATATGTAGGTAATGTCAAACACTAGAATGAGGAAATATGGATAAAAAAGTTAGAATAGAATCAGATAGCTTAGGAGAAGTAAAAGTACCAAGTGAACATTACTGGGGAGCGCAGACTCAGCGTTCTTTGGAAAATTTCAAAATTGGTACAGAGAAAATGCCAGAGCCCCTGATTAAAGCGCTAGCAATAGTAAAACTTGCAGCAGCACGTGTTAACATGAAGCAGGGTAGCATAGATAATAGAGTAGGGGATGCAATCTGCTCAGCTGCAAAGGAAATAATAGACGGTAAATTTAATAATCAATTTCCACTTGTTGTTTGGCAAACCGGGTCTGGGACGCAGACCAATATGAATGTGAATGAAGTGATCAGCAATCGTGCAATAGAAATTTTGGGCGGTGATTTAGGTAGTAAATCTCCAGTGCATCCAAATGATCATGTAAACTGTGGTCAGTCATCAAATGACACTTTTCCAACAGCAATGCATATAGCAGTAGCAGAACAAATAGACCGCTTGCTTATTCCCAATCTTGAAGAATTATATAAAGCGCTAAATAATAAGGTTCATGAATTTAAAGATATAATAAAAGTAGGGCGTACTCATCTGCAAGATGCAACTCCTCTAACACTTGGGCAGGAATTTTCTGGCTATGCAGTTCAGATTAAAAAGGGAATAGAGAGAGTAAAGTCAACTCTAAGCAATGTATATGAACTTGCACAAGGTGGCACTGCAGTTGGCACGGGAATCAATACTAAAAAGGGTTTTGCTGAGGATTTTGCTAAAGAAGTGGCAAAAATCACTAATTTTCCATTTATTTCAGCAAAAAATAAGTTTGAAGCACTAGCAGCAAATGATGCTTTAGTTGAGCTCAGTGGAGCACTCAATACAGTAGCAGTAAGCTTGATGAAAATTGCAAATGATATAAGGTTACTTGGTTCTGGTCCAAGATGTGGAATTGGAGAAATAATGTTACCAGAAAATGAGCCTGGCTCTTCAATCATGCCGGGTAAGGTGAATCCAACTCAATGCGAAGCAGTGACTATGGTATGTGCTCAAGTTATGGGAAATCATGTTGCAGTGACAATTGGTGGCTCAAATGGTCACTTTGAATTGAACGTGTTTAAGCCGGTGATAATTTACAATGTTTTGCAGTCTATAAGACTTTTAGCTGATACAAGTTTAAATTTTGCAGAGAAATGCGTAGTTGATATTAAAGCAAACGAAGAAAGAATAAAGGATTTACTAAATCAGTCGTTAATGCTAGTTACTATATTAAATACGCATATAGGATATGACAATGCAGCAAAAATAGCGAAGCTTGCTTATAAAGAAAATATCACTCTAAAAGAAGCAGCAGCAAAACTTCAACTGCTCACTGAGGAGGAGTTTGAAAGGATAGTGAAACCAGAGGAGATGGTAGGTTAAACTACCACCTTTTTTAGGGTTCTGTCGCATTTGTAGGGAAGTAGAAAGAAGAATGATATAATTGTCTAAAAAAAAAGCAAAGATGTTTCGTATCAATCAAAAATTGTTGCCATATTTCAAAGGATTTAGCTTTTCAGCGGATGTTATCTGTATACATGAAATGTCGATTCTCTTTGAGCTATCGAGATTTGGAAGAAATGATGAGTATAAGGGGAGCAAAATGCTACGTTACAAAGGTGGGTTATCACCACTGATAGATGAGGCAGTAAGGAAAAGAAAGAAGCAGGTTGGTAGTAGTTGGAGAGACTTACATTAAATTAAACGGTAAATGGGTTTATTTATATACTGTAGACTTCCTCTTGTGTGTTAGTAGAGACAAGTCTGCAGCACTTGCATTCTTTCGTAAAGCCTTCAGGAGTAACTATCTTCCTGAGAAAATTGTAATTGATAAAAGCGGCAGTAATACTGCTGCTCTTGATGATTTGAATGCAGAAATTTCTGAAGATTACAGTTCTTCAAATAAAATATCTAAATAATATTGTTGATAGATTTATCAAAAAACTAATAAAGCCAATGCTTGGGTTTAAAAGCTTCCATTCCGCAAAAGACCTGCTGCGAATCAAGCGATAAAAAGAAGGAAAGGAGGGTGACTAAAATGAAGGTTAACTAAAAGGCGTGCTACAATACCAGCAATAATCTCAGGTTGTATTTTTTCTGAAAATTGCGGTAAACATGGGACATAATCTTTTACCTCACGGATCTTATTTTCTACTCTCATTCTAAATGATGCTAATCTTCTATTATGCTCTTTCTGCTCTGGAGTTAATGGCTTTTTACGATACTTTTTATATGGAATTATAACATTGCTTTGCAATTTTTGCCAACCTTGATATCCAGAATCGGCATGTTTTATGCTATCAAGTGGTTTCTTGTTTCCTTATGCGAAAATCACTACACGATATGGCTTTGACACTGATAACATTCTTCCTACTTCTTCGATTCAGTTTTCATGGTGTTGGTTCTTTTTTTCCTGAATATACTTTTTTTACTATCTTCTGGTCTCTGTATTTGCTTCTAAGAAACTTCCCATTAGTTATTCCTGTTGAACTAAGATATAACCGAATTCCTGTGCCTTTTTGATTAAATTTTTTACAACTTTCTCTTTGTAACGTGTTTCATAATAATCTATTCCTCTTTCTACATATTCTTGTCCATACTTCAACATACTATAAAAGATACATGCTAATTTCCTTGCCGTAGCAGTAATCGCTTTTGGTGCACCTAGTCGTTTTTTTAACCTTCTACAATATGCACCTATTCCGCTATTGCTTCTTGATACACAGTGAGCAGCCATTCGAAATGCATTCGCGGCACGATTAATGACTTTACGTGTTCTTGTGCTAAACACTTTTTCCCCTGTAATTTTATTAGCAGGGCTTAGCCCCAACCACGAAGTAAAATGCTTTTCTGATCGCCATTTATTATAGTTAATACCAACTTCCGAAATGATAGTTTGTACAGTTAGTATATCCAATCCAGGAATTTTGGTAAAATCTATACCAGTTACTCGATATAATTCTTCATGCAAAGCAAAGTTTGGTTTACTTTTTCTGTGCTTATTTTTCTCTTCACCTAACTTTTTACTCTCATCAGACTTTATCTCAAATGTTTTATAATATTCTTAAATGCTCCTGTCACATTCTGCTACTTTTTCCTGATAAATATTATATAGCTCAAATTCTTGCTTTAATGTAAATAGGTGTTCTTTTCTATAGTTTCCTGCTAATGCTTTTGCAATAACAGATTTATCACTTTTTATTCGTCCATCTCTTAGTTCAGCCAATTTTTCAGGATTATTCTCACCATCTATTATTGCTTTAATAATTTGCATTCCAGTTACACCAGTTGTATCGCTTATAACTTTATGTAGTTGAATATTCATTTGTGTTAGCGCTTTTTGCATACGCAAAGTATGTGTAGAAGCATTTTCAATTAAATTTTTACGTTGCCGAACATAACTACGCAATACACACATTTGATCATCTGGCCTAAATGACCCTTGGAGTAACCCGTAACTGTGTAGTTGTTGAATCCATTTGCACATCTGATTTTCTCCCAGGTACATTTTTAACATGTTTTGCGTTTACCAGTTTTACTTCAAATCCGTGTGATTCAAGTACTTGAAACAAAGGAATCCAGTACACTCCTGTTGACTCCATGGCTACTGTATTAACTTTACATTTTTTCAACCATTTTGCTATGTTGTAGAGATCTTCCGTAAAGCAGCTAAATTTTTGTATACGTTGTTCATCGCTTCCTTCGGGTACACATACATAATGTACAGCCGAGCCAACATCGATTCCTGCTGCATTAGATCTCTAATTTACTTTTGAACTTTGCCATTTTTAATCTCCATTATATAATAATCCATAATTGAGAAGTGCTTAAGCTTGGGACGGTTGAGTTATACATTCTTCTAATCGAGGTAGCCCAAAAGGCTCAATCAGTGGTTCGACCGTTCCTCCAAAGCCACGCTGTCCTACGGACACTTAAGGCACCATTGCACAGTTCGGCTATAACTGCAAAAAGCTCTTCTCTACAAAATTATACATAAAATTTGCCATACACTCAGCTAGGAAGTTTCTTTTTGGTTTGACAGGTTTTATCTGTCCGGCGCTGTTCTGTAACATCAGCCAAAATCTTCAGTATTTTTTCTGGCGTCATACTTCTATCTTTTGTTATAGTCACTTTTTTGGCGAGTAATGGCTCTATTCTCTTAAGTAACCTACATACATTTGCGTTGTGTACATTGAATAGGCATCCTAAAAATCTATGCGTTATGTAAGTGCGATAGTACAAAATTACGCAAAACAACTTATCTTCCAGAGTTGGTAGTTTTGATCTTCTACCATGACACTTTTTCTGTTTTTCAAGTTTTTCCCATCCAGACCTCACTTTTTCCACCACCTTTTCGAACTCCTCTATAGTTAAACCTGTTATATTACGAAAGTTTCTTGGGTGTTTTTTCATATTATAGTAACTAAAGCTCATTTTTTTCCTTACTTGATCTGCTTATTCTTCTTCTACCTCTCTCACATCATTTTTTCAATCACCTTTTGCAGCAGGTCTTTAGAAGAAACAGATGTACAAGCTTATGCTGCTTCTACTCCAGAATCTACAGAGACAGAAAGTTCTTTTTTTAGTAACTTGTTTAGTATACTTATGAAGCCTTTTTCTTTAATAGGGTCATTTTTTGGTAATTTCTTTTCATGGTTGTTTGGATCTGATGAACCATCAACTGAATCTGATCAAATAATTGCACCAAGTAACTCAGGAGGAGAGGAGCTAACAAACTATCAAGAGGGTGATAATAATATTATATAATAGATTTCTTGCATAACTGGAATGCAAAGAAAAATCAGTTTCAAGTGGCCCGGGAGTGTTAAATAAACTGTGTCAAACCGAGAAGTAAAGTAATAAATTGATAAAAAAATGGAGGTTTGACAATGAGTCAAGCAAACACAACTACCGGTTTGGTAGACTATAAAGAATTAGAAACAAATATCTTATCATCTATACGAGAAGGAAGACCATTGACAGGAAGAGATGGAGCATTAACACCATTTATCAAAAAACTGCTAGAGGGAAGGCGAGATAGAAAACCATTTGTCAGCTGAAAGCGAAGAAAACAACCGAAGAAATTCAAAGACTTTACGGACAAGTATTTGAACTATTGACACCAAGAGATAGAGAAGGAAGTTTCGAGCCACAAGTAGTCAGAAAAAGGCAAACAACCGAACTTGAAGCAAAGGTTTTAAGTATAGCCCTTCTCATAATAGTCCAAAAAGAGTAAGATGGATTGATAGTAGTGGAAGGTAAGGATGCCAGTAGCAAATAGTTATGACTTAAGAAAAAAGGTAATGGAAGCATTGGATGAAGGAGAGAGTGGAGAAACTGTTGCCAAGAGATTTAAGATCGGAAAAACAACTTTATATGAGTGGAAGAAAAGACGTGAGAAAACGGGAGATTTTCAATCAAAAAAGCTTGGAAGCGTGGCATAAAATTACCGACTGGAATGCATTTGCCGAATTTGCAAATGAGCAAGGTGGCAAAACTCAGTCAGAGATGCTGGGGCAATATTAGTAGACAAACAATTCATCGAGCACTTAAAAATATAGGATTCACAAGAAAAAAAAGACCTACAGATATAAAGAAAGAAATGAAGAAAAGCGAGCTCAATTTTCAAAGGTTATAGCAACAAAAGAACCTAAAGAATTAGTGTATATAGATGAGTCTGGACACTGAACCTATGGTTATTGCCAGAAAGGACAGCGGTTTTATGCCCTAAAATCTGGGAAGAAAACTCAACGAATTAGCATGGTTGCAGCCTTAAGTGGAAGAAAAATAATTGCTCCGTTAACCTTTGAAGGCCACTGCAATATGGATATCTTTAATAAATGGTTTGAGCAGTTTCTGACACCGATTTTGGAACCTGGACAAACTGTTATCCTTGATAATGCTACTTTTCATAAGTCTAATAAGATTTGCTAAAGGAGTTGGTGCAGAAATTTTATATCTTCCTCCATATTCTCCAGATTTTAACAAAATTGAACATTATTGGTTTGCTATAAAAAACAGAACCAGGAAAAACATTCCTTTATTCAAATCTTTTCGTCATGCTGTCGATTCTTCTTTCTTATGACCTTTTTGGACTATTATGGGAAGGGCTATAATTTTGTGATTATAACCTCCATTTCCAAGTTTTTTTGACTGAAAATCTCCTGTTTCTTTTCTTCTTTGCTGCCACTCCCATAACGTAGTTCTTCCAATTTTAAATCTTGCTGCCACCGTTTCCCTGCTTTCTCCTTCTTCTAGTGCTTCCATTGCTTTTTTTATAACTATATGCTGCTGGCATCCTTACCTTCACTACTATAAAACCTTATTTTACCTCGTTTGGACTATTATGAAAAGAGCTATACTTCTCGGTTTGACACAGTTTATTTAACACTCCCGAGAAAGATTATGCTATTTTTTTAATGAAATTTCTTGAGTGGTAGATTATTTTTTACAGCTCTAGCTGAGGTAGCTGTCACTACCTGAAATGTAACAAATAAAATACCAATCTTAAATATTGCTATATTTCACGATAGTTTCTCAACTTGACGCACATGCTTTTGGAACATTCTCATTTGTCAAATAGTTTCTGGCATGCTACACAATCTGTAATGCAGGTTTTAACTTACTTTTACGCAATATTGATCATTCTTGAAAAGCAATCTAACATTTTCTATTCCTTGATTACGAAGCTTTGATGCAGCTGATTTAGCTACTTGAGCGTTTACAAAAAATGCTACATATCCCTTACTTTCTGCATTGTTTTGTTTTGGGTGACGTTTCTGCATTTCTTTTTCATATTGCCTTTTGTAATGAGGAGTATTTTGTATCAATTGTTCTGACCTCTTTCTTAAGTACTCGACTTTTACCTTCGCAAGCCCAGACTTATGAAGTCCTAAAACTTGTGCTGCTTTTTCTGACAAGTCTATTATTCTACCTTCAACAAATGGCCCTCTATCATTAACTCTTATAACAAGCTTTCTTCCATTTTCTAAATTAGTAACACGAACAAAGCAGGGTAGGGGCAAGGTCTTATGTGCTGCAGAAATCAAGTGACGATTAAACACTTCACCGTTGGCTGTAATTGTGCCATGATCTTCTATTCCATACCACGATGCTATTCCTACTTCTTCGTAACAGCTACAGTATTTTGGGTGGTAGGTGATACCATTTATTGTATAGCTATTGCCAATTTTATAATGACCTGCAGTGTGATTACACCTATTGCTAAAACTACAACTACTCATCAAAACGAATATTAGACATAGAAAGGCTAGTTTTTTTATCATTGTACTTAGTGAAATGGTTCGATACCATGAGGATTTTAAATTATACTATAATAAATTTAGTAATAAGTAAACGTCTACTGCCAAATATGCACAGCACTAAAAAAGGTTCTGTCGAATCTATAAACCATAGGAAAGAAGATCATTAAAGGTGGGATTATAGGAGTTATGAAGCCATTAACATAGCAAAATTCTCAAAAGTAGAAACATTATTTTAATAATTTGTCTTTTTTGAATCATACGAATATTTTCTATGCCTGTGATGGTAATCTTGGCGGAATGGAAGCTTTTAAACCCAAGCATTGGCTTTATTAGTTTTTTGATAAATCTATCAACAATATTATTTAGATATTTTATTTGAAGAACTGTAATCTTCAGAAATTTCTGCATTCAAATCATCAAGAGCAGCAGTATTACTGCCGCTTTTATCAATTACAATTTTCTCAGGAAGATAGTTACTCCTGAAGGCTTTACGAAAGAATGCAAGTGCTGCAGACTTGTCTCTACTAACACACAAGAGGAAGTCTACAGTATATAAATAAACCCATTTACCGTTTAATTTAATGTAAGTCTTTCCAACTACTACCAACCTGCTTCTTTCTTTTCCTTACTGCCTCATCTATCAGTGGTGATAACCCACCTTTGTAACGTAGCATTTTGCTCCCCTTATACTCATCATTTCTTCCAAATCTCGATAGCTCAAAGAGAATCGACATTTCATGTATACAGATAACATCCGCTGAAAAGCTAAATCCTTTGAAATATGGCAACAATTTTTGATTGATACGAAACATCTTTGCTTTTTTTTTAGACAATTATATCATTCTTCTTTCTACTTCCCTACAAATGCGACAGAACCCTAAAAAAGAAGTAATACATATAATCGGTATAGGTGGAATTGGAATGAGCGCAATTGCTGAAATTCTTCATAATTCCAGTTATAAAATTCAAGGCAGTGATACGCGATCAAACGACAATATAGATAGGTTACAAAAATTAGGTATAGAGGTCTATATTGGTCACGATGCAAGTAGTATTAGACAAGCTCAAATAGTTGTACATTCTTCCGCAATAAAACCTGATAATGTGGAGCTAGTTGCAGCAAGAAATAACAATAAAACAGTTTTGCATAGGTCAGACATGCTGGCTAAAATTATGAAAGGTAAATATGTGATAGCGGTTTCTGGTTCAAGTGGCAAGACAACAACAACAGCTATGATTGCTTCCATTTTTGATCATTCTGGTACTGATGCTACTGTAATTGTGGGAGGAGTATTAAACTCCTATCAGAGTAATTCAAAACTTGGCAAGAGTGACATTTTTTTAATCGAGGCTGATGAGTCTGATGGAACTATGTTAAAAATTCCTGCAAATATTGCTGTTGTAACAAGTATTAATGACGACCATATAGACCATTACGGTACATTTAACGAAATCAAAAATGCATTTTCTCGATTTGTAAACAACGCGGATTTTGCGGTTTTACCTGATTCTGCAAGCGTCAATTATGATGAGAATAATTCTATAACGTTTGGGTTTGGGAATGATAAGATTAGAGCCAGCAACGTCAAACAACACAATAATAGCATAGAATTTGATGTATTGATTAGTATAAACGAAAATAACTGGATTCCATTGTCAACTACTCAAATAGTTGATAGGGATGGGATAAAAGCAGCTCTTGATTCGTCACTTCAATGCTTGAAACGGGACTCTCGTTTCAATGTTGAACAAAATACTATAGAACTCAAGAAGACAATCCCTAGAAAATCTCTACATCCCAAAAAAAGTAAATCGTACTAATGCTATTTGAACGAACTAGCGCAAAAGTAAGCTAAATTTTTTAAGGTACAAAAATAGCAAGAAACAGTTGTTTGAAAAAATTTGGAATTTGATTGGATTGCTGAAATTTGGCTCTCAAACTTTAGACGCATGAGCAAGATAATACTCTTTAACTAATATAGATTAGGTGATTTGGAAGAGATACATCTAGAGCAGCTGGCAAAGTTACAATACATATTACCGCAATAACTAGAAATGAGAAGGATCTATATGGTGATTATAGATTTTTCCAGATCTTGAAAACAATAAATAGACAGTAAATTAGAACTACTGCAAAAAAAACAAGAATAGCTACACTGGTTGCTTGACCATCGTAAACGTAGCTTGTTAAGCCGATAAAAATAGCCATGATAGAAGCTCTAATAAATGAAATTGCAGAAGAAGTTGTGCCTTTCATTTCAGGGAAAATATTTAATGATGCATTGAAAATGACTGCTTGACAAATTCCACAGCCAATACAAAAAATAGCCATAGACAGCGTTACTAAGTAGTAAGCACTGGGCATGATTATACTGAATATTAAAAGTGATAGGGATCCAATAGCAATTACGCCTGTACCGGAAATTACACACCAAATTGCTCCAAGTTTCTTTAAGATCTTACTGGAAAACAGGCTAATAAGTGAGAAGGACCCAACTATTGCACCTTGATGTAGCGCATAAATAGTGCTAGATAAACCAAAAGTCTTCATATACAGAAAAGGTCCACAAGTGATGAATGACATATAAGCCGCAGAAAAAAGGCTCTGTGCCAAAGACAACACCATAAATTTTGAACTTGATAATAATTTTTTATAGTCTTTCATCATTTTTTTTAGACTAAAAATATCACGGTCCTTTTTTGTTTCTGGTAACAGAAAAAGCAGCAAAACCCAAGAGATGAAACAAAGTATTGCAACAGTTGCATAGTTGCCACGCCACCCAACAATTTTGTTGATGAAACTGCCTAATACTGGTGCAATTGCTATGAGAACTGTGAGAATAGAATTCATGATTCCAATAAATTTTACTGCTTCGTTGCCTTTATAGCTGTCTGCAATAATTGCAAACACAACTACAGATGTGCTAACACCAATGCCTTGAATAAAGCGAGAGATTAAAAGCCAAGAAACTGACAGCGCAAAAACACAGCCAACAGCACCGATGAGTAGCAAAGTGTTGCCTATGATCATCATCCTTCTTCTGCCATAGCATTCAGACAATGGACCAAAAAATAACCCTCCTAGTGCAAACGCCTAAAAAATTATAAGCAATAGTTAATTGAATTGTGCCTTCCGGTACGTTAAAATAGCGTACTATATCAGGAAAACTAGGTACAGAAATATCAATTTCAATGAACTTAGCAATTAGAGATAGAATTAATAAAAACGGTAGTAACACTTAAAATCTTTAATTAATGAATAAAAATATCACATTTAAAGCGTTGAAAGAAGAACATTTTTCACTATTATTAAAATGGGTAGAAACACACCATATAAAGAAGTGGTGGGATGCGGATATAAATTGGACACCAGAGTTAATTGAGAAAAAATATAGCAACTACGTTAAAGGATTCAAACGTTTGAAATCTAAGACACAAATTATTGAAAAACCAATGCACGCATTCATTATTAATTGTGATGGAGTTGATATTGGTTATATTCAATATTACAACAAACATGATTTCCCACCTGAACAGGTCTATAACACTTTAGAACTTCCAGAAAGTTGTGCTGCTATAGACTGGTATATCGGAGAGCTGAATTATGTAGGTAAAGGAGTTGGTTCACAAGCTTTGAATATATTTTTAAACAAATTTGTCTTTAAAGTTTATGAGAATGCCTTTGTCGACCCAGGTATAGCAAATGTTTGTGCAATCCGTGTTTACGAAAAAGTTGGCTTTAAAAAAATTATGGAAAGTAATAGTGCGATTTTAATGATTAAGGCAAGAATTCCTGAGAACCATTCAAGATGAGTGTTTTTTCAACAATCTACCTAAATTACTACAAGTGGTTTATAAAAATATACAAGGAGCTTTATACAAACTTAACATAATTTAATCATAAAAATATCATTATTAAGTCCTATATAAGAACAAATTTTGGCACTCAGTGAATCTTTTTTTAACTAACTATGAACTTGATTAATTGGAAAATAAATTTTACTTACTTTTACAATACCTTAAAATCTAATATCACTTTATCAGCAAAGATATCACAATAGGCTAGTATGTTCTTTACTCTTTTCCTCAAAATATTACCTATTTACATTACAATACTTATTGGTTACTTAGCAGGAAGATATCTTAAAATTGATAGAAATACTATATCTCAAATACTCTTTTATATAGCTAATCCAATAGTGATTTTATACGGAGTATCTCATACAGAAGTTAATTTAAAAGTAATTTCTCTGCCGATTTTGATATGGTTTATAGGTAGTACTATGTCCTTATCAGTGTATTATCTTTCTTCTTTTTTATTTAAGGACAACACGAGAAACATATTAGCGTTTAGCTCGGGCAGCACAAGTATGGGTTATTTTGGTCTACCGATTGCCATGGCTTTATTTGATGAAGATTCAGTGTCTGTGTATGTTGTCTGTTACATAGGAATGGCACTATTTGAAAATAGTTTGGGATTTTATATAGCTGCAAATGGTATCTATACTGCAAAAGAATGCGTATTAAAGTTACTCAAACTTCCCTCATTATATGCAATGATTCTAGGTTTCTTTTTAAGTATATATGATATACAAATACCCACTTTTTTGACAGATGTTATGATAAATATCAGAAGTACATTTATCACATTAGGAATGGTGCTGCTTGGAGTAAGTATTGCACAAATTACAAATTTTAAAGTAGATTGGAAGCTTGCCTTGACCACTATTGTAGCAAAGTACATATTCTGGCCGTCATTTGTTTTGGGAATTGTCTTGCTAGACAAGCATGTTACAGGTATATACGATGAAAGCATCTATAAAGCACTGATGTTACTGGCTATTATTCCGATTTCTGGATCCAGTATAATACTTGCTAATATTTTAAATTACCAACCAGATAAAGCTACTTTATTGCTCCTAATTAGTACTGCAGTGGGACTATTTTATGTTCCACTTATAATATCATTATTTTTTACTAAACTTGTCCCTTTTTGATCAAAAATTTAAGCGCTAGCCTATTCACAAAACTTGAATTTAGACTAGACTTCTTGGATAATCATAAAAGAAACTAATCCTTTTTTCCTCTCCTTTCTTATTTTTTTACACAGAATAGGAAGTTATCAATTGATGGAATTTTCGCAATAATGTCAATAGCAGTAAGATTTCCTACACCTTTTAGCAGGTCTATAGTTGAATTTGGATGTTCTATGAGCAGCAACAAATAAATGTAACTAGCCTTTTTCTATATGATGCTATTAACCGAATAGGTATTCGCTTGACATTTCCATATCTTTGTTATCATTAGTAATACTAAAGGGAAAACTAAACTTAATAAGATTTGGAAGCATATTGTTGTTCTATGATTCACGTAATGCTGCTATGCCTTCGTTGCAGACGTTGTCATAAAGTAAATTAAATTCTTTAATATTTGAAAAACTACCACCCCTTAGCGCACTCATTAATATTATTCCACTTTCAACATCAATATCATTAGAAATTAAATCAAGTTTAATAAGATTTGGAAAGTTACCATTCTTTAACATTTAGTGATTGCTATTGAGCCTTCTGCGCCAATAATGCTAGAAGTTAATTTACACTCAGTAATATTTGGAAGATTAATATTCTCTAATGCTTCATTTAAAACTTCTCCGCACTGAGCATCAATATAACAATTAGATAAAGTCAAGCTTGTAATATTTTGCTTTTTCTGTAAAAAGTTTACTAGCTTTTCCATATATACATATAGATTATTTAACTCTAAGGTGTTACTATTAACATATTGATTAAAGTCAACTTCCATGGTTTCTGTAAGTTATAGAGCTGCTAATTATAGCATAAATTTAAATAATTGTCAACCTTATGAACAACTAACTTTACTTCTTTTTAACCTGATACCTATGCTTTGTTTCAAATTTCCATCAAAAAGTAACATTACCCCCTCCAGTCAACCTTTCTGCTTCATTTCGTGAAATCAATGCCTCAATAAATTCATCTAGTTCACCTTCTTTTATAATCTGTTCTAGTCGATGTGAAGTGAGATTAATTCTATGATCTGTTATTCTTGATTGTGGAAAGTTATAAGTTCTTATACGTTCAGAGCGATCTCCAGAACCAATTTGGCTTTTCCTCATTGTTGACCTTTCCATTTCTTTTTTTTGTCTTTCAATTTCGTATAGCCTTGCTCTCAACACTTTGAGCGCTTTAGCCTTATTTTTGTGCTGCGATTTTTCATCTTGCTGTATTACAACTATCCCTGTTGGCAAGTGGGTGACCCTTACTGCGCTGTCAGTTGTATTCACTGATTGCCCTCCAGGACCACTGGATCTATAAACATCTATGCGTAAATCTTTTTCTTCTATTTCAAAGTCAACCTCTTCTACTTCAGGTAATATTGCAACAGTAGCTGCGGAAGTGTGCAATCTTCCTGAGGATTCAGTTTCTGGCACTCTTTGTACTCTGTGCACCCCTGACTCAAATTTCAGTCTTGCAAAAACTTCTGTTCCATTAATGAGTGCAGAAGCTTCCTTATAGCCACCTATACCTGTATTAGAAATACTTATTGGCTCAAACTTCCAATTTCTTCTTTCTGCATATTTTTGATACATACGAAATAACATCGCTGCAAATAATGCTGCTTCTTCTCCGCCTGTGCCTGCTCTAATTTCTAATATTGCATTTCTTGAGTCATCTTCATCTTTGGGTAATAATGCCAACTTTAGTTTTGCTTTTACTTTCGGTAATAGTATCTTTTGCTTCTCAAGAAGTTCTTCTTTTGCTAACTCTTTTATATCACCATCGCTGTTCTCATCTTTCATGATTTCTTCTAAATCTGAAATTTCCTCTTTTAATATATTATATTCATCGATTATCTCGATAATTGGTCTGAGTTCAGAGTATTCCTTTGAAAAACTAACGAATTCTTTTTGACTCAAATTGGTAGGGTTTTCCAGATTTCTCTCTACATCAGAAAACTTTTTTTTTAAGTCTTGTAAATTATTCTCTATATCCATATAGTACAGGTCTAGTTTTCAGCTGTTTAAGTAAGTAATATATACTGAAATAAAAAATTTCTTATATCAAGCAATAACACTATAATTGTCTCGAATATTTCTACCTAAGTATAATGGCAAAACAGATAACATCAATCTGCAGCTTCATATTTGGAGCTTCAGACAAAAAATCATTACCAGATGAGTCGGCTCCAGAGATTGCATTTGCTGGTAGATCAAACGTAGGAAAATCAAGTTTAATCAACTTGCTGATAAACAGCAAAAAAGCTGCAAGAGTTTCTTCTAAACCTGGATGCACTAGACAAATAAATTTTTACTCTATGTACAATGATAAGTTTAGGATTGTCGACCTACCGGGTTATGGCTATTCTTGTGCAAGCAAGGAAGAAGCAGTACAATACTTAAACCTAATTGAGTACTATCTAATTCACAGGAGAAATCTAAAAAGAGTGTTTGTGCTTATAGATAGCAAGGTAGGATTAAAAGAAATAGACAAAGACTTTGTTTATTGGTTAATATGTAATAATATTAACTTTAATATTGTGCTAACAAAAATAGATAAAGTGAATCAGGAAAGTCTAGATGCTATTCTAGAAAATACTCAAAAGTGGGTTAATAATGAACATGTATCAATTCATCAAATAAGCATTCGTGTTAAGCATAAAATCACCAAGGTAAGAGATGAGTTTTTCAAATTTACAAGATAAAAAAATGAAAAGTGATGAATCTTTAAATGGTAAGATGCCATTGAAGGAAAAAACAGAAATATTATTTGAAGTTCTGTCTAACATACCTAAATTTGTAGGCGAAACTTTTATCATCAAATGCAGCAGTGTAATAATCTCAGATGAAACGCTGCTTAGTGCTTTTGCGCATAATGTTGTTCTGTTGAAACAGCTTGGTATAAATCCGGTGGTAGTTCATGACGGAGAATATGAAATTAACTTAGTGTTAAAAATGCTAGGTATGAATGATAAGTTTATAAATGGTGTCAGACTTACAGACAAAAGCACTATGAAAATTATTGAAATGGCACTGTGTGGTTCAATTAATAAAAAAATTGTTCAGCATATAAATTCTGCTGGTGGTTCAGCTATTGGACTATGTGGAAAAGATGGCAACCTCATAAAAGCTGAAAAGATAAGCACTACGCTTAGGGAAAATAGATTAAATAATATTGAAAAAATACTAGACATGGGATTTATCGGTAGACCAACTGAAATCAATCCTGATATATTATTCTTTATTGAAGAATCAGATTCTATACCAGTTATTGCACCTATCGGTTATGGAAAAAATGGAGAAACATATCATATTGATACTGATAGCACTGCAAGTGCAATTGCACTTGCAGTTTACGCATCTAAAATGATAATCTTGAGTGATACAGATGAAGAAATAAACAAAGTTGGCAATGGAAGAGTCTTGATTAAAAATTTAAAAGAATCGATTGATTGTGGAAAAATTAAAGGAGAAAAATTTGTTGAAAGGCTTATGTCATATACTAAAATGGTAGAAGAATGTGCAGGGGTTGTTCACATAGTTGATGGTAGAGTACCTAACATTATACTTGATTTATTTACTGAGAATAATTCAGGTATATCAATAATGGACGATTAATAGCTGTACTGCTTATAACCATATGAACATTGAAAATTTGGGAATAGCTTATGTCAAATTCCTATTCTCTTTTCCAGTTTTTTAGGTTTTTTTTTCTTGCAAGCATAATAGTTTCGTATACATAATGAAAGCAAATGGTATTTTTAGCTTGATAACAGAGGAAAATAAAGAGGGCTTGGGTGTAAACACTCAAATAATGATTTACCTTATGGATACCGCTAGAAAAGTTGACTAAGGTATACAATTCTCTCTGCGTCAAGTTACTCAAGATATCGAATCTACAAACGCTTTGGATTGAGCATACTACGCCTCTGTACACAGTATCTTTAATGCAAATGCCCATGTGATTCCATAGATAATCTCTGTTTTTTTATTTTATCTGTCCATTTATCATTCTCTATATCTTGTTTGTTGGTTGCTCTTTTTTCTTGCTCAACAATTGCCTTATCTATCTTCTGATGAATTGCATCAATTGCATTAATTGCATTTTTTTCTTTGTATACTTCGCTTTTTCCTTCAACAATTAAATTGGTAAAAATATTTACAACAAACTGCACTTGATTATGATTAACCTGACCTTTTATCGAAGAAGGTAAAGAGTTTAATTCCATCAATACTTCTGATGCTGTTTTATCTTGAGTGGAAAGCCCTAAATTATCTGCTACTTCACTTATTAATAACTCTCTGTTTTCTTTATTATCTTCCAATTTAGTATAATCACGCAGTAGATCCATAACTGCAGATACTCTGACTTCAATAATATCATCAACATCTTCACCTCCTAGAGCAACTCCTGATTCCAATAACTTCTCTCTGAGGTTTTTGCTTAAAAGATTAATAAATTCTTCATTTGCATCTGATCCTATGGTTGATATCGTACCATCTAAATAGTTATTTACTTTGATTTGAGTACCTAAGTCATGCTCTATTTGTATTTTTGTCTCATATTTAAATCCTAGTTCTGCACAGAATTTCTGAAAATATTCTTTAATAATGTCAAACAAGCTCTTGCCATTATCTTTATAGTTTTTTAGCTCTTCAGGAATAGTAAGTGATAACTTACCTTCTTTATATATTATACCATTTTTGCTATCTTGAGATTCAAGTGTGAATTCTAATGAGCTGGATAGGTCACATATTTTCTCTTTCGGATTGTTAAGCGTGGTTATAGGCATTGCCATATCAGACTTCACTTTTATGTGGTTGTGATCAGTGCAGTAAATGTTTAGCGCTTTTTTAGGACTATGTGGAATCAAGCTACAACTACTGAGTGCTGCATGAGATTCATTAAATATACCAGCTTCATACCCTGCTTGATTACAATTGGTGACTAGCTCTTCTAAAATAGCATTACTTGGAACTTCTGCCCCAGCGTACCTGAACATTTCCTTGAAAATTTCCTTTGCTAATGCACGGTAATCTTTTTTGGAGAATAGATGATAAGAGTTTCTCCCTGCGTTATAAAATCTCTCAAATTCCTTTCTATATTCATCAATTTTTTTTTCATCAGCAACTGTAGGGCTATTACAATGATTTTCCCAAACTTCAGATAGTCTATCTTGATCAAGCTCCTTAAGTACTGGTTCCATAAAAGCTTTACCTTCTTCAGAGAGGTTATCAAAATTATCACGGTTAAAAATCTCATTTTTATAATCTTTAGCTCCTTCCTTAAATGCAATAATAAAATTTTTATCTATTTCTTTTTCATTAATAATAAAATTCATTCTTTGAAAATCTAAGAACATTGTTTCACCGGAATTCGCTAATTTATTATCTTGATCTGCTCTTAATTTACTAAAATTGAATTCTTTAGCTGTGGCCTTTAATCTAACTACCGGACTCTTCTTTGCCTCTTTCATAATTAACACCTTACTATAAATATGCTGTAAGTTGTACCATATAATGATGAATAATTTTATAATATATAAAAAAGTCGATAGTCTATTTCTTTATTTTAGGGATATAGGAAAGGCGTAGATTTCTCTTTTCATTTGTAGCATGCTGCATTAATATTTACGTATTAATCTAGAAAATAGTGATGAATAATATTGTAATTGTTGGTCTGCAATGGGGTGACGAAGGCAAGGGTAAAATAGTAGATTATCTTTCTGAGAATGCAGATGTAGTTGTGAGATTTCAGGGAGGAAATAATGCAGGGCACACTATAGTAATAGATGATGAGGTTTATAAATTAAATTTACTGCCCTCTGCTGTTTTGAGAGCGGACAAAATATCTATTATAGGAAACGGTGTTGCTCTTGATTCACATGCTCTAGTCTCAGAAATAGAGTCATTGAAAGTTAAAGGAGTGGACGTAAACTATAACAACTTGATGGTATCCGAGAGCTGTCCATTAATACTTAGCGTACATAAGGACAAGGAAAAGCTATTTGAAGATTTAAACGGAAATCACAAAATTGGTACAACAAACAAAGGGATAGGGCCATGTTATGAAGATAAAGTTGGCAGGAGAGCTATACGCCTTTGTGACTTAGAAAACACAGATGAGCTCAATCAAAGAGTGGATGCTCTCCTGAGTTACCATAATGTTATCAGAAAAGGACTTAACTACCAGGTAGTTAAAAAAGAAGAAATATTAAAGGAAATTCAAGAGATTTCAGAAAAAATTCTTTTATATAAAAAACCTGTGTGGAAGATACTAAATGATTTTATGAAAGAAGGTAAGAAAATAATATTTGAAGGCGCTCAAGGCGCATTTTTAGATATCGACCACGGAACTTACCCTTTTGTTACTTCAAGTAATACCGTAGCATCGCAAGCGATAACAGGCTCAGGATTATCCTACAATGCTCACATTATTGGTGTAGCAAAAGCGTATACAACAAGAGTGGGTAATGGTCCATTTCCTACTGAACAAAATAACGAGATTGGAGACAGCTTATTTTCTATAGGTAAGGAACTTGGAACAGTAAGCAATAGAAGAAGGCGCTGCGGATGGTTTGACGCAGTTTTAGTGCGCCAGGCCGTACAACTCTCTGGAGTTTCAAGCATTGTATTAACCAAATTAGATATTCTTGATTCTTTTGATACTATTAAAATAGGCACTGGTTATAAGTATGGCGGAAAAATGTATGATTATTTACCCGCATCACATTCAATACAAAAAGAATTAGAGCCAATATATGAAGAATTTCCTGGTTGGAAAGAGAAAACTCAAGGCAAAAGGTCAGTTAAGGAATTACCTGCAAATTTGATGAAATATGTGAGAAAAATAGAAGAATTAATAGGTGTACCAATTCATCTAATTTCAACTAGTCCCAATAGAGAGGATGTTATTAAGCTTAAAAATCTATGAAAACGTCTTGTTAACTTTTATCTAATAAAAAACGATACTTGTGTGACTTCAAGCAATCTATTATGCAAAGTAGCAGCGTAAACATACAGTGAGCAGTGTGATTTTTCTTAAATACATGTTGATTGTTATAATATAAACATAGTTAAAGGAGGCGTATTATGATTGCAGGTTTGACTAAGGGAGACAAAGCAGTAAGAGCGGAAAAAACAAGTGATCAGCCGAGAGAATTGTCAGTTGCAGAATATGTAGTTAAGTCAATACATGACTTGCAAAAATTGCATAATAGATTATGTTCATCACAGGGCAACAATTGTGTTAATGATAGAGAGAAGTTTGTCCAAGATAGTGATGGGCTTGGTATATTTCAATTTCTCAAAAGCTATATTAATGATGCAGAAAAAAATGAGCCTTCCATTAAGAACCTTACTATAATGAAATTTCTTCGCTCAATTATAGAAGATAGGGAACTGTATAAAAAGTTATGCAGTTTCGATGATTTTCTCGATTGTGAGTTAGAAAATTTGAGAGATAAGATAAGCTTATTAGCGCTTTTGAGAGAAAAGATGGACTTTACTGATATACAAAAAGCTTATGGTAATTGGCGTTTTAGTAATCTAATAGGTGATAATGATTTTAAGCGAATGTATGTGGATGAAGCAGTAAAAGAAAGAGAAAAGCCTGTTAATGAGGACTTTGAGAAAAATATAGGTAAATACATAGAGTTAGTAAAGGAAGGAAAAGAAGTTGCAAGTAGGTATTTTGGAAAATGGAAAGAGGACTTTCAAGTTTACTGTGAAGAAATTGACAATAATAATAAAGTTTTGAATATTAACCTTACTCATTACGACAATAGTGAGCCAACAAAGATTAGTGACGTTTTACAGCAAGAGAAAGATATTAAAGAACTGAATATCTATTGCAATAAAAAACATGAAATACACGCTCATAAAAAAGATAAGAAAAGATATTATGAATTTAAAGAAGGTGCATATTATGAAATGAAAAGCACTTGGGCTGCAAAAGATGGATCAGGAATGTGTACCATGATTATGAATGTGAGTAGCGATGGCATAACTGAAATACTAAAATTTAATGGTGAAGATTTTGTTTCATCGAAGGAGATTCTAGAATTAATAAAGCAAAACGATGAATTATATATTCAAGGTCTCTCCTTATATGATGCTGTAATGGAATCACTAGAAGAGAATAGGGCTACTCCTATTAATCTTTACAATGAATCTATGGTGGCTTATCAAGGTAAGGAACCAGAGGGGAAGTTAGATCATAAAGTTGATGCTGATAATAGCCTTCCTTCTTCTCCTTCTATTAATAGCAATGCATTGGAAGCCAATTTACAGCACACTGAAACTCAACCAGAAATTGCTTCACAACAAATAACTGATTTACAAAACAGTTTTGGAAAAGAAGAGCGAAAAAACACGGAATTGCAAACTGAACTGGCACAAAAAGATGAAAAGTTAGCAAGTGTGTTAGCAGAGTTACAAGAGAAAGCACAAGAACTTAAAAATGTATGTGAAGCAAAAGGAAAGCTAGAGGGTAAGCTAAAAGGTGTTAATACAGAAAAGAAGGAGTTAGAAGACAAATTAAAAGAAGCAGCACACATAATGAAGGAAAAGGAGAAGTATATAAGCAATTTAAAACTTCAAGTGCAAGAGTTGAAAGATGAGCATAAAGCACAACTGGAATCTTATGAACAAGAGATATGCAAACTAGCATGGGAAGTTGAAGAGTTAAGAAGCAAGCTAGAGTGTGAGAATGAATGGGATGATAAAGTTGTAGAAATAGCTGATGGACTGGGAGAAAAAATTCATGCTGATGAACAAAGAAGCCTCAATAATCAATTTTATACTCCAACAAGAAATATTTTTAATGAGACTAATAATGAGTCTTGTGTTCCACTGGAAGAAAAGATGACGTTACTCAGATCTTCAAGCTCTGATGGCGGATATGGTAGTGATAATGGTTTATCTTCTAACATGAGTTCTATTGAACAAAGAAGCTTCAATCATCAATTTTATACTCTAGCAGGAAACGTTTTTAGTGAGCCTGATAGTGCCTCATAAAAGAAGACAGAGTTATCCAGATCTTCAAGTTTTGATAGTGGACTTGATAGCGATGAGGAAAATTGTGATAATGATTTATCTTCTAACATAACTTCTATTGAGAAGGTAGTAGAGAGTAGAAGCGTAGGTAGCTCGCTTTCCTCTTGCATTGTTAAGGAGATGATTGGAGTTAAGTTGCAAGAGCAATACTCAAGTAGAGTATAAAAATCTCCTGTATTGATAATAATTTAAAATCTATAGTAGACTGAAAAAGATTATTAAATTATAATACGACAATGATAAAAGAAGACAAATCAAAAACAATTTTTGAAGTGGAAGGGGCAGTAACTGCTTTACTACCTGCAGCAGAATTTAGAGTGAAGCTGGACAATGAACATGAGATTATCTGTCATGTATCAGGGAAAGTGAGAAGAAGTAAAATACGCATAATTATAGGCGATAGGGTGTTGGTTGAGATGAGTGTTTATGATAGGAATGCAAAAAAGGGTAGGATAATTAGAAGGCTTAAAGGTACAAGTGACAGGACGATCTCTAAATAATCTTATTCTTGCTTCATCATCGAAAAGGCGTATAGCTTTACTAAAACAAATAAATATTGAGCCAGGTTTAATTTTGCCAGCAGACATAGATGAAGTTCCTTTAAAAAAGGAACTTCCAAGAGATTACTCAATCCGTATGGCAAAAAGTAAAGCTGAGAAAACACAAAGTTCAAATCCAAATTACTTTGTGCTTGGTGTTGATACAGTTGTTGCTTGTGGTAGAAGGATACTGCTCAAAGCTGAAAACGTTGAGCAAGCAGAAAAATGCGTTCGCTTGTTATCAGGAAGAAGGCATAGAGTATACACCAGTGTGTGTTTATTAACTCCTGATCAATCTAAACAGCATATTAGGACTGTAGTTACAATAGTGAAATTTAAGCGTCTCAGCGAACAAGAAATTAAATATTATTTAGCATCAGAAGAGTGGAAAAACAGGGCAGGGGGGTGCAACATACAAGGTCTTGCAGGAATGTTTGTATTATTTTTACGTGGCTCATACTCTTCTGTAATAGGGTTACCATTACATGAAACCCATTGCTTGCTAAGTAATTACTTTAACCTATACTAATACCACTGTCCTTTTTTTGTTTTTCTTCAGCAATAAGTTTAGCCCAGATTCTATTTCTATTTGCTAATGCAATTCTATTGCGATCAGGACTATCATTGCGTTCTGTTAAAGTATCTTTTCTTTCCTCTTCTACTATTCCAGCTTTCAGTTGTGCTGCATCTTTTTCTAGCAATTTATATAGTTCGCTATTTTTGTCTATAGTCAGATTAGTATTATCATTTTCTTGTTCTGCTTCTTGTTCTGCCACTTTTCTTTCTAATAACTTACGTACAGGGTCATATTTTTTACCTTCTTTTATTTCTTTCAACATACTTTCTGAGAATAAATCTTTAGTAGCCTGGTGTGAAGGTTCTCTCAATCCTTTATTCAATTTTTCCAATGTATCTTTTGGTTCAATGGTTTCTAATTTCTTCTCTAATTGCTCAGAATTGACCTGAAAATTATAGTTACTAGTGTAAGTTGGAGATGAGTAACCTGAGTCGTTTATTTCTTTCTCCTCTGCATTGTCTTTTAGCAATCCAGCTGCTAATAAATGTTCTTTGATTTGTTCGCTCATTTCTTTCTGATCCACCGGTTTTAGTGGGAACTTCTGAGTTTCTTTATCCAACTTACTGGTAAATTCCGTAAGTAGGGTATCATCTCTTTGTTCAACATTCATTAGGCTCGCTTTTAACTGTCCAGAATTTACTCGAGATTTTTCATGATTAGAGTGAGTTGGAGATGAATAGCCCGAATCGTTTGTTTTTATGTCTGTTGAGCTGTATTCTAGAGATTCATTTTCTTGTAATTTATCTTCGGTTTCTTTTTGTTTATTGTTTCCTCTTTCTTCGTTTTCCTTAGTGCTAAGATAATCTTTTTCTTGTTTATAATCTGATTGAGGATTTGAAAGCGTTATATACTCATCTTCGTTATCGCTCCAACCATCTTCGAAGTCAGAAAATTCTTCATCATACTCACTTTCACTACGTAATAACTCATTTTTTGCTTTCCATGCAAGAATCGAAGCTACATCATTTAGTGGTTGCTTATTTCCAGTATTGCGTGATTCTTTAGCGTTTTCATACTTAAATGCATCTTTAACTTTTTTGAATGCAACGTCTTGTACTGGTGCAGCGCTTTCAGTAGTTGTAGGATCAAAAATTGCACCTTTTTGCCGATTATTAGATATTTGCTCACTTTCATCTGATTTTCGGCTTCCAGGTACAGCATGTCCAAATGTAGCAAATGTAGGATTGTCATACCGTTCATCCTCTTGTGTATTATCTTGATTGTAGATTACAGACTTGGTGAAAATAGTACTGCTTGAAGAAGCATCAGAATATGGAGAATTGTAGTTATTTCTACTATTAATCCGTATTGGCTGATACTCATCTTTTTTCTGATTATTAGGTAATGAACTAGCTCTAGGTGGAAGTGACGGTGGAATCTTTTTAGCAGATGCGTTATTAGAATTTGTAGTGCTAGTCGTTACATGCTTAAACCCAACTTCTTGATCTTGAGTAGCTTGAACGCCAATACCTTTACTAATATCACTTTCTATGAAAGTTTCAGATGATTGTTGTTTCTCTTGTTCTTGTCCTTTCTCCTTGAATTGTATTTGATATAGGAATAAGCCACCTATTTTTACATCTGTGTTTGCTTTTAATTGTTCCTCAGTAACACCATTACGTTCAGTTAGATCTACACCATCTTTATCAATCTTGATTTTGATAGTACATTTTTTTCCATTTTTGTCATGCCAATTCAAAGTCATTTCATATGAACCATCGGTTACAACATAATGCCTTATTCTTTTCTCTCCTTCTTCGGCAACAAAACCGTGCATTCCGCTCTTTCCATCACTATGCAGCGTTGAAAATCCCGAAATTCCTTTCTTCTGACAAAAGTCACTATTTAAAAACTCGCTGATTTTAAACTCTTTTTTGTCATCTCCCAGTGTAATACTTGCGTGATCGCCATATATTGAAACTCCTGCGATATCATCAACATACTCTTTTAACCTTGCTTTAACTTCACTTTCAAGCTTTTGTTCGGCTTTCTTTATCTTGTTCTGCTCTGGAAGAATAACTTCATAAGCTTTATTTTTGTCTTCATCTATCTCCAAATTCCAGATGGGGTGCTTTATTAGAAACTTTACTGCATTAAAACCAACTCTGGAATTATAAATTGGGTCGTCTTCCTTTTTTATTTCATCGAATAAAGTAAAAAATCCTCGAATGAATTCATGATATTGTTGTGTGCTTTGAGTATTCATATTTTCCCTCACTAATAACCCTCTGCCTTTTAGCCTTAGCTAGTACAATTATTACGGGAATTGATTTAGTTTTTATTAAAGAAGTTGTATTGCTAACGTGATGACATGAGCTATTTTATGTTCACATCAAGCAATTTAAGTTGTCATTCCAGTCTGGAATCTAGATTTTTCTAGACTTGATCCTATAGTCAAATTCATAACTACAAACGTTATAATATAAGAGTAATTTTCACCAAAAAGTATGTCATTCTAGTAGCTGACACTGGGATCCAGTCGCACTCAGTTAGTGAGCATAAAATTATTATGTTAAAACATAACATTTTTGATGAAGTTCATGAAAGGCTGGATTCCAGACTGGGATGACAACTTAAAATATTGCTTTAGCTCTGTTTTTGCAACTTCAAGTATTTGCTACTCATAGTAAATACTTCTGGATCTTGAGAAGTGAGCTTGAGTATAGCAAGTATGTTAATAAAAAGCAAAGCAGCAATCGAGATATCAGCTATATCCCAGAGTAACTTAACTCCACCAATTGCACCAAATGGAATGATTAAGGTAAAAACTACAGTCCAGATTTTGGTGTATTTATTATCCATAGATACATAGCGTATTGTTTGTTTTGAACAAAAAAACCAAGTAAAAATAGTAGTAAATGCAAAGCAAAACATTATGGTCATAATAAAATAGTCAATATAGGGCCAATTCATAGCTTTTCTAAAAGCAAATATGCACATGTTAGTGCTCTCTAAATCAGTAATCCAAGAATCTGTGACAAGCAGTACCATTGTTGTAATGAATACTATGAGTGCAACTATAAAAGGAGATATTATTGTGATTAGACTCTGTTCAATGATAAATTTATTGTTATTTTTTTTAGGAGTAATCGAGGAGTGTACAATTCCTTCGAGGCCAAGTCCTATATCTGTTGCAAAAATACCTCGCAAAGTTCCAACTTGAATAATAGTCAACATTTCTAAAATTAAACCTAAAGATAAACCAGAGTTAAAGCTACTAGTTGTAAAAAAACTGCTTGTTATTAATTTTAGAGAAGGAAGGATATTTTCACTAAACTTAAATAATATTATACCGCAAAGTGTAAGGTAACTCACCGTCATTATCGGTATCATAGCCGATATAAAAATTTTAATTTTTTTTAAGCTGAGAGCTGCAACAACAAAAAATATTATGGCCATTACAATGCCGCCAATAACTACAGGTACGTCTACCATGCTGAGTGGTATTGATAGAGAATTTACCTGAACAAGATTACCAACTGTTATTGAAACTATTACCATAACAATTAGAAACACAATTGTAGCTTTGCTAGAGTTAAATGAGTCATTCATGTAGGCTACAGGTCCACCTATAAACCGTCCATTTTTTTCTTTTCTGGTTTTTATACTTAGGTAACAAGTAACATATTTTATCACAGAAGTAACAACAATAATGATTGCCATCCATAAAATGGATCCCGGTCCTCCGGTTTTTAGAGCAACAGCAGTTCCTGAAATATTTCCTACTCCTAAATTTCCCCCTAAGATTGTAAACAGAGCAGCTATAGAAGAAAATTTATTTTCTCCTCTTTTAGCTCCAATAAGTGAAAGGGCATACGGTAGTCTAAATATCTGTAACCATTTTAGTTTAACCGATAGGTAAACACCAGCAACTAGTATGAGTAGTATTGTTGGCAGTAATAAAATAAACTTTACTGTATCCATCTGTAAAAGAGAGATTTTTACTTGAGTATATAGCAAAAGTTGAAAAATACCTAACCTATTTTCTATGTATGACTTCGGTTCCATTATTCTAGCACCTCTTATCTTGTCATACCAATCACAACTGTATGAACATTGTAATATGGTACAATGTTAAAACAATGTCATTCCAGACTGGAATCCAGAAAATGAACAATGGATCATAGTTTTAGCTACTCGGATGATAAGAAAAGGATACTTGAATGACAAGAAAGGGGACACTAGAAAGAAATGGGTGTCATTCCAGTGCTTGACACTGGGATGGCTTTGTTGCATCACTCAAGAGAAAAGAACTGGCAGTTACTGACAAAATTCATTATAGAATAGCCATTTAACCATTGAAGAAAAAATATGCCACAGCAAATGAAAGTCAGTAACTGCAATGAATATAACAAATTTCTCCAAGAAAGAGGAAATATTTTTCATTTAGGCAAGGTGTTGATAAGAAGTTTAAGCTACAAGAGCATTAAATACACTGATGAAGTACGAGAATATCTAAATCACATATTGAAGCAACATTCAACAAGTGTAGATGGAGCACAAGCACAATCTTTAGCAGGTGAAAAGAAACAACTATAGTTTTTGTTATTGTTTAGTGTTGACCTAGAAGGTCAACACTGATATACCTCTATATAATTTAATGTGTGGAGGTATATGTTAGATAATCCTAAAGGTCTAATTAAAACTGACCTGAATCAAAATACAAATGAAAATTTTTATTTACGTGCAAAGGATAAGTTCTTTAAAAATGTAAGCCCAGGTAGCAAAATATCTGTAGATTCTGGAGATAAGAACGAAGAAGTTAGTATTGATGATGATGAAGTGTGGTTTAAACACTTTTCTACTGTGGTTCCTAGTGAAGAAGGACAGGAAAAGTATAGATATGAAGTTAATGGAAGATATGAATACAAATATGCTAATAAGTACGATAGCAAAAATATTGTAGGCAAAATTGCTAAAAAAATTGCACAAGATGTAATTGAAAGTATAAAAGACAATACTTTAGAATATATAGGAATTAAAGAAAGTAGAAAGAAAGGTAAGATTAAGCCTGCACTCAGAATTATGCTTGGCGATTCTACAAAATCAATAAATGTGGTTGATGTTTTAAATAGTGATCTATGCAGAAAATATGGTGTAGATGGAATTACATTATTACTGCCTAGTAAAAGCAAGTGTGAAACAAGGGGAATACGCTGCAGAGTTGATGAGAATGGAGTAAGAATTTATGAAGTAGCTAATGGCTCATATTATATGAATTTAAATTGGTATGTTGAGGGGAAAGAGTGTAAAATGAAAATTAGCATTAGCGATAATGGTTCTGTAGAGTTTATTGAAAGCAATGGTGTTACTTGGGATCAATTAGCTGCACATAAAGAAGTAAAAGTAGGAAGACAATATGAAGCGAAGACTTTATATGAAGCATTGTCATATTTAAAGCGAGAAGGCTCTGAAGTAATAAAAGGATTTTATCCTCCAACAAGTGTGGAAAGCATACAAATTACTACAGGAGTTAATAAGCAAGCAGCTCTTTCAAAGTCATAATTTTCGTTATTGATTGAAATGAAGCCTTTTGGGGACCAAAAGGCTTCATGATCGAAATTTTTGGAAAGATCTTTATTGGAAAATTCAGGGACAGGAATAACATTTTTAAGCTATCGTATAACTATCACTTGCTCGCTGGGAGCTCTATTTTTCATACCACTCATTTATGAGTTTATTGATATCAGAATCTATAAAATCCTTTAGTGGTTGACTGGTTTTTATCTCGGCATTTTTAGGGATACACCTATCTTTACATATTGCGTACTTTATATGAAAGTTAATATCAGCGTATTCCTGATTTGGAATGATATTGTTTTTAAAGGGAAATAACACCATATCTTCATATATGTTACTAACAAATGTAACTTCCCCAACTTTATCTTCATGTTCCTTGGGAGTAGGCCAATGAATATCTATATTTGATATGTTACCCTGACAGTCAAAGGAAGTAGGAAGGCCGAAATCTCCAGGGTCTTTGTAATATATATGCCAACCTGGTTTTATTGTAACCTTTATTGCGCCTTCAATGGTAAGGTTTGCTTTATTTACCTTACCAATGAGCAGATCAAATTTTGCAACTTCTTCTTCAGCGCACAATTGAGTGCAAGAAAAAAGTAAAAGTAGGATTGAGTATATACGTATTTTCATAAATACTCTATTTATGAAGAAAATAATTTAAGTTCTATCTATTATAATAAAAATATTATATAAATCATTTGTTAATATAATATTATTCTAATACAGATATAGTAGCAATTATAACTTTCATATATTATTTTTTTATTTTTAAGCAGTTATAATATTAAAGAGACGTAACAAATATAAATAGTAGTGGCTTTGCATAGAAAGTCACAAATTTATTTCCTTTATAAATGTAAGACTTTTTAGAACTAGAAAGATACCTTGGAGCAAGTTGCTCCAAGGCTCTTGTTTACTTAGAATCCACCCATTCCGCCCATTGCTCCTGCACCCATAGGTGATGAAGCATTTTCTTCTTTGTTTGGTAGATCAACTATCATAGATTCAGTAGTAATAAGTGCGCTTGCTACAGACACTGCCGTTTCAAAAGCAATACGAACTACTTTTGCCGGATCAATTACACCAGCTGTTGATGCATTAGCGTAGTTCATAGCCTCAACGTTGTATATAAGCTCTTTATCATTCTGATTAATCAAATAGTCAATTATAACAGCAGATTCAAGACCAGCATTTTTAACCAATCTTTTGATTGGAGCACTGAGAACTTTTTTGACAATGTTGATACCTATTTGCTCTTCATCGCTTGAAGCTTTTAGCTTATCAAGAGCAGATGCAGCGTAAAGAAGTGCAACTCCACCACCGGGAACTATACCTTCTTCAATTGCAGCTCTTGTTGCGTGAAGTGCATCTTCAACTCTATCTCTGCGTTCTTTTACTTCTACTTCGGTTGCTCCACCAACTTTGAGCACAGCAACACCGCCTGATAATTTCGCTAAACGCTCTCTCAGCTTTTCTTTATCATAATCAGAGGTTGAAGTTTCAATCTGAGATTTAATCTGGTTAACTCTAGCATCTACTCTGTTTTTTTTATCAGAGTCGCTGTCTTCACTAACAATTGTGGTATTGTCTTTAGTGATTTTAACATTTTTAGCAGTACCAAGATCTTCAAGAGTCAAATCTTCCATCTTGATTCCAAGCTCATCTTTTATGACATACTTAGCACCTGTTAAAGCTGCTATATCTTCGAGCATCTCCTTTCTCCTATCACCAAAACCTGGAGCTTTTACTGCAGCAACTTTTAGACCACGTAATTTGTTGATCACTAAAGTGCTTAATGCTTCACCTTCAACATCTTCTGCAATGATAAACAAAGGTTTACCAGACTTAAAAATAGCCTCAAGAATAGGAAGTAAAGGTTGAATAATATTAAGTTTTTTTTCTGTAATCAGCAAATATGGATCATCAAGTTCCACGCTCATCTTTTCATTATTTGTAACAAAGTATGGAGAGAGATAACCACGGTCAAACTGCATACCAGTTGTATGTTCAACTTCTAATTCTTTTGAACCCTTACTCTCTTCAACAGTGATGACGCCTTCTTTTCCAACCTTTTTAACAGCATCAGCAATGCTATCACCAATATCTTTATCACCATTTGCAGAAATTATTGCAACTTGTGCAACTTCATCCATTTTCTCTAAAGAAATTGTGCGAGACATTGATGTAATCTCCTTTAATATCACATCTTTTGCCTTCTGTATTCCATTTTTGATACAAATACGATCATTTCCAGCTGCAATTGACTTTGAAGCTTCCATTATCATATTGCTAGTCAGTATTGAGCATGTTGTGGTACCATCACCAACTTTGTCATTACACTGAGAAGCACTTTGAGCAATGGTGCTTACTATCGCAGAGTGTAATGGTTTTTCAGGCTTTATACCTTTCATTACCTTATAGCCATCCTTTGTGACCTCTGGTCCACCATATGGCTTACTAATTCCTACTGTATTTCCCCTAGGCCCTGCAGTTGCTCCCACCGTTGAGTCAACCATTGCTGCAACTTCACGAAAGGCTTCTTGCAACTGTTCGCCTGATACTACTATGTTAGCCATTTTTATCACTCCTTAAATTAATAAAAAATTTAGAATATTAAAATACATAATGCACTATATAGCGCATTAGTTTAGTAAAATAGGAATACCTACTTGATAACAGCAAGTAGGTCTGACTCCTTCATCACGACATACTTTTCATTATCATGCTCTACTTCTGTCCCAGCCCACTGCCTGTAGAAAACCTTATCACCAGTTTTTACAGTTAAAGCTATACGCTCTCCGCTTGAGTTGCGTGAACCACTACCAATTGCTATAACTTGACCTTTAGTAGGCTTCTTTTCAGCACTTGATGGTAGTACAATTCCACCTTGTTTTTCTTCAGTAATAGGCTTTATTAGCACGTTATCATCTAATACATTCAAATTTACACTTGACATTTATGTTTCCTCATTAATAGATTAACCTACAATTCTATGTAGTCATCTAAAGGTTACATTTCAAGGGTTGGAGTTAGTAAAAGTGTATAATTAAGGTTTGAACAGAAGTTTTATGGGTTACATACCGCTAGCAAACCGTAGTCTAATATCTTTATACGGACCAGATACGAGAGATTTTCTTCAGGGTGTTATAACAAATGATATTAATAAACTAAGTAGCCAGCAGGCAATTTACTCTTTATTACTCAACCCTCAGGGAAAATATCTGTACGATTTTTTCCTCATTGAGCATGATAAATATATTTATTTGGAGTGTGAAAATGCCCATCTACAGCAAATAATTGAAAAATTAGACTTGCTCAAAACTTACCTTAGAGTGAGGATTAAAGACATTAGTTCACTATATAAGGTTGGAGTTTTGTTTAATACTGAGTCTCCCTCTGTCATCCAAGTGGCGGACACTGGAGCATTACACACTGGAATAACACTAGATCTACTGAATTCCAGCGTCATGCACATCGCTTTTCAAGATCCAAGGCATAAATCTTTGGGAATTAGAATCATACACAAAGATGAAATAAAGGAATCAGTTGGGGATTTTGCCCAATATGAAAAAGTAAGAATTAAAAACCTTGTCCCAGATGGAGCAAAAGATATGGTGCAAAATTCATCATTTCCGCTGCAATATTTAATCGATAAGATAAATGGTATAAGCTTTAATAAAGGGTGCTATATAGGTCAGGAAGTTGTAAATCGAATGAGCAGACAAGAAAAATTCAGAAGGAAACTTTACCTTGTTGAGGGAAAAAATGCACTTCCAAATATTGGCACTAAAGTAATCAGTGAACATAATGAAGAAGTAGGAGAACTACGCTCTAGTGTCGACAATATTGGACTTGCATTGCTTAATACTGGAAAAAGCCACGCAAATTTATATGTCGGTGGAGTTAGCATTAAGACGTTATAAAATATCTATTCGGGTAAAAGCACCTTTTTCTTGTTTAAGTGTTTGTGATACTTAGTTAAATTGTTGACTTTCTTACTTAAATGTATGATAATTAAAATACTTTTTAATTACGGTTTGATATTTTGAGATATGAAGATTTCACAAACGAACAATATGTATGATTTATACACTGAGTTAATATCTGCAATAGAAAAGAGAAAGGATATTACTGCTCTTCTTAAAAAAGTTGAAAAAAAGGATTTGCTTACTGTTCTTCATTTCCCTCGATTACACTCTGAAATTTTTGTCTATGCTATAATGAAAGAGCATTATAGAAGCGTTCAATCTATTATAGATGTAGCTAAAGAGAATGGTATATTAAAAGAAGTTCTTATTGGAAAGATATCACAATATGAATTAATTACACCGCTTCAAAGTGCTATTATGTTAAAATATTATTCATGCATTAGACTTATTATAAATCTAGCTAAGGAGAATGGTGTATTAAAAGAAGTTCTTGATGTTAAAGGAGTTCTTAATCAAAAAGATTTTCTTAAGATTTTCTTAAAAGAAAACAAAGACCAGGATACACTAAACGAGATTTATAAAATTGAAAAAAGCATAGCAACTAATAGAGCAATTAGAGTTTGTAGTGTTGTAACTGCATTAGCAGTTGGTGGTGGGTGTTTTGCTGCTGATGCTGCATTACCAATACTGGTTTTAGTTGGTATAGTTGTAGCTGCTGCTGTACTCACTGGACTTATTGCTGGTGGTATTACATATGCAGTATCTACTAAGATAGAAAATCCTGACACATCAAGGTCGGCAACAGAACAATGTTTGCCTCAGCCAAATTAAGTAAAAGGAAGAAAAGACTTCTTCCTTTTCTCCAAGTTTTTTACTTCGTTAGGTACCCTTAATCCTATTCAGGGTACCTAGATCTGATAATAGGTGTAACCATTGCTCGAACAGAAACAATGTTTTTAGCGTCGTTTTTTAAAGAATGACACTATTTCCATTTGATTAGAAGCCCCTTTTTCTTGTTTTAGTTATTCACAGAATTGTTAATAACTAAGTTGATAACCCAGAGAAATACATATTTTACACATTATGAGTACTTCGGAGATTCATAATAAAGTGGACAACTCTAAAAAATTATATCAATTTTAATCTTTTTTAGTGTCCCCCTTCGGGGATTGTCCCGCCTTGAGGCGAAGGGCAAGTTACAATAGTCGCGTATGCGACGTTATGGGTATAATGCACACTCTAAGTACGATATATGAAAGTACACTTGGTATGATATCGCAAAAGGGTGCTAATAGGCCAAATTGCTGTTAGAGTTAGGGAGCTGCTAAGGCAGGTTACTATGGAAAATGAGATTCAAATTATCTCAGGCAAAGTTGCAGTAGATCATATTCATATGTTTATATCATATAAACCACAGCAAAGTGTTAGTAAAATTGTATAACTTTTGAAAGGAACAAGTTCAAGGTTGCTGATGCAAGATTTTGCAAGTCTAAGTAAGCAATTTTGGGGCAGGCACCTTTGGGCACGTGGATATTGAGCCGTAAGTTCTGACAGACGAGGTTATACAAGAGTACATATCTATCCAGGAAGGCGAGCCACTTCATGACAATGATCAATTTCAAATTGATTAAAATTTAACCCTTCACCTTGTAGGTGATGGTTGTTGAGTTGTGATTTTGATATTTTTCTAATAAGAGCCAATAAGGGAGTAAGGAATGGTCTTTAAGTTAAGATTTTAAATACTCTTAAAGTAATACTTGAGTGTTTTTGGATGCTAATCTGGGAGTTCAACAGGCACTTTTTTATGCTGTTTGAGAAGAGCAAAAATTGAATTTTCTCTTGCTGAAAGCTTGTGTTTCTTATATTTTCCATAATATACATTATGTAATTTTCAATACTAATAAAACTATTTCCCAATCTTTTAAACAACAACCTATCGAACCTCCGGATTAGTACTTAAAAGGAACTATTAAAGTACCTCTTTAAGTATTAAGAAGCACTTAAAATTTCAACCTTTAGCTCCAATACGACCCTCTATTTGTCTTTTCTTAAAAAGCGTTAAGATATTTATCAATTGAGTAAGTTTTTCTGTAAATATTTCAATCTAATCATACTCTTTTTGATGTCTTTTTTGATCTTTTTCAGAGTTATCCACAGTTTTTTTATTCTCAATTATATATAAAAAATTTGGAGAAAAGAGGAAGAAGTCTCTTCTTCCTTTTTTTACTTAACTACACTACAATACTTGCCGCTGTACTAGCTTTTTGTTCTGCATCAACGCTATCTTGCAGTCATTCCATAATGATCCTTTATAAAAAGATTAGCACCTGCATCTAGTAAAATTTGTGTTACCTCTTTGTCATGACTATTGTGCAAAGGAGTTTTTCCAAAAGAATCTCGTGCATTAACATTAGCACCTTTGTCTAATAGATATCGTATTAACTTCTCCTCCTCCTCCTCTAAGCAATCAAAATCTCCAACTATTACATGCAATAATGTAACTTTATATCTATACTCTCTTTTCTCTAAGCTAAATAGATGATTTATATCAAATTCTTCCTCCTTCCACCTTTGATATGTATCGCAAGCTTCCGTTGAAACGATAAAAAAGGGTGAAGTTACTGCTATTCACTTTTTGTATAGTTTTTAGCAAAAGCTTCCTCCCAAGTGCCTTGAGTTGCTGCACGGCTATACTCTGTTACTCTATTTTCAAAGAAATTTGTATGTTCCACGCCATTTAGTATTTCATCAAGCCACGGAATAGGGTTATCTTTAACATTATATATAGATTTAAGACCTAATTGCGTTAACCTTCTGTTTGCTATGTAACGTATATAATTGCGCACTTCCTCTGCAGATAGCCCTTCAACATCTCCTAAATCAAAAGCAAGACTTATAAATTCATCTTCAAGTTCAACAATAGTGCGACATGCAGAATATAATTCTTCTTTGAACTCGTCATTCCAAATTTCATTATTCTCTTTAATAAACGTATTGAACAAATTGATAATTGAATTGGTATGCAAGGTTTCGTCACGTGCTGACCAAGCAATTATTTGCCCCATACCTTTCATTTTTCCAAACCGTTGAAAATTGAGCAAAATTGCAAATGATGCAAATAACTGCAATCCTTCAGTGAAGGCACCAAATACTGCTAAAGTTTTAGCAACATGTTTTTTATCGTGCTTTTTACCTTCCTCAAATTCTAACATGTATTCATACTTCTTTCTCATAGCATCATATTTTAAGAATGCTTGATATTCACTTTCTGGCATGCCAATCGTATCTAGAAGGTATGAATAGGCTGCAATGTGTATAGTCTCCATATTGGAAAAGCTTGCAAGCATCATACATATTTCTGTTGGCTTAAATATATTTGAATAATGCCTCATATAGCAATTATTTACTTCAATATCTGCTTGAGTAAAAAACCTAAAAATCTGGGTCAATAAATTTTTCTCTACATTAGAAAGTTTAGTTTTCCAATCTTTCACATCATCAGCAAGCGGAACTTCTTCAGGTATCCAGTGTATCCTTTGTTGCTGCAACCATGCATCATATGCCCAAGGATAATTAAAAGGCTTGTATATTGGATCTGCTTCTAGCAATGACATAAGGTACCTAATTATTTTGAAGTAAATATTATATTAAATGATATTGAGAATCAGTCAATTTAACTTTTTTGAAATTTGACGACAGATAGTTTATCAGTGTATTATGATTTCAAATAACTAATTGACAAAATGCGAGTATTAATATTTGCTGTTTTGCTGTTTTCAGTAGGCTGCATGCACACTATCTATAATCACGGAGTTCCTGGCATTAATGTTGAACTGTGGAGCAAAATAAAAGTAGGTGATGATAGAGAAAAAGTTGTTCATACTTTAGGATTGCCAACATTAGTATCAAAGTTCGACGAAAATGTTTGGTACTATGTCTCATATAAAATTAAACAAGCTAACTTCTTGGGAAAAAGGAAGTACAGTAGTAAGTCTCTGCAAATTTCGTTTAATCAGAATGACGAAGTTACAGATATAAGAGAAATCAACGTTGCAGAAAGGTCTTTAGCTGTTGTTGATTGAAAATTTGCTGATCTATTTTTCATCACAAGTAACTAATTCAGGTAACGTAAATTCACCTATTTAGAATAAAATCTAACGTGACTTCGCGCCAAATGTGATGATGCTCAGCAGGTAAGCCAATTAACGGGCTACATTTATACACTGCACGCATTGCATTATCTGCTGCTGATCTAAAAAGAGGATTATTTTGATAAGAACTACTATCTGCTACGTTGGCTACAACGATCTCGCCTTTACTGGATAATAATAAGTTAATTTTTATACTAAAATTTTCTTTATAAACTATGCCCTCAGGAATGCTCCAACACTCTGTCAGTTTATCCCTTATAGAATTAATAATTTCTGTTACAGCCAATTCATCATCTTTGTTCTCAATATTTTTCTTATCTCTTATTTCATTTTTCACCTCTTTGATGTCTTCTCTTAGTTTTCTTTCTACACCCTTTTTTCTTTTGGGAATTGGAATACCCTCATCAATTTCCTGTATTTCAATAATTTGCCTCGGTTGTACTAACTCAACTAATTCTTTTTTTCTTTGTGGTATAGGAATAACTGATGAATCATTCGTTTGGGCTTTCATTGAAAAAAGCAAAAAACAACATAGAGACAAAAGAAGAATATAATTAAAATAGAGAGGGCGCATATGTTAAGCAGCTTGTTTTACTGGTTTAAAGCTAATATTGCACATAAAGTCAATATATTTCAGTTGACTTAAACTCAAATTTGCTACACTAATTTTATTATCTCTATAATATCATATGGTCAATATACTCTAAATGAGATGGAAAGATGAAGGTGTTATTATAGCTGTTAAAAAATACGGTGATAAAAATTTAATTCTTTCTCTATTTACAAAAAATCATGGAAAGTGCAGAGGATTAACTAGGTTAACAAACAATAGCAATTATAAGTTTCAAATAAGTAATCTATTACATGCAGAATGGAGTGCTAAGCTACCTGAAAATCTAGGTTCTTTAAAGTGCGAATTGATTGAATCTCCATTTCATCATTTCTTTCAAGATAGGTTAAAAAGCATTGCTATTGTTTCTTTCTCGTCTATATTAGAAAAAGTGCTTCCAGAAAGTGAATCCTGCATCAAGTTGTATGATAATTTTAGACACTTCATCGATGTAATAAAACATAATAGCCAGTTTTGGCAAAGTCATTACCTTAACTTAGAGCTTCTGCTTCTTACGCAACTTGGATTTAAGTTAGACCTATCAAAATGTGCTGTAACAGGTGTGAAAGAAAATCTACAATTTATTTCTCCAAAAACTGGTAGAGCAGTGTCAAAAAAAGTAGGTGACTGTTATGCAGATAAATTACTACCTTTTCCACAGATGTTGCATGATGTATACAATAACAACCTACAAAATAGCTACTCATATCAAGAATTCAGACTAGGGTTAAAAATTACAGGGTATTTTTTAAATAAATATCTATTTCTGCAGTTAAATGCGAAATTTCCGGAGTTGAGAAATTTTATGCTATCATTTGAATCTTAGTTACTACTTATTTAAAAGAACTTCAACCAGTAACCACTCTATTTCTACCACTGTTTTTTGCTTTATATAAATATTTGTCAGCACGTACTATAAATTTTTTAACATCATCAAGGTCAGATCTTTGCATTGCTGAAATTCCAATGCTCACAGTTAAATTATGGGTTGTATTTTTATCCACAAGTATAAAAGGTTCTTTGGCAATAATTTTCCTTATTCTCTCTGCAATAGTATACGCATCTGATACATTGGTATCTGGCATTACAACAACAAATTCCTCACCACCAAACCTAGCTAATAAATCTGTCACTCTGATATTTTCAGAAATTCTTTTCTGTATTTCCTTTAAAAGTTCATCTCCAGCATTATGCCCAAAGTTATCATTCACCATCTTAAAATAATCTATATCAAGTATCATAAGAGATAAACTTCTATCTTTTTCCACAGAATCCTTAACAATATTTCTTAAGTGTGCATCAAAATATCTTCTATTATAACAGTTAGTTAATGGATCCTTTATAGACATTTCCACATTATTAAATAAATTCATTCTCAAGGCATCTTGATACCTTTTGCGTTTCACTTGCAAATTAACCCTAGCTATTAATTCACTCTCATCTAAAGGTACTGTTAAATAATCATTAGCACCTACATCAAGTGCCTTTACTAAATTGCTTTTATCATAATCTTCAGAAAGGATCAGAATTGGTGTATAACGTGTTTCTACTTTACTACGAAACTTAGAACACAACCGTAGGCCGTCAGTTTTTGAAAACTGCATGTCAGAAATAATCAGGTCGTAATTATCCTTAATACCAACCTTTAATGCTTCTTTTGGATCGTGCAGTATTTTAATTGATCTGAAGCGTTGCTTTAGAACATTGTGTATCTGCTCTGCTTGAAAGGTGTCCTCATCTACAACAAGTATGTTAGCATCAAAAATCTGATTAGAATAATCCATAATACTGCTTTCTGCTACTCCACCAATCTCAGCATTAGTTTCTCCTCTCAAGCACAACTCATCTATTATCATCTTTAAGCGCACAAGAGACTTAATTCTTGCAGATAAAGCAGTTTCATCTATCGGCTTAGTTAGAAAGTCATCCGCACCAGCATTAATTCCTTCCACTCTATCATGAGTGTCATGCAGCGCAGTTACCATAATTATTGGAATATAAGTCGTTAAGGGATCATTCTTTAGCTTCTTACAAACCTCAAAACCACTCATTTTTGGCATCATGACATCAAGTAAGATAATATCTGGCTGCTGTTCCGCTACTAAATCTATCGCCTCCTCGCCATCATAAGCTACAATAACTGTATAGTACTCTGCTTTTAGCTGAGCCTCCAAAAGCTTAACATTAGATGGTATATCATCTACTACTAGGATTTTTGCTGTCATTTTTTGTACTATCTACATTGTAAGTAGGATAAAGCTTGCCATCTTCACCAATTATGTAATTGACTTTTTCAACGTTATGCTCTTCATATAATTCTTTAATTCCGGTATCCTTCAACAATTTCCTAACTCTTGATTTTACAACCCAGAAATACCTATATATATTTTTAATAAGATTAAGAAATACAGGTACTTTACTTTTATCAAGAACCATTATACTCACTAAAGCTACAACTAAAACTTCTGACAGACCTATATTAAACATTTTTCCTATGAAGCAAGTATTTTAACTCTTCTGATTATGAGTATTAATTTACTTAAATCAAGTTTATAAGCGACCATCTCATCTAAAAAGCTATTGTAGCGCTCTATATAATCCTTATCATTAATAGCCCAAGTTTGAACCTTGTCTACATGATTATCAGTAGCTTTTATAACTTTAACAGCTAGCTTATGTTGATAATTGCTTAAATCATCTAATAAATCATTAATTAAGCTGCGATCCCAATAGGAAGAATGGCTTTTCATCTTGCCAGCAACTGTTCTAATCATATCAAATCTTAGCAGCGACTTTAATTCAAAGTATATTCTACCAGCCTCAAGGATGGACAAAGATGTCTGCTCAGCAACAGATATAACGTCCAGCGCATAAATAAGAATACGTAGATCAGCAACCCTTTTTGCTAGATCTTTATTTATGTTAAGCTCTAACAAAGAAGCTAATCCATGATTATAGACCTCTAATAGGTGCTCATCTAAAATATCATGGCCTAAAGTTTCAATTGCACCCCTAAATTTTGTAACACCATCTAGTTCTACAAGATTAAGCTTACCAAGATTTTTTACTAACCAAAATGATACCCTACCAATAAATTTTTGCACACTTCTCACTACTTGCAAATATGAATCAACATCAATTTTTCCATCCAATTCATCAATTTTCTGCCAAAGGCTACTTAAATTATATAGGTGATTAACAACGATATATATGTTAACTGCTTCATGTACTTTAATTCCAGTACTCTCAACCAAATTATTAATAAATATACAGCCCATCCTATTTACTACATCGTTTGTAATGCAAGTAGAAATAATTTCCCTACAAAGTTGGTGTTTCAATATGGAATCCTTGAACTCTGTTACCATCCTTTGTGGAAAGTAATTTAGTAAGTAATCACGGCACAAAAAATCTTTTTCAGGTAGCTCAGAGTGTATAACTTCATTTTTTATTGCTGTTCTTGCATAAGACATCAGAACAGAAAGCTGAGGAGAACAGAAACCTTCTCCATCAGTTAACATTCTTGCTACCTCTTCTTCAGCTGGAAGAAATTCTACATCTCGGTTTAGCAGCCCAAATTTCTCTAAACTGAGTAATAATTTATGGTGCTGCTCCAACTTTTCTTTAGCTTGCAAACACTCAAGAAGCAATGCTTTTGTTTCAATCCTGTTATGGTTTTCAAGTACCTTAGATGCAACTTCATCTATCATGCTAGCCAGTATTTCATTCCTTTTTTCCAAGGAAATTCCCCCTTCTTTCATAATTGCAACAAAAGCAATCTTGATGTTAACTTCAAGATCAGAACATATTACTCCTGCTGAATTATCAATAAAATCTGCATTGATATACCCACCTATTTTAGCGTATTCTACCCTTCCAAGCTGCGTGCAACCAAGGTTGCCACCCTCTATAAACATAGAAGCTCTAATATCATGACCGTTTACTCTTAATTCATCATTTGCTTTATCGCCAACCATGCCATGGCTTTCACTTTTTGCCTTAACAAAGGTGCCAATTCCTCCATTCCATATGAAATCCACTTTTGCCTTGAGCAAATATCGAATCAAATCATTTGGAGATAATGTATCTTCCGTTATATCAAAGCACTTTTTCATTTCTTGAGAAATTTCTACTTGTTTGCTACTACGTTCAAATACCCCGCCACCATGAGAAATCAAATCTCTATTGTAATCCATCCAAGTGGAAAACGGTAATTCAAAGAGCCGTTTACGCTCCACGAAACTCTTTTCCGCATCAGGATTTGGATCAACAAAAATATGCATATGATTAAATGCTCCAATTAAACTCATATTTCTTGAAAGCAGCATGCCGTTCCCAAATAGATCGCCAGCCATATCTCCAATTCCAATAACAGTTGTATCCTGGTAAATATCCTTATTCATTCTCCAAAAATGGCGTTGTGCTGCAATCCATGCACCTCTTGCTGTAATACCCATCTTTTTGTGGTCATAACCTGCTGATCCACCAGATGCAAATGCATCTTCGAGCCAAAAGTTACATTCAGAGGATATTTCGTTTGCATAATCAGAAAATGAAGCAGTGCCTTTATCTGCTGCAACTACCAAATATGGATCATCTTCGTCATACCTAATCACATTTTCTGGTGGAGTTATTTTGCCATCAACTACATTATCAGTAATATCAAGCATTCCTCTGATGAAATTCTTATAGCATTCAACACCTTTCTCCCTTAAAATGTTTTTGTCTTTATAAACTTGCTTTATTACAAACCCACCCTTTGCGCCAACAGGTACAATGACCGCATTTTTTGTCATCTGGGCTTTCATGAGTCCCAAAACTTCAGTGCGAAAATCTTCCGTTCTATCCGACCATCTCAAACCACCACGAGCCAACTTCCCTCCTCTTAGATGTATTCCCTCAAAAAGGTTCGAATAGACATATAATTCACGATACGGGCGAGGATCAGGTAACCCATTTATTTTACTTGAATCAAATTTGATAGATAAGTATGGCTTATCATCTTGATAATAACTGGTTCTCAAAATTGCCATTATCAAGTTAAATATCGAACGCAAAACGTAATCATGTGAAACGTTGCTGATCTCTTTTAGTAGTTCTTCAATTTTTTCTATCAAAATGCTAGTAGTTTCTGCCCTATCAATATCTATTTTAGTATCAAATCTTGAATGAAATAATTCTACTAAATACCTTACTACTTTTGGATACTCTGATACTACTTTCTGGATATATTCTGGGTTATAGCTAAATGATGTCTGCTTTAGGTAGGCGCTTAGCGCTCTAATCAGAAGCACTTCCTTCCACTCGAGCCCAGCAATAATGATCAAGCTGTTAAAATAGTCATTTTTTATTTCCTTGCTGAACACTTTTACAAGTGTTACCTCAAACTGCTCTTTTAAAGTAATGTTGTCTATTAATTCATCAACTCTTGACAACACAAAATGATGTATCCATATTCCACCGTTGATTTCTATATAAGAACCATTATGAGATAGAATCTTAGCCCCTAAATTCTTAGTAACCTTTAATATCTTTGACAATTCAAGGCCTCCGTTGCTTGGAGTGTAAACCTTCAATTGATAGTTGAGATTGTCACGAGTAAGCCTCAAATCAACTTCACTGACTTTTTTCTTTCTCACTATCTCCAATTTTTTCATATCATAATATGCATCATGAGGTTCAAAATTCTCTTGATAACTTATCGGAAATGCCTTGCAATAGCGGATAAATATATCCTCAACAGTGCTAAAAGTATTATATAAATTGTCTATAAAACGATCTTCCCACTTTTCTGTAATGTTTCTTAACTTGTTTTCGATACGCAAAACTTCATCATCAAAAACGCTAGCGCTTTTGGTTCTTAGCACCACGTGTAATTTCATCAAATCATATTCATTGATAATGTGATTGTTATAAATATCTGAACTTTCTGCATTCGTTTCATCTTTCAATATATCGCGTATCTTAAACATTAGTCTTGCACTAGCATAACGCATCGGTATCAATACTATGCAACTAATAAAGTTCCCTACCTTTCTCAAAAATAATTTGACTCTTGGTCTAATCGCAAGAGACATGATCGAGGTGCAAATTTCAAATAACTCGTCTTCATTTGATTGGAATAATTCGTCACAAGAAAATGCCTGTAAAATGGAAATTAAAGCTTTATTGTTATGGCCACCAGGAACAAATCCTGCCTTTTTTTCTATTGTTGTAACCTTATCCTTTATTACCGGAATAGTTCGAATATCTTGAACTTCTGCTATAGAAGTAAATAGCCCAAAAAAATGCTGTTCCCTTATTACATCACCCTGATCATTAAATTCTTTCACTCCTATACAATTCATATAGGTACGCCGATGAACTATTGAGATTAGGTCTGATCTTAGTATGTATAAAGAATTCAAGCTTTCAGAAAAAATTGATGAATTTTGGTACTCTTCACTTGCTCTCATTAACCCGAGGCTCTCCTTACCACTTAGAGCAAGCTTTCCTTCTTTATTAGTAATGTATTCTTGATAACCTAAAAATACAAAATTGTTATTTTTCAACCAAGCTAGAAAATCTCTGCCTCCAGCATCCAATGCCGGATGCTCAAGAAGCTTCTTGAGCATCCATTGCCAGTCCTTTACAACGCAGTTAACTGCTTTTAGCGTCTTTCGTAGAGATTCTTCTAGTGTATCAACAAAGCTATCACTTATGCCTTTAATAATTACATATATTACTGACTCTTTGATTCCATTACTTTCTTCCAAAAGATGAATTTTATCTATTAGGCTATTTTTTCTTTGAACATTAATTATGCTGTTACTATAATAGCATATAGTTAAACCGTGTGACTTAATAGTGGAAATGACAGAATCCACTAAAAAGGGCATGTCATAATTTGTGATTTTAATTATAGTGAAATTGCCTTCTATTCCTGAAATATCATTTACATTACTTACTGCCAATTTACTTTCTTCTTTTTCTTTTTTAAGAATGAAGTTGTATGCATCTTCTGCAATGTATAAAAGAAATTTATCGTTGACTTTTAGGTCACTATTATAAACAAAATTATAAAAGTACTGTATAAACTCTTTAATTTTTGCTTTCTCTTTTTTATTCCCTTGATCAACTAGCTTAAATAAAGACTCAACATTAACATTATGATTTATACACATTTTTCAAAACAAAAATACACAGCGAATCTAGATCTTTTTAACTAAGATTTCGTTACCAGAAGTATACACTATTAGCTCATCTCCTTCTACTATTTCCCCCGATAAAACTAACTTAGCTAGATTATTTTGAATGCATTCTTGTATTACCCTTTTCAGAGGCCGCGCTCCATATTCAGGGTCATATCCAGTTTGTGCTATTAGTTCTTTAGCTTCTTGCGATAAACTAATACTCAGTTTACGCTTAGCAAGCATCTTTTGTAAATAAGAGAATTGAACATCTATAATTTTATCAATGTCATCTTTGGTTAAGCTGTGGAATATAATAATTTCATCCAGTCTATTTAAAAATTCTGGACGAAACGCTGACTTAACTATTTTCATCACCTCATCTTTCACAGATTCGGTAGCTCCTCTTAGCATCACCTCAGCACCAAGGTTAGAAGTTAGAATCAGTATGGTATTGCGAAAATCAATCAATTTACCGTGGCTATCGGTGAGCCTGCCTTCATCCAAGATCTGCAGCAATATATTAAATATATCTGGATTTGCCTTTTCTATCTCATCAAACAAAATTACCTGATATGGTCTTCTCCTTACTGCCTCAGTTAACCTGCCACCTTGTTCATAGCCAACATATCCTGGAGGCGCACCAATTAACTTTGAAACGGAGTGTTTTTCCATATATTCTGACATATCAAAGCGTAGAAGTGCTGATTGATCATCAAACAAAAATTCGGCAAGGGATTTTGCCAACTCTGTTTTTCCAACTCCGGTTGGACCTAAGAATAAAAATGAACCAAAAGGTCGATTAGTATCCTGAACACCAGAGCGGGAGCGCCTTACTGCATTACTTATCGCTTCAATTGCATCTCTCTGCCCTATTACTCTTTTTCCTATTTCATTTTCCATGTTAAGGAGCTTTTCCTTTTCACTATGTATCATGTTATCAACTGGAATGCCTGTCCATTTTGAAACAATATTTGCAATATCACTCTCAGTAACTTCTTTCTTTAGGAAACTATCAGTAACTTTTTCCTGATTTTTTAACTCATTTTCAAGTTGAGGAATCACACCATACATCAATTCCCCTGCCCTTCCTAAATTTCCATTACGCTGAGCCAGTTCCAACTCTTTTCTCGAGTTATCCAATTTTTCAGCTGTTTCTTGTATTTTAGCTATCTTATTCTTTTCCATCTGCCATTTACTGCTTAAGTCAGCAAATTTACTGTTTAGACTCTCAATTTCCTCATTTATCTTTTTTAAACGTTGCTTAGAGTTTTCATCACTTTCTTTTTTCAAAGCCTCTGATTCAATTTTTAGTTGTATAATCTTTCTCTCAAGTTCGTCAATAACCTCAGGTTTGCTATCCATCTCAATTCTTACTCTGCTTGCTGCCTCATCAATTAAATCAATCGCTTTATCAGGTAAAAATCTATCTGTTATATATCTATTAGAAAGCGTTGCAGAAGAAATTATTGCACCATCTGTGATTCTAATACCATGATGCACCTCATATCTCTCCTTCAAACCTCTCAGTATTGAAATAGTATCAGTTTCAGTTGGTTGAGAAATAAACACAGGCTGAAAACGCCTTGCAAGCGCAGGATCTTTCTCTATATGTTGACGATAATCATCTAAAGTTGTAGCTCCTATACAGCGAATTTCTCCACGCGCAAGAGCAGGCTTTAGCAAATTTGAAGCGTCCATTGCACCACTTGTTGCTCCTGCTCCAACTAAAGTATGAAGCTCATCTATAAATAAGATAACTTTCCCCTCTGCTTTTGAAATATCATTGATTACTGCTTTTAATCTTTCTTCGAATTCTCCTCTGAATTTTGTTCCAGCAATTAACGCACCTAGATCCAAAGCTAAAACTTTTGCATCACGCAAACCAAGTGGTACATCATTTGCAACAATTCTGTTTGCTAAACCTTCAACTATTGCAGTTTTTCCAACACCAGGTTCACCTATCAGTACTGGATTATTTTTTGTTCGCCTCAACGATACCTGCATAGTTCTTCTGATTTCCTCATCACGACCAATTACAGGATCAAGCTTACCTTGCATAGCAAGCTCTGTAATATCTTTTGTATACCTCTTTGCCGCATTTAATTTTTCCTCGCTATTTGGAGAGTCTGCACTGCCACCTTTTCTCATTTCTGCAATAACTGAATTTAATTTTTGCGGTGTTACACCACCTTCTGCTAAAATTTTACCTACAATTTCATCTTTTTGTGCAGCAAGGCCCTGCAGTAACCGCTCAACAGTAACAAATGTGTCTTTATTTCTCCTCGCAATACCAATTGAATCATCAAAAACTTTTGCTACCTCTCTTGAAAGCTGAAGTCCACCACTACCTGGTCCTCCAACCACTGGAAACTTTTTAATTGCACTACTCACAGCATCAGAAATATTCTGAACATTTCCACCACAAGCGCCTATCAAATCCTGAACTAAACCTGACTCATCTTCAAGCATTACTTTAAGTAAATGTTCAGGCATAAAAATCTGATGCCCAGCTCCCAATGCTTTCATTTGAGCGCTCTGGATTAGGCTTTTTGCTTTTTCGGTAAATTTATTCAAGTCCATAATACAAATTTAACTCATACTTGCTGGTATATATAACAACTACTTTCTCAATTTTAAACTTAAAGTCATTCATCAATAAAAATTTTCTAAGTTCATACAAAACAAGAAAAAGCAGATTCTCTACAAAAGAGAAAACTTATATTAAAATATTAATTTGTTTTAAAACTAAACTAATGTTAAGATATAAAGCATATAGCTTAATTTTTTTATAAAAGAGCAATGAATATCAATGATTTTAACATAAAGAACTTAACAACAATTTCTATAGTACAAGAAATAAAGAATGGCGTTAGGCTTGTTCCAGACATAATCAAACCTGGAATACAGGGTATATTATAGGTTCTGTCGAATCTATAAACCATAGGAAAGAAGATCATTAAAGGTGGGATTATAGGAGTTATGAAGCCATTAACATAGCAAAATTCTCAAAAGTAGAAACATTATTTTAATAATTTGGGAATGTTCAAAAAAGTGTGTCAAACCGAGAAATAAAAATAAAATAGAAACAAAAAATAGAGGTTTGATATATGAGTTACAAAATAGAAAATGGAACGACTGGCCTGGTAGATTACAAAGAGCTGGAAGCAAATATACTGTCATCAATAAGGGAAGGTAAACCATTGATGGGGAGAGATGGAGCATTAACACCATTTGTAAAAAGGCTGCTGGAAGCAAGTCTAGAAGGTGAAATAGAGCATCATTTATCCAATGAAAGAGAAGAAAAGAATCGAAGAAACGGAAAGAATGGCAAAACTTTGAAGACGAGTGCAGGTTCATTTGAACTATTGACACCAAGAGATAGAGAGGGAAGTTTCGAACCACAGATAGTGAAAAAAAGGCAAACAAGCTTACATCCAGAACTTGAAACAAAGGTCTTGAACATGTTTGCAAGCGGTGTGGGATACAGGGATATAGCATCCTATGTGGAAGAAATCTATGACCATAAAATATCTGCAGCAGAGATATCTGGAATTACAGATAAATTACTGCCTATAATCAATGAATGGAGGAGTCGTCCCCTACAATCAGTATACCCGATAGTATTTATGGATGGGATGTTTTTTAAGGTCAAAGAGAATGGACATTGCATAAGTAAATGCATGTACAATATATTAGGAATAGACCAAAATGGCAGAAAAGAAGTACTGGGTTTTTACTTAGCAGAAAGTGAGGGAGCTAACTTCTGGCTAGGCGTATTAAATGACTTAAAAGAGAGAGGAGTAGAAGACATTTTGATAGCTTGTGTTGACGGTCTGAAAAGCTTCCCTACAGATATAAATAGCGTATTTCCCAATGCTGAGGTACAGTTATGCATTGTGCACCAAATAAGAAATTCACTAAAATACGTATCCAGCAAAGATATAAAAGTTTTTATGAATGATTTGAAAAAAATATACCGTGCTACAAGTAGAGAAATCGCCGAAAATTATTTACTTGAACTGGAGGAAAAATGGGGTGAAAAATATCCTTTAGTCATAAAATCGTGGCAAAACAATTGGGAAAATTTGTCTAGTTATTTTAAGTATTCTGGCCCTGTTAGAAGGCTAATTTATACCACCAATCCAATTGAGGGGTTGCACAGACAAATCAGAAAATTTACTAAAACCAAAGGTTCATTTACCAGTACAAATGCCTTGTACAAATTGGTATATTGTGCTATAAAAAAGATAGAGCAAAAATGGGCTATGGCTTTGCCTAATTGGGCTCTAACTATATCTCAACTTGATATCTTTTTTCCTGATAGGTTAAAAATTGAGTTGAACTAAAAATTCGCTTTGACACACTTTTTTGAACATTCCCAATAATTTGTCTTTTTTGAATCATACGAATATTTTCTATGCCTGTGATGGTAATCTTGGCGGAATGGAAGCTTTTAAACCCAAGCATTGGCTTTATTAGTTTTTTGATAAATCTATCAACAATATTATTTAGATATTTTATTTGAAGAACTGTAATCTTCAGAAATTTCTGCATTCAAATCATCAAGAGCAGCAGTATTACTGCCGCTTTTATCAATTACAATTTTCTCAGGAAGATAGTTACTCCTGAAGGCTTTACGAAAGAATGCAAGTGCTGCAGACTTGTCTCTACTAACACACAAGAGGAAGTCTACAGTATATAAATAAACCCATTTACCGTTTAATTTAATGTAAGTCTCTCCAACTACTACCAACCTGCTTCTTTCTTTTCCTTACTGCCTCATCTATCAGTGGTGATAACCCACCTTTGTAACGTAGCATTTTGCTCCCCTTATACTCATCATTTCTTCCAAATCTCGATAGCTCAAAGAGAATCGACATTTCATGTATACAGATAACATCCGCTGAAAAGCTAAATCCTTTGAAATATGGCAACAATTTTTGATTGATACGAAACATCTTTGCTTTTTTTTTAGACAATTATATCATTCTTCTTTCTACTTCCCTACAAATGCGATAGAACCGAAAAACTTCCTCTTATGGCTGTAAAAATGTTATGATAAGAGCTAATTTTCATGAGTAGGGAAATACCCAAATATTACTATCTTTCACCTTTTCTCCCTTCAAATTTTTTAACCATTTCTTTTACACTTACATTCGTGGAAGGTAAATTTTTGCTGGCAAGATGGTTGATCGAAGATTTTTTATTCCCTACTGGAAATGAACGAGATTGTTTTCTCTTCACACTGATATCCGTTTGTGTTACTGAAGCAGTTTTGTTTTCAGCAGGCAACACGTTCTTTACTTGATTTCGCTCAAATCTTTCTTTTAATGCCTTTACTTTACTACTCTCGCGAGTCACTTCTTTTTTCATAGCAACTACTAGTACTTTTGGTCCATCAGCTTTTTTTGCTGATTCTTTACCATCTTGATTTTCAGATTTTAGTGGTAGTGTAGGTTTACTCTCAGCTGATTTTTCCACTACTATTTTTTGCTCTGTGCTTACTTTTTCGCCTAAATCTTTAGGCTTTGGTGGTACTGCAGGTTTATCTTTTTTCGGTTCTTGTCTAATTTTTTGATTGGCAGTAAACATTTTCTCTGGTACTGGTGGTACTCTTGGTGGTTTTGGTGGTGCAAGAGATTGAAGTTGTTGTTTCTTCCTATGTTCTCTTTTTGCTTCTATATATTCTTTAGAGATTGTTGCATAAATCGGCTCCTCTTTAATTGATTGTAGATTACGCAAATCTTTTGTTAAAGATTTACTTTTTTCCTCTTGATAATTTGATATTTCTTCATACTCAGGATCTTCGTTTAATGAACCTCCATAACCTGAATCTTCTCGCTCATATAAGAGATTTTTCTTTTGCTGTCTATTTTCTAAATTTATTCCATATGACCTATATTTATCTTGACTTCTTTCTATTCGCTCTAAATCTGAAATTTTTTGAATAACATCTGTATATTCGATTGCTGTTCTAGCAGTTGAAGGAGGCAATTTATCTTTTATAAAATTACTTATATTCCTAATCGAAACATCTCTTCCTAATATTCTATTGAATATCCTAAGAATTAATGGCTTTTTATTTGCCTTCTTTACACAATTATTCAAGTCATCACGTATAACAAGCTTAGCTACATCTTCTGCCTTATCTGTAAAACCCTCTAAAGCATGAGACAGATCTGTTACTGTTTTATAACATTGTTTCTCTGGATTTCCTAGATTTATAGCTTTGATCAGAGAATCAAGATTTTTTTTATAATCCTCACTTTTAAATGGATCATGCATACTCATTGCAGCTTTTCATTAAAATATAAGGTATAAGTATTAAGATCTAGTAAATATTAGCTTTTTAGTTCATATACAGCGATAACACTTAGCAGAATAACGATTTCGTCATTCTAGTGTCTGCTGTTACCCCTTATCTAGGTGTGTAAAAGTGAAATCTAGTTTCGCTATATAACCACAGTCTCATACAAGTATAGCCTTTCTTATAATAGTTCGAACGTGATAAGATATGTATTTATGTCGATAGTAGGCCAGTAGCGTATTACGATACGTTCAGATTATTGTGAAAAAGCTATAGCTTCTCGATTGAGAGTTGTCTTCTGCATTGAGCTCAACATTATTTACTACTTTTTCAGTAATAATTTCGGCAAACTCAGGAGAAAGTTCTTTTGCAGAAAATGCAGCATGTACATCATTTTTAACAAAGAAACACGTAGCAAGTGCAAATACTGCTGTTGGTACACAGCACCAAGGAGAAGCTATACTAAAAAAAGTTGTAGAAGCTACTAAAGTAAATATTGCTTGAAGCATAATATACTGTTTATCAATGCCAACATATTCAGCCATCAATTTTCTAATTTTGTTATTGCTGCCGTATGGCAAAAAAATATCTTAATAAAAGCTGTTACACTATTACTAGCAAGATATCAATCACGCTCTATTGGATCTACATTTTGATTTAAAATCGCCTATTTTCTTGCACCTTTTTGCCATTCATAGAATGTTAACTTTAAACTTCTTGGCTACAAATGCTCTACTTTCCCCTACATCCAATGCTTTTTTCCTTAAATCATAACTATATGCTGCTGGCATTTATATCTCCTCGCTACTTTACCTATTCCATCATGTTCACACTATTAGGAAAAGAGCTATAATTTTCAACACTAACAAAACTACTTCCTAATCTTTTACGCAGCAACCTATAGAACTTAATGCTGTGAATATATGATCAACAAAAAAACTTTGAGAAAAGGAAGAATAGACTTCTTCCTTTTACTTAACTACGCTGTTAACCCTATACTAACTCTTTGCTCTACATTAGCTCTATCTAGATTCTCACTAGGCTTTGAAATTACATATGTAATACCACCAGCAATAAGTCCAACTACTACAGCAGCAGCTATAGCTATACCAATTAAAGCCAATATCGGTAATGCAACAACACCAGCAGCAAAACATCCACCACCAGTTGCCAATGCAGCTATAGCACCATAAACACAGCCAATTATTATTGGTTTATTAGTAGTTTTTACTTTGTCTTTTTGTTTACTATTCTCTATTTCAGATGTACTACTTTCATCAGTTATATTTCCTTCAGTTTTAGGAACGATGCTTTCAGCCATTGAAGACTGTTCATTACTTTCACAATCGGGCATAATACTTATTTCAGATGTACTACTTTCATCAGTTATATTTCCTTCAGTTTTAGGAACGCTGCTTTCAGCTACTGAAGATTGTTCCTGAATTTCGCAACCAGACATGATCTTTTTAAGTACTGTTAGCCTATCAGCAATTTGCTGTGGATCTTTTGATGATGGGTCTAAAATCTCCTTAAGTACATCACAAATATCTTTATTTTTGTGATTAGGCACGATCCTTTCAAGGGTTACTTTCCAATCCTCTTGCTCTTGCTTTTTAAATATCTCTTGAACTCTATCGTGCATTGTAATTTTGTTAAGATCATCTTTACTTTCACAACTAGATATGCTCTTTGCAAGTACTTCTAGCCAACCATCAATTTTAGTTTTTTCCTTTTCATCTTGTTCTTGATTTTTTAATATTTCTAAAATCTTCTTGGTTTTGTTAAGATAATCTTTTCTTACACTAGCGAAAACTTTTTCTAACATATTATCATTTTTAGCTGCATCTAGAATAGCTTCAATGCTTTTATGACTAGCTTCCTGATTAGTAAGATTTATAGCATAGGTAAGGGGTGTTAGAGTATATTCGTGATTACCTGAAGGCCTGATCTTTATATTCGCAGCAGTAAGAACTTTTTCTAATAACTCTTTATCTTTTTTGGCTATATTTAGAATAGTGTCAATGCCTATCTGATTATTAAGAATTATAGCATAGGCAAGTGGTGTTAAAGTAATTTCTTGACCATTTGAAAACTTGATCTTTATATTCGCAGTAGTAAGAATTTTTTCTAATATACTATTTCTTTTAGCTACATCTAGAATACCTTGAATGCTTTCCTGTTGTTTTTGATTTATAACAAAGCCAAGCAGTGTTAGAGTATGCTCTTGATCATCGCAATTAACACATTTCACATGAGTAAGAACTTGCTCCCAATCCTCTTTTGCTGGAATGTCTTCATAAATAGCACAACTAATATCTTCGTAAAGATCATTAATATTATCTTGATTTCGTATTGTAGTCTTTAACTTATCATATAATCCTTGTTGTGTTTTGTTTAACTCTTCATAACTTAGCATATCAAATTCTCCTATTCAAAATAATAATATACTTTAATTATTATATATTTAAGCAAACAAGTCAATAAATCAATAAAATGCTGTGGTGCCAAAAACACTCAAACAAGAAAAAGTGCTCCGGTGCTCATTCTTTGTTTATAAATAATATTCTTAATTCAATCCTTTGCTTTCTTCTCAATATATCTACATATTAGGATAGACAGCTCATATAATACCAACATTGGAATTGCAAGCCCTACTTGGCTTAGTACATCAGGCGGAGTTAAGATTGCAGCAATAATGAAAATTACCACTATCGCAATTCTGCGTTTATTTGACAAACTTTGTGCAGTGATTAGCCCTACTCTCACCATTAAGGTTAGTATGACTGGAATTTGAAATGCAGTACCAAACGCAAACATGAATTGAAGAACAAGGTCTAAATATTCACTAACTGATGGCATAAACTCTATTGGTATACCGAAAGATTTACCGCTATGTTCAAAAGCAATAAAAAATTTCCAGGCTAGGGGAAATATGTAGTAGTAAACTACAGCGGCTCCCGTTACAAACAAAACCGGTGTTGCAATTAAGTATGGCAATAACACTGCCCTTTCTCTTTTATATAAGCCAGGTGCTAGAAACATATAGAATTGCCATGCAAACACAGGAAAAGAAAACAACAGTGCACTCATTATTGCAACCCTGAGATATACAAAAAACGCTTCTGTTAAGTCTGTATAGATTAGAGAAAAATCATTGCTATCTTTTGTAACTTCTATTAAAGGTGCAAGTAAAAAGCGGTATATATTTTCTTTAAAGTAGTAACAAAACCCGAAGGTAACACAAAAAAATAGAAAGCAAAAAATAACCCTTTTTCTAAGTTCCGCAAAGTGCTCATAAAATGAAGCATATTTTTGTGAGTTTTCGTTCATACTTTACAATAAAGCTATATCTAACATTCTCAGTGAAAAAGCCCATTCATTATCGTACCACGCTGCAACTCTACAGATATCACCTGTGACATATGTACCAGCTAAATCCACAATTGCACTATAAGGGTTATGGACAAAGTCTATTGAAACTAAAGGCTCGTTACATACGGAAAGCACATGATTTGCTGAATTCTTAAACATTTCATTTATTTCTCCAGCTGTTACCTTCTTATCAGTCGTAAATTTAAAATCAACCATAGAAACGTTGCTAACCGGAACTCTAATAGCAGTACCATCTAGCTTACCCTTTAACTGAGGAATGACAGAACCAATTGTTTTTGCTGCTCCAGTTGTAGTTGGCACCATAGAAAGGCCACAAGCTCTTGCCCTACGTAAGTCTCTATGGTTGCCATCAAGAATATTTTGATCATTCGTATAGGCATGTATAGTGGTCATAAAACCGCTTTTTATACCTAAATTGGAGTGTAAAACGTGTACAATCGGAGCCAGACAGTTTGTAGTACAAGAACCTGCTGAGATCACTTTATGCTCCTTTTTTAGCATATCGTTATTTACGCCGTAAACTACAGTTACATCAGCATCTGAAACTGGAGCAGAGACAATTACTCTCTCTGCATTATGCTTTGCTGCTTCCGCACGCTTGTTGAATGCACCAGTGCATTCAAGCACTACATCAACATTCCAAGGAATATTTTCAGGGCTACGTTCTCTATATAAAGAAAATTTCCTGCCATTTATAGATAGCCAATTTTCAGACTCGTTAAAATCAATATCGCCGTTAAATTTGCCATGAACAGAGTCATATTTAATCAAATGTGCATGCTGCTCAGCACTGAGCGACCCATTTACCGCCACAACTTCTATTTGCTCGCTATAGTTTTCTACTTCAAAAATAGCACGCAATACACTTCTGCCTATTCTACCAAGACCATTAATTCCTACACGAATTGTCATTTTTCCATCTTAAAAGTTTAATTATAGAGGATATTGCCTGATATTTCATTCTATTCTTTTAGCTGTTAATCCTAATGTTATAATATATTGATTGACTAAAGAAACTGTATCACTTAATTAATAATATCTAAATTTTAACTTGGAGTAGGTTATGCATGGATTACCAATGACAAATTCAGATAATCAGTATCAGCAAAGAAAAATAGAAGCATTGCAAAAAGAAAATAAAGGACTGTCAGAAAAAGTGAAAACACTACAGAAAATGTCAGTGCTGCACAATGAAATGCTAGTAATGCTACAGTGGAAATCAATACCAGAGAAACTGCGCACAGAAATATTAAAAAAACTGCTAGAAACACCTCAAGAAGCAGCAGCATTTCAATTAGAAGAAAGAGATGAAGATCAGCAAGTAATAGAAGACATACTGGATATGCAAGAAGAATTTGAATCTTCACAAAATTTGGAAATGCGGGAGTGTTAAATAAACCATACGCGTCAAGTTAAGGAAAAGTGGTATAAGGAAGAAAGGAAACGAAAAAAACTATTTTATATATTAAGTAATAAAGTTATTAATTTATAGATTCTTCTGAAAAAATCATCTTCTTCTAGATAAGAACTCCCTAAAAAAATAAATGTAACAAATAAAATGCCCATCTCAAATGTTGCTATATTTCACGATATTTCCTTAACTTGACGCGTATGGTTTATTTAACACTCCCAACTTGTCCGGGAATTGATAAACTCAAGCATATTTCTCTCCTTAACATAACTCTACTCATAGCCAGATATATGAAATTTTCAGTGAGTAAATCTTATTCTTTCGATAGTCTTCTATTCCTAAAGCAAAAGTCCTTTCTACAACCCACCTTCTTGGCTGTACTTTAAACCCCTCATTGGTAGTAGCTAAGGCGGTGTGTCTTTGTTGACTTAGAACCTACATGAAGGCCTTTTGACAATCTCAATATCCATACCATATTCTTCCTTTATATGATTTTTTAAATTTTCTCCTTGGTATCCCATCACATAGTAAATACCGCCATTTACACCTGTACACAATACATAGAAAATTGCTTCTAATATTTCTCTTTTGCTATACTTTGACGACCTTCCTCCTTTCCTGTATGATACTCTGGAGTAGCTTTCTATTCTTGTCCATTCCCTTTGACTTAGGTCTGCTGGATGCTTTTTTCTCATCTTTACCCAGCACTAAAACTTTAGATATTATAGCCTTTTACTAATCTCTGGACAAGCTCTAGCTTCGGTAAACTCAGTAGAAGGTTCTTTTGCAAAAAATGCAGCATGTACAGCATTTTTAATAAAAAAACATGCAGCAAGTGCAAATATTGCTGTCGGTACATAGCGCAAAGGAGAAGCTATACTAAAAAAAGTAGCAGAAGCGACGATTAAGCAACAACAAGTCAGTATCGTTTGATCACGTAGATAACGTCTATCAACTCCACCGTACTCAGCCATCAACCTTTTAACTTTATCATTGTTACCGTATGGCAAAGTAAGCGTTTTAATCCAATTCATTATACCATTATTAATGAAATATGGAGCATACTCTATAACTCTGGAGCCATTAACCTTCTGATTAGGATCTGCACCATACTTTAGAAGCAACTCTACATATTTTTCGCGTTTATCGTTGTCAAAATTGATTGCTTGATATAATGGACCTCGATCATTTTTATCTAACATATTAGGATTAGCACCATATTTCAAAAGTATTTCCATAGTATGATCATCATAACACAAAAACGCTTCAAACAACGGATTTTTACCATTTCTATCTACCATATTAGGATCAGCACCATATTGTAACAATAACTCTACAATTCTGCTGTCATCGAGAACCATATAATAGTGTAACGAAGCTTCATTATGTAATAGCTTTATATTAGGATCAGCACCATTTTCTAAAAGAAGTTTCAGAATACTATAATTTCTTGAATCTAAAGCAATAGATAATGGAAAGTAAATATAAATTTCTTCATTGATGTAATCACCAAATCTTTCATCTTTACCATTTTTGAATTTGGAAAAAAGCTTTTTAAGAAACGCTATATCCTGATTGCGGATAGCCCAATATAAGTAAAACCTCAAATCTTCAGGCGAATTAATTCCATTTAAATTTTCGTCAGTTAGATTTGTAACCTCTTCTATATTTTTCTTAGTGAGAAATTCATATGCAGAACCTAGCTGCTTAAATTTCTCTTCATTTTGTTTCTTCACAACCTCATTTTTACCTGAATGTTTATCAGGATGATATTTCAAAGCTAATTTTCTATAAGCTGATTTAATTTCTTGTTTACTAGGCTCATCACTTGATTCAAAACCTAATATTTTTAAAGCTTCGTCTCTTTGTATGGTCATAATGTTTCTTTAATAAATTTATATATATAGTTTATTATATAATATCTATGATATAAAATCAAGTAATTCCCGATAATCTAGAAAAGCAAATTTTTCCATTAGCTGGTTTTTAGAAAAATTTAATCCCCTCTCATAAAATTCATTTTTCACATCAGATTTACAGTAATCATGAACCTGTCACGTGTAATGCTTCTCCACATAATCACTAATAATTGCCTTAAATTCTTCAAAAATATTATCACCTTGTAAAGTTTTGAAATATTTGCCGTCTTTGTAGACTGCTGAAACAGGTTTTTCTCCATACCCAGGCAGGCTGATCCCCAGATTTGCATGTTTGCTCTCTCCAGGACCATTTACTATGCATCCCATAACAGCAACTTTCATATACTCTACACCAGGATTATTTTTCTTCCATACCGGCATATGAGTTTTTATGTAGCCATTTACTTCCTCAGTTAATATACGAAAACGATCGCTACTTGTGCGTCCACAACCAGGACATGAACTCACCTGAGGGTTAAAGTGACGTAAACCTATAGACTGCAGTATTTCCTGACATACTACCACCTCATTAGTGCGTGATTCACCAGGGCGCTGAGTTAAAGAAGCCCGGATAGTGTCTCCAATACCATTTTGCAATAAATAAGTAAGCCCTGCTGTGGTATTTACTACGCCTTTGTTACCCATACCAGCTTCGGTTAAACCCAAATGCAGCGCATAATTGGAAGATTTTGCAAGTGCCGTATAAACTAAAATTAAATCCTGCACTCTACTGACTTTACATGAAATGATTATTTTCTCTGCATTAAGGCCAATCTTTTCAGCTTTTTTTGCACTACCAAGAGCAGACATTACAAGCGTCTTACGTAATATAACATCAGAAGTTTTTGGATTACTAGACAAGGAGTTTTCATCCATTAATTTTTGTGAAAGGTACTTATCAAGACTACCCCAATTTACTCCAATTCTGACAGGAAGATCATGCGTTATTGCATACTCTATAATTTTTTCGAATTTTTCATCACGTTTATCACCAAAGCCTATATTACCTGGATTTATCCTAATTTTACCCAGAATTTTAATGTTGTCTGGATAATCCTGAATCAGCCTGTAGAGCTCATATTGTCCACAGCCTACTAATATCTTACCATCAAAGCCTTCTTTATTTATTTCCTCTACTATATAAGGTATTGCTTTTGCTACTTCCTCTGAGTTCAAAGCAATTCGCACCAACTCTGAACCTGCATGCGCTAGTTCTATTACTTCTTTTGCATATTTCTGAGCACTGCTTTTTATGTTGTCAGAATCTATATGTGCACCAAGTGACATGGATTGAACAACTATAGGATTATTTCCACCTATCTTCACTTGTCCAACTTTTACAGTATGAGTTTTATGCCTGGAAACCGGCGATGACTCATATGCATCATCACTCAGTGTCAGGTCTCTATCTAGCATATTATTAATCGTGACACTATTTTACTGTGTCAACTACACTGCCAAATGAACTTGAACCATTTAAACTATGCTGTGGTGTTCTATTTAGATCAGTAATAGAATCATGAGAGCACGTTCTTCTTGATGGACTTTCTTTTATAGTAACATTTATAGGGGAAACTTTTTTTTCTCGTGTTGAAGTAACTTTTTTCCCTTTTTGTTGTTCACTTTTATGCTGCTTACTTTCATACTGAGAAACTGGCTCTTGATCTATAAATACAGCACCCTTTAAACGTGCAAGATTAATACCATGCTGATTGATCATAGCATCCTCCCCATCTTCAACTATGCAAGCTCCCACGTTGTTTGGCTTGTTATCAAGGCTAGCAATTTTTTTTTCTTTTAATTTTTTGATTAGATCTTCTTTATTTATAGCTAGATCTTGTAACTTTTTTTTCTTGAGGAGCTCCCTACGCTTCTCATACAGTTTATATGACTCAGCAAAATCCTCGTCTGCATGAAAGTTTGCACCACCAGGGTTACCAGGAGGTATGTACCTCTTACTGAACTTTACCTTAGACTTCGCTTCAACATTATGTACAGTAAAGAAACTAGAAACCAAAAGTATTAATATAAATAAAACTTTAGAAAAGATCTTAAGCATACTATAGTGAATATTGTGCTTTAAAAGATACCAATTAACAAACTTCAAGTAAATCAGAATCTCTACCAACTTTATAATACAAACATCTTTCTAAAAAATTTACTACCAAAACCTACATAATCTAAAGGAAATTTAAGGTGTTACAAATTTTACGTAACACCTTTTCAAGAAGAGCATTACGCTCTTACTTGTTGTAAATTATTATTCAGTTTTTCGGTATCACCTACATTACTAAACTTCCCATTTGGTTTATCTTGAGACAAGTCATTTTTCTTCTCTTTATCAAGCTTAACTCCCTGATAGATACAGAATGCAACAAAGCTAGTTACCGCTATTACAGCAACAGCACTGACTATGGCACATAGTATTGCTTGTTCTTGTCCCCCTACCATGTCTGCAAATGTCTCTACTTTTTCTTCTAAACCTGTAAATTTTTCTTGCAGGCCGTTTAAGTGCTCTTGCATACCTTGAAACTGCTCAATACCAATCTTTTCTTCTAATGCGCCAAAAACTTTTTCAAACTGCTCAACATCTATCTTTTGAGCTTCTTGCCATTCTTTTAATGCACTAAATACCTCTTCAAACTGCTTAGCATCAATATTTTGAGCTTCTTGCCATTTTTTTAATTCACCAAAAACTTTTTCAAACTTCTCAGCATCTATCTTTTGACTTTCTTGCAATTCTGTTACACCTAACCAATTGCGCAAAATTCCTTTTACCATTTTAACCCCCTAGCTAATTAATATATTATAATTTTACATTCCCAATGTTTAAATTATTATTAAATTAACTATCATTATACATTGATCTTAAAATAACTTTCCCCGACCTGAAAGTTTAAGCTAGCGATCATTCTACCAATATCTCTCTCTTTCCTGAGTAACTCGGAGCACTGACAATACCTTCTTTCTCCATTCTTTCAACAATATTTGCAGCTCTGTTATAGCCTATTCTAAGTTGCCTTTGAATGTAACTAGTTGAAACCTTTTGATCTCTCTGAATGATGGCCACTGCTTGCTTGTATAGATCGTTCTCTTCATCTTCTGTTTCACCTTCTAATTCCGCGAAAGAATTTTCATCTTCTTGAGTGATTTCCTCCATGTAGTTTGGCTCACCTTGCGTTTTTAGATGATCAACTATATTTTGCACCTCATCATCACTTACAAATGGACCGTGAACTCGAATAATCTTACCACCAGAAGCCATATAGAGCATATCACCCATACCGAGCAATTGTTCAGCCCCTTGTTCACCAAGTATTGTACGGCTATCTATCTTAGAAGTAACAGCAAAACTAATTCTCGTTGGAAAGTTTGCTTTTATCACACCTGTTATCACATCTACAGACGGACGTTGCGTTGCCATTATGATGTGTATTCCTGCAGCACGAGCCATCTGAGCTAAACGTTGAATAGAGCATTCTATATCTTTGCCAGCAACAAGCATTAAATCTGCCATTTCATCTACAATCACCACAATATACGGAAATGTCTCCATTTTAATCGGTATTTTTTCAAACAAAGGTTTACCAGTTGTTGAGTTAAAGCCAATCTGTACAACACGTTCCAATTCTATTCCGCTATTCATCGCTTCTGTAATTTTTTGATTATAGTTTATTACATTCCGCACATTTAAATATGACATCATACGATAGCGATTTTCCATCTCTTTCACGATCCACTTAAGAGCAATAACAGCTTTTTTTGGCTCTGTTACCACTGGTGTTATTAGATGCGGTATTGCATCATATATTGAAAGCTCAAGCATCTTTGGGTCGATCATTATCATCTTGCATTCATCAGGACTTAATCGATAAACAAGCGACAGAATCATCGTGTTAATCGCAACTGATTTACCTGATCCTGTAGTTCCGGCAACAAGCAAGTGGGGCATTTTAGTCAGATCTGCAATAATTGGTTTTCCGCTTATTTCCTTGCCTAGTGCAATCGGAAGATTTAAGTTTGCATTTTGGTATTCTGGCGATTCCAGTAAATCACGCAGCATAACAATTTCTCGTTCTTTATTTGGCAATTCTATTCCCATTGCATTTTGTCCACGAATTATTGAAATACGTGCAGAAAGTGCACTCATTGAACGTGCAATATCATCTGCAAGACCAATCACTCTTGCAGATTTTGTGCCTGCTTGTGGTTCAAGTTTGTATAAAGTCACAACCGGTCCATAACATACACTTATAATTTTTCCTTGCACGCCAAAATCACTTAGAACCTGCTCGAGCAGAGATAAATTCTTATTGCTCTCTAATGCATTCAACTGTTTTCTCTGCACAGATTCTTCTACTTTAGAAAGTAAGTGAATGCTTGGAAACTCAAACTCGCTAGAAGGTGGTTTAAAAATCTCTTCGGTAGCTTTTTTCTGTCTTTCTTTTGGTTGTTGTCTAGTGGTTCTATATTTTTCTTCTACTACTAACGGTGCTATTGAATAATCAGTAGTTTTACGTAACCTGAAAAACAGAACCTTTGTAAAAAGGGAAAATATTTTTTTACATAGGAAAAGTAAAGAATAAACCGTTCTCTTCCAACCAATTAACCCTACAAAACCTATTGATGCTGCTACTGCAAAGATGTAAAATGGGTAGTTACTAATTAGTGCATTTCCTATCATTCCGCCATGCACATACCTTGCAGTGATACCGAGCGAAAGTTGCGCTAATGTAGCGCATATTCCTAAATTGATTAATATTAAATAGAGAATTTTCAGCAGCCTTTTTGATATCAAAAAGTAAACTACGGTTGTAGCTATTGTAATACTAGCGAGTCCAAGAAATTGAACCAATATATCAGCTAAATATGAACCTACCACTCCGCCCAAATTTGTTACTTCCTGATTTGTAGCTGTATTTAAGGATGGATCTTGATAATTATAGCTAAAAACCGATATATATATATACATTAAGAGTAACAGGTATATCGCTGATTTTAGCTGTTTTTTTAACATCTACTTAAAGTAATAAGTAATTGTATATTTTACAAAGTGAATTGCTATTATCAATATCATCACGGATAAATCTAATCCATTGAACGGTTGTATATACCTTCTGATAACCTTTAGTGGAGGATGGGTAAGTCGGTTTAAAGTTTGCATTATGTTGCTTACAACTTCATTATACATGTTCACTACATTCAATTTAATCAACAAATCGAGAACAACTGAGCATATTAGAATGAAGCTGTAAAGATCAAGTAGCAGGTTAAGTAAGTATATGATTGGATGCATATTACTAATTTATACTAAAGTCTATTATGTGTAGTGATATATATAAAATCAAGCCTCACAATAATTTTCATGCTGAAATAGATATAAACAATAACTGATTAGTCTGTTTATCAACTGATATGTCGGTTCTGTCGAATCTATAAACCATAGGAAAGAAGATCATTAAAGGTGGGATTATAGGAGTTATGAAGCCATTAACATAGCAAAATTCTCAAAAGTAGAAACATTATTTTAATAATTTGTCTTTTTTGAATCATACGAATATTTTCTATGCCTGTGATGGTAATCTTGGCGGAATGGAAGCTTTTAAACCCAAGCATTGGCTTTATTAGTTTTTTGATAAATCTATCAACAATATTATTTAGATATTTTATTTGAAGAACTGTAATCTTCAGAAATTTCTGCATTCAAATCATCAAGAGCAGCAGTATTACTGCCGCTTTTATCAATTACAATTTTCTCAGGAAGATAGTTACTCCTGAAGGCTTTACGAAAGAATGCAAGTGCTGCAGACTTGTCTCTACTAACACACAAGAGGAAGTCTACAGTATATAAATAAACCCATTTACCGTTTAATTTAATGTAAGTCTCTCCAACTACTACCAACCTGCTTCTTTCTTTTCCTTACTGCCTCATCTATCAGTGGTGATAACCCACCTTTGTAACGTAGCATTTTGCTCCCCTTATACTCATCATTTCTTCCAAATCTCGATAGCTCAAAGAGAATCGACATTTCATGTATACAGATAACATCCGCTGAAAAGCTAAATCCTTTGAAATATGGCAACAATTTTTGATTGATACGAAACATCTTTGCTTTTTTTTTAGACAATTATATCATTCTTCTTTCTACTTCCCTACAAATGCGACAGAACCCTTAATCCACTCTATTATGTTCTGAGAACATACATCTAAGACTTTTACTTGTTACAACTACTGTGCCTGCAATCTTATCGTGCCAAGTTTGGCAACGTTTGTCGAAGCTTGCCCATATGAAACCTAAGAATAGTGGTGAAGTTGACAATATAAAGGAAAAAAACCTCTTTATTGCTTGTTTTAGAGTCAATTTTTTAAAAGTTTGTGCATTTACAACTCTGAGTCCAAGTAATAACTTTCCAGGTGTAGCGCCAAATCTTATCCACATATATGCTACATAACTAAAAAGCATAATAAATTGAACTATCTGATTTAGAACTAGTAACTTGATTAGTTTACTCTGCATTGCTTTTTCCTCTGCAGATAATGGTGTTTGCATCTGATATTTCGCAGCAATTTGGCCTAATATTTTACTGCTCTCTGAGTTCATGAAGAGTTGGCTTAAGGCTTGGCCGCAAAGCTGCAAGAACAAAACGATGATAATTAAATCAAGCAGCACTGACAAATAGCGTCTAAGTCCTGTTACGTAACATATTCCATTTTCATCTTTCTTTACCCTTTGAATAGCATTTATCGAAGAAAGAATGGAAAATAAACGATTAAAAAACTTGTGTAACATAAAGCATTTTCCAATATTTGAGTGCCCCTGGCCGGACTTGAACCAGCATGCTTTTGCAAGCAACAGATTTTGAGTCTGCCGTGTCTACCATTCCACCACAGGGGCCTACTTTAATGCTATAAGCAACACAGGATTAGTCAAATTTTTTCTCTTTCAAGTAAGGACTGAATATTCTACAATAATCAATCATTACTCTGAAAAATTAAAATGAATGAATTAGCCAATCTTATTGATTCAAGAGAAGAAATATGTAAATTGCCACACAATTTAGAAGCAGAGCAAATGCTCATTGGTGCAATGGTTCGTGATAATAGAATTTGTGATGCAGTCGAAGATATAATTGCAGCAGATAATTTCTATGATCCACTACATCAAAGCATTTTTACCCAGATATCTAAAACCAGAAAACACGGTATAGTTGCTAATGAACTGAGCCTCAAGATGTTTTTCGAGAATGATAAAGCATTTGCCGAATGTGGTGGAGTTGAGTACCTAGCAAAACTTGCAGCAAAGGCAAGCATTGCGCTTGACATCTATAGCTTGACCAGAATAATCCGTGATACTTATTTAAGGAGATGCTTAATCAAGCTCGGACAGGAGATAGTTGACGATAGTTACAACTACGACATTGAAAATCCTGCACAGGTACAAATTGAGCAGGCAATGACAAAGTTGTTCAACTTAGCAGTAAAAAAGCAAGGTGATAAGACATATATAAAGCTTGCAAGTTCAATTAAAGATGTGGTTGAGAAGATCAGCAAGCTGAAGAATAACCCAGAGGCTCTAGGTATTACAACCGGACTTCAAGACCTAAACCAGCTTCTTGGTGGTTTGCAGAAATCTGATCTGTTAATTATAGCTGCAAGGCCCTCAATGGGAAAGACAGCATTGGCGCTGAACATCGCACTTAATGCTTGTAAGATTTTGCAAAAAAGAACAGATAAACAACATTATGTAGCATTCTTTTCACTTGAAATGTCAGCAGAGCAATTGACCGCAAGATTGATTACTATAGATTCAGGCATTGGTTATTATAAGGCACTGACTGGGAGAATTAGTGATTTTGAATTACACGAATTCATTAATGCTAGTACAGATCTATCCGAATTACCTTTCATCATAGATGACACTCCTGCGTTATCAATTAGTGCTCTTCGTACCAGAATACGTCTTCTCTATCAACTATATAATGTAGAGTTGGTCTTTATCGATTATCTGCAGTTAATTCGAGGAACAACAAAAAGGAGTAGTGAAAATAGAGTGCAAGAAATCTCAGAAGTGACGCAGGGTTTAAAAGCAATTGCAAAGGAACTAAATATTCCCATTGTTGCACTATCACAGCTCTCTCGTTCTGTTGAGCAAAGGGATGATAAAAAACCACAACTTTCTGATTTACGTGATTCAGGAAGCATAGAGCAGGATGCGGATATAGTAATGTTCCTTTATAGAGAAGAATATTATGAATTAAGAAAGCAACCAAATGAAGGAAGTAATAAACATCGAGAGTGGCAAGAGAAAATGGAGAAAATTAGAAATATTGCAGAACTGATCATTGCAAAACAAAGAAACGGGCCAATTGGTAGTGTGAAACTACATTTTGACTCCAATAGAGGTGCATTTAAAGATTATACAGAAAGATATAGTCTGTAGCGGTTTTGAGTAATTCTGGAAGTGTTTAACAAACCATACGTGCCAAATTAAGTAGCTATCGTGAAATATAGCAATATTTAAGATTGGCATTTTATTTGTTACATTTATTTTTTTAGGAAATTCTTATCTAGGATAAGATATTTTTTTAGAAAAATCTATAAATTACTAACTTTATTACTTAATATATAAAATAGTTTTTTCTTATTTCCTTTCTTCCTTACGCCACTTTTTCTTAACTTGATGCGTATGGTTTATTTAACACTTCCGATATACAACTAAAAAATAGCAAATTCTCTATAACTTGAATATAATTTTAGCTTTACCTAAACAGAAAGATGAATTACTTAATGGATTTTGTTTTAATATCTCTTTCCTTGCCACTTTTTATTACTGAGAATTATTTGTTAATTACTGCGTTGATCCCACTTTTAAGTGCATTAGCTATTTCTTTTACTAGTAAATGGCCAAGAGTAAGCAGTGGCGTTACTGTTGCTTCTTCTATGCTTCTATTTGCGTATACATCTCTATGCACTTTATATTTGGTATATGGTGATCATTCTCAATTTATTCTCATGGATTTTGGTAATAATTTGCATATTAGTTTAAAGCTAGAGTCTAGTGGAGCAATATTCAGTTTATTAATATCATTTTTGTGGGTACTAACCAGTATATATGCAATATGTTATATGAGAAATAACTATGCTGATAGCAATCACTCAAGTTTTCTATGCTTTTTTTCAACATCAATCAGTTGTGCAATGTTTATTGCTTTTTCTGGAGATTTGCTCACTACATTTGTCTTTTATGAGCTTCTAACTATTAGTACATACCCTCTGATTACTTACAACTCAACAAATGAATCAGTAATTGCAGGACGCTATTACTTTGGTTTACTATTTTTCTCTTCTTTAGTATTATTTTTTCCTGCAATAGGCCTATTATATAATGAATTCCATACTTTAGATTTTGTAAGTGGTGGAATATTCAAGTTTGATACTTCACTCATCACTTTTATTGCAGTGTGTTTTGCTATGCTGATTTATGGAATAGGAAAAGCTGCATTAATGCCAATGCATTTTTGGTTACCAAAAGCAATGGTTGCACCAACTCCTGTGAGTGCACTATTACATGCTGTTGCTGTTGTGAAATCCGGAGTTTTCATCATCATCAAAGTTATATTATACACTTTTGGCGTCGATAATATGCAACGTTTTGTGCAGCAAAATTGGTTTGCTGGAGGGTGGCTTCCGTACGCTGCTGGATTTACTATCATTACTGCATCGTTGATTGCATTAAAGCAAAAGGAATTAAAGAAATTGCTTGCTTACTCTACCATCTCCCAATTGTCGTATATTATATTGTTCGCTTCAATTTTTAGTGAATTCAGCATGAAGATTGCAATCTTTCAATTAGTTTGCCATGCATTTGCAAAAATTACTTTATTTTTTTTTGCAGGTATCATAATAACGAAAACGGGTGAAAAATATATAGATAGAATTCACGGTATAGGACGTAGTATGCCAATTAGCATGATAGCATTCACTATAGGTGCATTGTCCATGATAGGAGTACCTCCTGCTCCGACTTTTTGGAGCAAATTTCTCATCTTTCAAGCTGTTTTCAACTCTAGTAATGTAACACTTTCTGTGTTTGTAACTCTAGTGTTAATTGTTAGTACTATACTCAATGCTCTATACTTTTTACCAATAATTTACAACGCCTTTTTCTCAAAACCTTCTAGAAATTATTTTATTAAAAAGACACCAATGCTTCTAGTTTTACCCCCAGTTATTACTGCTATATGCACTTTAGTTATTTTTTTTAGCTACCAAATAATGTTATAAATATAATCATCTATATTTATAGCTATTAACAATAAATTTAAATGGCACTATTCCAGCTAGAGTTGCTTTTATATTTGACAAAGTGAAGCTGACCTCCACAGCATAATCTTTCATCTTCTTATTTTGCTCAGCTGTAAAAACTACAGTAGCGTTTCCAGCAAATGTAACTAAGTTCTTGGTCAACCGGTCAATAGATAATGTTGTTACGTTTATGTTGGTAATTTTTCTTGTGGATGAAACAGCTTCATTGTTCACTTTTTCCTGAAAGTTTTGGTAGATTTTGTATACAGAATTGTTTTTTATAAAATTTTCTTGATACTTTGGCTCAACAGTCCGAGAGGACTCATATGTTTCAATATATTTACTTATTAAATACCTTGCTATGGAAATGTACTCATCTTCTTTTTTACTAAAACTAAGTTTATGTATTGCAGAGAACTCATCTTCTGTGTGGTTCATATACTTCACAAAATTTAAATCTTTTTTAACAGGAAGTAATAGGTATATGTTTAGTAGTGATAAAAATAAACATACTAAGAGAAGTAACGCTATTAACGCCATCCAAGATCTTTCTACAACGCAGAACAGGTATCTGTGGCAATACCATTCAACTGCTTTCCTGAAGTAACTTTTGTTTTTTACTGATTCAAGTAATTTATCTTCCATAATACAAACCCAATTATATAATATACTGGATACTCTAAAAAACTTTAAAATATGTCTAAATTTTCCAAAATGGGATGAATTATTATATCACCTTGTTCTGCAATAAGGTGAAATTTATCAATTTTGCTCACATCTAAATTTATCATTTTTACACTGAAGCTTTCAGGATCATAAGTATTACTTTCTGCACTTTTGTGATAATTATAGTAGTGTAATTTATTTTGATCATCAAAATAACCAAATTCATCAGCAAGAGTTCCCACTTTTTTGCCTTTACCGTCTCTGACTAGCTCAAATAGATCAATTACATGGTTTTCAGATCCAGGCTCAATAGATCCTTCTACAGCAAAAAATTTAGGTGCATGACCAACATACTCCTTAAGTTTTAGATTATTAGTCTTTTTTATACTACCAAAATCCATGAGTTTATATTCATCTGAAAGACCAGAATATTGTGGATCATACTTTTTATATTCAAAAAACTCATTACCTAAAAAATTACAAAACGTTAATTTACAATCATCGTGATTGGATTTAACAACTTTAAAGTAATGAAAATCTCTAGGGATCTTTACTTCCTCTTTCGTAATATGATTACGTACAACAAGTTCATCATTAATCATATAATAGCCAATTCTTGGCAAAGTAGCTATATTGATTGCCTTGTTTAGCTTAAAATTTGCCTCATAGATGCCACTTGATAGCTCCTTCCCTTTTTCTAAAGTGACGTCTTGATCTAAAGATGTATTCTTGATTAAACTCAATTCTTTCTGCATGTTCAGTATAGTGTTTGTTAAAACTTCTATTGATTGCCATACAGTTAATTTATTATCATTCAAGTTATATACTTTCAGTATTAAATTAGCAGAATTTTATCATAAATTTATGTTAAAAGTATTACATTTTTGTGTCATGATGTTAACTACATTAGCTAAAACATGCTTTTTATCTAAGCGAAATTGCTTTGCAGCAACGAAAAGTTCATCTATTTCTTTCCATTGACTTAGTAGAATTTCAACATTATTTACTTCTTTCTTTATACTTTCTAAAATGGAGGTTTGAATTATATGTGATGCTAGTTCTAGCTCAATCTCACTATTAATTATTTTATTAACTATATCAGAATTATTTAGATTACGGAAAAATGTATAAAAATGCTTATGTGACTCATAAGCACCACTGTTTATTGCATTTATTATTACTCCCGGAGTTCCAGGAAACAAAGTAATGATCTCACTAAATATTTTATCGTCGAATTTACACTGAGATGAAACAACCTGCTTTGTTTCATCGTAAGTTAATGGAAGTAAATTCAGCTGAAAACACCTACACCGGATGGTGGTTTGTACATCATATGGCTTATGGCTAATTACAAATATTTTAGAATTTTGTGGCGGCTCCTCTAATATTTTTAATATTGCATTTTTAGCATTATTAGTCATTGACTCTAAGCTATCTATTATAGCTATTTTATATTCTGATTGAATGGGGCTTAAGTGCAAAAAGTTTTTCATTTCTCTCACCTTTTCCACTCCTATTGTATCACCTTCAACAATGTGTAAGTCTAATGCTACTTCATCGTAATTTTTTATAAGAAACCAATTAGAAAAGGATTTTGCGAATGTTGCTTTTCCTATACCTTTTTTACCACAGATCAGCCAAGATTGAACAGACAAGTTGTTCATTATCTTTTTTTTTGCTTGGTTATGGCCTATCACCTTTTTCATTCTTTCTCCTATAGATCTTAGTTTGAAAATTCGTTATTTATTGTTTGTAATGAAATTTTACCTTTTCTTAAAACCTTAATCTTGTCTCCAGTTAAGTCAATAATAGTAGATTCTATACCAGAAACTAATTCATCATCTTCAATTACTGCAGATAAGTGTTGCTTAATAGACTGAGGTATATCTCTTGCTTTGCATATACTTTTTTCTCCTGAAATGTTAATACTAGTTGCAACTACTGGAGTTTTCAGTTCATTTAATATTGAAATCGCAATAGGATGATCAGGAATTCTTATGCCTATACTATCTTTAAAGAACTCATTTGGTAATATACTGTTATCTTGAAGTGGTAAAATATAGGTCATTGGTCCAGGAGAAAAATAGTTTATTAAATCGATATACTCTTCCTTTACCTTTGCTATATTTATCAAACTATCAATATTACTAACAAATACAGAGAGCGGCTTGTTTTGAGAACGCTTTTTTATTCGATATATTTTTTCTATAGATTCGTTACCTAGCGCATTACAAGAAAGAGCATATACTGTCTCTGTTGGAAAGCATGCTAACAAATTATTTTTTATTGCATTTATTACTTCAAATACCATATAGCTAAAACTTATGTCTACAATAGCTCTGGGTTTACAGTTATCTCGCTATATGGTAGCAATTAAGATACCGAAATGGCTAGCACGCATCTGTTGTATACTTACAGTAAATTTTATTAGCAACTGCTCGTTTTGACTGCTAGTACAACATTGCATAATTCTATTATGGCTATTTTGATCAAAATTTGCAAGACTTTTTATGCGAAATACTATATATAGGTGATTGTGGTTGATTTCAATTTGATGAATTAACATTCTAATAATATTTTGCTTAGTCTGCCAATCCACTTGATCAAGCTTTGATTCAACACTTGAGGAAAAGTTTTTCAAGCTATCTGTAACAAGGCTCAATTCTTGTTGTAGTTTTTTTTGATCAAGCGTTCTTTCTTTCTCTTCTTCAATTTCTTTCAAATGTTGTTTCATTGTTGTGATTCTTGGTTCAAATTCTTCTTGGCTTATAAACCCTTTGGCATAGCTATCAATAAATTTTTTGATACTTAATCTTAGCTTACTTTCTTGCTTTTCACGTGTTTGATTATGTAAAGGTTTTTTGTTCTCTGACAATCTACGTTGATATTCATTTGCAATCCTATCTGGCTCTTTCAAGATACTCTTGACTTCTTCCCATATAACTCCATCTAATATATCAGTGCGTATTGATTTATTATCGCAGATTTTATTGCCATTGAATTTGCTAGAGTTTGTACCAGAGCAACGATAGTAATAATATGTCGACTTTTTATGAACGTGGTTTGTACCACAATAAGTATATTGACAACGTTGACATACCATTAAACCTTGCAATAAATATGTTTCTCTTCTTTGTCGTACTCTTGCTCTTTGCCTATTTTCAGTTAGTTGTGCCTGCACTGAATCAAATAAATGCTCATTGATTATTTGTAGGGTCGAGAACTGGCGCGCCTCTTTAGGGTTTGGTGGCTGATCCATTATTTTCATCCTGGGCCTCAATCCAAATTCCCATGTTAACGTTTCCAGCTCCCGCCTCGTCAAACGCAGCATGCGGTTTTCCCGCACTACGCTTTCCTAGCAAGTTCTTTACCAAAGTTTATCACATATTGTGTTGGTGATGCTTTCGGTCTGTAATACCTTATTCTGTAGTCTGAATATAGACCCAGCGTTTTGTATATCCATTCGCTACTCCATTTCTTCCAACCAAACCCTTTCTTTGCTTTCCTGGCTCGCATTAAATTGCGTCTTACCTTCTTTTCCACCCAGTGTTTTACGTAACTGAACTTTCGACTAGAGTTTCCTATCCTAAAGTAGTTTACCCACCCTCTCAATATCGGATTGATGTCATTTATCACTCTTTTTATCGGTTGCGATTTATGGCGCCGAAATATTTCCTTCAACTTGCGTAGCAGGTTTGTTCGTGCTTTCATCTGCGGTGTTTTCCTGACATTCCACTTTCCTTGTTTTGTGATATTCTCTTGAAAATCAAACCCTAGGAAGCTAAATGTTTCTCCTTTCTTTAGGTTAATGACTTTTGTCTTTTCTTCATTTACTCTCACTTCTAGTTTTGCTAATTCTTCTTCCAACCTTCTGTATACTGCTCTTTCTAGCCATTCCCGTTTCGGGTATTCTCTGATCAGTATCACCAAATCATCTGCCCATCTGGCATATTCCATACGTTGGTACTTTCCTTCTTTGGTCACCTCTTTTGCTTTCTCCAACATTTTATCTACCTCATTTAGGTATATATTGCTTAGTAGTGGTGAAAGTGGTGATCCTTGTGCCATTCCTCGTTTTCCTCCTATTTTGAGGATTAGCTTAATCATGCGCATGATTTCTTTGTCATTTATTCTTTTGGCAATCTTTTCCATCAGAATATGATGTCGCACACTGTCAAAGTAGGATTTTAGATCTACGTCAATTACTTTTGTATTGCCTTTGATTGCTGCTTCCGTTACTTTTTGTACTGCTTCATGCGCATTACGCTTAGGTCTATACCCGTATGATCCTTTTTGGAAGTCTGATTCGAATATCGGTTCAAGTATTAGCTTCAGTGCTGTTTGCACTATTCTATCCCGGATGCAGGGTATGTTCAACGTTCTGAATTTTTCTCCAGATTTTGGTATTTCCTTTCTCCGGTTCCTATTTGGGCTATAGGTCTTGGTTATTAATTCGTGTCTTATTCGTTGAAGATACTTTCTTGAGCCCTCTGTCTCTATCGATTCGAATGTCACCCCATCAATCCCTGGTGCCCCATTACTCCTCTTCGTTAGTTTGTAAGCTTCCTCCAGTGTCTCCATTTTACAGACATGAACATGGATTCCCCAGAATCGCCATTCCGGTTCTGCCTTCGCTTTGGTGTATATCTTTCTTCTCAGGTCTTGTAATTTTATCGGCATTTTTGTCATTTTTACCTTTACCTTCCTTTTGTTAAAAGATCCCTGCTAGTAGGGTGCCTTTGCTCCATGAGCGTTACCTCACTTCTTCACTACTACGCACCCATCCGTCACCCTCTCATCTTCAGTTCACTTCCTGTTTTCCAGTTATAGAACCTACCTCTCCAAGGTGTTTCTCCTTGGGATGAGGAGGGCTTCTCCAGTTGCTTTGTATGTCCTCATTGCCATGCTGTTACTAACACCCCGCTGAAGTAGACCAATCGTTTCATTCGTTTTTCGTCTGGTCTATTCTGTCTTCGCCAGTACCAAGATGGCTCGACCTTCAGAATATTCCTTTCGAGGCAATCTGTGCATTCGCTTTCGCTACGGCCTGGTAATTCGCCATTATCCTACGATAATGTTGTCGGTAGGCTTCAACATTTTGGTTTCCCTTTATGCTGCTACCCAAGCTACAGGATTCCGACTTTTATCCTGGTAGGTCTATTTCCTACTGAACAATACTCGCCTTCTCTGGACGCACTTGGTACTGGAATATAAGTCCAATTCTCTTTATCACTATTAAAGCGACCACTTTTAAGTTTACCACAAGTTCCTTTTTTTGATTTTTTTACTTGTGGTTTTGAGCATGTCCTAGTTTTACCATAAGCTGCTTGTCCTATATAAGCAGGATTTTTTAACATGTTCCAAATAGTGCTCCTTTTCCAATACCTTTTTCCTGTTCGTGTTATTACCGGTATCTTATTCAGTTCATGTACAACTTCTCCTATACTTGCTCTTTCTTGGCCAACCCGACTAAATATTTTACGCACTATATTTGCCTCTTCTTCATCAACCTCAAATTGAGCACTTCCTTCACCTACGTGTTTTGCTATGTAGCGATAACCGTAAGGCGCCCTACCCATCACACTTATACACCCAGCTTTAGCTGCATGAAGTTTTCCTCTGCGATTTCGTTCCATAATCTTTGCACGTTCATACTCTGCTATTGCTCCTTGAATCTGTAGAAATAAATGGGAATCAGGATTATCATCAAACTTATGATTTAAAAATACTATTTCAGATCCAGCCTTTTTAAACTCTTCGAGTAAGATCATTTGATATGAAAATTTCCGTGATAGCCGATCAGGTGAATGAATATATATCTTATCAATCTTACCTTCTGCTACTCTATCACGTAAACTCTCTAAGCCAGGACGTTCTAAGTTTGATCCACTGTAGCCATTATCGATGAACCTATGCTCATCTAATAACTCATGTCCATCGCTACTAATGCGACGCTCCAATTCTACAATCTGACTCTCTATCGTATTCTCTTGTGCCTGTTGTCTTGATGAAACTCTTGCATACAAGCTTACGGTTGTCATTTTCTTCTACCTCCTTTATTTTATATTTCAATAATTGTTCATAAGCATCTGCCAAATATGTACCTGCCAACCGACTGGGCTCATAACGGCAATAAATAGTTAAATCCCCTTTTTGCATGTTTTTCTTCCTGTGAATTTTCTTATAGGTTAGGAGACTTCTATTGCCATAGCTAAAAGAAAACGTTTACCATTTTAAACTAAACACCTTAATTTAAAAAAGCTGTCTAGTTCGCGCAAACAAGAAATTCTCCCTAATAAATATACAAGATTTGAAAAAATTATGTCCAAAAAATCTTTACTTGAATTATCATATTATGTATGATATGGCTTATTTAAAGTATCATGAATGTTCATCCAAGTTATGAATTCTGGGAGAGTGATTTAGAGGTTCCCGTTAATCTCTTGCTAGATCGCTTTCAAGATTTAGAATTACGTAAACTATGGCTTGATTCTCTTTCTGGTAGACAATTGAGTATCATTTTTCAGCATTGCTTTAAAAATCATTTAAATGGGCAACTTTTTCAGGACGGAGATTATGACGATAGATCGACTCAACAAAAACGTAAGATACTTACCAGTTACTCTGACTCTCTTTTTGACTATTATCTCATTAGCCACTTTGATCGCACGAAACTTGAGGCTACAGTTAGTGAAGTAGCAAGATTTGCCCTCACTCAAGAGTTAATGAGATCGTACCTGATCAAAAATAATACTAAGTACGATAAAAGATCCTTGTTATTTTTACTGTTTCACATAAGTTGCGAACTTCTAAAATCTGTCTATCACTTTGATAAAGTACAAAAGAAAGGCTTCGTATCATTTGCTCTACAGAAACCACCAAGACAAATAAATACTTCATTTAAGGAATTTATGTCACAAGAATCCGTAGAGCAGATACTTAAGGATGATGACCAGTTGCAGGGTTTTTTCCATCATCAAGATCGAATATATATGTTTGTACGTCGAGGAAGTGACATGGATTTACTGCTTAACTCAAACAAAGTTGTTCATGGCCATAAACCTGAGTGGATGATTTTAAATTTTTCGATTGATGGTACAAAGGTTAATCTCTGTGCTAAAAATACCAATAAAGCTGTGGAAATAGCAAATAGTATTGTAAGTGGTTATTTTAACTGCGAATGTACTTTTGTAAATATACAGGATAAGAACTTTCTACTACAAGTGCATAAATTCCTTCAAGCATGTATAGAGGGTTCTGACCCTAATATTTGTATATTTGAGTTAAATTTTAAGTCAGATTATTTTAAAAATAGTAATACATATCTTACTTTAAGTGTAAAGCCGTATGATCCTATTGCACCAGAGTTACATATTTTAAAGCCAGCTATTGGCAACATACTACAATCTATTCAATCAGCTAAAGTAATGTTCCAAAACAAAAAGGTAACATTTTCTTTCAAATCAAGTGGGGAAATTTATTATTCAGAGCATCCGCTCAATAAAAAAGAAAGAGAGGACCTGAAGAAACATATGGAACAATCTTATGGTCTTAAAATCCTTTCACGAGCAAATTGCTGATCTTTTAAGTTCAAATAGTTCTTGGGTTAATCCAAGTCAAAATCACATTAAAGCAGCAAGATACTTATTTGATCTTGGATTGATAAAAATGCAAGAAAGGTACTATATTGTTTGCTCTCGTGAAGAAGATCATCTTGATTGGCCAAATGTAATTGATCCAAGTTGTAGCAATGAGATTTTTATCGATCCAGACTTTGATGAAGCATGTGATGACGCTATTTGTGAAAACTGTTCTCGTCATATTTTGCCTAATACTTATAAAAAACAGAGATTTCATCTCTTATCCATATACTTAAATATAGAGAAAATCATAGACTGGTTTGAAACAAAGTTGAATGATTCAAGACTTATGTGGGGAAAAATGGAAAAAGGAGTTTATTATACTTGTGATCAAGGTCATATTGTAAATCTAATAATCCTTGATTTTTGTACTGATGCGATATTTTTAACCATAGATAAACTGAGAGTCCATCCGACAGTTCTCATTACTCTAAAAAAAGATATACCTAATCTATTATTGAGCCTATATGTAGTGCGAATGGTAGAACTGTTTTGCCAGTATAAGACTGTAACTGAGATATTCCAAGAGGCAGCTAAAAAAGGAGTACCAGAGGTAGTAGAAAATACTTCTTTGCAAGTTTTACCAGCTTCATATATTTCGCTTAAACGTGTTGAACCAATTGTGCCAATAAAGCTTTTGGAGTTACAGGTAGTTAAAGGTATGGTATATGTTAATAGCGTTGAAGTTATAAATAAAAAAGCTGCATCATGCCTTAATATTTTTCGAATATTGTTCAAGCAATTTTTACATGACTGTGAGAAAGAGTTACCACCTGAAAAACATACACTTCTCAATATTAATCAGTTAGAAAAACTCTTGGGACTTAGTTTAGAAGCAGATTTAGAACATCAAATCAGAAAACCATTAAACAAGATGCAAAAAACGATCAAAGCTACATTGGCTGAGAAATTAGGATTAAGTATTGAACGTGATGATGTAATACAAACCCTTGGTTGGCAAAGATCATCACATGGTTATCGTATTAACCCTTTTACTTTGACTATAAAAAAATAGAGTTTTTTGTTATCAAAAATAGTTTTTTTCGGGAATGTTCAAAAAAGTGTGTCAAACCGAGAAATAAAAATAAAATAGAAACAAAAAATAGAGGTTTGATATATGAGTTACAAAATAGAAAATGGAACGACTGGCCTGGTAGATTACAAAGAGCTGGAAGCAAATATACTGTCATCAATAAGGGAAGGTAAACCATTGATGGGGAGAGATGGAGCATTAACACCATTTGTAAAAAGGCTGCTGGAAGCAAGTCTAGAAGGTGAAATAGAGCATCATTTATCCAATGAAAGAGAAGAAAAGAATCGAAGAAACGGAAAGAATGGCAAAACTTTGAAGACGAGTGCAGGTTCATTTGAACTATTGACACCAAGAGATAGAGAGGGAAGTTTCGAACCACAGATAGTGAAAAAAAGGCAAACAAGCTTACATCCAGAACTTGAAACAAAGGTCTTGAACATGTTTGCAAGCGGTGTGGGATACAGGGATATAGCATCCTATGTGGAAGAAATCTATGACCATAAAATATCTGCAGCAGAGATATCTGGAATTACAGATAAATTACTGCCTATAATCAATGAATGGAGGAGTCGTCCCCTACAATCAGTATACCCGATAGTATTTATGGATGGGATGTTTTTTAAGGTCAAAGAGAATGGACATTGCATAAGTAAATGCATGTACAATATATTAGGAATAGACCAAAATGGCAGAAAAGAAGTACTGGGTTTTTACTTAGCAGAAAGTGAGGGAGCTAACTTCTGGCTAGGCGTATTAAATGACTTAAAAGAGAGAGGAGTAGAAGACATTTTGATAGCTTGTGTTGACGGTCTGAAAAGCTTCCCTACAGATATAAATAGCGTATTTCCCAATGCTGAGGTACAGTTATGCATTGTGCACCAAATAAGAAATTCACTAAAATACGTATCCAGCAAAGATATAAAAGTTTTTATGAATGATTTGAAAAAAATATACCGTGCTACAAGTAGAGAAATCGCCGAAAATTATTTACTTGAACTGGAGGAAAAATGGGGTGAAAAATATCCTTTAGTCATAAAATCGTGGCAAAACAATTGGGAAAATTTGTCTAGTTATTTTAAGTATTCTGGCCCTGTTAGAAGGCTAATTTATACCACCAATCCAATTGAGGGGTTGCACAGACAAATCAGAAAATTTACTAAAACCAAAGGTTCATTTACCAGTACAAATGCCTTGTACAAATTGGTATATTGTGCTATAAAAAAGATAGAGCAAAAATGGGCTATGGCTTTGCCTAATTGGGCTCTAACTATATCTCAACTTGATATCTTTTTTCCTGATAGGTTAAAAATTGAGTTGAACTAAAAATTCGCTTTGACACACTTTTTTGAACATTCCCTGGCAAAATGAAAAGTAAGACCAGCTTCTATACCGTGTGTGTGAAACACTTGATTGCCTATACTGATACTTTCTTTGTGTAACTTCTGGTCCGATGGTTTTTGATTTTTATTCAATTCTAATATCTTTTTTCCATCTGAGTTTACCTGTTGCTTTGCTTTCATTTCTCCTAACACCTCTGCTTCAAAATCAACATTACTACCAAGAACACCAAAACCTCTATATCCGATGTGCATATTTACATCTTCGTTTATACGATAATCAAAGCCAGCTTTCAATTGACCTGCAGGTCTTATTGACGATTTTTCAAACATCGTCATTCTTGTTCCACCAACTCCAATACCAACGTAAGGAGAAAAAGAAAAACTATCACTTTTCCAATAATGATAAACATTTGCCATTACAGATGCGTTTTCTACTTGGTCATGATTAATTACAGTTTTATACATATAAGTTTTTTTATTAGTACTCTCACCAACGTCTTTTAGATACGAAACAGTTACTTGATTACTTGATAAACCAATATTATCTACTTTTACAGAAGAGTACATCCCTTCCAATTCAGCTCTATAGCTATTATTGCCTAGTTCTCCTGTGTAACCAAACGTTACATTTGCAGCAAAAGGTGGGTTATAATCTCCTTTATACTTACTTATTAACTGACCTTCTGTTCTCTGAGCGTCTATGTCATTTATAGATACACGGTTATCATCTGCAGCATCTTTGCCTCCAATTTTTGCTTTCAACTTACCCAAGTTCAAATATTGACCGTAATATCCACCACCAAAGTAAAATCCTTCCGTTTCACTTGCAAAAGATTGTTGTGACAACAATAAAGCAAGTGCTGTAACTGCTAATGTTTTTTTACTCATCATGACTATTCCTCTAGTTAAAATAGCTAATCTAGTACTAATTAATTAAAAATGATTTAATATGAAAAAACTAATTATTTTCTAAGCTAAAAAATAGGTAAAATTAACCTCTATCCTCGATTTTATTGCCGTCTAGTTTGTCCTCATCTTCAAATTCATCATCATCGTCAAATTCATCCTTACTGTCTTCATCATCAAACTCATCATCGTCTTCCTCATCATCAAACCCATCACCACCTTCAAACTTATCATCAATATCCTCGTCTTCAAATCCATCTTCAATCTCTGGCTCATCGTATATTGCATCTTCAGTTTTAGCTTCAACAGGATAATCAGCAGCTTCAATAGCATTACTCTCTTCTTCATTACTAATCTTATCTTTGTTAGCAGCAGAAAAGACCTTGTTTGGATTATATGGCTCTTGTGTAGGCACACGTGTTGGTTTAATCAGCCTTCTTGTGAATGTGCTATCACTATAGTACAAAATTTTCTTTGACTTAATTGGATAAGTCGATTCTATCAAAATTATCTGATCATCACGTGGCAGCATAATAATTTCTTGAGGTAAGAGCAATGCTCTCTGTGTTTCAGAGATATGCAATGATCTTGATGCAGGATTCAAGTCTAAAAATTTAGGTTTGTTTAATGATTCTTGTTGTACAGTTTTGTTTCCTATAAGCTGAGATATCAAATTAGCCGTTTCAATATTATTGGCTGCAAAAGTTATTCTATAGGTTGAGTTTGATAAAAAGGAGTTCATTCCTGCTTCTTCATATATTCCTTTAAGCTGTTCAGTATCTTGAACAATTAAAAATAACCTTACTCGATAGCCACGAAAGTATGCGATGCCCGTTTGAAATTGCTCCATTTTTCCAAGTGTTGGAAACTCATCCATTAAAAATAATACGCCGTAAGGCTCGTCATCCGATGGCAATTTTCTACATAAAAACTCAGTTGCCTGTTGGTAAAACACCTGCATTAAAGGCCTGAGCCTAGTTAAGTTATCAGGAGTTAAACCAACATAAACTGTAGTTTTCTTCTTTTTAAAATCCAAAATATTAAAATCACTTGATGCAGTTGCAGTATCGATCAATGGGTTTGCCCACAATTCAAGCGACGAGTTCATAGTTGACACAACACCTGATCTTTCTTTGTCAGCCTTTTGCAAAAAAGCTGCAATGTTCATATACGCTACCGGATGTATTATTTTACCCATTGTGTCCAAAACTACAGCAAGATTGTAAACTACGTCATCGCTACGCATCGTACGCACAACCTCACCAAAAGATTTAACTTTCTCTGGTGCAGCAAGTAAATATAGTACCACCCCAACAAATAAGCTTCTTGCTTCGTTTTGCCAAAAATCTTGTTCAGGCATGATTAGGTTAGCTATTTTTTGCACATCGTCAACCATCTGTCCAGGTTTTTCACTAATCCATTCCAGTGGATTATAACAATGGCTTACCCCATCTGGCTGCGCTGGGTTCCATACATATACTTTTTGTCCTTGTCGCTCTCGCCAACCACTTGTTATTTCATAGTTTTCTAATTTTATATCATGCACAATTACCGAATCATTCCAAAATAACAAATTAGGAATTACAAAACCAACACCTTTACCAGAGCCTGTAGGTGCAAAGAGCAATGCATGCTGAAACCCATCAGCAATAAAATATTCTCTCTTATCTTTACCAAGCAATAGACCTTTTTTGCTTCTTAATCCCGCTTTTCGTATGTCTTTCTCTGATGCCCACTGTGAATCTCCATGAAGTGATTCTTTCTTTTTAAATGGCCGCCACTCAATTAGTCTTTCTCTCACATTCCACAAAATAATCATCAAAACAATTTGAGGCAGTAGAGAAGATACAACTAATTTAATTTTGAGCTCAAAGCTATATAGCCCTGGATGATGCCAACAATATTGTATATGATCAAAAATTGTCGGCCAGAGAGCTTGAGGAAAAGGTGTCAAGCTAGGATTAATTGCTCTAAAATCTACACCATCTGGACCGTCAACAAACAGGTAGAATAATATACCAGACAAATAGAAGCAAAATTCAAATATGCTAAAAGATACTACACCTCCTATGAGAATATTGCGTAGGTGATTTCCATTACTCATAAACTACTTTTTCTTAACTTACGTATAAATTTAAGTATTTTCATTTGAAGATCTAGTAAATAATATCTCAGAAATGCTTCTTTTGCCTCCACTGGTTCTTTTTAGCTGAATAACAATATCAATTACATTTCTAATGTATGGTATGATCTGATCTGGGGGAATTCCAAGATTTGCTTGCATAACCATAAGTTTTATTTGCTCAAGAGCCATTGCCGGACTATCCGCATGAAGAGTTGATATTGACCCTGGGTGGCCAGTGTTTATTGCTCTAAGAAAACTAAAAGCTTCTGCTCCACGCAGCTCACCAACTATTATTCTATCTGGTCTTAAACGTAAACATGCCTCTATCAAATCTTGAGTGGTCACTTTTGCCCTGCCTTGCCCTCCTTTAGAAGCAATTAAATGGACTTTATTGGGATGATCATTCAAAACTATCTCTCTTGCATCTTCAACAGTAATAATTCTTTCTTCAGATGGAATAGCACGCAAAGTAGCATTAGTAAAAGTGGTTTTACCAGTGGAAGTTCCACCACTAATTATGATATTTTTCTTACTTATTACAGCATATTCTAAAAACTCTTTTATTTTTTTTTGTTTCAGTAGCAAATCTAGGTGACGATCTACTGGATTATCGGTCACTCCTATAACAGTGTTAGAAAAAGCCCCCATTTTTTCATAATCATCCAATGCCAATTGCATAGAAGAAGGTTTACGAATTGAAATGACTACTTTATCAGGCTCACATGCTGGAGGAAACACTATCTGTATACGATAACCATTTGGTAATGTAGCTGAAAGCAGCGGTGTCTCTTCGCTCAGTTTTTGTTCTGTAGCTTGAGCAATCAACCTGCTAAGAGATTTTAAATGATTAAGATCAAATATTTCTAACTTTTCGCATCTTATTTCACCGCGATTTTCAATCCATACTTCCTTCGGTTTATTTATTGATATTTCATTTACACCTTCCTCTTGAAATATCCCTTGTAATGGCTCCAAGTATGTATCAAGTGCAGCATAGTTCATTTCAGTTATTTAATATTGACTGTGGAGGAAATACTATATCTTGGTTAACAAATACTTTCAATGCAGTTCCTTGATTAACATAAATAGTTGGTTTTTTATCTACACTCCTATCAACTATATCTCGCATGTCTTTGGAAAAATCATTGATTGACTTCCCAATTGCTTCATCATAAACAGATTTGCTTCTTTTCTGAGTTTGCCTCAACAGTTGACGTACATCGTCTAAAGTTATACCGATATTGTCACTAGTAATTGTATCAACTCCACTAGCTCCAGAACTTTTTATCACACTTACTATTTCTTCCTTTATTATTCTCAGCAAATCCTGATCACTTTTAGCATTTCGAATTTTTTCAATAGCCCTAATACCCAATTTCCATTTTTCGTCTCCTACCTTCCCAACTTCAGTTTTTATAGAATTCTCCAATCTCTCAACAATAGCCCCTTTGAGAGAAGAAATATCTATTTCAGTTGCAGTAATAGACTTCACTGCATCCATGGCAGTTAGCGCATCGATAAGATTAGAGGCTTTTTGTCCTACAACAGCTGAACCAATCGAAACACCAGCAAGTGCCACTGAAGAGAATAATGCACTTGCTATTTTATTATCAACTATTCCAGCTATCCCTGCCCTTCCAAGCTCATCGGTACAAGATGATGCAATAGCAACATCTATACCATGAGGAAGAATGATCCTATTCCAATTTATGTTTACGCGGGCTTTTGCAACGTTTGAGTCAAATGAATAACCACCTATTAACCTTGAACCTTTTGGTATTAAAATTGTATCACCAGTTTCTGCATAAACGTCTCTACTAACAACAGCACGGAGCATTCCTTGTAAGTCAGAACTTATTGCAGTTTCAAGAATAGCGTCAATAACTTTACCTTGAATAATCATTAAACCAAGCTTTCCAGCTTTGGTAGCTTTGCTCGATTGTGCTGAGGTATTGGATAAAACAGCATCTGTAGCTTTACCTTCCCCACTACTACCTGAAATTGCTAACATTTGTGCACTACGTCTGTCTCTAGGATAACCGCCACCCCCTATTGTAGGAAATGAAGTAGGCAAATTGCTAATAACATTACCAGAAGGAAAATTTTGCTTTGGTAAAACAGGTATATTTGACAAGGGAATTTCTTTTAGTTGCTCTTCTTTTTTTGTCACTTCCTCTTTTTTGATTTGTTTTACTTCTGGTATGACTTGTGGAATAGGAAGAGGAGGTAAGGGTGGCAAGAGATCAGTTGCTATCCTCTCGGAAACTACTACATTATCTGGAACTTGTTCTAACTTTCCTTTCAATTCTTGAATGTTTTGCTTTGTTTCCTCTTTTTTAACAATCTCTGGACCCTCTTTATTAGAAGGACTAAAATAAAGATAGTACACTCCACCAACTAAGAGCGCTACCATAACTATCATCAATGCCTTATAACCTTGATTAGAGCCAACTGTTACTACCTTGCTTTCTATCTCTGATTCATCTTCTACACTATTATGCCTTTCTTTACTCATATTATATGTACCACAACTAAAGTGACCTATTTATAACTTCAACTTCACTACCTTCATAACGCATTAATAGCTTTTTATGTACTCCTTTTATTACAACATAATCATCAAATAACAGCCTTTTACAGGATTCGCCTTCTATAAAAATCTGAGGAATTTTATTACTATTTCTAAACTTTAAATAGGTTAAATAACCATCATCGAATAACTCAATTGGAACTATATCTACGTTACCACCTTCATCAATATATGTATAGTTGTACCTCGTATTATTTTCTTGTATTATTTTTTCTGGCTTTTCTGTAATGTATTGCATTTGAGTAGGTAAAGAAACCTCATCTAAATCAACATCAAATTCATCTTCTTCTTGAGGATAATAAAAACGTATTACGTAAGATATATCCTTTTCAACGGAATAATCATGATCCACTTTTTTAGCATTAGTATCTGGGTATTTATCGTAATTTGGTCTTGAAATTAGATCAAAAATGTAATTTCTCTTTTTAGTTGTCGTAATAATCATGTTAGTGCGACTACTGACTTCAAATGGCATGACAAGCAGTTTATTATCATAAGGATTAATTTTCCAACTTGATGCATCACCAACAGCAATATTTTTGACTTTTTCCCCTTCTGCAAACTCAATATAAGAATAGTAACCTTGACTAAAAATTACTGTAAACACCTCATTAGGGCTATATACAAAAGTCTTTATTCTACTATCTACAGAAATAGGTTTATTATTAATAGATGCATTTAAGTTGCCACTTATTAGTAAAGCTAAAACTAACAATATCCTACACATATTCATCATCTACTCTATATGAAATAACTTGAAACCCTAACGGGTTAATATATCTTTGCTGATCATTCATTTCAAGCGATGCATATTTATACGACATCACAACTATCTTATTTTTCCTTGAGGAATTTCCATCTTTTCGTGTAAATTCTATAGAAAATCTCACTTGAAGAGCATCATTACCTAATTTTTGAATTGAACGAATTTTCAACTCACCTTTAGCATCTGAATATAAATTAAAAAGGTCATTCATATTCTGCGATTTTATATAATTGCTAAATTCACTATATACACTAGGCGAAGAAAACAACCTTACTTTTGTATAATAATTATAATTATAATTATATGGGTCAAAAACCTCCCTTGCTTTTATATACTCTGAAATAAAATAATCGTTCAGCGTTTCATTTGCAGAATATTGTTTTACTGTAACAGGATCAACCAATTGCACTATGCCTGACTTTTTATCAATTTCTATAACGAATAGCTCAATAGTGCTACTTGTGCTAATTTTAAATATAGCTAATATGCTTATAGAAATTGCAACTAGTAATATTAATGTAAATAAAAGTAAATTATTTCTCTGAGCAACAACTGTGCTATAGCGACTTGAATTCCAATTTATATCCTTATCCAATGACTCATTACTTTTTTCTTGTTTTAAAAATTTCAGCATCTCAATATTCTTAAAAATCTTAACTTATATTAATTAACATAGCAAGCTAACAAAGTAGTTATAACAAAAAAGCTAATAAACCCTTAATCCATGGCCTAACTTGCCAAATTTTGTTTCCATATATGAATCATTATATTCATTGCGTTCCATAATAAGTGGTACACACTTTGTAACTTCTATACCGTTATTTTTCAACTCTGATAACTTTCTACCATTGTTTGTAAGTAATTGTATTTTGTTAATGTTCAATTTCTTAAGTATTTTAGCTGCAACAGCAAAGCTCCTTTCATCATCTTCAAAACCCAATACTCTATTTGCATCAACAGTATCAAGATTATATTTTCTTTGCATACTGTATGCTCTTAACTTATTAGTTAAACCAATGCCTCTCCCATCTTGCATCAAGTATAATATAATGCCATTCCCAAAGTCGGTCATTATTTGAATCGCTTGATGTAACTGGCTTCTGCAATCACATGATAAGCTGTCTAATAAGTCTCCTGTATAGCATGCAGAATGAATTCTCACTAATGGCTCATTATCTTTATCTGGATTGCCAATGATAATTGCATAATGTTCTCTTCCGCCACTTTTGGTTCTATAAGATATGATATCTACTTCTTGAGTCTGTTTTAAAAATAATGATGTTTTGCACACTTCATACACACTATGATTTTGTTGAAAATCATTCACAAGTAACGTATTTAGTACAATAATGTCATTTTCTTCACACCAATTTCGCATTTCATGTTTATTCTCAAAAGTCATATCAGCCACTAACGCGTATGGCAATAATTCTGAGAACTTAAGCAAGGCAACAGCATACGCATCTATTGTCTTTGAGCATTGCAACTCTTTTATGCTACCTTCCTTTGAACAGTTTATTAAATGGAGCAGTTCATCAAAATTGCTTATCAACAGACGTTTGCTACTATGTTCTTTACTCTGACATATGTATTTTACCTTACTTGCAGTCAAAGTAACATACACATTACCTGATATAAGCTTATATTGACTAAATAAATTTTTTTCTAAAGTTTCAGCAGCAGCAAGCAATAGATAGTTATTTTCATCATCATATATTAAAATTGGAAGACCACGCCTGATTTCGCTGATAGCTCTTTCTACCTTATTGCTACTTTGATTTCCTATAAACATTTCACCTACACCAAACAACTTGGTGCGGTCGAGAAGACTTGAACTTCCAAGGCTTTGTGAGCCACAGCGACCTCAACGCTGCGTGTCTACCAATTCCACCACGACCGCACTTTATTCTAGTTTCTATATAATTACTTTAAATTACTTAATCATTTTAGGATTTTTCATCTAAAGTGTCAATCTGGTACTAGGATAATTTAGGAAATACCTGTATAATTTAACTATGAACTTTATGGTTACAAACTTTAATCATTTAAGATAATCTTACTACTAATTATTAATTTAGGTTTTTATACAAATGAAAATAGCTAATATCTTCATTTTTTTAATTCTATCTCTTACAATTAGCTTTCACTCCACTCATGCACAAATATTGTACACATGGTCTCAAATCATTCCAGAAAATAAATTAAGCATACGTGCGATTATAGACAATAACATGTGTCCCATTGCTTACGTCGATAATAAGGAAGTAGAAATGCTAAGTCGCAGCTCAATTAACAATACCGAAACAGTTTGTGAACTGATAGTAGAAACAAATGCTCAAAACATTAGTATTGACAATATAAAAGTTCCCGTATTAGCAGAAAAGATCAGCAAAATTGCCTTCATTGGCGATACAGGATGTAGAATAAATATGTTATTTCAGCAAGAATGTAATTCTGTAGATAGCTGGCCTTTGAAAAAAAATTTAGATTCAATCGCTTTTCATAAACCAGATTTAATTATCCATGTTGGTGATTATCATTATAGACAAACAAAATGTAGAAACACAAAAAAGTGCGGCGATATTTATGGATATAGCAAAGAAGCTTGGTACGCTGATTGGTTTGAGCCTGCAAAAGATATTTTAACACAATCTCCTTTTCTTTTTGTTCGTGGAAATCATGAGAGTTGTAATAGAGCTTATGAAGGATGGTTCAGATATTTAGATTCATACCCCTTTTTCTCTCAAAAATGTGAAGATCTTATTTCCAGTTGGTTCTTAGATGCTGGGCCGATGAAGTTTTTTATCTTCGACTCTTCATCCGGTGAGGAAATTTTTACAACCCAAAGCACAGTTGATGCTTTTGAGAGGCAGTTTGATAAATTGATACAAGATAAGCCCACGTGGTTTTTGACTCATAAACCACTTTGGAGATCTCCAAAAAAAGAATTTTTGACATTAAAAAGCCATGGTAATCTTACACAAATTGAAGCTTTTGGAGATAAATTTCCAAGCAATGTTACTACCATAGTTTCTGGCCACATTCATATAGCCCAGATTTTATTAATGGATAATGTTCCAGATCAGATTATAGTTGGAAACGGCGGTGCATTATTACACGCTCAAGATCAAGAACCTGTTTATCAAAACGTAGAATTTAACTATCCAAATAGTAGAAATTACTTAGCACACGAAGTTAGAAACTTTTTCGGCTTTGGCTTTGCAATATTAGGTTTAGACGATCACAAATTTACTTTCTATAACCAAGATAATAAGGAAATGTATTCTGCAAACCTAACGAAAGACTTTAAACTTAAAACAAATTAAAATTAGGACTATTTAAGGACGCAGAAAAAACGTGCTGAGCTTAAAAAACTCATAGCAACAAAAAACACTGAAATTCTTGTATATATCGACTAATCTGGAATTGATAACACAAAAGTCAGCGTATTAGTATGATTGCAGCTTTGAATAAGGGAAAAATTATGGCGCCTATGATTTTTGAAGGCTACTGCGATACAGACGTTTTTAATAGCTAGTTCAAACTTTTTGCTGGGTGATTTTGGATAATGCAACTTTTCATAGAAAATAAGTGAATTTGTTAAAAGTGTCAGTGCTGAAGTTATATATCTGCCTCCATATTCTCCTGATTTTAATCAAACCATTGGTTTGTTATAAAAAATTGAGCCAGAAAGAATATCCAGCTATTCGAACTATTAGAAAAAGAGCTATATATGAGCATGTTTTAGCACAGACATTATTTTTGTAACTAGGCAAATGCAATCAGTGTTAGCGGCTTGAAAGGATATCAATTAATAAAGAAATGCATCTAAAGTAATCACTTAACTAACGGCAAAGTGATACCATGTTGGTTCATATATTTTCCTTTCATATCATCATATGATTTCTCGCATTCACTTTCGCCGCTTAAAAACACAAATTGGCATGCGCCTTCATTAGCGTAAATTTTTGCAGGAAGTGGAGTGGTGTTCGAGAATTCAAGTGTGACGTGACCTTCCCATCCAGGTTCTAAGGGAGTAACGTTTACTATAATACCACACCTTGCATAAGTTGACTTACCAACACAAATTACCAGTACATTCCTTGGTATACGAAAATACTCCACTGTGCTGGCAAGTACAAAACTATTTGGTGGAATTATACATACATCTGTTTCCTTATCTATGAAACTATTCTCAGAAAAATTCTTGGGGTCTACAATAGCTGAATTAACATTAGTAAAAATCTTAAACTTATTACTAACTCTTGCATCATAGCCATAAGATGATAATCCGAAAGATACAACACCCTTACTGCTTTTATGATTCACAAAAGGCTCTATCATTCTAGAGTTTTCAGCCTTTTCCCTTATCCATTTATCTGGCATAACTGCCATAATTGTCCTTTAAAGTTTTGTAATACTTATAATAATATGTAATAGAATTTAAATGTAAACCTGAATTAGCGTTACACTCTGGAATGGCAAAGTTTCCAGTATAAACTACCTATACAAAAATAAATTGGCAATATTTCAAGCCTGCCAAGCAGCATCAAAAACGATAGAAATAGCTTTACTCCACCACTAAAGGAGGAATAATTACCTGAAGGACCTATTAGGTTACTAAATCCTGGGCCAGAATTTGTAAGCATTGCAGAAACAGAGCTGATGCTAGTTATAAAGTCCGCATTGCTCAAGTAAGACATCACTATTGATGATATAGCGAACGTTAACATGTAAATCGCAAAAAACGTAAAGACAGATTGAACTTCATCATTCTCCAGTATTTTACCATTGAGTTTTACTCTATCGCTTTCACTTGGATTTAATAAAGAGCTAAAGTAATTCCTTATAGATTTTAGAAAAATGACTAAACGGAAGATTTTGATTCCACCACTAGCAGAACCACCACATCCACCAATAAAGGCTAAAAAGAAAGCTAAGACTGAAATAAAGCTCCAATTCAAGTAGTTGCACATTATATAGCCAGTTGATGTGATAAAGGAGGTAATGGTGAATGTGCTGTACCTAAATGATAAAAATACTCCTAAGTCAAAATTTTTATATAACCAAAAACAAGCAAGCAAAGATGAAATAACAACTATCTTAATAAAGTAAGAGACCTGTTCATCATAACAAACGTCTAATCGTCTTACAATTTTTAAATAGCTCAGAAAAGGTAAAGAGCCTAAAATCATAAAGATAATTGTTATGACCTCCAATATAGGGTTATTGTAGTAGCCTATAGAATCGTTATAGTTAGCAAATCCACCAGTTGATACAGCGGACATTCCGTGACATACTGCGTCAAATAATGGCATGCCAGCTAGATAATAGGAAAATATGCACAATAAAATTAGGCAGTAATATATTTCTGCAATATGTATTACTACGCTTCGCGTATGTGGTAACTTTCTTTTAAGAGCATCTGAGTACTCAGAATAGAGTAAATTATTTAAGCTCAAAACCTTAAATATGGGAAAAATTGCAATTCCTACTGTAATTACTCCAAAACCACCTATACCGTGTAGCATTGCTCTCCACAGTAGTATCCCCGGAGATTGTTGCTCGATGTAACTTAGAACAGTTGCTCCTGTGGTTGTAATCCCAGATACTGCTTCAAACAGTGCATCAATGTAGCTTAAACTATCAAGATAAAATGGAATAGCTGCAAACAGAGATAATGCAATCCAGGTACAACTGGTAATCGCAAAAATTGCCGGCATTCCATGTACCCTATTTAGTTTACCCAGTAGAATAAAAGTCGCACTAAATGTGCAGGTAACTATAAATCCAACCAGAAAATTTTTCCATTCGTAACCTAGATAATTATTAGTAATAGCAGGAATAAGCATTGCTACGCCAAACAACAATAGGAAAATTCCCACAATAAATACAATTGAACGTAAAATTTGCAAATTTTCCATAGATAGTACAGTGAAAGCTATATGTTATTAAAAATTCAACTACTTTGCTAATTTTTTCTCTTGACTTGATTATAAATACGTATAATTATAGCGCTAAATTTGCCATAAGAGATAGAGGTAGGGTATGGTATTAGATTGTGGCCTTATTAAAACTCAAAAATCATTATATTTTGCAATTTTGAATAACAATCTTCAAGAGGTCCAGAATATATTCAATATTAATTCTTACAGTAATATACAAAAGGTTTTCAGAAGCCAATTCCCGAGTGGTCGTACAATCTTTGATGTTGCTAAATCCATAGGAAATGAAGAAATCATTCAGACACTTCAGCAGAAAGCTAATGAATACACTAATGCTTTATGGAATAAGCGTAAAGAAACTCAAAATTCATTACGTCTTGCAATTGTGAATAGCAATCTTCGAGAGGTCCTGAGCATACTCGAAAAAATTAATTCTGAGGAGGGTATAGATTATACACAAGAGGTTTTAAGGAGTAAGTTCGATGGTAATTATACTATCTTAGATTTTGCTATTTTACAACGAGAAAAAGATATCGTTAAGGCACTTTGGCAGGAAGCTAATGAAGACACTCGTGTCTTCTTGAGTAATAGCGCAATCAAATTAGCTAATAAGAGTTCAGATTATGATGTTAAAAAATTTATTCCAGAAGTTAAGGATTATAATAGAAAGTACACTGAAAAAGCCACTAAACAAACTTATGAAGAATCTAATCAGAAAAATGGTATTTGTGGTAGAGCTATACAAAAAGTGGAAAATTTAGAGAGAACAAGTGATCTTCACCATAAATTACGTCAAGCAATAGATTATTTAGATGTTAAAAAAGTTAAAGCAGTATTAGAAGATTGTGATACAAATCTAGCAATGATTTTAAATAGACCTATACATTCACAGAGCAAAACTACCTTTTTACTTTATCCTCTGCAAGTTGGTCTTAATAAACGATATATAGGTGATGGTAAAAGATTGAAACAAGAAGATCTGAGAAATATAAAAGAAATTACTAAACTTCTTTGGGATAAAGCTTCTCCTGATATTCGCAATTTCTGGTTTAAATTCCATCAAGATCAACAAGAAGAAAGTACAAAAGACACAAAAGCAACCTTTGAAGCTCATTTGAAAAAAGCTCCTCCTGATATTCGTGACTTGTGGCTTAAATATCAAAGAGTGCCTGAAAATCAAGGTGCAGCTGTAATAAAACTTCTTAAAGGTGAGCAACAACGACATGCCAAGATAGGTAGTGAGAAGTGGCTTGAAGATTTCATTCAAGAAGTTAAAGATTACAGAGAACAAAAAACCATAGAAGAAAACCTTGAAATAGCTACAGAGAAACCTACAACAAAATCTGTTCTACAAGACGCACAACTTTCTCAAATAAATAGAACTTGTTGTATTTTGTAGTAAATAAGTTCTTAGGAAATCTAAGTATGATAACAATAAAAACAAGAAATTTAAACGTTCTATTTTTAACCTAGTATCCAGAATAAAAAGGGAGTGTTAAATAAACTGTGTCAAACCTAATTTTTAGCTCAACTCAATTTTCAATCTACCAGGAAAGAAAATGTCGAGCTGGGATATGGTTAATGCCCAATCATGTACAGGCATAGTCCATTTCTCTTCCACCTTTTTTATAGCACAATATACCTGTTTATACAAGGCACTTATGCTGGTAAATGAGCCTTTGGTCTTGGTGAACTTTCTAATTTGCCTATGCAGCCCCTCTATGGGATTGGTAGTGTAAATTACCCTTCTGACTGGGCCTGAATACTTAAAATAACCAGATAAATTCTCCCAATTGTTCTGCCAAAACCATAGGATACTTTGCACCCCATTTTTCATCCAATTCCAATAAATAATTCTCAGCAACTTCCTTGCTTGAAGCTTGATATACCTTCTTCAAATCACTTAAAAAGCTCTTTACATCTTTGCTAGCCACGTACTTCAATGAGTTGCGTATTTGGTGCACTATACACAGCTGCACTTCTGCATTAGGAAAGACGCTATTTATAGCTGTAGGAAAGCTTTTTAACACAAGCTATCAGAATATCATCTACTCCTCTCTCCTTTAGGTCATTTAGTACTCCCAACCAGAACTTCACTTTCAGCCAAATAAAAACCCAAAACTTCTTTTCTGCCATTTTGCTAATATGTTATACATACATTTGCTTACACAATGCCCGTCCTCCTTGACCTTAAAAAACCATGAACACTATTGGATATACAGATTGCAGCGGACGACTGCGCCATTCGTTGATTACTGGTAGCAATTTGTCAGTAATACTTGATATCTCTGCTGCAGATATTTTATATTTCTTCTACATGCGATGCTATATCCCGTGCCACTGGCATATGTACTTAAAACCTTTGCTTCAAGTTCGGTTGTTTGCCTTTTTCTGACTACTTGTGGCTCGAAACTTCCTTCTCTATCTCTTGGTGTCAATAGTTCAAATACTTGTCCGTAAAGTCTTTGAATTTCTTCGGTTGTTTTCTTCGCTTTCAGCCGACAAATGGTTTTCTATCTCGCCTTCCCTCTAGCAGTTTTTTGATAAATGGTGTTAATGCTCCATCTCTTCCTGTCAATGGTCTTCCTTCTCGTATAGATGATAAGATATTTGTTTCTAATTCTTTATAGTCTACCAAACCGGTAGTTGTGTTTGCTTGACTCATTGTCAAACCTCCATTTTTTTATCAATTTATTACTTTACTTCTCGGTTTGACACAGTTTATTTAACACTCCCCCGTTGCAGAAAAGTTTACTCAAAAGGGAGCTTCTTATTGATACTTCTCAACGTTCTGTTCAACAAACTAGAACTTCCATATTTAAACACGTAGAAATTAGATTTCTTGCACTACTGGAATTTAAAGAGTTCCAGCGCGTAACGCTGGAATCTAGATTTTCTTGCTAAATCCCAGCTGGGATGACGCTTAGTTATGCAAGAAATCTATTTTTTATCATAAATAACTTAAATATTATATTATAAACTCTGCTAAATTTATTCTCACAACAAAAACTTCTTCTCTACTTTTTTTTGAGTAAGGTCACCAATTCTATTTTTCTAAAAAAGTGTTTTCTGAGCTGAAAAGCCCAGAAAACATTTAGTCTTATATAAAATTAGTATCATCAGAAACAGGATTATCTTCATAGTAAGGACTCGCTCTTTGCATATCATCAAAAACAGTTTTTAACAGTACTTCCTTATCAGTATCCCATGCAACTTTCTTCATGATTGGAATATAATCCTTACACTTTTGGTCATTTCCACAGTCCTTGATTTTACCATTAGCCTTTAGATAAGGCTTTAATAAATTATAGTGTATTTGAGTGTTATTGCCCTCTTTATCTATCATTTGTCCTGAGTTATTAACAAGTATCAATGGTGCAACTTGTTTTGCTTTCATAACATTTATTTCACCGAACTCTTTAACGAGATCAGGACATGATTCTCTAGAAAAAAAATTCTTGTTGCATTCTTTAGTAGCATAGTAGTCGTTAGAGTAGCAGAAACTCTTAATCCCTTCTTCTTGACACGCTAACTCTTGTGGACTATTAATGCATTTATCACATTTTATATCACTAAAGTAGCCTATTGAACTAAGAGTATCAGTAAAGGCAAATTTAAAATTTACTGCACCATAACCACCCTCTGCTCCCTTTTCTATATATGGTGCAATTTTAGGATTACCGTACATCTCAGAATACAAATTCTTTAATAAATCAGATGTATTAAAACCTTGATAACCTATCTTTCCATTTTCTCCATAAAAACGAGCATAAGATCCACAAATTTCTTCCTTGCTACAATCTGGGGTTATTTTTTGAGACGTAATTTCTCTATTTTCATCCCTTCCTCCATTAGTAACAGGTTTGACTACATTAGTTTCATCTCCTCCTCCATTAGTAACAGGTTTGACTACATTAGTTTCATCTCCTCCTCCATTAGTAACAGGTTTGACTACATTAGTTCCACCTCCTCCATTGGGACAAGGTTTATCTGTACCACTTCCTTTCTCTTTTTTACATTCTTCAGCTGCTTTTTTATAACACTTATTCTCTGCTTTTGCCATGTCAATTTTATACTGCATAAGTTCTTCTTTTACCTTGTCAATTTTACACCGCATAACTTCTTCTCTCTCTTGTCCAATTTCGCACCTCAAAGCTTCTATTCTTGCTTGCTCAGCTTCCAATTTTGCTTGCTTAGCTTCTAATTTTGCTTGTTTAGCTTCTGCTTGAGCATCATCATACTTTGCCTGATTAATTGCCTGTTCAGAGCCTTCTTTCATCTTCTCAGCATCTTTTTTACACTGTATTAACTCATCTTTTGCTTCCTTAGCTTCATTCTTAGTTTGTTCTACCTTCTCCCTTTCTTTTTGAACCTGTAATTTTAACTCATCAACTTCTGCTTTTGCTGCCTCAGTTTCATTCTTAGTTTGTTCTACCTTCCCTTTCTCTTCTTGAACCTGTAATTTTAACTCATCAACTTTTGCCTCAGCTTCATTCTTAGTTTGTTCTACCTTCTCTCTTTCTTCTTGAACCTGTAATTTTAACTTATCAACTTTTGCCTCAGCTTCATTCTTAGTTTGTTCTACCTTCTCTCTTTCTTCTTGAACCTGTGACTTTAATTCACTAGCTTCTGCTTCTAATTTTGTAATTTCTCTTTGTGATTCCACAGCATCTTTTTTACACTGTATTAACTTATCTTTTGCCTTCTTAGTTTCATCTCTACAGTCACGAAGTAAATCCTCTTCTAATTTATCATCCTCTTTTCCCGCAACCTGATCTCCTAGATTTTCGACTTGCTCACCCTCTTCATCATAAAAAAGTTTGTTGGCATATAAATTACTATTATCAACTTGATCGCTATAGATATTGTTTGACATTGTGACCTCCTATATAGTCAAAACTGGAATTAAATTAGAGTATAAAAGCTAGGAATTCAACATGGGTAAAAGAAACCACAGCTCAGGAAATCTAAGGTTAACTCAGAAATTATTATAAGCCAAAATGATTAAAAATTTTACAACTTATATTGTAGATCTAGCATGATAACCAACAATTAGATTTTCTTCAATTTCCACCTTACTCACCAGCTTGACACAGTCCACCTTTATTCATTAGAGAGCCGTGATTCCTCTACTCTCCAATGATTAATCACTTGTCAGTTTTGAGTGTAGTAGTTGATAGCCTGTACGTAAATACGTTGCTTTTGTTCTTTAGAAATTTTTAGTCTACTATCTTTATCCAGAAAAAAATTGTAAAATTTCTATAGTTATGGTATAATTGTAAATACCGCTTGCCAATAAGCTGAGTATAAAAATGCCGTTCGGACAAATCATTACATATAGCACGATATTACTTACTATAATTGCAGTATTTCTCTTTTTGAGAAAAATATACAAAAATCATATTAGAAAAATTATATTTCCTCTAAAAGTTCTCAAAGAAGAGTGGGAAGAAAATAGAAGATTTAACGAATTATATCAAAAAAATAAGCAAAAAGAGTTGATGAAACAACAGGAAATGCTAAGGGAGAAACAAAAGAATATGCAAGTTTACAAAGAAGATCTAGAAATAGTTGATATAGCAAAACCGTTAGGTAAATGGACAAAGATGGTTATGATGGGTAATAGTTTAATGAAACATTTTGCACAATTGATACACAGAGAAGGTGATAAGAAAGGATTTTGGGAGCTATTTATAAAAGCTCAGTCTTCAACTAAGGGTAAATATAAAGGAAAAGGCAGATGACGTATCCGTTGTATAACCTGCTTTCTGGCATTAAACTTCTTAAGTGTTATAGTCAGTCAAGTATAAGGGTGTCATCCCAGTGCTTGACACTGGGATCCAGCTCTTCATGTAATCTAGTTAAAAATATTAATTTTAACATAAAGCAACTACTTTTATGCCAACCAGCTCAGCGTGCTTACTTAAAATTCCTGGATCCCAGTGTCAAGCACTGGGATGACACCATCTGCTACCTACAAACCCAATGTTCGTACAGTTGTATGTCAAACACTGACTGTTTGTTGTGCAAGCTATCCAATGTTCATACACTGAAGTGTTTAGGCTCCAAGTTCTCTTTAAAGGTCCAATAGATGCTTGAATGTAAAAATCTATCCTGTGCTCGTAATAACAAAGTATTATTTAAAAACCTCAATTTTAAAGCTGAGCCAAAATCAAAAATCTTAATCACTGGTCCAAATGGTAGCGGCAAAACCAGCTTAATCAGAAGTTTATCTGGACTCTTACCGCCAGTATCAGGCAATATAAGATACTGCGGAAAAGACATATATGATGATCCAAAATCCTTTATATCTTCCATGGTTTACGTAGGACATAAAAACGCCTGTAAAGATAGTTTAACAATTGGTGAAAACATAGAATTCTGGGCAAGAATACGGAACACTAGAGAATCAGTTATGGCAGCTGCTTATTGTTTAGAGTTGCAGCCTGTATTTAACATTAGATATGGTGAACTTTCTGCAGGCTGGAAAAGAAGAGTTGCGCTTGCTCGCCTTTTAATTTCTAATGCAAACATTTGGCTGATAGATGAACCATTCTGTAATCTTGATAGCACAACATGTGAATTAGTATTGAACCTAATCTCAATACGCTCTGAGCAGAACGGTACAGTAATTATTACAGGACATAGCTCTACAGAACAATTGTGTGACTTCAAGACAATCGACATACGTGATTTTAACAGACCTCTTGTATAATTTTTGGCCTTATTGTACTTACATCAATAATTTATTATCACATTTAATATTACGCATTAAAATTAACTCATCTCTTTCAAAGGCTCTATATTAAAAATCGAAAGTCCAGAAGCAATGACGTGTGCTAAGGCTTGGACGAGAAACATTCTTGCAGCGGTGAAATTTAAGTTATTCTCCAGTATAAAACGCATATTTAAATCACTTTTGCCATATCCCCATAAAACGTGAAACGCTTCTGCAACTTCAAGTAAGTAGAAAGTGATTCTGTGTGGCTCACAAAGCCTTGCAGATATTTCTACCACATCTGGCCACTTTGCTAAGGTTTTTATGAGGAATAGCTCCCCATCTGTCTTTAAAAGTGAAGGGTCTGCTGTTGGGAGCTCTTTTGGAGCATTACGCATTAACGAATGAGCACGGGCGTGCGCATATTGCACATAAAAAATAGGGTTGTCTTTTGACTGTTCTTTAACTTTAGCAAAATCAAAGTCCAAGACCATATCATTCTTGCGTGTTAACATTATAAAACGAGTTATATCCCTGCCAACCTCTTCCACTACATCCCTAGCTGTAAGAAAATTTCCTGATCTTTTCGACATCTTAACAGGTTTGCCATTTTCGAAGAAATTCACAATATTATGCAGTTTTACCTCTATCTTTGCTTGATCATCACTGAGCGCAGAGACAACTGCTCTAAGCCTTTTAATATAACCGCCATGGTCACTGCCGAGCTCTACGATCATATTGTTAAAACCACGTGATATCTTATCAAAATGGTAAGCAATATCCGATGCAAAATAAGTCCAGCTACCATCCTCTTTTTTTAGTGCGCGGTCAACATCATCACCAAATTTTGTAGAGCAAAATAACATTTCTTTTCTGGAAATCCAATTTTCATTCTCTTTACCTTTTGGTTTCTCCAGGTACCCTTCATACACTAGACCCTTATCAGATAATATCTTTATACTCTCTTCGATTTTGCCACTTTTTTGTAGCTCATACTCTGAAGTAAAGACATCATGACTTACTCCAAGTAAGTTCATGTCTTCCTTTATTATCTCTAAAATGGAACTTAAAGTATACTCTCTAATTATTTGATTATCATCCTCTTCTCTAAGCTCCTTGCCATATTTTTTAGCTAGCCCCTCCCCTATTGGTTTTAAATATTCACCTGGGTATAAACCTTTTTCGATGCTAATTTTCTCTCCCAGAGCTTCCTTATACCGCAAATATACTGACCGAATTAGCGTATCTATCTGCGCTCCAGCATCATTGATATAGTACTCCTTAGTAACTTTATAACCAACTTTCTTTAGCAAATTTGCTAAAACATCACCAAACACTGCCCCTCTTGCATGACCAATATGTAGTGGCCCAGTTGGATTTGCAGATACAAACTCAACATTGATGGCCTGATTGTTTCCAATGTTGAGAGTGCCAAACTCCGTTTTTAGCTCATTTATTTGCTTTAAAATTCCATGCCATACTTCTATTTTTAAGTGCATATTGATGAACCCAGGACCTGCTATTTCCACTTTTGCAACTTCATCAAAAGATTTAAATTCTTCTGCTAAGATCCCTGCAATCTCAACTGGATTCTTTTTTTCATGCTTTGCAAGCACCATAGCAACATTTGTGTAAATATCTCCATGCGCTCTATTGCTCGGAGGCTCTACAATAAAGTTTGTTGCATTCGTACTTATAACACCCCTTTGCTTCAACTCATTTAATTTACTAAAGATTAGAGAGGCAACCTGTTTAAAAATGTTCATTAACTAGAAAAACTATGAAAACCTCCAACAATATAGCAAATAAGTGGGGCTAGTTGAAGGTTTATCTTATGATTTTCTCTCTATTCTCTGTTTGGTGTAAGGCGACCTTTTCTGGGTCGAAAGAACCAGAAAAGTTATGGTTTATATTAAGTCGTTATTGCTAGTATAATAAGAAGCGTTATTGTTCTCATTTTCATATATACTTGTTGCACTTGTTGCCATATCGGACTTGAGCATCTGGTCATTAAACGCAGGAATTTTTAATATAATCGTTTTATCTCCAGCATCCCAAATGGATTCGTTCAGTGTTTTAATGCACTTCTTGCAGGCTTCACCATTACCACAATCCTCTATCGATTTAGGTCTACCATCATCTTTAAGGTAATGCTGACATACAGCATAATGCTGATCAGTTTCTTCACCATCTTTATTTATTATCTTTCCTGTTTTGTAATTAACAAGCAACAGAGGCATACCCTGCTTCGTAATTATATTTTGTTCTTCCGATCCCATTTGAATAGGTTTACTAACAAGGTTAGGACATTCTTCATTAAAGAAGTTTTTGCTATATTCTTTAGTGTCGTAACTGCTCTTTGCAGAATAACAAAGACTTTTATTCTCTTTGTCACTCTTGCAAACGTAGTCATTGGGAAGTTCTGTACACTTTTGACACCACATGTTGCTAGGGCTACCCCACGCATAGTTAATATCATCTGAAAAAGCAAGCTTAAAATTATGTGCTGAATATGGAGCATTTGCACCTGATTTTATGTGTTCCATAATTTTAGGGTTATCAAACATCTCAGGATACAGTTTCTTTAGTATATCTGATGTATTAAAAGCATAATGACCTACCTGATTCTCAGGAGAGTATTTATAATAGCCAGAGTAAGCTCCGCATTTGTTAATCATAGCGTGTTCTGGAGTGATTACTTTAGGCGTAACAATAATACCATCTTCAGGAGGACGTTCTTTATTAATATTATCTTTGACTTCGTCAATTACAGGATCTTTAATAAGTTCTTTCTTAACCTCATCCTTTATTAACTTGTCTTTTATTTTATCCTCTATCTCCTTCTGTATTGCATCCTTATCACATTTACAATCTATCTCATCCTTTACTTCGTCTTTTATTTTATTTTTCAATTTCTCCTTAGTCTTATCATCAAATTCACACTTAAGATCTTTCTCTAGTTCATTTTTAATCTTTTCTTTCAGTTCATCCTTAGTCTTATTACCAATCTCAAACTTAAGATCTTTCTCTAGTTCATTTTTAATCTTTTCTTTCAGTTCATTCTTAGTTTTATCATCAATCTTGGATTTAGGGTCTTTACCATCATCTAGCCTTGTATGTAAATTAATTTTCAATATATGTGGCAGTTGACATATATGACTTACATGCCTATTATTTGAATAAGGGGAAGTGTTCTTTAACATAAAATTGCTCCATTAATAAATAAAGGTTACTAAAAAGTTAACATAAGATAGAAGTGTATACTAACAATGTATACACCTTCATTACTTTCATATAATATAAACAATACCTTCTGGTACTGACATTTGTTCAGGAGAAAATGCTGATTCTGTGCGCGTATCTATTATAGAAGCATTTATCGCATCCACACAAGCTTTGCATTCAGGATTACTATCACATCCTCCTTTGAGACGATTGTCTGGACCAATTTCAAGATTGTTGTCACTTTTATCAATAATTTCTTTACATTTTGCAAACATTAAACCACTAGATTTCTTAGTAATGGCATCTTTAATCTCTCCAGAAACTGCATCAACTACTATTGAAAGCTTTGAAAAGTCAATTGGTTTTTTAGGTTCTGGACAAGCAGGACACTCAGGACAAGGAGGTATTTTTACCTCAGGACATTTTACATCAGGACAAGGAGGTATTTTTATATCAGGAAGCTGTATATTTAATTCGAGTCTATCACAACACGGATCAAAGTGGTCATGGCAATGTGGGTTAAAGTATTTATGACAATGTGGACCAAAATTATTATGGTACCGTGGGTCAGTTGTGCAAGCTGTGCGCGTAGGAATACATGAACCAACACGTGGAGATGAGGAAAAATTATAATTCATAAGAATCCTTTAAAAAATAACTATTAGATTATTATAGGATAAAAAAGTTAATGATTTAATAATTTTGAGGCTAAAATTAGAATATACAAACTTACAGTACATTTCAAAATACGACTTTAATATAGAAGATATTCGCATTGAAAAGCTTTGCCACAGCAAAATGCTGCTAAGATTTCAAGAAAAAGCTGTCAGTAGTCAAATTTATTGTATTTTAAAGCAAAATGTGAAGCACATGGTTTCCCATGTGCTATTGGAAGTACGTATAGCAAGAGTGAAAGAACGTACGTTTGTGAGTGATTTAAATCTAATCTCTTAGCAGAAAAAATCAAACGTATCACAAGGATTATAACATGTATCATAATAGTTATGATATGAGTTAAAATGATTGTGGCAGGAATTAGTAGCACAAGGTACAAATGGAGGTGTACAAGCTTGTGCACAATTCAATACTGGTCCTTGTAAGGCTGGTACTGGCAAATTATAACCCGTAAATGGTAGTTTTGGTAAATTACTGTAATTATAAACCATAATGATCCTTAAAAAAATACTATGATATTATTATAAGTTAAAATGATTAAAGATTTAATAATTTTCATTATCAATCTAGCATAACAACCAACAAGTATGACTCAAATTTTCCTTCAGTTTTTACTATATCTTCGCCAATTTTGCATACAGCCCATCTTTACTCATTAGAGAATCATGAGTTCCCACTTCTTCTACTTTCCCGCAATTAATCACTATAATCTTGTCAGTTTTGAGTGCGGTTGATAGCCTGTGCGTAATTATGATTGTTGTTCTATTTTGCATTAATTTGCTAAGTGCTTTTTGCACTAGGTTCTCACTTTTATAATCAAGAGCAGAAGTTGCTTCATCAAGTATTAAAACCTGAGGATTTTTTAGTATTGCTCTTGCTATTATGATGCGTTGTTTTTGTCCTTCAGAAAGTTTTAATCCTCTTTTTCCTACAAATGTATCAAATTTATCCGGCAGTTTATCAATAAATTCCATCGCATAAGCGCTGATAGCAGCTCGCCTGACTTCCTCATATTCAGCACCCGGTTTGCCGTATAGTATATTTTCCATTATTGAGCAAGAAAATATCATGTGATCTTGTGGTACTAAGCCAAACAGCGATCTTAGATCATTTAGCGCAATTGTCTTAATATTCTGTCCATCGATAGTAATACTGCCTTCACTTGGATCGTGAAAACGGAGCAGAAGCTTTAAAATGGTGCTCTTGCCACTGCCAGATGGTCCAACAATTGATACTGATTGGCCTGCCTCTATAGAAAATGATACGTTATTTAATGCTGGCTTATCAGCATAAAAAAATGTTACATCGTTAAACGCAATTTCTTTTTGAATACTATTAATTCTTATAGGATTTTCGCCATTTACTATAGAGCTTTTCATGTTCGTAAACTCAAACAAACGCTCTACTATTCCAAGACCTCGTTGTAAATCACTGATATTATCGCTCAAATTATTTATAGCTCCTGCCGCAAGCGCTGAATAAAACACAAATGAGGAGAGTTCTCCAATGGTCATATTATTACTTAAGACTTCTTTTATTCCAAAAAAAAGCAAAATAACTAGCGAACCTATCACACACGTGATAACTAGAGTTACTAAAATAGCACGCAAGAGTACTAATTTTACGTATGATTTTGATACTGAGTTTAGATGTTTCTGAAAACGAATTTTTTCATTTTCTTCTAGTACAAATGATTTAATGGTTACTATAGATCTAAAATTTTCCTCACTAAATGATGCAAGCTCACTTAATTTATCCTGAGCAAAGCGTGCATAATTGCGAACTTTTTTTCCAAGTGAAGTCATGATAATGAGCAGTATGGGTATTATTGCAGCTGCATATGCGGTTAAATGTAGATTTGTGTATAACAGCATTGCAACACTACCAGTCAGTACCACTGCATTCCTCAATATTGTCAGTAAGCTGCTGTTTATTATCGATTGCAATGCAGAGGTATCAGTAATGAGTGCTGAGATAACATCTTGTACGCCTGTGTTCTCAAAGAAACTTGGTTGCAAGTCAGTGATACTGCTATATAAGTCGTATCTGATTCTTGCGATAACTTTCTCGCTGCCAATGCCAATGAAATATAACCGAATAAATGCAGTGAAAGAAATGCCTAAAACTATCAGTATTGAAACTACGAGCTTGGTAGTAAAGTTATGCTCTGCGCCAGAATCAATTATGTTGCTTAAGCCCTTACCAAAAAGAAGAATCGTTAAAGCTGAAAATAGAACTGCAATAAAAGCTACGGTAAAATAATGTAGATTAGGTTTTATATAATAAAATAACTGCTTAATGTTAGATCGCATTTTATTTTTAAGTTAATTATATAGATTTTAGCTTCAGGAAAAAGTTACAATATTAGTTTACAGTGTACTTCGTTAGAGCAATACGTTCAAGAAACTTTAGCTTGATTTCTACTGAAGGAAAAACGCTGCGAAATTACAGAAAGTTAGCAAAAAAAACTACTGAATAGACCAGAGTTTAATATTCATTTTGTTCCAATATGTAATGCTACTATTCCATAGCTCATATTATAGAACTCAACATTCTTAAAGCCTATCTCTTCAATTTCCATTTTAAAATTAGTTTGAGTTGGAAATTCTCTGATGCTTTTCACTAAATATTCATAAGAACCCTTATCTTTAGCAACTATGCTACCAATTTTAGGAATTACTTTAAATGAGTATAAGTCATAAAATTTGGTGAATATCTCATTTTGATAATACATAGGGGCAAATTCCAAGCAGACAAATTGTCCATTTTGCTTCAATACCCTATATGCTTCACTTAAAGCCTTCTTACGGTCGGAAAAGTTTCGAATACCAAAAGCTACTGTATAATAATCAAATTCGGAATCTTCAAATGGTAAGCTCTCTGCATTTGCACATACCCAATTGAAATTTAGCTGATTTGAATTTATTGCTTTATCACGCCCTTTGTCCAGCATGTTTTGATTTATATCACATACTGTAACTTGAGTACTTGGTTCACCTCTTGCTATTCTTATAGCTATATCTCCGGTTCCTCCAGCAATATCCAAAACCTTGGAGTTCTTTTTAAAATGCACACTACTTACCATCTTCTCTTTCCATAGCCTGTGCATTCCAAGACTCATTATATCATTCATGATGTCGTAGCAATTTGCTACAGAATCGAAAACCTCTTTAACTAGTTGTGATTTATCCATATTTTATATAGAGATTGCTTACATAATTATTTTAAACTTTAGCAGTTAAATTAATATACTAATGAGAAAAATATACTACAATTAAACATATTTAATCCAGTAAATCATTAGTGTCGACAGCTTTTTCACAAAATATCATCTCTCTTATTATGATATTATCTGTAGCAGTTGTTGATATGGCAACAGACTTATACTCAGTTGCATTGCCAAGTATTGCCAACTATTTTAAGGTGAAAGGTAATATAGCGCAGCTTACGATCAGTTTAAATTTAGTAGGAATTGCAATATCTGGATTAATTTATGGCCCACTGTCAGACTATTATGGTAGGCGCCTAATAATGCTGATTGGTATGACAATTTTTACTTTGGCAAGTATTGTATGTTACATAGCTGATAATATTATACTTTTAATATTAATCCGGTTTATACAAGGAGCTGGAGCTGGTGTTGCAGGCGTTGTCGGATATGCAGCAATCAGAGATATGTACTCAGGTAGTGAATACTCAAGAGTAATCTCAAAGTTAAATATGGTAGTAGCGCTTTCACCTGGAATAGCTCCAGTAATAGGCAGTTATATGATTTCACATGGATATAGTTGGAAATTTTTGTTTTTTATCATATCATTTGCAGCAATTGTTATGCTCATTTTTATTTACTTGAAGCTGCAAGAAACGCTCACTGTAAATAAAAATCAAACCAACATAGCAATCAATATCTTCAAGCAATATATATCAATATTCAGGAATTATCGTTTCCTTGGGTTTTCAGCCATTCATGGATTAACTTTCATGTGGCTTTGGGCATACATTGCTAACTATCCGTTCATATTTGAATCAATGGGTATTGAAGTACAATATTTTGGCTATCTCATATCAATCATAGTCATATTTTACGTAATCGGCACTTTAATTAACAGAAGGTACGTACCAAAAATAGGAGTGAGCAAGATGCTAATCATAGGTTTGGTATTACCAATAATATCTGATGGTTTATTGGTATATTTTTATTTCATGAACAAATTGAACGTACTTATTCTTCAAGTTCTTTGGATTCCAAGCAATATAGGACTTGCACTCGTAATCAGCAATAACGTAACTTCTGCTTTAGAAACGGTCAAAAGTATAGGGCTTGGTAGTGCAGTTCTCTCATTTTGCAATATGATGTTTGGGGCTATTGGAATATACATAGTAGGAGAATTCTTTTCTTATGGCATTTTACCAAATTTACTATTAACAGTTGTATGTTCTATAATTGCAATTCTTATATATAGTTTACTTAAATATACTGAAAAACATGAAGGATAATCATTATTTCTACAACCCAGATTTCATGAATTATTAATTACCTTACTATAGTAATGCAATTTTATAGAGAAGTGTTAAATGGATTATTTAATCAGAGATATAGATGCTGCTTTACTTGATGCTGCTAAAAGAGGTGATCTTAATGAAGCAAAGCGCCTAATAATTGAAGAAGCTGATGTTAATGCATATGATGGATCTCAAGGTAATTCTCTATATTGGGCTGTTAAAAATAATCATTCTGATATAGCAAAAGTTCTATTAGATAATGGAGCAGATTTTATTGCTTATGACTCTTCTCGAGAACGCCACGTGTTAAATAAATACGAAGAAGTAAAAGCTGAGCATTGTAAGGTTTCTCTACATCTGGCTGCCAGACTTGGCGACTTGAAAGCAGTAGAAGACCTATTAAAGAAAGAAGCAAATGTTAATACAAAAAATGATAAAGGACAGACTCCTTTAGATTTAGCTAAGACAGAAGAAATAAAAAATCTATTACAAAGCATAAAAGATGCCAATGACAAATTGCTTGAAGCTGCTAAAAGCGGTAATATTGATGATGTAGAAAATCTGTTAAATAGAGAAGAAAAAGTACAGGTTAACGCAGAAAATGAATTTGAAGAGACCCCTCTACACTTATCTGCTCAAAATGGACATAAAGACGTAGTGGAATTTCTACTCAGCAAAGGAGCAAAAATTGATGCAAAAAATGAATTTGAAGAGACTCCTCTACATTTGGCTGCTCAAAATGGACATAAAGGTGTAGTAGAATTTCTATTCAGTAAAGGAGCAAAGGTTGATGCACAAAGTGATGATCTAAGCACCCCTTTACATTTTGCTGCTAAATATGGACATAAAGACGTAGTAGAATTTCTACTCAGCAAAGGAGCAAAGGTTGATGTAAAAAATGAATTTGAAGAGACTCCTCTGCATTTTGCTGCTAAAAGTAGATATAAAGATACAGAAAGGATAGTAGAATTTCTACTTGATAAAGGAGCAGACGTTAATGCACAAAATAATGCAGGAGAAACCCCTTTACATTTAATTCTTCAAAAAATAGACCTAGATATAGATACAGATAAATTCTACACTCTACTGAACAAAAAAGGCATCAATGTTAATCTAACAGATAAAAATAAAGAGACTCCTTTGCATTTTTTTTAAAAAAGAAAGCGATGGAGATACCTGAATTGGACGATCTACTGAAAGTAGAAAGTATCAATGTTAATTTACAAAATATAGATGGAAAGACTCCTTTACACCTGGTAATTGAAAAAAACAACTGGAATACATTACCTAATGTATCGTGGAGCCGTGAAAAGATGGTCGATATTCTAATAGAAATGAAGGCAAATGTTAATGCAGTAGATAAGGATGAGAGGACTCCTTTACATTGGGCTGCAGGATATGGTAGAAAAGAGATAGTAAAAGCTCTAATAAACGCAGAAGTAAATGTTAACGCAGTAGATAAGGATAAGAGGACTCCTTTACATTGGGCTGCAAACTATGATAGAAAAGAGATAGTAGAAGCTCTAATAAACGCAGAAGCAAATGTTAATGCACAAGATAAATATGGAAAGACTCCTTTAGATTTAGCTAGCACAGAAGAAATAAAAACTCTATTACTAAAACCCCCCAAAAAAATTGATGACAGTATAGCATCAAAAGATAATGAAGTAGGTCAAGAGGAAGATGCTGGACAAGAAGGTAATGTCCAACCAAGTTTACAAGAACAAAAGGAGATCAGTGCAAAAAAAGAAAGTGATGTAAAAATTGAAGCTGCTGATAATGGACATTCTATTGACATAACACTTACACACAATGATGTTAGTCCACGAAGTGAATCATCAACAAATGAAGAACACCCCAGCTCTTTTTTTGATAATTTGCTTAATATAATTATGAAGCCCTTTTCTTTAATTGCATCATTTTTTGGTGGGTTTTTTTCATGGTTGTTTGGGTCTGACACTGACGAATCTACATCACAAACCGATGCTAGATGCGAAGGAGAGAGTAGTAGTTGCGATTACGATGCAACGAGAATAGATGAGTAGGATAACGCAAGAGATCTCTACAAGGAAGGGTGTCATCCCAGTGTCTGGGCACTGGGATGACACCTCTGGGCACTGCCGTCATAAAGGAACCAGTGTCAGCTATTCGGATGACACCATCTTGGATGGAAATAACGTCACGCACTGGAATGACAGCAGCAGATACTGGGGACAGGAAAAGGCCACTTAAATGACAAGAAAAGGCTACTCGGATAACAAGAAGGGGAACACCGGTTTCAATACTTGCACATTAAAGTTTCTAGGTTTGAGTAGTGGAATCCGATTCAGTGTGAAAATTAGCAAACTCCTTTTTGAGCTGTAGAATAAAATTTTTTATTTTAATGAAAAAATTGCTTCCGCATACTCAAGATGCCATTATAATGATGGTAGAGATATTTAGAGAGCTCAAAATCTATCTTAGTCTGCAGACCTTTTAACCAATTTTTCAATAAAAATTCAGCCACATCTGTTGTGTGTACATTCTGAATCTTTTTTATACAGGAGGATTTTATGTCCAGAATTCCAGATATTTGACCTTTACTTTAGCTAATAACAGGCGCCTGTAGTTTTTATAATTAGTGTTAACACGGTTTTTCTACTTTTTTTTTTCTTAATGTTTTAACTCAATACACACCATCATCATTTACTGCTTCTAAATATATCATTGCTAAACACACGCCGCTGTGTATTTCTATAGATAACTCATTGCCTAAACTTCGATTAAAGCAAGAATTCTTTCCTGGAAAAGCAAGGTGACTAAGGTACAGTTCCCATTGTAATCCTTTAGTTGATATTTGAGCTTTCGGTATACCAAGTAAGGATATTTTAGTATTTTTTAGCAAAGAGGAAAAATAGCTAATACCTTTTTGTAAGGCGTACCCCACCATGGGAGGCGAAGGCATATAAAAGATACTATCTGTACTTAAAAAAAAGTTAATATTTTGTAGTATATGATCAATTGCTCCTCCAGTAATACCCGTTACTATTGATGGCAATAACTTTACTGTTTTTAAGTGAGCCATTGCTTTAGAAAAGTCGCAATAATCTTGATCAGGTAGATATACTGTATTTAAATTAGCACGTAAATTCGGATTTATACTATCCAAATCTCCTATTACAAGATCAGGTTTTACGCCAATTGATAGAAGCTTATTTGCTCCTCCATCTACAGCAATAACAGGTATATCTTGTTTAAAAAACGATGAATCAGGTATTTCTCCATTTAGTACTACAATAGAACGATATTCTTGCTCCACGCTACAATGTAGCATATGGTTATAAAACGCTTCGTGCAGTTTTTGCATCGTAGTAACATTTTTGAACAATTGATATTATACTGATCACTAATCCAGCAATATTACTGAGTATCACAAAAGTTAAACCCTGACAAATACCGTAAATAAGCCAAGATGATGAACAAATAAGATAATTCACCAACATTAGCATCGATACGTCACGAGTAAGTTTTGTGATATATGCTCTATATACTTGAGGCAATAACCCAATGAGAGATGTAATGAACGCGATGAAGCCAAAGCATTCTTCAATATTTATATACATACATTTTCCTACGTTTGTTTTAACAAGATCAGGTTCAAAGGGTTGTACTTTATGTACTCTCAGCTTTTTTAGAGCACCCCTAATGCGTGTAATTTATAACATCATTTAGTCTATTAATCAAGAAATTAACAGTGACTTGCATTCATGAAACCCAATCGGCTTCTATGCTAATTATTATCCAAACTAATAGTCGGCTGTGCATCCTGCTCAGAGATCAGAGCAACTAGCAAATTGTTTATCAATTGAACCTTTTGTTTTCCATCCAATTGTAAGCTTTTATTTTTTTCAAAATGGGCTATTACTTCTTCGATAATTCCTATTGCATTTTGCACTATATGCCTTCTTGCAGAGGTGATGGCATGTGCTTGTTGACGTCTCAGCATTGCTTGTGCAATCTCAGATGAATACGCCAAATGCGATATTCTCGCTTCTGTAATTTCAATTCCAGCAATATTCAATCTTTGTTGTAGCATTGATCTCAATTCATTTGAAATTTTATCAGAATTTTTACGCAAAGATTCCTCATCGTTTTCGCTATCATACGGATAATTACTTGCCAGTTCTCTAATTACCGAGTCACTTTGCACAAAAACAAAATCATGATAATTATTAACATTATAATATGCCTTCGCAGGACTGCTCACTCTCCAAACAATTACTACTGAAATCTCTATCGGACTTCCATTAGCATCATTAACTTTAATTTTTTCTGTATTGATATTCTGAAATTTCAAAGAAACTCTATATTTACTCGAAAATGGAAGCGTTACGCATATTCCAGACTTAAAATAAGTTCCAATATAATGACCAAAAAACTCTATCACTCTTGCTTCATTAGGATCATTAACGAAAAATCCTTGAGAAAAAGTCAATATTGAAACAGCAGCAACTCCAAGTGCAATTGTGCTGTCATACACAAAAAGTACCAATAAAATTAACCCTAGCGCTATTAGTACAGGAAAAGCCCGAATTTTACTTAGATTTCTATCATTTATTGTATTTTTATCTGTACTGTCTTCATCAGATTGCTTTTTCACTTGCACCCTCTCTGCTGATTATTTCATCTACCTTACTTACAAATAATTTAAACTCTCTTAATTCACGATCAGGCAACTTTATCTCATTGCCATGAGCTATCGTAAGCGGATCAATATGTTTACCATTATATATAACTTCATAATGTAAATGAGGTCCTGTTGCAACACCAGTGCTGCCAACATAAGCAATGATTTGTCCCTGCTTTACTTTAGAGCCTAACTTTACATCGCTACTAAATTTGCTTATATGTGCGTAACAAGTTGAATATTTATTGTTGTGCTTTATTTTGATGTAATTCCCATAGCCACCATTCTTTCCTATATATTCTATTACACCTTCTGCAGTGGCGTGTATAGGAGTGCCAAGTTTAGCTGCATAATCTACTCCTTTATGAAAAGCAATTTTACCATGAATGGGATGCTTTCTATTACCAAAATTCGAGGATATACGAAAATCTCCGTTTAAAGGATTTACAAAAATTTCGCTACTCTTCAAGCTTACCCCCTCTTTATTAAAATACACTTCTTTTGCTTCTTGTGACTCATAATGATACAAGCTAATGACCTTTTTATCTGTTGTCAGTGAAGTATATAAAATTTTTTCTTCAGCCTTCTGATTACTGAGTGATTTTTCACACAGCACCTCCAATTTGCTTTTGGGCACAATGTCTTTTTTAAAATCTACACCATAACCTTTATATATGTCGATTAATCTCATTACTGTATTTGGCGCCAAACCTTCTGCGTCAAAAAAAGAGGATTTTATGTCACTGGATATGAATAACAACTTTCTATCACTTTCTGTCACCAAAGCAGCTTTTTTTTTCCTGATCCCGTGCTGAAGTAACGCTGGAAAGTGGTTTAGGTTGCTTTCTGTTATTCCAGTGCTTGAACAGTTTTTTAATCGAAAATGTTGTATAGCGTGCTGTTTACAATCAATTTCCAGTGTCTGGGCACTGGAATGACAATAGTATTTCTGCGCAAATGTTTCAGTTGCATATGCTGGTAAAATACAAAGCAGTGGAAGTATTACCAGCCTCATAGTTTATCAGCAAAAATAAAATTACCTTCAACATACTGCACATCATCATTATCTTCTAGCTCTTCAACTAATGTAGATAATTTATCAATTAATTCTTTGTCGCTCACTTCAATCAGGTCCTTTGGTTGCCATGAAAGACGAGCAAGTTCTGGTTCTCCAAATTTTGTATAGAAAGCATCACGCACTCTACCAAAATCTTTCACTTCACAAGTTATAACATATAATTCTTCCTTGTTATTTTCCTCAACATTCAATACTTCTAATTCAATTCCATAGTTAAATAAATCTTCAAAATTTATACCCTCTGCTTTATAGACAATTAAGCCTACATGATCGAAAAGGTAACTCACACATCCTGTTTCTCCCAAATTACCGCCTTTGCGAGAAAAGATATAACGTATCTCAGAAGCAGTTCGGTTGCGATTATTTGTCAGAGCATGGACAATAAGTGCAGCACCAGAAGGTCCGCAGCCTTCATATTGTATTTCTTCATAACTTTCTCCAGCAACGTTACCAGCTGCATTTTTTATTGCTGTTTCTATTTTATCTTTTGGTAGATTTTCCTTTCGCGCAGAAAAGATAGCAGAGCGAAGACGTGGATTAAGCTCGGGATCAGGTAGCCCTTGTTTTGCAGCAACTGTTATTTCCCTAATGAGCTTCGTAAATTTTTGCGAGCGCTTTGCATCCTGAGCACCTTTTCGATGTTTTATATTTGAAAACTGTGAATGACCAGCCATAAGAAAACTAATTCACCCCTTCTACTAACATATTTTCATACTGCTCAGCTTCTAAGTCAAGGCCAAGAGCTAAGTGAGCTGTTATTAAATAACTAATAACTCTAGAAGAATATTTAGAATCTTTATCGCTTATCATATCTTGAAAACGCTTAATTGCTGCTAAATATTCACCACGCTTTAGGTAAAATTCACCAATAGAATACTCTTTTTTTGATATATGTTCTGTGATTAATTTTTCTTTTTCTTTGATCTCTTCTATATATTCGCTATTCGGAAAAAGATTAATATATTCAGTAGCTAGCTCTAAAGTTTTATATGCAATTTGTTGCCCAAGCTGCACTTTGTTAATTTGCATGTAATAAGATAATACTCTTAAGTAATATACATATGGCAAATCTTCACCATTTGGATAAACGTATATATAATCATCCATATCACTTGCAGCACCGCTGTATTTACCCATATTATAGTGAGAAACCCCAGACAATAATTTGGCTTTCATTGCCCAATAAGATAAAGGATACAAATCCTCTATCTTTTGAAATGCTCTAATAGCTTGCTTATATTTTTTCTGATCATAAAGCTTAACTGCCTCCTCATATAGTTCAGTTTCAGTGTGTTCAAGATCATTCGCATACGACTGCGTGAAGGGGCAAGTCAGAAGAAAAAAGCATATGATTAAAGTCTTATACATAAGATTTTTTTTGATCAAAATAAAGTATAGACTAAATATTACCTAAATAAACAAATTTTTGGCATTATCATCGAACGAAAAGCGTCTCTTGGCCACCATTACCTATATTGCTCGCACCACCACCTATTGCAACACCCTTTCCACTCACTTCTACGTTCTCTAGCTTTCTACTATAAGAATGTGTGATCAATCCACTTCCTACCATCAAAAGAGCAATACCTACCAGACCTAAAGCAGGCCCAACAGCAGATGATGCTAATGCTACTCCAGAAATCAATATTATTTTCCTGATTAGTAATAAAGAAGAACCAGCGAGCATTAACTTAGCTGAAGACATATTGCTTGTCTTTTTTTCAAACTTCTCATCAAAGTCTTGCTCTTTTTCTACTTCATATTTTTTACTTTTCTTGTACTCGCGATAGCAGAAAGTAGCACTCGCTACAAAGTAAAATAGACTAGAAATTGAAAAAGCTACGTCTCCTATTATTCCTTGCTCCAATGCTTCACCTACTATGCTAGCCACAATAACTAATGTAACTAAAGCAGCATCAGCATAGTTAAAGTAATCATCAACGGTACAAGGAAGGTCTCTCTTTTCTTTTTCTACTGTTTTCCCACTTTCAATATTCTCCAATTCTCGTTCTTTTTGTGCTATTTTTCTATTATTATAAATTAAATATAGCGTGCAAATAAGGGATAAGACTGTGAAAGGTAATATAGTATGGCCTAATGAGCTGCTTATAAGGCCAAGTAATACCTGATCGCTACATGTTTTTTCGAGCTCAATTGCCATCAATAATGCAAATGGAACCATTGTTACCAATGATACACATTTCCTATGTAGCTCTCTTTTTTTTAGTGTTAATAGTTCTTGTTCGAGCTTTTTGCTTTTTTCTTCCTCTCTTTCTTTTCTGACTTCTTCATCAACTGTTGGCCAAAAATCCCAGAAAAAATCTTCCATTTTAGCACCTTTTTTACCTTTGGATCTTTTTAAAAAAAACTTAGTGCCTGTAATACTAGTCATATGAACAGACCAACTTATGAACTAATACATTATATAGGATTTTAATTACTAAGTCAATGTTATGAAATTATTAACCTTCTTTGTATACTCTTAAGCAATTTAGTCAATCTGTTTGATGCCAGCTAGAACGTAATTATAGCCTGACCACATAGTCATAACAGCCGCAGCCCATAAGCAAACCACACCTATATATTTAGTTGCTTCATAATCACTCATTATTAACGCTACTATAGCAACCATCTGCAAAAATGTTTTAATTTTCCCAGCCTTACTCACAGGTAAACTAACGTTTGTAGCTATCAAGAACTCCCGCAAGCCTGAAACTAATATCTCCCTACAAACAATTATAACTGACGGTATAATTGTAATATCATCTATCTTATGCTTATAAACTAGCATGATTATTGTTGAAGCTACTACTAACTTGTCGGCAATTGGATCAAATAACTTGCCAAAATTCGATTGGACTTTCCATGCACGCGCTAAATAACCATCAAAAAAATCTGTAATGCACGCAAACATAAAGATCAATATTGTTATTAGACTTGCATACTTACTCTCTATATAAAAGCTTGATATTATTGCCGGTATTGCGAGCGCACGAGAAATTGTTAGCAAATTAGGCACGTTTTTCTTAAGCATGTCACATCACCCTACGTAGTAGATAAATTTATACAGAAGTACAATAGAGTTCACAAGCTAATAGTTGAACATTCATAAAAACCCCATATACTTAGGAAATTACTAACAATAAGCTCAAAGCATGAATAATGATTTAGATAACACCACAAAACAAGAAGCACTTAAGTACCATAATAAAAGTGGTAAACCTGGTAAGGTATCAGTTATACCAACAAAACCCTTATCCACACAGCATGACCTATCACTTGCTTATTCCCCTGGTGTTGCAGCCCCATGCCTTGCAATAGCTAAAAATCCTAAAGCTGTTTATGATTACACGGCAAAAAGCAATTATGTGGCTGTCATTTCAAATGGCACCGCAGTGCTGGGACTTGGCAATATCGGTCCTCTTGCTTCAAAACCCGTCATGGAAGGCAAAGCTGTTTTATTTAAGCGTTTTGCTGACATTGATGCAATTGATATAGAAGTTGACACAGAAAACATAGAAGATTTCATCAATGCAGTAAGGTATCTTGGTCCAAGTTGGGGGGGAATAAATCTAGAAGATATAAGATCTCCTGATTGTTTTATAATAGAGAAACGTCTAAATGAGTTGATGGATATTCCGGTGTTCCACGATGATCAACATGGCACTGCAGTAGTTGTTGCAGCTGGTATAGAAAATGCCCTCGATATTGCTGAAAAGAAATTAGAGAATGTCAAGATCATCATGAATGGTGCTGGAGCAGCTGGTATTGCGTGTTTGGAAATACTAAAGTCCATGGGCGCTAAGAACATAGTGCTATGTGACAAACAAGGAGTAATACACAAAGACAGAAAAGAGGACATGAATAAGTGGAAGGAAAAATATGCAATTGACACTAAAGAACGTTCTCTACTTGATGCCATAAAAGGCGCTGATGTATTCATCGGACTCTCTGCAAAGGATGTGCTCAGCGAAGAGATGTTAAAAAGCATGGGTAAAGACCCGATCATTTTTGCTCTTGCTAATCCTGATCCAGAAATAAGGCCTGAATTTGCAAAGTCTGTAAGGCCAGATGCAATAATTGCAACTGGTAGGTCAGACTATAACAACCAAGTCAATAACGTAATGGGGTTTCCTTATATATTCAGAGGAGCACTTGATGTACATGCAACGACAATAAATGAAGAAATGAAAATTGCAGCTGCAGATGCAATAGCGAAGCTTGCCCGCGAATCAGTGCCAAATGAGATATCTGCAGCCTATGGCGGTCGTAAAATGAGCTATGGACGTGAATATATAATACCTACTCCATTTGATCCAAGATTAATTTCTATGGTATCTCCTGCTGTTGCAAAAGCTGCCGTTACCTCAGGTGTGGCAAGAAAGGAAATAGAGGACTGGAATGAGTATGCAAGTCAATTAAAATCTCGTCTTGCTAGTGCTCTCAGCACGCTGAATCTATTGTCTTCACAATAATCAATTGCATATTTTAGACTTATAATTAAAATAAACCAATGACTATTACAATTCACGAGTTAGAGAAAATTATCAAACAATCATTTCCTGATGCTGATATAAAGATTAAGGACCTTGCTGGAGATGATGATCATTATCATTTAAAAATAACTTCCAAGTGTTTTTCTGGAAAGACAAAAATAGAACAACACAGAATGGTATATAAGGCTCTTGAAGGTCAGTCTATACATGCATTGCAACTAGAAACTGGAGCTTAAAATTAAGGTGATATTTATGAACAACTTTCAACAAATAAAAAAAGACATAGCAGAAAACGATGTAGTGCTGTATATGAAAGGCACCTCTGACTTTCCTCAATGTGGATTCTCTGGACTCGTCGTGTCAATTCTCAAAAAATTGAATGTAAAGTTTAAATGCATCAACGTACTTGAGAATGATGAAATACGTCAGTCCATAAAAAGTTTCTCTGATTGGCCAACAATTCCACAATTATATATAAAGGGAGAGTTTGTTGGTGGCTGTGACATAACCCGCGAGATGTATGAAAAAGGTGAGTTACAAAATTTGCTAAAAGAAAAAAAGGTTACACAAATACATCAAGAGATGGGCTAATGTACCCCCGTCTCGGTTGTACATGCCCACTTATCTCCTTTACATCACATTTTCAACTTATTGTCTTTGTGCTTTTCTTGATTTAGCATAAGATTCTACTTTTGCCTCTTTTACAGTCGTACCTGGAGCAGTATCTCCGTCACTTTCTAAGCTATCATTAGAAGAAGCTCTCCTGTCACTTTTTAAATTGTCATTGGAAATATCCATATCTTTAGCTTCTATGTTAGCACTTTGCTCAATAAGATTTTTAACTTTTTGGATAGTTTCTTCCGCAACTGCAGTCATCTTTTGGCCTAATTGTGGTTGCATTAGAGAACTTACTATTTCCATGTGATTTCTTTCGCGGGCTAGATCTAAAGGTGTTTTATTATTCTTATTTTTAGCTTCTATGTTAGCATGTTGACCCAGGAGAAATTCACAAAGCTCTAAGTGGTTATAAGCAGCAGCATAGTGTAAAGATGTCCATTTATCATTATCAGCATCATCAACCCCTATTCCCTTACTAAGAAAAAATTCCACTATTTCTTTATAACCTTTTTTAGCAGCAGCATGTATAGGCTTTTTACCATCACTATTAATTCTAGCATTAATATTAGCTTTTTTTTCATTCACAAGAAATTTAACAATCTCTTTATGGCCTCTCTCAGCAGCACGGTGCAATGGCGTCCATCCATTATTGTCTTTAGCTTCTATGTTAGCATGTTGACCCAGGAGAAATTTAGAAAGCTCTAAGTGATTATAACGAGCAGCATAGTGTAAAGGTGTCCATTTATCATTATCAGCATCATCAACCCCTATTCCTTTACTAAGAAAAAATTCTACTATTTCTTTATGACCTGCTTTAGCAGCAGCATGTATAGGCTTTTTACTATCACCATTAGCTTTAGCATTAATATTAGCTTCTTCTTCATCCACAAGAAATTCAACAATTTCTTTACGGCCTTTCCATGCAGCATAGTGTAAAAGTGTCCATCCATCATCGTCTTTAGCTTCTATGTTAGCACGTTGATCAAAATGTATGTATAACATATTAGCAAAATGGCAGAAAAGAAGTTTTGGGTTTTTATTTGGCTGAAAGTGAAGTTCTGGTTGGGAGTACTAAATGACCTAAAGGAGAGAGGAGTAGATGATATTCTGATAGCTTGTGTTAAAAAGCTTTCCTACAGCTATAAATAGCGTATTTCCTAAAGCAGAAATGTATAGTACATCAGATAAGAAATTCACTGAAATATGTATCGAGCAAAAGTTTTCATGAATGATTTGAAAAAAACATATCAAGTAGAGAAATAGCCGAAAATTATTTGCTTGAGCTAGAGGAAAAATGGGGAGAAAAATATACTTTAGTTTTGGGAGAATAATTGGGAAAATCTGTCTAGTTATTTTAAATATTCCGGCCCTGTAAGAAAATTAATTTATACCACAAATCCTATTGAAGGGTTACATAGACAGATCAGAAAATTTACTAAAACTAAGGGCTCATTTACTAGCACAAATGCCTTGTATAAACAGGTATATTGTGCTATAAAGAAGGCAGGAGAGAAATGGACTATGCCTGTACATGATTGGGCATTAACCATATCCCAGCTCGACATTTTCTTTCCTGGTAGATTGAAAATTGAGTTGAGCTAAAAATGCGATTTGACACAGTTTATTTAACACTCCCATTCTTCTATCAGTTAATTCATTCCCGTCAGATTAAGTTGTGTTTAGCACAATTTGTTCCACTGTTCTTCATCTAAAATTTCCACACCCAATTCCATTGCTTTTTTATATTTTGAACCTGGATCTTCTCCTGCAATTAAATAGTCAGTTTTAGTAGAAAGGCTTGAACTGATCTTTGCCCCTAAAACTTTAGCTCTTACTTTTGCCTCCCCTCTGCTCATAGCACGTAGCTTACCAGTAAACACTATAATTTTGTTATTCAAAAAAGAATCGCTAGAGTTGGAGCTCACGGGAAGAATTTGCAGATATGCAGTAAGATCATTTAACATTTTAATGTTACGTTCCTGAGAAAAAAACGATTTTAAAGATTCAGCTACTTTTTCTCCTATACCATCTATACCTACCAACTCAACATCATTTGATGACATCGAATTATACCAGTTATCATAAGATACATAATAATTTGCGAGCAATTCTGCTGCAACTTGGCCGATAAATCTGATACCCAAAGAAAATATGAACCTATCTAGAGAGATTACTCTTCTGCTTTGTATAGCACTTAATAGATTAGCTATTGACTTCTCGCCCCAACCATGATGCTCTTTTAAGGAAAACTCTTTTAATCTTTCCTCTAAAATAAAAATGTCTGGAATTTGTCTTATTAGTTCCAGATCATAAAAAAACTTTATTTGTTTTTCACCAAGGCCAATAATGTCAAATGCATCTTTTGACACAAAATGTTTTAGTTTTTCTACTATTTGAGCCTTGCAATTAAATTCTTCAGGACATCTTACTGCAACTCCTTCAATCTGCACTTTACTACCACATTCAGGACATATGTCAGGAAACACAAATTCAGGCATATTTGCATGACGAGAACCTTCATCTACTTTGACAATTTGAGGAATTACATCTCCAGCTCTTTTAATTATTACAACATCTCCTTCTCTTATGTCTTTACGTTTTATCTCATCTTGGTTATGTAGACTTGCTCTGCTAACTAGCACTCCGCCAATATTGACTGGTACCAAATCTGCAACTGGAGTTAAAACCCCCGTTCTACCCACCTGTATAAATATTTTATTTAACTTTGTCTTTGCATAAATCGCAGAAAATTTATATGCAAGCGCTGAGCGTGGCGCTTTGTGTGTACTTCCCAGACGACTTTGTAGCACCAAATCATTCACTTTATAGACTATCCCATCGATATCATAATCCAAGTTATAACGATAATCATAGATCTCGTTATAGAACTTTAGCATTCCATTCAAACTACTTGTTAAGGAACGATGCTCATTTACGCAAAAACCAAGTTTCTCAAGTTTTTCTAGTACTTCACTTTGACTTTTCTCTATTCCACCAATTAAAGAATAAGCAAAATATCTAAGAGGCCTTTTTGCTGTAATGTTCGCATTCAATTGCTTTAAAGAACCAGCAGCTGCATTTCGAGGATTAGCGAATTCATTATTTTCATTTAACTTTAAAAAGTCGCTGTTACTGATATATATTTCACCCCTTACTTCTAGTCTTCCTTGAACATCTTGTAAAAACTTAGGAAAGCCTTTTATTGTTGCAACATTGTGAGTTACATTCTCTCCTACAAAACCGTCACCTCGAGTTGCAGCTTTAACAAATTTCCCATCTTCATAAATTGCAGAAAATGACAATCCATCAATTTTTGGCTCACATAATATCTCTATTTCATCTGCAATTAAAAATCTCTTTATTTTAGACAAAAATTTTTCTACACCTTGTTCATCATAAGCATTCTCAAGAGAAAGCATAGGTTCTTGATGTTCCACCTTAGAAAATCTCTCATCAGGCGGAGCACCAACACTATCTTGTGTTGCATAAGCTTCTGGCTCTATTGCAGCTAACTTTTTTTTCAGTTCATCATATTCAGCATCACTTATCTCTGGCTTACTTTTTTGATAATATAAGATATTATGATAATTAATTTGATTTTGCAGTTTTTCTCTCATCTTTTCCAAGTCAGTCATGATACCAATATAATGCTCTTTGCCGTCAAGTCATGAATTTTTTCAAAAGGTACTATAAATTTATACTACTGCCCTGAAAAGCAATACTAATATTAATATAATTTTTGTACTTGTATATTAATGTTAGTATAGTTTTTAAATTAAGGAGTACATTATGAAAGAATACAATTACAAAAATTTGGCTGACGAATCAAACTTCGGCTCTCAAGTGTATCGTGCAGGAATGTTTGATAAAATTCTTGATATAAGCAAAACAGCAAAAGAAGCTGCGAATCAAGTAATATCTAAAATGGGTAACGATTTAAAACTAGAAGCTAGAAAAGCAGCTCAAGATGAAGTAAAAAAAATAGAAGGAAAAATGCTAACTTTAGCTGAAGAGAAAGCTAACAAAATAGCTAGCGAAAAAGCTAATCAAATAGAAAAAAAAATATCGACTTCAATTGATAAGACAGTAAAGTCAGTAGAAGCAAATGCTGAAAAAGCAGCAAAAAATGCAGCTGAAAAAGCAGTGAAAAAAGTAGGACCAGAAGTTGCAGATTTGCTAAAGCCAGAAATAAAAACTCAGGTAGAAGAAGCAGTAAAAAAATATACTGAAGAAAAAATTGAAAGCCTTATAAAACCTGAAATTACAAGCAAAATAAATGATCTTGTCACTACACAAAGTAAAGAAGTAAGTACACTTTTAGAAGATGAAATGAATAAATTAGTCGAAGATGCACATAAAAATTTGAATGGGAAAATAGATCAGATTAAATGTGAACTTACAAAAGTAAAATCTGATCTCTTAGAAGCTAGTGCAAACAGTTTCCTTGAGAGCACAAAATTATTGTCGCTTATGGCAGAAAATGAAACATGTGAAAACCAAGATTTAGTGTATTTTTAATCACAACAGGGGTTTTATATAAGGTTTTTATGGGTTTTTTAACCCATAAAAACCTTAGGATAAATGAAGAGAAAAGTATCTGTTAAGTTGCATGGCTACTGTGCAAAATATTGAAGCAAAAAGGTTTCATCCCAGTACTTCCTACCTTGTCATCCCAGTGCTCAGACACTGGGATCCATTGTTCCTTTCGGGAGTGTTAAATAAACTGTGTCAAACCGAGAAGTAAAGTAATAAATTGATAAAAAAATGGAGGTTTGACAATGAGTCAAGCAAACACAACTACCGGTTTGGTAGACTATAAAGAATTAGAAACAAATATCTTATCATCTATACGAGAAGGAAGACCATTGACAGGAAGAGATGGAGCATTAACACCATTTATCAAAAAACTGCTAGAGGGAAGGCGAGATAGAAAACCATTTGTCGGCTGAAAGCGAAGAAAACAACCGAAGAAATTCAAAGACTTTACGGACAAGTATTTGAACTATTGACACCAAGAGATAGAGAAGGAAGTTTCGAGCCACAAGTAGTCAGAAAAAGGCAAACAACCGAACTTGAAGCAAAGGTTTTAAGTACATATGCCAGTGGCATGGGATATAGCATCGCATGTAGAAGAAATATAAAATATCTGCAGCAGAGATATCAAGTATTACTGACAAATTGCTACCAGTAATCAACGAATGGCGCAGTCGTCCGCTGCAATCTGTATATCCAATAGTGTTCATGGTTTTTTAAGGTCAAGGAGGACGGGCATTGTGTAAGCAAATGTATGTATAACATATTAGCAAAATGGCAGAAAAGAAGTTTTGGGTTTTTATTTGGCTGAAAGTGAAGTTCTGGTTGGGAGTACTAAATGACCTAAAGGAGAGAGGAGTAGATGATATTCTGATAGCTTGTGTTAAAAAGCTTTCCTACAGCTATAAATAGCGTCTTTCCTAATGCAGAAATGTATAGTACATAAGATAAGAAATTCACTGAAATATGTATCGAGCAAAAGTTTTCATGAATGATTTGAAAAAAACATATCAAGTAGAGAAATAGCCGAGAATTATTTACTTGAGCTAGAGGAAAAATGGGGAGAAAAATATACTTTAGTTTTGGGAGAATAATTGGGAAAATCTGTCTAGTTATTTTAAATATTCCGGCCCTGTAAGAAAGTTAATTTATACCACAAATCCTATTGAAGGGTTACATAGACAGATCAGAAAATTTACTAAAACTAAGGGCTCATTTACCAGCACAAATGCCTTGCATAAACAGGTATATTGTGCTATAAAGAAGGCAGGAGAGAAATGGACTATGCCTATACATGATTGGGCTTTAACTATCTCTCAACTTGATATCTTTTTTCCTGGTAGGTTAAAAATCGAGTTGAACTAAAAATGCGATTTGACACAGTTTATTTAACACTCCCTGCAACGGAGTTATCGTAATAACACCCCTTATGTACGTTGCATGAGCAAATTGGTCAAATATACGAAAGAGTTATAATACAGATTTTACTCAAAAAATATTGAAACAATCTCACACATCTTAAACTAAGTTCTCAATTTCTCAAAGAAATCTTTTAACAAAAGAGAACATTTTGTTTCTAATATTCCACCATAAACTTCAGGTGTGTGGTTACAGAATTGAAATATTCTAGTGCCGTTTTCAACTCCTCCACCTTTGGGATTGTAAGCCCCGAAGTACAGACGTTTAATTTTTGCAAAAGAGATAGCTTGAGCGCACATCGGGCACGGCTCTAACGTTACGTACATTTCAGCTTCATAAAGCGTGGAAGTTGAAAATGCTTGTCTAATTGTTAACATTTCTGCATGTGCAGTTGGATCATTAGATATATTGTGTGCAGAGGAGATGATATTGTTTCCATTAACTATTACAGCACCTATTGGCACTTCGCCATCTTTCTGAGCAAGTTTTGCTTGCTCTATGGCAAGTTCCATGTATTGGTACTTAAACATTAGGTGCTTGGGTAAATATAATTTTCTTTTCTTGGCTTTTCTATTTTTTCTAGGTTATAGAATTCACTAAGGACTATTGTCCTTTTTACAAGGCTATCTATTTCTCGCTTTAAATATTTTTTTATTTCTTCTACCGATTTTAGTTCGTTTATAGCTACAACTACTTCTTCCATTATATCCTCTATAATTTGATCCTCCTCTAATTTATATATTATTTGTTCTACATGCCTATTCAATTCCTCGAAGGTCGCAGATCCATATGTAATGCTATCTTTACTATTTCTTAGTAACATTTTTTACCTCTCTATTAGAATAGAGTTTATTCAGTTCTATTAAACTCTATTGTCAATAGCTGCCTTAATAAATGATGTAAAGAGAGGATGAGGAGAAAATGGTCTTGATTGAAATTCTGGATGAAATTGCACACCAATAAACCATGAGTGATTTTTTAGCTCCACTGCCTCTATGCATGTTTTATCTTCTGATATACCACTGCATATCATTCCATTCTCTTCTAAGTTATTTTTATAATCTAAATTAACTATATATCTGTGTCTGTGTCTTTCTGAAATAGTGACACTACTATACACATTTGCCATTTTTGAATTTGGATTTACATTACACTTGTATGTTCCAAGTCTCATGGTTCCACCAAGATCAACGTTCTTACCATCAGCGAGCTTGATGATTGGGTGTTTGCAAGTATAAAATTCTTCAGAGTGTACATCTTCAAGCTTAATAACGTTACGAGCAAATTCAATCACTGCAAGCTGCATACCAAGACATATTCCTAAAAAAGGAATGTTATTTACACGGGCATAGTTTATTGCTAATATTTTACCTTCTATTCCGTTATCACCAAATCCTCCTGGAACAAGGACTGAATTAGAGCTTTGTAATTTTTCTCTGATAAACTTTGCATCTATAGATTTTCCATTCTCTTCTCTTGAGTTGACCCAATTTATCTTCACTCTAGCTTTATTACTAATTGCACCATGGTTTAATGCTTCAATCAGTGATTTATATGCGTCAGGAAATTCAGTATATTTTCCTACTATGGAAACGATAACTTCTTGTGTTGGATGTCTCATAGAGTGTACTATTTGGTCCCATTCAGGTAAGCTTGGTTTTGGCTTACTTAAGTGAAAGTGATCCAAAATTTGTGTCCCGAGCCCACATTGATTATACAAGGACGGTAACTCGTATATATGGTTTACATCAGGAGCAGGTATTACGTTAGATAAAGAAACATTGCAAAGATTGGCTATCTTTTCTTTTTGATTATCGGAAATTTCTTTTTCACTGCGACATAATATAATATCTGGTTGTAACCCCGCAGAGTTTAACTCTCGAACTGAATGCTGTGTCGGTTTTGTCTTTAATTCTTGTGCTGCAGTGAGATATGGTATTAAAGTTAAGTGAATAAGGATAACTTTTTGCTTTCCTAGTTTATAATTAACTTGGCGTATAGCTTCCAAAAACGGTTGGCTTTCAATATCACCTACGGTTCCGCCTATTTCGCATATTACAAAATCTAAATCTTCTGTACCATTAAAAATGAAAGATTTGATTAAATCTGTCACATGAGGAATGATTTGCACAGTTTTGCCTAGATAATCACCACACCTTTCCTTCTTTAATAATTTATTATATACTTTACCAGTTGTTATATTGTCGTCCTTGGTTGCTTTAATTTTAGTAAAACGCTCGTAATGTCCAAGGTCTAAATCAGTTTCAGCACCATCCTCAGTAACAAATACTTCCCCGTGCTGAGCTGGGCTCATTGTTCCAGGATCAATGTTGAGATATGGGTCAAGCTTTCTGATGCGAACATTGAATCCATGAGCTTGAAGAAGTGCTCCCACACTTGAAGCAACTAAACCCTTACCAAGTGATGAAACAACTCCACCTGTAACAAAGATAAACTTGGTTTCTTTCATTAATTTTCAAATGGAACAGAAGTTGATTGGCCTTCTTGCTTCTTTTCTGATATAATCTTCTCTGCAATTGATTTTTTATGTACATCTTTTGAACATAATCCTGATAGTAACAGTGTATTTATAATGAACAGCCCAGCAACTATAGAAGTTATTCTACTGAGTGGATTTTCAGAAGACTTTATCGGAATTATTGAATTCATTCCCTGTTGTGAATTACTAAAGCCACTTAATGAACTACTTCCAGGTGGCTGCAGGAGCACTAAAATTACCAATACAACAACTAATATTATTTGAAGTACACTAAGTACTGTTACTGACATTATAAATAGAGCTAAAAATAAAGATTTTAGGAGCATAAGGATCATAAGTCAAGAATATCTTTACCCGAGTAACTTGACTACTGGAACCCAAGTATGTATTAAACCTTATTTAAATTATGAGCTATCACATTTTAAAATACAAAGATTATGAACCAAAAATGGATGAAAGTTCTTTTATCGCAGATGGTGTGCGTATTATAGGTAACGTTGAAATAGGAAGGAATGCGAGTATCTGGTTTAATTGTGTGATCAGAGGAGATGTTGGATCAATCGAAATAGGTGATGAAACGAATATTCAAGATGGCACCGTAATTCATGTAGATAGAAATCCAGGCGGTGACACGATTATTGGTAGTATGGTGACGGTTGGACATTTTTGTGTGTTACATGCATGCACGATACATGATAAAGCATTTATTGGTATGGGCTCTGTTATAATGGATCATGCGATTGTCGAGTCTGAAGCTATGGTAGCTGCTGGTTCACTGGTGACACATGGAAAAGTGATAAAAAGTGGTGAAGTATGGGCTGGCAGGCCAGCACAATTCTTCAAAAAAATGTCAAATGAAGAAATAAAACATATTACACAATCTGCACAAAATTATATCATGCTGATGAAAGAATATAAGGCTATATGCTAGGTTGAGAAATCTTCAGCTCTGATGCACATTCTACGTTAACTACTTCAAAAGTTTCTTCAACTATATAATGCTTATCAATATAAGCTTCTTCAACTCTAGGAATATGCTGATTAATAAAACTACCTCTGACTAGAATATCCTTTATTGGCCAGTTTGTTTCTGTTGGAGTACCTGATAGCATAGCTGCATATTGTGCTTTTGCTGATTTTAGAGAAAAAGACATAATATTGTTTAAGTTAAGAAAGAAATTTACACGACTCCTGCAGTATTCAAGCGATTTGCCCACTGGATAATATGGTATTTCACCTACAACCTTTCTTATTAACCAATTGCACTCTTTGGTCAGTATGCTTGCTTCTTTTGGAACTTGTAGCGGTATTATAATATCATTGCTAATTCTATTTTCTTCTTGAGAAAAAAGTTCGGTGTAAGCTCCTTTTTTTCTGTGTTTCTCAAAATACTTAGGAAAATAAATATTGAGATATTCAGAGTGTAATTCTATTCGATTTTTCTGATCATTTTCTAAGATAAACGTATATTTATCACCATTTTGCTTAAGTTCGCATAACTTAAATTTACTAAGGTCAGAGTCTGGAAATGGCTTTTCAATTTCAAAAGCAAGTGTAAGAGTGTGCGTTGTGTGATCAAATTCATTTTTTTCTTGTAGACCATCTTGTAGACTATAGTACTTATTTTTTTCATACTCTTTTCCTTCTATGTTAGCACTCACTTCCTCTTCATCCAAATTTTCAATAGCATCAAAAAATTCTTCTTCATCCAGATCTCTTTCTTTTTCACCTGGCTCTTGTTCTTTCAGAGAATCATACCATACATCCTCTTCATTAACTTTCGCCTCTATTGTATTTTCTACACTTATTTTTCTTGTATGATCATTTCCATTGCTAGCAGTTGTTTGATAATGTGTATCGTTAGTTTGAAAAAAGCTCTTTACTTTTGATATTAAGCTAATCCATGAAAGTCTGACTTGATTAAGTAGCCATTTAAAACTCTTCATTGTTTTACCCAACCTAATTACTAAAAATTGTAACAGAATAAATTAAATATGTCAATAAGATACACAAATTGTACTAACTGGGAATTAGTGGCAGCACTTAACATCTGTGTAAATTTTGACATAGGCGTTTTCTGCATTTTAACCAAATCAGTAAGGAGAACACCATTGATATTCTCCTTTTAGAAGCAACTTGAATAAAACTGATAAAGTTTGAATTAAAGTGTGATTAGGAAAGTGAGTGATGAGAACTCTTTATTTGGACTTCTTTTGATTCATCTATTTTAGTATTAGGTCTTAGTGCTGCATATGTAGCACCACCAGCTACGAGTGCAGATGATGTAGCTATGCCAATTATTGCTAACATACTTAGTCTAGTTGTATGTTCAAGTATAGTACTTGCTACCAGCCCAACAGCAAGACCAACACCAATAACAGCAGTGTACAACATTCTAGGATTATTTGAATTAGGCATATAGCTCACTAACTCTCTGCAACACTTTTCTGATTCTTTCTTTATGTCCTCGAGCTTATTTAGATCTTCTTCTTCTATTTTAGCATTTAATTCTAGTTTCTTACATAATTCTTGCATTTCTTTTACTTGTTTTTCTAATTTTTTTAAAAAATTTATTATTTTTGTTCCTTGTAATTTTATTATTGTTTCCTTAAGTAGTAACGTTGATATTGGCATTGCTATTTCTTCTATCTCTTTTTCTGTTTTCCTTTCCAATTCCACTACTTTTTCTATTCCTTCGTCTGATATTTCAGTGTCTTTTTTTAGTTCTATTTCAAACTTTCTTTTTTTTAACTCTGATTTTGCTTCTTGTAACGATTCTAATGCATTCCATAGCTTTTCACCAGAATTCCGACTCCGTTTTGGTGACATTTGTTGACTACTTTTGGACTTTTTTGGTGACATAAGCTGAAATTTAATTTCTTTGAGCTTTCTTGCGCTTTCACCTGCATTTACTTTAGCCATAATAAACCTCGCATATTAAATAATGCTATTACATAATATCTTTAAAGCTCAAGGTCAAATAGTATCTTTACATAATATAAATCATAAACAGAAAATTTTAGTGTAAATTGCCATATTTACTTTGTGCTACGGTTTGAGATAGAATAACAACTTGCTTCAAATATGGAAAGGCAGTACAACTCTATAATCAAGTTACTGAACTCTCATTTACTCCTCTTTTTTTGTAAAACAATCTACAATTCATTAGAAGATCTTCAGATAGACGTTGATCATTGGTTGTGTTTTTACAATGAGACAAGACCTCATTCTAGTAAATATTGTTATGGCGATGTAGACTTTCCTGAATAGAAAACATATTGCTTTTAGAAAAATATTAGTAGCATTACATAAGAGACTGATATTAGTTTTCAATTTTTCTGTTAGTTAATTCTTGCTTGCTAGGTTAAGTTGTGTCTAGTAACCATAATGGCAAATCTTGTTAATTTGAGGCGTGGATTTTAGCCTCTCTCATCCTTACATTAGTTACATATTCTTTCGCAGAGGGCTAATGAATTTATTAGTAAAATTCAGTAATTTATAACTGATAATTAGAGCTGTTAATTAGCAACTCACTTTAAATAAGTTACTCAACTGTGACAGATTTAGCTAAATTTCTCGGACAATCTACATCTAACCCTTTTTTTTCTGCAATAGAATAAGCAAGAAATTGCATAGCAACACTGTAGATAATTGGAGAAACAAAATTGTCAACTTCTGGAAGTTGCACCACATCTATGCAAATTCCCTTTAAGAGCGGTACTCCTTGCTTATCACTAAAGGCAATTACTTTACCTTTTCTTGCAATAATCTCTTGTATATTGGATAGCGTTTTAAAGAATAAATTATCGTAAGGAATAATTGCGATAACAAGTACAGTAGAGTCTATCAAAGCGATAGAACCGTGCTTCATTTCTCCCGCTGCAATACCAATTGTGTTGATATATGAAAGCTCTTTTATCTTCAATGCACCTTCCATTGCAACTCCATATGAGCTTCCTCTCCCAATTATAATTATATTATTGTGCTCTAATATACTGCCTGATATATGTTGTATTTCCATCACATTCAAAACATGCTCTACATGTTCGGGAATGGAATTAATAGCACCGCTTAGTTCCTTTATCCTCTCTCTACCCAGTATACCTTTTATTTTTCCAAGCTCTACAGCAAAGCATGCTAAAATTGCAAGCTGCGTAGAAAAGGTTTTTGTCGAAGCAACACCAATCTCAGGTCCAGCAAGAGTATGCAATACAATATCTGAGGCTTTTTCTATGCTGCTATTAAATGTATTAATTATGCTAATGATCATTTGTTTCTGCAATCTCGCATAACGTAGTGCTTCCATAGTATCTGCAGTTTCACCAGATTGAGAAATGAATAAGCCAATACTACCTTCTTCGAGCTTGACGCTGCTATACCTAAATTCTGACGAGATTTCTAGATATACCCGAATTTGAGCAATACTTTCCAGCCAACACTTTGCTATTAGTCCAGCAAAATAGGATGAACCGCATCCAACTATAGTAATGTAACCTAGTTCAGAAAATAATTCTTTGTTGATTTCTTTATATTGTTTATAAAATTGATTTATTGTTTTGTTTAATGCATACGGTTGCTCAAAAATTTCTTTTAGCATAAAGCTAGGGTAACCATTTTTACTAATTAGAAAATTTCTTGGACTGCTATTTTCTGTTCTGCGTTTAACTTGTATACCATTATTATATATACTGAATTCGTTAGATTTTATTACTGCAATATCATTATCTTCTAAATGCAATATTTTTTCTACAAATGAATTCAAAGTATTAGTATCAGAAGCAGCAAACACTTTATTACAGTTATATCCTATTGCTAAAGGCAAATTTCTTTTTGCAACAAATAAAGTATCTGGATATTCTGCAAATAATAAAGCCAAAGCAAGTGAACCTTGTAAATTGTTTAGACACTGTAATATAGAATCAACTGGTGATAACCCTTCATCAAGATATGAAGTTAATATGTTTGGTATCACTTCTGTATCAGTATCGGTGTGGAAAGATACTCCCTTTTCCTCCAGATCCTTTTTTAATATATTGTAATTTTCAATTATGCCATTATGAGCAATAACAACATTATTTATATAAATGGGATGAGCATTTTTAAGATTTGGAGCTCCATGTGTAGCCCAACGAGTATGTGCTATACCAACTTTGCTACTAGATATCTTGCTCTCATGAACAACTTCACACAATCTTTCAACTTTACCTTCTGATTTTTTTACTTCTATCTTACCTCTATTATTTATAATTGCTATACCTGAAGAGTCATAACCTCTGTATTCCAATTTTTGCAACGCGGTTAGTAAAGTTGGTATTACTGAATCACCGCTACTTACTATACCTAATATTCCACACACTTCTTAAATTATGAAGCATTTTTGTCTTTTTTACTTTCCTCTAGTTTATTTTTCTTGCCATTCTTTTCAACTTTGCTTTTTTCAATAGATTTAGCTACTGGCTTTTGAATTTCTTTATTTAAGATTTCAGATATAGCAGACTTTAGGATTTTTATTTCAATTTTTGGTGCTATTTCTAGTATTAGTTGTGCATTTACTTCGTCAACTTTGTTTACTTCACCTATTATTCCACTAGAAGTAATAACCGTATCACCACGTTTTATTTGATCTATCATCCTTCTATGTTCTTTTAGTTTTTTGTGATTGGGGCGAATAATGAGAAAATAAAATACTACAAATATTAAAATGAGTGGAATAAAGCTAGCAACAGATGCTGATACATTGTTAGTCGCATCTGCCGCAAAAACCTCAGAAATGAACATATTTAATCCCAATTATTAATGATAAAATTAAATAGATTAAGCAGCAATTACAATATCATGTCAAGTCTCTGAAAGAAATTAATTCAAATTAATAAGAAAGTTAAAGAATTTTAAGATGTTTCTGCTGTAATGGCGGGAGTGATGAGACTTGAACTCACGACCTCATGCGTGACAGGCATGCGCTCTAACCAACTGAGCTACACCCCCCATTGCTTTTTAACGTTTGCAACCTTAAAGCTAATCAACGTGTTGCCACTTGTCAATATTTTTTGTTTGCGCTTTTTTGTCTTTTTTATTACTATGTAAATAACTTAATTTCACACATGGCTTATGCAAGTAGTCCCGTTAGGGTTATGCCATGGAGGATAAACTATTTGGAGGAGTAAATATGACAAATTTGCCTAAAGTCACTATACGTGATTTAGCTGAATCTGGTGTGCATTTTGGCCATAAAGTTAGTCGCTGGAATGCGAAAATGGCCCCATATATATATGGTATACATCAAGAGAATCGTATACACATAATAGACTTACGAAAAACATTACCATTGTTAGAGGCGGCGATGAAAGCTTTATACGATGTTGCATCTCAAGATGGTCGCATTTTATTTGTTGGTACAAAATTTCAAGCTTTAGATATTGTTGCAAGTGAAGCAGTTCGTTGTGGTCAGTATTATGTAAATGATCGATGGCTTGGTGGTATGCTTACTAATTGGAACACTGTTTCTTCTTCGATAAAAACTTTGATACAATATGAGAAAATATCCAATGATGAAGATAGCATCTTAACAAAAAAAGAATTAGGAAACATTGAAAAGAAAAGAAAAAAGCTTGATAAAGAATTGGGTGGAATTAGAGAAATGGGAGCAGTTCCTGATATTTTATTTATTATTGATACTAACAAAGAGCATATAGCGGTTAAAGAGGCCAAAAAACTGGGTATTCCTGTAGTTGGAGTACTTGATACCAATTCTGACCCAGATGGTATTGCCTATCCTATACCAGGAAATGATGATTCAAGAAAATCAATAGAGCTCTATTGTAAATTAGTTGCTGATTCTATATTAGCTGGAATAGAGTCTAGTTTGACAAGGTCTAGAGTTAAGGATGATGAGCTTATTCAAGAAAAAGAAGAGGATATTGTGCAAACTAAAAAGAAGCGTATTAAGGTTGAAACAGAAAAGGAGGTAATAGTAAGTAAATGAAGATGGATTCAAGTAGTATAAGGGAATTACGCGATAGAACAGGGCTTGGCTTAAGCGATTGTAAGAAAGCGTTAGAAGAGTGTGATGGTGATATTAAGAAAGCCGTTGATAGGTTGCGTACAATAGGATTTGCTAAAGCTGACAAAAAGTCTGATAGAGTAGCTTCGGACGGGCTTATTGCTATGTGCTTGGCTAAAAATTATGGTGTATTGGTTAAAGTCAATTGTGAAACTGATTTTGTTGCTAGAAATGAGAAGTTCATAGCATTAGTTTCAAATTTAGCATCAATTGCTTGTCAAGAACGTTGTACTAGTCTTGATGAGTTAAAAAATGCAAAATATGAAGATGTTGGTACAGTGCAGGAAGCTATTATGAGTGATACATCGGTTCTTGGTGAGAAGTTAGAGTTAAGCAATCTTTGCTACCTAGAGACTAAAGATGGGATTATTTCTGGATACGTACATGGTGATATGCCTGGCTTAGGTAAGATTGGTGCTTTAGTAGCATTGCAGTCATCTGGTGATAAAAAAGAGATTGGAAAGCAAATAGCTATGCATGTAGTTGCTATGAAACCTGAAGCTTTATCTATAAATGATTTAGATCAAGAAAAATTAAAAAATGAGCGTTCTATAATCGAGGAGCAAGTAAAGAGCTTAAATAAACCTGAAGAGGTAGCGAAAAAAATAGTAGATGGACGAATGGCTAAATACTATGAAGAAGTTGTTCTGCTAGAGCAGAAGTTTATAAAAGATGATAAAATGAAGATTGCTGATTTTATAGAATCAAGTGCTGTTAAATTAGCTAATTATAAGTTACTTACTTTGGATGGTGCAAATAAGTAACAAAACTTCAGAAGTAAAGTACCCCAGAGTGTTATTCAAAATCTCTGGGGAGGCTTTGATGGGATCAAAGCTATTTGGCCATGATATGGAAGTTATAGATAAACTATCCAAAGACATAGTTGAAGTTTGTAATCTCGGAGTTCAAGTTTGTATTGTTGTTGGTGGTGGGAATATTTTTCGTGGTGCATCAGCATCTTTAAGTGGCTGTGAAAGAGCAAGCAGTGATTATATTGGAATGCTTGGTACTGTCATTAATGCTTTAATTTTGCAAAATTTTTTAGAAAAAAGCTCTATAGTCTCTAGGGTGTTGTCTGCTATACCCATGACTACTATATGTGAGCCTTATATAAGAAGGAAGGCTATTCATCATTTAGAGAAAGGTAGAGTGGTCATTTTTGCAGCAGGCACAGGTAACCCATTTTTTACTACAGATACAGCTGCAGCTTTACGTGCTGTTGAAATGAATTGTGATGTTATTTTAAAAGGTACTCAAGTAAGTGGTGTATATTCTGCCGATCCAAAAAAAAATGAGAATGCTGTGATGTATGATAGGCTTTCTTATACAGATCTGCTAACTCGTGATTTAAAAGTTATGGATGCATCAGCAATTTCACTTGCTCGTGAGAATTCTATCCCAATTGTAGTTTTTTCTTTAAAAAGAGAAAAAATGGTTGATATTATTAAGGGTCAAGGCACTTATACTATAGTTTCAGATTGTAAACATTAGGTAATTTATGTTAAACGAAATAAAAGCTAAAACAAAAGAAAGAATGCTAAAAACTATTCAGTCTTTTCACGATGATATGAAAGGTGTACGTACTGGTAGAGCTAACGCATCATTACTTGATGGTATAGTTGTAAATATCTATGGTGGACATCAAAAACTGAACCAAGTTGCAGGCGTTTCAGCTATAGATAACAAAACTCTATCAGTTAAAGTTTGGGATGCTACTGTTATCGGTGAAGTAAAAAATGCGATAATCAATGCTAACCTGAATTTAAATCCTGTTGTTGAAGGAAATACTATACGTATAGTTCTTCCAGACTTAACACAAGAAACTCGTGAAAAATTAGTGAAATTATTGCATCAATTTTCTGAAAATGCACGAGTTGCAATTAGAAATATACGCAGAGATGTTATGGAAGAAATAGAGGAAATGAAGAAAAATAAGGAAATCTCAGAAGATGATTTTCATGTTGCCAAAAAGGAAATACAAAACATTACTGATGATAATGTAAAAAAAGTCGATGATGACTTATCTATTAAAGAAAAGGATATATTGCATCATTAAGTTAATATGAAAGAATTTTTCAGTATTGAAAAACATAAGAGGATTCGATATAGATACAGTTGTATGAATGCTGTGATTCAGATCTCATCATTACACACACATTTGATCGTTATACCTTTTGAAATCTAGAAAAAAAGCTTTTCAGTTTGATTTTTTATTACGATAATTAAGTTTACACTCTTGAGCGAAAACGATGCTGAAACGCCTTTTCCTTATTTTTGCATTTGTATTACTCATCCCACTGTCAAATGTTGATGCCAGAAGATATATCAGAATTGTTGGATCTTCAACTGTTTTTCCTTTTATCTCATTTATATCTGAAGAATTCAGCCGTATATTTTCCTTTAAAACTCCAGTTGTAGAATCGATAGGAAGTGGATCAGGGTTCAAAATGTTTTGTTCAGGAATAGGGGAAGGCACACCAGATATCACTACTTCATCTCGCCCTATGAAGGAAGTAGAGAGAGAATTATGTAAAAGAAATAAAGTGAATGAAGTAATAGAGATCATAATTGGCTATGATGGAATTGTTATTGCAAATTCAAATCAAAGCCATAGATTTGATTTTACAAAAAATGACCTGTTTGAAACTTTATCTTCATATTCTGAAGACAATGATAGATTAGTAAAGAATAACAAGAAATTTTGGTCTGATGTAAATCAAGCTCTACCAAAAACAGAAATTAAAATCTATGGCCCACATCAAAATACAGGTACACATGAAACTTTGATTAATTTTATTATGCTTGATCAATATTCATGTATGAACTCAAGGATTTTCAAAGAGAATTATCAAGACCAAGAAAAAAGAAAGAAAGCATGTAGTAATATCAGAGATGATGGAAGATATATAGAAGTTGGAATTAATGAAAACATAATAATACAAAAATTGAAGAGCAATAAAAATGCTTTAGGAATATTTAGCTTCAGCTTTTTAGCGAAAAACCAAGATGAGATTCAAGGAAGCACAATCGCAGGAATTGAGCCAACTTATAAAAATATATCATCGGGGGAGTATATGTTAGCAAGGCCTTTATATCTTTATATAAAGAAAGAACACTTAGATACTGTTGATGGATTAAGGGAATTCATTAGAGAAGTTATAGACTCTATTAGTACTGAAGGTGGATATTTATCTAGGCTTGGCTTAATTCCACTTTCAAGCGAAAATATGAAAAAAGTCTTGGAAAAGGTTCGTGATATAATATGATGACTTTGATATTTTTTTATTGGAAGTGTTAAATAAACCATACGCGTCAAGTTAAGGAAATATCGTGAAATATAGCAACATTTGAGATGGGCATTTTATTTGTTACATTTATTTTTTTAGGGAGTTCTTATCTAGAAGAAGATGATTTTTTCAGAAGAACCTATAAATTAATAACTTTATTACTTAATATATAAAATAGTTTTTTTTCGTTTCCTTTCTTCCTTATACCACTTTTCCTTAACTTGACGCGTATGGTTTATTTAACACTCCCTTCCTTTCTGGATTACAGCGTCACGAGCTGGAATGACACCTATTTGTTTTAGTAGTTCCTTTCCTGTCATTCAAGTAGCCTTTTCTTGTCATTCCAGTGCCCAGACACTGGTGCTCACAAGCAAACTAATCATAGGAGGTATTATAATAAAAACAACGTTTTCAATGAAACTACATAAAGCAAGTGTCACGAACCGGAATGACACCTATTATTGTTTTTACTTTATATCTTTATTTGTCTATCTTATTTTGCCATTCTGTTGAACGAATACAGGAAAATAAACTGTAATATCTAACTTTGATGCAAAAAGATTAACATATAACACGTAAAAGTTACTGAATCACTTTAGCCATATATAGAATTATTTTGTTAAATATTCTCTACTCCCAGGTTTCATTATAGGTAATTGTTTTAATTCACTTGGCAGTTCTTCCTCGCTATAGTTTTTGATATTTAGTTCAATCAAAGATATTACAGGAAAGGGCAGTTTTGTTTCACTATTTCTCTTGATCAAAGAAGCTCCAGCAACAACTTTACCTCCCTTCTCTTCTGCACATTTTACTGCTTCAAGTGAAGATTTACCTGTGGTAATCACATCTTCAATTAGTAAGATTTTCTCACCTTGTTTAATCTCAAATCCACGGCGTAATTCAAATTTACCATTAACACGTTCGCAAAATATTGTTCGGATTCCAAGCTGTCTACCAATCTCATAACCCACGATTATTCCACCAATCGCAGGAGATAGTATTAAATCTATGGGTTCAATAAGCTCTTTTCTTATTTTATTCGCCAATAGCTCACAAACGTTCATTGCTCTGCTTGGATTTTCAAAAATTTTAGCGCATTGTATGTAAGTGTTGCTGTGCAGCCCTGACGAGAGTACAAAATGTCCGTGCAAAATCGCACCAGCCTCTTCAAATTCTTTTATTATTGTATTATCTAATATCATTCTTGAGTTTGAAATTCTTTATTAATTATCTGCGTTATACAGATATCAGACCACACATTTATTGCAGTTTCAAACATATCAATGATTGTATAAATAGGCAAAATCAATCCCATAATGTACAAAGGAACATTCATTGATACCAAATAACTAGTTGCCATAAAATAGCACCCCATCGGCACTCCAGCGTTACCAATTGCAGCTCCTGTAGCTAAAAAAATCCATATGAACATCTCACTTAAGGAAAATGTGTGCCCATTCATCTCTGCAACAAACATCACTGTGATTAAAATAAATGCAGCACACGCATTCATATTGACTGTTGTGCATATTGGTAGAATAAAAGATGACAATTTCTTTGGTACCTTTAGCTGATTTTGCACACATTCTATAGTTGTAGGCAGCGTTGCACTAGATGATTTAGAAAAAAACGCAAGTGTAAGTGCTGGCATAACACCTTTCATCGTTTGAATTGGTGATATACCTTTATACCACATGAGTAGTGGCAAAATCACAAATGCTTGCACGAAATTTGCAGACATTATGCAAGCAAAATACCAAAAAAGACTATGGAATTCGCTGCCACCTTTTAACTCGTATAAAAAACATGTGATAAAAGACCATACAGCAAGAGGAATAAACTTTAATAACCCTTGAGCAATTCTAAGAAGTGTATCAAATAGTGCAGAAAATATTTGGTGTAATATATCTTGTTTTTCTTTTGAGAGCGAAATAATAGCTCCACCCATCAAAAAAGCAATCAATATGCTACCAATAACATTATTTTCAAGAAAAACTTGCACAAAATTCGAAGGAATGAGTGATTTTAAGTATGAAAAGTAATTGTGGTTGCTGTCACTCACACTTTCTATTGTGTTACTTATGAAATTTTTTCTTACTGGATCTATGAATAAATAGAAAGATAGCGCAACAAATGCAGCTATAATGGTTGTAAGCAGCGTATAAAACAGCGTCTTCTTAAGTAATACTTTAATTTCAATTGAGTCTTTAAGCCCTGAAATTGTGGACACTATAGATAGAAAAACTAAAGGTAAGCTAATCAATTTCAACAGACTGATGAATATATCGCTAAATAGCTTTGCTATTTCAAATATTACTTCATTGTTTAAATAGTAAGCAATTACCGCAAACAGTATAGAAAAGAGTATTGCAAGTTTGCGCATTGAAAATAAAACCTCAAAATGATATTATACAATAATTTTTGAAATTAGGTTAAGATAACTTTACAGGTTAAGTAAAGATGAGTAACATTTTATTATTAATTAAGTGTTAAGGAGGGGTATGGATAAAAAAACTAAAGAAGAGTTAATCCTTGTTGGAATATTAATGGGAATGAATATTTCAATTAGGAGTGCTTGTAGGTCTTGGTCCAAGTTTCGCAATTTTATCACCTTCCATTATAGGTGGAATTATTGCTGCTGTTTCTACAATATTATCTATCGCATACCTTACATATTGTGATTATAAGGAAGATAAAGTAAATCGAGAATGCATTTTCCCTATATTTTGTATGGGCGTTACTAGCACTGCAATCGGGATTGGTCTTGGTGCAGCTATAGGTGCTATTTTTCCTGGTGTAATGTTAAATACAGGATCAGCAGTTTTGATGGGTGCGACAATAGGAATTATTGCCCCAATTACAGGCCTTATTGTTGGAAATATGATTGTAGAACCTATGATTAAGAAAATAAATCACTACATTATAGAGCCGGTAATTGAAAAAATAAAAGAATGCTTTTCTTCAAAGGAAGCATAAATTATCCTCGCAAAATAGTGTACCTTGGACTTAAATTGAAGTGTACTCAATTGAAATAGGTCATATTAGAGAAGGTTAGAAGTTACCTACCCAAAACCCTTATCTCCCACTCAAGTTCAATGTTAAATTTATCTTTTACTGCATCTTTTACTCTGTTGCCAAGGTTTTCTAAGTCAAGTGCAGTTGCATTATTGTAATTGAGTAGAAAATTACAATGTTTCTTAGAAATTTTAGCTACACCATTATCTAATCCTCGGCAGCCAGATTCATCAATCAGTTTCCATGCCTTGCAGCCTATTGGATTTTTGAATATACAACCAGCAGTTTTTCCTCTTACTGGTTGACTTTTATTTTTTTTATCAATAACTTCTTTCAATCTTTGCAATATAAGCTCATACTCTGAACTTACTCCTTTAAATTCAGCTTCAATAAAAATCCACCTGCCTTTTAGACTATGTCCACGATAAAAATATCCCATTTCTTCGCTGGAGAATTCATATAAATTTCCATCTTCTAGATTCACTGCCCTTATAAATTTTACAACACTCGCAATATCACTACCATATGCACCTGCATTCATTTCTATTCCACCGCCAACTGTTCCTGGAATTCCAGCAAGAAACTCAAGCCCACTAATTTGCTGTTCCCCTGCAAAGTAGGCAAGGTTACTAAGCAGTGCAGCACCACCTGCAACTATGGAGCTATTATCTTTACATTTAATATACGCAAATTCCTTACCTAATTTCACCGTTATTCCTCGAATGCCACTATCTCGAATTATTATGTTGGATGTTGCACCGATAACGCTAATTGGTAACTCCGCATCTTTTATCAAGCACATTAGATCTTCAATGTCACGTGGCTTAAATAGTACATCAGCTTGGCCACCAACATTTAACCAAGTCATTTTAGACATTGAAACATTATAACGGTAGATTCCACATACTTTAGGTAAGCTTATAAGCATTTTGATTTTAACTCTAATCCTGCATCCATACCCATTTTTTCTGCATCTTCTACAAACGAAGTGCGTTCAGTAAAGTATATAACTCTCTCGCCCGCTAACATACAATAAAGATGTAGCATGTTTTCACTCACATATTCTGCTAAAGCTGCAAGCGGTGTAAAGCATGAACCATTTACTGTCTTCATGAAACTGCGCTCTGATTTTGCCCTTATAAAAGACATATTATTATTAATTTTCTCTAAAAGATCGATAACTTTTATATCATTCTTTCGGCATTGAATGCAAATTGCCCCCTGCCCTACTGCGCTTAACATGACTTTTGGTGGCAATACCTCTGTAATTAAGTGATATTTTTTTAATCTTATCAGCCCTGCTTCAGCTAAAATCATTCCATCAAAATTCTGATTTTGCAGTCTAGTTGTCACATTTCCACGCAGTGTCACTACATTTAAGTCTGGCCTGAGATTTAACAGCTGAACTTTTCTTCTTATTGAAGAAGTTGCAATTGTAGCCTGCTGTGGCAAAGTTTTTAGGCTCTTATATTTATGAGAAATAAATACATCACATGGACTTATCCTCTCTAAAACACAAGGAATTGTTAAGTCCTTCGAGAAAAACGCAGGTACATCTTTTAGCGAATGAACCGCCATATCTATATTATTTTTGAGTAATTCAGCCTCAATCTCCCTGAGGAACAGTCCTTTACCTCCTATTTCAGCAAGGGTTACATTAGCATATTTATCACCAGAAGTTTTGATTTTAATGATCTCAACGGATAGATTAGGAAAAGACTCTAATAATCTTTGTTTTGCTTCCAAAGCTTGGATGATCGCAAGGTCGCTTCCTCTCGTACCTATTTTAACTAGCATATATCCTTCATATTATATGTCTATATTCTATGTCCATTTTTTATTATCTCCAGTTTAGTTATTGAATACTTTATAATTAGTGCATAGTATCACGAACATTTAGTAATCGATGAGTATGTATGTTTGATATTTTAAAAGATTCTAATGGCAGATTTAATAAAAAGAATATTTTACCTCTTGTAGGTGCCACTGTCGCTATTATTCTAACAGCATTAAGTTCAGTAGTAGCAATTCCCAGATTTTCCTCTCATCCTTCTCTATCTAGTCCTCTCGGTTGGAAAGATCCAAGTTATAGTGAATTTCTTGCTATTCACATACCAGCTACCATAGTTACTTTCTCAATACTTGGTTTATGCATTTACCTTCCGATTGATAGCATTAGAAAAAATAAACAAATAGAGAATCTTAAAGCTACCTCTGAACCTCATTCATGGATTTATAATGATATTTTAGAAAAACAAACGCAGACCATCAATTATAGATCAGGGCTTTAGGCGGTCCTAATCTTTTAGGTGCTTGTGATTAGCAACTATTCGGTCTACAATGCACTAATATAGTTTAAATTTATGCCAAACAAGATAATAGTTAAATCTCTTTCAGTGTTACTAATTTTTTTGCTGTCCTTATATATAATACTGCCAAATTTTATTGATAATAAGTTCTTTACCTCAAAAAAGAGAATAAATTTAGGGCTTGACCTGAAAGGTGGATCATCTCTGCTTCTAAATGTAGACTTAGATTTTTACTTCAAAGAGAAACTAAGCATGCTAACCGATGAAATAAAAGAAGGTCTGTTAACACAAAAGATTGAATTTAGCGCAAAAAACGATAAACAAGTGGTTGTAACTTTAAATAATATTGATGATTACAAAAAAGTTTCAACGTTAATACATAAAATAAACCCAAATTTAGAATTGAGTAGAAAAAATACTGCAATTTTCATTTCATATAAACCGCATTATAAGAATTCATTAATCAATGAAGTAGTTTCAGAGTCAATAGTTAATGTTCAAAGACGCTTAGATAAGCTTGGTACTAAGGAAGTAAGTGTGCAAAAACAAGGACAAAATAAGATATTAGTCCAAGTTCCTGGAGTAGAAGACACTCAGCAGATAAAATCTCTGCTTGGCAAAACAGCCAAGCTGGCCTTCCATTTGGCAAACACCAATGTAGCTAAAATGCAAGATATCGATCATGACACTACGATTATGCTCAAGGATTCTTTGGGTAATTCCTACCCGATATTCCGCAAAACTGAAATAGGCGGTGATTCATTAGTTAACGCATCAGTTAGATTTGGCAATTTAGGTAAACCAACAGTACATTTCAAATTCGACAGCATAGCAAGTAAAAAATTTGCAAAAATTACTAAAGAAAATGTAGGAAAGCCTTTTGCAATTGTTTTAGATAACACAGTCTTAACTGTACCAACAATACGTGAACCTATTCTAAATGGAGAGGGAGAAATTAGCGGTAATTTCACTGAAAAACAAGCGAGTGAACTTGCAATACTTTTAAAATCAGGTGCACTACCTGCACCACTTAAAATAATTGAAGAAAAAAACATTGGTCCAAGCCTTGGAGAAGAGTCAATAAAAGCAGGAGAAATTGCAGCAATAATCTCTATCATAGCCGTTGGTTTATCTATAATCATTACTTACGGCAAATTAGGCTTATTAGCGTCTGTTGCACTCGTTTTTAATGTAATCTCTATACTACTCATTCTTACCTTACTTGAAGCAACTCTTACTCTCCCTGGAATTGCTGGAATTGCGCTAACTGTTGGCATGTCAGTGGATGCAAATGTTTTAATATTTGAACGCATCCGCGAAGAAATAAGAGCAGGAAAAAGAACAGCTCGTGCCATTGAAGAAGGATTTAAAAACGCAATAAAAACAATTCTTGACTCAAACCTCACTACACTGATTGCTGCAGGAATAATGTTCATTATTGGTAGCGGAGCAATTAGAGGGTTTTCTGTCACTTTATCGATAGGAATCCTGTGCTCGATGTTTTCTGCAATTATAGTCACAAAACTTCTGATAGAATTGTGCATCAACCCACAAAAGCTAGTACTTTAGTATCTGTTCAGCAGAGTGACAAAATAAGATAGACGAGAAAAGACAACTAAATGGTTGTCATGAAAGTAGCTATCCAGTCTTTTCGTCGTCAAAAACGTTGTAACATGCTCACCAATTTAGTGAGCATAAAACCAATATATTTGTGGAGGAAAAGGAAAAAAGAAACAGAAACCATCTTCAGGCTATCACAAAGGATATGGCCATAAGATTAAAGATATGGATAGATTTATCAAATTTCTGAATGGAAATCAGGATATTAGAATTGAAAAGATATTATTACTAAAAATTAAACATCAAACCAACTTCAATATTATGAGTGGATATATCGTCTGCAATAGGTGTTGGAATATTAAAGTAACGATAGCCGAGAAAGGTTTTAACTTCTGGAATTACTGAGTAATCAACACCAAGCTTTATTTGATAAACAAGCCAAGGAACATTCAGTGGCATTAAATTTTTAGATGATTTATCAATCCTTTTTAATCTAAAAACTGTTGATCCTATACCAAGACCAATATACGGAGCAAATTGAGTATTTTGAACATTAGGGTTATAGTAAAAATTTAATAAGAATGCAGATACACTTGCTGATTTATCAAATACCGGAGGAGAGTTACTATCTTCAATATTGACTTTAGAATACATGGTCTCAAAATCAACTCGGCCATTTTCTCCAGCATAGTAACCTACAGATATGCTGCTAAGCCACTGAAAATCAATTTTACCGTTAAATTTTTTTATGTTTTTAATTTCATCTCCTAAGAATAGGTCTAAAAGAAAACCACCATAACGGCCCTCAGCTAAAGCAAGAATTCTTTTTCCTATTGCACGTATACCCTCCACAAATACTTCTGAGCTATCAGAATATATCTTACCACCATTAGCACTAACATAGAAATCAAGTTTTTTTGATTTTTCCTTTGTAGGTTCAGCTTGATCTGCAATACTTGGCCACATATTTTTCTGATTAGCTACTTGGAAAACAGAAGGTGAACTACTTTCAAGTTCTTGACATTTTATTGGCACTTCTTTTTCAGTAACTTCTTCAGAATGTATCACACTTTCATTATTGTCCGTTTCTAATTTTAAGGGCTGCACTTGCTCAATGTGTGTATTGTTACTGATATAAGTAATAAAAAAATAGACACACGGAATGAAGATGAAAAATAAAGCAATAGATATTCTAATTATCATAAATGAATTATCACTTATAGTATAACTACTATATCATATATTCCTTTAATGTACAAAAATTAAGAAATAATATTTCCAATTAAACAATTATTTTCTATTCCTTTAACATGAGCTTTCACAATACTTTTAGCTTGAACTCTTGATGTAAGTTTTATTAATGCAAAATTTTCTGTTCTACCAATATTATTCTGCTCAACCAAAACGCTTTGCTCAGTGCCGAGCAAAGATTGATAAAAACTGCTCATCATTTCTTTATTTATTTCTCTTAGATGCTTTACTCGTTCTTTACGTACATTCTCTGGTATTTGTGGCATCCGTGCAGCAGGTGTGTTTTTCCGCTCTGAATATGGAAAAGCATGTAGATAAACTACATTTATTTTTTTCAGTAAATCAACTGTATCCTGAAACATTTCATCAGTTTCTGTTGGAAATCCAGCAATAATATCAGCGCCAAATGCTATATTAGGTCTTAAGCTCTTCATTTTATGATAAAATTCTATCACTTGTTCTCTATTGTGACGACGTTTCATTCTCTTTAGTATTAAATTATTACCAGACTGTAGACTCAAGTGTAAGTGAGGCATAAGTCTTGACTCATTAGCTATTAAATCCATTAGTTCATCATCAACTTCAGCAACATCAATAGAGGAAAGTCTTAGTCTCTTTAACTGTGGTATATCCTTTAAAACTCTTCTAATCATTGAACTGAGTGATTGCTTACCAAACAAATCTGTACCAAAGTCAGTAATATCAACACCTGTAAACACCACTTCTTGATACCCATTTTCTATAAAAATCTTAATTTGCTCTATAATATTGTTTACTGGCACAGATCGATTATTTCCTCTTGCCTCAGTAATTGAGCAAAATGTACAACTATGATTACAACCATTTTGAATTTCAATAAATGCCCTTGATTTATCTTCAAATCCATTAATGAGAATAGGTTCTACTTGGTTATCACTGACTAAGATTTCATCATTATTTAGTAGATAATTTTCAGCTCTTAGCTTGTCTTGATTACCTAGCACTTTACTTACACCAGGAATATCACTATATGATTTAGGATCTAATTGAACGGCACAGCCAACTACGATAATTTCTTTACTTGGGTCGTTTTTATAGATCTTACGTATTTTTTGCTTCACTTGGCGTTCTGCTTCGTTTGTCACTGCACAGCTATGCACTACAACAACATTTTCTCTCTTTGCTTTTTTTAATGCTTCTTTGATTAACTCACTCTCGTAGAAATTTAGACGACAACCAAATGTTATTACTTCATTCATGCTTTTGCTTTAATAGATCTAAATTATATCAAATATCCAAGCAAAATGACTATTTTTTTGGTAGATATTATAATTTAAACATAACCTCTAGAGTTGAAAATCACAGGAAGAATTTGTAGATATACAGTAAGATCATTTAGCATTAAAAAAAGCTTAATGCCAATGATGTTAACCTCAAGCGAATATAAACCAAAAAACATTTTGCTAAACCTTGAAGCTCTACCATGCAAATTCATCTATATCATTTGGTACATAAGTGTCAGAATAAGCTTCATCCAAACTTTCTGCTTTCCATGGAAGCCATGAAGAAGGTTTTATCTTCTCTAAAACTTTACCTGGTATTGATGTTATCTCTTGCTTTACGTCTTCTTTTAATTTTTCTATTTGTAACCGAGCAAAATCTTCCACGCGAACCATGAGTTTATCTGTTAGCTCTTTTATCATGTCTTGATTTTGTTCTGCAACTTTCTTTGTAATAGGTACGACAATTTTACTTATAATCTCTGTTCCTAATGGAACAACGATTTGCTTTGCAACCTGATCACTAACAGGTTTAATAAGGTAATCTGCTATACTCTTTGCTGTATCTCCAGTCAGATTTGTTATTTTTTTTAAACTATCACCAATAATACCATAGTTTTTTTGGTACATCATATCTTCATCAGCAACTTCATATCTTCCTAAATCATCATACATTCCCATTTCTTGGTGAAACAATCCATTTGCATCAGATACATATCCGTATTTATTAAGTGAATTGGAATTAGACCGCATAACATTCTCCTAATTATTTATATATGCCTATTTCAGTATAAAACAACTAACAAAACATTAACTTTGAAGAACTCTTCTCAATTAATACATCAATAAAGGTAAGACCATATAATTTTCTCCTTTCTTGATACTATTCTCCTCCGAACTTAGTTCACACAGTTATTCAGACACTTCTGAATTTACCACCCCCAATTCCACTGCTTTTTTATATTTTGACTAGGTCTTCTCCTACAATTAGATAATCAGTACTCTTATCTGAAATGTACCATATAACTACACCAAGCTACAAATATGACACAAGAGTTTAGATTATTTTAGTTATTCTCTTGTATAAGATACTCTTTATATCAAAAAGAGGACCATATGAGTGAAGCAACTTTTTCTGAAAAAAATCAGCTTTCTAGAGAAGACATAGCAGAGTTAACAGAACTTATGTGTCTTGAACGAAGTGAAGTAAGTGAAAGTGGAACAGGGCTATTAGAACTTATAGCTGAACAGGAGCAAATACTTGAGGATTTAGGAATAGAATCAAAAGAGCTTTTATGTTCTCAGCATACAGGAATGTATGAGAACCTTAGTCAGCCCTATTCTACGGATCTCGAGGTTTTATAGCAGATATATAGATTATCATTATTATTGATACCTACTCAAGAGTTGCTATGGCAAACAGAGAAAACTGCAATTACTGCCGCTAATCTTTTTAATATATCTTTCTTTGATGGTGCTATTATCGCGCATTTTGACTGATATGGGCTATGATAAACCAGAAAATCACAGCTATATTTAGGAATTGAGACAAGGCCTCATTTAGGTAAATATTGCTATGCAGACTTTTCTTGATAGCAAGCATATTGCTTTTTAGAAAAATATTAGTAGCATCAAACATAGAGATTGATATTAGTTTTTCTGTCAGATTAAGTTGCGTCTAGTACAACTGACTATGCAAATAAGCTAACAGCGCTTGAAATATTTTAACTATTAGTTTTAGGGTGTATTTTCGTGTTCATTGCTATGAATGGGCAGAGCTACCTCTTCGAGGTAGCTCATCGGATCACCTAAATCATGCTCTATTTCTACTTCAAACTTGAACCCTAACTTCTCGCAGAATTTGTAGAAATATTCTTTAATAATATCAAATAAACTTCTGCCATCAATTTTGTAATCTCTCAATTTTCGGGGCACAGTAAGTGACAATTTGCCATCTTTATATATCACATCATCTTTCCCATCTTGAGATTCAAGTGTAAATTCCAGTGAGCTGGATAGATCACATACCTTGTCACCGAATTGACCATCACTCTCTTGGAAGAGTATCGGTAGTTTCATATCAGACCTAATACTCACATTATTTTGGTTAACATAATCGATATTTATAACTTTTTCAGGGGAACGTACTACAAGTGAATATTGTTCAAGCGCAATTTGAGATTCTATAAATACAATAGCTTCATACCCTGCTTGGTTGCAATTAACAATTAACTCCTCGAGGATAGAATCGCTTGGAACTTGAACTTCAGCACATTCAAATATTTCCTTAAAAACTTCTTTTACAAATGGTCGATAATTTCCGTTCTCTTCCTTTGGTAATAGGTGAGCATAATCTGTACCGAGATTGTAAAATTTTTCAAATTTCTTTTTGTATTGGTCAGTTTTTTTATTATCAGGAGTTTTTTCGTTTTTGTAATGTTCTGCCCAAACCTTGTCAAATTCTTTTTTGTCTTTATTTATCAGTGCTTTAATTAAGATTTTATCTACACTTTGACCATTAATAGTAAAATCCATTCTGTCAATGTCTTGATACGCCTGATAACCAGATTTCGCTTCAACACTATCTTCACGCGCTTTTAGCATACTAAAATTAAACTTTTCTGCCTGAGCTTTGAGTGTAACTACTGGATTTCCCTTTTTTTCCTGTATAGAGTTGTTCATTGTTAATACTTTGATATGAATTGCTGATAGTATAATAATACATAAAAATAGTTAATATGTCAATAATATACTTAACATAGACAGTCATAATAGGGTGACAGGATTTTAGTAAGGCTCTATTATGAATAAACGGTTTTACACAGTATGAATGTTGATGAGCAGTCAAGTGTGCTGACTTTTCTAAATAGTAAAATTGAGAATATACCAAGGTTTCATTCCGCAATATTGCCTAAACTTTGCGGTGGAGACAGAGTAATGGACTTGCTGTTTTATAGGCCGCTCAGTTATGTGGATAGAAGTAAATCACTACCTGATGCTCAAGTGGGAGAATTTACAACTTTTGTGGCAAAAGTGTATGAGCACCAGCGCCCCACTGTTAGAGGTAGACCATATAAAATAATCGTTGAAAGTGAAAGTCAGTATTTATTTATAGTTTTTTTTAATTACTCAGTTAAATATTTGTATAAATTATTTCCAGTTGGAACAGATATAGTAATCAGTGGTAAACTTGAAAAGTTTGCCGAACATTGGCAAATTACTCACCCAGATTACATGTTGTCTGATATCAATCTATTTAAAGAAATAGCCTGCATAGAGCCAGTTTACCAATTATGTCGCGGTATTACTAACAAGAGCATTAGAAACATAATAAGTTCTAATCTAAAAGATTTGCCTGATTTATCAGAGTGGATAGATGAAACATTAATCAAGCAAAAGAAATGGCTGAATTGGAAAGAAAGCATCATAAGATTGCACAGACCGAGCTCACTCGTAGAAGCAGAAGTTTGCAGAGAAAGACTTGCTTATGATGAGCTATGTGCCTATCAGCTGGCGCTAAAACTTGCGAGGGAAAATCATGTAAAAAAAGGAGGAAGGGAATTTGTAATATTGAATAAATACAAAGAGCAGGTCTTAAATGAATTACCGTTCCAATTAACAAATGATCAAATTCGAGCGATAGGTGAAATTTCAGAGAGACAAAAATCTAAATACCGCATGGTAAGTCTGCTGCAAGGTGACGTTGGGAGTGGCAAAACTGTAGTTGCACTCTTTGCGATGCTGAATGTGGTAGAAAATAACATGCAAGTAGCTCTAATGGCACCAACTACTATCTTGGCTGAGCAACATTATAATTGGATCGAAGAAGCTCTATCTTGTACTGATATAAAAGTTGCTTTGCTTACCGGTAAAACTGCGCGCAAGGAAAGAAAGATTATTATGAACGAACTTGCAAGTGGTATTTTAAATATAGTAATTGGTACTCATGCATTATTTCAAGCCAACGTTACATTTAAAAATTTAGGACTCGCAGTCATAGACGAACAACAGCGATTTGGAGTGATACAGAGGAATCGGTTGGTAGGAAAAGGAGAAAATACCGATATACTTTTTGTTACTGCAACTCCCATTCCAAGAACCTTGCAGCAAGCTATGTATGGTGATGTTGAATGTTCTATTTTAAGGGAAAAACCAAAATCTAGATTGCCAATAAAAACCGTTATTATGAACGTTAAAAAAGTATCAGATATTATTCAAAAACTGAAAGATGCTATAAATAGAGGCGAAAAAGCATATTGGATTTGTCCATATATAGAAGAAAACGAAGAACTCAATATTGCCGCAGCAGAAATGCGCTTTCAGGAACTACAAAAGACATTTTTTGATAGAGTTGGAATAATACACGGAAAACTAACTCAAGAGCAGAAAGATCAAGTGATGTTTTCCTTCAAGAGAAATGAATTTTCTCTGCTTGTTGCAACTACTGTGATAGAAGTTGGCATAGATGTACCAGATGCAACTATTATGATTATAGAGAATGCAGAGCAGTTCGGGTTATCGCAATTACATCAGTTAAGAGGTAGAGTAGGACGAGGAAATAAACCGTCTTTTTGTGTACTGTTATATGACAATCTCAGTAAAAGTTCGTATTCAAAGTTAAAGATTATGTGTGAGTCACAAGATGGATTTTATATTGCTGAAAAGGATATGATGCTGAGGGGTAGCGGAGATATTCTAGGCACAAAACAATCAGGGTGCATGGAGTTTAAATTTGCTGATTTATATGAGGACAGAGAATTGCTCAACCTTGCATATAATAGTGCAAAAGGTACAATAGCTAATTTTGAATTACTGCTTGATATATTTGAATATAGAAGTAGACTACATTTTTCAAAATTTCAGTAATCTTCCAAGCCATAACCTTCATGAGTAGAAATTCCTTGACAGACGGGAGTATTTAAAAAACCATACGCGTCAAGTTAAGGAAAAATAAGAGTGAAGAAGAAGTTTTTACCATAAGAATAAATTGTGCAGAGTTAATAGCAGGCCCTGTAAACAAAATGTTAGCAGGTCAAATTAATCAAGGGCAGGAAGTATAAAAATGGAAAAAAAGCGGTAACTTAGCCTAATGACAATAAATATATATATAGAAGGTACCGTTTTAAAGAGCACAAAAGGAATACACAGTAAAAGCGAGAAGAAGTTGAGAATATGTATGGAAGCAGTGTGGAGGAGTGGCTGCCAATGATCAAAAATTTACCACAATTACAGAAGTATACACAAGAGGTTTAAAAGGTGATGCAAAAAGGGAATTTTGGCAAAATGACTTAAGTATGCACAACAAGATCCAGATTTGCATAATTGATGATCAGATGTCATTCATGCTCAGCCTATATATAGAAAAAATTCTCAAGCTCAAGAGGGCTTAGGGTGGAACTAAAATTCATGGACTTGTTGACGCACGTAATTAATTTCTTTTTTTTAAGTTAATTAATGTTAACAAGCCACGTCTGCCTGTAATCATGTTAATACCAAAATATAATGTAAGAGAAGAAATGGGCAGTGCTATGCAACAATTTTTGTTTCTTTCTAACCATGCTTCCATATGAAAAACATATGACATAAAAAGGAAAACAAAAAGCTAAGAACCTTGACGCGCTTTACATCTTGGCTTTACCTTATTTATAATATAAACCTTACCACCCCTTTTCACAACTTTACAATTTTTATCTCTGTTACGATGAGATTTTAGTGACCCTTTAACTTTCATATCTACAGTAAGAATAGAATTACCTTACATTATGATCACTGACAGAGAGTTAGTCAATTGATAAATTTTTCACATTTTATTAAAATACTGTATAATTGTTGCTGATACTTCTTCGATTGACCTTTGCGTGACATCAATAATTGGCCAGTTATTTTGCTTAAAGAACTCCTCTGCTTCTTTAATTTCCTTTTCTACTTTTCTAGGGTCAGCATATATATTATTACCTTCATTATTAATTGAAGTCAGTCTATTTTTGCGTATTTCTATTAGCCTTCTTACGTCTATTGTTACTCCTATAGTCAGTTTATTTTTTAATTTTGCTAAGTCGACGTAAAAGGGTATCTCGCTAACAAAAGGAACATTTGCAACTTTATAGCCTCGGTAAGCTAAATACATACTGGTGGGAGATTTTGATGTGCGTGAAACTCCAACCAAAATTATATCGGCTTTATCAATATCTTGAATATTTTGTCCATCATCATGATTAATGGTATAGTTTATTGCCTCAATGCGCTGAAAATATTCGTTATTTATCTCAGCATGTAAGTCAAGTTTTTCGTCTTTTTCAATTTCAAGATAGGATGAGATTTCCCTAATAATGTGTGATAATATCGCTCTGTAGGGAATTTTTAGCTTTATACAATTATTTTTTAGATATTTTCTTAGCTCATCATTAGTAATAGTGCATATAACAAAATTATGCTCATCACTTTTTCTATTAATTTCCTCTAAAATTTTGTCAATCTGCTCTTCTCCTTTTACGAAAGACCAAACATATTCGATCGTTTCTACAGAACGAAAGTGTTTCAGAGCTGATTTTGCAACTGATATAACAGTTTCACCACTTGAATCTGACACTAAGTGTAGGTTAAGCTTTTTAAGGATCATCAACGTTATACTAAAAATAATAGCAAGCAATCTGCTACTGAAATTGTGCTAATTTATTATACTACGTAAATATAGAAAAACTATCTTGTTGATAAAACTCAAACTAATTGATAAATTCTTAACACAATTATTCTCAAAACGAATGTTTTTATTAAAGCCTACAAATTTCACTTCTTTTGCTAAAAAAGCTCTACCTTGGCTTGGGGTTATTTGTTTCTCATGTTTTTTAATTGGAATGTTCTTGGCATTATTCTTCTCCCCAGGAGATTATAAACAAGGAGAAATTGTACGAATTATGTATCTTCATGTGCCTTCTGCATGGCTTGCTCTTGGAATATACGGACTCATTGCATCACTCAGTTTCATTTCGTTGGTATGGAACAATAGTGTTGCTAGTGTTTTGGCACATGCTGCTGCTCCTGCAGGGACAGTCTTTTCGGCAATATGCTTAATCACAGGTAGCGTCTGGGGAAAAGGAACATGGGGTACTTGGTGGGTATGGGATGCAAGGCTTACTTCAATGCTGATTTTGTTTTTTCTGTATGTTGGTTATCTTTCATTGTGGAGCGCTTTTGATAATCAAGCAAGAGCAGAGAAATCATCAGCAGTATTTGCCATTTTTAGTGCTATAAATATTCCCATAGTAAAATTTTCTGTGAATTTATGGTCTACTCTTCATCAGCCAGCAAGTATTTTTAGAAAAGGTGGAGTAGCAATAGAAGGTTCTTTACTGCTGCCACTCATTGCAATGTTTATATTTTGTACCACACTTTTTTTAGTAGTGTGGATACTTAATGCCCTTCATTTAATTAATTTGCAGAAGATAAAGAGAGAAATCAGCATGCGATATTAGGTATGCAGTTCCAGAGTGTAATGTTGTGAACAGCTACGGAAATTAAAATGTAGAGCAATCATCAGCAGAGACTAAGTGGTATAAAAAATAGCTGAAGAATGTAAAAAAGGAAGTGGTATAGATAAACCTGTTACCGATAGAGAAGGTGAAATTGACACGGGCGAACCTGTTACTGATGAAGGAGAGAATGAAAATGGAGAAATTACATCTCGAAAAGTAACCTCAGATTGTTCCAAGTATGAAAATTGTAGGCCATATTCTCATTTTTATAAAGTTGATAATAAGATAGGTTGTCAAGGTTTTAGTGCATCTGATTTACTAAAGGAATTATATCCTGAGATGTACAGTAATCCTAAGATTGCAAAATATATAGAAGAGGGAGCAAATGGTAATTATGGTGCAGTAAATTTTAAATTTGCCTTTACAGAGGATCTTAATTCAATATCCTGGCTTGGTAATATAGAATGTGAAAAATGTGTCGATGATCAAATAGAGTTAGCGTGTCAAGAAGAAGAGATTAAGAGTTTCTGTTACCCGAACGTTTACCGTAGTAATCCAGAATTCAACAAGAGCTTTTTTTCCAGAGGAGCATGTCCTAATCTCTTTAGAGAGTCCAGTGAAACAAGTGTTGTAAAAGCAAAACAAGTTGCACCATTGATACTTGTTAATACCTTAGGACAAATGATAGATAAAGAGGGTAATAACACTAAAGTATACTATGATGCATTGAAGCGTTATCTAAATGATGATAGTAAAATCAAGGATTGTGGAGATAATCAAAAGTGTAAGGATTATATTCCAATTATGGAGAAAGTTGCATGGAATAGTGATAAGGAAGTACTATTAAAAACTGCTGTTAATAATACGCAAGAAGCAAATCCTTACTATTATGGAAATGAGGATAATTCTACTTCCGTTGAATTTGGTTCTATATAAGGCTGAATTTGTCTAATTTTTTCTACACTAGACACAATTTAGTCGTATCTGAACAAATACATAATCTATATAAAGAGGACGTAGGTACCATCTGTCCTTTTAAGGCATTTATGTCAATGATATGCGTAATCCATGATTTTAAACATGATGATCCTCCTAAGTAATACAAAAAAACTCAGAAAAATGTACATAGCTATGATAGAAGTTATCTATACATAAGTACAATATACTTTAATTAGAGATTATAAATTAATTAAGTTGAAAAGTCTGCAGACGAAGATAGATTTCGAGCTCTAGAATATCTTCACTATCAAAATAACAAAGCTGTCAAAATTTGTCAAGTAATTTTTATCGCAACTGTACAAACATTGCACAGGACAAATTTAAAATGCTGTAAAATGGTGTCTGTTCAGACGCATGTGAAACCAGTGCTTCTTTTCATCCCACTTCCATACGGCTAAACCCTTTTCATAATCTCCTATCTATCATTTCTTAAACCACTCCCCTGAACGGATACAATTAAATACATTTTTAACATTTTTATAGAAAACTATTAGTATAGATTTGTATGCTGCCCTCATGGCTATTTTAAAATGTTTAATACTCCTTTTCATTATTTCTTGTACACATCTACCTAACAAGCAACATTCTGTTAATATAGACAATTATAAGCACGATTATTCGTTGCAACAATATAATACTCCTTTGAAGAATAACGAACCAGCAATACCAGAAATGATACCTTTACCGGTAGAGTTTCCCGATCTTACAACCAGTAATCAGTTTCTTTCGATTAATGTTGATGAAAAAGTACCAGTAAAGGATTTACTGATTGAGATAGGAAAACTTTCTGACGTTAACTTAGACATAGATCCCAAAATATCAGGTAATATTATTTTAAAGCTAAAAGATAAGAACATAAACGAAGTAATTCAGAATATAGCCAACAGCGCCAAATTGCGTTACTCAATGAATAATGGTGTAATTAGAATTGAACAAGATTTGCCATATGCACAAAATTATTACATAGACTTCATCAATATTCAACACTCTGCGCAAAGGAGTTTTATCATTGGTAACAATATTACCGACAGTGATGGTGATAGAAACTATATGAAATCTCAATATAGTAGTGATTTATGGAATTCATTAGAAAAAGGCTTAAATGCAATAATGGATGTTAACGGAGTAGATGATGGTGAGTTTCTTTCATCCAACAGAGAAGCTGGTGTCATTATTCTAAATGCTAGAAAAGATATTCACAAAGCTGTTGAAGAATATATTAATAAAGTTAAGAAATTGGCGTCTTCTCAAGTAATGATCGAGGCCAAAATAGTTGAAGTTTTATTAGACGATAAATACCTTTCTGGTATCAACTTAAATGATTTGCATAATGAAACCAAATCTATAACAAATCAAGGTAACTCTATTATTGACCTAGCAATTAACTCTAGTGTGAGTGATTTAGGAGATTTAGTAAAAATTTTAAATAAATTTGGCACTTCAACCGTAATTTCAAGCCCTAGAGTACATGCTATAAATAATCAGCAAGCAATGATTTCATTTACTAAAAACCATATCTATTTTACTTCCGATATACAGAAAGATACCGGAAACTCCAATCATGCCTTAATTACCAAGATGAATAGCACTCCAATAGGTGTGGTGTTAATAATCCACCCAAGCATTAACATTGATACTAATGAAATATTCATGGATATACATCTAACCTTATCAAGAATTAACGATTACACTAAAGACCCAAATATAGAATATGTCGCACAGCAGAATAAAATGAAATTAAATAGTGACATTCCAATTATTGAAACCAGAGAAATGCACTCTACGTTAAAAATTAAGAGCGGCGAAGTTATGGTAATTGGTGGGCTTATAGAGCATAGAAAAGATAACCAAAACTTATTGCATCAAAAGTCAAAAAAACTGGCTAAGACAGTAGAAACCGTCATCTTCCTGAAAGCAACAATCGTACCAACACTTGGTTTATTAGATATAAAAGATAGGAATTTATATATATATTAAACGTATCCGTTCAGGCAATGGCATCAACTTAAGGAAAGATGTTGGGGTTGCTATTATGATAAGAAGAGAGTATCAGAATGATAATTAAGACAGCTTAATCACAAATCTGTTGCGGTAAATTTAAGTTACTTTAGTCATATATTAAAGTTTTTAAACAGGTCTTAGTTTACTTACTTTATTGTTTTCTTTATTATCAAATATTGCTTTAAATAATATGGAGGAGCACATTGTCAGCAATTGCCGTTATTGATTTTGGTTCACAGTTTACACAGCTTATTGCAAGACAAATCAGGGAAATGGGCGTTTACTGTGAAATATTTCCAAGCAATATCGATTTCGAAACAGTATCAAAATTCAATGGATTTATTTTTTCTGGAGGACCGCAATCTGTAAATGACAATTGCTCTGAAGTAAGTGAAGTAGCACATAAAATTATAAAACTTAACGAAACAATAAACACTCCTATACTTGGAATATGTTATGGACAGCAACTCATTTGTCATTATTTCGGGGCAAAGGTAAGAAAAGAATTCAATCAGGAATTTGGCAAAACTAAAATCAAGATACTAAAAGAATCCCCAATTATAAAGGATACTTGGAACGTTAATTCCGAAGTCGATGTGCTAATGAACCATGCAGACAGTGTCGAAACTATACCGCAAGGATTTACTGCTATTGCCTCAGGTATAATAAATCAAACAATCGCAATAATTGCCAACGAACAGCGGAAGATTTACTGTACTCAGTTCCATCCTGAAGTTAAGCCTACGACAAATGGTAGTAAACTTCTCTCTAATTTCTTAGATATTGCAAATTGTGAAAGAGATTGGACAATGAAGTCATTCGTTGAAAAACAGAAGGAAAAAATTCAAAACTTAGTAGGGGAGAAAAAAGTAATTGCTGCAGTAAGTGGGGGGGTTGATTCAAGTGTTGCAGCAGTTCTTACACACAAAGCTATAGGAAAACAATTAAACTGTATTTTTATCGATACTGGGTTATTGCGTAAGAGCCAGACCACTACTATGTTAAAAGAAATTCCAATAAATTACGTTGATAAATCAAACTTGTTTTTAAGTAGGTTAAAGGGAATAACTGATCCGGAAGAAAAGCGAAAAATTATCGGCAATACTTTTATCGAAGTATTTGAAGAAGAGGCAAAAAAAATAGGTGATGTGGATTTTTTAATGCAAGGCACCATTTACTCTGATGTAGTTGAATCAGGGCACGCTTCAGGAAACACTAGTACAATTAAATCTCATCACAATGTTGGTGGGTTGCCAGAAAAAATGAATCTGAAACTAGTAGAACCTTTACGCTATCTCTTTAAAGATGAAGTAAGGCTGCTTGGCAAAGAAATTGGGCTTTCAGATGAGATAATATTTCAACATCCATTTCCTGGGCCTGGACTTGCAGTGAGGATCATAGGTGAGGTTGATGAAGAAAAGGTACGAATATTGCAAGAAGTAGATGAAATATATATCAACACAATGAAAAATTATGATCTGTATGATAAAATATGGCAGGCTTTTGCTGTACTGTTACCAGTAAAAACTGTGGGAGTTATGGGAGATAATCGTACATACGGATATGTTTGCGCTTTAAGGGCTGTGACTTCATCTGATGGCATGACAGCTGATGCATTTCCATTTGAAAATAAAGATCAACATTCGTTAGTATTTTGGAGGTTTTTGCAAGACGTCAGTAGTATAATTGTTAACAAAGTTTCCGGAATAAATCGAGTTGTGTATGATTTAACTTCCAAGCCACCAGCAACTATTGAGTGGGAGTAGCAATAATTTCATTCCAGTTTCAGCTACTCGAATCACACCAAAGAGGCTGCTTGCATAACTCAAATTTTAAGGAAAACTATTTAATGTCATTCCAGCGCGTGACGCTGGTTCCTGGATCCCAGTACTGGGATGACAACGAAGTTGAATGACACCACAGAGGCTACTTGAATCTAATTTACTATTCACAATCCCAGTTATTAGCTTGTTTTAATTGACTTTTTATCATAATCATGTAATAATTAAACATATAGTTTGATATTGAAGGTAAAATCATGACAGGAGAATGTGAATCACTGGAAACAGTACTGAGGACGATTGAGGCTAAGAAAGATTTAAATAAATATAATATAATTGAGAAAATACAAGAAGAACTAAAGGAACAGAATCAAGATCTATATCAAGAGTGGGAGAAAGGTAATTTTGATGTAAATCATGTATTTGATATTTACCCATACGAAAAGTGGACGTTATTAATTATAGCTGCTGAGAATGGTTACAAAAAGACAGTAGGGTTTTTAATCGGAGCAAAAGCAGATGTTAATGTGATAGATAAAAATGGGTGCACTGCTTTGTACTATCCTGCTTTGTATGGTTTCAAAGAGGTAGTAGAGGTTTTAATCGGAGCAGGAGCAGATGTTAATGTGAGAGATAAAAGTGGGTACACTGCTTTGCACTTTGCTGCTTACACAGAGATAGTAGAGGTTTTACTCAAAGAAGGAGCAAAAGTTAATGCAGTAGATAAAGATGGAAAGACTCCTTTAGATCATGCTAAGAGTCAAGACGTAGTAAAAGCTCTATTAGACGCAGGAGGAGGCTCTTTTGTAAAAGCGCGTAATAAAGCAAAGATTGCCGGTGGAGTAACTGGATTATTAGGCACTGCTATAGCAGTGGCACTTTTTACAACTGGAACAATTACAGCTCAGTTGACACCTATCGTTATAGCAGTGGTTGCAGTTACAGCAGCAGCACTGGTAGTTGGTTGTGCTACATATGCATTACTAAAGCCTAGTACTAAAGTTGATGGAGCAGAGAAACCATCTGCCGCCTTAATAAATGGACAGCAAGCACCTACTTGACAGTAGAGCGTGTGACGCACAGCTGTATGAACATTATCTGTAGGATGCCAGTGTCTGGGCACTGGCATCCAGTTAAGTTGGTAAGCATAAAAGTAATGTAAAAATACAATGTTTTTGATGATGGAAAAATGGATCCCAGTGTCAAGCATTGGGATGACACCTTCCTGCTAGAAAATGTTCGCACAGTTGTACGTCACGCACTGATTGGATTTTTGCTTCGTGTAAAATAGTTTCAAGGCTGTATTTTCTTTATTTTGCTTATAGCTTCCACAAGCAATGCAAACATAAATGAAGAATACAAACATGCTTTTGGTAGTTCTATGTGAAGCCCTTCAAGTGTTAGATATACACCGACGAGTAAAATAAATAGAATGGCAATTACTTTTAAGCTTGGGTTGGATTTTATTACCTGAGCGGTATAACTTGATGAAAATAGCATCGCTAGTATGGAAAATGTAAATGCTATGGCAATGATTATCATATTGTGAGTTAATGCTATGGCAGTTAATATCGAATCAACCGAAAAAACTAAATCTATTAATATAATTTGTAGCACAACTAAAAAAAATTGTGATTTAACATTTGCCTTTGTTTTATTCTCCTTATGTACAAAAATGTCGCTCCATAACTCCATAGAGCTTTTAACAATAAGGAATAACCCTCCTGCAATCATAAGTAAATCCTTTACTGAGATATCCAGAGATACAGTGTGAAATATAGGCTTTTGCATTGATAATATATATGATGTAAAAAATAGTATTACAAAACGCATCAATAGCGCCAAGCCAAAACCTATAAGGCGGGCTCTTTCTCTCAGCAGATTTGGCACCTTATCTATTGCTAGAGAAATAAAGATTAAATTGTCTATACCAAGTATAGTTTCAAGTAGCGTAAGTATCAATAAAGTCCAAGCATCAGCTAGCATTTTCATTCCAAAGTCAGATTTTGTACTTTACAATAGATGTGTAAAAATTAAGTAACTTCGCCTAGGTAATTAAAAAATCAGCCTTACCCGAAAAAGGAAGAGAAAAAAGGTCATTTTTATAATAAAAGTACTTTTATAAGAAGAATAATAAAATTAAAAATCTAACTCTCTTTACGAAAATTTTAAATAGATTATAAAATAGTTGTACCATGAAAGTATATGCCTTCTTTGTAGACTAAGATTTTTCTTTAAATTAAGATAGATACATAGTAAAAGGAATTTATGACAAAAGAATCATTAGCAAAAACTGATATAGTGAAAGTTGAAGATCAGAAAGCACCAAAGAGCTTTTTTAAGATACTAGGTGAAGTAGCAAACGCTGTAAGATCATGGGTTGGCAATATTAACCCTGATTTAAGTAGTAGTCGCGATGTCGATAGTTTAGTCTTGAAGATGAACGAATGCTTAAACCCAAAGGGGGGTGAAGTCTCAGCACGTAAGAACACCGTATCTCTTGGTAATTTGTACTTGAGTTTATCAGAGGTAGGTCAAATAAAATTTTTACAAACCCTGTCAGAAAAGTTCAATCCGGATAAAACGAAAATAGATGAAGAAATAAAAGTATATAAGAAAAATCAAGATTCTGAGTCGAGCTATAAGTTTGAACAAGACTTAATAAAAGTCCTTGAATCACCACGCTCTAAAATATTGAAGCAGTTTATCTCCTTACCAGAAGGTCTTAAGTTTATTGTTGATATGCGCTCTGATGTGCTTAAGCTAAAGAACCAATATGAAAATCTAAACCCACTAGAAAATGAATTAAAAAATATACTCTGTACTTTGGTTGATGTTGATCTACTTGATCTTCATCAAATCACCTGGGATTCACCTGCATCATTGTTGGAAAAACTTATAAAATATGAAGCTGTACATAAAATTTCTTCTTGGGGTGACCTAAAAAATAGGCTAGATTCTGATCGTCTCTGTTTTGCTTTCTTTCATTACAAAATACCAAACGAACCTCTAATTTTTGTAGAGGTTGCATTGATGAATGAGATTTCAGATAGTATTCAACACCTTTTGGATGAGTCAGTGCCCTCAAGTGACCCAAGCAGTGCAAGTACTGCTATATTCTATTCAATATCAAACACTCAAACTGGTTTATCTGGAATTAGCCTCGGTAACTTTTTAATAAAGAGAGTCGTAGAAAAACTATCGCAAGAATTTAAAAGCGTAAAAGTGTATGCAACTCTTTCTCCAGTTCCTGGATTTACAAAATGGCTAAAAAATCAAGACGTAGCTTTATTAGGTAAGCTTAATATAAAACAATCAGGTACAGAAATTTTAGAAAGCATAAAAACTAACATTGAATGCGAAAAACAGTCCCTACTGAAACTTTGTGCACATTATTTGCTAAAGGTTAAAAGCAGTGGTGGGGGTGCTTATGATCCAGTAGCACACTTTCATTTAAGCAATGGTGCATCAATCAAACAAATCAACTGGATGGCTGATACTTCTGAAAAAGGCATTAGTCAGTCAGCCGGGATAATGGTGAATTATTTGTATGAATTGCCTAAAATAGGTAACAATCATGAGAATTATATGATTAATAAAGTGATTTCTCATTCAAAAAAAGTGTCAGCTATGTTAAAGGAATAATAGGAAGTGCGCAAGCATATAGAAAGTGCTAACATTCCCTAATGTTTATGTATATAATATTGAATAGTTTTATGAGGTAAAATGTATTAGTAGTGAGATATTAAAAAAAATAAAACAAAAAATACAAGATAGAGTAACACGTAAAGAACTGTACAGTGTCTTTACATATTCTGAAGAAATAAAGTCATTTAATGATTATGTTAGTAGTATTAAACGTGATGGAATAAACTCAGAGAAATCAAGTCTATTGAAAGATATTTATGAAGGCCTTAATTCTATGTTTACTAACATTGCTATCGACTGGGATAGCAATCGAGGTAGCCTAAGTAGTGAAAAAATTAATATACATTATCAAAACTTAGGGTCTATCTTAGAGATGGTAATCATAATTGAAGGATTGAAGACAGGATTGGGCCAAGCATACGTGATACTCGGCATTGATGAATCCACGTTAATTTGTGATATCGAATCACTTCAGAAAAAAATGGAAGAAAAGCTAAAAGGAATGCAACAACAAAATGAAGCAAGGCAAGAAGAATTAGAAAAGAAAATTGAAGAAAAGTTTAGAAAGTATATAGAAAACGGCACTATTGATGCAGTATCAATTGAAAAATATGATAATTGTAGTTTGTGTGATGCAGTAATCAATCTAAAAGACAACAGTAAAAGCATAAATATTGAGATAAGCGAGTTTTTAAATAATGATTTTCGTAAAAAAAACAATATTCATGAAATTCGTATTTTAAATGGCGATCAAGAAGAAGTTGTCTGTGGCTTTGTAGATAAAAATGGAGTGAGGTGTTATAATTTAGGTACTGCAGCTCAATATGGAATAAAGTTTAATTGGTATATAGATGAAAGGGAATTTATCATTATATTAAGTGCTAATAGCGATGGCACTATTAAAATAGCAAGTGATAAGCCAGATGATAAAGATTTAGAAGAAAATAAAGATGTAAGAATTAAAGTTGGTAATGATTACCTAAGCCTTGCTGATGCAGTAAAAACATGCAAGCAGGAAAAGAATGAGGAAAGTAGCAAACTGAGTCAACCATCAACTACTGAATACTTCCGACCAGTACAGACGCCAGCTTAATGTTTTCAGCAAAAAGGAAGATAAGTAATTGCTCTTGTAATACTTAAAATGTAAAATAGATCTACTTAAATAAGTAGATCTATGAACAATATAAGAAATTTTGCAATAATAGCACATATAGATCATGGTAAGTCAACTCTTGCTGATCGTTTGATAGAAGAATGTAACGGTCTTGAGACAAGGGAAATGACCAATCAGGTACTTGACTCAATGGATATAGAGCGTGAACGCGGAATCACAATCAAAGCACAAACGGTAAGACTCAATTACACTGCAAATAATGGTAATAAATATTGCCTCAACCTCATGGACACACCAGGTCATGTTGACTTTTCATATGAAGTCAGCCGAAGCTTAGCCGCATGTGAAGGCTCACTTTTGGTAGTAGATAGCAGCCAAGGAGTTGAAGCTCAGACTCTGGCAAATGTCTACAAGGCAATTGACAATAATCATGAGATAATAGTTGTGCTTAATAAAGTCGATCTTCCTGCTGCAGATCCAGAAAGGATAAAGCTTCAGATTGAAGAGGTAATCGGAATTGATGCAACTGAGTCAATTTTGATATCGGCAAAAACTGGTCTTGGGATAAAGGATGTACTTGAAGCTATAGTGACAAAACTTCCCGCTCCTCAAGGTGATACAAATGCTCCACTGCAAGCAATTTTAGTTGATAGTTGGTATGATCCTTACCTAGGAGTAGTAATTTTAGTGCGAGTTAAAAATGGAGTACTAAAAAAAGGCATGAGAATCGTTATGATGTCTAATAATGCTACATATCAGGTCGATAATATCGGTATTTTCACTCCTAAAAAAGTTATGACTGGTGAACTTTCAGCAGGTGAAGTTGGTTTTATAACTGCTTCAATGAAAGAAGTAGCTGACTGCAAAGTAGGAGACACTATTACTGAAGAGAAAAGGCCGTGCAGCAAGGCATTACCTGGCTTTAAAGAAGTACATCCTGTAGTATTTTGCAGTATTTTTCCCAATAACACAGATGATTTTAAATATTTAAGGGAAGCACTAGAAAAATTACATTTAAATGATGCTAGTTTTACATTTGATGCTGAAACGTCAAATGCCCTAGGTTATGGATTTCGTTGCGGTTTCTTAGGAATGCTACATCTTGAAGTCATTCAAGAAAGACTCGAAAGAGAATTTGATTTAGATCTAACAGCAACTGCACCGAGTGTTATATATAAAGTTGCAACACAAAATGGTAAAGTTTTAAATATCCATAACCCAAGCGATATGCCAGACCCTACAAAAATTGAAATAGTGGAAGAACCGTGGATCACTGCAACTATAATGGTACCTGATCAATATTTAGGAGAGATTCTATCTCTGTGTGAAGAGAGGAGAGGAGAACAGCAGGATTTATCTTATGTTGGTAATACGACAACAGCACTACTGAAGTATAAATTACCGCTGTCTGAGGTTGTTTTTGATTTTTACGATAGACTAAAATCAATTTCCAAGGGATATGCAAGTTTAGATTGGGAAATATCCGATTATCAGGAAAGTCAGATAGATAAATTAAGTTTTTTAGTTAATGGAGAACCTGTGGATGCGTTAGCCTGCATTGTTCATAAAAGCAGGGCAGAAAAAAGAGGCCGTGAAATATGTGCACGTTTGAAAGACTTGATACCACGCCAGCAATATAAAATCGCGATTCAAGCGGCAGTAGGCGGAAAAATTATTGCTAGAGAAACGATTAACCCGTATAGAAAAGATGTAACAGCCAAGCTCTATGGTGGAGACGTCACACGAAGGATGAAGCTGCTTGAAAAGCAGAAGAAAGGTAAGAAAAGATTGCATTCTGTAGGAAACATAAACATCCCACAAAATGCTTTTATTGAGGCTTTGAAAATAAATGATTAATATATATCCAAAAACATAAATTTAAAGAACTAAGTGATATTTTCTCAATAAATTTACTGACATTGATATGGGTAAATTTGAAATAGCTATGTGAATTTGTAAAACACTATATAAGATAGGGAATGTTCAAAAAAGTGTGTCAAAGCGAATTTTTAGTTCAACTCAATTTTTAACCTATCAGGAAAAAAGATATCAAGTTGAGATATAGTTAGAGCCCAATTAGGCAAAGCCATAGCCCATTTTTGCTCTATCTTTTTTATAGCACAATATACCAATTTGTACAAGGCATTTGTACTGGTAAATGAACCTTTGGTTTTAGTAAATTTTCTGATTTGTCTGTGCAACCCCTCAATTGGATTGGTGGTATAAATTAGCCTTCTAACAGGGCCAGAATACTTAAAATAACTAGACAAATTTTCCCAATTGTTTTGCCACGATTTTATGACTAAAGGATATTTTTCACCCCATTTTTCCTCCAGTTCAAGTAAATAATTTTCGGCGATTTCTCTACTTGTAGCACGGTATATTTTTTTCAAATCATTCATAAAAACTTTTATATCTTTGCTGGATACGTATTTTAGTGAATTTCTTATTTGGTGCACAATGCATAACTGTACCTCAGCATTGGGAAATACGCTATTTATATCTGTAGGGAAGCTTTTCAGACCGTCAACACAAGCTATCAAAATGTCTTCTACTCCTCTCTCTTTTAAGTCATTTAATACGCCTAGCCAGAAGTTAGCTCCCTCACTTTCTGCTAAGTAAAAACCCAGTACTTCTTTTCTGCCATTTTGGTCTATTCCTAATATATTGTACATGCATTTACTTATGCAATGTCCATTCTCTTTGACCTTAAAAAACATCCCATCCATAAATACTATCGGGTATACTGATTGTAGGGGACGACTCCTCCATTCATTGATTATAGGCAGTAATTTATCTGTAATTCCAGATATCTCTGCTGCAGATATTTTATGGTCATAGATTTCTTCCACATAGGATGCTATATCCCTGTATCCCACACCGCTTGCAAACATGTTCAAGACCTTTGTTTCAAGTTCTGGATGTAAGCTTGTTTGCCTTTTTTTCACTATCTGTGGTTCGAAACTTCCCTCTCTATCTCTTGGTGTCAATAGTTCAAATGAACCTGCACTCGTCTTCAAAGTTTTGCCATTCTTTCCGTTTCTTCGATTCTTTTCTTCTCTTTCATTGGATAAATGATGCTCTATTTCACCTTCTAGACTTGCTTCCAGCAGCCTTTTTACAAATGGTGTTAATGCTCCATCTCTCCCCATCAATGGTTTACCTTCCCTTATTGATGACAGTATATTTGCTTCCAGCTCTTTGTAATCTACCAGGCCAGTCGTTCCATTTTCTATTTTGTAACTCATATATCAAACCTCTATTTTTTGTTTCTATTTTATTTTTATTTCTCGGTTTGACACACTTTTTTGAACATTCCCTTTTTTAGGGAGTTCTTATCTAGAAGAAGATGATTTTTTCAGAAGAATCTATAAATTAATAACTTTATTACTTAATATATAAAATAGTTTTTTTCGTTTCCTTTCTTCCTTATACCACTTTTCCTTAACTTGACGCGTATGGTTTATTTAACACTCCCTCTCAAAGAGGTGCTTTTAAAATGCTATTTGATTAATAACTTTACTGATATAGGTATGCCTATTTTCAAATTTGCCTCGTAAATTCCTTTCATTACTCCTCCTCATTCCTTGCCATTCAACAAAGCCTCCCAGAAGCACCATAAATACGCTTTTCAACACATATTTAATAGAGTTTGTGAAGAAAATGACACTGAACACCATTTGACAAAAGTCTTGGACAAATGGGCAAGTTGAACGTATGAATAAAACTTTTAAAAATGCTACAGTTAAAAAATATTACCACCGCTCACATCAGCAGCTCAAAAAGCATCTTTACAATTTTATGATGGCTTACAATTATGCTAGAAGAATTAAAACTCTTAATGGTCTTACACCTTTCGAATTTATATGTTTACAGTGCTCCTCATTTATTTACACTACCATCACACTCTGGAACCATGTATCTAAACTTCTGCTGAAACCTTACTGTAATTGTCCTTAGATTATCATTAAATAATATTAAAAATTTAAGCATCTAGACCCATCTGTTGTAAGAAGATAATGTTTTGCCAGTCAATATTATAAATTGACTATAGCATCTTGCTGACGGCTAAGATTTACGTTGACATCGTTAAGATAACTCTTAATGGCTGGCTGGTTATCTATTTTTCTCCTTTTAGTTTTTGTACTCTCTGTGTCTAGAAACCTTTTGTTTCCTAGCAGTAACTCTTCACTTGATACTGAAGAAGAACTTTCGCTATTTTTTTCTACATAAAGCTCTTTTAAGATTGAGACACCCTTAGCATTCAAATCAGATTTTTCAAATTGTAAGAGCGATTCTCTTTTTTCTACCTCATTTTTTAAATATGTTGATTTATCTTCATCTCTAGTAAACAACTTTTGTATAGCATATACAGTATCTAAAGTATCAAGATGATTTATCCCTATAACCTTCTCTTGTAATTCTTGCAATCGTTGAAGTTCTTGTAATGCTTTTTCTTTATCCTCTAAGCAACTATGTAAAACAGCTATATAAAACTTCACAGATAGTACGTTAGGATGATTATCTAAAAATCCATAATTTTTTTGTAGCTTCAGCACTTTCTCAAAATATTGCAATGCTTTCTCTCTTAATTCTCTTTGAATTACTTTTCCTACCTCTATTGCAACAAAATAAGGAGCCGGTTGTAAGTACTGACTACTCTCTTGATTTATCAGAATATCTTGTAGCTGCCTAAATAAAGCTTGTATACTCAATTCACGAGGTAAATCTTCTTTATGTGGTAACGCTTCTTCATTTATAGTTACTTTTTTTCTTTCTTGACTCATAAAGAAATATGCTAAGGCATAGATATATTTTGTATCTAAATTATAAAATTCATACACCTCGGAAGGATCAAGATAAGGATCATCATCGGAGTTAAAATCACTTATTTTAAGGAAAATTTCATTTCTCAGTTGTCTTACATAGTACAAAGTTGTAAATGCATCAGTATATCTTTTTTGCATTACAAATACTTCAGCTATAATAACTGCCATATCTAGATGTTCTTCTATAAGTTCCATGATTTCTTCGTTAAATGAACTAGTAAATATAAAGTTATTGTATTTACTGTACGACAATGCTTTTTTATAATTTTTTTGTTTGAGATAAATAGAAAGTATTTTTTTATCCAAAGCAAGAGAAGGAAATACATCATTTACCTTCTCTAATTTTTTCAAATCTAGAAAGACTTTTAATGCTTTATCATACCATCCCAAACCAGCTCGCGCGCAGGCAAACTCATATTTGATCAACCTTGAATATCCATCATCTACAGCAAGTAATTGATATAATTGCGACGTAAGATTGATAACTTTTTGATACTCATATAACTCATTTAAGCCACTTAAAATTAAACAAGGAAGATTCTTATTTTCTTCTATTAGATAGTCATATTTTTGACCATGATCAAACAAAGATAAGAGGTGAACTACATCTAAAAACCCTCCTTCAGTTTCAGATACCAGTTCTATGACACAACTTAATATGTGTTTTTCCTCATCTATGGTAAACTGTGAACGTATTACTTTTTTTATTAATTCATGCATAGTATAGACCTTGTATTTACCTTCCTTTTTTGGATAAATTATCGAATATTGTTCTAGCAATTTAAAAATGGAGTATAGCCTATCCTCATATCTAATCCAGGGAAGAAATAAATTGGGATCAATTGTACCATGACCAAAATAAGCCATAGCATTTAAAATTTTTAGAACTTTCTCTCCAGAACTCATCTTTTCTATTGTTTCCATCGAGATTAGTAATGTTATTTGCAGTATTCTATCGTATTCATTTTGTCTAGTGTTTCGTGGAAATTTCTGATTAAACCTTTCGTATTGTATTAAATATTCAAAAATTCCAAATGCTTCGCTCAAAGAGCTTGATCCTTTGTTTTTAATACATGCTACTGCTAGATTTATAGCTAATGGAAAACCTTCGAGTTTTCTTATTAGTGCTTTTATTTTTTCATCTTGCGACTTATCTGCTATCTCTAAAATTCTTTTTACAAGTTGTATAGCTTCTTTTTCTCCAAGACTATCTAAAGACACTTCTGCTATATCTTGATAACCTTGATCAGAAGAAGTAAATAAGCAGTCAAAACCACCTCTTTTACCTCTGATCTTTAAAATTCTCTCTAGATCTTCTTTTTTAACTCCCTGAAAAAGGAATAGGCATTTTTCCTCTACTTTATTTCTTTCTCTTTCCATACACATGCTTAGCCTATCTCGGACAAGGGAATCAAAAGAACTTTCTATGGACAATATATCTTGAGTATTTACCTCATAGATATGAAGATAAACTCCTTTGTTTTCTTCAACAAATTTTCTAGCTAGTTGAGTTTTGCCAATTCCAGATGGACCTACTATTATTACTTCTCCCCCATGTAATTTTGTATATATCTCCTCTATTTGTTTCTTTCTTCCAGTGAATTCTTCTACTGGAGCACATACATCCTTAAAATTCATTTTCCCAAGTAGAGATGATAATCTTTTTATATCTGATACTTTTATACTAGGCCAAAAACTCCTAGATCTTGCTGTATTACCATGCTCTGATTCAAGTAGGTTGCTATAGTTTTGAGAGACTGTTTCAGCATGATTTACAAATGCTTCTTTTACTTTTAGATAATAAAACGAATTTGGAATTGTTTTTAAATTTTTTTCCATCAAAGATACAACATCACTATTTTTTTCAGTTCTTCCTATTAACTCTTTGCCTCCTATTATATGTTGTTCTTTTTTTCCTTCTTCTTTAACTAAGTATTTCAAATTCATATCTAAATTTTGTTTGCGCTCTTGACAACAAAATAAGATATGCTCGTTTAAAAAGCTTACCTCTTGTTCAATATGGGATTTAATTTTTACTATAAGATCCTCAATTATCTTTTTGCTTGGCATTTGGATTTCTTTATTGACAATATAAAATACCTTCTCCACTTTAGCCTTAAATTCTTGTATATTTAAGGCATCTAAAGTATACACATAGTTTTCAAGTTCTACGTTTGTAGCTTCTACTCTAATATATCTTGTATCATATGTTCTTTTCGACTTTTCACCCATAAGGGAACGGCGATAACCATACTGACTAGATTTATCCTCACTTTTCTTTCTATAATAGACGAAAGAGCCTTCACTGCCTTCTGCAATTCCGATATTTTCATATAGGTCTCTAAGATTATAACTTATTTCTCCATACTGCGCAGACATACCTTGAAAGTATGTATTTAGAACAAGGGTTTCAGCTATTCTTATATTGCTCAAATCTCCCTTGTATTCTTTCTGAATGTAATATTCAATTATCTTATCTACGATATCATCTGCTATCTTTGAAACATGATCAAAACCTATTTTCTCAAACTGCATTTCAAAACTTTGAAAAATATTGCATCCAGCATCCATTAATATTTTTCTAAAGCCCAGTTTATATTCATTAAACGTTCCTATTAAGTCTGATAGATTAATAAAACTTTTTGTCGCTTTTGTTACATTACCTTCTCTCAAAGATGCTTTCATACCAAACATCTCCCAATCATCATGTGTTGAACATCCAAAAATACTTTGCACAAACCTGTTAATGCTCACCCCATCCGAAAATATTCTGTTCCCCTCTCTCAGTGTACTTGCAAGTATATCATATATAATAAGCCTCGTTTCAAATGATTGAATGAAACTCAGAACAAACTTCATCAAATTTGAATACTCTACTTGATAAAATTGATAATGATTATTTTCTTTATAAGACAAGCGTATTTTGTTACAGTATTTTTTCTTTTTATTGTATATAAGATCTTTTGAATCTTTCTCAGACACTATTATCGCTGTATTTAGTAGATCAGACATTGCATTTATTTCATGCTTTCCACCCCAAGTTTGAGTCATTTCCATGGTCAGGTAAGGAAGCAGTATTACTACTACCCCCTCCCTTAGAAACGCAGCATGCAGGTTTCCCAACACTACGCTTGAGCCCCTTATCTAAGTTCTTCTTTTCTAGAACCGGCTTGTCCTTCATGATTCCTCAGGAAACATCATTCTTAATGGTGACACCAACAGTAGAGAACCTTCTCTTGAGAAAGAGCTTGCTAACATTCTTGTTCGTTTCACTCTCTCATCAAAATACTTTTTCCATTTTAAGTCAAGGGGATTTGCATCCGCTCTGATTTTAACATGTCGTCTGATAGGTATATCAATCAGCTTAAGCAGTCTTAAATACCGTATCTCTTTTGGTTTGTTCTTGCATAGGGGTGCAGCAAAAACCCATTGGCGTTGACCCATTACTTTGAAGTAACGATTCTTTATCCAACGTAATCCTTTACGAGGATGTCTTTTCTTTGCCCATTTCCATAAACTATGCCAAATTTCATTGTCGATCTTTCTAAACGCTTTTTTAGCACACACATGGTGATAGTAATTTCCCCATCCTCTCAGTAGAGAGTTGAGTGACTTAATTACTATAGCCTGAGTGTTCGCTATATTTGCTTTTATCAATGTACGTGCTTTATTCAGAAGTCTTTTAATACTTTCTTTCGAAGGTTTAATAATTAACTTCTTATTATATCTACGTACATTACAACCAAGAAAGTCAAACCCTGTTGTGATAGATGTAATCTTTGTCTTCTCTTCTGACAGAATTAAACCTCGCTCATGAAGAAAAGATGATACTAAAGGCTTAACTTCCTTTTCCAGTACTTCATGTGTGAAACCTGAAATAATAAGGAGAGTAGACCGGCGGAGCTTCCCCACCAGTCTCTCGCAGAACTGCACGGAAACCTCTCGGCTTATACAGCTCCCATTATTTAGCCTTTTGATCCTAACCCAAGTGTCCAATGATAGAAAATACTTGGAGACCTCTTTCTCACTTTTCCTAGAAATTGCTTTGCTAGTCTTCCGTGATCACGAAGTTTCTTATATTTTGTCCTGACCCATCTTATGAGGTATCTCTCTATATTTCTAAGAGATGGATACATCTCTGATTTATAAAACCTGCCATAGTACTGAAACCAGCCTCTGACTATTGGATCTATCTTCTTCGATATTTCCTCTAGTGTGGTCCATGTAATCCGATGTATTCTCCATGACTTTATGGTTTTCTTGATCTTCTTCTTGGCTTTGTTACTAATTGCAGGTAGAAATGAGATGAAATAATTCCTCATCTTATTCTTTGCTACTCTAGGTCTAAAAGTATAACCTAGAAAATCAAAGCTTTGTTTAGGAAATTGTTCTTTTCTATCATCATCCTTACTGTACACAATCTGTGTCTTTTCAGGATGTAACTTCAATTTACACTTAGCCAATCTTTCTTCAATCATTACTTTCATAAATCCTGCCTGTCTTTTAGTTCTGCAGTGCACTATCGCATCATCTACATATCTTTCAAATGGTACTGTTGGATAATTTTGTTTCATCCACATATCAAACGCATGGTGCATAAATATGCTTGAAATGATTGGGCTTATAGAACCTCCTTGCGGAACTCCTTTATCCCTAACTACTTTACTGCCATCTGCAAGTTGTATAGGGGATTTCATCCACCTTTCAACATATAGTATGACCCATTTGCAGTCTGTGTGTTTCTTGATAGCCTGAAGTGCTAAGTCGTGATCCAGATTGTCGAAGAACCCTGATATATCAAGGTCTACCACCCAATCGTACTTCCAGCATCTCTTACGCGCTGTATCTACCGCATCCAATGCTGATTTATTCGATCTATAACCATATGAATCCTCATGGAATTTTGGCTCCACTAACGGTTCGAGATACATTGTTGCTGCTGTTTGCGCTATCCTATCTGATACAGAAGGAACACATAAAATTCTTTGTCCTCCTCCCATATCTTTCGGTATTGCTACAGCTTTTACAGGCTCTGGAAAATAACTTCCGGATGACATACGATTCCATAGTTTGTATAGATTATCTTTTAGATTTTCCTCAAACTTTGTTATCGAAACCTCATCTACACCAGCAGCACCCTTATTTCTCGATACTTGTTTATAAGCTCTCCAAATAAGTTGCTTCGGTATATCAAAAGACTTTGTTTTATTCATTAACTCCTCCCTTTCGGTTGATAAATAATTAAAACTAAATAACTCAGCCCCTTCGCTCCATTTCCATTACAGAAACTTCTTCACTACTACGAGCTGATCCGCCCCTGTTTTCCGCATCGGTACTCTCATCCTCAGAGATCAGCTCCTTGGATTTCTCCCTTATCATCGAAACGACAGGTTCCCGCAGTTCCACGCAATAGCCCAAAATAGATTCATGCCACCTCTATGCCGGACGCCATCTATCCAGTAAACAAGCTCCCGATAGATTTATCCCAGGTTAAGTCTAACCCCTGGTTTTGACATCATCCAATTCCTTTCGACACTTTATCAGTGGTTCATTTTCATTCATCTCTCTATTTTACACATGACGCATATTTGCGCCTTTTCCATAACGCTCACTACCTTAGCTTTTTACCAAAGCAGCTTATGGTTGTTTGAAGCCTGCTCTTGTAAGCCGGCTCCGAGGGGCCCACCCCCATCTATTGAGTAGCTTTTGCACTTAGTTTGCTCTTACTTGAACATTCCTTGTGTCTCTACGGCACACTAGACTCTGGAACCTTAAAATAAATGAATTAAAGCCCCCTAAAAGTTTCTTTACTATTTTCACGTACTTTATCTACCCATGAAGACAATTTTTCACTTGGGCTATCAACCTCCTTCATAAGCTGCTTGCTATTCCATATGCCACATCTCATAAAACTTCCCTTTTCTACTGCTTCTTTAAGTTTTACTCCAGCAAAAAGACAATTTTTTCCTATTTCTTCGCCTCTTTCTTGTAATTTAGACCACATTTCCTTATTTTCTACTCTGACTTGTACTTGATCATATTTTTTTACATCGTGGTACAATATAATATCTAGCTTACCAATGCTTGTAGGAAATTCTAATATAATAGAGCTTCCATCTGACATATCGATATAGTTTCTTATACCTCCCTTCTCACTTTTAACCTCAACTGCATCATTGCCAATTTTTAAAATATTACTTCCTAACTCTCTCAGTATTTTGGCAACTTCTACTTTACTGTCCTCAGAAAATTCTATATATGATGTTGTATTGTCTATCTCGAGATCTATTAATTCTCCTTCTTGCACAGCACTTTCGCCAGCTTTCTCTAGTTCTTCTAGTCTCTCATCTATATGTGGCTGAACTTCTGGTTGTAGCTCATTATAGATTTCACCTATCAGTTTATTCTGTAGTAGAGTATCATGAAACTCTGCACCGTTTAGCATTAATTTACGTATTAGCTTTTTACGATCAGCCTTATCAAATTTATGAAAATGTGTGCCCAGTATCACATATTCCGCGAAACTCCATTCCCCATCATTACATGCATTTAGCCTTTCTCCAGATGCTAATACTTGGTCTATGGCTTTATGCAATTCATTTACGCTTTTTGCCTCTACTACAGAACTCTTAAACCAGCTTAACTTTTCACTTTCGCTTGCATTTGGCTTTATTTTTTTCAAAGCTGAAGTAAATGGATTTAAATATTCTGCTTGATCGTTTAAAGGTTTTGTACCATATATATAATCAAGCCCTTTTCCATAGTTGATTTGAACGTCTCTATTAGAGGAGGGCACTTCTCCAGGTTTTTTAGCCTTATTAATTTTGCCTACAAAGGTGGATTGCTCCTTAGTACGACCAATTCCTATAATCGCATTTGATATTTCACCCTTTGATAATCTATCAAGATCAACATTTAATTCGTAAACACCTCCTTCTTGATCATCAAAAGGTACAATTATTTTATTAACCATATTAGCCTCCGCTATTAAATATACTTTACTAAGTCTACAACCTACTTTATTACTTTATTATTAATTCAATATATACTTTCTCATTAATTATAAGCAATGATTAATGTGATTGCAAATACTTTCTTCATTCAAGTAGTTAAACAACTCATGAAAATCTTCAAACATCTCCTTTATAATAGTCCTTGCTCTTTAAAGCTAAAATACCCAACACTTGTGATGATAATGTGATCCAGTAACCTAATCCCTATAGTCTGACAAGCTTTAGCCAAGTCTTTAGTTACAGCTTCATCCTCATCAGATGGCTTTAACCTTCCTTCTGGGTGGTTATGCGATATTATTATTGACGTCGCTTTTCTTATTAATGCCTTTCTTGTTACTTCTCTTATGTAAAAAGGTACCTTATCCACTGTACCAGTGAACACTTCTTCCCCCTTTAAACGGCACTTTTGATCAAAATATATTATTTTCATCTTTTCCTCCTCTGAATAACCAATACTCACCCTCAAATATTTTACTATGGTTTCCAAGTTATCCATTACAGGTCCTTTCTTTAACTCTTCTCTTGGTACTCTCTTTGCAGCTTCCTTTAGGCATAAAATTACTGCTACTGTAGAGTCAGTTATCCCTTCTATAGTTTTCAAGTCATCTATTTCCTGGCCTAAAACTCCTCCTATTCCAAAACTATCTATTAGCTTTCTAGCAATAATTCGAGCTTCTTCTCTGTCATGCACTGCACTTAGAAACGTTTCTATTACTTCACGATCAAGTAGTGCTTTACCGTTGCTTTCTAATGCTCTGAATTCTATTTCTTCTCTACGATCTTTCTTATTATTCATAAAAATTACCCTTCACTAATAACAAAATGTTTTTATATATTTACTGCTGTTTTTTTGTCAGCATTGGCATAGAGCCATAGCTTTCGAGTGAAGTCAAATCAATTTTTCAATCTTTTTTACTTATTTTTTCATCAAAAAGTAAAGATATTAATAGATACTGATTTTTTTATTTTAAATTTGTTGAATTTCGTCTAAAGAGATGCCCACTGTTTTTAAAATAATATTGATAGAAATTCCTTCCTTAACTAAGTTCTTTGCAATTTTTATCTTTTCTATTTTCTTTACTTTCTCTTTGCAAACTTGTATGATTTCAAGCAGAGACTTTATTAGTACATAACGTAGTTCTTGGCTTTTAATCTTTTTGTATTCTTCTATTAACCTTGATAGCTCTGCTTCACTATTCTCATTTTCTGTTGTTTCTGGAAGCAGATCTGTAATATTAATTAGTAGTACCTTTGCTATTTCATCTAACATTTCAAGTGAAACAGCAGCTCGTCCTTGTTCATATTCATATATTCTTTGATTTATTATACCCACTTTACTTGCTAAATCTTCCTGAGTGTATCCTCTTCTCAACCTCCATTCTTTTATTCTTTGACCTACTTTATACGGAATGGAAATTTTTTTCTCATCATTATCATATTCATCAATAGATAAACTGGTCGTTTGAGAGATAACATGAGCAGAAACTCCTTCCTTAACTAAACCCTTTGCCACCTCTACTTTTACTGCCTTTCCACTCTCTTCCTCACTAATACGGATGAATTTAGTTAATAAATAAAACGTTTCGCGTAATTCTTGATCCTTAATCTCTTTATGTCTTCTTACTAGATTTACTATCTCTTCTCCCTCATACCTTTGCTTATTTGATACTTCTTGTCCGCAAGCTAGATCTCTAGCAGTTGTTGATAATGCTTCTGCTAATTCATATAACTTCTTAATTGAAATTCTGCGTGTTCCTTTTTCATATTGTAGTATTACCTGATATTTTGTACCAATTTTACTTGCTAAATCCTTTTGAGTATATCTCTTCGCTAGCCTACAACTTCTTACTTTCTGTCCTACTTTGTAGTCTAAAAAATTAGAGCAGTAACTTGAAATATTGACATTAAGTTTCAAGATCTTTATCATGAAAAAGTGTGGGCTCACGATGTTAGGTAATTGAGTTTTTACGCTCGTGTTTTTATTAGGAAATTGGTCTCTCACGCCCAAAATAGGTATTGTTGAAGTTTTTTATAGCTGCTAAATTCATGAATTCATTTCCTGGGCTTTAAAGCCACTTTATGATGGAGTTATAAAAAGATGTACAAAAGGACGTCTAAAGTAGAGAATGCTATTCTAATCTGACAGCCGTTTAACGCATTCAAAACTAAAAATAAAGAAGTTGAATATTTCCTCAGAATTGTGTATGATTGTTAATGCTTTTTAGGTACTCCTGCTATGGCTCTTTCGAAGTTTCTCGATCCAAAAAATGATGTCGCCTTTCGCCGTATCTGTAGGGTCGAGAACTGGCGCGCCTCTTTAGGGTTTGGTGGCTGATCCATTATTTTCATCCTGGGCCTCAATCCAAATTCCCATGTTAACGTTTCCAGCTCCCGCCTCGTCAAACGCAGCATGCGGTTTTCCCGCACTACGCTTTCCTAGCAAGTTCTTTACCAAAGTTTATCACATATTGTGTTGGTGATGCTTTCGGTCTGTAATACCTTATTCTGTAGTCTGAATATAGACCCAGCGTTTTGTATATCCATTCGCTACTCCATTTCTTCCAACCAAACCCTTTCTTTGCTTTCCTGGCTCGCATTAAATTGCGTCTTACCTTCTTTTCCACCCAGTGTTTTACGTAACTGAACTTTCGACTAGAGTTTCCTATCCTAAAGTAGTTTACCCACCCTCTCAATATCGGATTGATGTCATTTATCACTCTTTTTATCGGTTGCGATTTATGGCGCCGAAATATTTCCTTCAACTTGCGTAGCAGGTTTGTTCGTGCTTTCATCTGCGGTGTTTTCCTGACATTCCACTTTCCTTGTTTTGTGATATTCTCTTGAAAATCAAACCCTAGGAAGCTAAATGTTTCTCCTTTCTTTAGGTTAATGACTTTTGTCTTTTCTTCATTTACTCTCACTTCTAGTTTTGCTAATTCTTCTTCCAACCTTCTGTATACTGCTCTTTCTAGCCATTCCCGTTTCGGGTATTCTCTGATCAGTATCACCAAATCATCTGCCCATCTGGCATATTCCATACGTTGGTACTTTCCTTCTTTGGTCACCTCTTTTGCTTTCTCCAACATTTTATCTACCTCATTTAGGTATATATTGCTTAGTAGTGGTGAAAGTGGTGATCCTTGTGCCATTCCTCGTTTTCCTCCTATTTTGAGGATTAGCTTAATCATGCGCATGATTTCTTTGTCATTTATTCTTTTGGCAATCTTTTCCATCAGAATATGATGTCGCACACTGTCAAAGTAGGATTTTAGATCTACGTCAATTACTTTTGTATTGCCTTTGATTGCTGCTTCCGTTACTTTTTGTACTGCTTCATGCGCATTACGCTTAGGTCTATACCCGTATGATCCTTTTTGGAAGTCTGATTCGAATATCGGTTCAAGTATTAGCTTCAGTGCTGTTTGCACTATTCTATCCCGGATGCAGGGTATGTTCAACGTTCTGAATTTTTCTCCAGATTTTGGTATTTCCTTTCTCCGGTTCCTATTTGGGCTATAGGTCTTGGTTATTAATTCGTGTCTTATTCGTTGAAGATACTTTCTTGAGCCCTCTGTCTCTATCGATTCGAATGTCACCCCATCAATCCCTGGTGCCCCATTACTCCTCTTCGTTAGTTTGTAAGCTTCCTCCAGTGTCTCCATTTTACAGACATGAACATGGATTCCCCAGAATCGCCATTCCGGTTCTGCCTTCGCTTTGGTGTATATCTTTCTTCTCAGGTCTTGTAATTTTATCGGCATTTTTGTCATTTTTACCTTTACCTTCCTTTTGTTAAAAGATCCCTGCTAGTAGGGTGCCTTTGCTCCATGAGCGTTACCTCACTTCTTCACTACTACGCACCCATCCGTCACCCTCTCATCTTCAGTTCACTTCCTGTTTTCCAGTTATAGAACCTACCTCTCCAAGGTGTTTCTCCTTGGGATGAGGAGGGCTTCTCCAGTTGCTTTGTATGTCCTCATTGCCATGCTGTTACTAACACCCCGCTGAAGTAGACCAATCGTTTCATTCGTTTTTCGTCTGGTCTATTCTGTCTTCGCCAGTACCAAGATGGCTCGACCTTCAGAATATTCCTTTCGAGGCAATCTGTGCATTCGCTTTCGCTACGGCCTGGTAATTCGCCATTATCCTACGATAATGTTGTCGGTAGGCTTCAACATTTTGGTTTCCCTTTATGCTGCTACCCAAGCTACAGGATTCCGACTTTTATCCTGGTAGGTCTATTTCCTACTGAACAATACTCGCCTTCTCTGGACGCACTTGGTACTGAAAAGAATAAAGATATCCTCATTCACTTTCTCAATGATATTCTGGTTTTTGCTGGCAAAAATGCAATACAGGATATAGAGTTTCTAAGTACTATTCAAGACCCTGATATTGCCTCTAAAAAGCAAAGCATTGTTGATGTATTATGTAGAGATTCCACGGAGGTGCAGTGGATTATTGAAATGCAGTTCGCTAAAACCAAAGGCTTCGAAAAACGTGCCCAATACTATGCAGCTAAAGCGTATTCAAGACAAGCTGATAAAGGTGATCAATATCAAGACCTTAAAGAAATTATCTTTATTGCTATAGCAGATTGTATCCTATTTCCTGATAAGTCTGAGTATAAATCAAAGCATACTATTCGGGATGAGGATACTAATGAGTACGATCTAAAAGATTTTTACTTTATATTTATTGAGTTGCCTAAATTTTCAAAAACCAAAGAGGATCAGCTTTCAAGTATAGTCGAGAAATGGATCTACTTCTTTAAATATGCAGATGAGACTAGTGAAGAAGAGCTGGAAAAAATAATAGGTAGTGATCTAATAATTAAAAAGGCCTATGAAGAGCTAAATAGATTCAACTGGTCAGAAAAAGAATTTATTGCCTATGAACAGGAAATAAAACGTATTCTTGATGAACAGGCTGTACTCGCTCAAAAACTCGATGATGCTACTCAAAAAGGTAGACAAGAAGGCATCCTAATCGGGCATGAAAAAGGCAGAAAAGAAAGGGAAGTTGAAGTCGCAAAGAACCTACTTAAAGGAGGGGTTTCTATCGATGTCATAGTTCAAACTACTGGTCTTACAGATGATGAAATCAAAAACTTAAGCTAATTAAATATCTGAATGAATATCTTTGTATTAGATGAAGACCCAGAAATTGCAGCAAAAATGTTATGTGATAAGCATATAGTAAAAATGCCATTAGAAACTGCTCAGTTATTAAGTAATGTTTTTTCAATAGCATTAAAAGCGCCAAATCCTTTTGTGAGTATCACAAACCAAAATATAGAAGTTCCATATAAACTTACTCACAAAAACCATCCTTGCTCTTTATGGGCTAGACAATCAGAAGGAACCTTTCATTGGTTGATAAAGTATGGGAAAGAGTTGTGTGCAGAGTATACCTGGCGATACAAAAGAAAGCATAAATCAGAGGAAGTAATAAATTGGTGTAATAGTAATAAGGATTTACTCATTTTTGAATCAACAAGTATGCAAGCTTTTATACAAGCACTGCCCGATCGGTATAAATGTACTAATCCTGTAAAAGCTTATAGAGAATATTATCTACATGAAAAGATGAGATTTGCTAAGTGGGAAAAGGGCAGAAAAGCACCGGGTTGGATAATCTACCCACAACTGATACAGCTCATAAATAGAGAAGACATACTAATCGGGGAAGAAAAAGCTAAAATAGCAATGGCTACTTAAGACCGGTGTCTCTATAGATGTGATAGCTAAAATGATCGGCCTTTTTATTGATCACATTAATAAGATTCAAGAAAAGGAGTTTTAGCCATAACATTTTTTTACTAAATCCTCTATTCTAGTAATCTTAATATTGCAATCCATTCTAGTGTCTGTACAATGCCTTTATTTACACAAATACTTAATAGGAGGGGTTAATGCCAACACAGAAAGAGCTTCGGGCTACGATGTCCAAAAAATTACAGGAAGCTATTAAACATCCAGATCCAACAGTTGCTGCCGGGAGGAAGTCAGCTATCAAGAGATGGGTGGGAGTCCTTCAAGATAACTTTATGGAGCACATAAAATGCTTTAAAGATGATAAGCTGAAGTTTTTGCACAATGTATTCCAAGATGAAGGTTGCTGGTCAGGTGTAAGGTTGGATAATGCTGCTTTAGGTCAAAGGTTTACTGAAGAAAAAATAGGGGAAATCGATAATCCACTTCGCAGATATGATATGGCTTGTAGATACTGTGTAGTGGATAAAATTCCTTCTCTCTTTAAGGAGCAATTTGATACCTATAAAAGAAGCTTTTCATCTAATGCAGTTGATGGTAATGGTCGTCCTGTAAAAGATGATAATAAATACATACTAAACTCACTATTGTATGGGATGAAAAGGGAAGATCCTGTATTAAGTTTCTGGATCGATAAAGAGTCTGGGGAATTAAAGCAACCTAGTAATGCAGTAGAGGGTTTTGACAGTGCTGTAAAACTTAAGTGGAGCGAAGGGGTAGAGTATTTTTATAATCAGTTAGAGGAAAAAGATAAGGAGAAGAAGCTTACAGAAGCTATTATTGCTCTTTCTCGTCCTCAATCTGTTGAGAAAGATGCTCCTATTTTAGATTTTTGTGTAAGGAATATAGCTGACAAAGATACTCTTTTACAGAAATTGCTGCAGAAAGATAAGGGAGTATATTCCCTTCTTGCTGAATTAATAGAGTCATGTTTTTTTGATACGGTTCATGATTTGGTACGGGGCTGGTGTTATGAGGGACTTCTAGAACGGGAAGACCATTCAGATAAGATGTTCTCACAGCAAGACTATGAACTTTTTCTTTATTCACTTTCAAATGTGATGTTGAAAAATCCTGAGTTAAGTGTTCAAGCTAGATCCCTTATTATGGAGATTTGGAAATGTGAACGCTTTGCTGAATACAGAGAGACCTCTGTTAATACTTCTAATTATACAGTTCCTATAAAGAGTGTACTTGGGGGATTAATCATTAATTGGAAACGAGAAGATGTTTGTAAGCCCGATAGGGAAATAGAGAAAGAAGAAATATTAGATATGATTTCATTTGCCAAAGGTTGCTTTCCTGAAAAGTTTGACCTTTTTAAAGAAGTCATGATAGAAAATCTTAGAATATGTGGTAGGGAAGGAAAGAGGAAAGGTGTAGATTACGGCAAGTTTGCAGAAGAGTTATTTCTTCAGTTAGAGAAAGTAACTTTACCTTCTGTAGGTGATGGTCCTTGGAATAATTTGCGGTCTCAATCTAAGGTATCTTTGCCACTTGATGGTTCTGGTGATGGCCCACAGTCTGAGTTTGAAGCTCCTAGTGTGAGTGGTATTTCTGGTTCTCATAAGAAAAGAAGAATCTAGTCTACTCATTAATGTGAGTGGTTTTTCTGGTCTTAGCAAATAGAGAGGTGCTTTGTGTCTTTAATAAGAAGTTTAGTGGATGGAGATCTTGATGGTTTTAGACAAGAGTTTGAATCCTTTTTAGATCAATGTCCATTTTTCTTGTATCATGTAAGTACAGGACGTTTCCTTCCTGTATTCTTTTTCAGTATGTTTGCTACTGCTCATGATGCTAATATCTTAAAAGCAAATGAGAGAGTGTATTTTCGTTTTGATAATCATGGTATTGATACAGGTGGTAGAAATAGAAATACAGGGAACCTAAAAGTCGCTGTTTATCGTGACGGACAGCAAGTTGTCAGATGCTACAGTATTTCTGATCGTCCTAATAGTGATGGGTTAAGGTTCAGTACAAGGGAAAGAAATGCTCTAGTGCGAGAGATTAGACGACAAAATCCGAATTTAAGGGCAGAAGACCTAAATTTTGAGCAATACAAAGTATGCATGCATGGAAAGGGTAAGAGTCAGGGAGAAGCAGTTGCAACAGTATTCGAGGTGATTCGTGAAAAAGATTCTCAAGGTAGAGATAGATTTGCTAAATATTCAGCATCTGAGATTAGCCTTCTTAGGCATATAGAACGCAATAGGCTTAATGGGATTAATGCGCCTGAGCCACGCAGTTTGTTGACAGTTAAGGAAATAGGAAGTATACGACTCAATCAAGATCAGAGAGTACAGCTTGGTCATTTGGTCAATTTTGTGCAAGTTGCACCGGGTCAGCAAGGGATTTTCAGTTTTATGGAAGTGCTAGCAAGTAACCAAAGAATAAATATAGAACGTGGAATAAATGAAGGAATTTTGCCATACATAACTCGAATCTATCGTAATTACCTAGGCAGCATACAAAATGACATTCAAAATCGCGATCAAAAGTTTGAGAGTCACGGATTTTTCTTAGGTTTGTTAGCAAATTTTAGTCATCTCTACAAAATAGATATTGACCTTGACTTGTCTCCTGGAAATTCATATATTGCCTTTCTTGTACGTCATCAGGCAGAGAGAGAAAACATTCCTATCGTTATTAATGTTACTAGATGGAGGACATCGTCTGATATTGCATTAGACCGCGCTAGAGGTGATGCTAAAAGATTACATGCTTCTTCATTTATATCTATTCATACTGAATCAAGAAATGCTGTTTGTATTGGATTAAATTTTAATCTAAATATAGATCCTTTTAGTGTTGATACAGTAGGGCTTCAACAGGGTAGGTTTCCTTTAGTACAAAGATTATTTGATTGTTTGGAGAATGAAGGAATTAGAGAAAATATTAAAGATTTCTTGCTTCGACATCTCCCTAATGAAATATCAAGAAATGCAGATAATTATAACAGAATACTTGATTATATAACTGGGTTCGCTTTTGGAAGTAGTGCTTTTGATCACGAGCAGGTGTTAATACAAAACAATAGACTGCAAGTAGCAAAATACATATTTAGATATGATGATGAGAATCATGCTTTAACCATGGTCTTCCATGCTCAAGGTTCTGATATAGTTATACTTGATATTAGAGCTCACGGTGCGCAACAACAAGGAGACATCGATTTACAAACTCTTAATGTTAATGGGGATAATGTTCATGTGTGGGAAGTTTCATGCACACTTAATGACCAATTTGAGCTATATATTGATCAACCAAATGACCTTGGTTTATATCATGATTACCAAAATAATAATGCAAATAATTTTCTTGATGGTGTTCTTGTACAAGTGCCTAATGCTGAAAATGTACATAATGCTTTGAATCAAGTTATGAACGATGGTTGGCAAAATAGAGATCAGCATAGAGTATTACTGATGGCTATTTCTAGAGTATTAATGCCAGAGAATATGAACGGTGATGCAATAATAGATGTAGACAGCAATGAAAAGTTTAGGTCTATGTTACATGGTGTATTTTATGCTAGTGGCGATCCTGGTAAAGTGCTTACTGGGTACACAGTAGGCCAGGCATACAGTTCCGATGTAAGAATGGAAGAAGGAAGAGTGGAAGAAGTACGCACAAGAGTTACAAAACAGACGTTAGACCTTTTATTATTAAGGGAACCTATAGAGAATGATTCGGATACTCACCCAATTGGATATGTATTAGGATTTGCTAATGATCAAAGGGTGGTAGCACAACAGCAAAGTAATGCAAAAAGGCAAATAGGTAAACTTATGGGAAAGGAAAGAGGGTATTTGCCTGTTACTTCTGGAAATAAGGTAGTTTTATCTTATGCTGTGTTTAATAGAGGTGCACAGAGAGCAGAAGACCTTATATCTACTCGACAACCGTATGTACATAAGCTTGATCGTCGTGGTCGTGACCTAAGACCAATAGAACATGAAGGTATTATTGATGAAAGTCCGCCAGCGAATTTATTATCAGATGTAACTATTCAAAATTTAAGGAATTACCGCCAGAATGCTAGGCAAGAAGATCAAAGAAAGGAAAAAATTTTATTTTTTCAGCAAGGTGATAATTATAACCAATGTATTGAAGTGCGTTTGCATGAATGCAGTAAAGAAAATGCCATAAGAAAACGGATAAGGTCAATTGCATATGGAACTATACCTACTACTCAAACTGTGCAAGACGTATTAACACAAATAAGAGGGATTCTTAATAACCAACAGATAGAAGTAAGTGATCTGCTTACACTGGAATTTGCAACAAGTACTGGCTATTATGATTACTGGCTTCAACAAATTGATATAGCTCGTGCTGCAAGATTGCGATATCAGCTTCGTACAGAAGGCAATCGTGCTTTTGAAGTAGTCAATTTAGCAAGGGATAACCAACAAATGGTTCAAGCATTAAATCAATTCAGGGAAAATGCAGAACGGCAACGTTTAACTCTGATCATTACTTTGAATAATACTCATTGGATCACATTAGTTATTGAACGTCAAAATGAAAATAATGCTTCTCTTGCTTCTACTAATTTGTCCCACACAGTCATTGAGGTTTAAATTACCTAAGGATTGTGCTACTGTATCAGGATGTATCATATGAATAGAACTATGAACTACTGTAGCAGGAACAAACTTATCACTCGTTAATATTAAAGAATTTTTATCCTTAGCCTTCACATTAACAACTACACCCATGAAAAACATTTTATCACTATCTGTAATTGCTTTCAGTGCCGCACCTTTAGCATATCTAATGTTTTGTTCTTTTGTTAATTTATCAACTTCCTGTTTTAGCTGATCTTGATTTAAGTTTTTACCTATAAGCTTAAATTCCAGCGCTATAGGAGTGTATTCTTTAGCACCCTGAGGTGAAGGACCAATACCTTGAATTACCATATCGACACGACCACCTGCTCCTACTTGAAATTCAGGTATAATTACAGTCTTCGCAGAAGTCTCCTGTAGCTTTAAATCACTGTAACTACTAAATAAACCATTAAGAATGGCTTGTAATCTTGCTTCATTAGTAATCAAATCTTTGATAGGGTAAATCGTATCTGCTACTTCAGTAAGCAACACTTTATAGGCTTGCAATGAAACCTCACCGTCGGAAGCATGTTGAGAAGTGATTGCTTGATCAAATTTTGCCTTTAATTCATCAGAACTAGGTATCTCAATAAACTTGCCATCTGTAAATTGTTGATCATTACCACTTGATTCATATTTACTTATCTGTTCTATTTCAAAAAGGTCTTCAAAAGATAATCCTGTTTCATATTTTTTTAGACTCATTTTAATTTCTATGACATTTCCTACTCCTCCTATTTCAGGTATGTTCAGCACTGGAATTTTTTTATCAGCATAGAATTCCTTTGTATTAGACTCTCGTATATGAAAAATGAATGCTGTGTTTTCTTGCCCTTCATTACCTTGAACAAATATTAATGTCATAACCGGGCTTTTGGACAAAGTGTACTCCGTTCCTCCAGACCAATCCAGAGGGTACTCACCATATGAGTATATATATTTTTTAATGTTACTTTGATCTTGACCAATTTTGTTGATTAAAATTGATTGACCTAATATATCTCGACTGAAATAGTAATGATCTTTTGTTTCTTTATTTGCTGGAAAAGTATGGTATTCGCTTGACAATAAATCTTTTACCTCTCTCTTAAAAACTTCCTCATAGGCTAACTGATTATCCCACTTGCCAATTAGTTCGATAAATTCCTCCATCAAAGGAGCTGGTGGTCGTTTAATAGGTTTTACTTCAGTTTTAAACGGTTCCGCGTCATCTAAATTTAACCCAACAGCAATGGCATTATCTGCATTGGTTAAAATCCTCATCTTATTTGGTCTAAAACCTTTTATATAATCTTTAGCTTGCTCAAGTGCATCACTTGGATCAATTTGTCCTTCAGTTCCAGCCTTGAGTTCAATAAGAATTGGAACTGAATCAACAGCACGATTAGGCCCACGAACAAGCAAAACAATATCAGCGTAACCCCCTCCAGCAAATTGTTCCAAATAGAGTTTGGTATTATCACGATATCGAAAATTATCGAATATTCCTGCTACAAAACCATGTTGATCAGCTTCACGAGCCTTAATGCCATAAACATTATCTTGTAAATTTAAATTAGTATGGACTTTGCTAATGTAATTTAGAATGGCTTTGAGATTGTCCTGAACTTGCTTTTTATCTGGACTAGCAAACTTTTCAATATAATTTTCTAGATAGACAGATTTACCTAACTTTTTTGTCACTTCCTGAAACTTTATTGTAGGCTCAATGGGTTGATCTACAATCTTCTTTTTACTTTCTACCTTAATATTTATTTTTGCATCTTCTCCATCACTCTTTAAGGTATATCCCTTTTCTGAAGTCATTCTAGATAACTCCTTCCTGGCATCATCACTAAGATCTTTACCTTGCCTACCTAGAAATTGCTTGACTTCATCGAAAACCTTGCCTTTTAATTGATCACGACTAATCTCGATTGTTTTAACGTTACCATATACATTCTTAGCTTTATACTCTAACATATCATCCCTTTTCAGATATAAGTATAACTTCTTTGATTTAACATCTTTGTCTGACCTCGATCTGCTTTTTACTAACTCATACTTATCTTTCAAAATTTTTATCACATCAATTTGAAGCTTACGCGCATCTGATTTAGTATAATCTCTACCCATCACATTCTTCCACTCACCTGTGGTGAATTCGAAATTCTTAGTATTTGTTTGTTTAGAATGTTGAGCTTCTATATCTTCAGTGAAAATAAAAACATGTATTTTGGACTCTGTTTCTGCTACAACCTTTAAAGTTCTTGCCCCCTCAAAACGAAAGTGTAACTTTTTTATACCTAGCTTATCATTAAGTTTAGTATCTAATACACTGGAAAAAGAACCTAAAAATCGATAAGGAAAAAAGCCAGGCTTTTCACTAGAATGTAAATAAGATTGTATTTGATCAACCAACGACTGATATCTTGCTTCAAAAGATTGATCTACTGCATTAGAAGTTGAAGAATCTACTTTCCCCAAAAGCAACTCAATTAACTCGAAACCTTGTGGTTTTTCTTGCTGTTGATTGTTATTAACCATAACTAGCCCCCGATTTTAACCCTTTACAAATTTTATCCTCACTAAGCTCTTTGCATGCTTTCGTTTAAGTCTAAGTAACTGAATTTCCTAAAACAGAAACACTATACTTCGCCTCTAACACCACTTACCTTCTGCTGTATAGTTTCTACATCTAATGATGAACTTGGTAACTGAGTATCACCTGCCCCACGATGCAATTGCGTGTTTCTAACTCTCATAAACAGCTCATATTCTGATTTATCTTCTTCCATAATAGAGTACATTTGCTCTTGGCTAAGGGAGTTAACAATTTCAGATAATATTTTAACAGCTTTATTCCCCTTAATAAGAGAAGCAACCAAATCTCTTGTTGATGAGAGTTGTTCACTTAACTTATGTAAATAGTGTTGTCTATGAGCATCAAAGCCAGAACGATTCCACATGGAGGTGAGCATGTCACTACCAGATTTAATAAAACTATCATCTGGTACAGAAACAAGTGAGTCCAATGCTCCAAACATTGATGTACTATAACCTTCAGGAGATAAATCTTTTGGCTTTAAATGTTCAAATAGCCTTTTAGCACTTTCAAAGGAGTAACTTCCTGTGAGCGTACTTAACGTATGATGATACTTATTTTGTTTGAAATCTCTTTTTAATAATTCATGATATCTGTCAGGATCAAGATGGCGTAGGCAAAAATCAACCATACCAACATCATCAGTAGAAAAACGCCCTTTATTATATGCTACTTCCATTAATAAATCTTCTTTCCTTTTTGGAGATACAGAATCAATTGACTGTAACTTATCCCAGAAGAATTCCAAAGCTTCAACATGCTTTTCTAGCATTGCACATTTAAAAGCGTAAACGTACGGATGCTCATTATTTAATTCCAACTGATGTTCCTGGTTATTCATAGCATGTGACCAGTAAATCATTAAAGCCCCTTTATCACATCCCTTAACTAAACTCTCTACTGGTTTATTACCTAATGTTAATTTAAATTCTTCAAAAATAGCTCTTATCTCGTCCTCAAAACAACACCAGCATGCTATTTTGTAGCGATCAAAGGAATCAAGAAGAGATTTTTGTCCATCTTTAGTTTTTAAGGTTAATAATTTTTTCCCTAGTGAATACCTATTAAGCTTAGCATGATCTGAGGTATCACCAGATTCCCAACAGTCTCCACCTTCTAGAATTTTCTTTAAAAAAGGCGGTAGTATTATGCTATTCCATCTATTAAATAGTACCTGATATGCAATACAATATCTCTTAATTTCTAATTCCTTGAATCCTTTATGAGGATCATCTTCTTTGATAGATGTTAGTAATACCCTTTGTACATTCTCGTAATCCATACTTACCCTCCCTAACAAGGTTTAATATATTTTAGGCATGTTGCTCTACCTTTAAAGCTTTGTCAATTACTATTTTAGAAAAATTTTCTAACCTAAAGTAGTCTTCAGTAAAAGGCTCTTAATAGGCTTAATATACAGTCTTTTGTTCATTTTTTAATTCTGTTTTTTATAAGTCTACCTTAGTGATTATTCTAAAATAAACTAATATTAATTTAGTAACGTACTTTATTAAAAATTAAATAATATAACCAATTTCCAGCGTTCAAAACCAGGGGCGGTGAGAGCTTTTTGTTTTGGGATGAGTTGGTCTTCCATATTTACCATACGAACTTTTCTTTATAATAATTTTACTATACGCTAAAACTAGTTACATTAGCCCATTTCATCCATATCTACATACGAACTGTTTTGCCTAAGCTTATTGAAATAATTTAAATCTTCTATTTTTATAACCTTATTTTTACGCGGCTTGTTCTCACAAATATACGACCTTTTTTGCAATCTTAGGAAGAGTCAATAATTCAATTCTTTATAACACTAGCTAGCATGGTATCTTCACTAAAATATTTTTTAAAAAGTTAGTTGACTTATAAATAATTCTCTACTAATACTGGCATGTGTTTGTTTATTCTGCTGAAGTGGCTCCGCAGGTTACTGTATAAGCTTCAGCAGTTTTTGCACTCCTTTAAAGCATCATATTCCTATATATTAAATATCGCTAGTGCTTCTCAAATTTGTTGATCTATAGTAAAACTGGCTAAAACTTGGAGTCATAAACAACTTTTAACCTAGTAGTAGTACTCACCATAAAAACTTAACAAAAATATGAGCAGTAAAAATATTACGTTGAAATTAGCTTGACCAATATTATATATTATATATAATACATCCTATATTTAGAATTAGGGGGTAGCTATGGTTGAGACTAAAGAATTTGTAGAACATATTATAAAACTTACCAATCGGCAAAGTGATCAAACAAATGAGCAGGAACCGAAATGGAAACCAAGCACTGGGCAAAGATGGCCAAGCACAGATGAGCAGGAATTAGAAATAACTCAATTACCAACAAGTAGTAAAGATGACTACTACGAACTCATTAAACAAAGTTTATTTTGGATTAATATGAACTTAATGGATAATACAAGTAATTGGAGCTTATTAGAAAAAGAATGGGTTATTAAAGCGCATAGATCAGAATTAACAAAGAATCAGGAGAAGTTAATTCAAAAGTTATTTCATATTATCAATAGTCGTGATACTTCAACACTCCAACAATTTTTACAGAAAACTAAGAGTAATCCAGATCTAAAAACTGTTCTCGATCTTAAAGTAGGGGCGTCAGAGTTAACATTGTTACATATACTTCCAACAATCCTAAATTCATTTGATAGTTGTACTTTAGTGGATTGTCTCTTAAAAGCAGGAGCTGAACCAAATATACAAGATTATAAGGGAAAAACACCTCTACATTACTATGCTGCTACTTATCCTGTTGAAAAGAAATATGTGGATTCTCTTGTAAGCTATGGAGCTGATTTGAATATAAAGGACAATAATGGAAAAACTCCTCTACAAATTGCAATTGATAAAGGTACTTTGGATGTTGCAGAGTGCTTCTTTAATTTAGAGCAAAAGAAATTGTATGAAGAATTAAACAAGCTAATTGAAGGTACATCTAAACTTGAGAATGGTTCTTCCAAATATAACGTTCAAGGTGTTGAGGACCTGAAAAAGTTCTTAGATAAAAATAAAAACAATGAAGATTTAAAGATGATTTTGAGTATTAGGGATGAAGAAAATAATTTAGAAATACTTAAAGATTATATGTATACTGAAGTGATAAATTTACTCTCGGCAACTCAATCACAATTAATGGTAACTGAGCAAGAGACAGAGGAAACTTATGTACCACATCAATGTTTATTGGACATTTGTTTAACAGATCAACTACGGCAACTAAATCAGTTTGTAAGTGAAATACCAAAAGCTGCAAACATAGCTGAATTACAGAAAGTTGTCGATAAGGCTATCATGTCTGGAGTGGGATTGAATCTTACTAAAGATGGAGGTCAGTGTTTCACAGATTACATACTAGAAAGAATTGACCAACTAGAAAAAAACCATGAAGTTGCTAGCAATATAGTATGTACATTAATATCAAAAGGAGCAAGGTTAAGTAACTGGAATAGTTTAAACGTTATTGATGAAATAGAACTGGAGTTTAAAGAGCACAAAGCTAATATGATAAAAGCTCATGAACAGTGTGTTGATCGTACTCATAAATTTCTGAAAATCGCAAAAAATGCGACCAACGGCAAGTTAAATTGTGCAAAAATGGATAACGCTACTTTTTACTTAGAATATTCAGAAGACAGTATAATAGATGTTGTGCAGATTACAGATGGAACAAGGGATTTAGGTCTAACAGATGGAGATGTAAAGTGTGGAAGAAATATAGTAAAGATCGGTAAAAGTGAAGTAGAAATAAAAACTGAAGATGGCATAAGGAATTACACAGATCTTACAGAAGGTAGCAGTATAGTATTAACTTTCTATACTAGTTTGGGAAATGTAGACGTTAGGCTGTATCCTGACATACAGAATAAAAGCAAAATTATAGTAGAAGTGAGTAATAGAGAAGAAATATTAGAAAAATTCAAAGGTCGCGAAGAAGAGTTAGGTAATGATTGCGAGCTTGGTAACTACTGGGTCTACGATGCTATTGAACAGGGATATTTTGAAAGATCTGGTGGATTAATGCGTCCTGAAGTAATAAGCGAGTCTAACAAGAACAAAGATTCATGGGTAGGACGTGAAGAGTTAAGAAGAACTTCTGATTCTAGGGCTAGGTAGATTAATTTTCCATAAAAGTGGGAATGTTCAAAAAAGTGTGTCAAACCGAGAAATAAAAATAAAATAGAAACAAAAAATAGAGGTTTGATATATGAGTTACAAAATAGAAAATGGAACGACTGGCCTGGTAGATTACAAAGAGCTGGAAGCAAATATACTGTCATCAATAAGGGAAGGTAAACCATTGATGGGGAGAGATGGAGCATTAACACCATTTGTAAAAAGGCTGCTGGAAGCAAGTCTAGAAGGTGAAATAGAGCATCATTTATCCAATGAAAGAGAAGAAAAGAATCGAAGAAACGGAAAGAATGGCAAAACTTTGAAGACGAGTGCAGGTTCATTTGAACTATTGACACCAAGAGATAGAGAGGGAAGTTTCGAACCACAGATAGTGAAAAAAAGGCAAACAAGCTTACATCCAGAACTTGAAACAAAGGTCTTGAACATGTTTGCAAGCGGTGTGGGATACAGGGATATAGCATCCTATGTGGAAGAAATCTATGACCATAAAATATCTGCAGCAGAGATATCTGGAATTACAGATAAATTACTGCCTATAATCAATGAATGGAGGAGTTGTCCCCTACAATCAGTATACCCGATAGTATTTATGGATGGGATGTTTTTTAAGGTCAAAGAGAATGGACATTGCATAAGTAAATGCATGTACAATATATTAGGAATAGACCAAAATGGCAGAAAAGAAGTACTGGGTTTTTACTTAGCAGAAAGTGAGGGAGCTAACTTCTGGCTAGGCGTATTAAATGACTTAAAAGAGAGAGGAGTAGAAGACATTTTGATAGCTTGTGTTGACGGTCTGAAAAGCTTCCCTACAGATATAAATAGCATATTTCCCAATGCTGAGGTACAGTTATGCATTGTGCACCAAATAAGAAATTCACTAAAATACGTATCCAGCAAAGATATAAAAGTTTTTATGAATGATTTGAAAAAAATATACCGTGCTACAAGTAGAGAAATCGCCGAAAATTATTTACTTGAACTGGAGGAAAAATGGGGTGAAAAATATCCTTTAGTCATAAAATCGTGGCAAAACAATTGGGAAAATTTGTCTAGTTATTTTAAGTATTCTGGCCCTGTTAGAAGGCTAATTTATACCACCAATCCAATTGAGGGGTTGCACAGACAAATCAGAAAATTTACTAAAACCAAAGGTTCATTTACCAGTACAAATGCCTTGTACAAATTGGTATATTGTGCTATAAAAAAGATAGAGCAAAAATGGGCTATGGCTTTGCCTAATTGGGCTCTAACTATATCTCAACTTGATATCTTTTTTCCTGATAGGTTAAAAATTGAGTTGAACTAAAAATTCGCTTTGACACACTTTTTTGAACATTCCCATAAAAAAATAAATGTAACAAATAAAATGCCCATCTCAAATGTTGCTATATTTCACGATATTTCCTTAACTTGACGCGTATGGTTTATTTAACACTCCCATTTATCTTATTTTTTATTGGCAGACAGCTTGCTTAAACCCATAAAATCTCTTCATCTGCTCACTCCACAGCATCGGTATTTCTCTCAAGTCAACCAACTTCAAATCTCTTGGCTGCCTTCCATTTACTATATCTTCTTTAATTTTTGGTGCTAAATAATTTAATCTTAAAATTTGGTGTATACGTCTTGTACCTATATTAATTTTGGCACTCAGCTCTTTCACACTTCTGTATTTTCCTTCTTCTAGTTGCCGTTTCCACAGATGGGCTCTTACCACTGCTTTGAGTAACGCATTATTTGTTTTTCCTTCTGGCTCGATTACTGTGCATTTGTTTCCTTTCTTCTTCATTGGTATAAATTTTTCCTCTGATTCAGAACTCACCTCTATTCCATCCTCTCTCACCAATACTGTTCTTATTAACTTTTTCACTACTTCTTTCTGTTTTCCAAAACTTAAATTTTTCCACTCTTCTGCTTTTTCTCTCCATTTTTCATATAGCTGCTCCGCTTTCTTCATTATTTCTTTTTCCACTTCTCCTGCTACTATTGTTCGGTTTATTGATTCACAATTCTTTCCCCTTAAGTGATTGTTGCATACGTAATATCGGTACCTTTTATTCTCTTTTTTTGAGTACGTCAAAGGGTTCTGTCGCATTTGTAGGGAAGTAGAAAGAAGAATGATATAATTGTCTAAAAAAAAAGCAAAGATGTTTCGTATCAATCAAAAATTGTTGCTATATTTCAAAGGATTTAGCTTTTCAGCGGATGTTATCTGTATACATGAAATGTCGATTCTCTTTGAGCTATCGAGATTTGGAAGAAATGATGAGTATAAGGGGAGCAAAATGCTACGTTACAAAGGTGGGTTATCACCACTGATAGATGAGGCAGTAAGGAAAAGAAAGAAGCAGGTTGGTAGTAGTTGGAGAGACTTACATTAAATTAAACGGTAAATGGGTTTATTTATATACTGTAGACTTCCTCTTGTGTGTTAGTAGAGACAAGTCTGCAGCACTTGCATTCTTTCGTAAAGCCTTCAGGAGTAACTATCTTCCTGAGAAAATTGTAATTGATAAAAGCGGCAGTAATACTGCTGCTCTTGATGATTTGAATGCAGAAATTTCTGAAGATTACAGTTCTTCAAATAAAATATCTAAATAATATTGTTGATAGATTTATCAAAAAACTAATAAAGCCAATGCTTGGGTTTAAAAGCTTCCATTCCGCCAAGATTACCATCACAGGCATAGAAAATATTCGTATGATTCAAAAAAGACAAATTATTAAAATAATGTTTCTACTTTTGAGAATTTTGCTATGTTAATGGCTTCATAACTCCTATAATCCCACCTTTAATGATCTTCTTTCCTGTGGTTTATAGATGCGACAGAAACGTTGGTAAACATGAAAGCGCTTTACAACGTTTTTTATGTGAAAGCCAATGTCAGCTACTCAAATGATACCATTTGTTATAAACTCACTTTTACTCTATGGTCTTGTCGATATCCTGAACAGATACAATATTTTTTATTTATAAAATGAAGTAACTACTTATCGTAAAGTTGATCTATAGATATAATACTACCATTTGATGACTTTTCAGCACATTTCTCACTTTCATATTCTTTATCAGAATCAACGCTAAATACTAAAGTATCTCCTGAAATTTTATCATGAAACTCACTAATAGCAAAAAACGGTACAGTGACTTGTTCTTGTTTTCCACGAAAGCTCAAACTAACGCTAAACTTATCTTCAAGAACTTTTAGACCAAAAAATTGATGCTGTAATATAATAAGCATTTGAGTAGGGTATGATTCTTTCAAGTAGTCTGGCATGACAACACCATTAAAGCGCGTAAAAAATACTATTTCTAAGTGAGGAGTAAAAACATTATCTAATATAGTATTCAAAGCCTTTTTGATAACTTGAAATTTAGCATAACTAAGCGACTTCTGATAATCTGTTTTATCCATATAACCCTTACATGTTTGGGGGAACTTCTGTTACCCGGCGTTCCCTAAACCGTGCTTATAGCAATGAAGTTATAGTGCCTAAATTAAGCAGCTAATGCAACATTGTCTTCAGCAGCAAAGTTATCGTTTGCATCTAAATTGTGAACTCTTAGCGGTGGTATCTAACCGAGCAAAGCTACCATCTTTACTATGCATGTCGATCCTTACTCGCCCCCGTATCAATCAAAAAATATGGTGGAGGCGCCGAGTACTGCCCTCGGGTCCAATACACCTATTACAAGGTAATTTTATTGCCATAGTACAAAAAATGCACATCTTTATTATACAGTAGTATTGAATAAATGTCAAGTTGTTGAACGTAAAATCGGTTGTAAGCTAAAAAATTAATATAAAAATTACTTCGCCTATTTATCTAATCTTAGTATAATCAAAGTAGAGATATTTTTAGAGCTCAAAATCTATCTTCGTCTGCAGACTTTTTTATCAAATAATCAAACTCAGTAAAGAATGTAGAGTATCTTCTTCAGCGCAAATGGGTGCACACATATGCTTAATCTCTGTCGTATGTGCGTTACATTTTTTCTGTTCTTTATTAATAAATATGGGGGATTCTATGCCTAATTCTTAACAAAAAACTACTCAAATGCTTTTGTAGCTATTGAATTTCTGAGTTCAAGAAAGCAAGAGACAGTATGAGAAATGGCACAAGCCGAAAAAAAGATAAGTTGTGGAACAAAAAATGCAGACAACTGTGGAAAATTACCCACTGGAATCCAGACTTTGATTGTCAAATAAAAAATTCACATCTTAAAAGGATCATATACATTAATTTCCTTAATTTTCACTTTTTCATTTAATAATCTTAAGATGGGCTGTAAATCATCGTCGATTGATAAGCACAGTACTTCTCTATCAAGAGAATTGGCTAAATGATTCTTCTTCTCAAGAATTTCTGTTTCTTCCAATAAGTCACATTTATTTAACACTACAATTTCCTCTTTTTCAACAAGATCGCTATTGTAAAGCTTCAGTTCATTATGCGTACAATTATAAGCTGAAATAATGTCATCGCGCGTTACATCAATTAAATGCAGTAAAATTTTGCACCTTTCTATGTGCTTTAAAAATTTGTGTCCGAGCCCAACTCCAAGATGAGCATCAGCGATTATTCCAGGAATATCTGCTATTACAATTTCGCTATAATCCACTTTTGCTACACCTAAATGTGGTCTTATAGTAGTAAATTCATAATCGCCTACTTTCGTATCAGAATTCGAGCAGCGGGTTAAAAATTTAGATTTACCTACATTTGGCATACCAATAATGCCAACATCAGATAAAACTTTTAGCTTCAATATTATATTTCTTTCTTCGCCAGGCTGACCATGGGTAAAATGTCTTGGTGCCCTATTGGTAGCAGATTTAAAGTTAGTATTTCCAAGCCCACCTTTTCCACCTTGCACTACTTGAAATTCGATGTCGGGTTTATCAAGATCTACTATCACTTCCTCACTTTCTTCATCGATTATTTGTGTACCAACTGGAACTTTAAGTATAATATCTTTTCCTGCTGTGCCAGATCTATCTCTACTCGTACCACTTTTTCCATTACTCGCTTTAATGTGTCTTCGACAACGAAAATTAAGCAAAGTGTTGAGATTTGCATCACTGATGAAAATTATGTCTCCTCCCCTGCCCCCATTACCACCGTTTGGGCCACCAAATTCAACGAATTTTTCTCGACGAAAACTAGCGCAGCCATCGCCACCATCACCTGCTTTTAAATATAATTTAACTTCATCTATGAAATCCATGCCAACCCACGATAATATTTAGCATTTTCTCCTAATGAACTTTCTATTCTCATCAATTCATTATACTTTGCAAGCCTATCAGAACGCGACAGCGAGCCAGTCTTTATTTGCCCACAATTCGACGCAACTGATATGTGGGATATCGTTGTGTCTTCTGTTTCACCTGAGCGATGTGAAATAATAGCCCTGTAGCCATTTAATTTTGCCATTTCAATAGCAGCAAAAGTTTCCGTAAGTGTTCCTATCTGGTTTGGCTTGATTAGTACAGCATTTGCCATTTTCTCCTCTATTCCTTTACTTATTAGTTTACAATTTGTAACAAATAAATCATCTCCAACCAATTGAACTTTATTCCCAAGTTTTACAGTAAGTAATTTCCAACCTTCATAGTCGTCTTCATTCATTGCATCTTCTATAGAAATTATTGGATATTTGCCTACAAGGTCAAAATAATACTGAACCAATTCCTCTGAAGTGAGTTCTCTGTTTTCAAATTTATAAACTCCATCTTCATAAAAAGTAGATGCAGCAACATCAAGACCCAGTGCAAAGTGATTTTTCATCGAATAACCGGCAGATTCAACAGCCTGAATTATCAAATTAAGAGCTTCTTCAGTGCTTCCAATGTTTGGTGCAAAACCACCTTCATCTCCTACGTTTGTACTATAACCTTTTTTCTTAAGAATGCTGCGCAAGTTATGAAATACCTCTGCAGATATTCTTATTGCTTCACTGAAAGTTTCAGCACCAACAGGAAGAATCATAAATTCTTGAAAATCGAGTTTATTATCCGCATGTACTCCACCATTAATGACGTTAATTAGCGGAACTGGCATCTGCTTCTCCCCTACGCCCAAATATTTATATAACGGTGTTTTGAAACTGTTTGCTGCTGCTTTTGCAACAGCAAGAGACACACCCAAAGTTGCATTTGCTCCAAGTTTAGATTTATTTTTTGTTCCATCTAGTTCAATTAAAACTTTATCAATTGCACTCTGGTTTGCTGCATCCATGCCAATGATTTTATTTGCTATCACTTCACTCACAGATTGAACAGCTTTCAGCACTCCTTTACCACAATACCTTTTTTCATCTTGATCTCTCAGCTCCAATGCTTCTAGTTTACCGGTCGAAGCCCCAGAAGGGACAGCGGCTCTACCTGTTGCTCCATCACATAGTTCTATTTCTACCTCAATTGTTGGGTAACCCCTGCTATCTAAAATTTCTCTTGCAAATACACTGCTAATTGTCTTTTTCATCATGCTAAACCTCTACTAGATTCACAATTGTGTGCACGTTCGGGAAATGTCACCCCAGCGCTGTAACATTCCAGTGTACGAACATTGCAATATACAGGTAATTTGAGTAGCGGATGGTCAGTGCTTGACACTGGAATCCAGTTTTTATTATACAGCCACTTATTTAAAGTTAAGTCTTCTGGATCCCAGTGTCTGGGCACTGGGATGACACCATTCTTAATGGAAGCTATCCCCATATCGCAATGTCTGTACAGTTGTTTGCCTAGACACTGGGATCCAGTTTTACTACACAATTTTATCATATAAATCACCAATGCTTAAGTTTATTTTACTAGCAGCAGCTTTGCAGTTTCTTTCGCTAGTTTAGCTATATTACTACCAGCACCAATAAATAATACTACATCTCCTGAACTTGTCGAATTACTAATAAAATGTGAAATGAGTAAAGCATCATTCATAATCTTCACATCATTAAACCCATTACTGATCAAGGCTTTTTGTATATCATCAATTCCACAGCCAGGAATAGGCTTATCTTCTGGAGGATGGACAGGAGTGAGAATTACATAATCAAACATCATGAAAATTCGTACGAACTCATCAAAAAAATTACGAACACGAGCAAAACGAAGCGGCTCGATAATTCCTGTTACCTTTCCTTTAGTGGTCAAACGTGCTGCTGCCAGGGTTGCTTGTATTTCATTTGGATGATGAGCATAGTCCTCAATTAACTTAACACCTTTAATATCGGCAATTAAAGAAAATCTCCTTGCTACTCCTTTAAATTCCAAAAGACCTTTTTTAATCTCTTCATCACTAATTCCAAGTTTCACTGCAACTGATATTGCAGCCAGGGCATTGCTAACTTTATGCATTCCTATTGCATTTGATAGCACTACATTCTTTATAATTCTGGTACAAGGTTGAATATCTTCTTTTTGTCTTTCGAGAGCGAGTTCTTTTAATTGAAACACTATATGTACATTATCATCATCAATTTCAATGCGTTGAACTAATTTTCTAATTATATTAAGTTTAGTCTCCCAATCTGCCTCTGATAAATCACACTTTTCCTTCGTTATGTGCTCTCTTACCATCTTAACTTCTTCCCATACTACCTCTTCTAGTATATCCGCGCGTATTGATTTGCTGTTACATTCACCAAAACGTTTTCCAGGACAACGATAGTAACTTCTTCCTCCCTTAGCATTACTCATTCCATAATAAACGGATTTGCAACACTGACATATCACTAACCCTTGTAATAAGTATTTTCTTCCACTTTGTTGCATTTTTTCTATTTGTAGCTTTTCTTTTTCCACACTGTATCTCTACGACTTATATATATTTTGCCTATAGTAAAATACGCACATAATGAGCCAAATCAAGGAAAGTGCAAACCAAGTAATTGCGTATTCAAGATGCTTTATTGGCTGTATAGTCAATTTGCCACCAAAATTATCTTGCCACAATATACATTTCTCTAGCTTAATACCTAGATCATTGGAGATTTCTTCTGTACTTAAGGTAAACCATGTATTTGAAGCAATATCATTTTTGATAAACCAATTTTTGCTACCATCACAATACAAAACGCCATCAGCAGCTACTTTTTCAATTTTTGCTTTTTCTTCTTTTTTTTCTCTGACTATTCCTTTATTTATTAACATGTAATGTCCATTGATAAGCAACATAGGAGACAGCACATGATAGCCACGTTGACCTGCGAAAACATATAGTTCTATATCACTTAAAATTCCGTCGATTTTAACGTTTCTGTAGTTAAACTTTGAAAGATTATCACTAGGCAGTAGATGAATAACTGGAAGATCCATATTTTTGATAATATTATTCTTCCAGCTCAATCTAAATAACTGCCATAACCCGAGTGAAAAAAGAAGTAAAAAAGGTATAATGAAAATAAATACTGTTTTTCTTAACACTCTATATTTGTGTTCTCAAGTAATTTTCAATACCCATAAGCTCAATAAGGTCAATCTGTTCTTTGATCCAATGTAAGTGCTCTTCCTCATTTTTCAGTAGTCCTTCTAATAACATTACACTCACGAAATCCTTTTCTTTTTCAGCAACGGAAATTGCCTCTTTGATGCCCTTAATACCTTCTTCTTCTAAGTTAGAATTATCTTCTAAGATTTTCTGCATTGTATCTTTTGTGAACTTTCCTTCATACTTTGAGATTTTATTTGTATCTTGAAAATTTGGCATGCCCTTAAGCAGTAAAATTCTTTCTGCTAGCCTATTTGCATGCTCAAGTTCTTCATTAAGCTCGTTTTTCATCTTTTCTGCAAGTTTATTAATTCCGCTATCTTTAAGAATCGCAAAATGCAAAAGATACTGGCGTACAGAAGTCAGCTCATTTGTAAGTAATTTATTTAAATGTTCTACTATTTCTTTATTCATAACCTTTCTTTAGCTAATATACCAATGTAATCTACATAACAATCAAGGCAACATCAATTCATTTTTCTCACAACAATCGTATCAAATAGCACATCATGAAATGCCTGTTTCCTCTGAGAGAAGCAAGCAACTAAATACCAACTGAAGGTAAGCATCACTATAATCACTTCTAGTGTACTTAAAGCATTTACTGATGTTTGAAAAAGTTTGATAAAGGTGATAATTGAATTATTTAGCATAGGAAGAAAAAACTGAGAGATAGTGCGATCAAATGCTAAGCTCAAACCTATTTTAGAACTATCTAAAGTGATAGTATATATATTCATTAACTGTTGACCAGGAGTTGCTTGAGCTGTTGAAGATATAAAATATGTAAAGTAGCCACAATTTATACACATGTATGACAGGTGTAAAATTAATGGAAAATCCCCTAATGACAACACAATTAGTAAGGTTGGAATTAATAAAATTGCTACATCTATTAAATATGCGCAAAAGCGCCTGTGTACACTAGCGATCTCTGTCATTACCACCTATCTTTCAAATACTTTACTATGAATTCTGTAAGTTTATTAAAATGTTGAAAATATAACAAATCTTCATAACCTCTTATTGATTGTCCGTATACAATAGGTAAGCAATTTGCATTTTGTGCACATAGAATGTCTGTGATGCTGTCACCAACAAAAAACACATTTTCTCTATTTACAGGTAGCGTACTCTCCTCTAGTGCAAATAGCAGTGGAGTTGCAGATGGCTTATCTTCTGCAGTATCACATGATCCAACTATTCTTTCAAAGTAAGAATCTAGTTTAAAGTAGGCAACTTCTTGACGTAAATTAGTATTTTTCTTATTGCTAACTATCGCTAGGTAAATATTGTGGCTTTTCAGTGTCTGCAGCATTTTCTCTACTCCTTCATTCAGAGTAATATTTTGTAACAATACATTATCTAGGTATTTTTGATATATCTGATTCGCTTTTTTCCACTGATCACCAAACAAATTGACCATGTAGCTCTTTCTTGATTCATGAGAATTTCTATCAACAACTTTACTGCCAGATCCCATCAAATCTAAAGTATGCTTAATGGCATTAGAAATATTATCTTGAGTATCAACTAAGGTATTATCCCAATCGAATACTACCGCTAATCGGCTATTTTTCATTTTTATATTGTGACGTATTTTAAACTAATAAGTAAATAATATTTTGATGATAAAGCTTCTATGTTAATCATTTTTACATAGTAACCTAATACACTGGTTATATTATATGGTTCTGTCGCATCTATAAACCACAGGAAAGAAGATCATTAAAGGTGGGATTATAGGAGTTATGAAGCCATTAACATAGCAAAATTCTCAAAAGTAGAAACATTATTTTAATAATTCGTCTTTTTTGAATCATACGAATATTTTCTATGCCTGTGATGGTAATCTTGGCGGAATGGAAGCTTTTAAACCCAAGCATTGGCTTTATTAGTTTTTTGATAAATCTATCAACAATATTATTTAGATATTTTATTTGAAGAACTGTAATCTTCAGAAATTTCTGCATTCAAATCATCAAGAGCAGCAGTATTACTGCCGCTTTTATCAATTACAATTTTCTCAGGAAGATAGTTACTCCTGAAGGCTTTACGAAAGAATGCAAGTGCTGCAGACTTGTCTCTACTAACACACAAGAGGAAGTCTACAGTATATAAATAAACCCATTTACCGTTTAATTTAATGTAAGTCTCTCCAACTACTACCAACCTGCTTCTTTCTTTTCCTTACTGCCTCATCTATCAGTGGTGATAACCCACCTTTGTAACGTAGCATTTTGCTCCCCTTATACTCATCATTTCTTCCAAATCTCGATAGCTCAAAGAGAATCGACATTTCATGTATACAGATAACATCCGCTGAAAAGCTAAATCCTTTGAAATATGGCAACAATTTTTGATTGATACGAAACATCTTTGCTTTTTTTTTAGACAATTATATCATTCTTCTTTCTACTTCCCTACAAATGCGACAGAACCGAAAATATTCGTATGATTCAAAAAAGACAAATTATTAAATAATGTTTCTACTTTTGAGAATTTTGCTATGTTAATGGCTTCATAACTCCTATAATCCCACCTTTAATGATCTTCTTTCCTATGGTTTATAGATGCGACAGAACCTTTTTTATACGTTAGCTACAGTTAAAACATAATTGACTTTGCCTAGTTAATATTTCAAATTATAAAAAAGGCAAATAATTCTATGATATTGCAGGGCAAAAAAGGGTTAATAACCGGAATAATAAATAAAAGGTCAATAGCATATGGTATAGCACAGACCCTCTCAGAACATGGAGCTGAGCTTGCAATCACTTATCAAAATGAAACAATAAAAGAGAAATTATTACCAATAGCAAGTGAATTAAATGTAGAGTTAATATTGCACTGTAATGTTTCAAATGAGGAAACTATAGATAATGCTTTTAAGGAAATAAAGGAGAAGTGGGGTGCTATTGATTTTTTGGTACATGCAATAGCATTCTCCGATAAAAATGAGCTAAATGGTAAATATGTCAATACTTCACTAAACAACTTTATTAATGCAATGCATATATCGTGCTATTCTTTTACTGCTTTAGCGCAAAGAGCGGAAAAAATGATGTTAAATGGCGGTAGTTTACTTACTTTATCCTACTATGGTGCTGAAAAAGTTATGCCAAATTATAATGTGATGGGTTTATGTAAAGCAGCACTTGAAGCAAGTGTAAAATATATAGCATGTGATCTCGGACCACAGAACATCAGAGTAAATGCAATTTCTGCTGGTCCAATCAGAACTTTGGCATCTTCTGGAATAAGTGACTTTCACTCCATATCGGAATGGAATAGAAGTAATTCTCCACTTAGACGCAATGTTACAATAGAAGATGTTGGCAAGGCAGCACTATACTTATTAAGCGACCTGAGTAGTGGTACAACTGGAGAAATTTTACATGTTGATTCAGGGTATAATGTTGTGGGAATGAAGATAGTAGACTAATACAGTACTGCAGATGCATGTGAAGCCTGTGTTTTTTTGTTATCCGAGTAATTGACATTGGAGCCCAGTGTCAGCTACTCGAATGACAACATTTTTTAATTAAATCTCGCACATTAACCATAGAGTTATTATTTTATAAGTATTTGTTGCTGCTGATCTTCTATTTTTACTTCCTCCATTTGGGTTAAGGGATTGTGCGTGAGGGTTGCTCTTGAAGTTGCCTTGCAAGGAAAAAGTCTTTTTCCTCCCGATCTTGGAGTTGCTTTGCAAGCAAGAAATCCTATTGTTCTTGTGTTTGTTTTGCTAAGACTTTATTCTTATTAAGCAGTGGTTAAAAATGAGCATGGCTTTTATTATAGAATGCCCCCCTATAGAAGTATATAGACTATGAAGACTTATCTTACAGGTTGTGGTACTTGTTGTTGATAAAATGTTTTTTCTACACGTGCTTCTTCCACACTGCACCTTCTTGATAAGACTGGCTCCTCAAGGCATTTTATACGTTGCTGTACATCATTAATGCACTGCCCTATAACATCACCAATTTTTCCATCAGCATTTTTTGCCAATAACTCATCAAACTCCCTCTCAATCTCTACTCTCTCAGAGATATCCTTTGAAAGATCACAATATTCCAAAATTTCATCTATCTGAAGTTGTTTTGCTAATAGAAAGTCTTCTTGCTCCTGCTGCTGTTTTATTAACTCTTGAGTTACAATTTTAGCCCTAGAGTAATGATTTCCTTCAAGATATATTGTTTCTCTCTCTTTACTACCCCATAACTCGTCATTTAATTTATAACTCGCACGATTAAACATCTGATTTAGTTGATCATTGTTTATCATTTCAGGATTTGGTTCAAACTTTTGTTGTTTCTCTCTGCCGCTAACTTTACAATGGACATTAATTTCAATGTTAGCTAAAGAAGCTAATAATTGAATTTCTTCAATAAAAGGAAAATAACTTTTACTTTCTATTGCTTCTAGATAGGATTGATAGAGTTCAGGTTTGTCAAGAAATGAGCGTGTAATAAAATCATTGTTATATTCGGCATTATAGTCACTCTCACCAATGCCATCAAGAGCCTCTGCATATTCACTTAGATTAAGCACAGCTTGATTATGCGATATATTAAATTTGCTAACAGCTCTACTTACTAACCTCTTCACATTACCTTCAGCATTTTCAATTTTCCTATTTGTTTGCTTAACCAGACCCTTTATTTTATCAGACTTGCCAGTTAAATCCCCTGGCTTATTAAAAAACATATTAAAAACCTTTTCTAGCTGATCCTTTAAAGGAGCTGGCATACTTGGATCATCTAAAGACGTAAATCGACTTAAAAATTTGTGCCATTCCATTCTCATATCTTGCGCTCTTTCAGCTTTATATGTACCAGAACTGTTATCACCAAACACTGCATGAAAAAAGCAATTGCCATCACCTGCAGTATCATATTTAACTACTTGGTTATTAGAAGGTTCTTTTTCTACATTACTCTCTGAAGTCTTGCGTCCTTTAGCATTTTCAATACTGTCAAAACCATTTGGTAATTTCCGTTTTCTAAGCCCAACCATAATTTCTACCTTAATTCAAGCTATATGTTATTATATTAACTAACTTATTAATAAGTAACTAATTAGGTATAGCAAAAATTTTTTAATTATGCAATAATTAAGGCTTTAAATAGCAAATATGAGCTTTAACTGTGGTATAGTTGGGTTACCAAATATAGGAAAATCAACTTTATTTAATGCACTTACAGAGTCAAGTGCAGCTGAAGCTGCAAATTATCCTTTTTGCACAATCGAGCCAAATGTTGGCAAAGTGCCAATACGAGATCAGCGTTTGAAACAAATTGCCTCGATTGCTCACTCGGGGAAAATAATCTACAATCAACTGGAAGTTGTCGATATTGCCGGCTTGGTTAAGGGTGCGAGCAAGGGTGAAGGACTAGGAAATAAATTTTTGAGTCATATCAGAGAAGTTGATGCCATTGTTCATCTGCTCAGGTGCTTTACGGATGACGATATCAGCCATGTAAACAGTAAAATAGATCCAATATCAGATGCTGAAATAGTGGAAATGGAGTTAATTCTAGCTGATATTGATAGCATAGAAAAAAGGCTTCCTCAATTGGAAAAGAAAGCAAAGCAAGGTGATAAAGAGCTAAAGAGACAACTTGAATTAATGCAAGAGGTATTAGCTACTTTAAAATTAGGTAAACCGGCAAGAAGCTTGGAGAATATCGATGAAGATGAAATGAAGTTGCTTCAATTGCTAACAACAAAGCCGGTTATGTACGTCTGCAATGTTGAAGATACACATATCATAACTGGCAATGAACTATCTAAAAGAGTGGAAAAAATGGCGAAGGAAAATAAAAGCAAATTTTATTGTATTTCAGCGAAACTTGAAGCAGATATTGCAAATCTTGATAGTGAAGAGGAAAAACAGAATTTTTTATCAGAATTTGGCTTACAAGAATCAGGACTTGATGGAGTAGCACGTATTATGTATGAAGTGCTAAGTATGATAACTTTTTTTACTGTGGGCCCCAAAGAAGCACGTGCATGGCCAATAAAGATAGGATCAACAGCTGACAAAGCAGCAGGTGTAATTCACACTGATTTTGAAAAGGGCTTTATAAAAGCAGAAACCATAAGCTTTGAAGACTATATAAAATATGGAAGCGAATTAGCTTGCAAAGATGCAGGGAAAATTCGCTTCGAAGGCAGAGACTATATAGTGCAAGATGGTGATATAATGCACTTTAGGTTTAATGTGTAGTATACATCTAACTACCAAAGTACCAGGGAGTCCAGCCTTTCTTTATGGCTTCCTCTTCGCTGATCTCATCTAGTTCCACGTCATGGAGAATGGAGCTAGGTGTTGTAACAACTTCTTTCCCCTGTGGTTGTATATTCTTCTCTTCCTCACATAGTACGTACTCCAGACGTTCTTCTAAAAATTCATGTAAAGCTTTACCTTCTATAAGCACATCTTCGTTTTGCTCATCTAATTTCAAAATTTCGTCTAGTTCAACATCTTTACCATTAATAGTTGCCTTACCAATCTCAATTTCACTAGGATTTGCATTTAAACTAATAAAGCAGTCAACAGAATTACCTTTCTCATCTTCTGCACTCCACCTAATTTTCATGTTGCATCTTTTGCAAAGCGGTAATTTCTTTTTCCATTATCATTCTTCTCAACCGTTGCTATTCTTTTATCGTTACTGTATATTTCTACTATCTTTACCTCATTTTTATTTCTTTCCATCCCTTCAATTTTGTCAGTGAAAAGACGGCTGATTTCTAAGCTACACCCAGGCTTAGAAATATTAATACTAAGATGATCATAATGATTAAGAGAACGTTTTGCATATGCGCATGGCACATAACATCCATCAAAAAAGGCAACTGCACTATCAGTTTTGAGAAATTCCTGTCCGTTACTCATCCCTTCTTCGACTCGAAGAAGATATCTACCCAACCTCTTTTTAAAATTCTTTCGCTTGTCTTCAGGAATAGACTTTTCATTCAATATACTTATTATTTCTTTTTGCTTACTTAATACTACATAATTAAAAAGGAAAATGTTCTTATTCCATCGATAATAATTCGCTATTTTGTCAAATGGATCTGCAGGCCAGCCTTTATTATAATTTACGTTATCCTTATCATCTTTACACAAATTATCCTTAAGGCCAAAATTCAATTTTCTAAAATCTGATAATACTTCTTCTACCCTATCTTCAAAAAATTGAAGTTTATTTTGAAATTCTTTCCCATAATTCATTTTCTCATTTATTTTAAGAAGATATTCACTAAATTTCTTCCTAAAATTTTCTTGATCTTTGTGGGCAAGCCTCTGATCTAATATATCTGTTATGTATTTTCGCTTATTCAATATTACGTAGTTAAAAAGGTCACTTTTTTTCCTCCTTTCATAATCTTCTGCTATTTCGTTAAAACACTCATTACTGTTCTTAAAATCCAATTTTTCGAAGTCTTGGAGCACGTTTTTTACATCATCCTCACTAAATTGAAGATTTGTTTGAGGAGACACGTCAGTTCTACTTTGATCATCAAGTTGAGGATTTTTTTTAGTAGATTGGACTAATAAACTTTCTGTGCTGTTAGAGAAAGAATGATTATTTTCTTCAGATTGAGAACTTTTCTTTTTAGACGTATTAGTAAAAAAATTAGTTAGTGAACTAAACATTAAGCACCTCTTAGTATTACTATTTAACTATAACTTAATGCCAAATGTTGTAAAGCTAAAATTAATATGTAAATTCATTTTTTTAAGACAATTATAAGTATCTTCCTTCTATAAAAATTTTATAATCAGCATATAACAAATGTTTAAGATATTGATTTTGTTTGTATTTTTATTACTTTACCAGGCAATATTATTAATGAATTAGTCAGACAAATATCTTGGCCAAACTTTACTCCATCCACAAACTCTCCATTTGTTACTCCAGTTGCAATGAACACTGATTCACTTCTTGCCATGTCTTTCACGGTGTAGATTTTTTCTGGGTCAGTGATATTCAAATTTTTTGCTCTTTCTTTTAATTGATCCGTGTCAAATATTAATCTTCCTTCTATCTGCCCACCGATTGAGCTTAGCGCTGCTGCTGCAAGCACTCCTTCTGGAGCTCCTCCTGTGCCGATATACATATCGTGATTGCCATTTATTAGCGAAACTATGGCTGCAACATCACCATCATCTATTAATTTCACTTTTGCTCCTAGCTTCCTAATTTTTGCTATTAATTCATCATGTCTTTCACGTTTAAGTACAGTTACTATAAGATCACTTGCTTTACATCCTTTTGCCTTGGCTAAATTGTCCAGATTCTTCTCAATCCTATTTTTTAGTGAGACTACACCCTCTGGGAGATTTTTTCCCACTGCTATCTTTTCCATATAAACATCAGGTGCATGTAAAAAATTACCTTTTTTTGTTGCAGCAAGAACAGACATTGCCCCTTGTTTATAATGAGCGCAAATCGTAGTGCCTTCAAGTGGATCAACAGCAATGTCAATCTCAGGGCCACTTCCTGTGCCAACTTTTTCTCCGATATATAGCATCGGTGCTTCGTCCCTCTCCCCTTCCCCAATCACAATTGTACCATTTATTTCAATTGAGTTTAGCACCGTACGCATTGCATCAACTGCAACCTGATCGGCCTTTTTTTCATTACCAAGGCCTGCCAATTTATATGCAGCAAGTGCTGCAGCTTCGGTTACTTTCACTAACTTATAGGCTAAATCTTCTATCATTTGCTCGAGAATCATAAATCAATATATATCATGCCATTTGATACTGCAAGATTACTTGACGGAATAATGAAAAAGTTGATATAATAAGCGTATAGCAATAATAGTAAGATTTGAATATGATCGGTAATTTAACTTATGAAGATGTAAAGAAATTTGTAACTGATAATCCTAATATAGCTGCTCAGGAATTTGGTGAGAAGCTAAAACAAAGTGGGCCAACAGATGCAAAGATTTGTGATTTGTTTATGGATATTCTCCGCTCAGGGACAAGCAGTATTTTAAATGATTATGATACATTTCTAAAAATTGTTGAATTGCTCGCAAAGTCAAATATTAAAATTGATATTGGAGATACTACTTCTAAAACTGTATTAGATTACGCTGTGTCAGGTGAAAAACCTAACGTTATAAAGATATTTTTGGATAGCGATAAATTTGATCAAGAAAGAAAATCGAATGCTTTGTTGACCGCCGTTAATGAAGGTAAAGTTCAAGAGTTTGAGATATTTTTAGATTACATAGATCATACGAAAATACTAGAGGTTCTTAACACAGCTACTTGCAATGAGGACACTGACATTATGAAGGTACTCTTGGATAACAAAAGATTTACTGGAGAAGAAAAAGTTCAGGCTCTGAGTCATGCCTCTATAGGTGGTGAACTAACAAAAGTTAGGTTACTTTTAAAGTATATGAAAGGCGTACCAGAAGATGGCATAAGAAATCTTTTAGGAATAATTGAAGAGAAAAAATTATCACTTAGAAAAGAACTTAAAATAGATTCTGAATTTAAAGTCGATTTCAGCAATTCTGATCACAATAAATATCTCTCAAGCTGTGTAATAATTGCACTGCTTAGATCAGCAATAAACAAGAAGCAAAACACACCTGATGGAGCGGAGTCCAATGTCAGTAATACAAGCACTGGTCTCACGCTAAATAATGATGACATTAGGAATCTGTGTCTTGATATAGATAGGGTTACAAAACAGGATAGCACAGTTACTAGTTTTGAAGATTTGCAAAAAAGGTTAAAAAGGAAGGGAATTAATCTTCAGAGCAAATGTGAAAAAAATGCTGTACTAGAATATGCAATTAAAGATCAAAATTTGAACGTTATAAAATTTCTCTTACAAAATGGAATGACCATCATCAATGCAATCGGTCAAGAAGGAAGGTATTACGTTAGCAAAATTGAAGGAGAAAAATCTATATTATGCTTTGTTGTCTCTTACACTGATGATGACAATGCTGAGATTCTGAGCACGTTACTGCAAAGTGTTAATGCAGAGCAATCAAAACTAGATCCTGAAAGTGAATTGTACAGATTATATCAACAGTTAAAGGATGATGCATTCTGCACTGCTATTGCAGAAAATAATTCTGTAGCAGCGACAGTGCTAATACAGAACGATCAAGAAACACGCGCATCAGCAGTAAACAAGGATGAAACACCTGTAGTAACAGGGACTGACCAGGTTGTTACTACGCCAAGCGTAGAAGAAAATAGAACAGAACCTAACAAAAATATTAGTAATAAACCTACGGCAACAGCGCCTCCAGTTAGTACTAATGGTAATAATAACAAAAATGAAGCACCTGTATCAACAAGGACTGGCCCAACTGTCACACCAAATAATGATAAGAAAGCTAACGGCTTTGTAGAGGCTCAATTTTCTCCACCACATGAAAAAGAAACTAAATACAAAAAAAGTAAGGAGAGTTTTTACGCCTCATTAAGGAGTGATGTTGTTGGAGTTGTTATTGCAGGATTGTTTGTTGCTGCTGCTGTGACGGTTCCATCTTTAGCTGGTGCATTAGTTTGCAGTGTCCTAGCTATTTTAGTTGTAATGGTAACTGGATTACATGTAAAAAATTTTACACTTCCAAGTTACAGCGAAATGAGAGAAAATAAGGTTGAACCTGTAAATTCAAGTTTGAGAAACCATGCAATCTAGCTCCTAGAATCACTTTTCAAACCAATTATAATTTCTTGATTGTTAAACCACTTTATCAAAATTAAGTGGGACTAGTGCGATTCGAACGCACGGCCTTCGGATTAGGAATCCAACGCTCTATCCTACTGAGCTATAGTCCCATGTCTTCTGCTATTTATGCAAAATTATAGCAAAAAGTCTCGCATTTTTCTAGGCACCCTGTACAATTAATTCACAATAATAAAAAATATTTCTGTATTTCTTGAATGTAATACTGTTATATTTAATAATACGATTCCAATTGAAAGATTAATGCTAGTTAACAATATTAGTTACTTTTATAGTAATCAAGATGGCTTTGCTTTAAGCAACATCAACATTCAAGTGAAGAAAGGAAGTGTTGCCTGTTTACTAGGTCATTCTGGCTGTGGCAAGTCAACAATTCTAAAATTAATCGCAGGAATAGAAAATCCAAAATCTGGAACCATTGTTATAAATGATAAATTAGTTGCAAGTAACAAAGTGTCAATTGCTATAGAGCGTAGAAATATCGGATTGATTTTTCAGCATTCTGCATTATTTCCTCATAAAACAGTAATAGAAAATATAACTTTTGCTATTTGCAGTACTTCTAAGAAAGAAAAATACCTTACTGCATTGGAAATCTTAAAGCTATTTAATATAGAAAAATATGAAAACATGTACCCTCATGCTTTATCAGGAGGACAGCAACAATTAGTTGCAATAGCAAGAGTAATGGCGCAAAATCCTGATGTTGTTTTGCTCGATGAACCATTTTCTAATTTAGATATACTGCTCAAATATCGAATAAGGCACCATATATTGTCACTTTTTAGAAGCAAAAATATTCCTGTACTCATGGTAACTCATGATCCGCAAGAAGCGTTGAAAGTTGCAGATTTTATTTACGTGATGAAAAATGGTAAAATTATTCAATCAGGAGTTCCTAGCTACATATACCACAGACCTAAAGATGATACGTTAGCAAAATTTTTTAGTGAGCTTCCTTTTACTCTACAGCTAAACTAAACTTAATGTTAGGCTAAAACTATTATAAGATAATTAAAAACTCTTGATTTATAATTCAATAAAAGTGATATAATTTATGTATCACTTGGCTTCAGTCAAGTTTTAATACCTAAAAGTTAATATTTTCAACGGAGGTACAAATGAGTTTAGGTCCATGGCAGCTGTTTCTAGTCTTAATAATAATCTTAGTTCTGTTTGGTGCAGGTAGGTTACCACAAGTTATGGGTGATTTAGGCAAAGGCATTAAAAACCTTAAACAAGAACTTAAGGATTCAGAGAAACTATCATCTAATGAACCAGATCGTTAGCTTCCTTATGTTTCGTGACACGCACTAAAGTGCGTGTCATTTGTTTAAACAAGGCTAAAGAATTGAAGAGGTATGATTGAAGTACAGTAATAATTATGTTAGTTAGAATGTTATTAAAGGTTAATCGTGGAAGAAAGTGAGAAATTGACTGAAGATAAAAAATTGGCCTCTGATATTCTAAAAGAGGTTGCAGATACCAATAACAACGATAGTGATAAAGTAACATTGTTCGACATCAAAACAGCTTTACATGAGCGCGGTTTTGGTATTTTAATAATCATCTTCTCTTTACCGCTATCAGTACCTATACCTGTTCCACCTGGCTATACAACCATTCTTTCTATACCTTTAATCTTATTTTCACTGCAGCTTCTATTTGGGTTTGATTCTCCTTGGATGCCTAATTGGCTAGAAAGGAAATCTTTTCAACGTTCAACACTAGCTCTCGTGGTAGAGAAAACTTCACCTATATTAAAAAAAATAGAAAAGTTCATGAAACCAAGAATGTCTTTTATTTTTCTTGGTCCAGGTGAAAAGATTCTAGCTTTTATGATGTTGCTTTGTGCAATAATAATAGCTCTTCCATTACCTTTTACTCACTTCCTTCCTGCAATTGGTATAACTCTTATTTCACTCGGCATTATGGGTAAAGATGGATTTTTATCTACGTTAGGAGTGTTAGTTTCATTCTGTGCGTTATTGGTTACCCTTATTGTAATAGTTAAAGGACCAAAACTTATAGCCGGAACACTTTCTCTTCTTAAAAGCCTTATAACTTAAAAGCTTTACAACACTTTAATAAAAGAATGAAGTACAGCATGAAATGAATAATCGATATTGAAATATAGCAATAACTATGTTAGTTAGAAGTTATATTGTTATTAAAGGGTAACTGTGGAAAAAAGTGTGAAATTGACTGAAGATAAAAAATTGGCCTCTGATATTCTAAAAGAGGTTGCAGATACTAATAATAACGATAATGATAAAGTAACATTATTTGATATTAAAACAGCTTTACATGAGCGTGGTTTTGGTATTTTAATAATCATCTTCTCTTTACCGCTATCAGTACCTATACCTGTTCCACCTGGCTATACAACCATTCTTTCTATACCTTTAATCTTATTTTCACTGCAGCTTCTATTTGAGTTTGATTCTCCTTGGATGCCTAATTGGCTAGAAAGGAAATCTTTTCAACGTTCAACACTAGCTCTCGTGGTAGAGAAAACTTCACCTACATTAAAAAAAATAGAAAAGTTCATGAAACCAAGAATGTCTTTCATTTTTCGTGGTCCTGGTGAAAATATTTTAGCATTTATAATGCTGCTTTGTGCATTATCGATAGCAATCCCACTTCCTTTAACTAACTTCATTCCTGCAATTGGTACAACTCTCATTTCACTGGGTATCATGAGCAAAGATGGATTTCTCTCTATAATGGGAGTATTAGTATCATTGTGTGGGTTATTACTTACTCTTGTCGTAATAGTTAAAGGACCACAGCTTATATTTGGAGCATTTTCTTTTCTAAAAAGCTTTGTATATGGTTAAGCTTTACAACACTTTAACAAAAAAAAAAGAGCCCTTTACACCGATCGATAAAGATCATATAAAAATGTACGTTTGTGGGCCAACAGTATATGATACAGCACATATAGGTAATGCACGTTCTATTGTTGTTTACGATGTATTATTTCGACTGCTTAAATTTTGTTATGGAAAAGTTACTTATGTGCGTAATATAACCGACATCGATGACAAGATAATCAATGCAGCAAATGAGAAAAATAGTAATATAGAAAGCATTAGCAAATATTACACTAAAACTTTTCATGAAGACATGGAAAGCATAAATTGTGCAGAACCAACATATGAACCAAAAGCAACGGAAAACATAGATAACATTATCAAGTTAATTGAGTCTTTGCTGCAAGCTGGTCATGCTTATGAATCCAATAAACATGTATATTTTAGTGTAGAATCTTACCCTGAATACGGCATTTTATCAGGAAAAAAAATTGATGAATTAAACTACGGTAGTAGAGTTGAAGTTGGTGAAAATAAAAAACACCCAGGAGACTTCGTACTTTGGAAACCTGCAAACGAAACTGACTATAAACTTTCAAGTCACTGGAATAGTCCATGGGGAGAGGGAAGACCAGGGTGGCATATAGAATGTTCAGCAATGTCATATGCTTACCTTGGCAAAGATTTTGACATTCACGGTGGGGGTATAGACTTGCAATTTCCTCATCATGAGAATGAAATTGCACAGAGTAAATCTGCATTTGCTGAGTCAACGTTTGCAAAATATTGGGTACACAACGGGTTTCTTACGGTAAATGAAGAGAAAATGAGCAAATCCTTATTTAATATAGTCAAAGTAAGGGATTTGTTAGATAGTGGAATAAAGGGTGAAGTAATACGTTATGCGCTGCTTAAAACTCACTACAGAAAACCACTTGATTGGACAGAAAATGTTATCTCTGAGTCGCAAGAAACTTTAAACAAGTTTTATCGGTTATTACGTAGTACATGTATTGAGGAAAGTGATGCAGAAGTCTCTAAAGATTTTATAGAGGCTTTGAAAAACGATTTAAACATTCCTGAAGCTGTAGCCATATTGCATGAAATGGCTACAGAAATCAATAAGACAAGTAATGAATGTGAGAGGCTCAAATTAACTAAGAAGTTTGTTAAAAGCGCAAGGTTCATTGGTATTCTTGAGTCAAGTTATCAAGAGTGGTTTGCAAGTGGTGTGAGTCATCAAGAAATAGAAAGGTTGATAGACTTAAGAAAAGTAGCAAAACAAAATAAAGATTATGATACTGCAGACAAAATAAGAGAGCAATTGAAACAAATGGGGGTTACAATTTCTGACAACGAAGATGGTACAACAACTTGGTATGGAAAATTATCTCCTATTGTTTATAGATAGCCTAGTATCATCGCTTATCTTACCCATACATCAAGGTTTTGTACTTTACACTATGTTATGCTTTAGGTCAAACTACGATCAACTACTTATATTACTTTTTGGAGTATTAGGATCCAGTCTTGGTGGAATAGCTAACTGGTATTTAGGTAGAATAACAATTTTTATCAGAAGATCACATCACAAATTAGAGAATGAAGACAAAACACCAAAAATTGTAAGGCACCTACTGATTTGTGCAGTTGCATTGCTTTCGTGGGTACCAGCACTTGGAAGTGTGACTCAGATTTTATCCGGTTACTTCAAGTTAAACCTTTATATTCTTGTTCCCTTAATTATTTTATCTAACTTCCTCTGTTTGTTATATCTAACGTTTACCATCTAACTAAACATCAATAAACAACTTTTCTTCTGGTCATATTGAGCTAAATTTCTTCTTCAAACTACCTTTTAAAATGCTTTTATTAGTTTTTGTCATAATACGATCAAATACTCCTAATAACCTCTTAAGTAAGCTTGGGGTTAGCGAAGAGATAGGATTAACAGATACGTTGTTGTTTTTATCATCACCATTTGCTTTGTAGTCTATTGAAATAATCCCCCTACTCTTCCCACCAGTCAGAAGTTTTCCGATTATAGGGATTTTCAACAAAGATTTGTTAATTGAGTATGCCGGTATTACTTGTCCTTCAACCTGGAATTTATAACCCTTAATATCGAGCGTACCACTAGTGCTAATGCCTAGTTCCGCTCCTTCAAGCCAAGATTCTTCAATTTCAACAGTGCCATCTTTATATGAAAAAGGTGCATTACACTTATAAAAATGTACACCTTCGTTCTTTATAGCATTTACAATACCAGGCAGTGAAGACATTGATAATAAAGTGGTAAGCAGTGGAGCATCTTTGATATAGAAATTGCTGATAGATAACATACCATAATGTTCTCCATTTTCTCTCTTAGAAGATAGATAAAGAGATAATTTGCCATTTTTAACTGATTTACCAATACCTAAAGAACGCAAAAGCATACCTGAATTATCCGAATATATTTCAAGCCCTATTTCACTATGTTCTACTAGTATATTACTGTTATCTTCTAAAAACTGTCCTGTGAATTGACTTCCACTACAATCACCTTTAGCACAAGTTACATTTAGCTTAGCATCTTTTATGATAATTCCTTCTTTCATAATTATATTATCAACATTCATAGTAACTTCTATTTTGTTATTTAATCGATTACTATCTTTGCCAAGTAAACCTAACACATCACTTAAGTTGATTTTCTCACCGTGAATAGTTATGGCATTTTTCTCCTTACCTGATTCAATTTCTATACTAAAATTATTATCAGGTAATTTAAAGTTGCTAGAATTTAAATATAGATTTCCATTTTCTACTCTTCCGCTAAATTTTATGTCTAGATCATTTCCTACAACGTCTAGTTTGTCTATTAGCAACTTACCTGCTCCTTTTAGCCTTGTAGAAAATAAAACTTCATTGTGATCTTCAAAATGGTTTTTCCACCCTAAGTAGCTTGAACGCAACTCGAGCTCTGATAAATCTATATTACCATTAACGTACCCTGTTTTGTCTTGATACATTACTGACTCTATATTTGCATTGATATAACCATCACCGAAATTAAGTATTTGAGCAGGTAAATCTCCAGTCAAACTCCAGACAAAATTTTCATTTTTATTGCTACTTTTGAGGTCAAATAGAAGCTGTGTATTATTTACCATACCACTGCCATTTAAATCTATAAAGTCACTCCCAAAATCGAGCTTAATATCATACTTACCAAAACTTCCATTATACACCACCAAATTATCAATTTCAGAATGAAATTTGGCCGAAAAATCTACTTTTTTATCACTAGAGTTTAGATTAAAAATGCGAAAATTGAATACAGACTTTGCTATTCCACCTACTTTATCTCTTTCAAGTTTTACCACATCATCCAGCTTAAATCTTATAGGCTCATATAACCCATAAGCATCACTTACAGCCTGACCATTAATGGTAAGAACAGAATCTTCTTTATTGAGAGAGTTCATTTCAATATGACCACTATTGATAGTAAAATTCTGAAACTTAGCTCTATTTACAATAATTTTGAGATTGTTATCCTTGAGAGTTAACTCACCGTTCAACTTCTCCACTCGTTCAAAATCCTCATCAAATTGAACGCTGCCATTTTCTATATCAGCAACAATTACAATACCTGACAGATCATCATTTATTAAACTATCGATTTTACCGTTAAAACTTATAATTGTATTTATAATATTTCCATCAATATTATTACAATACCACTTTCTAAATTCATTGTTCACTAGACCATCTGGTACATAAGTACATAAATCTTTTGCAACAAGTTTACTAATATTAACTCTAAGCAAAGCATGATTTGTGCCAAAGTTCATTTTGCCAATCAAAGATTGGTAAGTATCATTTAACTTAAAATGAAAGTTTTTTACGCTAATGATTTCATTACTATATGTCAAATTTACATTTACATTAGTCAAGGCTAAGTTTTTACCTGAGTGACTCTCTGTATTTAACACGTATATGTTTCCATCCATAACTTCATCCTTTCCATTAATTCTCATTGAGAAGTTCCCTTTGAACCCTATTTCTTTGTCCAAATTGTAACTTTTAACTAGTGTGGAAAACTCGTTAAATAGCCCCAACTTTAGGTTATAAAATGTTCCATACAAATTTAACAAATTATTGCGATTTTTTATCATAATAGATAAATCATCTAGAATCCCCTTTTTATCTTTTGTATGAACACGAATATCCAAAACATTAAAATTTTCCTCCTTTCCTACATATACTTTATCAATGAAGAATTCACCTTCCGTGCTTTTATTGACAGCAATGTTAGTAATTTCAATCCTTGAGTCTGCATTTAAGTAGAAAAAAATTTTTCTTATTGTCTTCAGCAGATTTTTTGTACTACTCATCTTATCTGTCATTACAGATGTTGTTATTCCTCTGGTCTCTTCCTTCTTGATATATATGTGTACATTACCAGCTAAAACCTGAGAGAACTTTTTGGAACTTAACTTAAAGTGTACGAAAAGCTCAGGAACTTCTATGGTAAAGTCAGGATTTGTTATTTTTAAATCTGTAATGACTAGCTTGCCATCTTTCTGCCAAATAACCGAGGTACTCTCCATGCTGACATCCGAATTGGTAAATATCTTTAATATTTTTTTCTTTATATAAAAATTAATATAACTAATATTGATTTCTAAAGGACCTTCCCCTTTAAAAGGGATAAAGAAGCAGAATATAAATAATAAAATTATAGAAAATGATAGAGCTATTTTTTTAAGCATCGATTATTGCTTTTCTTGCTAAGCTGTCGGCTTCTTCATTGTATTTATCACCATTATGCGCTTTAACCCACTTCCAGTTAATCTCATGTTGCAAAGCAACATCGTCTAATTCTTTCCATAATTCTATATTTTTTACTGACTTCTTATTACTTGTCTTCCAGCCGTTCATTTTCCACTTCTTTATCCATTCTGTTATACCGTATTTAATATAGAGGCTATCCGTATACAAACTGATATTACAAGGAAATTTTAATACCTTCAGTCCATTGATCACTGCTGTTAACTCCATTTTATTATTTGTAGTATTTTCTTCTCTACCACAGATGTTCTTTCTATGATTTTGAAATAATATGATTGCTGCCCACCCTCCTGTCCCTGGGTTACCAGAGCATGCTCCATCTATGTATATTGTCACTTCCTTTTTCTTCATCTTTAACTGTAGTGAATTAATAAAGTATATCGTTGCTTCTATAAAATCACAATTTTTATAGATATAGAGGCAATTTAAGCCGCACCTTTAAATTTTATTATGGAAATAAAAAAAAGTGCTACAACGAGCATTATTAGAAGAGAAAGTAAAAGATAGTTTTTATGTTCTTTCATGGTTAAAACAAATCAATAGAGCAGTAAATAACGCTGGCAAACAGAGAAAATAGATAAGAAATCGAATAAGAAAACATTTTTTTCTGCGAGCTATGACTCTTAAGCCTTATAACGGATGCAGCAAACCAAATAAAAACACACCCTTCAATAATTGCCATACTGAGGTAAAATAGAGCCTTTTTCAAAAATAGTGCTGGAAGTAAGCTAGTTAATACGAGTAACACGCTATAGATTAATATATATTTCCTCGTTTTTTCTGGACCATAAACGATATTGAACATTGGAATCGATGCTTTTGTATAATCTTCAGATCTATTTAAGGATAGAGCCCAAAAATGTGGTGGAGTCCACATAAAAATTATTAAAAATAGAATACAACTTTCCCAGCTTACAGAGTCAGTTACAACCACCCAGCCAATCATTGGAGGAAAAGCACCTGCTGCACCACCAATAACAATATTCTGCGGAGTACGCCTTTTGAGCCAAATTGTATACACAAAAACATAAAATAATATGCTAATTGCAAGCAAAGCAGCAGAAACATAGTTCACTGCTATTGCCATGATAAATACTGACAATATTCCAAGAGTTATGCCAAATTCAAGCGCGCTTTCTGCAGAAACTCTACCTGAAGGTATAGGGCGGTTTTTTGTTCTCTCCATAAGCAAGTCTATATCTCTGTCATACCACATATTTATTGCACCTGCAGATCCTGAACCAAGAGCAATGCACATAAGAGATATTAGTGCAAGGAAAGGATGAATGCTACCTGGTGCAGCAACCATTCCAGCAATTGCAGTAAACACTACAAGGTACATTATCCTTGGCTTCAGCAAATGCCAAAAATCCAGTATTGTTGATTCAACATTTAGCAAAACACTTGTGTACATTCTATTTTATCACTGGTGGTTTTTCAAAAGTATGAAAAGGTGGTGGTGAAGATACCGTCCATTCTAAAGTGTCACCTTCCCAAGGATTATCTCCAGTTTTTTTGCCCCACTTAAAGAGATGTATAACTATAAATACAAAAAACATAACTGAAAGAAAGGACATATATGAGCCAATTGAGGATATATAATTCCAAGGGATAAACGCGTCGGGATAATCAGGTATACGCCTTGGCATACCTGCTAATCCCAGGAAATGCTGGGGTAAGAAAGTGACATTGGTGCTAATAAAAGTGAGCCAAAAGTGTATCTTTCCTAAACACTCGTTATATTGCTTACCTGACATTTTGCCTATCCAATAATAAAAACCGGCGAAAGCTCCAAATAATGCAGCAAGCGACATGACATAGTGAAAGTGAGCAACGACATAATAGGTATCGTGCAAAAGCTTATCTATTCCACCGTGAGAAAGAATTATTCCGGTTATACCACCTCCAACAAGCATGAAAATAAAACCTAATGCAAACAGCATTGGTGTCTTCAATTCAATCGCTCCACCCCACATAGTTGCAATCCAACTAAAGACTTTTACACCAGTTATAACACCAATGAAAATTGTGCTAGTGCTAAAAAATATAGCAGCATCCTCGCTAAGCCCAACAGTAAACATATGGTGAGCCCAAACCATGAAGCCAAACGTTGCTATTCCTATCATGGCATAAACCATTCCCATATAACCAAATACTGGCCTATGAGAAAAAGTTGACACAATCTGACTGATGATACCAAATGCAGGAAAAATAATTATGTAAACTTCTGGATGACCAAAAAACCAAAACAGATGTTGAAATAACACAGGATCACCACCACCAGCAGGATCAAAAAAGGAGGTACCTATATTACGATCAGTGAGCAGCATAGTTATAGCACCAGCAAGTACCGGTAAGGCAACAATTAACATAAATGACGTGAGTAAAATAGACCAAACAAATAGTGGTATCTTAGTTAGTGACATACCTTTTGCACGCATATTGAATATGGTAACTATAAAGTTGATCGCCCCAACAATTGATGACATACCAGCAATATGAAGTGCAAGTATAGCAAGATCAACTCCTGCACTTGGGTGGGACATAATTTGCGACAAAGGTGGGTATAAAGTCCATCCTGTTCCAGGACCTTCGCCAGCAAATACCGAGAGGATAAGCAAAATAAAAGATGAAACTAACAACCAAAAACTTAAATTATTCATACGAGGAAATGCCATATCTGGTGCACCAATCATGAGAGGTACGAACCAATTACCAAATCCTCCCATTAAGGCTGGCATTATCATAAAAAACACCATTATTACCGCATGCCCTGTAATCATTACGTTATATAGCTGGTAATTATTGTTAAGTATATTAATGTGCATTAGCTGAGTACGAATAATTACCGATAATAATCCACCAATAATTCCAGCTAATATGGAAAAAATAATGTATAGTGTCCCTATATCTTTGTGATTAGTAGAAAACAGCCAACGTCTTATACCTTTTGGTACATCACTCATATCTATACTCCAAACTTAACTTACTAATTTTTTATCTTCAATCCACTTATTAAAATCTTCTTTACTCACTGCTTCAACAACAATTGGCATAAATCCATGACCTTGACCACATAGTTCATAACATTGCCCATAATAAATACCGGGCTTTGTAACGTTAAACCATGCTTCATTCAGCCTACCTGGTATTGCATCAATTTTTATACCAAAAGCCGGTATTCCCCAGCTATGTATTACATCTCCTGCTGTCACTTGTAAACGAATATTAGTATTGATAGGTAAAATAACGTTATTATCAACAGAGAATAGTTTTAAATCTCTTTCGGTAAAGTCTTCTTTTCCTTTTATATAGCTGTCAAATGAAATACCTTGATATTCTGGGTACTGGTAACTCCAATACCATTGATGACCAATAACTTTTAGTGTTATGTCAGCTTTTGGCACTTTCTCCTGTAGTTTAATTAATTCAGCATTTTTAAAAGCCAATACCCCAACAATAATCGTTGGTATAACAAACCAGATAATTTCTACAAAGATATTATGAGTTATTTTACTGACATTTTTCACTTTGCCCTTACGAAAGCGAAATACTACATAAGCAAGCAGGGCCCATACAAAAAGCATAATTGCAATCATTACACTCATCACAAACGAATGTAACTTAACTACAGCCTCCATCATCTCAGTTGCAGGCGCAGGAAATCCAAATTGCCAAGAAGTAGGAGCAGAAGCAATTGATATGTTTGAGTAAAACATTATCAATAATGCAAATAACTTCACCATATTTTTTGTTGTAAAACTAACTGTATAATAATATATATACACTTACTATGCAAACAGAGATTATAGAATGTACACAAGTGTTTTGCTAAATATTGAATCAAAAGTAAATGATGATTAATGTTTTTTTAGCATTTAATAAATATACTAATACGATACTAACTTGAGGAAAAAGCATCTACATGAATCTATTTTAAGTTAAAATATTACAATATTTTAAGTTAAGTATTTACTTTAAGGAAGTTCTATAATAAGTTTAATAGTGTCTGTTATTGCTAATAACCCTCTAGCCTCACACCTAAAAGCAGTAACAGACACTATTAAACTTTAGGTAAGTTTGCCTATTTATAATTCATTGAGGTAAAAATCTTACTAATTCCTTTAATTCTATTATACAGCTGAGTTTACTAATTAACCTTTAATGTTTACGTTAGCATTTGCATCTTAAATCAAAGATTTACATATTATAGAAAATAATTATAAAATAATACACTACTTGTGTGTAAATTTTTTTGCATATCAAACTCTGTAAACAAATTTTTTAGAAAAGCAAAATAAATTATCTCTCTATGAAAGATCTATCGAATGTTGCAATTATAGGTGTAAACAAGAACGATAAAAGAGTGCGGGATTGAGTAACTATATATACTTCTGCTGGCATACCAGGATATAGGTATACGTTTTTAAATTGAGCAAGTTCTGATTTTGGTATCACCACTCGCACTGAATAATAACGCCCCATCCTTGGATCATCAAGAGCATCAGGGGAAATATGGTTTACTATACCGTTAATTAAACTTAAGCGACGTGCACTATAAGCGCTCAGCCTTACTTTAACTTTTAGCCCTTCTAGTCCGTCGACAGAGACTATATTGCTATCTTTCTTTTTTGCTGACAGTATCTCTTCTATGTTTCTGGTTAGAACTTTAGCATCTATTATTAGATCATCATCTGATGGTACTATACTCATGATTGGAACTCCAGATTGTATAACACCACCTTCAGTGTGGTATCTTATATCTGTAACTATACCATCTTGAGGTGATTTAATTATTGTACGTGCTAACGAATCTTCAGCAACCATCAGCCTCTCTTTTAAGTCTGCAATAGATGTATTGACTTCCTTAAGCTCAGCATTTGCTCTTTCTTGAGCATCATTCTTCACATTTATAATCTCTAACTCATTTTCTCCAATCTTTTGCTGTACTTGAGATATTGCAGAACGGTAATGTCCAACTCTACCCTCAATTTCAGCAAACTGTTTTTCTAAAGCTAAAATGTGTGGTTTGCTTATATGGCCACTATCAAGTAATTGTCTTTTTGTTTCTAACTCCTCAGTTATCAAGTCATATTGCTTATGGGCTGCATTTAGTTGAAAATTTAGCCCTGCTAATTCAGCATTTAACTGCTTTATACGTTGTTGCAGTATGTCAGTTTTTCCTAATATACTCTTTCTCTGAGAGTTGAACAACTTTACCTGATTCTTTATCGCTTTATTTACAAGTTCATCGTTAGATAATCTTTTAACCTCATCAGAAAATTCTAGCGTATCTAAGTCTCCCCTAATTGCAATAAGTCTTGCTTCAGTTGCCAAAAGTGATAAGAGTTTTTCTTTAATTATACTCAAATTTGCCTTTTCGTTAACATCACTTAATAAAACTAAAGGCTCATCTTTTTTAACTGTTTGACCTTCTTTTACTAAAATTTTGCTTATTATTCCCCCACCCAAGTGTTGCACTATTTTTCTATTTGAAGAGACAATAACTTCTCCACTTGCATGCACTGCTCCGTCAATTGGAGCTATAGCCGACCAAATACCACCTATTCCAAAAAAGATGAATATCACGACTAAACCAAAAAATAGTGGTCCCCATGTGACTTTTAGGACTTCATTTGCGTTATTACTCTCACGTTTAAAAATAAAATTTATCATCGCATCAATCCATGCGAACGTCTTATCCAAAAATTGATATTTCTTCTTTCTATTTCCTGCCCTTTGCATATCTATATCATCACTACCAATCAGGCCTGTCAAAGAAAGTCCAGCACTAAGCTTTTTTAACTTACTCATTATAATACTACTGCGAATTCTTGTTAATCAGGATAACACACAAAAACAAAGAATCTATATCTTAAGTACTCTACTTAGACTATGGAACATCAGAATAAACTATTTAGTAACAATTCTTATACTCTATTGAATGGTTCAGCATTAGGCTAGAAAATCAAAAAGGTTTTACAATAACCATAATAACTATAATTATTATTAACACTGTTACTGCTTCGTTTAAAACACGAAAATAAACGTGAGTTTTCTTATTCAAGCCCACTACAAAATTTTTCCTATGCTTTGCAAGTAGGAAATGAATAGCAAACATTAAGAATAATGCTAGCGCTTTTACATGAAACCACCCTTCGTAATATGGTTCCCTAATAATCATTAGCATAATTCCAAAACTAAGGGAGAAAAGCATTGCAGGGTTTATGATATATCTAAGGAGTCTCTTCTCCATTATTTGAAGTAAGCTGTCATTTTCTGACCCTGGTTTTACAGATGCATGGTAAACATAAAGCCTTGGCAAATAGAGCATACCTGCCACCCACATAATTACAGAGATAACGTGAAAAGCTTCAAACCAGTGATAGTAGTCCATATAGATAGTATTATAAAATGTTAAAAATTTCTGGTATGATCTCAATTTAATAAAAGAAAGTCAATATGAAAGCAGAAAATTTCACTAAAGAACAGGTGATTGGATTCTACAGAAAAATGCTTCTCATACGCAGATTTGAGGAAAAAGCAGGACAATTATACGGAATGGGATTAATAGGCGGATTCTGTCACTTATCAATAGGGCAAGAAGCAGTTGCAGTTGGGACTCAAGCTGCATCAAAATCTGGTGATGCTTTTATCACAAGCTATAGAGACCATGGCTTAATGCTTGCATGTAATTCTGATCCGAATGTTGTGATGGCAGAACTAACCGGCAAAGAAACAGGGTGTTCAAAAGGCAAAGGTGGCTCCATGCACATATTTGATGTTGAAAAAAATTTCTTTGGTGGACATGGAATAGTAGGTGCACAAGTCCCAATTGGCACAGGAATAGCATTTGCTAATAAATACAAGAAAAAAGATAACGTTGTATTCACATATTTTGGTGACGGTGCTGCAAATCAAGGACAAGTATATGAATCATTTAATATAGCATCTTTGTGGAAGTTACCTGTGGTTTATATCATAGAAAATAACGAATACGCAATGGGAACTTCTGTACAAAGATCAACTTTAGTAACTGAACTATATAAAAGAGGAGAGAGTTTTGGTATTCCTGGAAAACAAGTTGATGGAATGGATTTTTTCTCTGTCTATGAGTTAACAAGTGAAATAGCTGAGCACGTACGTGGGGGAAAAGGACCTATCTTGCTTGAAATGAAGACATATCGATATCGTGGACATTCAATGTCAGATCCTGCTACTTATCGCTCAAAAGAAGAAGTTGAAGATATGAAGCAAAATCATGATCCTATAAGCACCCTAAAGCAGTATATAACAGACAATAAAATCGCTTCTGATGAAGAATGCAAAGCTATTGATAAGGAAATACGAGATTTAGTAAAAAAGTCAGAAGATTTTGCTAAAAATAGTAAAGAGCCAGGCATTGATGAACTATATACTGATGTTTATAAATTTGTTAGCTAATCAGTTGCCATCAAAATTATGTTTTGGCCTACTATAGATATTTTTTGGCAGCACTTAACTTTATTATATAACAGCCTAGTCAATAGAAACTGTAGTAACTCTTATATTATTGATATACACCGCTCTTGGATCATAGGTTAAATGAGTTTTATTTGACTTTTTGTGCTAGTTTGCAGAATATAAAGTTATTAATTGAATAAAATACATGACAAAAGAAAACTGGGAGACAGTAATTGGACTTGAGGTACACGCTCAGGTTTCTTCTAAGACAAAGCTATTTTCTAGTTCACTAACGGAATTTGGCACTGAGCACAATACTCAAGTTTCTCTAGTTGATGCAGCAATGCCAGGCACACTACCAGTATTAAATTATAGCTGCATAGAGCAAGCAATATGCACCGGACTTGCAATTTCTGCAGAAATTAATAAATGCTCTTACTTTGACCGGAAAAATTATTTTTATCCCGATTTACCACAAGGTTATCAAATAACCCAGTTCTTTGAGCCAATAGTTAAAAATGGCAAAGTTTTTATCAATAATAATGAAAAAGAAATAAGAATCGCAAGAATTCACTTAGAGCAAGATGCAGGAAAGAGTATTCATGAAGAAAGCAAAACTTACATAGATTTAAATCGTGCAGGTGTTGCTTTAATGGAAATTGTTTCAGAGCCAGATCTTCGTTCATCTGCAGAAGCTGCAGAATTCATGAAAAAATTGAGGCAGATTTTGCGTTACATCGGTTCATGTGATGGTGATATGGAAAAGGGGTCACTTCGCTGTGATGCAAATGTTTCTGTTCGCCCAAAGGGCAGTAGCACATTTGGCACTCGTTGTGAAATAAAAAACTTAAATTCAATACGTTATATTGTACAAGCTATAGATTATGAAGCACAAAGGCAGATCAAAATTTTGGAAAGCGGAGGAGAAATAAGTCAAGATACCTTATTGTTTGATGTCACTTTAGGAAAAACAAAAGTGATGAGAAGCAAAGAAGATTCAAGTGACTATAGATATTTCCCTGAACCTGATTTGCTACCTGTTGAAATAAGCCAAGACAAAATTGATTCTATTAAATCATCTTTACCCGAGTTGCCAGATCAAAAAAAACTTCGATACATAGCGGAATTAGGTATCAATGAATATGATGCAGACGTTATCACTTCTGATAAAGAAATTGCCGATTATTTTGAAAAATTAGCAAAAAAGCATGATTCAAAGATTGCAGTTACCTGGTTAACCGTCGAGCTTTTCGGTCGTTTAAATAAAACAAATATTGATATTGTTAGCTCTCCAATTAAAGCAGATGCTTTATCCGAGCTCCTCGACTTTATCGTCGATGGAACGATCTCTGCTAAACTTGGTAAACAAGTTTTTGATATTATGTTTGAAACTGGAAAGCCTGCATCCCTTATTATAGAAGAGCAGAATCTCAAGCAAATAACTGACACATGTCAAATCTCAGAGGTAATAGATAAAATCATCAATGACAACCAAGATAAAGTTCAAGAATATAAGGGTGGTAAAACAAGATTGTATGGGTTCTTTGTTGGTGAAGTCATGAAATCCACCAAAGGAAAAGCCAGCCCTGATGTCGTAAACTTGGTTTTGAGTGAAAAATTAAAATTGAGTGCCTAGGTGTACGGTCCCAGATCTTTTGCTATTTGCTTGACTTGTTTCTTTACATAGCTTCTAATTTAAATTCTGCTGTCTATTCTCTTTCATTCATAACCTTTTGCAAAACGTTTTTGCTTTCTTCTCTGCTGGTCACTATTGCTTATATAAAGCAAGTACAGTACTGAATGATGTTGCAAGCACTCAGTTCGGCAATACTATCGATTTAAGACGAAGTTAAGATTTCGATTTTTTATTCAAACTTTTCTGAAAGTTTTTATACATATTGAAGACATCTTGATAATTTAGGTGAGTGTAAACTTGAGTAGTTTCAAGGCTTGAGTGGCCAAGCAGCTGTTGTATTGATCTTATGTCAATATTTTCCTGAAGCAAATGAGTAGCAAAACTATGGCGAAATGCATGTGGAGATAAAATTTCTGGTAAGTTTAAAAATCTTCTTATTTTTTGCAAACGATTAGCAACATAAGTTCTTCCCAATTTTTTTCCTCTTACCCCCACAAAAAGATGTCCCGCTTCGTCAAAGTGGGGACAAGCTTTTATATATTTTTGTATACACTTTTTTACTACTGGAAGAATAAATACCTGCCTTTGTTTATCTCCCTTACCTGTTACTATTAAACTTTCATTGCTAATATCACTAACCTTAAGATTCAGTGCTTCAGTGATTCTTAAGCCCGTACCATATAGCAGAACGACAATTGCAATTTCTCTTTTTACCACCCAAGGCTCGCCTAGATCAGGCAATTTCATTTCTTTCAATAGAGTTTCTATGTTAGATATTGAAAGTGCTTTAGGTAGAGTTCTTCTCTGAATTGGCCTTGATAAAAAAAATACCGCTTCATTATTTATTTCATAATTGTTTTTTATATATTTGAAAAAATTTCTGATTACTGACAATGCGCGAGTGTTAGATCTCGCATTTACACCTCTTGCATAACGAGAGGTAAACCAACTTCTCAGTTCAGGTATGCTTAATTTTTCTAAAGAGCCAACATTTACTTCTTCACCAATGTGAGTATTTAGGAAATTTATAAGATCTTTGAGGTCCCTCATGTATGACTCCAAAGTGTTTGGTGAGTAAGACCTGTTGTACTTTAGCCAATCATACCATTTTTCAATGATTGAACCGAGGTCCACAGTTACTTTTTAAAGAAAGCATCGATGCACGCATCCCTAAAGGCTTCATTTATATCAGGATGAGAGTGACAAATTCTGTATATATCCTCTGCTGCTGCACCATATGCCATTGCAACCGCTGCTTCATTGATTAGCGTATCAGCGTATGCTCCTATGATATGTACACCGAGTATTGTATCTGCTTGGCTACAAGTCAGAACTTTCACGAATCCCTCAGCATCGTCAGTGACTTTTGCTCTACCGTTTGCAGCAAATTGACATTTACCAACTTTATACTTTCGACCAGCACTTTTTAGTTCTTCTTCAGTTTTACCGATTGAAGAAACTGCAGGGTGGGTGTAAATGACTGACGGTATGATTTCATAATCAACGTGAGGCAATTGCCTTGCTAGTATCTCTGCAACTGCCACCCCTTCTTCCTCAGCTTTGTGAGCAAGCATTGCTCCGCCAATCACATCACCAATAGCAAATATTCCTTTTACGTTGGTTTCATAACTATTGTTGACTTTAATAAAGCCACGACTGTCTTTTTCTATTTTTTCAAGACCCTCAGAGCATGGTTTGCGTCCTGCTGCCACCAATACCTTATCCGCCTCTATAGTATTTGTTTGATTATCTTTTACAGAGCAAACTTTCACACTCAAAGAGTTACTACTTTGTTTTATTCCCTCAACTTTAGTGCTAAGTAAAAATTTTATTCCTTGTTTTTGTAGACTAGAAAGTAGAGACTTACTTAATTCTCCATCCATTGCTGCAGCGATTCTGTCAAAAAATTCTACTACAGTGACTTCAGACCCTAGCCTCCTCCATACAGAAGACATTTCAAGCCCTATTGCCCCGGCTCCGATTACGACAAGTTTTTTTGGTACTTCAGTTAAAGACAATGCACCAGTTGATGAAATAATACTTTTCTCATCGATATTAATTCCTGGCAAAGAAATAACGTCAGAACCGGTTGCAATTACTATATTTTTTGTCTTCAGCACCTTACCTTCAACTGAAACTTCAAGGTTGCCTTGATCAAAAGAAGTAATTTTTCCAAGTCCATTGATCTTAGTAATTTTGTAAAGGTTAAACAGATATTCTATGCCTTTTCCAAGTTCCTGAACTCTAGCGTCTTTATAGCCTATCATTTCTCTCAAATCGAGACTTACATCCTTAACTTTTATGCCAAGTTTTGATAGATTATTTTTCGCGCTAGCATACTGATAAGAGGAATGGAGTAATGCTTTTGATGGTATACACCCAACTCGCAAACACGTGCCACCAAAAATGCTATTTTTGTCTATACAAGCAACTTTGAGTCCAAGTTTTGCAGCAGCAATAGCGCATTTGTAACCACCTGGACCACCACCTATAATAATCAAATCATAATCAGTCATAAAAAACAAACCTATTTTCTAAAGAATAAACACCATTTCCTTCAGTCGTTATATACATCTTACCATGGGTAAATACTGGAGCATGAAACACATTACCGGGTATTTTAATTACCCTTCCTGTACTTTCAGATCCAGGAAAAGCAAATATTGAACCTTTATTACTTGTTACCCAAAGCGTATGGGCATACATAATTGGAACAAACAATTGCACATTCTCTATAAAATCAGATGTCCAAACTGTTTTTCCACTTTGTATGTCGATGCCAATTACCTTATTATCTTTAGTCACCATGAAAATTCTTCCGCCTTCTTTTTGTTTCTCTGCAGGAATAAGAGGGCTATAATATGACTCAATGTTTGATATACTTTTTACTTGTAGTGGCCTTGACCATAAAATATTTCCTGAGTTTACGTCAATGCTATAAATATAAGAGTTGCTCGTAGCTATTAAGATATTATCGTGTACTCTAGGTGTAGTAGTTACATCTGTAAGCTGTGTGTCTAAAAGATTTGTAGCTAATTTTTGGCTCCATAGTTTTTTACCTTCTTCATTAAAAGCTATTAACTCGCCATTTGAAAATGGTGCCATTATTTTATCATTAGAGACTGCTGGTGAGATGGAATATAAACCTCGAACCTCATTTATACCATTTTGATAAGCCCAAATGGGGCTGCCATCTTTTATATCAAATACATGTAGATAGTTATCAATAGTCAATACTACCAACTTATTGTTTATTACTATTGCTTTCCCTCTTGCCGGAGCTCTTAATTCTTTTTCCCATTGAATCTCCCCTGTTTTCGCATCTATTGTGTGTAGAATGTTATCCACTACAAAGAAAACATTTTCTTTGTAGCTCGATAAACTCATATTACCAATTTTTTTCCTACTTGAGAGGTATAATTTCCAATTTATAACTCTTGGGTTATCGATATCAAAGGAATATAAGGTACCGTGCTTGTCTGGTAAAATAACGCTATTTTCTGTAAGTATTGGAGCTACATATCCTTGAGATAATTTTTTATCTACTAAACTTATTCGTTCGCTTGCCATTGTATAGTTACTATACAATAACATTATCATGACAATTATTATTTTCATTATTTAGTGAAAACAAGATTTATTAATATACATACTAGAAACGTAAATCACAACGAAAATGTTCTTAATTGTGGATCAAAAGCATTAACGTAATGTCATGCCATTATGTAAAGATTCTCTTACTGTAATAATTTTTATCAAGTATTGATTAAAACACATTTCGATAGCCCAGACTAACGCTGTCAGTAATATTACCATAATATGAAATGGAAATGGACGCAGCATTTTCACGATGAAAGATATTGTTGTAATGTCATTCATTTAAACTATGCATATCAATTTGAAAAATGTACATTGTCTTATGCTATAGTACCTAAAAGTAAATGCTCAACATACAAAATAACGCTTCACTTTGCAGGCAATGGATATTCTTGGCAGTACTTGCTCTTGCTTGTTCTGGACTGCTGTCAATAATTGTTATTTTTCTACGATTGCCTTTTATTTCTTCTCTCATTCCTTCTGCACAATATATCTTTGATAATGCACTGGTGATACACGTAAATTTGTCAATTTTGGTATGGATGTGCTCTATAATATCTCTGCTCTTCATCATAAACTTAAAAAACACCAATCATTGGTTTAACTTCTCATGGATTCTCTCAATCCTTTCCATACTGCTAATGTTTATATCTGCATTTGTTCCAAATACTGAAGTTATCAAAAGTAACTATATACCTGTATTACAAAACAAATTATTTTTACTTGGACTCAGTCTTTTCATTACCAGCATATTGATAAATACAGCTCTAGCCTACATATCAAATAAACAAGACTCATATCTTTCAATCGGACAAATTGGCCTGGTCATTATACTTGTGTCATCATTTCTTTGTGTTGTTTTAGCACATAAAAATACGCCTCCAGGTCTATATCACTCAGACAAGAATTTATTTTATGAATATCTCTTTTGGGGAGGCGGACATTTACTGCAGTTTGCCTTTGCTCAAGCAATGTTTTTAGTTTATTTGATCATACTGAATGCTCGCTATATTAGTCTAAATAAAATTACCATTTTACCACTATTTATAAACACAGTTTTGACCGTAGGTGCGCCGTTTATATACTTTATTTATTCGGCGGATAGTGCTGAATTGATACAGTTTTTTACCTGGCATATGAGAATTGCTGGAGCAGTTCTGCCGTGCTTTTTAACAATATTAGTATATTGCAACATAAAAACTCTGCTCAATGATAAGGGCAATTATCTTCTCCACTCGTTTGTATTGTTCATTTATGGAGGTGTGCTTGGAGTGCTAACTATTGAAGGAAATGTCACTATCCCTGCGCATTATCACGGTTCTGTGGTTGGTATTACTATAGCTTTTATGAATTTTGTCTACTGGCTGTTACCAAAATTGGGCTGTAAAGAAATAAAAAGCTCCATAGTAAGATTACAGATTTATGCATATAGCTTGGGACATTTTCTCCACATTACTGGACTTGTTTGGCTTGGTGGATATGGTGCATTAAGAAAAGTTGCAGATCTGCCAAGTATTTCATCAATGTTGGCACGTGCTTGTTTTATTACGGGTGGAGCTATATCAGTTATTGGTGGAATGTTATTCGTAATAATTGTGATTTTACATCTTCTTAAAGGCAAGGCTCGTACCAACTAACCCACAGAAACAAAACTAAAAATTTCAGTGTAAAATTACTATATTTACTTTGTACTATGGCTCAAACAACCTGCTTCAAATTTGGAAAGGCAGTGAAATGAAAAAAACTATATCAAGCTACTGAATTCTTATTTGCTACTCCTTGTGGTTCTTGCGTTTCACTTACTTGAGAACTAGGTTTAAGTGCTAAGTATGTCAGACTAGTAGCTATGAGTGCAGGTACTACTGCTATACTAACCATTAACCATATATCTAATTTAGTTGTATGTTCAAGTGCAGTATATACTACTAACCCAACAGCAAGACCAGTACTAGCAGTAGCGATGTATGTTGCTTTTTCTTTTAGTTGTTTATTTGCTTCATTTTTGGTTTCTAATATTTTCTTTTCTTGCTGTAACTGCTGGATTTGAGTATTTAGTTTATTTTTTTCAGCTTTTAATTCTATATTTTTGTTCTGAGCTATCTCCCTTTTATGTTCTAAGGCTATGTTTAACCGTTCAGCCTGATCCTTTTTAGTTTTTAATTCTATATTTTCATTCTCTAGCTGCTCAAATTTATTTATCTTTTGTTTCATTTCACTTTTTATTTCATTTTTTAATTCATTTCTTATTTTATCTTTCAATGTAGCTATTGCATCTTCTGAGCTTTTTTTACCTTCTAATTCCAGCACGTCTTCAAGCAATTCTACTAAGTCTACTTTTGCTGGGTGAGGCACATAGTATGGATTACTTAGAATATCTATAAGCTCTTTTAAGTTATGAAAGTTAAGCATAATAAACCTCAATACTAAAAATTTATTATGTAATACATTAAAAATTATAAGGTCAAGAAGTATTTGTATCATAACAAGGCTAAATTAAATGATAGACATTAAAATTGCTGTATTTGCTCAATTGTGCTAACTTAAAGCTTAAAACTGAAAAATATTTATGTTAGAAGAAAAATACAGCTTTAGAGAAATTGAAAACAAATACAACATATTATGGGAAGGGAGTAAAGTTTATAAATGGAATGGTGAAAAGGATAATACTTTCACTATAGATACGCCTCCACCAACGATATCGGGAAAGTTACACATCGGTCACATATTTAGCTATTGCCATACGGATTTTATTGCAAGGTTTCAACGTATGCTGGGGAAAGATGTATTTTATCCAATTGGGTTTGATGATAATGGGCTTCCCACTGAAAGGTTAGTTGAGCAAACCTATAGAACCCGCGCAAAAGAAGTTGGCAGAGAAAAATTTATAGAGATGTGCCATGAGGTTATTGAGAAGTCAAAGCAAGAATTCAAGGAGTTATTTAAATCGGTCGGCATTAGTTATGATTGGAGTTTGGAATATCACACGATCAGCAAGGAAGCTGTGGCACTTTCTCAAATGTCATTTGTTGATTTATATAATAAGGGATATGCATACAGGAAAATGCAACCTATTCTTTGGGACCCAGTTGATAAAACCGCAATTGCACAAGCGGAAATAGAAGATAAAATTTTTGAGTCATCTTTAAATACAATAGTTTTTTCCACTGAAGAAAATGAGCAGATTCACATCGCAACTACACGACCTGAGTTGCTTCCAGCATGCGTTGCGGTTTTTTGTCACCCAGAGGATGAACGCTATACTCAGCTGATTGGTAAGATAGCCATAGTGCCAATGACAGGGGCAAAAGTTCCAATAATAGCTGATGATAAGGTTAAAATAGATAAAGGCACTGGGCTTGTTATGTGCTGTACATTCGGTGATGAGCTCGACATATACTGGCAGCAAAAGCATAATCTGCCGGTGACAATTATAATTGATCAGGATGGAAGGATAAACCTGCATGCAGTGTGTGATCAAAAATGGATCCCAGTGTCACGCACTGGGATGACAGGGGAGAAAGATGCCCAGTATCAAGCTACTCAGGTGACAGAGGAGACACATGCCGGTGTCATCCGAGTAGCTGACACTGGGATCCATGGACTAAAAGTTAAAGAAGCAAGAAAGAGGATCATTGAAATCCTCAGTGGAAAAGGACTTTTAATAGAAAGCACTAGCATTTCTCATTCTGTTAAATGTGCTGAAAGATCTGGTGCGCCGCTTGAAATATTACCTACTTATCAATGGTTTGTCAAGACTTTAGAGCAAAAAACTCAAGTATTAGATAAAGTGAGTAAATGTAATTGGCATCCAGAATCTATGCGTAAACGTATGGAGGTGTGGATAGAAGGGCTAAGTTGGGATTGGTGCATCTCAAGACAGCGTTACTTTGGTGTACCATTTCCAGTTTGGTATTCAAAACGTAAGGGAGAAGAAGGCAAAATCATTCTAGCTGAAGTAAAGGATTTACCTGTAGATCCACTCAAAGATTTGCCGAAAGGGTATATTAAAGAAGAAGTTACTCCAGATCAAGATGTGATGGATACTTGGGCAACAAGTGCGATCACTCCTCAATTAAGTGCACTGGCAGTAAACAGTGAGCTCGGTTTACCAAGCCATCGGTATGATAAGATATTTCCTGCAGATCTGCGCAGCCAAAGCCATGAGATAATAAGAACTTGGGCTTTTTATACGATTTTGAAGGCACATTATCATGCAGATTCACTGCCGTGGAAAAATATCATGATTAGTGGTTGGTGTTTGGCTGATGATAAAAAAAAGATGAGTAAATCAAAAGGTAATATCATCACTCCTCATGTAATGCTTGAAACCTATGGAGCTGACGTAGTACGCTATTGGGCAGCAAACTCAAGACTTGGAGTTGACACAGTCTACTCTGAAAATATCTTCAAAATTGGCAAACGACTTGTTACGAAACTTTGGAATGCTAGCAAATTTGTTTCCATGTTTATGGAAAAACATCAAGCATTGAGCATAAATTCCATCAGTGAGACGATGGATAAGTGGATATTGTCCAAATTATATAAAGTGATAGAAAAAACGACGAACAACCTATTACAGTTTGAATACTGCGAAGCTTTGAGCGCAATAGAAGAATTTTTTTGGAAAGATTTTTGTGATAATTACTTAGAGTTAGTTAAAAAACGTGCATATGGAGATGCATTGGACAGCGAGGCAAACATGAGTGCGAAACAGAGTTTGGCATATGTACTCAATATTATTTTGCGGTTATTTGCACCATTTTTGCCATACATTACAGAGGAAATATATCATCAGTTGTATAGTTATAACTCCGTTCACAATAAAAGTAATTGGCCTAACAAGGAAGAACTTACCTATGATAAGTATTCTGAGGAAATGGGAGATAATTTCGTGCAGATATTAAACCTTGTGAGAAAAATAAAAGCAGATAATAACGTATCAGTTAAGCATCTTATACAAAAGTTGATGATAAAAGCGAGTGTAAAAGAGGATGAGTTAAATTATTCTGCTCAGCATGATTTGCAGTCAGTTTGCAATGCTGAAGTGATAGAATGGGTTGAGAGTACAGAAGCAGAGCTTATAACTGAGAATGGAAAATTTACTGTAAGTTTATTGATTGATGTAACTTAGCACTCGTATTACTATACTAATTATTTAGTTGTGAGGTAATAATGATTGGTAATTCATATAATAATAAAATTGAAGAGCAAAAAGATGATTATCATGACTTCATTCAAAGGTTTTTGTTTTTGCTCGGTAAGATAAAAGAAAAGAATAAATCAATTCACACTGCTGTAGCTAGTTTTCACATATTATCTTTTTTAATAAAATACAATGCCAATTTTAATGAAGATGAAGTGTATAAAGCCGTTATCCAAGATTTCAATAATGTAAAGGAGGAGAGACTAGAGCTTCAAGATAAGGCTAAAAAAGTATTGAATGGGTATATTGAAAGTGGTGTTGAAACAGTGTCAATATATGGTAGTTGTGCAGAAGTTAAATTGGGAGCTAATAAAAACAAATTCAAAGTCAGTGAGTTTTTGAATAGTAATTTCTGTCAAGATAATGGAATTTCAGGATTTTCAACTCTGCATAGCAATGGAAAAAATGGAATGCACGGTTTTGTTTCTGAAGAAGGAATAAGGCACTATGTTGTAACTGATGGTGCATACGAAATGACTCTGAATTGGTGTGATGAGGACGGAAAAAAGTGCACTATTATAATTAATATTGATGCTAATGGTATAGAACTTATCGAGCGTAATCGTGTTACTGATGATCAATTGAAAGCAAATAAAGATGTAAAAATAGGTAACTTATTCTTGTATCAAATAAAATTTAGAAATAAGGAGAAAGGCAATCATAAATCATCTGAGATTGTGATAGAAAATAGTAATAGAAATATTAACATTCAAACAACTCAAGAAATTGAGCGTGGCAGAAAAGAAGCTCAAATAGGCAGTACTAAAATGCAAGACAAAATTGCACAAGTTGTAGATGACAGCTTAAACGAAAGAATTAATAAATTGGAAAAAGAAAATACAAGATTAACTGGAAATAATCAAACTATATTAGAACAATTACAGCAAAAAATGAGAGAGGTGGAGGAATTAAATGGAAAGGTAAGGGAAAAAGATGAAGTTTTGGCTGAAGTAACACAAAAACTCAAGCAGCTAAGTGATTCGGTAGAGAGTGAATTTGAAAGGAGAAAAGTAGAGAAGGAAAAGTTAGAGGAGAAGTTAAGGAAAGCGCAAAAAGAGATACAAAAGTTAAGTAAAGAAAAAGCTGAATTAGTGCAAGAAAAGCAAGGCTTGGAAGAATATGCTAAAATTCTAGTTGTCAAAATACAAAAACTAGTTAATCAAATAGGGCGATCAGAGCTTAAACTGGATGAATCAATAAATGAAAATAAAAGGTTAGAACAAGAATTGAATGATACTAAAAAAGATTTAGGTGATAAATATAGTGAAATCCAGAGATTAGAAAGTCAATCACATGAATTAGAATCTAAAAAAGTAACAGAATTGATGACATGTTTAGAAAAGAAAGAGAAAAAAATAGCAGAGTTAGAAGCGCAGTTGCAAAAAGAAAGTTCTGAAACTTATGATTTAATACTTAAATCATCGGATTTAGAAGAAGAAAAAAGACGATTACAAGAAAAGTTAAATGAAAAAACTCAAGAAGTGATTAAACTAACTGTAGATTTAGAAGAACTAAGTAAGCAATCGGAAGAGAAAGAAACTAAATATTTCAGTAAGATTAAAGAGTTAGAAAAAATTCTTAATAAAGAAAGAAAAAACAGTGAAGAGTTGGAAAATTATAGCATCAATCTGGAGGAAGAAAGTCAAATTCAACATGAAAAGTACAAAGAGTTACTATTTGAGAAGCATTCTATAAAAGAAGAAATTTCAGATTTGAATGATCAATCTTCATTAGTTCATCAGAATCGTGTGAGCTTAGCACAAGATTTGGCAAAAAACATGATATATTTGTTCAAAGAGAATGTAAGAGAAGGAGATAAAGTGATTATATCGCAGGAAACTGTATTAGAGATTTTGAATAGATTGGAGGAATTAATCAAGAATGTTGGAGTCAGTGATCAAGAAATAAAAGGAGTAATTGAAGAAATATCTGTACAAACTAATGATAGCCCTGCTTCTTCAAATATGAGTAATGGGGATTTATCAGCACTACCAAATAAAGAGCTGGATGAAACTTCATATTCAGAAGATTTTGGATATTCTAGTAGATGTTCTACTCCTGTCTGATGCCACCTTGCATTTTGAGTTTAGTTAGAATATCAACTAAAGTTTATCACTGGTAAAATTGTGATAAGTGTTCTCCTCTACAGGTAAGACAATTTTAATCAATATATACAAGACTGCTGAAGTTTTGTATATGGGTGATGAGCAATTTACTTAATAAGTATAATACATTTTATTTTATAGCTAGTTCTCTGGCTACTCTCACGTTACTTACATCTTTAGCGCTTATTAATGTACCTAGTTCTTTAATTCTCGCTTTAGCTGTATTATCTGTTTTGGCTTTTATGATTTTGTATAAAATAATTATTGACACTAGTAAAGTGGAGAAGAAATTTGCTCACAAAGAGCGTGAGTTGACTCAAGAAAAGCACAATTTATACGAGGAAGAAAGAAAATTTGGTCAAAAAATAGAAGCTGAGAGGAAATCTTTTCTTAAAGAAAAAAAATCTTTGGAGGAGAAATTAGAAGCAAAAATGATCCATATAATTGGAATAACAGACGAATTAGAAAAAGTAACGAAGGAGAAAGATGAGCTTGCTGCACAAGAAAAAGAACTACTCCATAAAATCTCATATTTGTGTAAACAGTTACAGGAAAAAGAAGCTGATCTAACTGAGAGGAAAAAACTTATAATCGAATTGAAAAGAAAAATAGACAATGATAAATATGAGGAATTATATAAGGAAGTAGAGAAATTATCTAAAGAAAAAGAGGAGTTATCTAAGGAAATAGACAAATTACGTAAAGAGAAACATATACTATATATGAAAAAAGAAGAATTACATAAAAGAAAAGAAGAACTTTGTGTGAAATTAGATGAATTACAATGTAAATTTAAAGAAATTGATCAGAAAAATAAAAACTTATCTCAAGAGTTAAAAAGGAAATTTGAAGAGCTAGATAAAGCAGACGGTTTAATTAAAAATCAATCTTTTGAGTTAGACAGAATAAGACAAGATTGTAATAACGAAGTGAAAAATTTAAGAAATTCACTTTTAGAGCGAGACAGTCAAATAAAACAACTTCAATATGTGATAGATAAGATAGAAGAATCGATAAGAGAAAATGAAACAATTAAAGATTATAGCAAAAAAATAATATTAGGGGAGACTCAGAAAATAAAATTTATATTAGGGCAGCTTGTGCAATTCAAGCCAATGAAAGGTTCCAAAACATCGGAGGAAACGTCTGATTCTTTACAGGAAGATCTTGGATATGCCAGTCGTTCACCCACTCCGACCAGATTATCGTGTTCAGTGTCTGTACAAAGCATTGCAAGTGGACCAATCCCTGAATATGGATTGTAAAATGCAACAATTACTCTTATTATAAAAAAAATTATACAAGATAATGAACCCAATAATATGCGCACTGGATACACAAGATTTGAATGAAGCCATATCTTGGGCTAATGGTCTGCGTGATAAGGTTGGCATGGTAAAACTTGGGTTAGAATTTTTTGCTGCACATGGTCCTTCTGGAGTGAGAGAAGTTGCAAAATGCAATGTACCAATTTTTTTAGATCTAAAATTGTATGATATTCCAAACACTGTAGCTAGAACAGTTGAAGCAATAAAAGCTCTAGATGTTGAAATGCTAACATTGCATATCAGTGGTGGAACAAAAATGCTTAAAGAAGCACTAAGTATAGTGCAAGGAAAGAAAATAAAGCTAATTGGAGTAACAGTACTAACTAGTATGGGCAATGAAGATCTGAGTGAACTCGGAGTAGCAAGGGAAGCAAAATCACAGGTAATTTTGCTAGCAAAGCTTGCAAAAAAGATTGGACTACATGGAGTAGTTTGCTCTGCACTAGAAGCTCAAGAAGTGCGCCAAGAATGTGGTAAAGACTTTAAAATTATTACTCCAGGAATCCGTATGAATCGAGGTCATGATGATCAAAAAAGGACAGCAACACCAAAAGAAGCAATAAATTCAGGAGCTGATTATATCGTAATTGGCAGACCAATTACAAAAAGCGGCAATCCCGCAAGTAGTGCAGAATTAATATTGAAATCCCTTACTGATTGAAGCAGGAGAGCGGCAAGGTAGATAAGGTACCATAGAATAAAAGCAACAAACGGTATGTATCCGTTCAGCAGGGTGGCAAAACAAGGTAGACGAGAAAAGATAACTAAATGGGTGTCATCCTAGTGCTTGACACTGGGATCCAGATATAAAAAGTATTTGCAAATTATGCAGTAAACAATAGTCCTTAAGGACATATGTCAAAAACAATGTCCAAAAACTAGATCCCAGTGTCAAGCACTGGGATGACATCATAGACACGCAAAGCTACTTGTTTCAAAAACAGTATGTTAAACTAATTTTGCCTCGAACACAAAGGCAGTGCTTGACACTGTTTACTATGCAAATTGCCACAATGTTCGTACAGCTGTGACTGAAATGATAAAAAGAGGATAATTAAAGGATACCATTTATTGTTTTGGCAAATTTGTACAGCTACGTACTTTATTTGCACATTCTTCTGAACAGATACGCAGCGAAAAAAAATGCTTGACACAAAAAAATGGATGCTGTATAGTGCTAACAATTAAGTATAATATTTACCGTGGTGTAATACTACACTGCTTTTTTTACTTCAACAAGTAATCAGTATAATTTTTCTCTCGTTACCAAGCGCCTTACGTTTATTTGTATCTACCATGAAGCCAATGCTGGAATCCAGAAAAAAGACCGGTGAATGGCAGTATACATATACAGTTGTATGAACGTTGTTTACCATGAGGGCGCCTCCCAGCACTGGGATCCATATTGTAAACAAGCGTTTGAGTTATACTAAGCTGCCATTCACCGGTCTTTTTTCTGAATGCAGTTTGCATAACAACGAAAAGGTACTGAGATTAAAGATTACCTTCAAATTACAATACTATTCTAATTTTATTTTTAAAGGAGGCTATTATGTCACTTACTGATATCGCTCACCGTGTTAATGAACTCGCTTCATCATGGGAGCAATTTAAATTAATAAATGATCGCAAACTAAAAGAAATCGAAAGCAAAGGACCTGAGCAGCTATGCAAGATAAATAGTAATATTGATAATTGCAAAGAGCGCTTAGATTTTATTGAAACTTCAGCTCAACGTCCAGAAATTAGCACAGATTTTAACATGGGTGATAAATATTTTTCTGATTATATCCGCAAAGGAATGGAAAGTAGGTTATCACATAAAACCCTAAGTGGAGATGACAATGATATTGGAGGGTATTTAGTTACTCCTCACATTGTAAAACGGATAAACAAGCGTATAGCTGATTCATCTCCAATGCGGCAAATATGTTCTAGTCAAAGAATCTCTACTGAAACATTGGATTATATTATAGAAGATTGTGACCGTGCTGGTGCAGGTTGGAGTGGTGAAGTCGTAGAGGACGAAGATGGTGGCTATAAATCCAAGTATGATTTTGCACAAGACACAAGTACACCTAAAATTCAAAAGATTTCCATCACAACTTATGAGCTCTATGCTCAGCCGCAAATATCACAAAAATTGCTCGATGATGCATTTGTCAATGTTGAAAATTGGCTTGTAGAAAAGGTTGCCGAAACTTTCAGTAAGAAGGAGAATGAAGCCTTTATTAAAGGTGATGGCACTTTTCAACCTAAAGGAATTTTAACTTACGAAAATGGAAATGGTCATAATAAGATAGAGCAAATTAAAGCTGATAAGCTAGACAGCGATGCCATAATGATATTGTACTACTCTCTAAATGAACATTACTCTAAAAATGCATCATTTTTGATGAACAGGAGTACGTTAAAGGACGTTAGGCTACTAAAATCTGAAACAGGTCAGTATCTTTGGCAGCCGAGTTTATCGCTTGAAACTCCAGATACTTTAATGGGAATACCAGTATATCAATCTGCTGATATGCCACCTACAATGATTGCAGTAGCGGATTTCAAACAAGCTTATAAGATCGTAGATAACAGAGGAATGAGAATACTTAGAGAACCTTATACAAACAAACCTTATGTTAGATTTTTTGTTACTAAGCGTGTTGGCGGGGAAGTTGTCAACACCAGCGCTATTAAATTGTTGAAAATTGCGAGCAAGTACTAAAATTTTTATGAAATAATTGACATATTATACTTTTTATGTAATAATTAAATTATTATTAATTTAAGGAGTAAAATATGTTAGGAAAAATAAAAAACTTTTTTCAGTCGATTGCAGGAGGTATTGCATCAATCTGGAACAGCATTAAAAACTTGTGGTCTAGTAAACCGCAAAAAAATAGTGTAATTGAACTAGTGAAGGGTGAATCCAATCATTGGGGTGTTATTAAAGAAAATGGTAATAAGCAGTTAGTACTGCATACAAACAAAAAGAATGTACCAGAAATTATGGATTGGAGAAATATTGATTGTAAAAGTCCATCAAAATATCATGTAAATATCAAATCTGGCAAAGCTATATTCAAAATTGCTTACAGCGAACTTGTTGCCACGAACGATAATTCGGTATCCTTTATAGTGGACTCGGTAGATGATGGTAAAACTTTGTCTTGTGAGTTAGAAGGAATGAAAAAGATGTTGGGTTTAAATAGTAAGCGTACAGTTGGTACTATAGATAAAATATCTCAGAAACCTGAAGTTGTAAGTTCTACATCTAAAGTGCCTGCAAGTGATAGCAAGGTACTAAGCTCAGAAGCTGGTAAACCTAGTAAGGTGCTAGATAAGCCAGCTATAAATTCATCAATACCTATTATGCCATTTTCATAAAGAGTATCTTTTCTTCACAAAAGAGCACCTCCTTTGGTGCTCTTTTTTCTTTATAAGTTTTCTCCATAGGAGAAAATTGACAAATTAAACTTTATATATAATAATTAAATTATTAATTTAAGGAGTAAAGTATGTGGGAAAGTATAAAAAACTTTTTTAAGTGGATTGCTGATCGTAGAGGAATTTCATGGATTGCAAGAAAAATTTCATCAGGTTGGAATTGGTTATTTAGCAGTAAAGCAAATACTGCTCAAGAAAATATATCACCAAAGAGACCTTCAGATGAGAATGTAAATAAAAGTCCAACTGTTAGCACCCCTATGCAAAATGAGACTGAAGAACCTGTATCTAAAACAGGTACAAACGTCGAGCCAGCAGAAAATTTTCCAGAAAAATCAGAACAACCAAGAAGGCACGTAAATCCTAATAAACCTAATGTTATTCAACAAAGCACAAAGCCAGAGAGTTATTTTGAATTTATCGATAACAAATTACTATTTGTTATAACAAACGAGAATTATAAACGTCTTGAAGAAAAATGTAAAAATGAAGACAAAAATGGTAAAGTTATACCTGGAGAATTTCGTATATTTGTAGAGTGTGAAAGTAACAAGTTTTGTATTACTGGCCCTTATAGTTCATGTCAAGATGTAGATGATGGAAAGAAATCTGTATCCATAACTTCAGTGAAGAAACAGCATGACAAGGGAACTATTTCAAAAGACCCATTAGAAATGATGTATAAAGTAGGCTTGGATGAGAACAAAAAGCTTGTTAAAATAACTAAAATGTCCAAAAAGCCATTTGAAATTACAACAACTAATCTTCCAGAACTTGTTGCTAATGAACCTAAAACCGGTAGGTTATATTGAACTTGACGAGAATTACTTATGGTTAAATTTGGAAGAGAGTATAAAAGTTCAGGATTATCAAGGTAGTCAAAACGAGGTAGAACCCCTTTTTAATCTTCTTATATATCTAAGATGTGATAAAGAAGAATATCGCATTACTGGTGTTGATAATTGTATCAATGATTGTTTTGGTATATCTGTAAAATCAATAATAAAGAAGAATAGAGATGGTAATTATATCGATGACGATAAAATATTAGTTCAAGACAATATTGAGCATGTGAAAGAAATGTTAGGATTGAAAGATGATGTAACAGAGATTAAAGTAGATAGTATATCTAATGAACCATTTGGAGTGAAAATACCTACTACTACGTCACAACAAATGGTTAACAATAAGGAAGTGACTACTGAATCAGAGAAGCCTTATGATACAATAGATACACAACCAAGTCTAACAATTGGAGTACCATCAACAGAGAGACATTATGTCACTAATCCAAGTGTAGATTGAAACGGTTATTGTTAAAACAAACCCTTCACAAAAGAGCACCTCCTTTGGTGCTCTTTTTTTCTTTATACGTTCTCTATAGAAAAAGTTGACATACTATGCTTTTTATATAATAATATAAATTATTAATTTAAGGAGTAAAATATGTTTAAAAAAATAAAAAACTTTTTTAAGTGGATTGCTGATCACATAGGAATTTCATGGATTGCAAGAAAAATTTCATCAGGCTGTAAGCGGCTGTTTGGTGGTAAAAAAAGTGAAACAAGTGTTGCGAAACAAAGCATATCACAGCAAGGACAATCTTCAGGTAAAACTACTATTGAAGAAAAAAACAAGAGTTAATAAATGCTTTTACTGCATCTCTTTCTAAGTTTAGAGAAGATTTATCTGATCTTACTCTGAGGAAGTGACTACTGAATCAGAGGAGTTTTATGATGCAGAAGTTACATAACCAAGTTCAACAACTCGAGCACTAGCAACAGAAAGACATTGTGTCTCTAATCCGAGCAAAGTAGGAAGCGGTTATTATTAATTAGTAAACAAATCCTTCACAAAAGAGCACCTCCTTTGGTGCTCTTTTTTTCTTTATACGTTTTCCATAGGAGAAAATTGACAAATTAAACTTTATATATAATAATTAAATTATTAATTTAAGGAGTAAAGTATGTGGGAAAGTATAAAAAACTTTTTTAAGTGGATTGCTGATCGTAGAGGAATTTCATGGATTGCAAGAAAAATTTCATCAGGTTGGAATTGGTTATTTAGCAGTAAAGCAAATACTGCTCAAGAAAATATATCACCAAAGAGACCTTCAGATGAGAATGTAAATAAAAGTCCAACTGTTAGCACCCCTATGCAAAATGAGACTGAAGAATCTGTATCTAAAACAGATATAAACGTAGAGCCAGCAGAAAATTTTCCAGAAAAATCAAATGATGAGCCTAAAGGAGTAGGTTATATTAAACTTGAAAAGAATCACTTATATTTACGTTTGGAAAAGGGTATAAAAATTAAGGATTATAAATATAGTTTAACCCAGGACAAATTTTCTCCTCAGCTTCTTGTATATCTAAGGTGTGATAAAGGAGAATATCGCATTACTGGTAGTGGTAATAATTACTATGGCGTTTCTGAATATGTAATTGTAAAATCAGTACTAAAGAAGAAAGAAGATGGTAATTATATCGATGACGATAAAATATTAGTGCAAGACAATATTGAGCATGTGAAAGAAATGTTAGGATTGAAAGATGATGTAACAGAGATTAAAGTAGATAATATATCTAATCAGCCGTTTGAAGGTACAGCGTTGGAGCAGCATAATCTCAATCCTACTACGGCACAACAAATGGTTAACAATAAGGAAGTGACTACTGAATCAGAGAAGCTTTATGATACAATAGATACACAACCAAGTCTAACAATTGGAGTATCATCAACAGAGAGACATTATGTCACTAATCCCAGTGTAAATGGAAACGGTTATTATTAAAACAAACCCTTCACAAAAGAGCACCAAAGTTGGTGCTCTTTTTTTCTTTATAAGTTTTCTCCATAGGAGAAAATTGACTAATTACAATTTTTCGTATCAATTTTCAATAGATTCATCGATGTATAGCTATAGTTTTATCAGTGTAAGGCTAAATATGCTAAGCTTATAAAGATGACAAAGCTTCAAAAAAAGCCTAACATAGTGGAAAAAGCTTTATGAAAATCAAAGTTGGAGTAATAGGCTGCTTAGGCAGAATGGGTAAGAAAATACTCAATGAATTAATTACGAATACCAAAGTGGAAATAGCAGGTGCTGTTGCTCGCTTGGGCAGTGAGTATATAGGCTTAGATATTGGGCCTATTGTAGGCAATAATTGCAATTTGGGAATCAAAGTTACAAGTTCCATTAATGAGGTATTTGAATCGTCCGATGTTGTAATAGATTTTACAACTAAAGAATGTATGCTAGAATGCCTTAAGGCGGCCGTGAAATTTAAAAAACCGCTAGTTAGTGGCACAACTGGAATAGAAGGTCTAAATTTAAAAGAATATGCTGCTAAAGTTCCAATATTATGGTCAGCAAATATGAGTGTTGGAGTTAATGTGTTGCTGAAATTGGTAAAAGAAGCTGCCAAGCTTTTAGGTAATGAGTATGACGTTGAAATTTGGGAAATGCATCACAATTTAAAAAAGGATTCACCATCTGGAACAGCTATAGAGTTTGGTAAAGCAGTTGCTAACGCTGCAAAAGTGGATTTTGAGCTCAATCAATATTCACATAATAATTCAAATATAAGAGGGAAAGGAGGAATAGGCTTTGCAGTATCTCGTGGAGGTGGAGTAATAGGAGATCACAGTGTCATGTTTGTCAATTCCGATGAACGAGTAGAATTAAATCACAAGGCAATTGACCGCACAACGTTTGCTAGAGGGGCGGTTCAAGCAGCAATATGGTTGTGCGAGAATAAACAGGAAATACCAGGACTTTATTCAATGCAGGATTTAGTATGAGCGATAAATACGCTTTCGTTAAAAATTTAAATCTTTGGTATGGCTCTAAACAAGTTTTATTCGATATAAATTTGAATATTTGCAAAAAGAAAGTCACAACTTTTATCGGACCTTCTGGGTGCGGTAAATCGACATTTTTGCGTTGTTTCAATCGTATGAATGATTACGTACCTGGATGTAGAGCGACTGGTGAACTGGTAATCGATGGGCTGGGTAATATATATTCACGTGATATGGATGTTGTATTGCTCAGAGCAAAAGTTGGTATGGTATTTCAAAAACCCAATCCTTTTCCAAAGTCAATATATGATAATGTTGCTTATGGGCCTAAATTGCATGGCATGGTGAAAAATAAGCAAAAATTAGATGAAATAGTAGAAAGTAGTTTAACTAAGGTTGGTTTATGGGAAGAGTTGAAAGATAGATTGCAAGATAGTGCACTAAATTTATCTGGTGGCCAGCAACAAAGATTATGCATTGCTCGTGCAATTGCAGTAAAGCCAACTATTTTATTAATGGATGAACCATGCTCTGCTCTTGATCCAATGGCAACCAATGCAATCGAAAATCTTATACAAGAATTGAAATTGAGGTTCACCATAATTATGGTAACTCATTCGATGAAGCAAGCTAAAAAATTATCTGACAGCATAGTTTTCTTTTGCAATGGCAAGATTGTTGAATTCGGAAGTACTCAAGAAATCTTTGAAAATGCTCAGTCTCCTTTAACGAAGGAGTATATTCTGGATCATTAGCTTAATAGTTGATATTTTAATTTTTTCTATGTATAATTTTATCAAGTTTGTTGTGATAGGTGGTTAAAATGTTTAGTACAAGTGAAGCAACAAAAAAGTTGTTTAAAGCTATTGAATTTCAAAATGCTAGTGGTGAAAGAATAACACCTGAGGAAGCTTGGAATCATTTTCAACAAGCATTGAAAGAAGGAGCGAATGTTAACGCTTTTGAGGATGGGATGACACCTTTGATGTGCATTATTTCAGCTTTTGTTACTAGTAATAACGATGAACATCAATATTTAGAGCTTATGGCTAAGTTGCTTGTAGAACATAAAAAAATCGATTTAAATATTAAAAGCAAGCAAGCTGTTATTGAGAGAAAACCAAAGAAACATGATGGTTATCCAGTGTACGAATTTGAGGGGAGAGAAGTAGTAGATCAGGGTAGAGGGGGTTGTGTATACCTTAACAATTCACAACCTGTTAATGAAGGATTTATACCTCAAAATTATGCTCGTGCAGAGGAGGAAATTAAGACCGGCAAGAAGGAAAAAAATACAGCTCTACACATTGCTTGCAAGTTGGGAAATGTAGACATGATAAAAATATTACTTACACATCCAAATATCAAACCTAATATTCAAAACTATGAAAACAAAAGTCCAAGAGATTGTATTGCAGGACATGTCAAGAAAGCAATAGAACCAGAATTCCTAAAGATAGAAGCAGTCGCTCAAAAAAGGAAACAAACTAATTATGCTTGTGCTTTTTTGTTATCTGGAGTACTTGCTGTTGGTCTATGTTTCACAGTTTATAACCCAGTTCCGTTTGCTGCAGCTGCATTGCTGTTCTTTGCAATAGGGTGTGGTTGTCTGTATAGAGCAAATACAGTTCTTAACGATGTAAATTTCTCTCAGGTTGATTTCGAACATGCTAAGTGATTTATCTGTTCAGGTAAGGTATCATTCCAGCACTTGATGCTGGAATCAAGCTAATTTGGTAAATACCTTACAATGTTTGATGACTAAAAGACTGGATGCCAGACTGGCATGACACCCATTTCTTTCTAGTCTTGTCATTCGAGTAGCTGAAACTAGCTGCTTTTCTGTATTCCAGTGTCAGCTACTGGAATGACATTATGGAATACAGCTTTTTGATCGAAAATGTTGTCTTATCTGCAATGAATTTTGCTGGATAGCTACACCCATTTAGTTGTCTTTTCTCGTCTACCTTATTTTATCACTCTGCTGAACAGATACCTTTACTTTTTATGATTTCATTGGCAAGAATACGGCTTTCAAAATCGATACTTGTTATGTCGGATAGTGAGTTAATATCAGAGTACTTGTCAAAGTTTTCTATTGTTGATTTTACTACCTCTACTACTTCTAAAAAGCCGATTCGTGACTTCAAAAATTCGTTAACAGCTATCTCATTTGCAGCGTTCAAAACAATACTATTTGTATGTGGAGAAGAAGAATTTAACACTTCCATGCTTAGCTTTAGTGAAGAAAAACATTTGTGGTCTGGTTCTTGAAAGGTCAATTTTCCTTGCTTTGTTAAATCTAATTTATGATTTAAAGTTGATCTTTCTGGCCAAGACAAAGCATATGCAATGGGAATTTCCATATCAGTTTCTGCAAGCACAGCAAAGCTGAATCCATCGTGATAAACGACAATTCCATGTACTATCGATTCAGGGTGCACTACTGCTTCAATTCTATTTGGACTAATATTAAACAAATGATGTGCTTCTATTATTTCTAGTGCTTTATTCATCATTGTTGCACTATCAACTGAGATTTTCTTTCCCATTTTCCAAGTAGGGTGATTTAGTGCCTGATCTACTGTAATATCTTTTAATTGTTCAAGGCTATAATTTAAAAATGGTCCACCAGAGGCAGTGAGTATAATCTTTTCTACACATTTATCATCATTTTGCAAAACTTGAAAAATTGCGTTGTGTTCAGAGTCAATAGGGATTATTTGTACGTTTCTTTCTTTAGCTTTTTCAAGCAGTAACTTGCCACCACAAACAATGCTTTCTTTATTTGCCAGGGCAATAACTTTAGTACCGCTTTCTATAACCTTTATAACTGGCTCAAGTCCTGCGATGCCAACTATTGCAATAACTGAGAGATCAACGGGTAGAGAAGCAACATTTGCTAGACCTGGAGCACCAACTTCTACTTTGACGTTTGTACCAAGTAGATCTTCTTTTAAATCTTTGTAGAACCTTTCATCAGAAATGGCAGCATATTTTGCATTAAGTAGATTTGCCTGTTGTGCTAGCAGAGCAAAGTTAGAATTGGCACTTAGTGCTTCCACCTGATATTCTTCCTTTCTCTTTAAGAGCAAATCTACAGTCTTTTTTCCAATGCTTCCTGTTGATCCTAAAACTGAAACTTTTTTCACTAATTACAATAAAATCTTCTTAGTTATTTAGTAACCAAGCTCATGATCATCACCAACAGATGGTGAAGGACCAGGTGAAAAAGATTGGCCATGATGATCACCTGCATCATGCATATCATGCAAACCATCGGCACTTTGAGCTATTTCATTGTTAGAGTGGGGATAATCATCCGGATGATGCCCCTCATCACCGTAGTCCATACCCATTCCTTCTGATGGCATATCTTCTCCACCACCACCTGAAAAATATTCAGCAAGACTTTCAAGAAATTTTATGCCAAACATATTACCTGATTTCCCAAATAACGTTACTAGACTGCTACCACTGACCAAACCTTCAAACACATTATTATAAGCAGCAATTGCTCCTTCATGAAAGTTGAACATCCACTTCATTCCATCCACAATTGTTGCAACAGAGTCACTATGACCAAGACCGAAACCACTTTTCTCACTAGCGGCTTCCTGGTGTTGCTGCTGTGCCTGCCATTCTGCAATATTTGGACCTTGTGCTTCACTCATAAACTTTTATTCTAAGCCTTAAGCTATTATTTTACCAAAAACACTGTAAAATATCAATTGTTTAAGAGAGGTTATCATAAAAATAGCTAACACTAAGCTATTTTTATGATTCTGATTACTCTATACCAAAACATCGATGATGTGCTGTGGTAACAAAGTGATGACTTGAGGTTTAAGATAGCTTCTATTTCTTCTTAGAAGACTGCTCCTCTCTCTTTCCTTTTTATTTTATTATCTTAATACTAACTTACTCATAAATTATTGACAAGTACTAATAATTTAATTATTATTAATATTATATTAATAATAAGGAAGAGGAATGCTTACTAATAATAATAACACACCATCATCAGCTCCGCCACCACCTCCACCACCTGCAGATTGGAGAAAAAATTGGAAGCCAGCGAAAAATAACGATAAAAATGAAAACACTCTTGGTAGTACTCCATCAAAAACAAGCAATAGCACTCAATTAAAAAAAGTTCAATCTAAGAGTCCTGTTCAACAATCACCTTTCAATTTTGAAGAGAGTTTAGTATTTAAGAAAATACAAGAAAAAAATAATGTGGATAGCGAAACTGCAGATGAAGGAAGCAATATTAGACAGAGTGAGCCAAATAGAGGATTAACTCCCAAGCCTGTATCACCTAGAGTTTTGAGTCCTCAACAAGATAATTGTAATAGTAACAAACCTTCAGGAACTAACAATAGTACTCAATCAGAAAAAGGGCTATCTGAGAATCCTATTCAACTTGCAACAGAACAAAAAATCGATACTCCCATTTTGATTAATACTTTAGTTGGAATAAGTAAGACAGCTGCCTTAAAATATTCAATTGCTACTTTGTTGCTATGTATATCTAGTGTTACAGCTGGTATATATACATATCTTTCGATTTCAGTAACACTAAGTGATCCAGTACTTTTCACAGTTATTGCTTTTGTTTCTGCATCGGTTATGTTGAGCTTAGCTGCATATCTTATCAATTCACACCTTTCTGCAATAAACAGCGAGAAAAAAGTTGATCCTGGTAGAAAACAATCACAAGATTTACAGAAAGCAAAAGGACTTGAACACAGCAATACTCATACATCATCACCTCCAGTAGCGCTTAGAACATCCAGTGTACCGACACCACCACCTCCTCCATTGCCACAAAATGCTGCACCACTACCATCTCCGCCGCCTCCTCCTACAGCTTCCAAGTATACGGAGAAACCTAAGAATGGTGCACCGAAAAAGGCTAATGAATCTAAGCATGATCGTTCTGATCTGCTTGAACAGATAAGAAAAGGTACGAAGTTAAAACCTATTAATGATGGTGCACCGGAGAAGGCTATTGATTCTGAACAAAACAAGTCATTACCTGCGGGTGCCAAACAAGAAACAAAAGAAGAGTATTTTGCAAGAATTGAGAAGTTGCGAGAAGAGAATAAGCAACGTACAATGAGGAATGCTCAATGTCATGATTCTGGGATAGCTAATATCCTGAAGAGGAGACCAGCAATAGAATTTTCTAGTAGTGAAAGTGAAGTTTCTGACCACAGTGACAGTGATGATTGGAGCAATGATAAATCGAAAAAACCGAAAGAGAAAAAGCTGACAAAATCCAGGAAAAAACCTACGCCTTCAAACTCCCAACCAGAAGATGAAAGAGGAAGCAAGAGTCCTGACAGTGGTCATGAATCTGATGATAATGTAAAACCTAAATCCACAACTCCACCACGTTCTACACTAAAGGCAGAGAAGCCACCGATATCGCCTAAGCCTGTTAATTCAAAAACGAAATCTGAAGCTTCTCCTGCAGCACAAGCAAATAATGTTGACTCAGTGAATAGTGAGGTGCAAAAACCATTTCAAGTTCAAAGTGTTGTAGATCGAGGTAAGAGAAAGTAGTACACTCTTCTTAAAATAAGTTTACCTACAGGCCTGATTGTATTAAGATTACTTAGTACAATCAGATTTATCAAATGCGTTTATCTCAATATTACCTGCCAACTTTAAAAGAAACCCCGGCTGGTGCTGAAATTATTTCTCATCAATATTTGTTACGTGCGGGCTTAATCAAGCAGACAGCATCTGGAATTTATTCTTGGCTGCCGCTTGGTCTTTTGGTACTTAAAAATATTGAAAATATTATCAGAGATGAAATTGGTGCAATTGAAGTGTTGATGCCTTGTGTGCAGCCAGCAAGTCTTTGGCGAGAGTCAGGACGTTACGATGATTACGGCAAAGAAATGCTACGTATTAAAGATAGGCATGAAAGCGATATGCTTTTTGGTCCAACACATGAGGAGGTGGTAACTGATTTGATTAGAAATACGGTAAAAAGTTACAAAGATTTACCACTTTGTTTATATCAAATTCAGTGGAAGTTTCGTGACGAAGTAAGACCTCGTTATGGCGTTATGAGAGGCAGGGAATTTCTGATGAAGGATGCATACAGTTTTGATGTAGATTACGAAGGTGCACTGAATTCATATAATTTGATGTATAAAACTTACATAAAAATCTTCAAACGCATGGGACTTACTCCAATTGGAGTGAGGGCAGATACAGGACCAATTGGAGGAAATTTAAGTCATGAATTTCATATATTGGCAAACACCGGTGAGAGCACTCTATATTATGACAATAAACTTTTTGAATTACTAGAAAGCGAAGATATTGAAAGCCTGAAGAGCATATATGCAGTTGCAGACGATATGCATGATCCTAAAATTTGTCCTATACCGCAAGAACAGTTAAATGTTAGCAAGGGTATTGAAATAGGGCATATTTTTTATTTTGGTGATAAATATTCGAAACCTATGAAGGCAAGTGTTACTTCTCAAGATGGAAAAAATGTTAACATGCATATGGGTTCGTATGGTATTGGAGTTTCAAGGCTTGTTGGCGCAATAATAGAAGCTTTCCATGATGATAAAGGAATTATCTGGCCAGAGGCAGTAGCTCCTTTTAAAGTTGGTTTGATCAATTTACAAACAAAAGTAACGGAGGCTGCAGATAAAATATACAAAGCTTTGAAAAGCGATGAAGTGCTTTATGATGATACGGACGAAAGTGTAGGAGTGAAATTTGCCAGAATGGATCTGATAGGCTTGCCGTGGCAAATAATTATTGGAAAGAAAGCAGTAACTTCAAATATAGTTGAAGTAAAAAATAGGGCAACTGGAGAGGTAGAGGAAATACAAGTTGAAGAAGCAATAAATCGTTTTAGTGCAAAATGATATACGGTATTGGCACTGACATAGTATATATACCCAGAATATTGAGAATATCACAAAAATACGGGGAAAAATTTCTCAATAAAGTCTATACTAAGAAGGAGATAGAGATAAGCAAAAAATATAATAGCCAAGAAGTAAGAGCAAAATATTTTGCTAAACGCTTTGCTGCAAAGGAAGCTTTTGTTAAAGCGCTAGGCACTGGATTCAGCCAAGGAATTATAATGAAAGATATAGAAATATACAGTAATATCAGAGGAAAACCACATCTTGCTATCACAAAGGATTTCATCTCGAAATACAAGATACACCTTTCTCTAAGTGATGATCAAGATTATGCTACTGCGTTTGTTGTAATTTGCGTTGAGTAGATATTGTTTAGTACATACGATTTCAAAAATTTTTTTGAAATTATACTTTGACCTACACAGATCGACCTTTCTGTGAATCCTGGTTTCTGCTTTCTTCAACTTGTTTTGCAAAAGACGTCTCTTGTGTATTCATATGTTGAAGTGGTTTAGCAATTTCGCGCACAACAGCAGCAACTGCAGTTAAAAACGCCTTGAATAATCCACCTAAAACTCCACCAACTGCTTCTCTACCGTACATACGAGCTTGCTTTTCATTGTCATCAGCAGTTTCCCCTGCCCTCCTTCGTGGATCCATTCTATGAGCAATAACTGAAAACAACACTCCCTTAATTGAAGACTTCACTCGTGCTTTTGCCTTCTGAATATCTTCATCACTTACTACTTCATGTTTTTCCCTACTATTCATTAGCTCCTTTTGTTGTTGAGCACTTAAGATCTCTTCCATCAATTGTTTCTTTCTCTTTTCCAGAACTCTTTTCTTGGACTCTGATTTATCGCGAGTGTGTTTTGTGGTTTCAAGTTCTACATCAATATCCTCAGATGCTGCTTGGCTATATAAGGTTTCTATGAGCCTATCTATACTTCGCTTTACTTGCATAGTCCTTTCGTAACTATCTAAATTATCAACTCCTTCATCAATTTGACTTAAAATATCCTCAAAAGGTTTTAAATACTCTTTAAATTGCTCTTCGAGCTGATTTTCATTCTTCAAATTCCTTTCTCTTCTGTCATCGCTATTCTCTTCAACATTATCATCGCCTTCTTCGAAAAGATCCTCATCGTTCATAATTTTTTTTAATTTATTCCCACTTATTATTATTGTATATGAAAAAATTAAATTAACACTAATGAAAAGTGTTCACAACTTCAGCACTGGCTAAAACTACAGTGAAGCTGTCAAAAGTGGCAGGATCATAATATCTCTCATACAATTCAACCGAACACCTGAGTTTTATCTTCTCCTTAGCATTAAAACTAATCTCATAATCATTATTAGAGTTTAACATTGCAGAATTACGCAATAATTCATCAGCCAATACTGAATTTAAAATGCCATTAATTTTTATTGTAATCTTTCTACTTCCAGCACAATCAAGCACTTTTCTCCAGCCAAAAGAGGAAATATCTTTCATCTCCTCTTTGTTATTACGCAAAGTAAACCTTAAGTTTCGTATATTATTCAGCACAACAAAATTATTGTCATGACCTTTAATTTTCAGCTGTAATTTGCTCATCGCTACCTCCTTGTATTAAAATATCAAAATTAATTGTTGAATGTAAAACTTCATCATGCTGATTTATAGCACAATTACTTTCCAAAATGGTCTCACTACTAATGCTCTTTACCACCAAGCCAACATGCTTTATAGCAGCAAGCATGCTGCTTATATGATAAGTATATATGTCGCATGAAAATCTTACTTTTGTAGCAAAATTAGATAGCATATGCAGGTTAACATAATTTACTATGCGCAATCTCAGATAAGGAATAGTAACCTGCTTAGGCAGGTAATCATAGATGTTAGTAACATATTTCTTTAAATCAGAGTTTGCTTTTAATGTTGCATAAATACTATTATACAACTCATTTATAATTTGAATTTTTTCCATCTCACAGATACGGTTACGAAGATTGCAATTTGCAGGTACAACAGATGGTATCATCCTAGTGCTTACTGTACGAACATTATCTGTCAAGAAGATGTCATCCCATCCCCAGACACTGGTTCACTTTATAATGATGTCGTTCCAGTAGCTCTTTCTTGTCATCCCAGTACTGGGATCCAGCTTTACCTAACTATTTTTCTTGTTGGTCATTTTATTGAAAATGTTTGCTCATTTAGAATTAATTTTCCTGGATCCCAGTACTGGGATGACACCTTCCTTTATGGAATTAAGTTACAATGTTTTTACAGTAAGCGCTGGAATGACACCTTCCCTTATGGAATTAAGTTACAATTTTTGTACAGTAAGCACTGGAATCCAGTTTTCTTAACCAAAAACACTTCATTCTATAATGCAAAACCCATACTCACAAAACCCAATTCATTACTCGCAATCTTGATCCAAGTACTGGTATGACACCATCTGTTGTATCTGCTATTGAATGACAAACAGGAACTACAAAACAACCTTTGGTTCGCGAAATGGAGAATACACCTTCTTTACCTCAGATAAATGGCTACTTACTTCTGATTCACGATTTTTATAGAGAGCAGAAACATGCTGTATAATACCTAGCTTTATTTGCTCAGGAACACTATCATAACCAGCTTCATATACAACATCAGCCCTTATTATGTTCAAATAATTGAAAAATTCAATATAGCTTCCTATATCACTAAAATAATAACTAAGTTTTCTATTCTTATCAGTAGCCAATATTATTTTATTCACAGGACCATAGCTTAAATAGATTCTACGAGGTATATAACCTTCATATGAAACTTGCCACGTTTGCTTTACTAGAGACTTTTCCATATGCCACTGAGCATAATCAGTTGCCATAAAAATAAAACTTGAAATCAACTTATCATCTTCAATTCGTAAAAAAGATTTAACCTCTCCTAAAGTTACTGGAAAAGATTTAGGCTTAGACTTACGTTGTATATTTATAATTGGATACTTTAGTCTTGTTGACATAACAACCCTCCTTTTCTATATATAGCTAAAATAAGTAAGACTTATCCATAAAAAATCTTACTTATTTTAGTTATCACTTAATATTAAATTGCAGCAGCAACTCTATCGTACAAGTATATTGAGAAGAGAACGTATTAACGCTGTTTCTCCTTTTTTATTGATCAAGTTTACTAAGCCAGATTTTAGTAGATTGACATTCTGAGAATGAATGTTATTGAAAGTGGAGTTTATTTCTTTAGCAAGTAGACTGCGAAATTTCTGCACACTTTCATATGCGATATTTTCAAGTTCATGTGCAAACTTATCTTGAGCTACAGCTGATATGTCTTCAACTTTCTCATTGAACTCTTCTAGCTTTCTTTCCTTACCTTTAAAATTTTTTGCAAAAGTTTTCATATTAATTGGCCTCAACTATTCTTGTAATTATAATGACAATAAAAAGACTACCGAAGTAAAAAATTAGCACTACAATACTGCAAACAACAGCAGCACACCAAACCGGTTCACTTTATAGCGTAAATTCAAGTATGTCATTCAAGTAGCCCTTTTTTGTCATCCCAGTGCCCAGACACTGGGATCTAAGTTGCTCACAAGCAAACTAGCATAGAAAGGTGGTACAACGTTTTCGATGAGATTGCAGAAAGGCTGGATTCCAGCATCAAGTGCTGGAATGACACCCTCTATATAAACGTTAAGAAATTTACTAATAAAAAAAGGCAAAAGCGTTAGCTAGTTGTTACTCTCTCATCCTAAAAATTGGCGTTCTATACTGTATTTAAACATTTTATAAGCCCGCTTCAGCTTATATTAGGTAGAAATTATTGTGAAGACATAAAGTGCACATAGCGGAAAGATTTATAAGACGCCAACTGTATAATACTTTTGTCGTTTAATCTGAACAGATTGAAGGTAATAAAACACTTTGAATTTTATAGTAAGGAAGCTGAAAGATTTGTCAAGTAGTTTTCTTATCTTTTACAGGCATAATTTACATGCTACAATCAAATTTTCATAACTGGTGAATAAAAATGCAAAGAGATAAAATTAAAGTAGAAATAAAAAAGTTATCACATGGCAAAAGCTTGCCTCTTCCCTGTTATGCAACTATGCAGAGTGCTGGCATGGATCTTTATGCTGCATTGGACGACTCTGTTATTTTAAATCCACTTGAAAGGTTACTTATTCCAACTGGCATTGTAATTGCAATACCAAACGGTTTTGAAGGACAAGTTCGCCCACGTTCTGGGCTTGCTGCAAAACATGGAATCACTGTCTTAAATTCTCCGGGCACTATAGACTCCGATTATCGAGGTGAAGTTAAAGTTTGCCTAATCAATCTAAGTAATCAACCATATGAAATAAAAAGAGGAGATAGAATCGCACAAATCCTCATCACTCCTGTATCTCAAGTAATTTGGGATGACAGAGAAGAATTCTACACAGAAGAAACCGTCCGCAATGAAGGGGGCTTTGGCTCAAGTGGTAGGTAGTTTTTTATATGTAAGTTGACTGTATTGATTTTTTTATATATAATATTAATATATTATTAACTTATTTTAAGAGGAAATTATATCAATTTTTAAAAACCACCGTCACAAAACAAACATTGCACTTGTAGCGCTTACTTCTCTGTATGTTATAGGCACAGCAGTAGCACTTTCAACACCGTATTGGGTGTCTTCAACTTCGATTTTAGCGCCAATTGCAGTTTTTGCAGCTACACCACTTGGAATAAGTGTTTTAGCATTTGCTGCTGTTGCACTGGCTAGTTTAGCAATATATTCCATGACTAAAACTCCGGTAGTTTCTATTATCAAAAAGACAGGAGATCTATTTGTGAAAGTAAAAGATGAAGATTTTGAGTATATCAAAAAACACAACCGAAATAAGAATCCAGATGGCAGTATTATCACCGATGAGTATCTTATATATTTTAGCTTAGAAAGTAAAAGTTACTACATTACTGCTACAAGTAAGGAAATGAATAACAATGATGGATTATTAAAGATAAATTCATTAGGAAGAAAAAATGATAAATGTGAGTATGAATTAATACATGAAGAAAAGTCAAAAACGTTAGGTTTAGACTCTGAAGAAAATGATGATAAAGAACTAATCATTAGACTTGTGCCAAGCTCAATTGTTAAATCACCAGAAGCTGAACAACAAAAGAAAGGAAGATCATCACCCAACTAAGTATAAAAGGGGTAGACTAAATAAGTCTGCCCTTCATTTTTTAGTGTTAGTTATTTAAGCTTATTATAGAAGCTGTCTCAAAGTATCCGTTCAGATGCATGACTAATGTGTAAATATCGAAGCAAAAGTGGTGTCATCCCAGTGCTTGACACTGGGATCCAGTTTTCTTTACCAAAAGTGTTTCATTCTATAACGCAAAATCCATACTTACCAAACCGAATGCATTACTTGCAATCTCGATCCCAGTGTCAAGCACTGGGATGACAGAAAAAGGAGCACTGCCATCATATTGGATAACACCATTTATTTCTATAGCTGTCTTTTCTATCTTATTTTGCCACCCTACTGAACGAATACCTTACGAGAAGTTACTAAGGGTTTTTATTTAGTCTGACTGCATCCTTTACCTTATCTAACAACCCATTAATAAAGCCAATTTTGTTTGGAGCATCAAGTAAATCAGATGCAATGTTAGTATATTCATTAATAACAATTGGTGCTGGTGTATCAAAATCAATTAACTCACATACTGCAACACGCAAAATAGATAAGCTTATAAGATTTAATCGTGAAAGTGACCAGCTTGGGTGTAAATAAGACTCTATTATTTTATCATATTCTTCACTGCTTTTTATAACCTTACATAACAAGTTTTCTAAGAACTGATGTTCAAATTCTTCACATTCAAATATATCTTTCAACGTACTTATGTAGTCCTTAAGTTCACAATTTTCCAATTTAAAAGTGCTTTTGTTGTAACCTACGAAAATATTTGAGTAAGCAACTTGTACAACAAAAAATCTTGCCGTACTTCTTTTTATGCGCCACTTTTTATCTACTGGTTTTTCCTCCATTATTTTAATTTATTGTGTAGATCTATCATATGCAAAACAGTTGAGGCTGCATGGCCACCAACGTTCTTTTTATTTTTGTCAGCTCTAATTAGTGCTTTATCTTTACTATCTGCTGTGATTATTCCCATACCAAGAGGTATTGCATGATGCATAACAATTGCATTTAAGCCTTCGATTACTCCTTTACAAACGTATTTATAATGATCAGTTTCACCACGAATTACACATCCAAGAGCTAAATAACCATCATAATTAGTATTCTTGCCTTTGACCGCAAAAAGAATTGCAGCTGGTATCTCAAACGTACCAGGCGCTTTAATTATCTCGTAACCAATATTATTTCCTTTGAATTTATCAGTTGCACCCTCAAGCAAAAGGTTTGCTATTTCAGTATAATAAACTGAATTAACTATTAGTATTTTCGACATTCATTCCTACTTTTCTTGTTAAAAGCAACTTTATTAATGATTGTTGAACCAGAGTTATAATATTACTAAATATCCAATATATTACCAGGCCGGCAGGAAAAGAAGAAAAAATAAAGACAGAAATGTAAGGTAAAAACTTCATAACATTTACTTGAATATCATCTTTACTGGTTTGATCTTTCTCACTTAGCTTCTGCTGAATTATCATGGTAGCGCCGAAAATTATAGGTAAAATGCCTATAGAAATAGGAAAGTTATAATTAAACAACCCAAATAATGTAAAAATGTTTGTTGGATCAGAAGCTGAAAGATCCTTAATCCATAAATAAAAAGGGGCGTGTCTCATCTCTATAGTAACAAATAATACTTTATACAGAGCAAAAAATACTGGTATTTGTATGAGCATAGGGAAAATGCTCGACATTGGATTTACATTGTTTCTCTTGAACAACGCAATTGTCTCTTTGTGCTGCTTTAAGCTGTCATTTTTGTACAACTCTTTTATACGAGTTAATTCAGGCTGCAGGCTTTTCACCTTGAACATCGAAATATATGATCTATTAGATAAGGGAAGCATCAAAAGTTTGATTACTAAAGTTAGCAATAATATTGCTAAGCCAAAATTTTTCAAAACAAAGTTAAAATATTCAAGCAGTAAAAACACTGGCTTGGTTATAAAATAAAGTACACCAAAATCTACAGCCTTATCAAATAAAGGTATATTAAGAGTGTCTTTATAAGAATCAAGTAAATTCAACTTCTTTGCCCCAGCAAAAAAGTAGTTCAGAGTAGAAACACTTGCACCAGGGAGTATGTGTTTGTAAGGTTTAACAAAATCTACTTGAAACTTATCAATGTTATTAACATTCGTATGCTTAATACTTACATTTATTTGATCAGATTTTTCAGGTATGATAGCTGTAAACCAATATTTATCAGCAAAACCAAACCAACTTTTTTCACTTGTGCTGGCCTTTATTAAACGTTTCTTGGAAATATCCTTATATGTCCACTCCTCTAGTTTATTGTTAAATGCACCTAGTACTCCTTCATGTGATATCCAATAGGATTCGTTAATATTATCACGTTTACGATTGATTTTACCATAGGGAACCAAAACTACATTATCTTTTGTATTGTTTTCAATAATTTGCTCAACTTTAAACATGTAGTTATCGTCAAGGCTAATTTTCATTCTAAATAAAATGCCATTTTCATTATCCCAAAATAAATTGACCTCTTTTTGATTGAGTTTATCTGCTTGCCATACTGTTTTAGAATCTGGAACTTTAATCTTTTCATTCGGATCGAGCCACCCAAATTCTGCGAAATATACATCTTTTGATTCTGCAGGTGACAGTAACACCACTTGTGGAGAAGAAGAACTCGGTTCTAAGTGGTAGTTAGTTAAGATTAAGTCATCAAACCTTGCACCTTTCAGAGAAATTGATCCTTCAAGCATGTTATTGGTTAAATTAACTCTCTGTTCTCTAGTAGAATTAATAATTTCAGAACGATTTTGGTATATCATAGGAGCAAGGTCGTTAGAAGATTCGATATGTTCAATATTTTCAATCGATGGTTGGCTTTGGCTCGTGTTAAGAAAATTATCATAAATAATATGCCATAATACTATAATCAATATAGAAAGAATTGTTGCTAAAATTAAATTTTTTGCTTCTGACATGAAATTAAATCGAACATACCTCCTTAAAGTATATATTAAATATTGTACTAAAACAATAAAATTTACTTATTTTTAATAATAGCTTTTAACGCTAATCTTAAAAATTTACTCTTATGGCTTCAAATTTTAATAATATGAATGCAGCAAAAAATCTAGTTATTTGGCTACTGATAATAGTCATTACTGCAATGTTTATTGATTCACAAGGGGATAAACTAAGCAATAGGTTTCTGAGCACTTTTCTACCGTACAAAGGAAGGGTTCAAAATGGCGGAAGTATTGAATTTACAAAGTCATACGATGGACACTTTTATATTCAAGCTCAAGTCAATGATCGTAATATAACGTTTTTGCTTGATACCGGAGCAACTGATATTGTTCTATCGCAAAAAGATGCGTTACATGCTGGTATTAACTTACAAAACATTCAAGACTTTAAAATATATGAAACTGCAAAAGGTCAAATAAAAGCTGGAGTGGTTCAAATACCTCAAGTTAAAATAGGAAATTTTTTAATTAATGATGTGCACGCTAGTGTTAATACTCACTCTATGTCCCATTCATTACTTGGTATGAGCTTTTTGAGATATTTTCATTTCACTATTAGGGATAACAAGCTAATATTATATCGTAGTTAAACGTTCTATACTCTACTTATCAACGCTCTGCAGGTCAATATAGGAGCAGAGATAAATATTGCGGAACAGGTGCCGATTGCAATGCCAAAAGAAATGATTAAGCAGAAGTCTCTGACCACACCTGTACAAATCAGCACTAAAGGAAGAGCGGCAAGAAGAGTAGTACCTGAAGTTAACATAGTGCGAAATAGCGTCGAATTAATGCTGGCATCAACTACTTCACCTATTTTTGCATTTTTTCCACTTTTTTGATACTCTCGAATCCGATCATATATAACCACTGAGTTATTGATTGAGTAGCCAATTACGGTAAGGAGAGCTGCAACTGATGAAATATTAAACTCAATACTCGTTAAACTGATAAAGCCAAGAGTTAAAATCACATCATGGATCAGTGCCATTATTCCACCAAGTCCACACTGCCAGTTAAATCTAAGCCAAACATAAAAAAATATTCCAATAATTGCAATTAACATAGCTGATATCCCTTCAAATATCTGCGTTGAGCCTATTTGTGGACCAACATAATCTATTTTGCGATAAGTTACTAAATTACCTAATTTGCTCTCTAATATACTTTTAACCTTTTTAATTTTATCTTCATCTCCCTCATCTTTAAACCGCACAACTAAGTTATCACCAGCTTTTGAACTCTGTATCGTAAATCCACTCTCTTTTAATATACCGAGAATAGCATCATCCTTGCTTGAAGATTTTATCTCTATCAAAATTCCACCTGTAAAGTCTATACCCAAATTCATTCCTCGCAGCATAAAAGTAAGCATTGAAAAAATGATAAGAATAACGCTAACAAGTGCTGTCAAATTTCTATATTTACTAAATTTTATATCAAGATTATCTGGAATAAGTCTAATTGCCATATTTCCTACTTAAATTGTGATTTTATATACTTTTTAAGCAATCGACTAGCTATTTTCTCTTAGCTTATACTAATAATGATCTTTGATTTACTTAATCTACTTGAAAAAGATATTTGATCAAAAAAATGAAAACAGCCTGGTTGTCATTAATAAAGTGCTACTTAAACATCTTTTTTAATCGATTGATTTCATCAGCAAATTTTGGGTCAGTTCTTATGAAATTTTCCACTTGTTTGACTGCGTGTATAACAGTAGCATGATCTCTACCACCAAAATTTCTTCCAATATCTGGTAAACTTTTTTGCGTAAACTTCTTTGCGAAATACATAGCTATTTGTCTCGGCCTCGCAAGACTGCGGAGCCTTCTATTAGATTGCATATCTGCAATCTTTATATTGAAAAATTCAGCTATTTTTTTCTGTATTTCTTCTATTGTGATTGACCTATGATTTGACCTAAGAAGATCAATTAGGGTCTCACTAGCTGATTCTACTGTCATGCTTCTTCCAATTAAAGAGGTATGAGCAACCTTATTTAATGCTCCTTCTAGTTCTCTTATATTGGATTTTATATTCCTTGCCAAAAATTCTAGGACATCCTTGGGAACATACATATTCATTCGTTCCACTTTCGCCTGCAATATACCAAGTCTTAATTCAAAAGTTGTTTCATTAATATCTGCAACTAATCCCCAACCAAGTCGTGATTTTATTCTTTCTTCTACTCCATCAAGATCACTAGGAGACCTATCAGCTGATATAACCAATTGTTTATTTTGGTCTATCAATGCATTGAAAGTGTGAAAAAATTCTTCTTGTGTACTATCTTTACCACTGATAAATTGCACATCATCTACCATCAATACATCTACTGATCTAAATTGCTCTTTAAATAACATAATATCTTTGCTCCGCAGCGCCGTAATATATTGATACATAAATTTCTCTGCTGATAAATATACCACTTTTCTTTTTGCTGACGGAGAATTGACTATGTCCCAAGCTATAGCATGCATTAAATGTGTTTTACCAAGTCCCACTCCACCATATAGAAATAAAGGGTTGCTTCCTGATATTGGATCTATAGATTCCGCTACACGCTTTGCCGCTGTAAATGCTAACTCATTTGACTTTCCTACCACAAAATTATCAAAAGTGAATCTGGTATCTAGTGGTGAACCAAGATTATGATTATTTTCCTCTCTATTTTTTAGTATCGTATTAGAATTTGAATTTCTTTCTTCAATTAATTGAATATCAATAGAACATACACTTTGATCTTCGCTTTGCCATAATGACAATATTTTTTCCATGTAGTGAACTGTAATCCACTCCTTTATAAATCTTGTTGGTACAGACAACAAAACTTCTCCATTTCTGTTGCTGATAAATCTTAGTGAACTCAGCCAGCTGTTATATGTTGCTTCTCCATAGAGATTATGGAGATAATTTTGGATTTTTTCCCAAGTAACATTGTGGTCCGTTACTGTAATAATCTGATCAAAAAACATAGTAGAAACCTTAGGGTTAGTTAAGTTCATATACCACACCAAGAAAGAACAATAATCAGAAAGATGCAAGATAATCAATAGCTTACTGTAAGATAAAAAGCTAACACTACTTAATACATATCTAAAATTATGAGGATTTTTTGACGAGTTGTAAAGAGTATAAAAGCACTAAAATTGATCATTTTTTTGAAATAAAAACAATCAATTTGTAAATGTCGCTTGTACCGAGGATTAGAAGTATGTTATTAAAAAATAGTAATATATTATGTATAAATAAGATATTAAATTTACTGATAAATAAGTAAAGTACTTGTATAAATATAGCTGATTTAGTATAAATTTATTGAAGTAAATTTGTGATTATATTAAGTAATTTGAGTCATAATACTGTATTCGGTATTGAACTGGAGTTTTACACTGAGGGAATAAAAAAAGAATATTTATTTCTGAATAGCATCAAAAATAAAATAGCTTCTCTTGGATTTTTTTGTGAGAAAGAGAGTTCTTTAAACCAATACGAGATAAAAAGTGATTGTTATACGAGTCCTGATAATTTAATTATGCATTTTGAGTTAGTAAAAAAATTACTGATTGGAACAGCACAAGAGTTCGATGGTAATGTTTCTTTTAAAGCAAAACCTTATTTGGATAGAGCAGGCAGCGCACTAAATGTACATGTTAGCCTCATGGATTCAAATAATAATAACTTATTTTATGGCAATAAGCAAAAATATAGTGAACACCTGATTCACAGCATAGGTGGATTATGTGCAATGATGAAAAAACATATGCTATTTTTTGCTCCAAATGATGATTCATATTTAAGATTTCAGTACCCAGATATTCATACTCCAACTACGATTAGTTGGGGAGTGAATAACAGAACTGCTGCGATAAGAATTCCCTATTTTGGCAACGATTCCAAAAGATGCCGCCTAGAGCACCGTGTTCCTGGAGCAGATTGTAACCTTGAAAAAGTACTCACAGCAATAATTGAAGGTATAGTTTTTGGTATAGAGAACAAAATTGCTCCGCCAAATAGAGTGTATGGCATTGCATCTGATCCTCAATATAAGATGGAGAGTTTGATATAGCAACTACCTGTTAAACCCTAACCCATTAAACTCCTTTGAGGTAATTGGCCATTCTAGCACTTTCCTCACATCATTATTTACATTCCCATACTGTAATAGCAAGTCTGCAGCAGATAGTTTCTGCGTACTTTTAGATGATCCAAGCCCTATATTGGTAAGGTTGCTCGGTGGCTGCTCAGGAAGTGGATTACCAAGTGCATCCATGTGTTTAGGTAAAGGTTCCATAACAATATTTGTAGCACTAGAAACGAAATGACTATCTGTAGTATCAGCACTTTTAGAAAGTGAATTACCTTTGAAATCCATATGTTTAGGTAGTCCATTTTTCATTTCTTCTTCTGCTCTTTTATTTTTTAATTCTTCTTCTAGCTCAGTTTCAGTTCTTTTTGGTTCTTTTACGGTATCTTTTTCTTCACCTTCATCAACACTGCTATACCCTTCATCTTCTGACATATCATCAGTTTTAACAGACTTAGCTCCTGCTTTATTAAGCAATGAAAGTAATGCGTAAGTAACTGCAGCAGCAGTAACTATAATGGCTATCTTTGCAGCAATGTGAATCACTGTTAAAAATACTAAAGTTGATGAAACACCAACCAACCCAGATACGATCACTTTATTCTTGCCTTCTGTCACACTTAAAACTGCTACCATAATAATCCCTCAAATACCATACTAAAGTCATATTATATAGAAATTTTCTTACGCTTGCAAAATTGTAAAAATTTTAATCATTTACATAAAGCTATATGAGGATTAATTAATATATAATTTATCTTAGCTATAATATGATATAAATACGTATAATGTTTGGCATGAAAAGCTTACTTGTAGAGAGGAATAGAACAGTAATATTATTGCTTATCGTGATTTTTACCTTCGGCTCATACACTTATATAAAGATGCCAAGAGAAAGCAATCCTGATATACAGATTCCTATAATTAGTGTATTTGTCGGGTTTCCTGGTATTTCTGTCGAGGATAGTGAAAAGCTATTAGTGCTTCCTATAGAAAATGAACTAAGATCCATCGAAGGTGTAAAAGAATTGAGAGCTTTTGCAACTAATGATGGTGCTCACATGATAATCGAATTTAGAACAGAGTATAATAATAAAGAAGTGCTCGATAATGTCCGTTCAAAGCTTTTAAACATAAAATCAAAATTACCTATTGAAGCAGAATCTCCGATAATCAATGAAATAGACTTGAGCTTATTTCCGATACTAAACGTTGGCTTGATTGGTAATTTGCCGGAAAGAACTTTAACTGAAATAGCACGCAAACTAAAGAAAGAAATAGAATCTCTGCCAAATGTTCTTAAAGTTGAAGTAGCAGGTATGCGTAAAGAAACAGTGGAAGTTATAATTGAGCCCACAGTTCTAACAAAATATAACATTCAATCAAATGAGATATTTCAAGCTATATCAAACAACAACAGATTGGTAGGAGCCGGATCACTAGAAAATGATACCGGTAAATATTCGATTAAAATATCAGGGTTATTAAAAGACATAGAAGATATTATGAATATTCCTATTAGATCTCAAAGTGATGCAGTTTTGAGAATCAAAGATATAGCAAAAGTATACCTTGGGTTTGAGGATCACCAAGGATTTGCTCGTATTAATGGACTACCTAGCATTGTACTAGAAATTTCAAAACGTAATGGAAAAAACATAATAGACACGGTAAATCAAGTAAAATACTTAATGGACAAAGCAAAAGATCAATTACCTGAAAATTTAAAAGTAGTTTATTTGAATGACCAGTCAAAAAATGTACGTGATGTGCTTGACGACTTGGAAAATGGTATAATATTTGCCGTATTACTAATATTAACCATAATAATGCTCTTTATGGGAACAAGGGCTGCTATTCTTGTTGCACTATCAATACCTGGCTCCTTTCTAATAGGAATAATGGCTCTTTACCTCATGGGTATTACTCTAAATATAGTTGTGCTCTTCAGTTTAATTATGGCAGTTGGCATGCTGGTTGATGATGCAATTGTAATCAGCGAATATGCTGATAGAAAGATGATTTGTGGCATGGATAAAGTAGAAGCCTTTTGCACCTCAGTTCATGATATGTTCTATCCAGTTTTATCATCAACATTGACTAAATTAGCAGTGTTTTTCCCTCTGTTACTCTGGCCCGATACAGTCGGTAAATTTATGCAGTACATACCAATTACAATAATTCTAACTTTAACTGGATCGCTAATTATGGCTTTGGTTTTTATACCAACACTTGGTGCAATATTTGGTAAACCTTCCATAACTTCAAAAAAAGAAATAATAAGAATGAGTGCTATAGAAAGTGGTGAGATAAAAAATACTGGGCTTATAATAAGAACTTATGTACGTATGTTAGAGAAAGTCTTAGATCACCCCAAAAAATTTGTATGTGTTGTTGTGTTTGTTTTATTTTTGTCTAGTATATTATATTTTACTTTTGGTCCTGGATTAAAGTTCTTTCCGAATGTAGATTCAGATAACATTTTAATCAGCGTTAAAGTAAAAGAAAGCTTATCAGCCAAAGAACGAGATTTGATACTTAAGAAAGTAGAAGAACGTATTTTGGGTGTTGAAAAGGAAATTTATGTTTTTTATGCTCGATCAGGAAAATTTTCAGACAACGTTATTGCCAAAATTCAATTGGAACTTGTAGATTGGCGCTGCAGGCGCAAAGCTACGCAAATACTAAATGATATAAGGAGTAGTGTACAAAACATAAAAGGAGTAATAATTGATGTACAGGAACAAAAGTCAGGACCATCAGCTGACAAGCCAATACAAATTAACTTAAGCGGAAGTGCATCCAACTTGAATTCAGTAGCAGAGAAAATCCTAAAAATTATGGACCAACCTTCATCTGGATTTATAAATATTCAAGATAGTAGATCAGCACCTGAAATAGAGTGGAATATGAGTATTGATAAGAGTAAGGCTACAAGCTCTGGAGTAAGTGTTGCAACCATCGGTGATTTTATAAAAATGGTTACAAATGGAGTATTAATTGGAAAATATAGACCAAATAACGCAGATGAAGAAATTGATATTGTACTACGCTTTCCCAGAAAGAATCGCAACATGAAAACTATAGATAACCTTTTTATTAATACAGCAAATGGACCATATTCTATGAGTAGCATAGTGAAATACGTTCCCGAAAAAAAGGCAAATAAACTAAGTAGGATTGATGGATCACGCACAGTAACAATCTCTGCTGACGTTGATACTGGCTATCTTGTTGATGAAAGAGTTAAGTTCATTCAAAATTCGATTACTCAAGACTGTAGTAAAGGAGTAAAGATTGATTTCAAAGGTGATAAGGAAGATCAACAAAAATCAGGAGCATTTTTATTAAAGGCTTTTATATTAGCAATTACATTGATGATATTGGTGCTAGTGGCACAGTTTAACAACATATACTATACATTTATCGTAATGACAGCAGTGTTTTTATCAACAACATGTGTATTTTTCATTTTCTTTCTTATTCAGAAAGTTTTTGTAGTTGTCATGTGTGGAGTGGGGATAATTGCTTTAGCAGGAATTATAGTGAATAATAATATACTATTGCTTGATGCCTTTCATCAGCAAATTAAGGTGCGCAAAAATAACATTAAGCAATGTATAATAAACGCTTCAATTTCTCGCATCAGGCCAATACTACTTACCGTTGCAACTACAGTTCTTGGTTTAATACCTATGATTACTAGGTTAAATATCAGTTTTTTTACGCTACAAATCACATATGATGCTCCATCAAGCCAGTGGTGGGTTGATATTTCAGCAACCATAGCAAGTGGAATATTGGCTGCAACGGTCTTAACTTTACTCTTTACTCCGGCGTTGCTTGTCATACAAAGACATGAAAAAACTTGACTTAAATTAGCAATCATTTAACATTTAAGATAGCGTTCTTTACCTGTTGAAGCTATAATTATAACTAATTAAATTGGATTTATTTATATGATTGCTAATCGTAAAAGCAGTGTTAAGCAGAAAAGCAACAAGAATAACATAGTTGGGAGCCTTGATGTAATAAAAACAGCGGGAGAGCTCTCACTTCAAAAAGGTTTGGATTTTAATATTATAATAAATGCACTTAAAAGTGCTATCGAAGCAGTAGCTCAACAAAAGTATGGTAGCAAAAGTAAAATTGTAGTTAATATAGATAGAAACACAGGCAAAGTTACCTCATATAGACAACTAAAAGTCATTAATGATGAATCAAATGAAAATGAGTGTGACTTAATTAAGTTGACACAAGCTAAGTTAATAAAAGAAGATGCAAAAGTTGGAGATACTATTAGTGAGTTGATTTCTCTTAACACTGATCTTGTTTCAGCAAGAATTGCCCAGCAAAAGATTTCTGAAATAATCAAAAATGAAGAGTTAAAAAAGCAATATGAGGAATTTAAAGATAAGGTAGGAGAAATGAGGTATGGCATCGTTAAACAAGTAGAATATTCAGATCTTATTATAGACATAAACGGAATTGGAGCATACCTCCCTTTACGAAACTTAATTGGTGGTGAGTCATTTCGTGAAGGCGATAAGGTTAAAGCTTACATACAGGCTGTTAAGCGCTCTGACGATGGACGTCAAATCATTCTTTCTAGGACTCATGAAGGCTTTTTAGAGGCATTGTTGAATCAAGAAGTACCAGAAGTTGCTGACGGATTGATAACAATTAAAGGTATAGCTAGAGACGCTGGTTCAAGATCTAAAGTTGCTGTTTTTTCATCTGATAAGAATATCGATCCAGTAGGTGCTTGCGTTGGAGTTAAAGGAGATAGAATAAAAACTATTATACACGAATTAAACGGTGAAAAAATCGACGTCATACATTACTCATCAGATTTGGGTCAATTTGTTATTAAAGCCATTACTCCTGCAGAAGTATCAAAGGTCATTATTGACGAAAATGAAAATTGTATAGAGTTAATAGTTGCTGAAGATCAATTGAGTTTAGCTATAGGAAAAAAGGGTCAGAATGTAAGATTAGCTTCAGAGCTTGTTGGATGGAAAATTGAGATATTAAGCACTCAGCAAGAATCAGAAAGAAGAAACAAAGAATTTAGTCAATGTTCAGTTTTATTTGCTGAAGCTTTAAACTTAGAAGAGATTATGGGCCAATTATTGGTAACAGAAGGTTTTTCAAGTGTAGAAGATATATCTAACACTTCAATTAAGGAACTTGCTTCAATAGAGGGCTTCAATGAAGATATTGCAAATGAACTTCATAATAGAGCAAATAATTACCTGAAAGCAGAGAATGATAGAAAAATAGAAGAGCTAAAAAATTTAGGTATGGAAGACGATGTAATCAACTTAGCCTTATCAATAGATAATAAAATTGCTCTTAGTAAACATAATATTAAAACTTTAGAGGACATAGCAGATTTATCAAATTATGAGTTTTATAGCATACTCTCTTCCTCAACTAATAATAAAGACAATCTAAAAGATACAGCAGATTTAATAATCATAGAAGCACGTAAAAAGCTTGGATTAATATAAAAACAATATGAATAATGAAGATATCAGTAATAAAAAATTAACCCTACAAGGCTTAAGCAAGCTTAAATTAGACATTAATTTAAACTCTTTAGATAGTCAAAGTACTGGTACTACAATAGTAAAAAAAAGAAGAAAAATTCATTCTGCAGAAGAATATAGTTTATTTGACGAGAGTAAATTAGGCTCTTTAACTGAAAAAGAACAAATTTCCCGCATTAATGCTGTACAGAATGCTACTTTGCTGAAAGAAAGGAATCAGAGAGAACAAGAAGAGAAAATAAAAAAAGAAGAAAGCAATCAAGAAGCTGAAGATAAAAATGAATCACACTCTGTACCTAAAGAAATAAATAAGGAAGTTTTAAGTAATACTAACTCAGTTGAACAAAAAGAAGATAGTATTGAATATGAGAACAATGATAAAAAGTCTTTTAAAGCTAGCAAAGATATATACTCTAAGCATTCTAAGCTAGTAATTACACAGGCAATAGATGAAAGAAATGAACACCTCCCTGTATTTAAGAAAAAATTTGGTATAAGAAGTAAACAATCAAAGTTTACTAAGGGTAAAAATATAGCAAGAGAAGTTATTATACCAGACAAAATAACTATCAGGGAGTTATCTATTCGTATGGCAGAAGATAGCAAGAGTGTGCTAAAAATGCTCAAAGAAGAAGTTGGGGAGAGCTATAGAGTAGATGATCTAGTAGATCCAGATATAGCATGCGAAATAGCAAAAAAATTTAATCATACGGCTAAACGAGTAAGTGATGCTGATAAAGAAAAGAATTTACTCTTCATAAGCAACAGAGAAAACTTACCTAAAAGACCAAAACCACCTATCGTTACTTTTATGGGACATGTGGATCATGGTAAAACATCATTGCTTGATGCATTTCGTGAATCCAATGTTGCAGAAAGAGAGTCAGGTGGCATCACTCAACATATAGGTGCTTATCAATTAACGACAAAAAATAAGCAAAAAATTACTTTCATTGATACACCAGGGCATGAGGCGTTTACTGCAATGCGTGCACGTGGTGCCAATATTACTAATATAGTTGTGATAGTAGTTGCAGCTGATGATGGAATCATGAAACAAACAGTTGAAGCAATAAACCATGCAAAAGCAGCAAATGTCTCTATTATAGTTGCCATTAATAAAATTGATAAATCACAACCTGGCGATGTAGAAAGAATAATTAATAGTTTGCCTCAGTATGACCTCATCCCCGAAGAACTTGGTGGTGATGTTATAATTGTGCCAGTATCAGCAAAAAAGAAAATCAACTTAGATAAACTAGAAGAGGCAATTTTATTAATTGCTGAATTAATGACGCTAGAAGGAATAGAGGATTGTCGAGCACTTGGATGGGTAATAGAGTCCAAAATAGATAAAGCTAAAGGAATATCAGCTACATTAATAGTTGAAGAAGGGACATTAAAGATTGGTGACATATTGGTAGTTGGTACAACATACAGCAAAGTACGCAGTATGGTTAATCACCTTGGTCAAAGAGAAAAAGCGGCACTACCTTCTACTCCAGTTGAAGTTACTGGTTTAAATGGTGTACCAAATGCTGGAGATAAATTTGTTGTTGTAAACTCTGAAAGGCAGGCTCGTGAAATTGTTGAATACAGGTTAGAATTAATCAAGAAAAAGCAAGAAGATTTAGACGACAGTAATTTAGATACATTCAGTCGTAATGATAGTGAAACAGAAGAACTATCTGTAGTTTTAAAGTGCGATGTCACTGGTTCTATTGAAGCAATATCAAGCTCAATTGATAAGCTTGGTAAAGAGCAAGTGAAATTAAATATTCTACACAAAGCAGTAGGAGGAGTAACAGATTCAGATGTGCTGCTTGCAGAAGCATCAAGCGCAGTAATTTTAGCTTTTAATGTAAAAGTGGATTCAAAAATAAGAGAATTAGCAAAACAAAAAGGTATAGAAATACATACTTACAATATAATATATGAGCTTATTGAAGACATGAGGATGTATCTAACTAAAATGTTAAAGCCTGTTACACGAGAGGTTCGTGTTGGTTCTGCATCTGTAAGGCAAATATTTAATGCATCCAAAGCCGGTAATATAATCGGATGTTATGTCACTGATGGAGTTATAAAAAAAGATTCTTTAATTAAGGTAGTACGTGGCAGCAAATTGGTGCATGAAGGAAAGTTAAAAGCACTACGTAGATTTAAAGATGATGTTAAAGAAGTGGGTGTAAATTTTGAATGCGGAATATCGCTAGAGGGTAATATCGATATTAAAGTTGGAGACATTTTGGAAGCTTATCAATTAGTGCAAGAAGAAAGGACGTTATAGTAGTTGAATATGAAAAAGGAAATTAGAAACCTAAAAGTAGCATCGGTATTACACAGGGCAATATCAAAAGTCTTAATGGAAGGTAATGTTCTTAATGAAAAAGTAGTAGTATCTGATGTAAAGCTAAGCAAAGATTTGAAGAAAGCAGATGTATATATTGTGTTATCTTCATTAAACACCCAAAATGATAATGATGATATCAGCACTGTTGTTAATGAAATGAACCAATCTGCATGGTCAATACGTAAATCTATATTGTGTTATGTTGATTTGCGATTTATACCTGAGTTAGTTTTTAAGCCTGATTTAGCATTCGATAATTTTGTCAATGTAAGCAAAATATTACATAATCACACTTAATTAATGTATTTCAACCATTATTTCTCATTAATGAGAATACACAGTTTAACAGGTTTATGGCTTGTGCTATTTTCTAGCTTAAGCGGCATTCTTTTAGCCTCAACTTCTCTATCGTATCAGGCTCTTTTTCTCCTTGTTTTGTTTACTATAGGTGCATTTTTAATGAGACCCGCAGGGTGCATAATCAATGATATCTTCGATAGAGAAATAGATGCGCACGTTGAACGAACAAAATATAGGCCACTTGCAAGTGGTGCATTAAACATAAAGCAGGCTTTGGCTTTACTTTCACTGTTACTGTCTATTGCCCTGGTAATCTTATTATTAACCAATAAAACTACTCTTATACTTGGAATAATTTCAATGTGCATGATAGTTATCTACCCCTTGCTAAAGCGTTACGTTTGGTGGCCACAATTGTTTTTAGGGTTTACTTTCAACATGGGATCACTCATGGGTTCAGCAGCAATAACAAACCAGATTAGCATAGAATCCTTGCTATTTTATATAGGATGCGTCTTTTGGACGCTTAGTTATGATACTATATACGCTCATCAAGATAAAAAAGATGATGAGAAATTAGGAATGAAATCTACTGCATTATATTTTGGCAATACAACAAAATCTTGGTTGAAAAGATTTTATTTAATATCCTTAATGGCATGGTTGTACGCTGGTATACTATCATCATTAAATAACATCTTTTATATTGCTTTACTTGCCATAGGATTCATATTTCACCACCAACACAAAAATTTCAATCCAGACGATTCTAATCAATGCATGTCCATATTTAAAAATAATTCCCAGATAGGACTCCTGCTCTTTTTCGGTATCCTTTTAGATAGAATTCTAAATTCTACTTTTGTATCCCTCTTTAATTAAGAGACTGACTAGCTCCTTGAGTTTGTTCAGTGCTTGAAAACTCAATATTACTATTTATACCTTTGTTTTGAATCATTTCTGCAAATACCCTTACTTTAAGCTTAGGCACATGCCTTTCTTTCACATCTTCAAAATCTAAACAATTAATCAAAGTTACTCCCGTTTCTTGTTGAATATAACTATAATCATTATTATGAAACATAAGAGAGTTTTTTATGCCAGCAAATGACATTTTTTGAAAATCTCCTTTATAATTTTCTGATAAAACATCAATCAATGGTCTATGGTTATGAAGGAAAATTTCTTTTTTCAATTCATCAGCCTTATTAATTAAAATATGTGCATATTCTGGATATAGCTTTTTTAAATTCTCTTCATTATCAAATTCATTACGTACGTTTTCATTTTGCTCCCATATGCCAGCCATTTTATTAACGTCATTTTCCCTCAAAAAGTCATATAGTGACTTATTTCTTTCTTTAATCTTTTTAACTTCTTCTTCACAATTTTTAAGATGCTGTAAATAATTGTTATACCTCTCGGTTGAAGTGGTTATAAATTCATTTTTCTTTTGTAAATTTTCCTCACTTACATATAAGCCAGCAACTTCTAGTCTTGCTATGTGATTTAGTATAACCTCACAAATATCTGTAAAGCCCATTTCAGTAGCCCAATGCAAAGGAGTTTTTTTACTCTTATCTTTTGCATTAATATCTGCTCCTAAGTCTATTAGAACTTTTATTATATCTGTAAATTCTCCATAGAAACACATAATAGAAGTAATCAAAGGAGTCCATCCACATCTGTCTACTGAATTCACATCAGCTCCAGCTTCTATTAGAACTTTTACTTCCTCTGTAGATAATCTTTGAGCAGCATGATGCAAAGGAGTTCGTTCATCCTTATCTTTTGCATTAATATCTGCTCCAGCTTTTATCAATCTCACAAATTCCTTCATATCTCGTTTTCTAACAGCATCCAAAAGTTCTGTTGATTTCGTTTCTTCTAGTTGTGGCATAAATTACCTCTAAAATGATTAATATTTAGTATTAATATATTAATAATAAATGTCAATAAGTTTGCTTGACTTTTCTTTACTATTCCTAAATAAATTATTATTAATTTAATATATCTTCTTGTTAAGAATTTAAACGATATATCTACTTTCAGCAACAAAAACCAGCAAATGTGAGAAGTGTTTGTTTTTGGATCTTATGGTCTACCACGTGATCCATACGAACTTTTTAATATGGTGATTTCATTATACGCTAAAACTAGCCATATTAGCCCATTTCATCCATATCTACATACGAACTGTTTTGCCTAAGCTTATTGAAATAATTTAAATCTTCTATTTTTATAACCTTATTTTTACGCTGCTTGTTCTCACAAATATACGATGTTTTTTATGTTTTTGGAGAAAGTCAATAATTCAATTCTTTATAACACTAGCTAGCATGGTATCCTCACTAAAATATTTTTAAAAAAGCTAGTTGACTTATAAATAATTCTCTACTAATACTGGCATGTGTTTGTTTATTCTGCTGAAGTTGCTCTGCACAAGTTTGTTGTAAAAAAACTTCAGCAGTTTCCGTACTCCTTTAAAGCATCATATTCCTATATATTAAATATAGCTGGTGTTCTCAATTTTTTTGATCTATAGTAAAACTGGCTAAAACTTCCAGTAATAAACAACTTTTAACCTAGTAGTAGTACTCACCATAAAAACTTAACAAAAATATGAGTAGTAAAAATATTATGTTGAAATTAGCTTGACCAATATTATATATTATACATAATATATCCTATATTTAGAATTAGGGGGGTAGCTGTGGTTGAGACTAAAGAATTTGTAGAACATATTATAAAACTTACCAATCGGCAAAGTGATCAAACAAATGAGCAGGAACCGAAATGGAAATCAAGCACTGGGCAAAGATGGCCAAGCACAGATGACCAGGAATTAGAAATAACTCAATTACCAACAAGTAGTAAAGATGACTACTACGAACTCATTAAACAAAGTTTATTTTGGATTAATATGAACTTAATGGATAATACAAGTAATTGGAGCTTATTAGAAAAAGAATGGGTTATTAAAGCGCATAGATCAGAATTAACAAAGAATCAGGAGAAGTTAATTCAAAAGTTATTTCATATTATTAATAGTCGTGATACTTCAACACTCCAACAATTTTTACAGAAAACTAAGAGTAATCCAGATCTAAAAACTGTTCTCGATCTTAAAGTAGGGGCGTCAGAGTTAACACTGTTACATATACTTCCAACAATCCTAAATTCATTTGATAGTTGTACTTTAGTGGATTGTCTCTTAAAAGCAGGAGCTGAACCAAATATACAAGATTATAAGGGAAAAACACCTCTACATTACTATGCTGCTACTTATCCTGTTGAAAAGAAATATGTGGATTCTCTTGTAAGCTATGGAGCTGATTTGAATATAAAGGACAATAATGGAAAAACTCCTCTACAAATTGCAATTGATAAAGGTACTTTGGATGTTGCAGAGTGCTTCTTTAATTTAGAGCAAAAGAAATTGTATGAAGAATTAAACAAGCTAATTGAAGGTACATCTAAACTTGAGAATGGTTCTTCCAAATATAACGTTCAAGGTGTTGAGGACCTGAAAAAGTTCTTAGATAAAAATAAAAACAATGAAGATTTAAAGATGATTTTGAGTATTAGGGATGAAGAAAATAATTTAGAAATACTTAAAGATTATATGTATACTGAAGTGATAAATTTACTCTCGGCAACTCAATCACAATTAATGGTAACTGAGCAAGAGACAGAGGAAACTTATGTACCACATCAATGTTTATTGGACATTTGTTTAACAGATCAACTAAGGCAACTAAATCAGTTTGTAAGTGAAATACCAAAAGCTGCAAACATAGCTGAATTACAGAAAGTTGTCGATAAGGCTATCATGTCTGGAGTGGGATTGAATCTTACTAAAGATGGAGGTCAGTGTTTCACAGATTACATACTAGAAAGAATTGGCCAACTAGAAAAAAACCATGAAGTTGCTAGCAATATAGTATGTACATTAATATCAAAAGGAGCAAGGTTAAGTGACTGGAATAGTTTAAACGTTATTGATGAAATAGAACTGGAGTTTAAAGAGCACAAAGCTAATATGATAAAAGCTCATGAACAGTGTGTTGATCATACTCATAAATTTCTGAAAATCGCAAAAAATGCGACCAACGGCAAGTTAAATTGTGCAAAAATGGATAACGCTACTTTTTACTTAGAATATTCAGAAGACAGTATAATAGATGTTGCGCAGATTACAGATGGAACAAGGGATTTAGGACTAACCCATGGAGATGTAAAGTGTGGAAGAAATATAGTAAAGATCGGCAATAGTGAAGTAGAAATTAAAACTGAAGATGGCATAAGGAATTACACAGATCTTACGGAAGGCAGCAGTATAGTATTAACTTTCTATACTAGTTTGGGAGAATTAGAAGTTAGATTATATCCTGATGAGAACAATAAAAAATTGATAAGAGTAGAAGTGAGCGATGAAGATCTATTTGAAGAAATAGCAAGTAATGAAGAAATAGGGCAAAATTGCTTATTGGGAGGTTTATCGGTTATTGAAGCTATAGACCGAGGTGTTTTTGCTAGATCCGGTGGATTAATGCATCCTGAAGTAATAAGCGAGTCTAACAACAAATGGACAGAACGTGAAGAGTTAAGAAGGACTTCTGATTCTAGGGGGAGAAGTTTCTAGGTAGATTAATTTGCTAAAAAGTTGAAGATTATTATTTAAATATAAACTACTGTAATTTATAGATTAAGGAGTTCGTACCAATGTCTTCTAAGAATACTCTTTTATATTGTTTTTAAGCTGGCTACAAAATGAGGATATGGAACATACAATTGGCTGAGATGCCTTTTACACTCCAGGTCTACTATTAAAATATGCAGCTAAAATTGGATCATTTTCTACCATTGTTGCACCTAATATGCTAAAATCTTCATCACTTGTATTGATATTTTTACATAGTTGATTTTGTAACATTTATTTGCTCTTCTATATCAATTTCAACATCTTTTTGTGTGGCCCTTTGTAGTAGCTCCTTTTGCAATAACCTTTTTTAATTTTCTGGCACATACTTTTTTCGATGTTTTTTCATGTTGTTTTTATAAACGTTACGACGCTGAGCCGTAAAACTTCTCTAATTGTTCACTCCATAACATTGGTATTTCTCTTAAATCAGCTAACTTCAAACCTCTTGGTTGTCTTCCCTTTACTATGTCTTCCTTTATTTTTGGAGCTAGGTAATTTAACCTTAAAATTTGTTGTACCCTTCTTGTACCTATATTAATTTTAACGCTCAGTTCCTTCACACTTGCATATTTTCCTGCCTCCAGTTGACGTTTCCACAGATGAGCCCTTACCACTGCTTTCAGTAGTGCATTGTTTGTTTTGCCTTCTGGCTCAATTACTGTGCATTTCTTTCCTTTCTTTTTTATTGGTATAAATTCCACCTTATCCTCTAAACTCACCTCTATTCCATCTTCCTTAACCATTACTCCCTTTATTAACTTTTTCACTACTTCTTTCTGCTTTCCAAAACTTAAATTTTCCCATTTTTCTTCGGTCTTTTCTCTCCAATTTTCATATATCTGCTCCGCTTTCCTCATCACTTCTTTTTCTACTTCTCCTGCTATTACATTTCGGTTTTCTGATTCACAACCTTTTCCCCTTAAATGATTGTTGCATACGTAATATCGATATCTCTTATTCTCCTTTTTTGCATATGTCAGTGTCATATTCACATCACAGCTCTTGCACTTAATTATTCCCCTAAGCAGTGCTTCCTCATATTTTGCTTTTCTATATGGTTGATTCCTTATCAATTCCTGCGCTTTTTGCCACTTTTCTTCTTCTATTATTGCTTCATGCTTTCCCTCATACTCTTTTTCATAATGTTTGATTTTTCCCATATATATTGGATTTGTTATTATTCTCCTTACCGTCGCTTTTTTAAAGATATCTGATTTTGTCCGGTATCCTTGACTATTTAACTCCCTTGCCAATTCTGCCATTGATTTTAGCTCCAAATATCTTTCAAATATGTGCCCTACTATTTTCGCTTCTTTTTCATTTATTATTAATTCTTTATCTTTTACATCATACCCAAGCGGTAAAGTTCCACCCATCCATAACCCCTGCTCTTTTGATGTTGCTATTTTATTTTTTACTCTCTCTACTATCATCTCTCTTTCTAGCTGTGCTGCTCCTGATAATACCGTTTGTACAAACTTTCCCATTGGCGTATTATTGTCAAATATCTGCGTTACTGCTACAAAATTTACTCTATGTCTTCTAAAAAATGATGTAACTTCTATGCTGTCTTTTGTTTCTCTTGATAATCTATCTAGCGTATATACTACTACACAATCTACTTCTCCTGCCTTTACATCTTCAAATAATTCCTTTATTGCTGGTCTTTCTAAATTCTTTCCTGAGAAACCTCCATCACCGTACCTTTTTGCCAATACTACCCAACCCTCTCTGCTCTTTATATACTTTTCACATGCTACTCGTTGCGCGTCCAAGCTGTTGAACTTCTGCTCTAGACCGTCTTCATTTGATTTTCTTGTATATATCGCACATCTTACTTCTTTTAGCATTTTCAATTTTCATTTTTATCACGCATACCGAATAATAAAGGTCCGTTGTAGCTCATTCCCATTATTTTCCCGGCTACTGCTGATAATGATGTGAAAAATTCTTCTCGGTAGATTAAACCCTTGTCTGTTACCATTACCGCATGTGTCTCTTCACCTCTCTCTAATATTAGCTCTGTTCCTGCTACTGGAAGTTTGTCACTACTTATTCTTTTTCCCTTCTCTAGTCGATCTGCTAGATACTCTAGTCTTTTTGCTCCTTTTCTTGACATTTTTCCATACGCTTCCTCCTGCATTCTATACGCTAATCTCGGTATCAGATATTTCTTTGAGTGTTTAGGTGCCTCTTCCCCAAATACCTTCTTCCACGTTTTTCTCAGTTCTGATAACGATTTTCTCTCTAATAACAACACTTCCTTTTCTACCATTTTCTTCCTTTTCTCAATCAACTTCCATAACCTTCTACTAATTCTCTCATGATCTCTTCGCTATTTCCCATATATGCCAAATCTATCGGTGTATATCCTTTATCATCTTTCTCATTTACATCTCCCCTGGCTTCTAATATTGCTCTTACGTTCTTTATCTCCCTCATAAATACTGCTCCGTGTAGTGGCGTCCTTCCTATATAATTTCTAGTATTTACATCTGATCCTGCTTTTATTAGCTCCCTTACCGTTTTTTCACAGCTCATCATGCTTGCACAATGTAATGCCGTATATCCTCCATCATTTTTAGCATTTACTTCTCCTCCTCCTTTTATCAGTGCCTTAATATTTTCTACCTTTCCCAGAAATGCTGCTAGGTGTAACGGTGTATCTCCGCTATTATTTTCTATATTTATTTCTGCTCCCCTTTCTATCAGTAACTTGACTACTTTTTCATCAGAGAATTGTGCTGCTAGATGCAATACTGTATCACCACCTTCGTCTTTTTCATTTATTCCATAAAATGAATTCTTCTTTAATTTTTCCAATCTCTTATTTAAATTGAACATCTTAGTTACCCCACCCATTTACCACCTTAAGTCTGTCTCATTAATCATTTCATTCACTTGGCTTATTATCTTGCTTGCTAAATTTTGACATTCCTCCTTTATTAGTGATTTGTCTCTTTTCCTTATTTCTCCTATCTCTATTATTTTTAACTCCGGCATATAGCTCCCATTCAACATGTCTGCTATTTCTCCCACTAGCCTCTCTATTCCATAGCAGGTCAGTTCTCTACTTTTTGTTATTCCTCCTTGTTCTCTCAGAAATTTACTCGCCTCTTCACTCTCTTTGCTATCACATAGACGATACTTTTCACTTTCCCAGATGTAATACATTGGTGTTGCACCATATTTATTCAGTTGATTAACCTCAGCTCCTGCTTTTACTAGCTCCTTTATTATTTCAACTCCTGCTCCTCCCATCTTGCATGCAGAGTGGAGTGGCGTACATCCAGTGACATATTGAGTGGCATTTACTTCTGCTCCCGACCTTAGCAGCACTTTTACATTTTCTAAACTTTTTGCAAATACTGCACAGTGTAGTGGTGTATAACCCTTTTTATCTCTTGCATTTACCTCTGCCCCTTTTTTTATTAATAACTTCACTGTTTTGTAATTGGAGATTTCTACTGCTTGATGCAAGATCGTCTCTCCTTCTTCATTTCTTTTATTAATGTTTTTAAACCCGTTACTTGATACTTCTTTAAAAAACTTACTCTTGCTAAAACTCATTTCATACCTCACAAAATTAGCTTTTCTAGCGCCAGACAAATTTCTTATATTTACCTGCTGCTATTCAAGTCATGTCCTTTTTAGCATGAGAAAGCAAGTCCTTTTCTTTTTATTTCATACATTTTAACCTATTATTAATATAATATATGAGGATCTAAATATAAGTACTTAACTTATTATAGATACAACTTGACTACTTTTCCAACTTCTGTGCAAATGTCGATGTTCGTGCCATTTCAGTACTCCTGGGTAAAATACTAAAATGTAATTTTCTAATTCGTGTATTGAATCTTCTTGTCCTGAACTTCTATCATTTTCGTAAGCTACGTGATATTCTGTTAAATTAGCTTTCGCAACCTTTTGATCAGTAAAATTCTTTGCTTCATATTCATAGCTGATATTAAATCTTTCCAAAATTGGTTTGCATTCCAAGTTCCATAGCTGTCCAGAAAGTTTATCATTATTAAGTAAAAGTGTGCCTCCTATTTCTTCTTGATAGCAAGGAGGAAAACAGTGATTTATTTCTCCTAATTTCCAGCTATCTGACAATACAATCTGTGCTTTGGCAAACTTTATTGGTGGTAGTAAACTCTGCGAAATAGAGTACAGTGCTTTGAAATTGTACCACATGTGATTTCGTTCATATATTCCACTGTAGTTTTTGGTATGTGGCTCTGTTTCTCCAAGTATTGCAACATCTAGGCGATATAAATCATTGCTAAAACTTCTCTCATAATGATTTCGAAATGTACTAAAATTGAAAGTTGCATTTGCTATTTTTAGTTTAAATGAATTTTTTCTTCCAAATGATAGTATTGGCCCTTCTTTTTTGATCTTGATTCCAGAATAATCAGATAGCAAATTCCCAAAAAAGCTTTCATCTAAAATAAACCTATCAATGTTATAGTGGCCATTGAAAATCCTCATTAGCCTTGATCTTGCTGGTAATGATAGTTTTGCAAGCTCTATAGCGGCATCAACGAAAAAGTCATTTGGCACATCCTTTATTCCAATTTGCAGCTCAAAGAAGTGCTTGCCAGGTGGTTCTTCGATAATTGTAATGTCTTCTATATTCGCCCATTTCAGTGCTATTTTAAGTGATGCAGGCGTTCCACGTAGTCTTTGAAATTTCACTCCTTCTACTACAGCTTTTCTTTTGTCTTTTACCCAGCGTAGTATTTCTTCTAAACCATATTCTTCTATTATCCACGGCAATGTTTCTTCTTCCAATCTAAATTTAAATCCTCTAATACAGCTTGGATCAACCTTATAATCTATCGCATCTACTAGCGCTTTTTCCTGGTTTGTTGCATTTGGTGGCAATAACATTACTCAACCTTTAACTTTCTTAATGCAGCGCACTCATTTCCTAGTACTACAACGTCCTCTTTTGGCTCGATTAATTCCACATTTTCTACACCATCTACAAATAGATTCGCTATTATCCATGATTTTGTAACATTCCATCCCAACCTTCTACTTGCTTCAAACTTCTCAATAAACTGCTTCTTGATTTCCTCCTTCGATATCACAGGACTTATGCTCATTCTGCTGTGAATATCTATTTCCGTAATATTGCAACCAATTACTGTTACTGTATCAGTTAAAACCCTTATATCATCTCTAGTAACCTGCTTTTTTACAATTTCAAGTAGCTCTTCTGACACTATGCCAGTTGTTGTTGATAAGATTGAAATTTGTACTTTCCCTGGTATAGGCGATTCTACTAATGCATCTTTTACTCTACTATCTGCCGACAGTGCATGATACCTATAATACTCCTTGCTCCCACATGTGCTCCAGCCTACTATTTTTGCTTTCACCCTCTTTCTAAATCGTACATCGTCTTCTTCTTTCTGCCTCTCTACTCCATAAAACTCAGCCAAATTATCAAGATCTTCTCCTGTCGCAAATTTCAGTAAATTACTCTTTACTGCTTCATTTATCCTTTGTCTGAGTAACAACTCTCTCCATGCTGCTACTTCTAATACCTTCATTGCTGGATCACTTTCCACCAATCCTGTAAAACTTGTGTCTCGATTTACTAACTCTTCTTTCATTCTGGAAAAGATCTCCTCAAAGTTCAGTGGTTCGATAATATTTGGCTGCTGCATTTTTAAACAACTACTCCATTAATATTTATGAACTTACCTTCTGAAAGATAGACACCTTCTAAATTCAATGTTACTCTCCCTTCTTTTACTTCTGTAATTTTTACTTTTTCTAACTTAAATCTCTTCTCAAATTTCCCCAGTGCTTCTGCTGTTGCTGCATATATCTCAAGTGTTAAATCTCTATTTATTGGCTTATCTACTAATTCAAATAATCTTGACCCATAATCTCTCCTCATTATTCTACTGTTAATAGGAGTGGTCAGTATATCAATTATCGATTGCTTTAAGTGCTCTATTCCCTCTAATTCTTTCCCTGTTTTAGCATCCATTCCTTTCATATATTTTTCATGGATTTGACTTAATACTTGCATGTTTTTCACGTGCTATAGAAATAGCCTTTCTCAACTTCTTTTCAAGAATTTCTTTAGAAGGAAGCTGTGTTAAATACTGTGCAACATGAATATTAGAGCCTTCGAGTTCAAGATATTCTATATCCTCTTGATCCTTATCAGCACATAAAATAATCCCTAACGGTTTTTCTTCACCTGCTTTTCGTTCATTTTTATCTAACCAATTTAAATACCATTCCATCTGTCCTTTATAAGCTGGTTCAAAGCGACCTATTTTTAGTTCTATTGCTATAAGGCGTTTTAATCCTCTGTGAAAAAATAGCAGGTCCAAATACCTGTCAGTTGTTTTAGTACTCATCCTTTTTTGACGTGTTACAAAACAAAAATCATTTCCAAACTCTTGTAAAAATTTTGTCAATTCATCCAAGATTGTATTTTCTAGATCAGTCTCACTATAACTTGATGGCAATTCCATGAAGCTAAGGAAGTATGGGTCATGAAAAATGAATTCTGGTGCTAACATATTTTCTTCACGTAAATTTTTTATACTCCTTCTTATAAACTCTTCAGGTTTTTTTGCTAGCGCTGTACGTTCATACAACATAGTATCGATTTTACTACGTAGTGCCCTAACACTCCACCTTTCAATACGACACATTTCTATATAATAATTACGCTTCAGCTCATCAGAAATTGCAATAATTTCTACAAAATGTGACCAACTCAATTGTTGTGACAGTGTCGCGACAATTTCTTGATCAGAAAAGAATTTAGAAAATTGCACCATACGAAATAATGACGCTCTATCAAAACCACGTCCATATTTAATCTGAAGTTCTTTTGCAAGTTGGGAGATGATTTGCTTCCCATAATCTGCACGTTTGTGCTTTAGAATATCTTGATCAATTCTAGAGCCAATTTCCCAGTTTAACAATACTAGAGTAGAATTGAATTGAACAGAAAGATGATTTTTTGCTCTATCTATTAAATTACTAATGTCTCCTAATAGGCTAGTAGTTATATCCATATTCATAACTTTATTTTTGATAAGTATAGCATATTTTATCCTGAAAAAATGTTACTGCTACCACTGATCACCTTGGAACCACAAGAAACCATATCACCAACTCTTCCCACTCCAAACCCATTTGCAAACACTGTTTTTGATCCTTCAGTTAATACTCTACCTTCTGTAAAATTATCTCCTTTTCGGCAAACTGGCTTACCATTTACAAAAACATTGTTACTGCCACTAACGCAAAAATGTAGTGTTGCTTCTGCACAATGATCTCCTACTCGCACAACCGATTTATTCATTTAATTAAGGTTTATTTTATCTGCCTTCAATTTTATTCCACTTTTTGTCATTTCTATTCTCGATCCCCCAGCTTTCAGTGTTATTTTATCTACTACTTCAATCTCTAAATGATGTTTATCTTTATCGTATGACAACTTTGTTCCATCTTGAAATTTTATACTATTTATTTCTTTTTTATTCTCTGGTGCATGGTATTTTTCCTGATATATTCCTGCTAACACCACTCCTAATGATAGTTCACCAAGAGGAGAAAATACCATAACCTGTCCATCAATATCTGGCGGAGACCAATCTCTATCTTTTCCTGCTTTACTTGTTATCCATGGCAGATAATCTGTTACAATATCTCCTATTTTAACTCTTACTTTTGCTTTTTCATAATCTATTTCTTTTACAACTCCTATACGAACAATGTTGGCCAGTTTCCTCTGTAGTTCCGAAATTGCAAAATTATTTTCTAACATTTATTTCACCGATTTCTATTTTGTGTGGCATAAATTTTCCTTCTTTCCAAATAGATCGCCCTACGTGTATTGTATGCACCCATTCAACCATCCACACTAAATATGCATCGAGCTCTGGTCTAAAGTCATCTCCTCCTCCTGATATAAATTCTCCTGGTGAAACATTTTTCACGTTCCAAGTATTTTTATTTACTACTCTCGCAACCTCAGCAGCTAATGTTCTGACCATAATAGATGCATTTTCTATTGTGCTATCAATCACAATTCGTGCTTCAAATCTTGCTTTCAACGCTAATTCTTCTGTTCCTGGATCATGTCCTTTTTCAAGACTGCTAAGTTCCACAAAAACCGCTGGTGCTAACAGTTCTTTCCTTATTGCTGGATAAATTTCACATGTCTGTATAGCCGGTATTTCTTCCTTCAGTGTGCTGCAAATTGCTTGATGTAAATCTTTCCAGAACTTTGTCATGCATATAATTTAACTCATGTAATGTATAAAATATTTTTCAAATACCTTTTCAACTTCATAATTAACAAGATTCCCTATTATCCTTGAAGCCTCAGGTTCGAGTGACAATTTAACTTCCTTTATTGGCAATGCTGCTCTTCCTTCACGTTTAAACATACCGCTATTTCCTTTTGGCATAACTGCTGCAAATCCTCCTATAAACTCATGCTTTCCTACTTTCGATCCTCTTCTTGTTTTTTGTATCTTGCCAATTGTCGATGCTCTAATGTCATAGAGATTTGATCTAATTAACACGTCTAATCTGCTAGTTTTTGCCTTAAAAATTCTTAATCTCTTTCTTATCAAACTTAACTTTATCTTCTTTTCCTTACTGATTTCCTTAGCTGCTTGCGCTTTTAACCATAGTGCCGTTTTGTTTAATGCTCTCACTATTGCTAATTCTATTTTTTTTCTTTTAGCATTTACACTTTCTATTACCTCAACTTCTATATGCACAGACATTTTACACCCCAGACGCTTCGATTCGCCAGACCATTCCAGATTTATCTCTAAGTGGTAGTGTATGTATTTTGTATTTGCAATCACCTATAACAAAAATATCTCCTACAATTGGCCTCAGTATATCAAAAATGCTTACCTCAAGAAAAAGCATCTCTCCCACAAATTGTCCTTCACCAATCTCGTATAATTTATCTGGCTGTTGCTTTAATACCTGTACCATATATGACTTATCCTTTGATTTATACAAAGCCACTTCTCCTAAATGGGCAAAACAATCTTTAAATAATCTCTTAATATTCCCTTGCATTCTTCTATTTTATTCATTAAGTTTTCATCAGTACGCTATATGCTGATAGAATACTAACTGCCTTTTTGTTGCTCTATCAGTACTTTTATGTTGCAACGACCTTGACCAAAACTGCCGGGCGGTGGCACATTGGTAGAGGGTTCGACTGTGTATGCAAATCAGTCCCTCTATCAAATCTTCTTGGCTCTTGTTTTGCATATAGTGGCTGTCCTAGTGTATTTACTGTTTCATTAAAATCTGCTGGTGCAAAATATGTTGTAAATGTGCTCGCTGTTCCTACTGGAAAACAGTGTCCTGTATCTCTTTCTATAAACCTTCTTACGGTTCCTTCAGGATCAGTTGCTTGCCCTCTATATTCCTCAAACGTGATTCCACAAAACGTAAATCCTGATCTCATATCATTCCTTAGCGCTGCTCCTTCTTGCCATCTCTCGTATGCTTCTTTCACTTTACTATGCGAAGTTAGTGCATCAAAAAACTCAGGGCTTACCAAGGCATGAACTCCTGTCATATATTCACCACTTAGATTATCTTCTATATGCCGGAGTACTTCCAGACACTTACGTTTTACATCAGTTGTTGCAGTTCCTAGTGCAAAATTTACTACTTTTGGTGTGATTTCAAATTCGTTGTACAGATTTAATAATTCTGACCCATCAGCATCTAAAATTATTCCTTTTAGCGCTCCCATTCGCAAATGCTCTAATGTTATTGCATGTTTGTTTCTCATCAATTGCAAATGATCGGTTATTACATCTGCCAGCGCTTTAAGTTCACTCTCTGATCCAAATGCCCTTATTCCCTGTACTTCCTCTGGTAACACTACATCATCATGTGGAATATGTGGAATCGTAAATGTTCTTACCTTTCTTTTTCCTCTTTTTCCTACTGTTGCTGGCGCTCCGGGTAACTGAGTTGGTAGTAAACTTAAAACTCCATTATGTTCTTCTATGGTAATATGTCTAAATCTTACTGACCTATTTGGAAACAAATTTAAATTTTCAACACGTCCATAATTTATCGGCAATATATTCATCGCATTTGTTAGTGCCGTCATGCTAAATGCTGTATTTGTAAATGGATTTTGCATTTTTTATTTTCCCCTTTTGTGTTTTTAATAGTTTTTTTAAGCTCCCTTGCGGATAATGATCCCTCGTGCTTCAAGTTGCTTTATTGCTTCAGCTTTCTGTTCTTCAGTGATATTTGCTGGCCACACAACTGCATGATCTGCTAGTATTGCACCACGAGTAATAATTACTGCTTTGGCATTTTCTGTCGCATTTACATCACTTACTATTGCACCTATTGCTGTTTGTGTGCCGTCTGTTCCAGTGGGATTAAGGACTCTAATAAAACCATCTTCCGTCTTTTTGGCAACTACTGCACCAAGCTTAAGATTTTGACCTTTAGCTACTGTTATTTGGTCTCTTGAATATAGATTTGAAACTTCGTATTTCAGAAGATCCCCAAGGTTATTTTGTTCTGTTATAGTACTCATTCTGCTTTTCCCCTTTATTTTTTACTTTTGTTATACTATGAATATTCTAAATGCCAGATTGTGCACGACTTCTTGCTACCTGCATCATTAAATCTTCTGACGAATTCTGTGGTAATGTGCTTAAAATTTCAGTCTTCATTGTTCGTTCTGCAAGTATCGACATTAATATTTCTTGTGCTTGTTTGCTGCTAACATTCTGCTCTATAAATTCTCCTATTTTCTCTGGCATTCGTGATAAGTTGCATAAACGTATTAATTCAAGAACTTCAGCATGATAACTGTCATTTTTGATTTTATTAGTTAAATTATCAGTTTCTAGGTCAGTTGTAGTTTGTTCATTCATAGTAATACTCCTGTTTTTATTAATAGATGAAAGAATTGTCATTCCGTCTGCAAGGCCTATTTCTACTGCTTTCTCCCCAAAATATAGCCCTGCTTCCGTTGATTTGATTGCTTCTATAGAAAGATTTCGATTCCGTGCTATTAGCTGGACGAACATCTCATATAAACGATCTATTTCCTCTCTCAAACTTTTTAAACCTTCAGAGTTAATAGGCTCATGTGGATTTAAATCATTCTTTCTCTTGCCTGTAAAAATAGTTGTGTATTTTATTCCACATTTTTCATCAAACCCACTTTGATCTATATGACTTGCTATTACTCCTATACTGCCAACACCAGAAGTTCTGCTCACAAATACCTTCTCAGCGCTAGAGGCTATAGCATATGCAGCAGAGTATGCATCATCATTTGCTATCGCTATTATCCTCTTTTTTGCTCTTGATTCATAAATAAAGTCAGCTAGGTCAAATATACCGTTTACCTCTCCTCCGGAGCTATCTATATCAAGCAGAATAGTTTCTATATCTTTGTTTGATAATGCTTCTTCTATTTCTTCTTGAATTTTCTCATATGATGTCATTCCCAGAAAATCGTCAAAAGCCCCTGGTTTTTTGGTCAAAATTCCATGTATTGCTATTACTGCTGTTTTTTCTATATTCTGATTTACTGCATGTTTTATATTTTTCAAGATAGGTTGTTTTCCGTTATATAGTGACAACAGGTCAAAGCTTTTTTGCTCTATCATCATCGGCCTACATAGCCAGTTGGTTTGTAAAATTTCCATAAAGTAAACGAGACTTATTTTGTTTGTGTCCTGACATCAGAATCAAAGAAAAGGTTGAGAGAATCAGCACGCTTTTGATCTTCTGCTATTTCTTGGTCAATTTCTTCTACATCGTAACCCATTTCTGATACTACCTCCGATCGACTTTTGAAGCCATTTCTTACTGCCATTTGCTGTGCTTGCTGGTCTTTCAGTGGATCCACCCAATCAAATCCCTGTGGTATCCATTTTACTTCTTCTTTCGCTGCTTTTACTACTTTTTCATCTATACAGAGTTCTCCACAAAGTACTGCTAACTCTAGCCATCTATTCCATACTGGTCTGCAAAATTGGAATACCATAATGTTATGTTGCAGCATAGCGCATCGACGACGAAACTCTATTAATCCAGCTCTGATTGATGAGTAATTAACACCGGTTAAATCTCCTGTTAGCTGCTCATATGTTATTCCTGTACCTATTGCTATTGCCCTCAGTTGCTGTCTCATGAATGCTTCATAACTTCCTCCAACATCAGACGGCTCTGAAAATTTTATATCTTCTCCTGGGTCTAAAAGCTGCATTGTTCCTGGCTCTAAACCTGATAATGCTACTCCTTGCTCATTACTTTCGCCTTCTCCTAAAATATTTGCCTCAGGATCAAGTCTTGTAATAAACCCTGCAAACATTGCTGCTGTCTTTTTTCTCACTAATTCTGCATCATCGTATTGATCAAGTTCATAGAGCTTTAACAGTATATTAGAAAGCCAAGGCTCCCCTCTGATTTGCCCAGGTCTTAAAGGTCTATAAATATGTAAAACATCATTTGCTGGTACTCTCACTGATTCTCCAAATGAGCCTTCTCCTGGATGTTCTCTAAATAAGTAATATGCCTCTCTTTGCCCAAGTCTATTGAACTCAATCCCGTTTCTTATTACATTACCATTTCCTAAAGTTTGATTTGTTTTATTATCTAAATGTTCAGACTCAAGTACTTGCAGTTGTAGTGGTACAGAAAATCTATCTTCCAGCTTTCTCGTTCTTAAACGTACAAAACATTCTCCTCCCTCTATCATACTTCTGCATACTAGAGCTTGTAATCCATAAAAATCACTTATTCCACAGCTATCTGCTTCATCTGTCCATTTTAGCCATAATTCTTGCACTTTCTTTCGAAATTCTCCATCTCTTGCTTTTGATTGCGGTTTTATTCCTGTTCCAATAGAGTTACTTACTATTGTATCAATGATATTGGCTGCATATGGATTTTTTCTTACCATATCCCGAGAGCGGCTACGTAAGTGCCCAAGGCTCTGAGAAAGTAAATTATTTATGCTTCCTGTTTCTCCTTGCCAATACATCACTCTTCTTCCTGAGCCTGACGCATCCCATGCAGAACTTTTGATTTTTGGCTTACTAAATAGTTGTTTTAAGGTCTTTAACATCCTGATAACCAAAAATTCTTTAATTCTTCTATTGTTCCATTAAATTTACTTCTATCACATGGTCCTATTCCTCTTACTGAATGCGGTTTAGGTCCCATTTGACCATTAGTGTATTGCCACAAAACCCACTTATTCCATCCTTTTGGTAGTTTAGACCATCTTATTTTCCACAGTGGACACTTAGTTAAAATTGGTGTAGCAAAATCTTTTAGAAAATAAGCTCCTCCGCAAATCAATGGTAAGCGATTAGTTCTTTCTTGAACTCTAGTTACAAAATCTTCCGCCTGTTTTGGTGTTATGTTTTCTCCATTTTTGTTTTCTTCTATATCTAGAGCAAGTAGAACTTTAGAACTATCTCCTACTGTCTCTAAAAAATGCTCAGCTTGGTCTTTTCCGTTTTCTCCTACTCCAAAATGGTATGCACCATACAGAAGTCCTTCTTCTTCAGCAACTTTTCTTCTCTCTGCGTACTTTAGATCTACAAATTTTAATCCTTGAGTTGCCTTATGTACTACACCCAATATTCCATCTTCTTTGACTAGCTTAAAATTTACATCTGCATTCCAATGTGATAGGTCTACTACTGCATTCGCATATACTTTATTTGATAAATCAGCTATTTTCTTACATTTCTCTTCTTTTTCTAATACACCACTATTGACTATTACATACTTTAATTGTTTCAGAAAATTTTGATATTCTCTCATATAATTCCCTTATTAGTAGCAAAAACAATTTTCCTCTTTGGCTCCACTCCAGCAATCTTTAGCTCAGCTTTAATACGTTGTCTTAAGCTTAGCAGGTCATTTATCTGAACTTCAGCATATCTCACAACATGATCACCATATGCAATTGATACTACTCGCTCTCCATTTTGCAGCTTCTTTATTGCTTGTTCAACTTGAATTAAATACTCTTCGTTATACATTTTTCAACCACTTACTCTGTCTTACTTTTTTAGGTTTTTTACTTTCTATTTTTCCACTCAAACTATTCCATTTACTCTCTGGCCAACGATCAATTCCAAGTGCAATAGATGCTGCTCTCGCATAAATTCGGCAATCTAGTACTTCATTTCTTTCTCTTACCTTCTGCCACTCTTGTTTGGTGTATCCTTTTACTACCTTGCTGACTAATTGCTCTGCCGTTAGCTGCTTAAAATATTCAGGTGCATACTCCGGAAAATGACAATATCCTGCTGGCACTTTTTCTTTTTCCCCGTTTTTTAAAACATTAAGTAGCTGAAAAAGCTCTGATTTTAATATCGATACTCCAACTGGCCAGAGCTTTATTCCTCTCTTTAGCTTTTGACCACCAACTGTTATATCTACTCTACTTGGGCTGCTAAGTGGTACTAGCGCTTTGTTTACACCTTTGACTGCCATTACTCTTCCAGATCCTTGATGACCTCTTACCCAATTGTATACTTCTTGTGTCGCATACCCAGCATCAACCGCCATCATACTTATCATATATTCAAGCCCATTTTCACCGATAAAATGATGACTCAGAAGCTCCGAAAGTTTTCCCCATACTTCTCCTCTTCCAGTATCACCTTCAAATACTCGGTAGTCTATTGACCAATTTTCACGGCTTTTTCCCCATGCTACAACTTCCACCTCTAGACGATCTTTTTGGACATCTACTCCTGCTGTCAAAACCACTTCACCCTTTGGTACTGTGCCTACGGGAAAAAATTCTCTCCTGTTAAATAATTGCTTCCAGTCTGGTACTTCTCCCTTATCTACCCAGGTTTCTCCAAGCGTAGTATTTATCCAAACTTTCAGTAATTGTTCACTTTCTTTTGCATGGAGAAAATCTTCTACTGCTTGAGTCCAGCTATACCAGCCAACTGGACTATAAAGACTTGAAAGATGAAATCCTTTTTTCTCACCTTTTACTCTATCAGTAGGCCTCCATTCTCCACGCTCAAGCATCTCTGTCTTTTGATGATTTTCTATCTTTTTACCACATTCTATACATATATAGTGTGCTGTATTTGGATTTTTATCTTCCCATTTTATTTGTGACCATTTTAAAATTTGGTAATAATTACAATGCGGACAGGGAACAAAAAAATATCTCTTATCTGTTGCTTCAAATTCTTTCTCAATTCTGCTTATTCCATGAATCGTTGGTGTTGATACTAAAAAAATCTTTCGCCGTGCAAATGTATTAGTTCGAGCAATACTAAGCAGTACTGGATCTCCTTCTCCTCCTGAATCTCCTGGATATGCATCTATTTCATCAAGAAAGAGATACTTTACTGGCATGGATCTAAGTCCTACACTGCTATTTGCTCCGGTTATTACTACTATTCCACCTGGAAATTCCTTACTCTGTACAGTATTGCCCGAATCTCTTGACCTTGGGTCTTTTACTTTACTTTTTAAACATGGTGTACTTTCAATCAGTGGCGCAAATCTTCCTTTTGACCAACGCTTTCCCATTTCAACTGTTGGCTGTACTACTAGCATTGGTCCTGGTGTTTGATCGATGATATAGCCAATCCAATTGTTGCCAGCTTCTGTTCCTCCAATCTGCGCTCCTTTCATGAATACTACTTTTTCTGCAGATGAAGACGGAGATAATGAATCCATTATTTCTTTTAAATAAGGAGTTCTCTCTGTTCTCCATTTTCCTGGCTCTGATGCTGCAGTTGGCGCTAAAACTCGATACTCATTCGCCCACTCTGATACTTTAAGCTCTGGATCTGGTTTTAAACCTTCAGAAAAAGCTCTAGCGTATATCATTGTCTGCATCTACTCATAATTGGTTCTATCTCAATATTGTTAACAGTAGAGTTTATTCCTCCACACTCCTCCAATTCCATAAACATCTTTTTCTGAAATTCATTTTCTATATATCTTTTGCTCATCTCACTTATCATTATTGCTATAATAAGCGCAAGTATTCCTGTCATTGTTGCAAAAATGATTGCATTGCTTATTGTTGTTGCTGTTAAACCTATATATGCTGCCATTGCTACTGCACTTACTGAGGTAAAAACACAGATCACACTATTGTATTTTCTTACTTTTGCATCTCTATGCTCTATACACCTATAATAAATTGGTACAGATCTGCCTATCTCATCTGGTAATTTGATGCTCTTTTCTTTAAATAAAGTTTTTAGCAATTCTAAATTATTTGACTTGATTGCTAAGTGCAGAACAGGTGTATAATTTGCTCCTTTTTTCAGCAATAACTTTACTACATGTAAATGCCCTTTTTCCGCAGCAAGGTAAATCGGTGATAAACCTTTATTATTTACAATATCAATATCGATTTCTTCTTTTAAAATTGTATCTACAAGCTCAATTTCTCCCATTTGTGAAGCTAAATGGAGTAGACTATTCTTCTCAGAACCATACTTATTGCTCATCAAAGTCTTCTTTATCTCAGGTTTAGCGTAATCAAATGGTGTCTTGCCGCTATCGTCTTTTACCAATGGATCTATATCTTCTCGCGTTAGTAAAACTTCTATTGTTTTAAGTCTTTCAGCGTAATGTAGTGGTGTTTTATTTTCATAGTCTTGCAAATTGACTTGAGCATTAGGCTCCTTTATTAAGCATCTGAGGATATCAAGACATAAGTCTCTTTCATCGTAATTAGTATTACTTACAGCTATATGAATAGGTGATAATTTCATCGAGTTTTGTCCTACACGTGCGCTATTTACATCTGCTCCTAGCTCCAGTAATAACTTTACTATCTCCAATTTTTTGTTGTTAACTGCATAGTGCATCGGTGTCTGATTTCGTGCATCAAAAACCTCGATTTCAGCATTTCCTTCTCTTATCAAAATCTTTACAACTTCTGTATGTCCTATTCCTGCTGCTAGATGTAATGGCGTATGATGCAAAGCATTTCGTACATTAACGTCAATACCTTTTCCTATCAAATATCTAACTGCATTAACTTCACCTATCATTGCAGCTAAATGAAGTAAGCTATCTTGTTCTGACCCGTACTTGTTATTAATTAGCGCTTGTAATATTTCTGCTTTTTTCCCTTCTTTGGCGTAATCAAGAGATGTTTTACCTTCATTATCTTCCACAAAAGGATTAATATTCTTCTTCGTGAGTAACAAATCCACCATGCTTAATTCATCAAATTCTATAGCGCAATGTAGTGGGGTTTTTCCGTTTAACCCTCTGACATTAACATCTAATCCAGGTTGATTGATTAAACACTTTATTAACTCTAAACTTAAGTTATCAGCCATTTTGTATTCAAAATCTTTTTATATTTTAAATTTAGCGTTAGATAATTCTTCAAGTGAGTTTGTAATCTCTTCAGTTAGCGTCTCGTGAATTTTTTCAGTGTCACTCAGTGATGCAAGCAGTGCTGAAACTCTATTTGGAATATTAAGCAAATTATTACGTACAACTCTTGCTACATTAAATGCATCGCGCTTTACTTCCTCTACTGCTATAAGTTCACCAATCTCAGCCTTAGCTTTCGCCTCAAGAAGTTTACCTCGCTCCATTTCATTTTTTATTCTAGTTTTTAGCAACATCGTGGAAAGTTTTTCTCCGCTTTCTGAATAGTTTTTTCTTCTCAGTGGTTGACTTGGATCTCTTATTGTTTCTATAGCCCTGTTTGCTTGTTCTCGGTCAATGAGTCCATCCTCCAACTCAACTATTCCTTTTTTTACTAAATAACAGACATATTGCTTTGATACTCCTATCTCTCTTGCCCATTCTGTTTGTGTGATTTTTTCCACTCTTTTTGCTCCTTTTTACGAATTTTCTTCTTGAATTTCTGCAAAAGTTTTACCAGTACTGGCTAAAATGGCATCTCTTCCGGTATATACTTGCCAACGTTTTATGGTTACATCTACAAATTTTGAATCTAGCTCTATTGTTCTGCAAATTCTTCCTGTTCTCTCACATGCAATCATCGTGCTGCCAGAACCGCTAAATGGATCAAGTACTATGTCTCCTGATCTGCTGCTGTTTACTATTGCTCTCTCCATTAGCTCTACTGGCTTCATTGTTGGGTGCAGTGAGTTATGTATTGGCTTATCATAAAACCACAGATCACTTTGATTTCTACCTCCATGCCACTCACGTTTATTGCCGCTTTTCCATCCATAGAGCATTGCTTCGTATTGTCTTTGATAATCTGATCTTCCTAGCGTAAAGTGATTCTTTGCCCAAATGATAAATGTTGACCATTTTCCTCCTGCCTCCTCAAATGCTTTTTGCAACGTTGAAAACTCTGATGATGATATGCAGATGTAAATTGCACCTTTCGTATATGCTAAAATGTGGGAACAGATGTCGTAGAGAAAAAGCTCATACTTTTCACCTTGATTATCATTTAATATTTTTTTATCTTCTCTTTCCTGACTGCTACCGTAATCAACGTTATATGGAGGATCACATACGGTAATATCTGCCATTTTATCGTCTAATACCGCTTTATATGATTCAACTACAGAGCTATCACCACAATAGATTCTATGATCACCTAAAATCCAAAGATCACCTGGTTTTGTTACCTTTTTGTCATCAATAGCTAAGTCAGAAAAATCTTCTTTTTCACTATCTAAATCATCAAGGAAATGTTGAACTTTTTCTAATTCAAATCCTGTCATTTTAAGGTCAAACTGCAAATCTTCTAGCTCTTGAATTTCCACTTTTAAAAGATCATCATCCCACTTTGCCCAATTAGCTGATTGATTGGCAAGTAATCGAAAAGCTTTGGTTTGTGGTTCGTTTAAATTATCACTTAAGACCACTGGAATACTCTCCATACCGAGTTTTCTTGCTGCTTTAAGTCTTAAATGACCATCAACCACAGTACCATCGCTTTTTGCAACTATTGGAATACGAAAGCCGAATTCTCGAATAGAAGCACACATTCTGTTGACTACATCGTCATTTTTACGTGGATTACGCTCATATTCGACCAGATTTCGAGTAGGATAGTAGTGGATTGCTAAATTCATATCTTAATAATTAAAAAGTTAATATTCAAAATATATCTGACGCTAGAGAAGGCCTGGGGTTGAACCCACCAAACCCGCCATTATGGCCGAAAGGACCCACTTTTACGGTATTTTTAATGTGTTAAAATCTTTACTAAGATTCATAACGTAGAACATTAATGCCAAAGCATCTGCTTGATTATCATCTCTAGGTGAAAAACCTTTTTCACGTATCGCTTCAATAACTTCACTCTTACTTGCATTACCTTTGCCTGCTATAAAGCGTTTTATAGTTTTAACATTAACACCTTGGTAGGGAATATTGTTCTCTTCACACCAAGCAGATAGAACGGCAAGAAAACCGCCATAGCAATGCGCTGCATCAGTTCCTAGATGTCTTCTCACTTCCTCAAAATACACTGCAGAAATGTCTTTCAAAGAATTGAGCCAATTACGAAAATTCAAGAAGCACATGCCACCTCCGCTAAAACGGCTACCATGAAAACTTTTGCTTCCACTTTCAATTACTCCATCTGTTAGAATTGCCCAGCCCGTTTGTTTGCCGAGGTCGAGTGTTAAGATTGACATTACTAGAAATTAGAGGTACGTTGTAGTGTGTACATAATATATATACACGGTAACTTCAAAATTCGTCCAAAAAATTCTATTTTTTTATTGAAAATATACTATAATAAGTTTATTAAACATAATAAGTTAATAAATGTTGCTCGTTCCATCCACTGAGCTATCTCAGCCTAAGATACTACATTTGCATATTATAAATAACTCAATCTACATAAATAACATTCAAATTATCAGTAAGCATTCAGTAGCACGCCTTGGTATTATGCACGTTTTGTTAGCTCAGTTTTGGCAGGATTTCAAAAGCGGATTGCCAGCAGAAAAATATAAGTTCCTTAATATCAATCAACTAGGAGAGCTCTTGGGTTTTAATTCAGAAATTCACAATTTAGAGTACAAGATTAGAAGGCCACTAAATAGAATGATTAAAGCAATAAAAGAAATTTTATCCAAAGAGCTTGGTGCAAATTGTAACGACGTTATTGAAAACATTGGCTGGCCAGGATATTCTTGCAAAGACCATGGTTATCGTCTCAATCCTTTTATACTTTCTTTAGGTGCTGCTAAGTCTACAGGACGTTTTTTGTAGCAATTTACTTGAGTTAATCTCAAAACTCTAACTTATTCATCTCTTATAATGGATTACATTCATATAGAGTTTGTATGCCTTTTATTCGCGTTTTTAGCGGTATTATAGAGGCTCTTTAGTATAAGATAGAAACACAACACAAACCTAAACTCATAAAATGCTTTAAAATACTGTATTTGCTTCTTTTTATTTTTGTATCTTTAATCAGTAGTTTATAGTAAGGTAGAAAAGGAAAACAAGGCCTTCAACACAAAGCATTCCGTCTCGCAGTCGCTTCTGTTCTTTGCCGTTCATCTGGTTTATTATTTTGAAAAAATATTTTACAACGAATAAAAAACGTGATAAGCTAGGCAAGGGTTTCTTCTACAAAGATAAAAGTTTAAAGCAAAAGAAATGCCTCGTAATTGAGTTTTAAGCTATCCTACACGAGCAACTTAGGTCTCAGTGATCAATTGTTACCATGAAGTCGTAAAATCCCTTTAAAACCGCACTAATTGCAATTATCTCTAAATTGTATCTTTTTCATAAAATCTAAGTAATGTTTTGCAGTGGTCTTTTTGATCTTCCTTCTTTTTGATAATTTTTATTTGTAGTTTATATATTTATTTTATTTATTATTTATTACTATTGTTATTATATATATATAATATATAAGGGTTTTAGGAATGGTAAAATCAGCCATATTAGCTCACTTTAAGTATGTAGTTACTAGGAATGCTTTTAGGAATGTAGGTCAAAAAGTCTAGGTTTTATGCAGGTTTTAGCTTCCTTGATTTCTAACTGTTTAGTGAATAACCCAGGAATCAGGAATGTAATTCAACCATTTGATGTCTTATCCCTTTTTAATTGAAATCATAGCTTATAATAGGTTGTAGTTTCTGGCTCCAAAGTTAATATTTTTGATTAAGTAGATTGAATAAAAAAATAGATTAAACTCTAAGATATTTAAAGAGCATACCAGTGTTTTTAATGTAAATGTTCATGTGGTTCCATAGATAATCTCTGTTTTTTGATTCTATCTGTCCATTTATCATTTTCTATATCTTGTTTATTGGTTGCTTGTTTTTCTTGTTCAATAATTGCCTTATCTACCTTCTTATGAATTGCATCAATTGCATTAATCGCACCTTTTTTTTCGCATATTTCTCTTTTCCCTTCAATAATTAAATTGGTAAAAATATTTACAACACACTGGACTTGATTATGATCAACCTCACCTTTTATCAAAGAAGGTAAAGATTCTAATTCCATTACATGTTGATCTATATTACTTTCTATACCTTCGCTATTCATCAACTTTATTATTTTATCATCAAACTCTTTCAATACTTCTGGTGCTATTTTACCTTGAAAGAAAAGCCCTAAATTATCTGCTACTTCACTTATTAATAACTCTCTATTTTCTTTATTATCTTCCAATTTAGCATAATCACTTAATAGATCCATAACTGCAGATACTCTGACTTCAATAATATCATCAACATCTTCACCCCCTAGAGTAACTCCTGGTCCCAATAACCTCCCTCTGAGATTTTTCCTTAAAAGATTGATGAACTCTTCATTTGCATCTGATCCTGTGGTTGATATCGTACCATCTAAATGGTTACTTACTTTAATTTGAGTACCTAAGACATGCTCTATTTGTATTTTTGTCTCATATTTAAACCCTAATTCTGCACAGAATTTCTGAAAATATTCTTTAATAATGTCAAACAAGGTCTTGCCATTATCTTTATAGTTTTCCAACTCTTTAGGAATAGTAAGTGATAATTTACCATCTCTGTATGTTACAAAGTCTTTATCATCACAAGATTCAATTATAAATTCCAATGAACTGGACAGATTACATATTTTATCTCCATGCATATGATCTTTGACAGAAAGTATTGGTAGCTTCATATTAGATCTAATTCTTACATTATTTTGGTTAGCACAATCAATGTTTATTACTTTTTTAGGATTTTCTACTATGAACGACTGTCCAAGTGCAAGTTGGGTTTGTATAAATGGAGCAGCCTCATACCCGGCTTGATTACAATTGGTGACTAGCTCTTCTAAAATAGCATCTCTTGGAACTTCTGCCCCAGCGTATCTAAACATTTTTTTGAAAACTTTTTTTGCAAAGGAACGGTAATCCTTGTTTTCATCTCTCTCTATAGGTAGTAGATCGGTATACTCTTGACCAGCATTGTAAAATTCTTTAAATTCTTTCTTATATGAATCAGTTTTTTGATTATCAGCAGTTTCAGGATTTTCGCAATGATCCTTCCACAACTCGCCAAATGCATCTTGTACAATCTCTTTCTCAATATCTTTAAGTACTGAAGCAACAAATGCTTTGCCATGATCCGTATCTATTTCTCTTGTTCCTTTTTTGTTAAATATTTCGTCATTATATATATCATCACTATTAAAAAGTTCGCTTCTGCGGTACTTAGCTCCTTCCTTAAATGCAATAATAAAATTTTTATCTATTTCTTTTCCGTTAATAATAAAATTCATCCTTTGAAAATCTAAGAACATTGTTTCACCGGAATTCGCCAATTTATTAGCTTGATCTACTCTTAATTTACTAAAATTGAATTCTTTAGCTGTAGCCTTTAATCTAACTACTGGATTCTCCTTTGCCTCTTTCATAATTAACACCTTACTATAAATATGCTGTAAGTTGTATCATATAATGATAAATAATTTGATAAGATATTAAGAAAACTGATAGTATATTTTCGAATCCCATTTATAGTACTTTAAACCTGTATGAGGGATTTATAAATAAAGTAGAGATTTATAAGTTTTCTCTACAGCTAAAATCCTCAGCTCCAGGAGTGAATTTTCCTACACCACAAGCAAATGGTCCTGTTGTAACGTCAAGCCACTTATCCTCTCTTGAACCTTTAGACATTCCTTTTACTAACTGCTTCGCCTGTAAAAGTTCCTGTACCATACGTTCTAGTTTGTCTCTTCCCATATTGTAAAAAATTTCAGGTAGCCTATGCCGTTGTTTATATACTCCTGTGCTTCCTGTATGAGTAAATGGATGTCCTGCAATAGCAGATCGTTTAATTGCATTGATAAGGTATATCTTAAGACTTTTATCACTAACATCTTTAACTTTTAATTGCGCTGTTATATCTTCTAGTAGTCCTGTTTCTTGATTTCTTAGGTAAGTACGTACAGTGCGATCAGCTAACCCATTTGCCTTAACAACTGCCCCGTTAAATAAAGCATTTTGTCTTGGAGTTTCCCCCATTGACCTAAAGATTTCTTGCTTAGCTGTATCTTCTATTGGCCAAAAAGCATATGAACATCTAACACCATTAACAAGGGCAGAGGTACCTCTAATTGCATCTCTTGCTTGCTCAACAGTTAGTATAGGTTTTTCTCCTTTTGGTTTTCTCATGTGGTGAGCAGTAATAATTGAAGCTCCAGTACTACACGCTAGATCAGATAGCAAACACATCAGATAATCTCCTACAGCAGGATCAGCATTTATATCTGCATGAATAAATGAAGCAAGTGGATCAAATACTATCAGTTTTAGATCTTTTATTTCCTCGAGCTGCTTCATGATTGATTCAAATTCAGGAGAAATTTCAACGATTTTACCACGAACATTTCTGAGTATTGTAAGTGATCCTCTGACATTTGGCAGTGGTACAATAAATAATTTATCTTTATGTTTTAACCTTTCGCACTTAGGGTCAAGTCGTTCTAAGCGGCGGTGTATCTCACTTGCATCATCTTCTGCTGAAAAAATTACCACTGATCCATGCTCAGTAACAAATGAACCAAAACTACATATCTGATCTTTATCACTTATAACTTTAAGTGCTAGATCAAGAAGAAGCATGCCTTTACCTGTATCTCCCATAGCAGCCACTATTGAAGTAACTCCTAAAGGAAATACTCCCTCAACAAGAAACTTTTGCTCTGGTACCGGACCTACAAAGCGTTCTGCACTCCAGTCTAAAATCTTTAGTGGCGGTTTAATCATTACTTTTTTTGCGTTGTTCTTGATAAAATCAGAGACGTTTATGCTTTCTTGTAAATAGTCAGCAGCATCCCAGCCTTTCGGTTTATTCTCTGGAATTTTAGTCATAGAAAGTGATGTAATACCTAAACTAATAAGTTTTGTAGTAGCATTTTCAGCATACTTTTTACCTGGTTCATCATTATCTGGCCAAATAATAACATGTTTACCTTTGAGTGGTGTCCAATCTGTTTTATTTGGGTCTGCATTTGCTCCAGACATTGCAGTTGTGGCAGTAATACCTTGCTCTATGAGAGCATTTGCACACTTTTCCCCTTCTACAAGAAGAATTTTATCGGACTTTAAAATACCTGGAATATTATATAGTGGCCTTATCTCTGGTACACTAAAGGTGGATTTTTTGATATCAAAAGGAAGATATCTCTTTCCACTATCATCATCATAACGATATACTCTAACAAGAGCTTGGCCTTTTTCATCGTAATAATCCCAATATGCAGTTGGATTACCTGCAGTTTTGTCAGTTTTGATCTTTTTAAAATGACCAAGCCATTCAGCTATAGAGTCCATTACTTCAGTAAACTCTGTTCTAGTACTTTTTCTATGCACTTCTGCCCAAAGGTCGATAATGTCACCACCTTCTCCTGTTGCAAAATCATGCCATAGGCCAGCTTCACTGCCACTTAATTCTACTACTAGACTCTTTCCTTTATCACCTTGTACATTGCCTACATAAAACTTATCACCACGAAAAATCCCTCTTGGCAATAGATAAGAAAGGCATGATCTGATATTTAACAGAAGCTGAGCTTTAAGCTGTTCTTTTTCTACTAATGATGCATTTTTTCGTGGAGCTGCAGTATTAAAATCACAATAGATACCCATAAAATCTCCAATATATTTAAAGTTTAGAAATTTGGTTAAGCTGTGGCTATCCAGCGTCCGTTAACCATGTTTATGAATTTTGTTGGTATTGGTTTGCCGTTTTTAAGTTCGTACATCAATTGCAGAGTATTCCTTTCTGGCCTAAATATCATTACTCCAGATGTATATAAACTTCTTAAAACATTAGCACCACTCAATGCTTGAAATGGATTCTTTTTTAACGTGGTTGTTGACATTTTTTTTGTGTAATGTGTAACTATTACTCCAGCAGCAGGATTAGTTATAGAGCGTAGTTCATCAATACTATTTTGCAGAAAAGAGATCATACTCCTATAATCAAAAAGAGAGTCTATCACTATAAGATCAACTGTTTTTACATCGAGATTTTCCGACATAATTTCCTTTATTTTTTCCACATTCAAAGTTAACTGTACTTTTTTAGTAATAACTAAGTTTTCTGTTCCTGCATCAAGGGTTTTCTTGCTGATTCTTAGCTTCTGTAAGCGCTCTCTTATGTAATCATATTCCATTTCATTCTGTAGATAGAATATCTTAAGTGGCTTTGCAGGCTTCATACCAAGAAATGATACTCCAGCAGCTAAATGTACTAACATGGAAAGTAGAAAATTACTTTTTCCTATTTTGGGAGTTCCGCCTATAACCAAAAGACCGCCTGGAGTTAAAATTCTTGGGCCTATTATATCTTTTGGCATTGGTGATTTATCATTTAAGTAATGCCTTGCTGAAAACGATGTAATTTTATATTCTGTTGTGTTTTCTTTAGTATTTAACCACTTCTTAGCGGAATTTATATCACCTTTAACTAAAGTCCAAAGATCAATAATGTCACCACTAGTCCCTTTAGTAAAATTACGCCAATTTCCAGCTTCTTTACCCACTATTTTAACTGTAATCATATCCCCGTCACAGTTACCAACATAAGTCCTCTCTCGATCAAAATTACCGTTTGGAATTAGGTAAGGTACACACTTCTTAATATTATCAATCAATAATCCTTTTATTTCTTTTCTATGCATAAAACCCCCATACATACTTTTCATACGCTTAGAGCTGAGATTAGCTAGCTCACAAACAGTTTCAAAAGACTCTGAATCAAACCATTTAATTGCTTCTTTCTTTAGCTCTGGATTTTTTCCTGCTGCATCTTTGATAGCTCTCTCAATTACAGCAATCCAGAGCTTCTCTTCGTCGTACTTCAAAATGGCAACCAATCAACTTCAGATTGTTCTGGAGTAATAACCGTAGCAATCTTGTTCTTTTCTCCATACCGATCAGCTTCAATACCAACTTTTGCAGTAAACTCTACCCCGTTAAAGTCAGCTATAGAGTTGACTTTTCTAGCAATAGCTGCTTTTTCTGAAGTGTCATTTGAATGAATGTTCCGTGCTGACTCTAAAATACTTCTAAGCATAGAACGTCCAGCTTCTGCCCAAACATCTTCTCCTTCAACTCTTGCTTTGCCACTTTTAATACCAATTACTTGAAAAATCTTGCGTTTTGCATATGGACCTTCAGTGACAGTAAATTCAGCGTTTAAATAGATGCTGCCGGTAGCATAGCTTTTAGTGAACCAATTTTCATAACCTCCTGGTTTAATTGCCATTTTTACCTTGACTATTGTACCTTTTGGTATTAAATTACTTTGTAATTTTGCAGTATTAAAATCAGTTAAAAAATCTGTTAGCATATTGTTCCCTATAAATTAAGTAAAAAAAGAATCAACTCCATTGGTCTACAAGCTGCCAATGACCATTTATCTTATTGACAAGCTTGCTTGCTACACGCTCACCATTACGAAGCTCAAATACTATTTGACGGACAGTGTTTTCCTCATCATGAGCAAACATCACCATGCCAGTGCTATAAAATCCACGTAAAGATCCAGCACCGCTTAGGCCTTGAAATGGATCTTCTTCCAGCATCTTTTTGGACAGTTTTTTTGTGTGGTGAGTGAGTATTATGCCCGAATCTGTATTGATAACATTTCTCAGTCTTTCAAGTGTTTTTTGCAAGAAGAATAGCATAGCGCTGTTGTCATTTTCGTTGCCATATTCACTTGAGTTAAAGATATTACGAAGAGGATCAATCGCAATAATATCAGGTTTAAAACGCTCTTTAACAGTATTTTTGATTTCATCTATTTCTTCACTGCTGAAAGATAATTGCACTTTTGGCGTGATAATTAAGTTATTGGCAGCTATATCCAAAAGTTCCTTATCAAGTTGAAGCTGTTGCAAACGTTCCTTCATATAGTCATACTCAATTTCAGTTTGCATGTAGAAGATCTTCAAAGGTCTATTTGGCATCATACCAAGAAATGATCTACCAGCAGCCATGTAGACAAGCCAAGAGATCAAAAAGTCGCTTTTGCCGATTTTAGGTGGGCCACCCAGTACCAATAAGCCTCTTTTTGTTAAAATTCTTGGTGAGATTATATCTTCTGGTATTGGTGATTGATCATTCAAGTATTCTTTCACACTGAAAAAGGGAATTTTTTGACCGATATTGAAAAAGCTTTGTTCCATAATAATTATTCTCCAATTTTTAATTAAGCAATAGGTGCCAAAGTTTTGGCTTTAATTTTTGCAAGTAATTTACCCAAATGTGGTTCTTCAACCATATTCAAGCAGCCACTGCGATCTTTAGCTGGATATCCCCAAGAATTAATAGTCTGACAGACAAATGAACGTTTCTCTGTTCCATCATCTTTCTTGATTCCAACCATGCTGATTACCTCATCAACTATCCCTGGAATCTCACTAGCAGTTTTAGCCCCTTCACATTGAGGTAGCCATGTTGAACGATTACAGTCATCAAGATATTGACCTAGTGTGCCAACTATGATGATGTCTTTATCTCTGATGTGTTGAAACTGATTGAGCCATGCCATCATCTCTTGAGCAAGTAACCCATAAGCAGCTCTTTTATCTTCTTTTCCCGATCTATCAGAAAAACACTCAGGTTGCATCCTTGCCCATAAAAGACATAAACGTGAAGCAACGGTTATACTATCCACAAAGATGCATCGGTATTTAGAAACTTCAGAAAGAAGATCTTTGTGCTTGCTACAGACATGCTCATAGTGTTTTTGACTATACGCCTGATCAGATTTTAGTGCAGGGTTCGGACCACCAATTAGGCAGGCAATATCCCGAGCTTGATTCCAAGTACGAACACTAATTGAATCTCCCTGCCAATCTTGAACAGCAAGCAGACCTGCTTCAAAATCAAGACATAGTGTTGGTTCACTTATAGTCTTTAAGAGGCTGGTTTTACCAATACCGTAAGGACCAAAGATCACAATTTTTGCTCCTGTTTGTGTCTTCATTCGTTCATCTCTATCAATTATTTTCATTTTTCTCCTGGTTTAATCACTCAGATATATATACACGGTGACCTAGGTAATTCGTCCAAAACTTATCGAGCAAATCTCATTTTAAAGATGAAAATTTATCGCGTATTTGCCTTAAAATGTTGTAGACAGTTGTTTTTGGTATACCTGTTATTTTTGCAGCTTCAGTAATAGTAGAAACCTTAAGCAGCTCACATAGTTTTCTATGAGATTTCGGTAATTTTGAGATTATATTTTTTACGTCAATGTATACCATTATATCATCTTCAAGATATTTAGAATCTGGTATGTTATCATCAATACCAAAGTTAATCTGACGTTTAGTGCATAGTTGGTTACGCAAGAGGTTACGAGCACGACGTCTAGTTAAATTAGCAACAAAAGTATTAAAGCTACTTCTTGTTTTATCATACAAACTAAGGCAAGGCCAAACCTCACAAAAAAGTTCTAGCTCTATATCTTCAAGACTCCTATCAATAAAACAGTTAGTATGATTAAGACAGCTAGCATAGTACTTTATATATTTAACAATTATTGGATCAACGCCTGAAAAAGAATTTTTAGATTTCATAAAAACCTCGAATAATCAAAGATTTATTACTAATTCTTCTTTCGAGACCCTGCAGAATTTAAATAAGAGTAATTTGTCTATTATGAAAAATAGAATAAGACAATAGTTATTTTATTAATAGATCAAATAAGACTTCTCTAAAATTAAATAAGACAGATGAAAATCGGATGAGAGAGAGTTTGATTTTCAGTGAATTGCTGAAATTTAAAATATATTCACCTTGGTCTTCCCAATAACGAAATTTGATATAAGCTAGTTAGAAAGACTGGCTAATTTCCAAAAATCTTATTTAAACAGTGGAATATTGTATTGGTGCACTACTTTTCTATGATTTAGTTGATTTTCAAAAGCTGCCTTAAAATTATTTAAACTTTTTTTATATTGTTTGGACGAATTGTTGAGCAACCGTGTATATATATAATACAGGAGCCAAACTTTCAAATGTCAATACTCACACAATCAGGTCGAGCAGCAATAGCAGCAAGTATAAAAGAGCAATCTCTACATCTTGCCTGGGGCAGTGGTGATGCAAGCTCTGGAAGTAGCCATAAAGTAGAAAAAACTTTCGTTAAGGGTGAAATAAAACTTGATCATCAACCTGTTAAAGATGTGAAGGTTTTTACAGGACAAACAACTTATCAGCCAAGTATAGATTATATAGTTGATAGCAGTACTGGTGTAATAAAACGTACGGAAAATAGCTCTATCACGGCAAATAGTGCAGTTACTGTAGAATATACTCAAAGCACACCACCTGAATCTATAAATTCTATAAAGCTCTTGAATGAACTTGGCAGACGTACTGCAGATGAAGTGCTATTCTGTACAGGTGATGAGAATGGAGAGCTTTTGACTCCAACAGGGAGGTTTAACCCTTCTAATGTACCAACTAATAACTTATATCTTAAATTTAACTTCGATTTCAACGATGCTGCAAATCAAGTTATACGGGAATTAGGGGTTATGGTTGGTACTAAAATAAAAGAAGGATTACCTGAAGGACAGAGATATTTTGAACCAAAAGACGTGGAAAATCCTGGAATTTTGTTAGTTTTAGAACACACCGTACCACTTATCAGAACTGCAGCAACCAGGGAAACTTTTTCATTTGTTGTAACTTTTTGAATTTTTCTAGCATTAAATGACTTTAAACGCCTATTATAACCGCTTTAATCCTGACAAAGAATATGAGAAAAGCTTATTTCTTGCTGGAAGAGGTCTACAGTCTGCAGAATTAAATGAGACTCAGGAGTATGCTCTTTCTAAGCTTAAAGGCATAGGAGATGCAATATTTCGTGATGGTGATGTGATAACGGGAAGCAATTGTATTATAGATAGAGAAACTGGTAAAGTTACGCTTGAATCAGGAAAAATCTATCTGCGCGGTGCAGTTAGAAAAGTTGAAAAAGAAGAATTTGTTATTCCACTGAGTACCACAGTTCGCATAGGTGTTTATTATGTAGAATCTACGATTACAGAACTTGAGGATGAAAACCTTCGTGATCCTGCTATTGGTACAAGAAACTATCAGGAAGTAGGAGCTGCAAGGCTTAGAGCTACTATCACTTGGGGTTATCAAGCAGAAGGTCTTTCTCCACGTTTTTCTGAAGGAGAGTTTTATCCAATCTATAACATTGAAAATGGAGTATTAATAGAACATTCACCACCTCCACAAGCAAACATAGTAACTACTGCTCTTGCTCGTTATGACAAAGAGGCAAATGGTTCCTACGTCGTAAATGGTCTTGAAGTAATGTTCCTGCAAAAGGAAGAGGGAGAAGGAGGAAAAAAAATATTTGTGATTAATGAGGGCAAAGCTCATGTTGATGGCTATGAGATTGAACTTCCTCACAGTATTCGTGTTTCTTTTGATGAAGATCCGGATATAAAATCAGTTGAATCAGAACCACATACTTTTCAGCCAAATAGCCAAAGAGTAATGGAACTGAAGGTTAATGATTTTCCAATAAGTGAAATCAAAAAAGTAGATATAACCGTTCAAAAAACCATTACCATTACTCACGGTTCATACTCAGGAGCTGTTGATCCAATACCTGACTCTGCGGTACTTGAGATTATTCAAATTAAACAAGGCAATGTTATTTATGAAAATAGTATAGACTATAAGTTAAATGCAGGAAACGTTGATTGGTCATTACCAGGTAAAGAGCCAGCTCCTGGAAGTAGTTATCAAATAACTTACCGCTGTCGTACTCATGTAAGCCCTGAAGATATAAGTGAAGAGGGATGCAAAGTAAAAGGAGCAGTTGATAACAGCTTGGTTCTGATTGATTACACCTGGAAAATGCCCCGCTTTGATTTAATTACTATCGATAGCAAAGGAGTGGTGAGAAGAATCAAGGGAATTGCCCATCCCTGGAGACCATCAATGCCTAAAGCACCTAGCGGACAACTTTTGCTCTGCTACATTCATCAGACATGGAAAAACGGAGAAAAAGAAGGGGTAAAAATAGTGAATAATGCTATTCATGCTGTACCGATGAATGAGCTTGAAGCAATGAAAAAAGGAATAAATGATCTTTATGCGCTGGTTGCACAGGAACGTTTACGCAGTGATGCAAATTCAAGAGAACCTACCACCAAAAAAGGAGTATTTGTTGACCCATTCTTTGATGATGATATGCGTGATCAAGGAATTTCGCAGTTTGCAGCAATAGTAAATAGAGAGCTAGTTCTGCCAATAGATGTAGAAGTTGCAGATATTGAAAAAGGTGGGGAAAGATATCTTTTGCCATATGAACTTGAACCGGTACTGGAGCAGCTTTTACAGACTAAAGGAGAAAAGATCAATCCATATCAAGCTTTTGATCCAGTCCCGGCACAAATTACTCTAAATAAAAACATTGATCACTGGACGGAGGTAAAAACAAATTGGAAAAGTCCAGTAACCAGAGTATTTAATGCTAAAGAAACGACAGAGCTGCTGTCAAGTACTTCATACGAAACTGAATTTATGAGAGAAGCAGTACAGAATTTTGAAATTGAAGGTTTTGAGCCAGATGAAAAGCTTAAGGAAATAAAATTTGATGGCATTTCTATTATACCTATGGCATAGAGGAAAAAAAAGTGGAAAAAAGAGCTAACAACCAGGGAAAATTAAAGGGAAAGGTGAAAGTACCAGCAAACATTCCAGCAGGTACTAAATTAGTACAATTTTATGGGGATAAAGGAAGCTATGGAGAGACAACTTATACTGGTAAAAAAACTATTACCATAGAAGAGAGAAGAAGAGTTATCGCAGCAAGAAGAATTGACCCTTTAGCCCAAACATTTACTTTAAATGAGAGCAGACACATAGGAGGCCTAAACTTATGGTTCACAAATAGCGGCAAAAAACGTGTTGTTGTGCAGATTAGAGAAACAGCAGTGGGAATGCCCTCGCAGACTGTCATTGCTGAAAGCTATATTGAGCCAAAAGATATAAAGATAGATGGCACAGCAACACGTATAGAGTGGTCACCAGTGTTTTGCCATGCAGGAGAGGAGTATGCAATAGTACTGCTTACTGATGATCCTGGTACTGCAGTAAAGATAGCAGAACTTGGCAAATATGATGCAGTAAATAGCCGTTGGGTAACAAGTCAGCCATATCAAGTAGGAGTATTACTGTCATCAAGTAATGCAAGCACCTGGACACCACATCAAAATTTAGATTTAACGTTTCGGCTTTTGGCTGCAAAATTTAGCGAAAATTCTCACGTTATTGATCTGGGAAAAGTTACAGCAACCAATACTTCAGATTTAATTGTTTTGACAAACGTCGAAAAAGTAGCATTTGATACCAATGTAGAGTTTATCTTAACAGATGAAGAGGGAAAAGAGAACTTTTTGTCTGATAGTTTGCCACTTGCACTGCGTGAAAGACTATCTGGAGAGCTAACAGTAAAGGCAAATTTAAAAGGGTCAAAAGAAAAAAGTCCAGTGCTATATCCTGGGTTACAGCTAGTTCTGGGTAATCTTTCAGAGTTCGGAGATTATGTTACAAGGAGCATTACAGCAGGAGCTAACACTAAAATTACCATAACATATGATGCGCTAATACCTGGCACTGCAGATGTAAAAGCATATGTGCAAAAAAATGTGGATTGGCAGTTAGTGAATTTAACATCAGGAAAACCTATTGGAGAAAATTGGGTGGAGAGAACTCATGTACTATCAAATTTTAATGCTAATGAGACAAGGATAAAACTGGTTTTAAGTGGAACGGTTGTCTATCGTCCTAAAGTCAAAAATCTCAGAGTAATAGTAACATAAAATTTAAATGACTTTTGATCAAACCAAACGAGGATATCCATTGCCACATCCAGAGAATATTGCAGTGGAAGATGTTGTTCGTATCCGTACCACAATTAAGAAAATAGATGAAGATATCGCTAAAAGAGAAAATGAGCACAATCAGCTTAAAAAAGCATTTGAACGACTGAATTTTGAGACTTTTTTGAATTTTTGGAATGACCATTGCTAACGAAGCCATAGATGCATTGCATCAAAGAATTAAAGATTTAGCAGCAAATAGCACACCTGATCAATTAGCGTACCTTGCTAAATCATTGGAATCGATGATAGGTAAAAAAGCTATTTCTGATATTGTGCAAATGACTAAAGTAAAAGAAATAATTGATGCACTACAAGAAAGGCTTAGGGATTTAGCAGTAAACAGTACACCAGATCAATTAGCATATCTTGCTAAAGCACTGGAATCAATAATCGACAAAAGTGCGGTTTCTGAAATTGTACAGATGACTGATGGTAAGCTAAAAGAACTTCTTGATAGTGCAAAAAAACACTTAACTGATCTGGATAATAAAAAAGCTAGTTCTTTAGCAGTGATCTCTGAATCAGAGAAGCAGTTATTAAAGAGAATTGATGAAAAAGGAACAACAAATTTATCGCTACTTGATACAAGAAAGAATGCCAATATTGCAGCAATAAACAGTGTTGGCGATGATCATAAAGATGGTCTTAAAGGTTTAGTGAATAACTTCCGTACTGTTAATGATGTACCAAGTGGCTCATCAATCATGAAAGAAGTAAGAAATCGTCATATGATTGAACCTGGAGCATTACCTTTTTTATTTGGTGTACTAAGTAGAAAAAATAATTACTTTGGCCACGGAACTTTTACAACTGAGCTTGGTCAGTGGAGTAGTGATGTAACAAAAACAGACTATATGCTACAACTACTAGCAGGTACTCACACATATGATACAAGCTATGTTAGTTTTTATCGGCCAAGACAACTCAGTTTTTTAGAGGGAAGTAAAGGTACATTTATCTATGGAGAATCATACCCAAGATTTATGTATGATGGATTTTCTGAGCAATTCAATATGCTGAAATACCCTTATGCTGCATTGGGAGTAATATTCGTAAAAAACACAAGTAATGTAGATATAAGTAAAACTCTAAACTTTGTTGGATCTGCAATGTGGTATAAAGATGAAGTTAATTATGGAGGAGCAGGATTATTTATAGGTACACCTGATAAAACTAATACAAGGAAGTCAGAGATTTCGAGAATTACTTGGGCACGTATTTACCAGCATGAAATTAACAGTCCTGAATTTATTGCATCAGGTAACATAATCATTCCAGCAGGAAAAACTGTTACAGTGTTACTTTATACGTCATCCAATCTTCACTCAGGAGGTGAAAGAGTTGGTGAGACACCTGAGTTCTTTGAAAGTGAGCATACGTATAGCACAATCTATGGTCAATTTATTCAGTGGGGAATATATAACTTTCGCAGCAATTTTCTAACCACAGGACTTGAGGTGGACGTAGAGAGAACGCTAAGAGCTTGGCAATGCCCAGGATTAGATGCCACTCATAAAATTTGGAATTAAAAACGGAGAAAACCAATGCCAATTTATATTAGATTTGAACATAACAAACAAGTAGAAACAACAACGCTTGAAAGTAAGCCAATTGGAAATGATTGGTATGAAGCGCCAAAGAATTTTGACTGGCAAAAGAGTTATCAGTTAACAGAAGGAGGAGAAATTGCTCAGCGGAGTCAAGAAGATATTGCATTGGAGTTACTACAAAATGCGAAGTTTTCTGCACTTTCTAATCTTCGTGCTTATTATGATAATCATACTCACCAATACGCAGGGCATTCTTACCAAAAAGCTAAATCGTATCAAATACAAGAAAAAGCAGCAAAAAGCATTCTAGCAGACCAAGATGAAAAGGATAAAGAAATTATAGAACCTTTAGCAAAAGTCCGTGGTATTACGGTTATTGAAATGGCAAGAATAATCGAGGAAAAAGTGAAAAAAGCAGTAAAAGCAATAGTGAAATGCGAGGAGTTGGAAGACATGGCCAAGAGGAAAATTGAAGAAGCTAAAAGTGAAGAAGAACTGCAAACTTTGCTAGATGATTGTAAACAAAAAATGCAAAACCTAGAAACTTAAATTCTTTTCAAAAATCAGCGTGCAAGGAAAAAAATGACAGAACAATTTTTACACGGAGTAAATGTTATTGAGGTAACCTCAGGGACAAGATCAGTACGTACAGCTAAATCATCAGTGATAGGTGTAATTGGTACTGCACCTGAAGCAGATGAGCAAAAATTTCCGCTAAATAAACCAGTGTTAGTTGCAGGAAGCTTAAAAGAAGCAGCAAGACTTGGAAAGAGTGGCAGTTTACCTTCTGCAACAAACGGAATATTTTCCCAAATCGGTGCAACAGTAGTAGTTATTCGAGTTGAAGAAAGTGAAAACAGCGATCCAAAATTAAAAGAAGAAGAGACGCTGAAGAATATAATTGGTGGAGTTAACGAAGAAACTGGAGAATATCAGGGAATAGAGGCGTTCCTCAGCAGTGAAAGTATAGTCCATGTTGCTCCAAGAATATTAATTGCACCTCAGTTTACTCATCAGTTACCTGAAATAGATGGAGTAAATCCAGTAGTGAGTGCTTTAATTTCCACAGCAGAAAAATTAAGAGCAATTATTGTTGCAGACGGACCAAATACTAATGATGAAGAAGCAATAAAATGGAGAAAAAGTGTAGGCAGCTCAAGAGTTTACGTAGTTGACCCATGGATTAAGTTATTTATTGAAGGAAAAGAAGGAACCTTGCCATCGAGTCCATTTGTAGCTGGTTTAATAGCTAAAATAGACAGCGAACAAGGCTTCTGGCACTCACCTTCAAATAAAGAAATAAACGGTATTATTGGAACAAGTAGGCCTATTGATTTTACGCTCGGTAATACAAATTGTAGAGCAAACCACTTAAATGAAAATGAAGTAACAACGATAATTCATCAAAACGGCTATAGGCTTTGGGGAAATAGAACATGTTCAAATGACTCAAAATGGGCTTTTTTGTCAGTGAGAAGGACTGCAGATTTAATCAATGATAGTTTACTTCGAGCTCATTTATGGGCAGTTGATCGCAATATCACCAAAACTTATATAGATGATATGATTGAGGGGGTGAATTCTTATTTGGCCAATTTAAAAGCGCAAGGAGCGATTATCAGTGGAAAATGTTATGCAACACCAGAGCTCAATACACCAACAAATATTGCAAGTGGAAAAGTATATTTTGACTTTGAGTTTACACCACCATATCCAGCAGAACAGATTACTTTTCGTTCACGGCTGGTGAATAGTGAAATATCGTAAATTTTATTAAGGGAAAAAAGGAAGAAAGATGCTACCAAAGATTTTAAAGAATTTTAACATATTTGTTGATGGTCGTGGTTACGCAGGAAAAATAGATGAAGTAACCTTACCAAAGCTTACCATAAAAACAGAGGAGTACCGTGCTGGTGGTATGGATATACCAATAAATATTGACATGGGCATGGAAAAGCTTGAAGCAGACTTTACTTTCGCTGAGTATGATTCAGAACTATTTAGACTTTTTGGCTTGATAGATGGAAACTCAGTATCTTTGACGCTCCGTGGAGGAATGCAAGGAAGTGGTAGCAATGATATTGAAGGAGTTATTATCAACCTTAGGGGAATATTCAAAGAATTTGATTTTGGTAGCTGGAAACCTGCTGAAAAAGCAACGCTGAAGTGTACTGTAGCTGCTCATTATTATAAACTTACGATAGGTAGCAATGAGCTGATAGAGATCGATGCTGAAAATATGATAAGAAAGATAAATGGTGTTGATCAAATGGCCTTGCTGCAAACGATTTTAGGTATTTAGGTTTAGTTTTAAAAAGATTTTAGAATTTTATTTTTTAGGAGAAAGTATGACAACAGTAAAACTTGATAATCCAATAACAGTTGATGGTATTTCTGTCTCAGAACTTACTATTAGACGTCCAAAAGTTAGAGACTATTTGGCAATAGAACGCATTAATGGTAGTGACCTAAATAAGGAAGTGACTTTGACTGCCAATTTGACATCAGTTGCAAAAGAAGCGATTGAAGAGTTAGATATTGCTGATTATGTGAAAATTCAAGAGGTATTAAAAGATTTTTTTTCACCGATTATCCAAAAAACTTGAGATTAGAAATACTAGTGCTTGGCTCTATCATAGGTGGTGGAGTTGAGCACATTCTTGATATGGAGATTAGTGAGTTTATTTTATGGAGCAAATTAGCAAAGGAGCTTAAATGTCAACGTTATCTATAAAAATAGGAGCTGTTTTAGATGGCAGCTTTAATACTGTAATAAAAGGAAGTAGTAGTCAACTTACTCGTCTTGGTGAGAATATAAGAAAGCTTGACTCATCTTTAAAATCAGTATCAAAGTTTAAGCAGTTAGGTCATGATGTTTTGACTAGCAAGAGGTCGTGGAAGGGCTTTGAAGATCAAGTAAAATCTTTAGCTAAACAAATGAAAGCGATAGAGAAACCAAGCAAAACTTTAAAAGCAGAGTTTGATAAAGCTAAGTTTTCTGCAACAAAAGCAAAAGAAGCATATTTGAAAAAGAGAGATGCTTTGCATTCATTTAATGAAGAAGTAAGGAAAAGTGGAAGAAATATTAAGTCATTAGTAAGCGATCAATATAAACTTGGTTCTTCTATTGAAGTGCTAAAAGGTAAGTATGGTAAGCTTGGGTCTGCAATACGTAGTCACCAAAGTTTTTTAGCAAGTAAGACACATTTTAAGTCACAAATTATAGAGACTATTGGACTAGGGCTTTCACTTGCAGCACCAATTAAAGTTGCTATTGACTTTGAAAGTGCTATGGCTGATGTTACAAAAGTAGTTGATTTTGATGAAAAGACAAAGGAAGCTGATAAATTTGCAAAAAAGTTAAAAGAGATGTCACGTACTGTACCATTATCAGCCGCAGAACTGGCACAAATAGCTGCAAGTGGTGGTCAACTTGGTATCAAGAAAGAAGATCTTTTTATGTTTACAGAAACAGTGGCAAAAATGTCTACAGCATTTGATATGTCTGCAGAGCAAGCAGGTGATTCCATAGCTAAACTCTCTAACGTTTATGGAATTGATGTTAGTGAAATGGAGCACGTTGGTAATGTAATCAACCACTTATCAGATAACACTGCTGCTAAAGCAAAAGATATGGTTGAAGCTCTAGCAATAGTTGGTGGTACTGCAAAGCAGTTTGGATTAAAGTTTGAACAAACAAGCAGTTTAGTAAATGCTTTCATTAGTTTAGGCAAACAACCAGCAAAAGCTGCAACTGCTATAAATGCTTTACTTTCTAAGCTTCAAACTGCTGAAGGACAAGGAAAAGAATTTAAGGCAGCGCTAGAAGAAATGGGTATAGCCACAGAAGAAATGGTGCAAAGAATAAGTGAAAATGGGGAAGAAGCATTACTCTACTTTTTTCAAACTCTAAAGAAAATGGATAATCAGGAACGTTCTACAATCCTGATGAAACTTTTCGGTCAGGAATATCAAGATGATATTGCATTATTAGCTGGAAGTTTTAATAAGTATGAGGATGCAATAAAGTTATTGGCTAACACAGAAAAGTACGGAAGCTCTCTGCAAAAAGAATTCAAAAATCGTGCAGACACTACAGCCAATAAATTAAGACTCCTTCGAAATGCAATAGCTGAAGTTGGTATGAACCTGGGCTCGGTGATGCTGCCTACTTTAAAATTTATAGCTGAATTTTTACAAGAAAAAACTAGGAGCATAGCCTTATTTGCAGAAAAATATCCAACCTTAACTACAGCAATCATGGGAACTATAGCAGCTTTAATAAGTTTGAAAATCTTAGTAGTAGGCTTAGGTTATGGGTTTACTTTTTTAGCAAGTACAGTTCTCGGTTTAAGGGCAAAAATACTTGCAACATTTTCATTTTTATCAGCTACAGTTTTTCCTGCAGTAATAACAGGGCTAAGAGCAATAACGCTTGCTGTAATGAGTAATCCTATAGGGCTTTTAATTGCTGGACTTGTCACTGGTGCAGCACTTGTTATCACTCACTGGCAAAAAGTGAAGGAATTCTTTGCTAGTTTTTGGAAATCAATCATAAAACCGATAGGAGAGGCTTTTTCATGGATGGGAGATACAGTTAGTAGCGTATTTTGGAAAGTATCAGAAAATAGTCCAATAAAAGAATTTGAGAAGAGAAAAACTGTTATTTCGTTAGTTGATGGAGAAGCTAGCAATGTACTTTCTAAAAATAGTGTTTTTAATAATGGGAATCCTTTATCAAATAATAGTGTGATGAAAGGAATTTCTAAAAATAGCTGGAATAATGTTAAAATTAAACATGCTATCGCAGAAAAGAAATCTATAGCAGATGAGAAAGATCTCAATCTAAAAGAGTACGTAAAAAGCAAATATGAAAATAAAACTTTTAACCAAACTCAACATAATTATTTCAACATAAGTGTACAAGCAGCACCAAATCAAGATGTTCGTAGCCTTGCTAATGAAGTAATAAAAAGGATAAGAGAAAAATCACGTGATGTTCTGTTTGATACCATAGACCCTGTTTATTAAAATGTTGTCTCTTGGCCCGTATAAATTTGTTCCAAGAAGTTTAAAGTATAATAGAGAAAATCGTTGGAGCACAATTGAGTGTATTGAAAATATGCCACTATTACAAAATATCGGTCAAGGTATAGAAGATATAGATTTAGAAGGAACGATTTATCTACATAATCTCAATGGGCTAAATCAATTAAAGAATATGAAAGAAGCTGAAAAACCACATATTTTAGTAGATAGTTTAGGTAATATTTTAGGACAGTTCGTAATTACCAGGTTAGAAGAAAAGCAGATGTATTTTTTACCTAGTGGACTACCAAGAAAAGTTGAATTTAGTTTGAGTTTGAAGAGCTATAGATGATTATATATTACTTAGCCAAAGAAGGAGAAATGCTAGATCTGATTTGCTGGAAACATTACGGATTTACGGATGGAGTAGTGGAATTAGTACTAGCAGAGAACTTAGGTTTGGCAGAATACGGAAGCTTTTTGCCTGCAGGATTAAAGATAAAGCTTCCTACTATTCAGAAACCAGTACAAAAGTCAAAATTAAAGGTCTGGGAATAAATGCAGCCAGATTTTATAATAGATAAATGTGAATCAGTTAAAGATAGAGTCATATCATTGCGCCTTACCGATGAATCTGGGACAATAGACGATGTAGTTGAAGTACATGTTGATTATAGGGACAAAGACATAGATATTCCTAATGAATTGAATATTTCTTTAGGGTACAGGGAAATCGGAGTAATGCCAATGGGTGTATATACAGTTAATGAAATTACGGTGCAGAGTCCACCTAAAACCTTACTAATAAAAGCCCATGCAACAAATTTAAGACTGTCATTAAAAGAGAAAGTATCTAAGGAATGGCATCAAATTACTTTAGGTAACTTGGTTAAGGGAATAGCAGAAAAGCACGGATATGGGTACGGAGTTGCAGAAGAGTTTGAAAATGTGTTGATTCCACATATTAACCAAATAGAAGAAAGTGATATAAGTTTATTAACAAAAATAGCAATAGAATACGGAGCAATGGCAAAGCTAGCTGGCGGATACATACTCTTTATTCCCAAAGGCAAAGCAAAGTCGGCAACTGGAAAAGCTTTAGGAACAACAGCTATTAGACCTCAAGACACAATCAATTGGAAAGTGCATTTTACCGTGAGTAGGTACAACTCAGTGGTTGCAAAATGGCATAGCTATGAAAAGGGTGAAACTATATCAGAAACAGTTGGCTCTGGTAGTCCAAGTTATACCATACAAACGCTTTACTCTAATGTAGAATCAGCACTAAGTGCAGCAAATGCTAAGTTAAAACAACTAAAGCGAAATAATGCAGTATTGGATATCACTATGCCTGGTAATCCAGAACTATTTGCAGAGGCGAAACTTAGCTTGTTAGGGTTTCATCAAGATATAGACGGTGAATGGATAATTGACAGAGCAGAACATGTGTTAGATAGTTCAGGTTATCGCACTGTGTTATCAGCATCAACGTTAAGAAAAAATCAGTAAACCAAATGTTTAATGTTGAAAAAAGTATTGAATATGAACAGAGACTCAAGAAATAAGCTACATTTTTGGTGGTTTATAGTAACAGTAGTATGTGTTATTATTACCTATTGCTATACGAAAGCAAAAGCTACAGATAATTATAAAACAATATTGCGGATTGCATCTGAAAATTGTAACTTAGAAATTGCGAAGTTTTCAGTAAAAAATTTATTAGATATAGATACGCAAATTTTTAAACTTACTACACTACATTATGCTGCAGGAGAAGGATGCTTAGAAGTTGTCAAATTTCTGATAGACGAAGGAATTAATGTAAATATTATCAACGGGTATGGAAGTACAGCACTTCACAATGCTGCGTATCGAGGGGATTTAGAAATCATAAGGTTTTTATTGGAGAAAGGTGCAAATCCTACAATCAGAAATAAAGATGGAAAAAACCCAAGAGATGTAGCTGTGCTAAGATCACGGCACAATAAAGATAAACCATACGATGAAATTATACACTTGCTCTATAATGCTGAAAAGGAACACAAATCTGAGCAGTAATATTTCGTAACTGGGAAACAATAGGAAATATTTATACATGTCAAGTTTAAGATAATTTTTTTAGATTGATCCATAAATTACTAACCTTATTACTCAATTTCTAAAATAGTTTTTTCCATTTTCCTTCTTATGCCGCTTGCACTTAACTTGACGCTTATGAACACTACCAAACAAGAAATAATTGAAAGTCTTTTATTATACAATCAGGAAAAGCATGCAAAAACAAAAAATCCCAATCACAGTAATAATAACGATGGTAATACAGACCATAGCAACAATTTGGTGGCTCGCCAAGCTAGACTTACGGGTACACATGCATGATAAATTTATAGAGCAGAACAATGGATTGGCCGTTACGGTATATCGTCTGGAAGAACGGGTAAAGAATCTTTCTGAGGAATTAGATGAATTCAAAGCTAATTTGAAGTACAAGTAATTATTCTTCTACTTTTGGTGTGTAAGCATCAGATTGAGATTGACGATCCTTCCAGTTTTTGATGTATTGCTCGACTAATGGAGGATCTCCTGTTATAATTAGTAGATTCTCAGCGTTTTTTTTCTGTGCGGCGTCAGAGAAATTGAAAGACCCAGTTATGATTTTTTGGTTATCAATAATCATGACTTTATTGTGAGCGATTGCTGGTTTGAAATCAATATAAATCTTAATACCTTGCTCGAATAACTCATTGATGACACTATATTTTGAATGAATTTGCGACTTATCAAGAATTATCTTAACTTCTACACCTCGTTTTTTGGCTTGAATCAAGGACTCAGCAATAGGCTTTGAGGTAAATTGGTATGCTTGAACTAACACAGACCCTTTAGCATGCTCTACGGAATCAATTATTAGATTGGTGCAATTTTCCCCAGGAGTGAAACATACAGTAGTACTAGGACAAGAAACACAACCTGATAAAAGTGAGCAAGTTAACAGAATTAATAAATATCTAATCATGAAAAAATACATCCTTTCAGTTGACGGCGGAGGCATAAGGGGCATAATACCAGCCATCATTCTAGCAGAAATAGAAAAAAGAACAAGAAAGAGGATAGCTGAAATCTTTCACTTAATGGCAGGAACCTCAACCGGTGGAATTGTTATAGCAGGATTATGTAAAAAAGATAAACAAGGAAATCCCCAATACTCCGCAAGTGATTTGGTTGAATTTTACCAAGAGTACGGAGCATATATTTTTAAGTCTTCATTTTTTAGGCGATCAATATTATCTTGGTTTAACTGTGCACAATACCCACATAAAAATATTGAATTTGTATTGGACAAATATTTTGGTGATGATACTCTACAAAACACTTTAAATAATGTACTGCTTACCAGTTACGACATTCAGAATAATTGCCCATTTTTCTTCAAAAGCTGGAAAGAAGGTAATATTAAGCTGAAAGATGCACTCAGAGCTGCAACGGCTGCACCTACTTATTTCATACCAAAACATCTCAAAATTAACCAGATAAACAGAGTATTAGTGGATGGAGGGGTTTTTGCCAATAATCCAGCGGCTTGTGCTTATGCTAGTGGTAAAAGGTTATTTCCAAATGATGATATTCTACTGTTATCGGTAGGTACTGGCAGAACAGACAGAAGCATAGCCAATTCAAAGAGATTTGGAAAAATAGGCTGGATAAAACCACTAATACATGTGATGTTTTCTTCAAGTTTAGATGCAGTAAACTATCAACTTAATCAAGTTATAGCTGATAAATATATACGTATACAATCGCAATTAAAAATAGCATCACCTGACATGGATAATATTACATCAAAAAATATCAAATCTCTTCAACAAGAGGCAAAGGCAATGATAGAGGACAATCAGAAATTAATAGATAAACTTTGCGATTTCATATCTTAATTTATACCAAGCAAAATTCAACTGAGCCAAAAAAGTTGGTTAGCAAATTCTGCTGGTTAAATCATTAACTAATTTTACTTATATCTTAAACACATTTAATTTTCACACTCACCCAACTCATCAGCAGTTAGGCCACTTGCTCGCACAATAATATCAATAGCAACACCTTCCTTAACTAGATCTTTTGCAATTTTGATTTTCTCTGCTTTTTTAACCTTTTCTTTACCAGTTTGCATTCCTTCAGATAAAGATCTAGCTACCGTATCCAGTAATTCTTGATCCTCAATTTTTTCGCATTTACCTACAAATCTCAAAACTGGCTCATTTTCATATTCTGTTAGTCCAAGAGCTTTAATGTTAACTGATAATGTCTTTGCTATCTTATATAATATTTCAATTGGAATGTCTTTATATCCTCGTTCATAGTCGTGTATTTCTTTAGGTGTTGAACCGATTTTATTTGCCAAGTCCTCCTGAGTGTATTCCCGTATTAATCTCTGCTCTTTTATCCTTTTCCCCACTTTGTAGAGTATAGAATCAGTACAAATTTCTTTCTCTATATCATCATATTCATAAGTAGATAAGCGAGTCACTTGGGAAATAATATCAACTGAAACTCCTTCTTTCACTAGATTCTTTGCTACTTCTATTTTCGCTTCTTCTTGGCTAATTTTCTCGCTAATATATACAAACCTTACTAATGGATACAGCTTCTTGCGTAATTCCTGATCCTTAATTTCTCTATGTATTTTTGTTAGATAGACTATTTCTTTATCCTCATCTTCATACCAACTGTTTTCTCTTAGTACTGTTGGTCCTGGAAGTAGATCTATAACATTAACTGACAATGCTCCTGCTATTATATACGATTCTTTGATTGTAATAGCCTTGCACCCTAGTTCAAAGTTATGTATTTCTTTATGTGTTAAACCAATTTTGCTTGCTAATTTTGCCTGAGTATACCCTTGTACTATCCTACAACCTTCTATTTTTTTCCCCAGCTCGTAGCTCAATATGCTCTGAATTATCATAGATAAATCCTCTAAAAGCTGTTTTTCCTACAGAAGCAAACATATATTCTATCACAAAAAAATCCACTATTGGCTAAGTTTTTATGAAATCACAAAAATTTCTCAATCATATAATTTGATAAGCCTGTCGTTTGCAAGATAATATCAACAGAAATTCCTTCTTTCACTAAATTCCTTGCAACTTCAATCTTCTTTTCCTCTCTGACCTTTTCTCTATAAACATGTATACCTTCAAATAAAGACTTGATTAGCATATCGCGTAATTCCCGACTCTCAATCTTTTTGTATTCTTCTATCAACTTTGATAGCTTTTCTTCCGCTTCACTATCCTCATCTGATTCGGGAAGTAGATCTATGATACTGATTGATAATACCTTTGCTATTTCATCTAACATTTCAAGTGAGACAGCAGCTCTCCCTTGTTCATACTCGTATATTCCTTGATTTGTTATGCCAACTTTATTCGCTAAATCTTTTTGTGTATATCCTCGTATCAATCTCCACTCTTTTATCCTTTGCCCTACTTTGTATGGAACAGGAATTTTGTTCTCCTCATACTCACCAATAGATAGGTTAGTTGTTCGAGAGATAACATGAGCAGAAACTCCTACTTTCATCAAACCCCTTGCTACTTCTATTTTTACCGCTTTTCTGCTTCTTTCCTCATTCAAACGAATAAATTTGGTTAATAAATAAAATACCTCGCTTAATTCTTTATCCTTATGCCCCTTTACTAAATTTAATATTTCTTCATCTTCAAAATATCTTTTTTTATTTGGTAGTGTCTCTCCACAAACTAGACCTTTAACATTTACTGATAATGCTTCTGCTATGGCATATAACTTCTTAATTGGAATTTTACGATTCCCTTTCTCATATTGCAGTATTACCCAGTACTTTACACCAATTTTCTCAGCTAAATCCTTCTGAGTATAACCTCGCTCTAACCTCCAATTTTTTACTTTTTGCCCTACCTCACAGTCTAGACTTTTTTCCATACAAAGAACCATACATATAATATTTTCTACTATAGCTCAAAGGCTCCAGATATAATGGGGAGAGTAGACCAGTGGAACTTCCCCTACCAGTCTCTCGCAGAACTGTACATAAACCTCTCAGCTTATACAGCTCCCATTATTTAGCCTTTTTGACCCTAAACCTAGTGTCCAATGATAGAAAATATTTGGAGACCTATCTCTCACCTTTCCTAGAAATTGTCTTGCTAGTCTTCCGTGACTCCTGAGTCTCTTATATTTCCTTTTGACCCACTTTTCTAGATGCCGCTCTACATTCTTTAGAGATTTGTAGACCTCAGTTCTGTAAAATTTGCCATAGTACTGATACCAGCCTCTGACTATTGGATTTACTTTTCCTGATATCTCCTCTAATGTTATATGCGTATTTCGTAGCATTTTCCATGATCTTATGGTTGTAGTAATCTTTTTCTTGGCCTTGTTGCTAATTGCTGGGAGAAATGAAACAAAATGCTTCCCTATTTTATTTCTTGCTAACCTGGGTCTGAATGTGTAACCCAGAAAATCAAAACTTTGTTTAGGAAATTCATCTCTCCTATTGTCATCCTTACAGTACACTATCTGTGTCTTTTTAGGATGTAATTTCAACCTATACTCAGCCAATCTCTCTTCGATCATTACTTTCACAAATCCTGTCTGTTTCTCTGTTCTGCAGTGCACTATCGCATCGTCCACATATCTCTCAAATGGTACCGTCGGATAGTTCTTTTTCATCCATATATCAAACACATGATGCATGAATATATTAGAGATGATTGGGCTAACTGAACCTCCTTGCGGAACTCCTTTATCCCTAACTACTTTACTGCCATCTGCAAGTTGTATAGGGGATTTCATCCACCTTTCAACATATAGTATGACCCATTTGCAGTCTGTGTGTTTCTTGATAGCCTGAAGTGCTAAGTCGTGATCCAGATTGTCGAAGAACCCTGATATATCAAGGTCTACCACCCAATCGTACTTCCAGCATCTCTTACGCGCTGTATCTACCGCATCCAATGCTGATTTATTCGATCTATAACCATATGAATCCTCATGGAATTTTGGCTCCACTAACGGTTCGAGATACATTGTTGCTGCTGTTTGCGCTATCCTATCTGATACAGAAGGAACACATAAAATTCTTTGTCCTCCTCCCATATCTTTCGGTATTGCTACAGCTTTTACAGGCTCTGGAAAATAACTTCCGGATGACATACGATTCCATAGTTTGTATAGATTATCTTTTAGATTTTCCTCAAACTTTGTTATCGAAACCTCATCTACACCAGCAGCACCCTTATTTCTCGATACTTGTTTATAAGCTCTCCAAATAAGTTGCTTCGGTATATCAAAAGACTTTGTTTTATTCATTAACTCCTCCCTTTCGGTTGATAAATAATTAAAACTAAATAACTCAGCCCCTTCGCTCCATTTCCATTACAGAAACTTCTTCACTACTACGAGCTGATCCGCCCCTGTTTTCCGCATCGGTACTCTCATCCTCAGAGATCAGCTCCTTGGATTTCTCCCTTATCATCGAAACGACAGGTTCCCGCAGTTCCACGCAATAGCCCAAAATAGATTCATGCCACCTCTATGCCGGACGCCATCTATCCAGTAAACAAGCTCCCGATAGATTTATCCCAGGTTAAGTCTAACCCCTGGTTTTGACATCATCCAATTCCTTTCGACACTTTATCAGTGGTTCATTTTCATTCATCTCTCTATTTTACACATGACGCATATTTGCGCCTTTTCCATAACGCTCACTACCTTAGCTTTTTACCAAAGCAGCTTATGGTTGTTTGAAGCCTGCTCTTGTAAGCCGGCTCCGAGGGGCCCACCCCCATCTATTGAGTAGCTTTTGCACTTAGTTTGCTCTTACTTGAACATTCCTTGTGTCTCTACGGCACACTAGACTCTGGAACCTTAAAATAAATGAATTAAAGCCCCCTAAAAGTTTCTTTACTATTTTCACGTACTTTATCTACCCATGAAGACAATTTTTCACTTGGGCTATCAACCTCCTTCATAAGCTGCTTGCTATTCCATATGCCACATCTCATAAAACTTCCCTTTTCTACTGCTTCTTTAAGTTTTACTCCAGCAAAAAGACAATTTTTTCCAATTTCTTCACCTCTTTGTTGTAGCTCAGCCCACATTTCCTTGTTTTCTACTCTGACTTGTACTTGATCATATTTTTTTACATCATGGTACAATATAATATTTAGTTTACCAGCGCTTGTAGGAATTTCTAACACAACAGAGCTACCATCTGATACATCAACGTAATTTCTTACACCTCCTTCCTCCCTTCTGATCTCAACTGCATTATTACCCATTTTTAAAATATTACTCCCTAACTCTCTCAGTATTTTTGCTACCTCTACCTTGCTATCTTCAGAGAATTCCATAAAAAGCATTTTATTATCTATCTCGATATCTATTAATTCTCCTTCCTGAACAGCACTTTCGCCAGCTTTCTCTAGTTCTTCTAGTTGCTTATCTATCTGTGGCTGAACTTCTGGTTGTAGCTCATTATAGATTTCACCTATCAATTTATTCTCCAATAAAGTATCATGAAACTCTGCACCGCTTAGCATTAATTTACGCATTATCTTTTTTCGATCACTTTTTTCTAATTTATGAAAATGTGTACCCAATACTACATATTCAGCAAAGCTCCACTCTCCATCATTACATGCATTTAGCCTTCCTCCAGAAGCTAGTACTTTGTCTATAACTTTGTGCAATTCATTTACATTCTTTGCCTCTACCACTTCACTTTTAAACCAGCTCAAAGTTTCACTTTCACCTGCACTTGGCTTTATTTTTTTCAAAGCTGAAGTAAATGGATTTAAATATTCTGCTTGATCGTTTAAAGGTTTTGTACAATATATATAATCAAGCCCTTTTCCGTAGTTGATTTGAACGTCTCTATTAGGGAAGGGCACTTCTCCAAACTTTTTAGCCTTATTAATTTTGCTTACAAAGGTGTTAGTACGGCCAATCCCCACAATAGCATTTAACACCTCACCTTTTGATAATCTATCAAGATCAATGTTTAACTCGTAAGTACCTCCTTCTTGATCATCAAAAGGTACAATTATTTTATTACGTTCGGTAGAAGTCATAGTCCTATCCCCCTTGATTGAGTTTTGCTTCTATAACTCCCCCACAAGAACCGTGCATGCAGCTTTCCCGCACACGGCTCCACAATATTAGCGTTCACGACATACCTCCTGTGTATATAAGGAAAAACATATTTTTGGTTTTGGTGGTGGATTAACTTGTGTATAATGCATAAATTGTTCCCAATTCATGCTCTTTTTCTGGCTACGTCGGTTTATCCACTTAAACGTTAGTTTCTTTACTGCCCAATTAAACTTATTGAGCCATCGATAATTTCCGCTAATCCCGAAGTAGTTATAGTGTCCTCTTAGTTTGGCTTTGAGTATTTGCCACCAGTCTTTGAGACGAATAAGATTCCGAACCGCTTTCAACCACTCTTTGATTTCTTTAATCTTTCTGGCTAGGCTTATTTTTGAAGTCTTCTGCTTCATCATAAGTCTGCCATTTCGACTTTTCCCACAATAATGTGTAAATCCCAGAAAATTAAAGCTTTCCGTCTTTCGTTTCTCTCTTTCTGCTTGATACCATTCTTTCTTACCAAACTTTACTATTTTTGTTTTATTTTCAGATATTTCCAAACCAAACTTGGCTAATCTTTGTTTCAATGATTCTAGAAATTCTTTAGCGCCTTCCTCACTTTCACAGCACACCAGAAGGAGAGTAGACCGGCGGAGCTTCCCCACCAGTCTCTCGCAGAACTGCACGGAAACCTCTCGGCTTATACAGCTCCCATTATTTAGCCTTTTGATCCTAACCCAAGTGTCCAATGATAGAAAATACTTGGAGACCTCTTTCTCACTTTTCCTAGAAATTGCTTTGCTAGTCTTCCGTGATCACGAAGTTTCTTATATTTTGTCCTGACCCATCTTATGAGGTATCTCTCTATATTTCTAAGAGATGGATACATCTCTGATTTATAAAACCTGCCATAGTACTGAAACCAGCCTCTGACTATTGGATCTATCTTCTTCGATATTTCCTCTAGTGTGGTCCATGTAATCCGATGTATTCTCCATGACTTTATGGTTTTCTTGATCTTCTTCTTGGCTTTGTTACTAATTGCAGGTAGAAATGAGATGAAATAATTCCTCATCTTATTCTTTGCTACTCTAGGTCTAAAAGTATAACCTAGAAAATCAAAGCTTTGTTTAGGAAATTGTTCTTTTCTATCATCATCCTTACTGTACACAATCTGTGTCTTTTCAGGATGTAACTTCAATTTACACTTAGCCAATCTTTCTTCAATCATTACTTTCATAAATCCTGCCTGTCTTTTAGTTCTGCAGTGCACTATCGCATCATCTACATATCTTTCAAATGGTACTGTTGGATAATTTTGTTTCATCCACATATCAAACGCATGGTGCATAAATATGCTTGAAATGATTGGGCTTATAGAACCTCCTTGCGGAACTCCTTTATCCCTTGTTACCCTACTGCCATCTGCTTGCTGAATGGGGGCTTTCATCCACCTCTCAACATACAGTATGACCCATTTGCAGTCTGTGTGTTTCTTGATAGCCTGCAGTGCTAAATCGTGGTCCAGATTGTCGAAAAATCCAGATATATCAAGATCTACCGTCCAATCATTTTTCCAACATCTCTTCCGTGCTGTGTATACCGCATCCAGCGCAGACTTATTTGGTCTATAACCATATGAATCTTCGTGAAATTTCGGTTCTACTAACGGCTCAAGATACATTGTAGCTGCTGTTTGCGCTATTCTGTCGAATACTGAAGGCACACATAAAATTCTTTGCCCTCCTGTATCTTTTGGTATCGCAACAGCTTTTACCGGCTCTGGAAAATAACTTCCGGATGACATCCGATTCCATAATTTGTATAGATTATCCTTTAGATTTTCTTCAAACTTTGTTATCGAGACCTCATCTACACCTGCTGCACCTTTATTTTTCGATACTTGTTTATAAGCTCTCCAAATAAGTTGCTTCGGTATATCAAAAGACTTTGTTTTATTCATTGACTCCTCCCTTTCGGTTGATAAATAATTAAAACTAAATAACTTAGCCCCTTCACTCCATTTCCATTACAGAAACTTCTTCGCTACTACGAGCTAATCCGCCCCTGTTTTTCGCATCGGTACTCTCATCCTCAGAGATCAGCTCTTTGGACTTCTCCCTTTTCATCGAAACGACAGGTTCCCGTAGTTCCATGCAATAGCCTAAAATAGATTCACGCCACTTTTATGCCGGACGCCACCTACCCAGTAAACAAGCTCCCAGTAGATTCATCCCAGGTTAACGACTACCCCCTGGTTTTGACGTCGTCTCTACGCTTTCGACACTTCATCAGTGGTTCACTTGCGTTCGTCTCTCTATTTCATACATGACACATAATTGTGCCTTTTCCATAACGCTCACTACCTTAGCTCTTTACCAAAGCAGCTTATGGCTGTTTGAAGCCTGCTCTTGCAAACCGGCTCCGAGGGGCCCTCCCTCATCTACTGCACAGCTTCAACACTTTCCGTGTTTCTACGGCGCACGATCATCTGCGTACCTGACTAGCTCCATATACCCCTTAGATTCTTGTTTTACTTTCTTTTCAAACCATAGATCTAGTACATAGTGTAAATATATATTAGCCAATACAGGGCTTACTATTCCTCCCTGAGGTGCTCCTTGTGTGGTTGCTTCATAATGTCCAGCTTCGATGACTCCAGCCTTAAGAATTTGTTGCACTAACCACAATAAATTTGGGTCAGATATTCGTTCCCTTAAGCATCTCATCAGCCATTTATGTTGGATATTATCATAGAACTTCTTGATATCCACTTCTACAACGTAGTTAGTTGGTTTGTGCATCACTGCTTTATCTAGTGCTTTGACCGCTTGATGACAACTTCTACCAGGGCGAAAACCATACGAATTGTCCAGAAAGTTTGCTTCATAAATATTTTCCAATATCTTCTTTAACATTATCTGTACCAACTTTTCTTCTGTTGATGGTATTCCGAGACCGCGCTTTTCCTTGCTTCCAGTTTTGGGTATGTATACCCTTTTCACTGGTTGCGGTCGGTATTGCTTTCTCTTCATACTATCCACTAGCGTTTTAAGTTTCTCCTCTAGGTTTTCTCCATACGCCTCCACTGTCACTTGGTCTGCACCACACGCTTTGTTACGTTTTAGTTCCTTATAACACTCTGCAAGATTCTCCTCATTGATAAGGTGTATCAGCGATGTAAATTTTACCCGCTTATCTTGCTTCGCTCTTACCGCTATCTGGTTTAGTTTTCCTTGCATATTCCTCCAATCTCTGTTGTATCGGTATTGCAATCCTTATTCCCGTTGCTATATTGCTGACCGCTTCCCCTTGTATGTGGCTTTCCCACACTCTGAGTACTATCAATCAGTCCGACTTCCTTTGCATCTTCCGTTAGTCCTCGCCTTTGTTGACTTGTTCCAGCGTACCTTAGTAGGAATACAAAGGATCTCCCAAGTTCATTTAGACTCCATCTTAATACATGATACGGCCTCGGATCCCGATAGAGTGAGTGATAACTTGCCTTATCGTTACCCCTCATGCTGTCTTCCACCACATGAAAAGTGTCGACCTCTATAATGTTGGCAATTTCGGAACTCAATACCTTCACTTTCGTTGCACCCTGTATTATCCATTCCATTAGCTTTACTACGCTCGTTACCTTACGTAGCATAATGGTCTGTTCTAAGCTGTTGGCTAGACTTTGCCTAGGTTGGTTTTCCACCAACTGTACTCTAAACGCTTCCCTTGGCGCACTCATATTAGCCTCCGCTATTAAATATATTTAACTAAGTCTATAACCAACTTTATTACTTTATTATTAATTTAATATATACTTTCTCATTAATTATAAGCAATAATTAATGCACTTGCAAATACTTTCTTCATTCAAGTAGTTAAACAACTCATGAAAATCTTCAAATATCTGCTTTATAACAGTCCTTGCTCTTTAAAGCTAAAATACCCAACACTTGTGATGATAATGTGATCCAGTAACCTAATCCCTATAGTCTGACAAGCTTTAGCCAAGTCTTTAGTTACAGCTTCATCCTCATCAGATGGCTTTAACCTTCCTTCTGGGTGGTTATGCGATATTATTATTGACATCGCTTTTCTTATTAATGCCTTTCTTGTTACCTCTCTTATGTAAAAAGGTACCTTATCCACTGTACCAGTGAACACTTCTTCCCCCTTTAAACGGCACTTTTGATCAAAATATATTATTTTCATCTTTTCCTCCTCTGAATAACCAATACTCACCCTTAAATATTTTACGATGGTTTCCAAGTTATCCATTACAGGTCCTTTCTTTAACTCTTCTCTTGGTACTCTCTTTGCAGCTTCCTTTAGGCATAAAATTACTGCTGCTGTAGAGTCGGTTATCCCTTCTATAGTTTTCAAGTCATCTATTTCCTGGCCTAAAACTCCTCCTATTCCAAAATTATCTATTAGCTTTCTAGCAATAATTCGAGCTTCTTCCCTGTCATGCACTGCACTTAGAAACGTTTCTATTACTTCACGATCAAGTAGTGCTTTACCGTTGCTTTCTAATGCTCTGAATTCTATTTCTTCTCTACGATCCTTACTGTTTTCCTTATTATTCATAAAAATTACCCTTCACTAATAACAAAATGTTTTTATATATTTACTGCTGTTTTTTGTCAGCATTGGCATAAGGCCATAGCTTTTGAGTGAAGTCAAATCAATTTTTAAATCTTTTTTACTTATTTTTTCATCAAAAAGTAAAGATATTAATAGATACTGATTTTTTTATTTTAAATTTGTTGAATTTCGTCTAAAGAGATGCCTACTGTTTTTAAAATAATATTGATAGAAATTCCTTCCTTAACTAAATTCTTTGCAATTTTCATCTTTTCTACTCTCTCCACTTTCTCTTTGCAAACTTGTATACTTTCAAACAGAGATTTTATTAGTACATTACGTAGTTCTTGGCTTTTAATCTTTTTGTATTCTTCTATTAACTTTGATAGCTCTGCTTCACTATTCTCATTTTCTCTTGTTTCTGGAAGCAGATCTGTAATATTAATTAATAGTACCTTTGCTATTTCATCTAACATTTCAAGTGAAACACCAGCTCGTCCTTGTTCATATTCATATATTCTTTGATTTATTATACCCACTTTACTTGCTAAATCTTCCTGAGTGTATCCTCTTCTCAACCTCCATTCTTTTATTCTTTGACCTACTTTATACGGAATAGAAATTTTTTTCTCATCATTATCATATTCATCAATAGATAAACTGGTCGTTTGAGAGATAACATGAGCAGAAACTCCTTCCTTAACTAAACCCTTTGCCACCTCTACTTTTACTGCCTTTCCACTTTCTTCCTCACTAATACGGATGAATTTAGTTAATAAATAAAACGTTTCACGTAATTCTTGGTCCTTAATCTCTTTATGTCTTCTTACTAGATTTAATATCTCTTCTTCCTCATACCTTTCCTCATTTGATACTTCTTGTCCGCAAGCTAGATCTCTAGCAGTTGTTGATAATGCTTCTGCTAATTCATATAACTTCTTAATTGAAATTCTGCGTGTTCCTTTTTCATATTGCAGTATTACCTGATATGTTGTTCCGATTTTTTTTGCTAAATCTTTTTGAGTATATCCCTTTGCTAATCTAAGATTTCTTACTTCCTGTCCTATCACTTTGTAATCTAAAAAATTAGAGCATTTGTTCTCTTTTTTCACATTTTATACTCCATAACCAGAAGAGCTGTTACGTATACTTAATTGGCAACCTTTTTGACAAACTGAACTCATCTCCTTTCAAACAATTTTTCTATATCACTTAGTTTCATTTCTATATACGTTGGTCTTCCGTGATCAGAATATGGAGTTTTCTCAATTTGTCTTAGTATCTCATTCATCTCTTCCAATTTCATTTTTCTTCCTGCTCCGTGGCAAGCGATTATGGATAATATTTTGTTCACCTTATCCTCTATTGGTAGCGTATCTTCTATTTCCATTAACTTATCTACTATATCAACTAGCATCTCTTTTATATCTATTGTTCCCAAGATTGCAGGTATTTCTTTTACCCTTACTTTATCTTCTGATTCTATTTCAATACCAAAACCCATTTCAAAAAGCTTATCTTTATAAGTTTTAACCATCTCCATTCCAGCTTGGTTTTTAATTTCAACTATTTCAGGAATGAGAAGTTTTTGTCTTTTTATGCTTGTTAAGCACTCGTATATCAATCTCTCATAGGCTGCATGTTGATCTACTATAATCAGCCTATCTCCAGCCTCAGCAATAATGTAAGTATTGTAGACCTGACAGCGTGCATATCCTAGAGGGTGATCCTCTATCAAATCAATTTGCTTCCTTTCTAAAACTATCGTTCCCTTTTGGGCTGGGGATTCTCCATACTTAAAAGTTTCTGGTAAGCTTTGCCTTTTTTCATCTGGTGCATTGAATTCTTTCATTAAACGATTTTCTAAAAGACTTGGCCTCTTTTCATAAAACTCTTTTTGATCTTTTTTCTCTTGACTATCAACCTGCTCTTGGCTTTTACTATCATTAAAAATTAGCTCCTCTTCAATACCTTGATCACCCGCTGCAAATCTCGTTGATAGTGTTTTTATTATCCCTCTTCTCACTATTTCATATATTAGCCTTTTATTCTGAAATCTTACTTCCGATTTATTTGGATGCACATTTACATCTACTTGGTCATATGGTACTTCTAAATGCAACACTGCAAAAGGATACCTATTGTTTGGAATAAAATCGTGATACGCATATCTAATTGCACCAACAAGTAGATTGTCTTTTATTGGCCTTCCATTAACAAACGTATAAATCTGAGTTGAGTTGCCACGATTGACATTAGGTTTACAGATGTGTCCCTTAAGTTTGATGCCTTCTTCTTCCTCTTTAACTTCCAGTGAATTGCTTTGAAATTCTTCTTCTATTTCACATAATCTGTTGAACAGCGAAGTTTGCTTAACATATTTTAAGAGCTTTTTATTACCAGAAGTGAGAGTAAACCCAATACTATAATTAATCATCGCTAAGTTATTCACAATATCAACAATACTTTGTGTTTCTGCCCTTTCGGTTTTTAGAAACTTTAGTCTATTTGGTGTAGCAAAAAATAAGTCACGAACTTCAATATATGTACCTTGCAACAAAGAACAAGGGGTAATCTCTCTTATTTTTTCTCCTCCCTCATACCTTATAGACCATGCTTCCTTTGCTCCACTTGCCTTGGATGATAATTTCATTCTGCTTACTGCTGCAATTGAAGGCAGAGCCTCTCCTCTAAAGCCAAGATGTCTGATCTCTATTAATTCACCATCGCTTAATTTTGAAGTAGCGTGGCGCATAAACGCAAGTTCCAAATCTTCCTTTTCTATTCCATTTCCATTATCTGTCACAGTGATAAGGTTACGCCCACCACTTTCTATTTTGATCTCTATTTCTGAACTTCCAGCATCTATTGCATTTTCTACTAATTCCTTTACTACACTTGCTGGCCTTTCGATTACTTCACCTGCTGCTATACGATTTATTGTTTTTGTATCTAAAAGAATTATTGCCATATTTCCAACTCTCAGTCTGATGAAGATATAGCTTTAATGTTAATAAAAATCAATCTCTATTAGGCATCTTCACTAATTTCAAAACAGAAATAATTGTAAAAAACCCAGGCCAAAATTTTATGGCAAGCTCTCCTATAGTTTAATTTTAGTTGAATATTTCTTCACAATTGTGTATAATTATTAATGCTTTTTATCTTACTTTCTCATGGCTCTTTCGAAGTTTCTCGATCCAAAAAATGATGTTGCGTTTCGGCGTATCTGTAGGGTCGAGAACTGGCGCGCCTCTTTAGGGTTTGGTGGCTGATCCATTATTTTCATCCTGGGCCTCAATCCAAATTCCCATGTTAACGTTTCCAGCTCCCGCCTCGTCAAACGCAGCATGCGGTTTTCCCGCACTACGCTTTCCTAGCAAGTTCTTTACCAAAGTTTATCACATATTGTGTTGGTGATGCTTTCGGTCTGTAATACCTTATTCTGTAGTCTGAATATAGACCCAGCGTTTTGTATATCCATTCGCTACTCCATTTCTTCCAACCAAACCCTTTCTTTGCTTTCCTGGCTCGCATTAAATTGCGTCTTACCTTCTTTTCCACCCAGTGTTTTACGTAACTGAACTTTCGACTAGAGTTTCCTATCCTAAAGTAGTTTACCCACCCTCTCAATATCGGATTGATGTCATTTATCACTCTTTTTATCGGTTGCGATTTATGGCGCCGAAATATTTCCTTCAACTTGCGTAGCAGGTTTGTTCGTGCTTTCATCTGCGGTGTTTTCCTGACATTCCACTTTCCTTGTTTTGTGATATTCTCTTGAAAATCAAACCCTAGGAAGCTAAATGTTTCTCCTTTCTTTAGGTTAATGACTTTTGTCTTTTCTTCATTTACTCTCACTTCTAGTTTTGCTAATTCTTCTTCCAACCTTCTGTATACTGCTCTTTCTAGCCATTCCCGTTTCGGGTATTCTCTGATCAGTATCACCAAATCATCTGCCCATCTGGCATATTCCATACGTTGGTACTTTCCTTCTTTGGTCACCTCTTTTGCTTTCTCCAACATTTTATCTACCTCATTTAGGTATATATTGCTTAGTAGTGGTGAAAGTGGTGATCCTTGTGCCATTCCTCGTTTTCCTCCTATTTTGAGGATTAGCTTAATCATGCGCATGATTTCTTTGTCATTTATTCTTTTGGCAATCTTTTCCATCAGAATATGATGTCGCACACTGTCAAAGTAGGATTTTAGATCTACGTCAATTACTTTTGTATTGCCTTTGATTGCTGCTTCCGTTACTTTTTGTACTGCTTCATGCGCATTACGCTTAGGTCTATACCCGTATGATCCTTTTTGGAAGTCTGATTCGAATATCGGTTCAAGTATTAGCTTCAGTGCTGTTTGCACTATTCTATCCCGGATGCAGGGTATGTTCAACGTTCTGAATTTTTCTCCAGATTTTGGTATTTCCTTTCTCCGGTTCCTATTTGGGCTATAGGTCTTGGTTATTAATTCGTGTCTTATTCGTTGAAGATACTTTCTTGAGCCCTCTGTCTCTATCGATTCGAATGTCACCCCATCAATCCCTGGTGCCCCATTACTCCTCTTCGTTAGTTTGTAAGCTTCCTCCAGTGTCTCCATTTTACAGACATGAACATGGATTCCCCAGAATCGCCATTCCGGTTCTGCCTTCGCTTTGGTGTATATCTTTCTTCTCAGGTCTTGTAATTTTATCGGCATTTTTGTCATTTTTACCTTTACCTTCCTTTTGTTAAAAGATCCCTGCTAGTAGGGTGCCTTTGCTCCATGAGCGTTACCTCACTTCTTCACTACTACGCACCCATCCGTCACCCTCTCATCTTCAGTTCACTTCCTGTTTTCCAGTTATAGAACCTACCTCTCCAAGGTGTTTCTCCTTGGGATGAGGAGGGCTTCTCCAGTTGCTTTGTATGTCCTCATTGCCATGCTGTTACTAACACCCCGCTGAAGTAGACCAATCGTTTCATTCGTTTTTCGTCTGGTCTATTCTGTCTTCGCCAGTACCAAGATGGCTCGACCTTCAGAATATTCCTTTCGAGGCAATCTGTGCATTCGCTTTCGCTACGGCCTGGTAATTCGCCATTATCCTACGATAATGTTGTCGGTAGGCTTCAACATTTTGGTTTCCCTTTATGCTGCTACCCAAGCTACAGGATTCCGACTTTTATCCTGGTAGGTCTATTTCCTACTGAACAATACTCGCCTTCTCTGGACGCACTTGGTACTGAAAAGAATAAAGATATCCTCATTCACTTCCTCAATGATATTCTGAGCTTTACTGGCAAAAACGCAATACAGGATATAGAGTTTTTAAGTACTATTCAAGATCCTGATATTGCCTCTAAAAAACAAAGTATTGTTGATGTCCTCTGTAGAGATTCTTCAGGTGTTCAGTACGTTTGCGAGATGCAGGTCGCTAAAACTAAGGGCTTTGAAAAACGTGCCCAATACTACGCTGCTAAAGCTTATTCGAGACAAGCTGATAAAGGTGATCAATACCATGACCTTAAGGAAATTATCTTTATTGCTATAGCAGATTGTATTTTATTTCCTGATAAGTCTGAGTACAAATCAAAGCATACTATTCGCGATGAAGATACTAATGAACATGATCTAAAAGATTTTTACTTTATATTTATTGAGTTGCCTAAATTTCCAAAAACCAAAGAAGATCAGCTTTCAAATATAGTTGAAAAATGGGTATACTTTTTCAGATATGCAGACGAAACTAGTGAAGAAGAGCTAGAGAGAATAATAGGAAGTGATCTAATAATTAAAAGAGCATATGAAGAACTCAATAGGTTCAACTGGTCAGAAAAAGAATTTATTGCCTATGAACAAGAGATCAAGCGTATTCGTGATGAACAGGCTGTCCTTGCTCAAAAACTCGATGATGCTAAACATGAAGGTAGACAAGAAGGCATCCTAATCGGCCATCAAAAAGGTAGGGAAGAGGGCGAAAAACAAGCTAAAATTGCTGTGGCTAAAAACCTACTTAAAGCTGGCGTCTCTACTGACATTATATCACAAACTACAGGTTTTTCTCATTCTGAAATTTCACAACTCAAGGAAAAAGCTTAAGTACTGTAGCTCCCTTAGAGGGCTTTTCAATTTATTATACTTCTTTATCCATTAGTCTAATATATTAAAGCCTACATCTAACTCTTCCGCTATTCTCGCTATGGCCTATTTGATTTTTTCACCAATTCTACGCATCAGTTAAGTGCAAAATAGATGATATTTAAATATAAAAAATGTTTTTCATAAAATTTTCTTATCCTTGATAATTTTAGTGTTGCTGTTTGATTCTAATTTTTGCATAATGCAGTAAATATTTTTATATAGGGGGTAAAATGCCAAGGAAGACAGATCGTCATGCTGCAGTACTTACTAAGTTAAAGAGTGTTATTCAACATGCAGATTCTAAGGTTGCTGCTGAAAGGCATTTAGCAATTGAAAGATGGGTGAAAACCTACATTAAACAAATAGAATATTTGGAAGATAATGAGTTGCAGTTTTTATACAGTATATTTCGCGATGAGAGTTGCTGGTCAGATACAAAATTAAACAATTACATCCTAGGACAGAAGCTAACTGAGGAAAAAATAGATAAAATAGAGAATCCGTTTTGCAGGTATAACATGGCTTGCAGGTATTGTGTGGTAGATAAAATTTATCCGCTCTTTCAAGAGCAATTTGAGTCTTACAAAGGTAGAGTCTCTCCTGGTGCAGTAGACATAGACGGTAATCCTGTAGATGACAAGTATATAAGAAACGATTTGCTAGACTCTATGGGAAGTTACGATCCTGCATTCAGCTTTTGGATTGATAGAGAATCAGGAGCATTAAAAGAATATAGTAACGTAGATGGTTTCCGGGAAGTTGTAGATCTTAAATGGAGCGAGGGAGTGGAGTATTTCTATAACCGTTTAAACCTGCAAGAAAGAGAAAGAGAAATTATAAATGCGGTTACTACTTTGTCCACTATTCAATGTAACTACAATCGTGCTACCGTTTTAGATTTTTGCCTGTATAAAATGGATGATCCAGCGAAACTTGAACTGTTGCTTAAGTTGTCAGAAAAAAATCAAGGAGTATATTCACTTCTTAATGGTTTGATACGTTGGAGTTTTCTTGATACAGTTCAAGATATAGTGAGGCGTTGGTGTTACGAAGAAGTTTCAGTACCAGCGGATAAAATACTTTCACATCATGATTATGCACTCCTTCTTTCCTCGCTTTCAAATGTAATATTGGAAAATCCTGGGTTAGGTATTCAAGCTAAGGCAACTATGATGGATTTTTGGAGGTGTGACCGTTTTAATGAGCACAAAAAGGTTGCTGTTGATTTTTCTAAGAGTATAGACCCTATAACAGATGTACTAGCAGAATTAATTGTTGATTGGAGATACTATGATGATAAGGACAGCTTAGCTGTAAAAAAGGGTGAGATGTTAGAAATATTGCAATTTGCCAAAGAAGTTTGTTCAGATAAAGATTTTGAAGACTTTAAAAGAGATATTATTGGTAATTTAAAAGTGGTTAGAAAGTCTAGTATGAAGAAGAATATTAATTACAGCAGGCTAGCAGAAGAATTGTTTTCTGAGTTAGATAAGGTACCTATTCCTCATAGAGGTAGCGGTGATTTTGGTAGCTCTGGTGACCCACAGTCCATGTTAGGAGCTCCTGGTGTTAGTGGTTTGTCTGGTCGTAGTAAGTAGGAGTATTTTATGCATAACAATGGTGAGAATATTGGGTTCATTAGAAGTTTATTAAATGGAGATTGCCGGGGGTTTGTAGAAAGGTTTGAGTCCTTCTTGGATCAATGTCCATCTTTCTTGCACTCGGTTGGTAAGGATCGCTTTTTCCCTGCATTCTTTCTCGGTATGTTTGCTACTGCGTTTGATTCTGATATTGCAAATGATGAAAAGATTTATTTTCGTTTTGATAACGATCCAGATAACCCTAGAAAAGGAAATTTAAAGGTTGCTGTGTTAACTAACGACAGAAGTAAAAGAGGTTACAGAATTGTAAGGTGTTTCACTATTGCTGATAGACAGAATAGTTTTGGTTCAAGATTTAGTCAGCAAGAAAGGTTGTGGGTAGAGGATGAGTTACAACAACAGAATATTGTATCGCGTGCAGGACGATTTGCATGGGAAGAGTATAAAACATTTGTATGGGCATGGAATCAAGGAGAAGATGAAGAGGAGGAAGCGATAAGATGCATGAAGTTTGATGAGAGAGAAGCATTTGCCGGAAGTTCAGCATCTCCATGTAATGGATTTGAGGAAATTGTTAGAACCAAACGACAAGACTACTTGCAAAATAAAATAGGACAGTTAGCAAGTAATGATAGAATGAACGTGAGGAGATCTACTACAGGAATTTTGCAGTACATAATTGGTATCTACAATAGATATAATCATGCACTAGATTTCAATGGCAAGGAGTCAGACTATCATGGCTTTCTGTCAGGATTTTTGATGAATTTTAGGTATCGTCACACAGCCGGTATTTACCTTGAGTTGTTTGTGGGGGGTGGATATACAGATATTACTTTTCTTGTACGTGGTGTACAACGGTTAATAGATTCTGTTCCTATTATAATTGAACTCAAGGCAGGGCAAGCAATAGACAGACATGCTGATCGAGCGTTGGCACAGGCTGAAAATTACGTTACAAGATGTCCCGTTTCTTCCATATCCATACACACCTCGTCGGAGGATGCTGTTTGTGTAGGGTTAAATTTTGATTTAGACAACAACGAACGTTTGCAGCTTAGCACTCAAAACTTTTTGGAAAGAGAATCTTCTTTAATGGAAAGGCTATTTAATGGGTCTGTGGCCAGAATTCAAGAGAGCGTTAGAGACTATTTACTATATCCAGCCTTCGGTGTACCTGCTGTACCTGGTGTTAGAAATAGGGGTGGTGTTAGTGCTAGAGATAGGAGAATATTCCTCTACACAACTGGGTTTACCTTTGGAAATACCGCATTTGCAAAAAAAAGGATTATGTTAACAAGAGGAAATTGGGTAGATGTAACCAAACACTTATTCCACTATCATGATGACGATGAAATGCTAGATCCGCAAGGAGGGATCACACAGGTAAATGTCGGAGATCGTGCCTTAACTATGGTTTTATATGCATCATTAGGAAGAGAGAAAAGAGTTATTGTACTTAATGTACGTCATATGTTAGCAACTCACCAGTTTCCAGAGCAAGGTCTAGATCTATCACATTGGCCAGACACTAGAGTGTATGAAGTAGTATGTGAATTGGATCCGGCAAGAAGAGCTGAGGATGATCTTGGTTTAACTGTTGGTGTAACACCATTTCACTCACCTGCCCTCTATTTACAAAGTAAAGTAGGTGGATCTTTTCTAGGTGAATTTTCACAGATAGGTGGTGTCAGTAACGTGCACAGCATTGCAGATATAATGATGAATACTGGTTGGCAAGTACAAAATCGTCATGCACAAATGTTTCAAGCAATTTCTAATGTGCTATTTCCGTTAAGGTGGATAGTAAATAGGGATAACGCTAGAGAGGCTGGATTTCATTCCATACTGCATGGATTATTTTACGCTTGTGATAATCCAGCTAGGGTAATTATTGAATTTCAACTGGGAGGAGGAGAGAGATTAGATCTGGTATTATTACGGTCTCCAGACAGTAGAGATGGTGTTCACCCAATAGGAATAGAGTTGAAGTTTGCTGGTGCTGGTGAATTACAGCGTAAAAAGCGGGAAGCAAATAACCAACTAGATGATTATATGCATTGTAGAGGTTATAAGCGTATTACCGATGGAGACACAGTAGTTTTATCGTATGCCATATGGAATGATCGTGCACAGAGGCCAGATACTCTTATATCAGTTAAGGATGTTCTTCGTATAAAGGACAACTTAGGACACAGTTCTGCAGATGATCTTCCTGGTAGATGAGGATTACTGAGAGTTTATATGTCAAAAATGAACTACTATTAATTCAGCAACATACACCATTAAAAACTTAAGCAATACAACCATTTCTAGCAACCGAAACCAGCTAGCTTGAGAAGAGTTTGTTTTGGGATGCGTTGGTCTACCAAATGATACATACGAACTTTTCTAGATAATAATTTCATTATACGCTGAAATCAGCTATATTGGCTCACTTTTACTAAACCTACGTACGAACTGTTTTGCCTAAGCTTATGAAAATAATTTAAATCTTCTATTTTTATAACCTTATTTTTACGCGGCTTGTTCTCACAAATATACGACCCTTTTTGCAATCTTAGGAAGAGTCAATAATTCAAATTTTTGTGGCACTAAAATAGGAATTTCTTTAGTTACAGCAAGGTCTATTTTTTCGTAAGTAAAAGTGTTTTACAATTAATTATTAGAATGAAAATATCATACTTGGCTCTCAAGAAATTTCCTGTTGTGCAGTGGTAAGGTTTGGAGAAAAAGATTGGCTTGGCAACGATAATTTACTAGACTAAAGTTTATATTAAAATACAAAATGGGGTTGCGGGTATGGAATCTGGTTTGGATCACAATTACAATAAAATACTTGATATATTAAAAGGTGCTATTAAAGGCGACGATAATCAAGTTAAAGCAAGAAAACACCTTAGAGTAGAAAGATGGTTGAGGGCTTATATTCAATTAATTGAAGATTTTGATGAGGAAAAACTAATTTTTTTTTCTGATATATTCTCTGATAATTCTTGTTGGGATGGAATAAAATTAAAGAATAAAGCTGTTGGTGAAAGGCTAACTGAAGAAAAAAATAAAAATGGAAAAGAAAATCCGCTTGATCTTGCAGATAGATATTACTTGGCATGTAAATATTGTCTAGAAGATAAGATTCCTGGATTATTTGAACAAGTATTTATGAGATTTAAGAGAAGTGCCTTTGAAGAAGATGGATCTGATGATGATCTGAGAAGAGAATTATTGGAAAATATCGAAGAAACTAGCCCTATAGAAGCTTTCTGGTCTTTTCTTATTGATAAGCAGATTGGAAAACTAAACGAATATAAATCAGTTGAAGGTTTGCAAAAATCCATACAGATAAATTCTAATAAAAACTGGGAAGAAGGTATAGAGTTCTTCTATAATAAATTACACAATGATTCCAGTATTTCTAGTCAAGATAAAGATGATCTGTTAATTGAAGCAGCTTTATCTGCAGTAAAGGGTTACAAAGAAGTAGACACCATAGAGTTTTGCCTGTCTAAAATGGATGATGAGCAAAAGAAAAAATTACTAGATAGAGATTATAAGGAAAATACTTATTATGCAGTGTTGAATGTGCTAGTAGGTCAGTATTACTTTGATTCTTTTATGGAATTAATCCGATTGTGTAGTCAGATTGAATGTGAACGTTACACAACTTTTTTATCTTCATTATCAGATCAAGTACTGAAGAATCCAGATCTGTCTGAAGAAACAAAAAAATGTATGATGAATGTTTGGGAACGTATAATAAAATTAAAAACTCAAGACCGCGGGGAGCAATCTATTTCCTCTATTTTTGTAGACTATTCAGTTACATATACAATAGCAAATTTAATTGTGGATCCAAGTAGACAAGGGGTAAGTAAAGAAGAAATATTAGGGAAGATATTAAAGCACGTAAAAGAAATGAGTGGTGAAGAGATGATAAAGGTTAAAGATTCTGTATTAAGTAAAATTCAGTTATTTCATGGGGGTAAAAAATTGCAGTTAGGAGAACAAGTATTTTCTAAATTAGCTCAAGAAGCTTCTAAAGAATCAATTTTGCGTGAAGCTGGTGATACTTTGCCACAGTCAAGTCTCAGTACGACTGATACCCCATATAATATAAAATCTTTAAGCCATAGCAAATAGGAGTAATATGCCAAGTAATGTCAAGCCGCTTGAGTTGGTACAGCTTCTGTTAATGAGAAATAAATCAAAAGACGAGTTCCTAGATTTTCAAAAAAGGTTCCAATCGTTTATCAATCAATCTCCTTCTTTTTTGCATTCAGTTGGAAAGCCAGGCTTTTTCCCTAGTTTCTTTTTTGGTATGTTTGCTACTGTATTAGACACAGAACTTGCTACTAAAATTGGTATTAAAAAACTTCATTTTCGTTTTGATGATAATAGAACTTTAAAAATAGCTATATTAACTAATGAGGGACTTAAGTGTATAACGATGTCTGATCAAGTTGATGGTAACATGCATCTAAAGTTCTCTCAAGGAGAGTTAGAAAAAATAGCACAGAAATGGAAAATGGGAGCAGAGTTTGATAAACTAGAAAAAGAAGAGCATGAAATAACAATTACAGGAAAAGAAGTAAAGCACGGAAAGGTTGATCCAGCTTTTAGTAAAAAGACTGATTATTCACAAAAAGGTTTTACAGAAATAGAAAAAGATCGTGACCAACAAGACCTAGAGAGCTTAATTTCAAAATTGAGTAATCAAGATTTCGAAGAAGTAAAAAAGAACGCTAGAAGAATGTTTAATTATATTACAAATGTCTATAAGAAATATGAAAAAGAAACTCTATTTAGCGGTAAAGAATCAAGTCATCATGGGTTTTTAGCTGGGTTTTTGATAAATTTTAAGTATCGTTTTCACCTAAAACTTTATCTCGAATTATTTGCTGGAAAAGGTTACGCAGACATTATTTTGCTTGTGCGCGGTTCTGATAAGTCGCTAAGCTCTATTCCTATTATTATTGAGCTTAAAGCAGGTACTGGTGAGATAAGTACAGTGATAAAAGCATTGAAGCAAGCACAAGATTATGTTAAGGGCTCTTTTTCTAACTCTATAAGAATGATTACTATAGCTAATGAAGCTATTTGTGTAGGATTAAATTTTGACATGGTTCATCACGAAAATGTTAAAATTGATGTAGAAAATTTTCTTAGTCGAGAAGGTAATTCTGTAATAGAAAAGTTACTTGGCACTGAAGCAACGAATGCTGAGGTGATAAGAACACAGCTAGAGTATCTTTACTATGGAATTGTTTGGAGCAATGGTGGAAGTGATAATATTAATTATGTCAGCAGAATGATCTTAGGTCAGCTAGTACTTATTTCTAATATTATTAAGCGTGAAAAGTTAGGTAAACATATTTTTATTTATGATCAAAATGATAAAATGGTTACTGGATCACAGAAACGCCCAGAAGCAGCAAAAGAAAGTATTGAGGATTGTGTTACAACTATAGTGCTAACTTTAGGTAAGAAGGTGCTTATACTCAACATAAATGAAAAAAATGAATTTGCATTGAGAGTGCCAGATAATAAAGGAATTCCTATTGGGAATATTAGGAGAATTCAAAACGTCAATGACATAAAGATACAAGAAATAACCTGTAACTTATACAGTACGCCTAGTAATAAGAATCCATTTGATCAGTACTGTAATAAGAATAAGGGAATTACAGTAAATACGTATGACTCATTGGACAAATACAAAAGAGGTAAAGAAATTTTACAAGGTAATTTTACTCGAATTGTGGAAAATAAAAAATTTAAAGCAGCTTTGAGCAAAGCTATAGAATCTGGTAAATATGATGATTACAAAAAACTATTTGAAGAAATTTCTCATATACTACATCCTTTCAAATCATTAATAAGCAATGAGGCTACATTTCAAGCTGTATTGCATGGTTTATTTAGTAGCTACGGAGAAGATAATATAAAAGTTATTACTGAATTTCAAATAGGTGGTGGAGAGAAGTTGGATGTTATTTTGGTTATAAATGCTACTGATCAAAAAAAAGAATACCCCCCAGTTGGAATAGAGCTAAAATTTGCTAAGAAAGGAGAATTGGATAAAAAAGAAAAAGATGCTAAGGACCAGTTGAAAAGATATAAAGAAGGTGAAGCGTATAAGGTAATTACTGATGCTGGCAAAGTGAAACTGATATATGCTGTTTTTAATAAAGGTGCAACAGATGAAGGTTCCCTTATAAAAATTGGTAATGAGTTTGTAGAGGTAGATGTAAGACATAGCTCTGTGGTTGCTTTTGGTCAACAGCCAGGTAGTCTCCAACAACCTTATGTTAAACAAGCAGGTCTATCTCGAGCAGTTAATCAGTGATCTAGTCTTAAGAAATAGTCATCTTAAGTAGGTTATGCTGTCGGGAAGTTTTGTGACAAAGTTATAGAAGGAAAACAAAATGATCCTGATACGAGTACATCGAGTGCTGTTAAAAGTTCGTTTTCCGATACATTTATTACTAAGCATAATATGAATTACATTTATAGTAATCAATCTCCAGTGAATTCCTTAGATAGCTAAGAGCTAAAAGTATGTATTGTGTAAATAGTTACCAAGGCTGGAAGGTTTTGAACTTTTTTTCACAACACTGATGTTCTTGCTAAAATATTTTTGAAAAAGTTAGTTGACTTATAAATAATTCTCTACTAATACTGGCATGTGTTTGTTTATTCTGCTGAAGTGGCTCCGCAGGTTACTGTATAAGCTTCAGCAGTTTCCGTGCTCCTTTAAAGCATCATGCTCTTATAGTAGTGATATCAAGTATAGATCTTAACCATGTTGATTTATAGTAAAATTAGCTCAAATTTGGAGTCATAAGCAACTTTTAACCTCTCTATATACTCCATTGTTACTCACCATAAAAACTTAACAAAAGCTTAACGACGTGAGCAGTAAAAAGATTATGGTTATTGACTTAATGTTACATATCGCATACAATATATCATATATCTTAGCTTAAGGGGTAAGTATGAGTGAGTCTACTGGGATGGTAAAATCTATCATCAATCTACTAAAGCCAAAATCCAAATCAGAACTATATGATTTCGAATATGAGTCCATTATAGAACATCTATCATCTAAAGAGCATTTATTAAATGAGCTGATGAATGATATGTGGTACTCAGGAGACTTACCATCAGTTAGAAATCATAATGAACTACCTTCTTTAATTGATAGCAAACTTGGACTAAGCGAGCAAATTTGTGTTTGGTTTGCTCTGGACCATGATCTTACGCCAAGTCAAAAAATTTTAAACAAAAAGTTACTTAGTGCTCTAAAATGTTTAGCTTCTAACTGTGGTTCATTTGATAATACTGAGCCCCTTGAAGAATTTTTATATGATAATAAAAACAATAAAGATTTAAAAGTGATTCTTAACCTAAGAAGAGGAGAATCTCAATCAACAGTATTGCATGCGATTGCAGGAGCAAATATTGGTGGATTTCGTCGCACAGGAAATCAGGCTGTAGATTTACTCTTAGAAGCAGGCGCAGATCCTAACATACAGGATAGTAAAGGAAAAACACCATTATACATTGCTGCTGCCAAAGGTCATTACAATAATGCAAACTCTCTTTTCTTAAAAGGAGCTAACCCTAATATAACAAGTAGAAAGGGCAAAACTCCACAACAAATAGCAACTAATAAACTCTGCTATAATATAGCAGAATTATTTCTAACTGATAAACAGAAAAAGTTAAATGCAGAATTGTATGACTTACTTGTACTCGATTCAGACTGCACTAAAAATTTAAAGGAGTTTTTAAGTAAGCATAAAAGAGATTCAGACCTAAAAGTAGTGCTAAATATTCGGCAAGGAATGGGTGAATCAAAAGTGTTTTCGTATGTTGATCGTTTTGCTTGGGACAATGAAGGTCTTGCTCAAGAGTTAAGAAAGATATTTTTAGAAGCAGGAGCATTAGATTATGATATAAATATTTATCGTCAGCAAAAGAAAGGACAGGCCAGTAAATTACTCGTTAATTTAACTTCAAATCAAAAGGAGAAGTTAAATAATTTTTCTGATAAGGTATTTCGAGCTCAAAACATGGCTGAACTTGAAGAGATTGTAAATGATGCTATAAAGTCTGGTGTACGTTTAAATTATTCTTCTTCACAAGATTTTTTTTTAGGTAATGAGTACACTTTTACCGATTATGTGATGAAAAAAATCAGTGAGTTGGAAAAAAATCCTAAAGTTGCTAGTAGTATAATATGTCAATTAGTATCAAAAGGAGCAGTGTTTGGTAATACAGTTGATGCTAACACACTGACATCAGAATTTAAAGAGCATAAAACTAACCTAAAAAAAGCTTATAGAGATTATATTAGCAATTCTCATAAATTTATTGAAATCGCAAAAAGTGCAACCAATAGCGAGCTAAAAGATGCAAGAGTAGACAACTCCGTTTTTTACTTAGAATATTCTAAAGATAGTAAAATAGACATTATAAAGATAACAGATGGGACAAGGGATTTAGGTCTAACCGATGGGGATGTAAAGTGTGGAAGAAATATAGTAAAGATCGGTAAAAGTGAAGTAGAAATTAAAACTGAAGATGGCATAAGGAATTACACAGATCTTACAGAAGGCAGCGATATAGTATTAACCTTCTATACTAGTTTGGGAAATGTAGACGTTAGGCTGTATCCTGACGTACAGAATAAAAGCAAAATTATAGTAGAAGTGAGTAATAGAGAAGAAATATTAGAAAAATTCAAAGGTCGCGAAGAAGAGTTAGGCAATGATTGCGAGCTTGGTAACTACTGGGTCTACGATGCTATTGAACAGGGATATTTTGAAAGATCTGGTGGATTAATGCGTCCTGAAGTAATAAGCGAGTCTAACAACAAATGGACAAAACGTGAAGAGTTAAGAAGGACTTCTGATCCTAGGAGAGAAGTTTCTAGGTAGATTGATTTGCTAAAAAAGTTGAAGATTATTATTTAAATATAAACTACTATAATTTATAGGTTAAGGAGTTCGTACCAATGTCTTCTAAGAATACTCTTTTATGTTGTTTTTAAGCTGGCTACAAAATGAGGATATGGAACATACAATGGCTGGGCTGCCTTTTACACTCCAGATCTACTATTAAAATATGCAGCTAAAATTGGATACATTTTCTACCATTGTCGTATCTAGTCTGTTAAAATCTTCAATATTTATATTGATATCTTCGCATAATTAGGTGTCAACTTTTGTAACATTGATTTACTTTTCTATATCAATCTCAACATCTTTTGGTATGGTCCTTGATTCCTCTATATCAACTGCAGTAGCGGCAATTTGGCTATTTTTCCTATTTCTCAGCAATACCTTTCAATAGTTTTTGGTGTTTTCAGTTTCTCTCCTTTTGTTCTTTTTATAAATGGTGTAATTACGCCCCTAATCCATAAAATTTCTCTAATTGCTCACCCCACAGCATCGGTATTTCTCTTAAATCCACTAACCTCAAACCCCTTGGCTGCCTCCCATTTACTATATCTTCTTTAATTTTTGGTGCTAAATAATTTAATCTTAAAATTTGTTGTATACGTCTTGTACCTATATTAACTTTAGCACTCAGCTCTTTTATATTTGCGTATTTTCCTTCCTCTAGCTGACGTTTCCATAGGTGAGCCCTCACCACTGCTTTCAGTAATGCATTGTTTGTTTTCCCCTCTGGCTCTACTACTGTGCATTTGTTTCCTTTCTTTTTTATTGGTATAAATTCCACCTTATCCTCTGAGCTCACCTCTATTCCATCTTCTTTTACCATTACTCCCTTTATTAACTTTTTCACTACTTCTTTCTGTTTTCCAAAACTTAAATTTTTCCATTCTTCTCCACATTTTTCATATAAATCTTCTGCTCTTTTCATCACTTCTTTTTCCACTTTTCCTGCTACTACTGTTCGATTTACCGATTCACAACTTTTTCCTCTTAAATGGTTATTACATATATAATATCGGTACCTTTTATTCTCTTTTTTTGAGTACGTCAAAGTCATATTTACATCACAGCTTTTGCACTTAATTATTCCCTTTAGCAATGCTTCCTCATATTTTACTTTTCTATATGGTTGATTCTTTATCAATTCCTGCGCTTTTTGCCACTTTTCCTCTTCTATTATTGCTTCATGTTTTCCTTCATACTCTTTCTCATAATGCCGTATTTTTCCCATATATATTGGATTTGTTATTATTCTCCTCACCGTTGCTTTTTTAAAGATATCAAACCTTGCTTTCGTTCTGTAACCTTGACTATTTAACTCCCTTGCCAATTCTGCCATTGATTTTAGCTCCATATACCTCTCAAATATATGTTTTACCGTCTTTGCTTCTTTTCCATTTATTATTAATTCCTTATCTTTCACATCATACCCAAGCGGTAAAGTTCCACCCATCCATAATCCTTGTTCTTTTGATGTTGCTATTTTATTTTTTACTCTTTCCACTATCATTTCTCTTTCTAGTTGTGCTGCTCCTGATAACACCGTTTGTACGAACTTTCCCATTGGCGTATTATTGTCAAATATCTGCGTTACTGCTACAAAATTTACTCTATGTCTTCTAAAAAATGACGTTACTTCGATGCTGTCTTTTGTTTCCCTTGATAACCTGTCTAGCGTATATACTACTACACAATCTACTTCTCCTCCTTTAACATCTTCAAATAACTCCTTTATTGCTGGTCTTTCTAAGTTTTTTCCTGAATATCCGCCATCATCGTACCTTTTTGCCAATGCTACCCATCCTTCTCGGCTTTTTATATATTTTTCACATGCTACACGTTGCGCATCAAGACTATTAAACTTTTGTTCTAGACCATCTTCATTTGATTTTCTCGTATATATTGCACATCTTACTTCTTTTAGCATTCTCTCTCCTCAATTTCCACTTTTGTCACGCATCCCGAATAATAAAGGTCCGTTGTAGCTCATTCCCATTATTTTCCCGGCTACTGCTGACAATGACGTAAAAAATTCTTCTCTGTAGATTAAACCCTTATCTGTTACCATTACCGCATGCGTCTCTTCCCCTCTCTCTAATATTAATTCTGTCCCTTCTACTGGTAATTTATCGCTACTTATTCTTTTTCCTTTCTCTAGCCGATCTGCCAGATACTCTAGTCTTTTTGTCCCCTTTCTTGACATTTCTCCATACGCTTTTTCCTGCATTCTATAAGCTAATCTTGGTATCAGATATTTCTTTGAGTATCTAGGCGCCTCTTCCCCATATACCTTCTTCCATATTTTTCTCATTTCACCCAAAGGTTTTTTCTCTAAATTCATTACTTTCTTTTCTATTTCTTTCTCCATATTTTTAGCCCTTCATAAATAGCTTTTCAATTCTGTCTATTTCTTTCTTCAATATTTCAGTGATCTCTTTACTGTTTTTCGCATAATCCATTGCTGTCATTCCAAATTTATCCGCTTGTTCTATTTCTCCTCCAGCCTTCACTAATTCTTTCACTATCTCTTTTTCGCCTATCATGCATGCAAGGTGCAGCGGTGTGCATTTATTTCCATATTCTTCCGCATTTACATTCCCTCCTGATTTTATCAATTCCCTCACGATTTCTAGACGTTTCTCCGTTACCGCTAGGTGCAGTGCTGTGTATCCTTCTACATCTTTAGCATTCACATTCGCTCCTTTTTCGACTAATAATCTCACTGTTTTTGCGTCTACTGCATAATGTAGTTCCCTTTTCGTCTCTTTCTTTTTAAATGAGCTCTCTAATAGAGATTTCTCTTTCTTACCAAGCTTTATCATAATCTACCCCTACCTTTCTTTAAACCTAAGCCTTCCTTTTCACCACCTCATCTATCATCTCATTTACTTGGCTGATTATCTTGCTTGCTAAATTTTGACATTCTTTCTTTATTAACGATTTGTCTCTCTTCCTTATTTCTTCTATCTCTATTATTTTTAACTCTGGTAAATAACTCCCATTCAACATGTCTGCTATTTCTCCCACTAGCCCCTCTATTCCATAGCACGTCAGTTCTCTACTTTTTGTTATTCCTCCTTTTTCTCTCAAAAATTTACTTGCCTTTTCACTCTCTTTGCTATCACATAGGCAATACTTTTCACTTTCCCAGATGTAATACATTGGTGTTGCACCATACTTATTCAGTTGATTAACTTCAGCTCCTGCCTTTACTAGCTCTTTTATTATTTCAACTCCTCCTATTTTGCACGCAGAGTGCAGTGGCGTACATCCAGTAACATATTGAGTGGCATTTACTTCTGCTCCTTCTCTTAGCAGCACTTTTACATTTTCTAAGCTTTTCGCAAATACTGCACAGTGCAGAGGTGTATAACCATTTTTATCTCTTGCATTTACCTCTGCTCCTTTCTTTATTAAGAACCTCACTGTTTTGTAATTGGAGATTTCTACTGCTTGGTGTAATATCGTCTCTCCTTCTTCATTTCTTTTATTAATATCCTTACTTGATACTTCTTTACAAAACTTACTAAAAGATTCTTTGCTAAACTTCATACTTACCTCACAAAATTAGCTTTTCTAGCGCCAGACAAATTTCTTATATTTACCTGCCGCTATTCAAGTCATGTCCTTTTTAGCATGAGAAAGCAAGTCCTTTTCTTTTTATTTCATACATTTTAACCTATTATTAATATAATATATGAGGATCTAAATATAAGTATTTAACTTATTATAGATATTACTTGACTATTTTTCCAACTTCTGTGCAAATGTCGATGTTCGTGCCACTTCAGTACTCCTGGATAAAATACTAAAATGTGCTTTTCTAATTCGTGTATTGAGTCTTTTTGCTCTGAATATAAGTCGTTTTTATAGTAAATGTTGTGTTCTGCTAAAACATATTTTCTGACCTTCTGATCTGTATAATTTTCTACTTTGTAACGATGGATAATACTGAATCTTTCTAAAATTGGCTTGTGTTTTAAATTCCAACGTTGCCCTGAAAGTTTATCGTTTCCCAATACAAATTTATTTCCTTTTTCTTCTACGCTACTTACTGGAAAGCACCCATTTATTTCTCCTAATTTCCAGCTATCTGACAGTACAATCTGTGCTTTGGCAAACTTTATTTCTGGAAATAAGCTCTGTGATAGAGGATATAGTGCTTTTAAGTTGTACCACTGATGACTTCTTTCATAAATGCCTTTGTAATCCTTTGTATGAGCCTCTGTTTCTCCAAGTACTGCTACATCTAATCGATATATGTCATTACTAAATGTTTGTTCATAATGCTCTCTTAAATAGTTGTCTACAATCTCTACTAACGGACCACTAGACCTGAAAAAATTTACTCTTCCAAATGATAACACTGGTCCATCTTTTTCTATTTTTACCCCTGAATAATCAGAAAGAAGATCTCCAAATAAACTCTCATCCAATATAAATCTCTGCACATTATAATAATCGTTAAAAATCCTCATCAATCTGGATCTTACAGGCAGTGATAGTTTTGCAAGTTCTACTACTGCATCTACGAAGAAGTCATTTGGTACCTCTTTTATCCCTACTTGCAACTCAAAAAAATGTTTACCAGGTGGTTCTTCAATAATTTTAATATCTTCTATATTTGCCCATTTTAGTGCTATTTTTAGTGATGCTGGAGTTCCTCGCAGTCTTTGAAATTTTACTCCTTCTATTACGGCTTTTCTTCTATCTTTTACCCAACGCAGTATCTCTTCTAAACCATATTCCTCAATCAACCACGGCAATATTTTTTCCCCTAGGCTAAATTTAAATCCTCTTATCCTGCTTGGATCAACTTTATAATCGATTGCATTAACCAGTGCTTGCTCTTGCTTTGTTGCGTTTGGCGGTAATAAACTTTTCATTTGTCTTTTCTTTCAAGTTGCTTTAATTTCCTTTATTTAGGTAGCTTATGAGTAACCAAGAGATCATTGCAGAAAAATAAAGATGTTCTTAATATCGAAAACACTCTCCATAATATTTGACCATATTATCCATACTTTAAAAAACAAGTTACAACTTCTGGAAGAAAATCAATACTTTCGTCTCCCTAACATTGGATCCAGTAAACCTTAAACCACTTATTGCACGCAATCCCCTCACTGGCACAAAACAAAAAAAATACGTTTTAAATCCTATCTAACTTGACGTGGCCAAGCACTGCACACTCATTCCCCAATACCACAACATCCTCTTTTGGTTCTATTAATTCTACGTTTTCTACACCCTCTACAAATAGATTCGCTATTATCCACGATCTTGTTACACTCCATCCCAGCCTTCTACTTTCTTCAAACTTCTTAATAAATTGCTTCTTGATTTCCTCCTTTGATATTATAGGACTTATGCTCATTCTACTGTGGATATCTATTTCCATAATATTGCAACCGATTACTGTTACTGTATCAGTTAAAACCCTTATATCATCTCTAGTAACTTGCTTTCTTACAATTTCAAGTAGCTCTTCTAACACTATGCCAGTTTGTGTTGATAAAATTGAAATTTGTACTTTTCCTGGTATAGGTGATTCTACTAGTGCATCTTTTACTCTACTATCTGCTGACAGTGCATGATATTTATAATATTCCTTACTTCCTCCTGTTGACCAACCTGCTATTTTTGCTTTTACCCTCTTTCTAAATCTTTCATCCTCTTCTTCTTTTTGTCTTTCCACTCCATAAAACTCAGCCAAATTATCAAGATCTTCTCCTGTCGCAAATTTAAGTAAGTTACTCTTTACTGCTTCATTTATTCTTTCTCTAAGCAAAAGTTCTCGCCATGCTGCTACTTCTAATACCTTCATTGCTGGATCACTTTCTACCAATCCTGTAAAACTTGCATCTCGCTTTACTAACTCTTCCTTCATTCTCGAAAAGATTTCTTCATAACTCAGCTTTTCTACAATATTTAGCTGCTTCATCTTTAAACTACAATTTCATCAAAATGAATGTTTTTCCCGCTTGGTAAGTATAATCCTTCTAGATCAAGCGTTACTTTTCCTTCTTTCACCTCTGTCATTTTTACTTTTTCTAGCTTAAATCTTTCCTCCCACCTTTGTAGAGCTTCTGCTACTGCTGAATAGATTTCCAAAGTTAGATCTCTATTTATTGACTTATCTACTAATTCAAATAATCGAGAACCATAATCTCTCCTCATTATTCTACTGTTAATAGGAGTGGTCAGTATATCAATTATCGACTGCTTTAAGTGCTCTATTCCTTCTAACGTTTTTCCTGTTTTAGCATCCATACCCTTCATTTCTATTTTGCAAAAACGCTTTCACTGCCTTTTATTACTTTAAACCCACATGAAACTATATCTCCTACTCTTCCTACACTAAGACCATTTGCAAACACTGTTTTTGATCCTTGAATCATTACTTTTCCTTCACTAAAACTTTCTCCTTGTCTACATATTGACTTACCGTTTACAAAAACATTGTTACTCCCACTAATGCAGAAATGTGGTATAGCTTCTCCACAGTAGTCTCCTAACCTCACTATTCCTTTGTTCAATTTAAGTCGATCCTTTCTGCTTTCAGTTTTATTCCACTTTTTGTCATTTCTATACTCGATCCCCCAGCCTTCAGTGTTATTTTGTCCACTACTTCAATCTCTAAATGATGCTTCTCTTTATCATATAACAGTCTTGTTCCATCCTGAAACTTCACACTATTTATTTCTTTTTTATTCTCGAGTGTAGGGTACTTTTCCTGGTATATTCCTGCTAACACTACTCCTAACGATAATTCGCCAAGAGGAGAAAATATCATAACCTGTTCACCGATATCTGGTGGAGACCAATCTCTATCTTTTCCTGCTTTGCTCGTTATCCATGGTAAATAATCTGTTAAAAATTCTCCTATTTTTACTCTTACTTTTGCTTTTTCATAATCTACTTCTTTCACCAATCCAATACGGATAATATTCGCTAATTTTCTATTTAGCTCTGAAATTGCAAAACTATGTTCTAACATGCACTTCACCTATCTCAATAACATGTGGCATTATGCCAGTTGACCATACTGATTTACCCACATGCACTTCATGAGTCCACTCCACTAACCACACTAAATATGCATCGAGCTCTGGCCTAAAATCATCTCCTCCTCCTGATATAAATTCTCCTGGTGAAACATTTTTCACGTTCCAAGTATTTTTATTTACTACTTTTGCAACTTCGCTAGCTAATGATCTAACAATAATAGGTGCATTTTCTATTGTGCTATCAATCACTATTCGTGCCTCAAATCTTGCTTTCAGCGCTAATTCCTCTGTTCCAGGATCTTTTCCCGATTCTAAACTCACAAGCTCTACAAATAACGCTGGCGCTAATAATTCTTTTCTTATCGATGGATAAATTTCACAAGTTTGAATTGCTGGTATTTCTCTCTTCAGCGTGGTACAAATTTTACCATGTAAATCTTTCAAATTCATCCTTTATAGCTCAATTCACGTTCAAAAAATTTTGTAAACACTTTCTCAACCTCATAATTAACAAGATTTCCTATTATCCTTGAAGCCTCAGGTTCGAGTGGCAATTTAACTTCCTTTATTGGCAATGCTGCTCTTCCTTCACGTTTAAAAGCTCCTTTATAACCTCTTGGCATTGTTGCAGTAAATGCTCCTATAAACTCATGATTTCCTGTTTTCGTACCTCTTTTTGTTTCTCTCATACTGCCAATAGATGAAGCCCTTACATCATACAAGTTTGCTCTTATTAAAACCTCTAACCTACCTGCTTTCGCTTTAAAGATTCGCAACCTTTTTCTCATTACCGTTAATTTTATCTTCTTTTCCTCACTGATTTCCTTAGCTGCTTGTCCCTTTAACCATATTGCTGTTTTATTCAGTGCTTTTGCTACTACTAATTTGATTTGAGCTTCTTTTCCTCTGATATCACTTATTACCTGGTTTACATTATGAAACACTTCCTTCTCCTACAGCTTGAATTTTCCATATTTTACTTGAAGAATCTTTCAATGGTGGTTCAAAAATCTTGTAGAACCTTTTTTCAATCTTGATATAATCACCTATGCTAAAGGAAGTAACGTCCTGATCACGTATTTCTATAGAAGCAATTTGCTGAGTTAATGCTCCATCTGTACCTAAAGAGTACGTAGTCTCAGGACGTTTCATTAGCACTTTTATTTTATGAATACCCTCCTTATTTTTATTACAATATGTGGCTTCCACTCCTAGATGCTCAAAACAATCCTCCAACAACCTCTCTATACTCATTAACTTGCAGTAATTTTGATTAATACCCCAGGTCTGTGACACATTGGCAGAGGGTTTGACTGCGTATGTAAATCAGTCCCTCTATCAAACCTCCTTGGTTCTTGCTTTGCATATAGTGGCTGTCCAAGAGTATTTACTGTCTCATTAAAATCTGCTGGTGCAAAATATGTCGTAAATGTGCTTGCTGTTCCTACTGGAAAACAGTGCCCTGTATCTTTCTCAATAAATCTTCTCACGGTTCCTTCAGGGTCAGTTGCTTGCCCTCTATATTCCTCAAATGTTATACCACAAAACGTAAATCCTGATCTCATATCATTCCGAAGAGCTGCTCCTTCTTGCCATCTCTCGTATGCTTCTTTCACTTTACTATGCGAAGTTAGTGCATCAAAAAACTCAGGGCTTACCAAGGCATGAACTCCTGTCATATATTCACCACTTAGATTATCTTCTATATGCCGGAGTACTTCCAGACACTTACGTTTTACATCAGTTGTTGCAGTTCCTAGTGCAAAATTTACTACTTTTGGTGTGATTTCAAATTCGTTGTACAGATTTAATAATTCTGACCCATCAGCATCTAAAATTATTCCTTTTAGCGCTCCCATTCGTAAATGCTCTAATGTTATTGCATGTTTGTTTCTCATCAATTGCAAATGATCGGTTATTACATCTGCCAGCGCTTTAAGTTCACTTTCTGATCCAAATGCTCTTATTCCCTGTACTTCCTCTGGTAACACTACATCATCATGTGGAATATGTGGAATCGTAAATGTTCTTACCTTTCTTTTTCCTCTTTTTCCTACTGTTGCTGGCGCTCCGGGTAACTGAGTTGGTAGTAGACTTAAAACTCCATTATGTTCTTCTATGGTAATATGTCTAAATCTTACTGACCTACTTGGAAACAAATTTAGATTTTCAACTCGTCCATAATTTATCGGCAATATATTCATCGCATTTGTTAGTGCCGTCATGCTAAATGCTGTATTTGTAAATGGATTTTGCATTTTTTCTTTTCCCCCTTTGTTTTTTTTATTGTTTAATATAGCCTTAGACTGCTTTACGGATAATGATCCCTCGTCCTTCAAGTTGCTTTATTGCTGCAGTTTTCTGCTCTTCAGTGATATTTGCTGGCCATACAACTGCATGATCTGCTAGCATTGCTATACGTGTAATGATTACTGCTTTGGCATTTTCTGTCGCATTTATATCACTTGTTATTACACCTATTGCTGTTTGTGTGCCATCTGTGGCAATTGGATTTATTATCCTAATCATGTTGTCTTTATCACGACCAACAACTGTCCCTAGCTTCAGATTTTGACCCTTTGCTACCGTTATTTGGTCTCTTGAATATAGGTTGGACACTTCATATTTTAAAAGATCGCCTAAATTATTTCCTTCAGTTATACTTATCATGTCTTTTTCTCTCCTTTTTTTATTTTTTTACCGCCGTGTTTATAACTGCTATACACCGCGGTTATTACCTTATAATTAGCCATTATGGCACATTTTGGACACTTATTTACCGCAGAGCACTATATATGGCGGTTATAAAATTTAAATGCACCGACTTTTCGCTACCTGTGTCATCAAATCTTCCTGCGAATTCTGTGGTATTGCACTCAGTATCTCTGTCTTTTTCGTTCTCTCTGCAAGTAATTCCATTAAAACTTCCCTCGCTTGCTCAATACTTACACCCTGCTCAATAAATTCTCCTATTTTCTCTGGCATTCGTGATAAGTTACATAAACGTATTAATTCAACAATTTCAGTACGATACTTAGTTAAATTATCAGTTTCTAGGTCATCAATTTCTAGGTCAGTTGTAGTTTGTTTATTCATAGTATTTTCTCCTTTGTTAATAAATTCAAAAAATGTTGTAACTCCATCTGCAAGACCTATTTCTACTGCTTTCTCGCCAAAATATAGACCTGCTTCTGTTGATCGAATCTTTTCAATTGAAAGACCTCTGTTTCTTGCTATTAGCTGCACAAACATTTCATATAGTCGGTCTACTTCTTTTTGTAAGCTTTCCAGACTTTCAGACGTCATTGGCTCATGTGGATTTAAATCATTCTTTCTCTTGCCTGCAAAAATAGTTGTGTATTTTATTCCTTGCTTTTCATCAAAACCGCTTTGGTCAATGTGACTTGCAATAACACCTATACTTCCAACACCAGAGGTTCTACACACAAAAACCTTTTCAGCGCTTGAAGCTATAGCATATGCAGCAGAGTACGCATCATCATTTGCTATCGCTATTATCCTCTTTTTTCCTCTTACACCGTAGATAAAATCAGCTAGATCAAACACTCCATTTACTTCTCCACCTGGACTATCTATGTCAAGTAGAATCGTCTCTATGCTTTTATCTTCTAAAGCACTCTCTATCTCTTCATGAATATTTTCATACGAAGTCATATCTAAAATATGATCAAAAGCTTCTGTTTTTTTTGTCAAAACTCCATAAATACGTATTATTGCTATTCCTTTTGGGTTTATATGAAAATGCTTTAAGTTCTTAAAGATAGGTTGTTTGCTATTATATAATGATAATAGTTCAAAGCTTCTTCTCTCTACCATTACTGGTTTATTTATCCACATCACCTTCCTTCCCTTTTATGATTAATGTCAGAATCGAAACAAAGTCCAAAAGAATCAGCTCGCTTTTGATCTTCGGCAATCTCTTGATCAATTTCTTCAACATCGTAACCCAATTCTGAAACAACTTCTGAGCGACTCTTGAAGCCATTTCTTACTGCCATCTGTTGTGCTTGTTGATCTTTCAGTGGATCCACCCAATCAAATCCCTGTGGTATCCATTTTACTTCTTCTTTCGCTGCTTTTGCCACTTTTTCATCTATACGGAGTTCTCCACAAAGTACTGCTAACTCTAGCCATCTACTCCATACTGGTCTACAAAATTGGAATACCATAATGTTATGTTGCAGCATAGCGCATCGACGACGAAACTCTATCAGTCCTGCTCTGATTGATGAATAATTAACACCGGTTAAATCTCCTGTTAGTTGTTCGTATGTTATCCCTGTGCCTATTGCTATTGCCCTCAGTTGCTGTCTCATAAATGCTTCATAGCTTCCTCCTACATCAGATGGCTCTGAAAACTTTATATCCTCACCTGGATCAAGTAGTTGCATAGTACCAGGTTCTAGGCCAGATAGTGCTACTCCTTGCTCATTACTTTCACCTTCTCCCATGATATTTGCCTCAGGATCAAGTCTTGTAATAAACCCTGCAAACATCGCCGCTGTCTTTTTTCTTACTAATTCTGCATCATCATATTGATCAAGCTCATAAAGTTTCAGAAGTATACTCGAAAGCCATGGCTCTCCTCTAATTTGCCCAGGTCTTAGTGGTCTATAAATATGTAAAACATCATTTGCTGGCACTCTCACTGATTCTCCAAATGAGCCTTCTCCTGGATGTTCTCTAAATAAGTAATATGCTTCTCTTTGCCCAAGTCTATTGAACTCAATCCCGTTTCTTATTACATTACCATTTCCTAAAGTTTGATTTGTTTTATTATCTAGATGTTCAGACTCAAGTACTTGCAGTTGTAATGGTACAGAAAATCTATCTTCCAGCTTTCTCGTTCTTAAACGTACAAAACACTCTCCTCCCTCTATCATACTTCTGCATACTAGAGCTTGTAATCCATAAAAATCACTTATTCCACAGCTATCTGCTTCATCTGTCCATTTTAGCCATAATTCTTGTACTTTCTTTCGAAATTCTCCATCTCTTGCTTTTGATTGCGGCTTTATTCCTGTTCCAATAGAATTACTCACTATGGTATCAATGATATTTGCTGCATATGGGTTTTTTCTCACCATATCACGTGATCTACTACGTAAAGTTTCAAGGTTTTGAGACAGCAAATTGTTTATACTTCCTAACTCTGGTTGAAAGTGAAAAAATCTTCTTCCTGAACCTGCTGCATCCCACGCTGAGCTTTTGATTTTTGGCTTGCTAAATAGTTGTTTGAAATTTTTCAGCATCATACTAACCAAAATTCTCTTAATTCTTTTAATGTGCCGTTAAATTTATTTCTGTCACATTTTCCGATTCCTTCTACTTCATGTGGCTCTCGACCATTTTTACCTTCGGTGTATTGCCATAAAATCCACTTATTCCAGCCTTGCGGTAAAACAGGTTGATCTCCATATCTTGCTATCCATAATGGACATTTCGTCAAAATTGGTGTGGCAAAATCTTTCAAAAAATTAGCACCTCCATACACTAAAGGTAAACGCCCTGTTTCTTCTTGAACTTTTTTTATAAAATCTTCTGCTTGTCTTGGTTCTATATTTTTTCCACTTTCGTTCTCTTCAATATCAAGAGCAACAATTGTATTTTTAGTTTTACCCACTGTATTCAAAAAGTGATTTGCTTGATCCTTTCCATCTTCCCCTACACCGAAATGATATGAACCCCATAATAGACCCAAGTCTTCAGCTTCTTTTCTTCTTTCTTTGTATTTTGTATCTATGTACCCTGTTCCTTGCGTTGCCTTATGAATTACTCCAACTATACCATTCTCTTTAGCTAACTCAAAATCCACATTTTCTTGCCAATGTGACAAATCTATTATTCCATTTACTGAACTCTCTCTATTCTCCCATAGTTTTATGAAAGTTTTTAATTGCTCTAAAAATTCAGAATATTCCTCTTTTACAACTTTTCTCAGAAAATTTTCCCTCATATAACTCCTTTATTTGTTGCAAAAACAATTTTCCTCTTTGGCTTCATGTCTGCAATCTTGAGTTCAGCTTTAATTCGTTGTCTTAAGCTTAGTAAATCATTTATCTGAACTTCAGCATATCTCACAACATGGTCACCATATGCAATTGATACTACTCGCTCTCCGCTTTGCAGCTTCTTTATTGCTTGTTCAACTTGAAACAAATACTCTTCGTTATACATTTTTCAACCACTTACTCTGTCTTACTTTTTTAGGTTTTTTACTTTCTGGTTTTTCACTCAAACTATTCCATTTACTCTCTGGCCAACGATCAATTCCAAGTGCAATAGATGCAGCTCTCGCATAAATTCGGCAATCTAGTACTTCATTTCTTTCTCTTACCTTTTGCCACTCTTGTTTGGTGTATCCTTTCACCACTTTGCTGACTAATTGCTCTGCCGTTAGCTGCTTAAAATACTCAGGTGCATACTCGGGAAAATGACAATATCCTGGCGGTGTTTCTTCACCATCTTTTAAAATATTAAGTAATTGAAAAAGCTCTGACTTTAATATCGATACTCCTACTGGCCAGAGCTTTATTCCTCTCTTTAGCTTTTGGCCACCAACTGTTATATCTACTCTACTTGGGCTGCTAAGTGGTACTAGCGCTTTGTTTACACCTTTGACTGCCATTACTCTTCCAGATCCTTGATGACCTCTTACCCAATTGTATACTTCTTGTGTCGCATACCCAGCATCAACCGCCATCATACTTATCATGTATTCAAGACCATTTTCACCGATAAAATGATGATTGAGGAGCTCCGAAAGTTTTCCCCATACTTCTCCTCCTCCAGTATCACCTTCAAATACTCGGTAGTCTATTGACCAACTTTCGCGGCTTTTTCCCCAGGCTACAACTTCTACCTCTAGACGATCTTTTTGTACATCAACACCTGCTGTGAGAACCACTTCACCTTTTGGTACTGTGCCAATCTGAAAAAATTCTCTCCTGTTAAATAATTGCTTCCAGTCAGGTACTTCTCCCTTATCTACCCAAGTTTCTCCTAAAGTGGTATTTATCCAAACTTTTAGTAATTGTTCACTTTCTTTTGCATGAAGAAAATCTTCTACTGCTTGAGTCCAGCTATACCAGCCAACTGGACTATAAAGACTTGAAAGATGAAATCCTTTTTTCTCCCCTTCTTTTGCCTCTGTAGCTCTCCATTCTCCACGTTCTAGCATCTCTGTCTTTTGATGATTTTCTATTTTGCCGCTACATTCAGTGCAGACATAATGTGCTGTTCTTGAGTCGTTATTTTCCCATTTTATTTGTGACCATTTTAGAACTTGATAGTAATTACAATGCGGACATGGTACAAAAAAATATCTCTTATCTGTTGCTTCAAACTCCTTCTCAATTCTGCTTATTCCATGAATCGTTGGTGTTGATACTAAAAAAATCTTTCGACGTGCAAATGTATTAGTTCGAGCAATACTGAGCAGTACTGGATCACCTTCTCCTCCTGAATCTCCTGGATAGGCATCTATTTCATCAAGAAAGAGATATTTTACTGGCATGGATCTAAGTCCTACACTGCTATTCGCTCCAGTTATTACTACTATTCCACCTGGAAACTCCTTACTTTGTACAGTATTGCCTGAGTCTCTTGATCTTGGGTCTTTTACTTTACTTTTTAAACATGGTGTACTTTCAATCAGTGGCGCAAATCTTCCTTTTGACCAACGCTTTCCCATTTCAACTGTCGGCTGTACTACTAGCATTGGCCCTGGCGTTTGATCGATGATATAGCCAATCCAATTATTTCCTGCTTCTGTTCCTCCAATCTGTGCTCCTTTCATGAATACTACTTTTTCTGCTGGTGAGGACGGAGATAGTGAATCCATGATTTCTTTTAAATAAGGAGTTCTCTCTGTTCTCCATTTACCTGGCTCTGATGCTGCAGTTGGAGCTAAAACTCGATACTCATTCGCCCACTCTGATACTTTAAGCTGGGGATCTGGTCTTAAACCTTCAGAAAAAGCTCTAGCGTATATCATTGTCTGCATCTACTCATAATTGGTTCTATCTCAATATTGTTAACAGTAGAGTTTATTCCTCCACACTCCTCCAATTCCATAAACATCTTTTTCTGAAATTCGTTTTCTATATATCTTTTGCTCATCTCACTTATGATTAGTGCTATAATAAGCGCAAATATCCCTGTTATTGTTGCAAAAATGATTGCACTACTTATTGTTGTTGCTGTTAACCCTATATATACCGATATTGCTACTGCACTTACTGAGGTAAAAATACAGATCACATTATTGTATTTTCTTACTTTTGCATCTCTATATTCTATACATCTATAATAAACTGGTACAGACTTGCCTATCTCATCTGGTAATTTGATACTCTTTTCTTTAAATAAAGTTTTTAGCAATTCTAAATTATTTGACTTGATTGCTGAGTGCAGAACAGGTGTATAGTTTGCTCCTTTTTTCAGTAGTAATTTTACTACATGTAAATGTCCTTTTTCTGCAGCAAGGTAAATCGGTGATAGACCTTTATTGTTTGAAATATCAATATCAATTTCTTCTTTTAAAATAGACTCTACAAGCTCAATTTCTCCTCTTTGTGCAGCTAAATGTAGTAGACTATTCTTTTCAGAACCGTATTTATTACTCATCAAAGCCTTTTTTATCTCAGGTTTAGCGTAGTCAAATGGTGTCTTACCGTTATCGTCTTTTACCAACGGATCTATATCTTCTCGCGTTAGTAAGACCTCTATTGTTTTAAGTCTTTCAGCGTAATGTAGTGGTGTTCTATTTTCGTAGTCTTGCAAATTTACTTGAGCATTAGGTTCCTTTATTAAGCATTTGAGGATATCAAGACATAAGTCTCTTTCATCGTAATTAGTATTACTTACAGCTATATGCACAGGCGACAATTTCATTGAGTTTTGCCCTATACGTGCGCTATTTACATCTGCTCCTAGCTCCAGTAATAACTTTACTATCTCCAATTTTTTGTTGTTAACTGCATAGTGCATTGGTGTCTGATTTCGTGCATCAAAGACATCTATTTCAGCGTTTCCTTCTTTTACTAAAATTTTGACAACATTTTCATGTCCTATGCCCGCTGCTAGATGTAATGGTGTATGATGCAAAGCATTTCGTATATTAACGTCAATACCTTTTCCTATTAAATATCTAACTGCATTAACTTCACCTATCATTGCAGCTAAATGAAGTAAGCTGTCTTGTTCTGATCCGTATTTGTTATTAATTAGCGCTTGTAATATTTCTTCTTTTTTCCCTTCTTTTGCATAATCAAGAGATGTTCTGCCATCATTATCTTCTACAAAAGGATTAATGTTCTTCTTTGTAAGCAGCAGATCTACCATACTTAATTCGTCAAATTCTATAGCGCAATGTAGTGGAGTCTTTCCATTTAATCCCCTAACATTAACATCTAATCCTGGTTGATTAATGATGCACTTTATTAATTCTAAACTTAAGTGAGCAGACATTTTATATTTAAAATTTAGTGTTAGATAATTCTTCAAGTGAGTTTGTAATCTCTTCAGTTAGCGCCATATGAATCTTTTCAGTATCACTCAATGATGCAAGTAGCGCTGAAACTCTGTTTGGAATATTAAGCAGATTATTACGTACAACTCTTGCTACATTAAATGCTTCGCGCTTTACTTCCTCTACTGCTACAAGTTCACCAATCTCAGCCTTAGCTTTCGCCTCAAGAAGTTTACCACGTTCCATTTCGTTTTTTATTCTAGTTTTTAGCAACATCGTGGAAAGGTTACTTGTATTTTCGTTTTCTGGATTTTTTCTCCTCAGTGGCTGACTTGGATCTCTTATTGCTGCCACCGCTTCATTTGCCTGTTCTCTATTGATCAAACCATCCTCCAACTCAACTATTCCTTTTTTTACTAAATAACAGACATATTGCTTTGATACTCCTATCTCTCTTGCCCATTCTGTTTGTGTGATTTTCACTTTTTTCCTACTGTTTTTCTTCTTGAATTTCTGCAAAAGTTTTACCAGTACCGGCTAAAATTGCATCTCTTCCCGTGTATACTTGCCAACGTTTTATGGTTACATCTACAAATTTTGAATCTAGCTCTATTGTTCTGCAAATTCTTCCTGTTCTCTCACATGCAATCAGTGTACTGCCAGAACCGCTAAATGGATCAAGTACTATGTCTCCTGATCTGCTGCTGTTTACTATTGCTCTCTCCATTAGCTCTACTGGCTTCATCGTTGGATGTAGTGTATTATGTGTTGGCTTATCATAAAACCACAGGTCACTTTGATTTCTACCTCCATGCCACTCACGTTTATTGCCGCTTTTCCATCCATAGAGCATTGCTTCGTATTGTCTTTGATAATCTGATCTGCCTAGCGTAAAATGATTCTTTGCCCAAATGATAAATGTTGACCATTTTCCTCCTGCCTCCTCAAATACTTTTTGCAACGTTGAAAACTCTGATGATGATATGCAGATGTAAATTGCACCTTTCGTATATGCTAAAATGTGGGAACAGATATCGTAGAGAAAAAGTTCGTACTTTTCACCTTGATTATCGTTTAATATTTTTTTATCTTGGCTACCACCATAATCAACGTTATATGGAGGATCACAAACAGTAATGTCTGCCATTTTATCATCTAACAGCGCTTTATATGATTCAACTACAGAGCTATCACCACAATAGATTCGATGATCACCTAAAATCCAAAGATCACCTGGTTTTGTTATTTCTACCCTTTTTTCATCACCAACCAAGTCAGAAAAATCTTCTTTTTCACTATCTAAATCATCAAGGAAATGTTGAACTTTTTCTAATTCAAATCCAGTCATTTTAAGATCAAACTGTAAATCTTCTAACTCTTGAATTTCTACTTTCAAAAGCTCATCATCCCACTTTGCCCAATTAGCTGATTGATTTGCCAGTAATCGAAAAGCTTTAGTTTGTGGTTCATTTAGATTATCACTTAAGACCACTGGAATACTTTCCATACCAAGTTTTCTTGCTGCTTTAAGTCTTAAATGACCATCAACCACAGTTCCATCGCTTTTTGCAACTATTGGTATACGAAAGCCGAATTCCCTGATTGAAGCACACATTCTATTTACTACGTCATCATTTTTACGAGGATTACGCTTATATTCGACGAGGTTTTCAACAGGATAGTAGTGGATTGCTAAATTCATATCTTAATAATTAAAAAGTTAATATTCAAAATATCTCTGACGCTAAAGAAGGCCTGGGGTCGAACCCACCAAACCCGCCAGTATGGCCGAAAGGACCCACTTTTTATGGATTTTTCGTCTTATTAATATCTTTACTAATATAGAACATTAATGCCAAAGCATCTGCCTCATTATCATCTCTAGGTAAAAAACTTTTTTCACGTATCGCTTCAATAACTTCACTCTTACTTGCATTACCTTTGCCTGCTATAAAGCGTTTTATAGTTTTAACATTAACACCTTTGTATGGCACATGATGTTCTTCACACCAAGCAGACAACACTGCAAGAAAACCGCCATAGCAATGGGCTGCATCAGTTCCTAGATGTCTTCTTACTTCCTCAAAATACACTGCAGAAATGTCTTTCAAAGAATTAAGCCAATTACGAAAGTTTAAGAAACACATTCCACCTCCACTGAAACGGCTACCATGAAAACTTTTGCTCCCACTTTCAATTATTCCATCTGTTAGAATTGCCCAGCCCGTTTGTTTGCCGAGGTCGAGTGTTAAGATTGACATTACTAGAAATTAGAGGTACGTTGTAGTGTGTACATAATATATATACACGGTAACTTCAAAATTCGTCCAAAAAATTCTACTTTTTTATTGAAAATATACTATAATAAGTTTATTAAACATAATAAGTTAATAAATGTTGCTCGTTCCATCCACTGAGCTATCTCAGCCTAAGATACTACATTTGCATATTATAAATAACTCAATCTACATAAATAACATTCAAATTATCAGTAAGCATTCAGTAGCACGCCTTGGTATTATGCACGTTTTGTTAGCTCAGTTTTGGCAAGATTTCAAAAGCGGATTGCCAGCAGAAAAATATAAGTTCCTTAATATCAATCAACTAGGAGAACGTTTAGGTTTTAATTCAGAAATTCACAATTTAGAGTACAAGATTAGAAGGCCACTAAATAGAATGATTAAAGCAATAAAAGAAATTTTATCCAAAGAGCTTGGTGCAAATTGTAACGACGTTATTGAAAACATTGGCTGGCCAGGATATTCTTGCAAAGACCATGGTTATCGTCTCAATCCTTTTATACTTTCTTTAGGTGCTGCTAAGTCTACAGGACGTTTTTTGTAGCAATTTACTTGAGTTAATCTCAAAACTCTAACTTATTCATCTCTTATAATGGATTACATTCATATAGAGTTTGTATGCCTTTTATTCGCGTTTTTAGCGGTATTATAGAGGCTCTTTAGTATAAGATAGAAACAACTAAACCTAAACTCATAAAATGCTTTAAAATACTGTATTTGCTTCTTTTTATTTTTGTATCTTTAATCAGTAGTTTATAGTAAGGTAGAAAAGGAAAACAAGGCCTTCAACACAAAGCATTCCGTCTCGCAGTCGCTTCTGTTCTTTGCCGTTCATCTGGTTTATTATTTTGAAAAAATATTTTACAACGAATAAAAAACGTGATAAGCTAGGCAAGGGTTTCTTTTACAAAGATAAAAGTTTAAAGCAAAAGAAATGCCTCGTAATTGAGTTTTAAGCTATCCTACACGAGCAACTTAGGTCTCAGTGATCAATTGTACCATGAAGTCGTAAAATCCCTTTAAAACCGCACTAATTGCAATTATCTCTAAATTGTATCTTTTTCATAAAATCTAAGTAATGTTTTGCAGTGGTCTTTTTGATCTTCCTTCTTTTTGATAATTTTTATTTGTAGTTTATATATTTATTTTATTTATTATTTATTACTATTGTTATTATATATATATAATATATAAGGGTTTTAGGAATGGTAAAATCAGCCATATTAGCTCACTTTAAGTATGTAGTTACTAGGAATGCTTTTAGGAATGTAGGTCAAAAAGTCTAGGTTTTATGCAGGTTTTAGCTTCCTTGATTTCTAACTGTTTAGTGAATAACCCAGGAATCAGGAATGTAATTCAACCATTTGATGTCTTATCCCTTTTTAATTGAAATCATAGCTTATAATAGGTTGTAGTTTCTGGCTCCAAAGTTAATATTTTTGATTAAGTAGATTGAATAAAAAAATAGATTAAACTCTAAGATATTTAAAGAGCATACCAGTGTTTTTAATGTAAATGTTCATGTGGTTCCATAGATAATCTCTGTTTTTTGATTCTATCTGTCCATTTATCATTTTCTATATCTTGTTTATTGGTTGCTTGTTTTTCTTGTTCAATAATTGCCTTATCTACCTTCTTATGAATTGCATCAATTGCATTAATCGCACCTTTTTTTTCGCATATTTCTCTTTTCCCTTCAATAATTAAATTGGTAAAAATATTTACAACACACTGGACTTGATTATGATCAACCTCACCTTTTATCAAAGAAGGTAAAGATTCTAATTCCATTACATGTTGATCTATATTACTTTCTATACCTTTGCTATTCATCAACTTTATTATTTTATCATCAAACTCTTTCAATACTTCTGGTGCTATTTTACCTTGAAAGAAAAGCCCTAAATTATCTGCTACTTCACTTATTAATAACTCTCTATTTTCTTTATTATCTTCCAATTTAGCATAATCACTTAATAGATCCATAACTGCAGATACTCTGACTTCAATAATATCATCAACATCTTCACCCCCTAGAGTAACTCCTGATCCCAATAACCTCCCTCTGAGATTTTTCCTTAAAAGATTGATGAACTCTTCATTTGCATCTGATCCTGTGGTTGATATCGTACCATCTAAATGGTTACTTACTTTAATTTGAGTACCTAAGACATGCTCTATTTGTATTTTTGTCTCATATTTAAACCCTAATTCTGCACAGAATTTCTGAAAATATTCTTTAATAATGTCAAACAAGGTCTTGCCATTATCTTTATAGTTTTCCAACTCTTTAGGAATAGTAAGTGATAATTTACCATCTCTGTATGTTACAAAGTCTTCACCATCACAAGATTCAATTATAAATTCCAATGAACTGGACAGATTACATATTTTATCTCCATGCATATGATCTTTGACAGAAAGTATTGGTAGCTTCATGTTAGATCTAATTCTTACATTATTTTGGTTAGCACAATCAATGTTTATTACTTTTTTAGGATTTTCTACTATGAACGACTGTCCAAGTGCAAGTTGGGTTTGTATAAATGGAGCAGCCTCATACCCGGCTTGATTACAATTGGTGACTAGCTCTTCTAAAATAGCATCACTTGGAACTTCTGCCCCAGCGTATCTAAACATTTTTTTGAAAACTTTTTTTGCAAAGGAACGGTAATCCTTGTTTTCATCTCTCTCTATAGGTAGTAGATCGGTATACTCTTGACCAGCATTGTAAAATTCTTCAAATTCTTTCTTATATGAATCATTTTTTTGATTATCAGCAGTTTCAGGATCTTCGCAATGATCCTTCCACAACTCGCCAAATGCATCTTGTACAAGCTCTTTCTCAATATCTTTAAGTACTGAAGCAACAAATGCTTTGCCATGATCCGTATCTATTTCTCTTGTTCCTTTTTTGTTAAATATTTCGTCATTATATATATCATCACTATTAAAAAGTTCGCTTCTGCGGTACTTAGCTCCTTCCTTAAATGCAATAATAAAATTTTTATCTATTTCTTTTCCGTTAATAATAAAATTCATCCTTTGAAAATCTAAGAACATTGTTTCACCGGAATTCGCTAATTTATTATCTTGATTTGTTCTTAATTTACTAAAATTGAATTCTTTAGCTGTGGCCTTTAATCTAACTACCGGACTCTTATTTGCCTCTTTCATAATCAACACCTTACTATAAATATGCTGTAAGTTGTATCATATAATGATAAATAATTTGATAAGATATTAAGAAAACTGATAGTATATTTTCGAATCCCATTTATAGTACTTTAAACCTGTATGAGGGATTTATAAATAAAGATAGAGATTTATAAGTTTTCTCTACAGCTAAAATCTTCAGCTCCAGGAGTGAATTTTCCTATACCACAAGCAAATGGTCCTGTTATAACGTCAAGCCACTTATCTTCTCTTGAACCTTTAGACATTCCTTTTACTAATTGTTTTGCCTGTAAAAGCTCCTGCACCACACGTTCTAATCTATCTCTTCCCATACTGTGAAAGATTTCAGGTAGCCTATGCCGTTGTTTATATACTCCTGTGCTTCCTGTATGAGTAAATGGATGTCCTGCAATAGCAGATCGTTTAATTGCATTGATAAGGTATATCTTAAGACTTTTATCACTAATGTCTTTAACTTTTAATTGTGCCGTTATATCTTCTAGTAGTCCTGTTTCTTGATTTCTTAGGTAAGTACGTACAGTGCGATCAGCTAACCCATTTGCTTTAACAACTGCCCCGGAAAATAAAGCATTTTGTCTTGGAGTCTCACCCATTGACCTAAAGATTTCTTGCTTAGCTGTATCTTCTATTGGCCAAAAAGCATATGAACATCTAACACCATTAACAAGGGCAGAGGTACCTCTAATTGCATCTCTTGCTTGCTCAACAGTTAGTATAGGTTTTTCTCCTTTTGGTTTTCTCATGTGGTGAGCAGTAATAATTGAAGCTCCAGTACTACACGCTAGATCAGATAGCAAACACATCAGATAATCTCCTACAGCAGGATCAGCATTTATATCTGCATGAATAAATGAAGCAAGTGGATCAAATACTATCAGTTTTAGATCTTTTATTTCCTCGAGCTGCTTCATGATTGATTCAAATTCAGGAGAAATTTCAACGATTTTACCACGAACATTTCTGAGTATTGTAAGTGATCCTCTGACATTTGGCAGTGGTACAATAAATAATTTATCTTTATGTTTTAACCTTTCGCACTTAGGGTCGAGTCGTTCTAAGCGGCGGTGTATCTCACTTGCATCATCTTCTGCTGAAAAAATTACCACTGATCCATGCTCAGTAACAAATGAACCAAAACTACATATCTGATCTTTATCACTTATAACTTTAAGTGCTAGATCAAGAAGAAGCATGCCTTTACCTGTATCTCCCATAGCAGCCACTATTGAAGTAACTCCTAAAGGAAACACTCCCTCAACAAGAAACTTTTGCTCTGGTACCGGACCTACAAAGCGTTCTGCACTCCAGTCTAAAATCTTTAGTGGCGGTTTAATCATTACTTTTTTTGCGTTGTTCTTGATAAAATCAGAGACGTTTGTGCTTTCTTGTAAATAGTCAGCAGCATCCCAGCCTTTCGGTTTATTCTCTGGAATTTTAATCATAGAAAGTGATGCAATACCTAAACTAATAAGTTTTGTAGTAGCATTTTCAGCATATCGTTTGCCTGCTTCATCATTATCTGGCCAAATAATAATATTTTTACCTTTAAGTGGAGTCCAATCTGTTTTCTCAATAAGTGCATTTGCTCCAGACATTGCTGTTGTTGCTGTAATACCTTGTTTTATCAGCGCTTCTGCACATTTTTCTCCTTCAACCAGAATAACTTTATCAGACTTTAAGATTTCTGGAATATTATATAGAGGCCTTACTTCTGGTGCAGTAAAAATAGATTTTTTCACATCAAAAGGACGATATTCTTTTCCTCCGGGAAGATCATAACGGTTGACTATGACAATAACTTGATTGTTTTCATCGTAGTAGTTCCAACTGCATGTTAAAAATTGTTCTAGATTTTTATATTTCCTAGTATGTTTTTTTCCAAACCATTCAGCTATAGAGTCCATTACTTCAGGAAACTCTATTCTTGTACTTTTTCTATTTACTCCCGCCCAAAGGTCGATAATATCACCACCTTCTCCTGTTGCAAAATCATGCCATAAGCCAGCTTCATTGCCACTTAATTCTACTACTAGACTCTTGCCTTTATCACCTTGTATATTGCCTACATAAAACTTGTCACCATGAAATATCCCTCTTGGTAATAGGTATGAAAGACAAGACCTGATATTTAGTAAAAGTTGATCTTTTAGCTGTTCTTTTTCTAATAACGGTTTGTAATGTCCATGTGGTGCTGCTGTATTAAAATCACAATAGATATCCATAAAATTCCCCAATATATTTAAAATTTAACTTATGAAATTCAACTAAGCTGTTTTCCAGTGTCCGTTAACTTCACTGATGAATTTTGTTGGTATGGGTTTTCCATTTTTAAGTTCATACATTACTTGCAGAACATTTCTATGCTGACTAGGTTTAAATATTACTACTCCAGATGTATATAAACTTCTTAAAACATTAGCACCACTCAATGCTTGAAATGGATTCTTTTTTAACGTGGTTGTTGACACTTTTTTGGTATAATGCGTAACTATTACTCCAGCCGTAGGATTAGTGATAGAGCGTAGTTCATCAATACCATTTTGCAGAAAAGAGATCATACTCCTATAATCAAAAAGAGAGTCTATCACTATAAGATCAACTGTTTTTACATCGAGATTTTCCGACATAATTTCTTTTATTTTTTCCACATTCAAAGTTAACTGTACTTTTTTAGTAATAACTAAGTTTTCTGTTCCTTCATCAAGGATTTTCTTGCTGACTCTTAACTTCTGTAAGCGCTCTCTTATGTAATCATATTCCATTTCATTCTGTAGATAAAATATCTTGAGTGGCTTTGCAGGCTTCATACCAAGAAATGATACTCCAGCAGCTAAATGTACTAACATGGAAAGTAGAAAATTACTTTTTCCTATTTTTGGAGTTCCACCTATAACTAAAAGACCGCCTGGAGTTAAAATTCTTGGACCTATTATATCTTTTGGCATTGGTGATTTATCATTCAAGTAATGCCTTGCTGAAAACGATGTAATTTTATGTTCTGTTGTGTTTTCTTTAGTATTTAACCACTTCTTAGCGGAATTTATATCACCTTTAACTAAAGTCCAAAGATCGATAATATCACCACTGATTCCTTTAGTAAAATTACGCCAGTTTCCAGTTTCTTTACCTACTATTTTAACTGTAATCATATCCCCGTCACAGTTGCCAACATAAGTCCTCTCTCGATAAAAATTACCGTTTGGAATTAGGTAAGGTACACACTTCTTAATATTATCAATCAATAATCCTTTTATTTCCTTTCTCTGCATAAAACCCCCATACATACTTTTCATACGTTTAGAGCTGAGATTAGCTAGCTCACAAACAGTTTCAAAAGACTCTGAATCAAACCATTTAATTGCTTCTTTCTTTAGCTCTAGATTTTTTCCTGCTGCATCTTTGATAGCTCTCTCAATTACAGCAATCCAGAGCTTCTCCTCGTCGTACTTCAAAACGGGACCCAATCAGATTCAATGCTATTGTTTTGTTCTGGAGTAACAACTGTAGCAATTCTGTTTCTATCTCCGTATCTACTGTCGGCTTCAATACCAACTTTTGCAGTAAACTCTAGCCCGTTAAAATCAGCTATAGAGTTGATTTTTCTAGCAGTAACCGCTTTCTCTGAAGTGTCATGTGCATGAATATTTCGTGCTGACTCCAAAATGCTTCTAAGCATAGAACGACCAGATTCTCCCCAAGTATCTTCTCCTTCAACGCTTGCTTTGCCACTTTTTATACCAATTACTTGAAAAATCTTGCGTTTTGCATATGGACCTTCAGTGACAGTAAATTCAACGTTTAAATAGATACTGCCAGTAGCATAGCTTTTAGTGAACCAATTTTCATAACCTCCAGGCTTTATTGCCATTTTTACCTTGACTATTGTACCTTTCGGTATTAAACTGCTCTGCAGTTTCACGTTATTAAAATCAGTTAAAAAATCTGTTAGCATATTGTTCCCTATAAATTAAGTAAAAAAAGAATCAACTCCATTGGTCTACAAGTTTCCAACGACCATTTATCTTATCGACAAGCTTGCTTGCCACACGTTCACCATTTCGCAGCTCAAACACTATTTGACGGGTAGTGCTTTCTTCATCATGAGCAAACATCACCATGCCAGTGCTATAAAATCCACGTAAAGATCCAGCACCGCTTAAACCTTGAAATGGATCCTCTTCTAGCATCTTTTTGGATAGTTTTTTTGTATGGTGAGTAAGTATTATGCCCGAATCTGGATTGATAACATTTCTCAGTCTTTCAAGCGTTTTTTGCAAAAAGAATAGCATAGCGCTATTGTCATTTTCATTGCCATATTCACTTGAGTTAAAAATGTTACGAAGAGGATCGATTGCAATAATATCAGGTTTAAAACGCTCTTTAATAACATTTTTAATTTCATCTATTTCTTCACTGGTGAAAGATAATTGTACTCTTGGTGTAATGATTAAGTTATTGGCAGCTATATTCAAAAGTTCGTTATCCAGTTGAAGTTGTTGCAAACGTTCTTTCATATATTCATATTCAATTTCAGTTTGCATGTAGAAAATTTTCATAGGACGACTAGGAGTCATACTGAGAAATGAAACTCCAGCAGCCATGTGAATCAACCAGGAAATAAGAAAATCACTCTTGCCAATCTTAGGTGGGCCACCCAGTACCAATAGACCTCTTTTAGTTAGAATCCTTGGTGCGATTATATCTTCTGGTATTGGCGATTGATCATCCAAGTATTCTTTTACACTGAAAAAGGGAATTTTTTGACCGATATTGAAAAAGCTTTGTTCCATAATAATTATTCTCCAATTTTTAATTAAACAATAGGAGCCAAAGTTTTGGCTTTAATTTTCGCAAGTAATTTACCCAGATGCGGCTCTTCAACCATATTAAGGCAACCACTTCGATCTTTAGCAGGGTATCCCCAAGAATTAATGGTATGACAGACAAATGAACGTACTTCTGTGCCATTATCTTTCTTAATTCCAACCATGCTGATCACCTCATCAACAATGCCTGGAATCTCACTAGCGGTTTTAGCTCCTTCACATTGAGGTAGCCAAATTGGACGATTGCAGTCATCGAGATATTGACCTAATGTTCCAACTATTATGATGTCTTTATCTCTGATATGTTGAAACTGATTGAGCCAAGCCATCATCTCTTGAGCAAGTAATCCATAGGCAGCTCTCATATCCTGTTTTCCTGATCTATCTGAAAAAGCTTCAGGTTGCATTTTTGCCCATAATAGACATAAACGTGAAGCAACGGTTATACTGTCCACAAAGATGCATCGGTATTTAGAAACTTCAGAAAGAAGATTTTTATACTTACCAGATACATGTTCATGGTGTCTTTGGCTGTATGCTTGATCAGACCTCAGCGCAGGATTAGGCCCACCAATAAGACAAGCAATGTCTCTAGCTTCATTCCAAGTGCGAATATTGATTGAATCTCCTTTCCAATCCTGAACAGCAAGAAGTCCTGCTTCAAAATCAAGGCAAAGTGTTGTTGCTTCATCAAGAGTTTTAAGTAAACTAGTTTTGCCAATTCCATAAGGACCAAAGATCACAATTTTCGTTCCTGTTTGCATCTTCAGTCGTTCATTTCTACTAATTATTTTCATTTTTCTCCTGGTTTAACTACCTAGATATATACACGGTGACCTATGTAATTCGTCCGAAACTTATAAAAAAAGTTCGAGAAAATCTCATTTTAGAGATGAAAATTTATCCCGTATTTGCTTTAAAATGTTGTAGACAGTTGTTTTTGGTATACCTGTTGTTTTTGCAGCTTCAGTAATAGTAGAAACCTTAAGCAGCTCACATATTTTTCTATGAGATTTCGGTAATTTTGAGATTATATTTTTTACGTCAATGTATACCATTATATCATCTTCAAGATATTTAGAATCTGGTATGTTATCATCAATACCAAAGTTAATCTGACGTTTAGTGCATAGTTGGTTACGCAAGAGGTTACGAGCACGACGTCTAGTTAAATTAGCAACAAAAGTATTAAAGCTACTTCTTGTTTTATCATACAGACTAAGGCAAGGCCAAACCTCACAAAAAAGTTCCAGCTCTATATCTTCAAGACTCTTATCAATAAAGCAGTTAGTATGATTAAGACAGCTAGCATAGTACTTTATATATTTAACAATTATTGGATCAACGCCTGAAAAAGAATTTTTAGATTTCATAAAAACCTCGAATAATCAAAGATTTATTACTAATTCTTCTTTCGAGACTCTGCAGAATTTAAATAAGAATAGTTTATCTATTATGAAAAATAGAATAAGACAATAATTATTTTATTAATAGATCAAATAAGACTTCTCTAAAATTAAATAAGACAGATGAAAATCGGATGAGAGAGAGTTTGATTTTCAGTGAATTGCTGAAATTTAAAATATATTCACCTTGGTCTTCCCAATAACGAAATTTGATATAAGCTAGTTAGAAAGACTGGCTAATTTCCAAAAATCTTATTTAAACAGTGGAATATTGTATTGGTGCACTACTTTTCTATGATTTAGTTGATTTTCAAAAGCTGCCTTAAAATTATTTAAACTTTTTTTATATTGTTTGGACGAATTGTTGAGCAACCGTGTATATATATAATACAGGGGTCAAACTTTCAAATGTCAATTCTTACACAATCAGGTCGAGCAGCAATAGCAGCAAGTATAAAAGAGCAATCTCTACATCTTGCCTGGGGCAGTGGTGATTCAAGCTCTGGAAGTAGCCATAAAGTAGAAAAAACTTTCGTTAAGGGTGAAATAAAACTTGATCATCAACCTGTTAAAGATGTGAAGGTTGTTACAGGACAAACAATGCATCAGCCAAGTGTTGACTATACAGTTGATAGCAGTAGTGGTGTAATAAAACGTACGGAAAATAGCTCTATCACGGCAAATAGTGCAGTTACTATAGAGTATACTGAAAGCACACCACCAGAGCTGATAACTTCTGAAAAACTGCTCAATGAGCTTGGTAGACGTACTGCAGATGAAGTTCTTTTTTGCACAGGTGATGAGAATGGAGAGCTTTTGACTCCAACAGGGAGGTTTAGGTCCTCAAATGTACCAACCAATAATTTATACCTTAAATTTACTTTCGATTTCACGGACGCAGCAAATCAAGTTATACGGGAATTAGGGGTTATGGTTGGTACTAAAATAAAAGAAGGATTACCTGAAGGACAGAGATATTTTGAACCACAAGATATAGAAGATCCTGGAATTTTATTGGTCCTTGAGCATACAGTGCCGCTTATCAGAACTGCTGCCACCCGGGAAACTTTTTCATTTGTTGTAACTTTTTGAATTTTTCTAGCATAAAATGACTTTAAACGCCTATTACAATCGCTTTAATCCTGACAAAGAATACGAAAAAAGTTTGTTCCTGGCAGGAAGAGGTCTACAGTCAGCAGAATTAAACGAGACTCAGGAGTATGCTCTTTCTAAGCTTAAAGGCATAGGTGATGCAATATTTCGTGATGGTGATGTTATAACAGGAAGCAATTGTATTATAGATAGAGAAACTGGTAAAGTTACGCTTGAATCAGGAAAAATCTATCTTCGTGGAGCAGTTAGAAAAGTCGAAAAAGAAGAATTTATTATTCCACTGAGTACCACAGTGCGTATAGGTGTTTATTACGTAGAATCTACCATTACAGAACTTGAGGACGAAAATCTTCGTGATCCTGCTGTTGGTACAAGAAACTATCAGGAAGTAGGAGCTGCAAGGCTTAAAGTTTCCACCATTTGGGGATACCAAGTAGAAAGTGTTACTGTTAACTCTACAAATGGCGAATTTTACCCAATTTACAATATTGAAAATGGAGTATTAATAGAACATTCACCACCTCCACAAGCAAACATAGTAACTACTGCTCTTGCTCGTTATGACAAAGAAGCAAATGGTTCCTACGTTGTAAATGGTCTTGAAGTAATGTTCCTGCAAAAGGAAGAGGGAGAAGGAGGAAAAAAAATATTTGTGATTAATGAGGGCAAAGCTCATGTTGATGGCTATGAGATTGAGTTACCTCACAGTATTCGCATTTCTTTTGATGAAGATCCAGATATAAAATCAGTTGAATCAGAACCACATACTTTTCAGCCAAATAGCCAAAGGGTAATGGAGCTTAAAGTTAATGATTTCCCAATAAGTGAAATTAAAAAAGTAGATATCACTATTCAAAAAACTATTACCATTACTCATGGTTCATATTCAGGAGCCATTGATCCAATACCTGACTCTGCAGTACTTGAGATTATTCAAGCTAAACAAGGCAATGTAATTTATGAAAATAGTGTAGATTATAAATTAAACGCAGGAAATGTTGATTGGTCATTACCAGGCAAAGAACCAGCTCCTGGAAGTAGTTATCAAATAACCTATCGTTGCCGTACCCACGTAAGCCCTGAAGATATAAGTGAAGAGGGGTGTAAAGTAAAAGGTGCAGTTGATAACAGCTTGGTTCTGATTGATTACACTTGGAAAATGCCCCGTTTTGATTTAATTACTATCGATAGCAAAGGGGTGGTAAGGAGAATAAAAGGTATAGCTCACCCTTGGCGACCATCAATGCCTAGAGCGCCTAGTGGACAACTTCTGCTCTGCTACATTCACCAAACATGGAAAAACGGAGAAGGGGTAAAAATAGTGAATAATGCTATTCATGCTGTACCGATGAATGAGCTTGAAGCAATGAAAAAAGGAATAAATGATCTTTATGCGCTGGTTGCAGAGGAACGTCTACGCAGTGATGCAAATTCAAGAGAACCTACCACCAAAAAAGGAGTATTTGTTGATTCGTTCTTCGATGATGATATGCGTGATCAAGGAATTTCGCAGTCTGCAGCGATAGTAAACAAGGAATTAATTTTACCAATAGATGTAACGATTGCTGATATTGATGGAGGAGAAAAAACTTATTTGTTGCCGTATGAACTTGAACCGGTACTGGAGCAGCTTTTACAGACCAAAGGAGAAAAGATCAATCCATATCAAGCTTTTGATCCAGTCCCGGCACAAATTACTCTAAATAAAAATATAGATCACTGGACAGAGGTTACCACGAATTGGAAAAGTCCAGTAACGAGAGTATTTAATGTTAAAGAAACAACAGAGCTGCTGTCAAGTACTTCGTATGAAGCTGAATTTATGAGAGAAGCGGTACAAGATTTTGAAATTGAAGGTTTTGAGCCAAATGAGAGGCTTAAGGAGATAAAATTTGACGGTATGAGCATTCAACCTACAGCATAAAAAAGATGTTAACAGCTAACAACCAAGGAAAATTAAAGGGAAAGATAAAAATCCCAGCAAACATTCCAGCAGGTACTAAATTAGTACAGTTTTATGGGGATAAAGGAAGCTATGGAGAGACAACTTATACTGGTAAAAAAACTATTACCATAGAAGAAAGAAGAAGAGTTATCGCAGCAAGACGAGTTGATCCATTAGCGCAAACATTTACGCTAAATGAAAGTAGGCACATAGGAGGTGTGGAGCTATGGTTTATAAATAAAGGCAAAAAACGTGTTGTTGTTCAGACTAGAGAAACAGCAGTGGGAATGCCCTCACAAACTGTTATCGCTGAAAGCTATATTGAGCCAAAAGATATAAAGGTAGATGGTACAGCAACACGTATTACTTGGTCACCAGTGTTTTGCCATGCAGGACAAGAGTATGCAATAGTGCTACTCACTGATGATGCAGATACTGCAGTAAAAATAGCAGAACTTGGCAAATATGATGCAGTAAATAGTAGGTGGGTAACAAGTCAACCATATCAAGTAGGAGTATTACTCTCATCAAGCAATGCAAGTACGTGGACACCACATCAAAATTTAGATTTAACGTTTCGATTACTAGCTGCAAAATTTAGCGAACTTTTTCACCTTTTTAATCTTGGCAAAGTCAATGCGAATAACGTATCAGATTTAATAGTTTTAACAAATGTTGAAAAAGTAGCATTTGATACCAATGTAGAATTTATTTTAACAGACGAAGAGGGAAGAGAAAACTTTCTGTCTGATAATTTGCCACTTGCATTGCGTGAAAGATTATCTGGAGAGCTAACGGTAAAAGCAAGCCTAAAAGGAGGGCAAGAAAAAAGTCCAGTTCTTTATCCTGGGTTACAGTTAGTTATGGGTAATCTTTCAGAGTCTGGGGATTATGTAACTAGGAGCATTACCGCAGGATCCAATACTAAGGTTACCATAACGTATGATGCATTAATACCTGGCACTGCAGATGTAAAATCATATGTGGAACAAAGCGCTAAAGGGGGAGAAAAATGGCAATTAGTAAATTTAACATCAGGAAAACCAATTGGAGAAAATTGGGTGGAGAGAACTCATGTGCTATCAAACTTTAATGGCAATGAGACAAGGATAAAATTGGTTTTAAGTGGAACGGTTATTTATCGTCCTAAAGTCAAAAATTTGCGAGTGATTATTACTTGAATCAATGCCAAATAACCAAAGCAAACGAGGATATACACTACCACATCCAGAAAACATTGCAGTGGAAGATGTAGTACGTATTCGAAGAGCTATAGAAAAAATAGATGAAGATATTACCGAAAGAGAAGATAAACATAATCAACTAAAAAATAATTTTAAACGATTTAGATTTGAAACTTTTTTGAATTTTTGGGAATGAAAGAAGCAATATACCAAAGGATAAAGGATTTAGCAGCAACCAGCACACCTGATCAACTTGCATATCTTGCTAAATCATTGGAATTGATAGCAGATAAAAAAGCTATTTCCAACGTTGTGCAGATGACTGAAGTAAAAGGAATAATTGATGCACTACAAAAGAGGCTTAAGGATTTAGCAGCAAACAGTACACCAGATCAATTAGCATATCTTGCTAAAGCATTGGAATCAATAGTCGACAAAAGTGCAGTTTCTGAAATTGTACAGATGACTGATGGTAAGCTAAAAGAGCTTCTTGATAGTGCAAAAAAACACTTAACTGATCTGGATAATAAAAAAGCTAGTTCTTTAGCAGTGATCTCTGAATCAGAGAAGCAGTTATTAAAGAGAATTGATGAAAAAGGAACAACAAATTTATCGCTACTTGATACGAGAAAGAATGCCAATATTGCAGCAATAAATAGCATTAGTAATAGTCATAAAGATGGTCTTAAAGGTTTAGTAGAAGATTTTCGTGCTGTTAATAATGTACCATCTGGCTCATCAATTATTGGGGAAATAGAAACTCGTGATAACCAATTAAAAACATCCCTGATAAATGAGGTAAAAACTCGGGATGAACAGTTAAAAGTGTCTCTTATAAATGAAATAAGAAAGCGCAACATGGTTGAACCAGGGTCATTACCTTTCTTATTTGGTGTACTTGGCAGAAAAAATAATTATTTTGGCCACGGAACTTTTACGACAGAGCTTGGAAAGTGGAGTAGTGATATAACAAAAACTGACTATATGTTACAACTACTAGCAGGTAGCCATACGTACAATACAGATTACGTTAGTTTTTATCGGCCAAGACAACTCAGTTTTATAGAGGGAAGTAAAGGAACATTTATTTACGGAGAGTTATGCACAAAAAGTTTTTCTGGTAGTTATGATGAGATATACTATTATCCGTATGCTGCACTTGGAGTAGTATTTGTAAAAAATACAACCAATGTGAACATAAATAAGACAATAGAATTTGTTGGATCATCGTATTCTAGTACGGAGTATGGGAGAGCAGGATTATTTGTGGGAACTCCTGATAACACTAATTCTAATAAATCAAGTATTTCAAAAATAGTATGGAAAAATGTTTACCAATACACGAGTTCTGATAGCAAGTTAGCCGGATCTGGTAATGTGGAGATTCCAGCAGGAAAAACAGTTGCAATATTACTTTACACATCATCTTATCTGTATTCCAGAACACAAGTCAGTCAAGGTATGCTTGCATCAAATTATGTACACAACTATGGTCAATTTATTCAGTGGGGAATATATAACATACGTAGCAATTTTCTAACCACAGGGCTTGAGGTAGATGTAGAGAGAACGCTAAAAGCTTGGCAATGTCCTGGGTTATCTGAAACTTATGAACTTTGGAGGTAACAAAGAATGCCAATTTATATTAGATTTGAAAATAACAAACAGATAGAGGTAACAGTACTTGAAAATAAGCCAACTGGAAATGATTGGTACGAAGCGCCAAAGAATTTTGATTGGCAAAAAAGTTATTGTTTAACAGAAGGAGGAGAAATTGCTCAGCGGAATCAAGAAGATATACAAAAGGAGTTACTGGATAATGCTAAGCTTTGTGCATTTGACAATATTCGTACTCATTTTAATAACTTTACTAGTAGATTCTCAGGGCACTCTCATCAAAAGGCTAAGTCGTATGAGATTCAAGCAAAAGCCGCGAAAAGCATTCTAGCAGACCAGGATGAAAAAGATGCAGCAATTATAGAACCTTTAGCAAAAGTCCGTGGTATTACAGTTATTGAAATGGCAAGAATAATTGAGGAAAAAGTGAAAAAAGCAGTAAAAGCAATAATTAAATGTGAAGAGTTGGAAGACATTACCAAGAAGAAAATTGAAGAAGCCAAAAGTGAAAATGAGCTACAGACTTTGCTAGATGATTTCAGGAAAAAAATACAAAGAAATGGCTGAAGAATTTTTACATGGAGTAAATGTTATTGAGGTAACCTCAGGAGCAAAGACAGTACGTACAGCTAAATCATCAGTGATAGGTGTAATTGGTACTGCACCTGAAGCAGATGAGCAAAAATTTCCGCTAAATAAACCAGTGTTAGTTGCAGGAAGCTTAAAGGAAGCAGCAAAGCTCGGAAAGAGTGGTAGTTTACCTTCTGCAATAAATGGAATATTTTCCCAGATTGGTGCAACAGTAGTAGTTATTCGAGTTAAAGAAAGTGAAAACAGCGATCCAAAATTAAAAGAAGAAGAGACGCTAAAGAATATAATTGGAGGAGTTGACGAAGAAACTGGAGAATATCAGGGAATAGAGGCATTCCTCAGCAGTGAAAGTATAATTCATGTTGCCCCAAGAATATTAATTGCGCCTCAGTTTACTCATCAATTGCCTGAATCTAAAAACCCAGTAGTAGCAGCTTTGATAGGAGTAGCAGAAAAGCTAAGAAGCATAATAGTAGCAGATGGTCCAAATACCAATGATGAAGAAGCAATAAAATGGAGAAAAAGTGTAGGCAGCTCAAGAGTTTACGTAGTTGACCCATGGATTAAGTTATTTATTGAAGGAAAAGAAAAAATCTTGCCATCGAGTCCATTTGTAGCTGGTTTAATAGCAAAAGTAGATAGCGAGCAAGGATTTTGGCATTCACCTTCAAATAAAGAGATAAATGGTATTGTTGGAACAAGCAGGCCTATTGATTTTACGCTCGGTAATACAAATTGTAGAGCAAACCATTTAAATGAAAATGAAGTAACAACGATAATTCATCAAAATGGCTACAGGCTTTGGGGAAATAGAACATGTTCAAATGACTCAAAATGGGCTTTTTTATCAGTGAGAAGGACTGCAGATTTAATCAATGATAGTTTACTTCGAGCTCATTTATGGGCAGTTGATCGCAATATTACCAAAACTTATATAGATGATGTAATTGAGGGGGTGAATTCCTATCTGGCAAACTTAAAAGCACAAGGAGCAATTTTAAGTGGAAAGTGCTATGCAACTCCGGAACTTAATACTCCAGCAAATATTGCAAGTGGAAAAGTATTCTTTGACTTTGAATTTACACCACCATATCCAGCGGAGCAGATAACATTTCGCTCTCGTCTTGTAAATAATGAAATTTTATAAATGAAAAAAAGAAAATGCTGCCAAAAATATTGAGAAACTTTAATGTCTTTGTAGATGGAAGGGGCTATGCAGGAAAAATAGAGGAAATTACTCTACCAAAGCTTACCATAAAAACGGAAGAGTATAGAGCTGGTGGTATGGATATTCCAGTAAGCATTGACATGGGAATGGAGAAACTTGAAGCAGACTTTACTTTCGCTGAGTATGATTCAGAACTATTTAGACTTTTTGGCTTGATAGATGGAAACTCAGTATCTTTAACGCTCCGTGGAGGAATGCAAGGTAGTGGTAGCAATGAGGTTGAAGGAGTAATTATCAACCTTAGAGGCATATTCAAAGAATTTGATTTTGGTAGCTGGAAACCTGCTGAAAAAGCCACTCTAAAATGCACTGTAGCTGCTCATTATTATAAACTTACGATAGGTGGCAATGAGCTGATAGAGATCGATGCTGAAAATATGATAAGAAAGATAAATGGTGTTGATCAAATGGCCTTGCTGCAAACGGTTTTAGGAATATGAAAACTTATTTGAAATTTTATTTTTTAAGGAGAAGCATATTAAAATAACTTTAAAAGTGTAAAAATATTTTATTTTTTAGGAGAATTTTATGAAAACTATAACACTAAACAACCCAATTACAGTTGATGGAATTTCTGTCTCAGAGTTATCGATGCGCGAACCTAAAGTAAGAGATTTACTTGCTATAGAACGTATAGAAGGAGAAGCCTTGAAAGAAGTAGCTTTAATTGCTAATCTAACATCCGTGCCAAAAGAAGCAGTTGAGGATTTATGTATTAAAGATTATGTAGAAATACAAAAGGTGCTAAAAGATTTTTTGTCACCGCTGGAACAGAGAACTTAAAGTATAATGTATTACTACTCAGTTCTATTTCAGGAAGTGGAATTGAGCAGATTACTAATATGGATGTAAATGAATTTTTATCATGGGTAGAAATAAGTAAAGGAGTAGCAAAAAAATGTCAATGCTTTCAATAAAAATAGGTGCGACGTTAGATGGAAGTTTTAATAATGCAATGACAGGTAGTGCAGCAAAGCTTTCTAAGCTGGGTGATAGTATAAGGCAGCTTGATTCGTCAATGAAATCTGTTTCCAAATTTAAGCAACTAAATTATGATGCCCTTGAAGCAATGAAGAATTGGAAGGAAGCGGAGAAGAAAGCAAAAGAATCAGCTGCAGCAATTGCTAAAGAGAAGAAGGAAAAAAAAGAGCCAAGCAAAGCACTGAGAAATGAATTCGAAAAATTGAAAGCATCAGCATCAAAAGCAAAAGAGGCTTATATCAAAAAGAGAGATGCACTTCACACATTAAATGAAGAAATCAGGAAAAGTGGAAAGGATGTCAAATCTTTAGTGAGAGATCAAACTAAACTTGGTTCATCTATTGAAGTACTAAAAGGAAAATACAGTAAATTAGGATCTGTAATACAAAAACAGCGAAATGCTTTGGCAAAAAAAGCGCATTATAGATCACAAGTAATGGAAACTATAGGACTAGGTCTTTCACTTGCAGCACCAATTAAAGTTGCGATTGACTTTGAAAGTGCTATGGCTGATGTTAAAAAGGTAGTAAATTTCAAGGATGGAACAAATGAAGCCGAAGAATTTGCTCAAAAATTGAAGAAATTATCCCGTGAAATACCATTATCAGCTTCAGAGTTAGCACAAATAGCTGCAAGTGGTGGACAGCTTGGTATCAACAAAGGTAAGCTACTTGAATTTACCACAACAGTAGCTAAAATGGCCACAGCATTTGATATGTCTGCTGAACAGGCTGGTGATTCCATAGCTAAACTCGCTAACATTTATGGAATTGCAGTAGAGAAGATGGAAGGAGTTGGTGATGTTATAAATTACCTATCAGATAATACTGCAGCTAAGGCAAACGATATGATTGAAGCACTTGCTAGAGTGGGTGGTAATGCAAAACAATTTGGTTTAGATATTAATCAGACAAGTAGTTTAGTAAATGCCTTCGTTAGTTTAGGTAAACAACCTGAAAAAGCAGCAACTGCTATCAATGCTCTGCTTTCTAAACTTCAAACTGCTGAAGGGCAAGGAAAAGAGTTCAAAGCAGCATTGGAATCGATAGGTATCGCTGCAGAGGAAATGTCACAAAAGGTTGCTGAAAACGGGCAAAACGCTCTACTTTATTTTTTTGAAACTCTAGAAAAAGTAGATAGACAGGAACGTTCACAAATCCTTCTCAATCTCTTTGGTCAAGAATATCAAGATGATATTGCATTAATAGTTGGAAGTTTGGAAGAATATAAAAAAGCAATAGATTTTGTGGCTGATAAAGAAAAGTATAACAAATCTATGCAAAAGGAATTTAATAACCGTGCAAGTACTACAGCAAATAATTTGCAGCTACTTAAAAATACAATAGCAGAGCTAGGAATGAACTTAGGGTCAGTTATGCTACCTCCTTTAAATTGGATAAGTAAGATTTTGAGGTCAATATCTACAGGTATAGCTTGGTTCGCAGAGAAGTGTCCAATTTTAACTACAGGAGTTATGAGCATAATTTCAGCTCTTATTATTGGCAAGATTGCAGTGGTAGGTTTTGGTTATGCATTTGCATTGGCTGGAGGTGGAATACTAACTTTTAAGGCTATTTTGCAGGGAACACTTTTGCCAGTATTAACTTCGTTATCAGCGCGAGTAATTCCAGCAGTAATCATGGGACTGAAAGCTTTAACGCTAACCAATCCTATAGGAGCTGCTATTGCTGGACTATCAGTTGGTGCAGCGCTTGTAATTGCTAATTGGCAAAAGGTAAAGGACTTTTTTTCAAGTCTCTGGAAATCAATTACAAAATCTATAGAAAATTGGATTGGTATAGGAAAATTTTTTAATGATAGTCCAATAAAAGCATTAGAGAAACCAGTAGAAGCAAAAATAGGCAGTGCAACTAGTGAAAATAATGTTTTTAGTAAAGGAAATCCTTTATTGAATAATAATGCTTTTAGTAGAATTTCGAATAGTAGAACGAATATTGAAAGTGTGATTACAGAAAAAAGTTCTGTAGCAGATAATTCAGAGAAAGTTTTAAAAGACTGTGAAAAGTGTGAACAAAAAATTTTCAATCAAACTTTTACATTTAATATAAGTATAAAAGCAGAACCTAACCAAGATGTACGTAGTCTTGCTGATGCAGTAATAAAAAGAATAAGGGAAAAATCTCGTGATGTTTTATTTGATTCAATAGAGCAAATTTACTAATGCTATCACTTGGTCAACATAAGCTTTCTCCAACAAGTGTAAGGTATAGTAAAGAAAATCGTTGGAGTACAATTGAGTCTATTGGTAAAATACCTTCATTACAAAATATTGGCCAAGGTACAGAAAATATAGACTTAGAAGGAATAATTTATTTCCATAATCTGAATGATTTAAATCAATTAAAAAGTATGAAAGAAACTGAGAAAAATCATGAACCAAGTATCTTAGTAGACAATTTAGGGAATGTTTTGGGAAGATTTGTTATTGTGCGGTTAGAAGAAAAGCAAACGTCGTATTTTCCCTGTGGATTACCAAAAAAGGTTGAATTTAGCTTAAGTTTAAGGCGTTATGCATGACAGTATATTATGTAGTCCGAGAAAATGAAATGTTAGATTACATATGTTTTAAACACTATGGATATAGCTCTGGAGCAGTAGAAATAGTATTGGAGGAAAACCCTGGACTTGCAGATTATGGAAGTTTTTTGCCTGCAGGATTAAAGATCAGGTTACCTACAATACAAGAGCAATTAAAAAAGTCGAAGTTAAAAGTGTGGGAATAAATGAAACCTGAATTTAGCATTGAAGGAATAAAAGATCATGTAATATCGGTGCATCTTACCGACGAATCTGGTACTATAGATGATGTTGCAGAGGTATGTATTGATCATGGCAATGAAAATGTAGAAATTCCAAATGAATTGAACATAGCACTAGGTTATAAGGAAACGGGAATCTTTCCAATGGGTGTATATACAGTCAACGAAGTTACGATACAAGGCCCACCTAAGACTCTACTAATCAAAGCTCATGCAACAAATTTAAGAATATCTTTGAAGGCAAAAGTATCAAAAGAATGGCGCCAAATTACCATAGAAAACTTAGTAAAAGAAATAGCCCAAAAACATGGATATGGATACAAAGTCGCTGAGGAATTTAAGAATGTATTAATACCCCATATTAATCAGGTAGATGAAAGTGATATAAGTCTGTTAACAAAGATCGCAACAGAGCGTGAAGCAATGGCAAAATTAGCTGGTGGGTACATATTATTTATTTCAAAAAACATGGCAAAATCAGCCACAGGAAAAGCTTTAGGAACAACGACTATTAGACCTCAAGACACAATTAATTGGAAAGTGCATTTTACTGTACGTGATAAGTATAATTCAGTAGTAGCAAAATGGCATAGCTATGAAAAGGGTGAGACTATTAAAGAAACAGTTGGTAGTGGCGAGCCAAGTTATATTATGCTAGAAATCTATCCAAATGCAGAGTCAGCATTAAGTGCAGCAAATGCCAAGTTGAAACAATTGAAGCGTAACAATGAAGCTTTAGATATAACTATGCCTGGTAATCCAGAGTTATTTGCAGAAGCTAAACTTAATCTTATAGGTTTTAATCAAGCGGTAGATGGTAAATGGATAGTTAATAGAGCGGAGCATACTTTAAATAGCTCAGGTTACCTTACTATGTTGTCAGCATCTTTGAGTAAGTAATGTTAATAAAAAATGAGTAAATGATCTATTTAATATTAAAAAGATGTTGAATATGGATAAATTGGGTCAAGATACAAAAAACAAGCTGCATTTTTGGTGGCTTATAACAGTAATAGTATGTATTATTGCTACCTATTCCTACATGAAGGCAAAAGCTGAAGGTAATTATAAAACGATACTACGCATTGCTTCTCAAAATTGTAACTTAGATGTAGTAAAGTTTTCAGTAGAAAATTTATTAAGTGTTAACACACGAGTTCCTAAATTAACAGCATTACATCATGCATCTGATTCAGGATGCTTGAAAGTTACTAAATTTTTAGTATACCAAGGAGCTGACATTAGTGCATTAGGTGAAAATGAAAGATGGACAGCATTACATTTTGCTGCATTAGAAGGGCACTTAGAAGTAGTGAGTTTTTTACTGGAAAGAGGTGCAAATCCTAATGTTAGAGATAGAAGTGGAAAAAACCCTCGAGATGTAGCTGTAATAGAATCAAGGCAAAACAAAGACAAGCCCTACGATCAAATAATAAAGCTACTTGCAGAAGCAGAGAACCGATAACATAAAGAAATCACTAAAGCTGTAAGTTTTTTATGATCTCTATATAAACTCCCAAAACCATCCATAATAGATTAATACTTTCACATGAAAAAGCAAAAAATCCCAATAGCGGTAATAATAACAATAGTTCTACAGACTGTAGGATTCATATGGTGGTTGGCAAAACTTGACTTACGTGTACACATCCATGATAAATTTATAGAAAAAAACCAAGAACTAATCGAAATAGTCTATCGACTTGAAGAGAGAGTGAAAAACCTCACTGAAGAAGTCAACGAACTTGAAGCTATTCACAAACACAAATAAATTTTACAGTGACAAAGTACATTTTATCTGTAGATGGAGGTGGCATTAGAGGGATAATACCTGCCATTATTCTAGCAGAAATAGAGCAAAGGACAAGAAAAACGATTGCTGAAATCTTTCACTTAATGGCAGGAACCTCAACCGGTGGAATTGTTATAGCAGGATTATGTAAAAAAGATAAACAAGGAAATCCTCAATATTCAGCCAATGATTTAGTCGAGCTTTACCAAAAATACGGGTCATATATTTTCAAGTCTTCATTCTTCAGGCGATCAATATTATCTTGGTTTAACTGTACACAATACCCACATAAAAATATTGAATTTGTACTGGATAAATATTTTGGTGATGATACTCTGCAAAACACTTTAAGTCATTTGCTAATTACAAGTTATGATATTCATAACAACTGTCCTTTCTTTTTTAAGAGCTGGAAAGAAGATAAAGATTTTGTCAAATTAAAAGATGCACTCAGAGCTACAACAGCTGCTCCAACGTACTTCACACCAAAACGTCTGAAAATTAGCCAAACAGAGAGAGTATTGATAGATGGTGGAGTGTTTGCAAATAATCCAGCGGCTTGTGCATATGCAAGTGGTAAGAGGTTATTTCCAAATGATGAGATTATACTGCTATCAATAGGCACTGGTGGAACAGATAGAAGTATAAAGTATGCTAACTCAAGGAAATTTGGCAAAATAGGGTGGATCAAGCCACTACTGAATGTGATGTTTGCCTCTGGATTGGATTGCGTTGATTATCAACTAGAACAAGTAATAGACGATAAATATATAAGAATACAATCGCAATTGAAAGTAGCATCGACTGAGATGGACAATATTACACTCAAAAATATCAAATCTCTTCAGCAAGAGGCAAATGCAATGATAGAGGACAACCAGAAATTAATAGATAAACTTTGCGATTTCATATCTTAATTTATACCAAGCAAAATTCAACTGAGCCAAAAAAGTTGGTTAGCAAATTCTACTGGTTAAATCATTAACTAACTTTACTTATATCTTAAAGACATTCAATTTTCACACTCACCCAACTCATCAGCAGTTAGGCCACTTGCTCGCAAAATAACATCATTAGAAACACCTGCCTTCACTAGATTTTTCGCAACCTTGATCTTTTCTGTTTTTTTAACTTTCTCTTTGCTATTCTTCATATCCCTAGATAAAAATTTCTTCACTAATTCTTGCTCTTCAGTTTTTCTTAGTAAATTAAGTAGTTCACTATCTTCATTTGTTTTAGGTAGCAGAACTTTAATATTCACTGATAATCCTTCTGCTATTTGATATAATTTATCAAATGATATGGCAGTGTATCCTATTTCATACTCGTGTATTTCCTTGAGTGTTAAACCAACTTTGTTTGCTAAATCTTTTTGAGTATACCTTTTTATCAATCTCCATTCTCTTATTCTTTGCCCTACTCTGTAGTATATAGAATCAGTGCAGACTTCTTTCTCTGTATTATCATACTCGTAAATAGATAGGCCGGTTGCTTGGGAAATTATGTCAACTGAAACTCCTTCTTTTACTAGATTTTTTGCTACCTCTAATCTTGCTTCTTCTTGATTAATTTTTTCACTAATATGAACAAACCTGACTAATGAAGGTACTATTTTGCCTAACTTTTGATTCTCGTATATTTTTGTTAGATAGAGTATTTCCTCGTCTTCATAGCTGTCTTCCCTTACTATTACTGATTCAGGTAATAAATCTACAACATCAACTGATAATACTCTTGCTATTACATATAGTACTTCAATTGGAATAGGGCTATATCCATTTTCATAACTGTTTACTTCTTGGTATGTTAAACCTATTTGACCTGCTAATCCTATTTGAGTATGACCTCGCATTAACCTACAATTTTCTATTCTTTGCCCTATTCCATAGCTAACATTGCTTGCAGAAACAAACACATATACCCCCATTTAAGAAAAAAACTTTATTGCTATAATTTTTTCATGAGCTACCCATCTAAAACTACATCAACAGGTAAACCTACCGCTTGCAAAATAATATCAATAGAAATTCCACCTTTTACTAGATCCTTTGCAACTTTAATCCTTTCTATCTCTCTCACTTTCTCCTCACAAATCCTTATGCCTTCAAATAAAGATCTTATTAGTGCATTGCGTAGTTCTTGGCTCTCAATTTCTTTGTATTCTTTAATCAAATCAGGTAGCTCATTTTCTATCTCATCTCCTGTGAGTTCAAGTAGGTCCATAATGTTAATTGATAACACCTTTGCTATTCCATATAATTTATCAAGTGGAACAGCAGTCCTTCCTTGTTCATAGTTGCTTATTTCGTGACGGGTTGTATTCATTTTCTCTGCTAAATCTTTTTGAGTATACTCTCTCACTAGCCTCCATTCTTTTATCTTCTTTCCTATTTGGTAGTAGATAGAACCAACCTTTTCTTCAATACATTCATCAGCAGAGAGACCAATTGTTTTCGCAACAATATCAACAGAAACCCCTGCTTTAATCAAGCCCTTTGCAATTTTTACTTTCTCTGCTTTCCTACTACTTTTTTCACTAACTTGGACAAATTTGGTTAGTAAACAAAACATTTTACGTAGCTCTTTATCGTTAATCTTTTTATATTTTCTTACCAGATTGAGTATCTCTTCTTCTTCATTTTCAAGGCAAATTTTCTCACTTGATACAGGAATTAGATCCACAATACTTACTGACAATGCTTCCGCTATAGCGTACAACCTTTCAATTGAAATTCTACGATTCCCTTTTTCATATTGTAGTATCACCCAGTACTTTACACCAATTTTCCTCGCTAAATCCTTCTGAGTATGACCTCTCTCTAACCTCCAATTTTTCACTTTTTCCCCTACTTCACAATCTAGACTTTTTTCCACGAAAACAACCATGCGTATAATATTTTCTACTATAGCTCAATTTTGTTAAGGCTCCAGATATAATGGTAAGAAAAAACCTCTGGAACCTTAAAGTTGACTGTAGACACATTAAAGTTTTCTAAAAGTTTCTTTACTACCTTCACGTATCCTATTTACCCACGGAGACAATACTTCATCATTACTAATCTCTTTTATAGCATACTTTTCACTCCATATGCCACATCTAGTGAAACTACCTCTCTCTATTGCTTCTTTAAGTTTTACTCCCCCGAAAAGGCAATTTTTTCCAATTTCTTCTCCTCTTTCTTGTAATTTAGACCATATTTCCTTATTTTCTACTCTTACTTGTACTTGATCATATTTTTTTACATCGTGGTACAATATAATATTTAGCTTACCAATGCTTGTAGGAAATTCTAACATGACAGAGCTGCCATCTGAAATATCGGTATAGTTTCTTATACCTCCCTTCTCACTTTTAACCTCAACTGCATCATTACCAATTTTTAAAATATTACTTCCTAACTCTCTCAGTATTTTAGCTACCTCTACCTTACTATTCCCAGAAAATTCTATATACGATGTTGTATTATCTATCTCAACATCTATTAATTCTCCTTCTTGCATAGCATTTTCGCCAGCTTTCTCTAGTTCTTCTAGTCTCTCATCTATCTGTGGCTGAACTTCTGGTTGTAGCTCATTATAGATTTCACCTATCAGTTTATTCTGTAGTAGAGTATCATGAAACTCTGCACCGCTTAGCATTAATTTACGCATTATCTTTTTTCGATCACTTTTTTCTAATTTATGAAAATGTGTACCTAATACTACATGTTCTGCAAAACTCCATTCCCCATCATTATATGCATTTAGCCTTGCTCCAGCAGCTAGTACTTGACTTATAACCTTGTTCAATTCATTTATGTTCTTTGCCTCTACCACAGCACTCTTAAACCAGCTCAACTTTTCACTTTCGCTTGCACTTGGTTTTATTTTTTGCAAATTTGAAGCAAATGGGTTTAACACTTCTGGATAATCTGCTTGATCGCTTACAGGTTTTGTGCCATATATATAATCAAGTCCTTTTCCGTAGTTGATTTTGTTTTCGCGAACGTTTTTGCTAGGAAAAGGCACCTCTCCAAGCTTTTTAGCCTTATTAATTTTACTTACAAAAGTAGACTGCTCTTTAGTACGACCAATTCCTACAATAGCATTTAACATCTCACCTTTTGATAATCTATCAAGATCAATGTTTAACTCGTAAGTACCTCCTTCTTGATCATCAAAAGGTACAATTATCTTATTACCCATATTATCCTCACTATTAAAAATACTTTTCAAAAACTTTGTTATTATACATTCTATTACTCATTATAAATTATAGTGAGTAGATTTGCAAATACTTTCTACTATAACAATCCGTTTTCTCGAAAGCTGAAATAGCCTCCACTTGTGATGATAATATGGTCAAACAATTTTACGCTTACAGTACTACATGCTGCTGCTAAGCTCTTCGTTACTGCTTGATCTTCTTCTGACGGCTCTAAGCTCCCTCCAGGGTGGTTGTGTGACATTATTATTGATGTTGCATTTTTTATTAATGCTTTTTTTATAATCTCCTTTATATACACCGGTGCTTTTTCCATTTCACCAATATAAGATTCTTCTCCGATTAATTGGCGCCTCTTATTCAAATACAGTATTTTTACACATTCCCTTTCTGAGTGGCCTATACTTACGTTTAAGTACTCTACTAGCCCTTGTAAGTCCATTATTGGCTCACTCTTGAGTTTTTCTCTCAGTACCCTTTCTAGTGTTTCCTTAACACACATAATCATTGCTACTGCAGAATCAGTCACTCCTTCTATAACTTTCAGGTCATCCATTTCTCTACCTAAAATCCTTCCTACTCCCGTATAAGTATTCACCAGATTTTTAGCAATTTCCTGAGCCTGCGGCCTTTCATGTACTGCACTTAGAAACGTTTCCATTATTTCACGATCAAGTAGTGCTTTGCCTTTGCTTTCTAATATTCTGAATTCGATTTCTTCTTTACTTTTATTCATATAATTTACCCTTCACTAACAACAAACTTTTTTTAAATATTTACTGCTGTTTTTTATCAGCATTGGCATAGAGCCATAGCTTTCGAGTGAAGTCAAATCAATTTCTCAATCTTTTTTACTTATTTTTTCATTAAAAAGTAAAGATATTAATAGATGCTGATTTTTTTATTTTAAATTTGTTGAATTTCGTCTAAAGAGATGCCTACTGTTTTTAAAATAATATTGATAGAAATTCCTTTTTTTACTAAGTCTTTTGCAATTTTGATCTTTTCTGCTCTTTTCACTTTTTCTTCGCAAATTTGTATGCTTTCAAACAGAGATTTTATTAGTACATTACGTAGTTCTTGGCTTTTAATCTTTTTATATTCTTCTATTAACCTTGATAGTTCCACTTCACTATTTTCATTTTCTGCTGTTTCTGGAAGCAGATCTGTAATATTAATTAATAGTACCTTTGCTATTTCATCTAACATTTCAAGTGAAACACCAGCTCGTCCTTGTTCATATTCATATATTCTTTGATTTATTATGCCCACTTTACTTGCTAAATCTTCTTGTGTGTATCCTCTTCTCAACCTCCATTCTTTTATTCTTCGACCTACTTTATACGGAATAGAAATTTTTTTTTCATCATTATCATATTCACCAATAGATAAATTAGTTGTTCGAGAGATAACATGAGTAGAAACTCCTTCCTTAACTAAACCCTTTGCTACTTCTATTTTTACCGCCTTTCCACTTTCTTCCTCACTAATACGGATGAATTTAGTTAATAAATAAAACGTTTCGCGTAATTCTTGATCCTTAATCTCTCTATGTCTTCTTACTAGATTTAATACCTCTTCTCCCTCGTACTTTTCCTCATTTGATACTTCTTGTCCGCAAGCTAGATCTCTAGCAGTTGTTGATAATGCTTCTGCTAATTCATATAACTTCTTAATTGAAATTCTGCGTGTTCCTTTTTCATATTGCAGTATTACCTGATATGTTGTATCGATTTTTTTTGCTAAATCTTTTTGAGTATATCCCTTTGCTAACCTACGATTTCTTACTTCCTGTCCTATTACTTTGTAATCTAAAAAATTAGAGCATTTATTCTCTTTTTTCACATTTTATACTCCATAACCAGAAGAGCTGTTACGTATACTTAATTGGGAACCTTTTTGACAAACTGAACTCATCTCCTTTCAAACAATTTTTCTATATCACTTAGTTTCATTTCTATATACGTTGGTCTTCCGTGATTGCATTGCCCAGCATAAGGTGTTTCCTCCATTTGTCTCATCAACTCATTCATCTCCTCCAACTTCATTGCCCTCCCAGCTCTAATTGACCCATGGCACGCAATGGTAGCTAGTATCTTGTTCACTTTTTCTTCTATAGGTAGCGTATCTCCTATCTCCATTAATCTATCAACTATATTCATCACTATCTCTTTCACATTTATTGTTCCTAAAATTGCAGGTATTTCTTTCACCCTTACTTTATCTTCTGATTCTATTTCAATACCAAAACCCATTTCGAAAAGCTTATCTTTATACATTTCAACCATCTCCATTCCTGCTTGGTTTTTAATCTCGACTATTTCAGGAAGAAGAAGCTTTTGCCTTTTTATGCTTGATTTTTGTTTTAAGCACTCATAGATCAACCTCTCATGAGCTGCGTGCTGGTCTACTATAATTAATTCGCCTTTAGCCTCAGCAATAATGTAAGTATTGTAGACCTGACAGCGTGCATATCCTAGAGGATGATCCGCTATTAAATCAATTTGCTTCCTTTCTAAAACCATCGTTCCCTTTTGGGGTGGAGATTCTCCACATTTAAACGTTTCTGGTAAGCTTTGCCTTCTTTCATCTGGTGCATTGAATTCTTTCATTAGACGATTTTCTAAAAGATTTGGCCTCCTTTCGTAAAATTCTTTTTGACCCTTTACTTCTCTGCTTTTTCCATTATTAACACGCTCATTATTCCTTTGACTTTCACTAACATCAAAAGGCGAACCACCCAGTTCTTCTCCAATACCTTGACACCTAGATCCATCAATATCACTCACTGAAGAGGTATCTATTCTCATTGACAACGCTTTTATTAGCCCTCTTCTCACTATTTCATATATTAACCTCTTATTTTGAAATCTTACTTCCGATTTATTTGGATGCACATTTACATCTACTTGGTCATATGGTACTTCTAAATGCAACACTGCAAAAGGATACCTATTGTTTGGAATAAAATCGTGATACGCATATCTAATTGCACCAACAAGTAAATTGTCTTTTATTGGCCTTCCATTAACAAACGTATAAATCTGAGTTGAGTTGCCACGATTGACATTAGGTTTACAGATGTGTCCCTTAAGTTTGATGCCTTCTTCTTCCTCTTTAACTTCCAGTGAATTGCTTTGAAATTCTTCTTCTATTTCACATAATCTGTTGAACAGCGAAGTTTGCTTAACATATTTTAAGAGCTTCTTATTACCAGAAGTGAGAGTAAACCCAATACTATAATTAATCATCGCTAAGTTATTCACAATATCAACAATACTTTGTGTTTCTGCTCTTTCGGTTTTTAGAAATTTTAGTCTATTTGGAGTCGCAAAAAATAAGTCACGAATTTCAATATATGTACCTTGCAACAAAGAACAAGGGGTAATCTCTCTTATTTTTTCTCCTCCCTCATATCTTATAGACCATGCTTCCTTTGCTCCACTTGCCTTGGATGATAATTTCATTCTGCTTACTGCTGCAATTGAAGGCAGAGCCTCCCCTCTAAAGCCAAGATGTCTGATCTCTATTAACTCACTATCACTTAATTTTGAAGTGGCATGCCTCATAAGTGCTAGTTCCAGATCGTTCTTTTCTATTCCATTTCCATCATCTATCACAGTTATAAGGTTACGTCCACCACTTTCTATTTTAATCTCTATTTCTGAACTTCCAGCATCTATTGCATTTTCTACTAATTCCTTTACTACACTCGCTGGCCTTTCTATTACCTCTCCTGCTGCTATACGGTTTATAGTTTTTGTGTCTAAAAGAATTATTGCCATAACACTCCCTCCAATCTATGAAACTTAGAGCTCCCTCTATTTTTTTGTGATTTCTTGATCTCACAATCTCTATATTTTAGCTTTTTAGATTCCTTTCTAGCAAGTCTATCTGCCTCTTCATTATAGGTATTACCACTGTGAGCTCTAACCCACTTCCAATTAACATCATGCTGTAAAGCAACTTCATCTAGCTCCTGCCATAATTCCCTGTTCTTTACTGGCTTTTTATCAGCTGTCTTCCAACCATTTGTTTTCCACTTGTTGATCCATCCTGTTATACCTTGTTTAATATACTGACTATCAGTGTGTACAATAACTCTGCAGGAAATTTTTAACATCTTTAGCCCATTAATTACAGCCTTTAGCTCCATCTTGTTATTTGTTGTGTTCTCTTCACCTCCAGAGATACGTTTTTTGATAAAGACACTTTTATTTTCATACATTACCACGGCTGCCCATCCACCAGGCCCTGGATTTCCAGAACATGCTCCATCTGTATATATTATAACCTTCTTTTTTTCGCCCATACTTACAGGATATAGATTCAACGTAAATTTGCTACCAAAATATGTTGATATTATTTTTTGAATATTTTAAAATATAAGGTGTGAGAGATTGACAAACCTGTCCTCACGATGTTAGGTAAATCGTAATTGAGCTTTTAGGCTCTTATTTTTATTAGGAGGTTAGTCTCTCACACTGAAAATAAATATTTTTAAGCTCTTAATAGCTCATCAATTCATTTGCTGGGGTTTTAAGGCCTTTTATAAGGCAACTATAAAAAGATGATATCCCCTCTTTCATCTAAAGCCTTAAATGCAATTCTCAGATGATCTCTGACAGACGTTTTTTCATCAACACATTTAAAACAATAAAAAGATTGAACATTTCCTCACAATTGTGTATAATAATTAATGCTTTTTATCTTACTTTCTCATGGCTCTTTCGAAGTTTCTTGATGCACGCAATGATTATGCCTTTAAAAGAATATTTGGCACCGAGAAGAATAAAGATATTCTCATTCATTTCTTGAACGATATTTTAGGCTTTACTGGCTTAGCTGCTATTCACGATGTTGAATTCTTAGCTACCATTTTGGATCCTGAGATTGCCGCTAAAAAGCAGAGTATTGTCGATGTTCTTTGTAAAGACTCTCAAGGTTCAAGATACATTATAGAGATGCAGTTCACTAAAACTAAAGGTTTTGAGAAGCGTGCTCAATATTACGCTGCTAAAGCCTACTCAAGTCAAGCTGATCAAGGTGATGATTATCATAACCTTAAAGAAATTATCTTTATTGCTGTTGCTGATTGTATTATTTTTCCAGATAAGACTGAGTACAAATCTAATCATGTCATTTTAGATCAAAATAGCTTTGAACATGACTTAAAGGATTTTTACTTTGTATTCATAGAACTACCAAAATTTACAAAGACAAAAGAAGACCAACTAGAAAATATAGTAGAAAAATGGTGTTACTTTTTTCGCTATGCAGGAGAAACAAGGGAAGAGGATCTAGATAAAATAGTTGGTAGTGACGTAATAATAAAACGAGCTTATGAAGAGATGAATAAGTTTAATTGGTCAGAAGAAGAGTTACTAGCATATGAACAAATGAAAAAACGCATAATGGATGAGGTAGCTGCTTTAGCCCAAAAATTTGATGAGGGTCTTAAAGTAGGTCAAGAAAAAGGTAGACAAGAAGGTAGACAAGAAGGCATCCAAATCGGCCATCAAAAAGGTAAAATTGAAGGTAAAATTGAAGTTGCAAAAAACTCACTCAAGGCCGGTGTCTCTATTGATGTTATCGCTGAAATCACTGGCCTCTCTTTAGATGAGATCCGAAAATTAAAGGATTAATACGGAAATATTTAAAAAAGCATATATATCAAGTTAAGGGAAAGTAGCATAAAGAAAAAATGGGATGGAAAAACTACTTTAGATAGTAATTAATAAGGTTAGTGGTTATATAGATTACTCTAGGTAAAAATGCTCTAAAAAATAAATGTAACAAATAAAACACCTATTTTAAATTTTGCTATATTAGACAATCTTTCCTTAACTTAATGCAGTTGCTTGAATTGATACCTTTTGATTGAATAAGATAATACGATGCTTTAGTAAATAAAAGGTTGTATTAGAGCTGAATTTTACATCAAAAAATATTTTTCATGATACAAAAAAAATATTATTGATTTTCATGCAATTAGAGAACTTATCCACAGTTACACTTTTATAAAAGATATAAACCTAAATAAAATTTTTATCCTTGTTTGAGTCAAATAATTTTTGACAATAAAAGCATAGTTGATATCATGCCTTTATAAGTAAGTGGCTTACAGTATTAGAAGCAATTAATTAATCGTGGTGTTGACTGTATGATAGTGGTTTCGCTGTTGTATTGGTTGAAGTAAGTTTTGTATGTTTATTTGTGAGGGTGTTTATGCAAGAAAATGAGTCAAGTTTGCCTTCAGGCTTTCGTGCAGGAAAAGCAGCTGCTGGAGGAGATTGTTTCTTTGATTCATTCAGGCAAGGACTAGAAGAAACAAAGAGTATAGATGTAACTGTCAAAGCATTGCGTGGAGTGTGTAAAGATTTTGCATCAAAAGCATTAGGTAATCCATCAGATGAAAGTTACAATTGGTTTCGCAATGCTATTAAGGGAAAACTTGTAGAGCATAATAATCCTGATAAAGGAAATTTTGAAAATATAGATCAATATGTAAGAGAGATTTGTGAGAGTAAAGTATGGGGTGATTCTGACATTGAAGGTAGGATACTTTGTGGGCATTATGGTGTAAAATTGTATGTCGCAGAAATGCAGAAAGGTGCAGACAAATATAATTATGTTTTAGTAGATAGTGAAGGAGTCCATGATCGTGGTTTGGATCCTTATGATTACGATGCTAGTGATACTATACGTTTAGTCAATCAAGGCACTGGTCACTTTGAGCCAGTATTGAGAAAACAAAACGACAGAGGAAGTAATAAGTCTCTTAATGATCTTGAAAAAAAGATTGAAGGTTACCTTGGCGAATCTTTCCATTTTGCTAATATTTTTGCAGGCAGCAGAGAAATTTATTTAGGTAACAATCAAAATGACATCGAAGAAAGAAATTTAAAGTTTGCTGTTCTAACTAATAGAAAAGATTCACGTGATCAACGAATTGTAAGATGCTACACTGTTTCTCATATGGTCAACAGTCGTGGCTCAAGATTCAGTGAAAGAGAGAGGGCGTTGGTAGAAAAAGAACTACCTAGTAACAGTACTGAAGAGGTTAAGCAATCATTTGCATTTAAAGAGTACAAAATGTTTATGGGGGAGAAGAAAGGAAATGAGAGAGAATTAGTCTGTAGGTCGTTTTCTAAAAAACAAGAATTTACTAGAAAGATGAAAAATCCATATGTATGTAATAGATTTGTAACATTAAGTGGAAGCTTAGGTTCACATGGTCTTTTTTCTCCTCCACATACCTCTACACCAATTGCCCGAAGAAATATACCTAGAGGACATGATAAGGCTTACGCGTATAAGTTTTTAGAAGATCTGCTTAAAATAGAGATGAGCCCTGATGTGCTAGTAGATATTATAGTTGATAGTAAAGATGATACTAAAATCGCTGTAGTAGGACGTCCAAAGGTATTGGGAAGTTCTACAAAGCAAATGCGTCATGTTATACCATATTCTTCGATAAAGAGTGCTATTGAAAGTGCGGTGAAAGTAAAAGAAAAAGGTGGCTACATATTACATGTGAAAAACATGGTAGAACAAGTTATGACTCCACTAATAATAAGCAGAGAAGGTTTGTGTTTGACAGAAGGACAGTATGATCAACTTCGACAAAATAATATTATTTCTTCTGATGAACATAATAAATTTAAACTCACGACTAAAACTAAAAAAGGACAACGCAATAGATATCACTTAATATACGATAAAGAGATTATCGAAACCATTAACAAAGAAAAAATTTTTACAGAAGAAGAAATAAAAAAAGCTCGCACTGGTTTTAATGCAAGACTTAGAAAATACATAAGTCATGGAATTGATTATCTAACTGATGGATTAGCTGCAGAAGATATAAACACTGTTACAATAATGTGTGAGGGAGTTGCCAGAATAATATTAACTATGTTTAATCAAGACATACATGCTGCTTTTCCTGAAGAAGGTAATACTCTATCAGAAGAAATTCGTTTATATGAGAGCCAAAACGATGCAAAAGAACCTAAAGCAAAGGTGTTTAGTGTATTGCTACATGACGAAATCACTCAAGAGATAGTCGGAGATTATAATCTTCGTATTAGAATTGTGAATAATGAAGGATATATAGTAAAGAGAACAGCATGTGTGTTGAGTGTTTTAAATTCTTTACTAAAAACTACTTCATATAATATCAATGAAAAAGAAAGTAAGAAATATTTGGATGATTATAATGAAAAGTGTAATTCTACTATTAGAACACATAGTCAAGATTTAGGTAATTATAATGGGAAGATTAATAAAAATAATCTAAATGATGTTCTTTATAATCATGTAGCAAAACATTTGTATGAAGTATTTGATTTTAAACCGTTGGAAAAAAGAGTATTAGCGCCAAGAAGAGAGGCAGGGGATGCTATCAAAGTATATCCTTCTGCTGGTGGTATAAGAGAAGCAGAATATTTAGTACAAGAAGGAGATGAATATAGAAGGTTAAAAATAAATGAAGCAAAAGGTTATAATGATAAAGCAATATTTCGTTCAGGAATGGCTAATAAATTAATAGGAAAAATACTATCTAGTAAAATTGTTTCTCATGTTATTATTCATCTAGTGCCATACAGGTACTTGAAGGATGGTTTTATGGAAAGTGCAGTGGAAGAAGGATTAGGAAATGGAATGCAAGAGGTACTAAATTCTTTTATAAATTTAGTACAGCAAGACTATATTAATGCGCCATTTCACGAAAGAATTGGAGAAGTACTAAATGATGATTGGGTAAATCGAACACTTGAAAAATATCAAGAACAAAATCAGTCTTTTTCTGAAGCAAGCAGTATCATTGTAGATGAAAGTCACACTAAAAAACTGCCAGGGGAAGGTGGTATCGATGGAAGTGATATTACAGCACTACCAAAAGAAGGAGTTGTCACTAATATTGAGCAACTCTTAAAAGGAGAAGGCGTTAAGGAACATATACATATAGGAGGTTATATGAAAAAACGTAAAAGTAATTTACAGATGGCATTTGAAGAAGCACACTCAGATTTCTTATGTGATGCAGTGAATAATAATAACCCTGACTTGATTACACAATGGGTGGAAAATAACCTAATGAAAGGTGACGACCAAATAAGAGGTGGTAAAACATCAAGAACTGCTTTTTATGAGGCAGAAAAATCATTAATGAGAGAGTATATTCTTGAAGGTAAATTTGATAATATTGTCACTCTTCTTGATGCAATTCATAATGAAAAGTTCAAAAGTAGGGATAGCTATAAAGAATTAAAAATAAAAGAATGTGAAGTACTGACAGGTGCAATAGTAATGGCAAGAGGGTCTTTGGAAAGAGATGACACTATGCACAAGAATCTGAATGATTTGTTAAAAGATAAACAAGAGAAATTAAAAAAAATGGAAGATATAGATCTTGAAAAAGATGGAGTATCTACTAAAATAACAGAAGCCCTTAATATAGTTCAGGTTAATTCTGCAGGTAGTTCTAAGGGTAAGTAGTAAAATTCAATGTTTTGTTAAGGCCTTATAAGTGTGTGGTAGGGAGTACTATACTAATTTCGTTTTCCTACCATATCACTAGTAATGGGTTTGTAAATTCTATATAGTTTTGCAGCGGTTTTATGTTGAGTGGTCATATAGTACCATAGTTGATGTTGCTCCAACAAATAACGATCCCTTGACTATAAAAAATCTCAAATTGCTTGCTCTATGACAGATGTATCTTCTTTAAGTCGGCTAGTTTAAGATGGCATGATTGTGTTCCATTCAAAATGTCTTTCTTAACTTTTGGGGTGTCAGATAATTTAAACGTAAGATGCGCTGTATATGTCCAATATTTACTGTAGAACGTAGTTACCTTAGCCAGAAAAAGTTATAGGGAAGTTTGGAATATTTCTATACAAGTGTTAATAAAAAGAATTGCATTCTATACATTTGCAAGTGGAGTAATGTTGATTTATTAATGTTTTTTACTAAGAACTTAAATAAAATAACCATTTCCAGCAACCAAAACCAAGGGCCGTGAGAAGTGTTTTCTTTGGAATGCATTGGTCTACCAAGTGTGCCATACGAACTTTTATTTATAGTAATTTTACTACATTGCAAAGTCAGCTATATTAGCTTGTTTCAGCCATATTTACATACGAACTAATTTGCTTAGCTTTGTTGCAAAGATTTCAAACTTTTATTTTCATAACACCGCTTTTACGTAAAAAGTTCTCAAAAATATACGATCTTTTTTATGTTTTTTAAAAAGTAAACATTCAAGATTTTTATGGCGCTAATTTTTAGTATGTTTCTATACTAATCAATCTAAAGTGGCTATTAATAATCTTATATAAAATCTTGACTTTTTTATTAAAATATTTGATAATTAAAGTATATTATTATTTTTAATAGAAGAGCTTGATATGCCACAGTATAAAGATTTAACAGGAAAGCAAAAAGAATTATATGATAAGTTAAAGACTGCAATAGAAAAACAAGAGGATATTTTTTCTATTCTTAAAGACGTTTCAAAGCAGGATTTACAGCAAGTTCTTACTAATGCAAGTATAACTCAAAAGTTATCAAATGGTATAGAGTATAATCTAACACCCCTTGCCTATGCTATGAATTTCAATGATTTTGAGGAAATAATCAAAGTTATTTTAGATGTAGCTCAAGATAATAGTGTGTTAGAAGAAGTTTTTGTTGGTATAGAAGAATATGATCATACAAAACTTAAGAAGATTTTAGAAACATTAAAAAATCAAGAGCAGAATGAAGAGCAAAAAACTAAAATTGATGGTTGGCTAGAAATACTTACAAAGAACGTATCTAGTAGTCACAAAAGTGATAAACAGCCTTTAGCGCCCGAAAGTAGCATACCTAAAGCTGAAGAAAATATAGCTAATAATGAAGGTATGAAAGATACTTTTAAAATTGAAAGTAATATATCCAAAAGAGAGAATAGTGACAAATATCCTCAGAAAGACACAGTAAAAACTATTAATAGATCAATAATGATTGGTAGTGTTTATGGTTTTATAGCTGCATTAGTAGTTAGTGGTGGATGTTTTGCTGCCGGTGTTGAATTATCAATATTGGCTATAGCTGCAGTAGCTACGTTTTTAATAATAGAAACTATTGCTAGTGGTATTATATATTTAGTATTTAATCCTAGTGATAAGCTAGATAACCCTGACTCAGAAATAGCTAAACAGCAAGTGGTTCCAGAAGTTTGTTAACAAAAGCTTTACAGTCAAGCAGAAGGGAGGGTCATCTTTTACCTTCCTTTCGTGTTTTTTTGTATGGAATGCCTTGTTAAGTTAATAACTTAAGATAATTTCTAAAAAAGTTATTCCGATGCTTATGATTTTTGGAGTATGATGAATTTTTCTTCTGTAGTATTACACTGTTTAATCAATCAAGCTAGGAAACAATTGAAATAGATTTTTTATGGACAGAATTCTTTACGCTATTATAGCAATACTAATTAGATAATGGTGTATATTTACAGGTAAATTCAAATTCTTTAGGTTTATCTGTCTTTTCTAAGTGAATATAAAGTTCTTTATTCTCTGTAACGTTGTTCACACAGCAACAATTTTCAACTTCATACAGGTAATCCTTATGATGTGATTCCCAATTAAGTATTTGGCGTAGTGCTTTCACTTTAGCTTTCGATTCATTCTTTGCAATAACAAATACATTTTTATGCAACTCCGTAAATTTTTTACTATCGTAACCACCAAGGTTGACAAAATAAAGCTTTTCTTCAACGTGGGTAGGTTGTCTCGTTAAGGTAATATTATAATCTTCAGCACTTTCTAATATACCCCAAGCATCAATATGGAAACCTTTTTTTACACCCCACCATTTTGCTTTTACTTCTTCATAAGTATCTTCGATCTTTTCTGCTACTACAAAAAATATATCATGTAGCTCGATTAAAGAGGTTTCAGTTTTACCTCCAACATATATGACAAATATTTTCATGATACATGCCTCCTATCTTTTATTCTCTTTATCATACTAAGTCTGTTCATTAAAAAATCAACAAAAATTAAGAATTTTTAGATGATGAAGTAAAACAGGCATAGATTAGACTTCTTGCATAACTGAGGAAATAATACCAAAAGTAATATTAGTGAAGGTATGAAATTTGAACAAATAAGTAACCTAGATGAAGAGGAGTTTCGAAGATTAACAGAAGTAAAAAGAAAAACATTCGAAAAAATAACAGAAATTTTAATGGAGTAAGAAAAAGGCAAGAGGAGGAAAACCAAATAAACAATGCATGTTTGTTAATGGCGCTAGAATATTTGCGTGACATATTTCATATTGGTATGGAATAAGCTAAAGTGCCTGTTATCGGTTGGATTGAGGATACGTTAATAAAACATTTACACTTCTGGAAGAAAAAGAGCTATTAGATTCGAATGTAGAGTATCAGGTTATGGATAGTAGATGGAACAGAAATATCAATAGAGAGGCAAAAAAAAATTGGAATTATCCATATGAGTTATGAAAGAGGTCTAATATAAATTTATTGATTTATATATGTATTATAATACACTTTAATAGGTAGGTAAGTAATACACATATATATGAGTGAGGTTAAATTAAATAGTAAAGAGAATTCTAACGACTTAGTACATCAAAATCAAGGGCCATTAGTAATTAACTATTGGCAAGACAGAAGTGATGACAAAAAAATCCTTGAAGGTAAAGCGGAAAATACAGATGAATATGATATAAAAAATAAAAAGCTTGCTCAAGAATGAGCTGAATTTGTGTTGCAAGATCTAAACAATCATAATTTTAGTAACACGCACTCACAGTTAGAAGATGATCCATACCAAACAAAAGATGATAGTCAGCAAACCTTTTTCTTTGAAGAAAGTTCACTCTTAATTGAGCAAGAAGTAACTTTAATTGAAAATGAAAGGAAGCTGATTAGTGAGTTTTATAAAGAAATGCAAGATGCTAAAAGCAAAGCTAATACAAAAAGTGCTTTAGAATATATTAAATCCATAACGGATAAATATTTAGAGAGAGGGATAAGAATAAACTCATACTGTGATAATGATGGTGAGGTTATAGTAAATTTAATATTTAAAGAAATCGCAGGTGTTCTCGATAATATTGTATTTATAAATTCCCGCACTGTAGCTCCTGAAATGAAGCCCTATGATTCTTCTGACGATGATGAAGAAGATTACTACAACTTGGATATCATAAGAGAGATTGCTCATGGTTTATTACAAAAAGGAGGAAAAGTAAAAGAGAGCCTCTTTTATCATGATAGGATAAGATATTCGACCACTGCTTTTATAGATAACAATTCTTATAAACAATTTGATGAATATCTCATTGAACAGTATAAAGAAATGAAAAAAAAGTTAAAGGGTATAGCATATGAGTGTGTTGTAAACAAGAGCGAGCAAACTCAAGACAAATTAGAAGTAGAGATTGATAATATCTACTTTTATATAAGATATCCACAAACTAGTATAATTGAACCCATAAAAATCATAGCCAATCAAGAAATAATAGATCGAGGACTCAGAGTTCACATATTAAAAATAGGAAAAAGTACAGTAAAAATTGATAATAGAGGAGAAAAAAGAAATTATGTAGATCTTACAGAAGGTAGTGATGTGGTATTAACTTTCTATACTAGTTTGGGAGAATTAGAAGTTAGATTATATCCTCATGAAACAAATAAAAACTTGATAAGAGTAGAAGTGAGTGATGAAGATCTACTGGAGGACATAGAAAGTTATAATGAAGAAATAGGACAAAATTGCTTATTGGGAGGTTTATCAGTTATTGAAGCTATAAACCGAGGTTTTTTTGTTAGATCTGGTGGATTAATGCGTCCTGAAGTAATAAGCGAGTCTAACAACAAATGGACAGAACGTGAAGAGTTAAGAAGGACTTCTGATCCTAGGAGAGAAGTTTCTAGGTAGATTAATTTGCTAAAAAAGTTGAAGATTATTAGGGAGTGTTAAATAAACTGTGTCAAACCACATTTTAATTCAACTCAATTTTCAATCTATCAGGAAAGAAAATGTCGAGCTGGGACATAGTTAATACGTACAGCACTTTTCTTCCACCTTTTTTATAGCACAATATACCAGCTTGTACAAAGCATTTATACTGGTAAATGAGCCCTTGGTCTTGCCTAATTTGTCTATGCAACCCCTCAATTGGATTAGTGGTGTAAATTACTCTCCTCATTGGATCAGAATACTTGAAATAACTAGACAAATTTTCCCAGTTACTCTGCCACGATTTTATAACCGTAGGGCCCATTTTTCATCCAGTTCTAGTAGATAATTCTCAGCAATTTCCTTGCTTGGTGCTTGATATACCCTCTTCAAATCACTTAAAAAGCTCTTTGTATCTTTGCTAGCCACATACTTCAATGAATTGCGTATCTGATGCACTATACATTTCTGTATTAGGAAAGACGCTGTTTATAGCTGTAGGAAAACTTTTTAACACAGGCTATTAGAATATCTTCTACACCTCTTTCCTTGAGGTCGTTTAGCACACCTAACCAGAACTTCGCTTTCAGCCAAATAGAAGCCTAATACCTCTTTTCTGCCATTCTGATCTATGCCCAATATATTATACATGCACTTGCTTACACATCGTCCGTCCTCTTTTACTTTAAAGAACCATAAAAACTATCGGATAAACTGCCTGTAAAGGACGACTGCGCCATTCGTTAATCACTGGCAATAATTTATCAGTAATACTGGATATTTCAGCAACCGATACCTTATTGTCATAAATTTCTTCGACGTGTGACATTATGTCTCTATATCCCATACCGCTGGCAAACATGCTCAAGATCTTTGTTTCAAGTTCAGAATGCAGGCTTGTTTGTCTTTTTTTGACTATTTGTGGCTCAAAACTTCCTTCTCTATCTCTTGGTGTTAGCAGCTCGAATACTTGTTCGTAAAGTCTTTGAGTTTTTGCCGTTTCTGCGATTGTTTTCTTCGTTCCTATTATTTGATAGATGGCTCTCCATTTCACCTTCTAAACTTGCCTCTAGCAGCTTCTTTATCAATGGTACCATCTCTTCCGGTAAGTGGCCTACCTTCTCGTATAGATGACAGGATATTTGACTCTAACTCTTGATAATTTACTAACCCAACATAGTTATTTGCTATTTTTTCACTCATGTGTAAAACCTCCGTTTTTATATTAACTAAAATACATCATTTCTTGGTTTGACACAGTTTGTTTAACACTCCCGATTATTATTTAAATACAAACTACTATAATTTATAGATTAAGGAAATTGTACCAATGTCTTCTAAGAATACTCTTTTATATTGTTTTTAAGCTGGCTACAAAATGAGGATATGGAACATACAATTGGCTGAGCTGCCTTTTATACTCCAGGTTTACTATTAAAATATGCAGCTAAAATTGGATACATTTTCTATCACTGTTGTGTCCGATATGCTAAAATCTTCATCACTTATATTGATATTTTTACATAATTGATTTTGTAACATTTATTTGCTCTTCTATATCAATTTCAACATCTTTTTGTGTGGCCCTTTGTAGTAGCTCCTTTTGCAATAACCTTTTTTAATTTTCTGGTACATACTTTTTTCGATGTTTTTTCATATTGTTGTTTTTATAAACGTTACGACGCTGAGCCGTAAAATTTCTCCAATTGCTCACTCCACAGCATCGGTATTTCTCTCAAATCAACTAATTTCAAATCTCTTGGCTGTCTCCCATTTACTATGTCTTCTTTAATCTTTGGTGCTAAATAGTTCAACCTCAAAATTTGCTGTATACGTCTTGTACCTATATTAATTTTGGCACTCAGCTCCTTCACACTTTCGTATTTTCCCTCTTCTAGTTGCCGTTTCCACAAATGAGCTCTTACCACTGCTTTCAGTAGTACATTATTTGTTTTTCCTTCTGGCTCTACTACTGTACATTTGTTTCCTTTCTTTTTTATTGGTATAAATTCCACCTTATCCTCTGAACTCACTTCTATTCCATCTTCTTTTACCATTACTCCCTTTATTAATTTTTTCATTGCTTCTTTCTGTTCTCTGAAGCTTAAATTTTCTCCATCCCCATATAAGCATTCGGCTCTTTTCATCACTTCTTTTTCCACCTCTCCCGCTACTATAGTTCTGTTTATTGATTCACAACCTTTTCCCCTTAAATGGTTATTGCACACGTAATATCGGTACCTTTTATTTTCTTTTTTTGCATACGTTAGTGTCATATTTACACCACAGCTCTTGCACTTAATTATTCCCTTTAGCAACGCTTCCTCGTATTTCGCCTTTCTATATGGTTGATTCTTTATCAATTCTTGTGCTTTTTGCCATTTTTCCTCTTCTATTATCGCATCGTGCTTTCCCTCATACTCTTTCTCATAATGTCTGATTTTTCCCACATATATTGGATTTGTTACTATTCTCCTTACTGTCGCTTTTTTAAAGATATCTGATTTTGTTCTATAACCTTCTCTGTTTAACTCCCTTGCCAATTCTGCCATTGATCTCAGCTCCATATACCTCTCAAATATATGTTTCACCGTCTTTGCTTCTTTCTCATTTATTATTAATTCTTTATCTTTTACATCATATCCAAGCGGCAAAGTTCCTCCCATCCATAAACCTTGTTCCTTTGATGTTGCTATTTTATTTTTTACCCTTTCTACTATCATTTCTCTTTCTAGTTGTGCTGCTCCTGATAACACCGTTTGTACGAACTTTCCCATTGGCGTATTATTGTCAAATATCTGCGTTACTGCTATAAAATTTACTCTATGCCTTCTAAAAAATGATGTCACTTCTATACTATCTTTTGTTTCTCTTGAGAGCCTATCGAGCGTATATACCACTACACAGTCTATCTCTCCTCCTTTGACATCTTCAAATAATTCCTTTATCGCTGGTCTTTCTAAGTTCTTTCCTGAGAAACCTCCATCATCGTACCTTTTGGCCAATGCTACCCAGCCTTCTCTGCTCTTTATGTACTTTTCACATGCTACTCGCTGCGCATCTAAACTATTAAACTTTTGTTCTAGACCATCTTCATTTGATTTTCTTGTATATATCGCGCATCTTACCTCTTTCAGCATTCTTTCTCCTTATCTCTCATTCCAAATAGAAGCGGCCCGTTGTAGCTCATTCCCATTATTTTCCCTGCTACTGCTGACAATGACGTAAAAAATTCTTCTCTGTAGATTAAACCCTTATCTGTTACCATTACCGCATGCGTTTCTTCCCCTCTCTCTAATATTAGCTCTGTCCCTTCTACTGGTAATTTATCGCTACTTATTCTTTTTCCCTTCTCTAGCCGATCTGCCAGATACTCTAGTCTTTTTGTCCCCTTTCTTGACATTTCTCCATACGCTTCCTCCTGCATTCTATATGCTAGTCTCAGTATCAGATATTTCTTTGAATGTTTAGGTGCCTCTTCCCCAAATACCTTCTTCCACATTTTTCTCAGCTCACCCAAAGGTTTTCTCTCTAAATTCATTACTTTCTTTTCTATTTCTTTCTCCATATTTTTAGCCCTTCATAAATAGCTTTTCAATTCTGTCTATTTCTTTCTTCAATATTTCAGTGATCTCTTTACTGTTTTTCGCATAATCCATTGCTGTCATTCCAAATTTATCCGCTTGTTCTATTTCTCCTCCAGCCTTCACTAATTCTTTCACTATCTCTTTTTCGCCTATCATGCATGCAAGGTGCAGCGGTGTGCATTTATTTCCATATTCTTCCGCATTTACATTCCCTCCTGATTTTATCAATTCTCTCACGATTTCTAGACGTTTCTCCGTTACCGCTAGGTGCAGTGCTGTGTATCCTTTCACATCTGCTGCATTCACATTCACTCCTTTTTCAACTAACAACTTCACTGTTTTTGCGTCTACTGCATAATGCAGAGCTGTTCTTTCCTTCTTGTCTCTTTCATAAATATTTTCATATGAGTTCTCTAATAATTCTTTTGCTGACTTATTAAATTTGCCAAACTTTAACATAATTTACCTCACCTTTTCTTTGACCTTTTTTTTAAGCTTTCCTTCTCACCACCTCATCTATCATTTCGTTTACTTGGCTCATTATCTCGCTTGCTAAATTTTTACATTCTTCCTTTATTAGTGACTTATCTTTCTTCCTTATTTCTCCTATCTCTATTATTTTTAGCTCTGGTAAATAACTCCCATTCAACATGTCTGCTATTTCTCCCACTAGCCTCTCTATTCCATAGCATGTCAGTTCTCTACTTTTTGTTACTCCACCTTTTTCTCTCAGAAATTTGCTCGCCTTTTCACTCTCTTTGCTATCACATAGACGATACTTTTCACTTTCCCAAATGTAATACATTGGTGTTGCACCATATTTATTCAGTTGATTAACCTCAGCTCCTGCTTTTACTAGCTCTTTTATTATTTCAACTCCTCCTATTTTGCATGCAGAGTGGAGTGGCGTACATCCAGTGACATATTGAGTGGCATTTACTTCTGCTCCTTCCCTTAGTAGCACTTTTACATTTTCTAAACTTTTTGCGAATACTGCACAGTGCAGAGGTGTATAACCATTTTTGTCTCTTGCATTAACCTCTGCTCCTTTTTTTATTAATAATCTCACTGTTTTGTAATCGGAGATTTCTACTGCTTGGTGCAAGATCGTCTCTCCTTCTTCATTTTTTTTATTAATGTTTTTAAACCCGTTATTTGATACTTCTTTAAAAAACTTACTCTTGCTAAACTTCATACTTACCTCACAAAATTAGCTTTTCCAGCGCCAGATAAATTTCTTATGTTTACCTGCTGCTATTCAAGTCATGTCCGTTTTAGCATGAGAAAGCAAGTCCTTTTCTTTTTATTTCATACACTTTTACCTATTATTAATATAATATATGAGGATCTAAATATAAGTACTTAACTTATTAGACATATTACTTGACTATTTTTCCAACTTCTGTGCAAATGTCTATGTTCGTGCCACTTCAGTACTCCTGGGTAAAATACTAAAATGTAATTTTCTAATTCGTGTATTGAGTCTTTTTGCTCTGAATCCAAATCATTTTTATAGTAAACGTTGTGTTCTGCCAAACCATATTTTGTAATCTTCTGATCTGTATAGTTTTCTATTTTGTAGTGGTGAGTAACGCTAAACCTTTCTAAAATTGGCTTGTGTTTTAAATTCCAACGTTGCCCTGAAAGTTTATCGTTTCCCAATACAAATTTATTTCCTTCTTCTTCTATTCTACCAACTGGAAAACAGCTATTTATTTCTCCTAATTTCCAGCTATCTGACAGTACAATCTGCGCTTTTGCAAATTTAATCGATGGTAATAAGCTTTGAGTTAGAGGATACAGGGCTTTTAAGTTATACCACTGATGACTTCTTTCATAAATGCCTTTGTAATCCTTTGTGTGAGGCTCTGTTTCCCCAAGCACTGCTACATTCAACCGATATATGTCATTACTAAATGCTTGTTCATAATGCTCTCTTAAATAGTTGTCTACAATCTCTACTAACGGACCTCTAGAACTGAAAAAATTTATTCTTCCAAACGATAACACTGGCCCATTTTTTTCAACTTTTATACCAGAGTAGTCTGATAACAAACTTCCAAATAAACTTTCATCTAAAATAAACCTATCAACGTTATAGTGATCATTGAAAATCCTCATTAGCCGCGATCTTGCTGGTAACGATAGTTTTGCAAGTTCTACTACTGCATCCACAAAAAAGTTATTTGGAACATCCCTTATCCCTATCTGCAGTTCAAAAAAATGTTTTCCAGGTGGCTCCTCAATGATTGTAATATCTTCTATATTTGCCCACTTTAGTGCTATTTTGAGTGATTCTGGGGTTCCTCTTAAACGCCGAAATTCTACCCCTTCTTTTATCGCTCTTCTTTTGTCTTTTGCCCAGCGTAGAATTTCTTCTAGGCCATATTCTTCGATTAACCAAGGTAATATTCTTTCTTCTAATCTAAATTTAAACCCTCTTATCCTGATTGGATCAACCCTATAATCTGTTGCATCTACTAGCGCTTTTTCTTGTTTTGTTGCATTTGGTGGCAGTAACATTAATTCAACTCAATCTTTAAATTTCTTAAGGCAGCACACTCATTCCCCAATACTACAACATCCTCTTTTGGCTCGATTAATTCTACGTTTTCTACACCATCTACAAATAAATTGGCTATTATCCATGATCTTGTAACATTCCATCCCAGCCTTCTATTTGCTTCAAACTTCTCAATAAACTGCTTCTTGATTTCCTCCTTCGATATTACAGGACTTATGCTCATTCTGCTGTGAATATCTATTTCCGTAATATTGCAACCAATTACTGTTATCGTATCTGTTAAAACCCTTATATCATCTCTAGTAACCTGCTTTTTTACAATTTCTAGTAGCTCTTCTGACACTATGCCAGTTGTGGATAATTGTGTTGATAAGATTGAAATTTGTACTTTCCCTGGTATAGTTGATTCCACTAGTGCATCTTTTACTCTACTATCTGCTGACAGTGCATGATATCGATAGTGTTCTTTGCTTCCACACGTGCTTGAGCCCACTATTTTTGCTTTTACCCTCTTTCTAAATCTTTCGTCCTCTTCTTCTTTTTGTCTTTCCACTCCATAAAACTCAGCCAAATTATCAAGATCTTCTCCCGTTGCAAATTTCAGTAAATTACCCTTTACAGCTTCGTTTATCCTTTGTCTGAGTAAAAGTTCTCGCCATGCTGCTACCTCCAGAATCTTTATCGCTGGATCACTTTCAACTAATGCTGTAAAACTTGCGTCACGCTTCACCAATTCTTCCCTCATCCGAGACAGAATTTCTTCGAAGTTCAGTGGCTCAATAATGTTAGGCTGCTCCATCTTTATACCACAACTCCATCAAAGCGAATATTTTTTCCACTTGGTAAGTACAATCCTTCTAGGTCAAACGTTACTTTTCCTTCTTTCACTTCTGTTATTTTTACTTTTTCTAACTTAAATCTTTTTTCCCATTTTTCCAGTGCTTCTGCTGTTGCTGCATAGATTTCCAAAGTTAAATCTCTATTTATTGGCTTATCTACTAATTCAAATAATCTTGACCCATAATCTCTCCTCATTACTCTGCTATTAATAGGGGTAGTTAAAATATCTACGACAGATTGCTTTAAGTGCTCTATTCCTTCCAATTCCTTTCCCGTGCTAGCATTCATGCCTCTCATTCTGCAAATACATTTTTGCTAACACCTATCACTTTAAAACTACACGATACCAAGTCTCCTGTTCTTGTTACTCCCATACCGTTCACAAATACGCTGTTTGACCCTTGCGTTAGTGTCTCCCCTATAGTCAAGATATCACCCCTACGACACACAGATCTACTATTTACAAATACGTCTTCACTTCCACTCATACAAACATGAACCGGTATTCCTGTACAATTATCCCCTACACAAACGATTGCTTTACCCATATGCTAGTTTAGATCTATTCTCCTTCCCTTAAGTTTTATTCTTTCTTTTGTCATTTCTATACTCGATTCTCCAGCTTTCAGTGTTATTTTATCTACTACTTCAATCTCTAAATGATGTTTATCTTTATCGTATGACAACTTTGTTCCATCTTGAAATGTTAAGCTACTCACCTCTTTTTTATTCTCTGATGCAGGGTATTTTTCCTGGTATATCCCTCCTAACACCACTCCTAACGATAATTCGCCAAGAGGAGAAAATATCATAACCTGTTCACCGATATCTGGTGGAGACCAATCTCTATCTTTTCCTGCTTTATTTGTTATCCACGGTAAATAATCTGTTAAAAATTCGCCTATTTTCACTCTTACTTTTGCTTTTTCATAATCTATTTCTTTTACAATTCCTATACGAACAACGTTTGCTAGCTTCCTATTTAGCTCTGAAATCGCAAAACTATGATCCAACATTTATATTTCCTACGTTTATTGTATGTGGCTTAAATTTTCCTTCTTCCCAAATAGATCGACCTACGTGTATTGTATGCACCCACTCAATCAACCACACTAAATACGCATCTAACTCTGGCCTAAATCCGTCAACTTCTGCAGAGATAAATTCTCCTGGTGAAACATTTTTCACATTCCAAGTATTTTTATTTACTACTCTTGCTACTTCTGTTGCTAATGACCTGACAACTAACGAGGAATCCTCGACTGTTCCATCAACTACAATCCTTGCTTCAAACCTGGCTTTCAAGGCTAATTCTTCTGTTCCAGGATCATGTCCTTTTTCAAAGCTGCTAAGTTCCACAAATACTGCCGGTGCTACTAATTCTTTTCTTATTGCTGGATAAATTTCACATGTCTGTATTGCTGATATTTCTTCCTTTAACTTAGTGCAAATTTCTTGATGTAAATCTTTCCAGAACTTTGTCATGCATATAATTTAACTCATGTAATGTATAAAATATTTTTCAAATACCTTTTCAACTTCATAATTAACAAGATTCCCTATTATCCTTGAAGCCTCAGGTTCTAGTGGCAACTTAACTTCCTTTATTGGCAATGCTGCCCTTCCTTCACGTTTAAACATACCGCTATTTCCTTTTGGCATAACTGCTGCAAATCCTCCTATAAACTCATGCTTTCCTACTTTCGATCCTCTTCTTGTTTTTTGTATTTTGCCAATTGTCGATGCTCTAATGTCATAGAGATTTGCTCTAATTGACACTTCTAATCTGCTAGTTTTCGCCTTAAAAATTCTTAATCTCTTTCTTATCAAACTTAATTTTATCTGCTTTTCCTCACTGATTTCCTTAGCTGCTTGCGCTTTTAACCATAGTGCCGTTTTGTTTAATGCCTTTACCGTTGCTAATTCTACTTTTCTTCTTTTAGCATTTACATTTTCTATTACCTCAACTTCTATATGAACAGACATTTTACACCCCAGACGCTTTTATTTTCCACGTTATTCCAGACTTGTCTCTAAGTGGCGGTGAGTGTACTTTATATCTTCGATCACCTATAACAAAAACATCTCCTACTATTGGCCTTAACACATCAAACGCACTTACTTCTAACGCTAAAGTTTCTTCCACAAATTGTCCTTCACCAATCTCGTATAATTTATCTGGCTGTTGCTTTAATACTTGTACCATGTATGACTTATCCTTTGATTTATACAAAGCCACTTCTCCTAAATGGGCAAAACAATCTTCTAATAATCGCTTAATATTCTCTTGCATATTTCTTTTTGATATACTAACCTTTACATGCTAAGAAAGCGCATACCGGTAGAGTCGTTCTGTGCCTCACCAACTTGTAATTACTCTACCAGTATGTTATGCTATAGCGACTTTTACTAATACCCCTGGTCTATGGCACATTGGCAGAGGATTTGACTGCGTATGTAAATCAGTCCCTCTATCAAACCTCCTTGGTTCTTGCTTTGCATATAGTGGCTGTCCAAGAGTATTTACTGTTTCATTAAAATCTGCTGGTGCAAAATATGTCGTAAATGTGCTTGCTGTTCCTACTGGAAAACAGTGCCCTGTATCTTTCTCAATAAATCTTCTCACGGTTCCTTCAGGGTCAGTTGCTTGCCCTCTATACTCCTCAAATGTTATGCCACAGAACGTAAATCCTGATCTCATATCGTTTCTTAGCGCTGCTCCTTCTTGCCATCTTTCATATGCTTCTTTCACTTTACTATGCGAAGTTAATGCATCAAAAAATTCAGGGCTTACCAAGGCATGTACTCCTGTCATATATTCACCACTTAGATTATCTTCTATATGCCGGAGTACTTCCATACACTTACGCTTTACATCAGTTGTTGCAGTTCCTAGTGCAAAATTTACTACTTTTGGTGTTATTTCAAATTCGTTGTACAAATTTAATAATTCTGACCCGTCAGCATCAAGAATAATTCCCTTCAGCGCTCCCATTCGCAAATGCTCTAATGTTATTGCATGTTTGTTTCTCATTGATTGCAAATGATCAGTTATTACATCTGCAAGCGCTTTAAGTTCACTCTCTGATCCAAATGCCCTTATTCCTTGTACTTCTTCTGGCAGCACTACATCATCATGCGGAATGTGCGGAATCGTAAACGTTCTTACCTTTCTTTTTCCTCTTTTTCCTACTGTTGCTGGTGCTCCTGGTATTTGTGTTGGTAATAAACTTAATACTCCGTTGTGTTCTTCTATGGTAATATGTCTAAATCTTACTGACCTACTTGGAAACAAATTTAAATTTTCAACTCGTCCATAATTTATCGGCAATATATTCATCGCATTTGTTAGTGCCGTCATGCTAAATGCTGTATTTGTAAATGGATTTTGCATTCTTTTTCTCCTTATTAATTTTAGTTAAACTCCCTTGCGGATAATGATCCCTCGTGCTTCAAGTTGCTTTATTGCTTCAGCTTTCTGTTCTTCAGTGATATTTGCTGGCCACACAACTGCATGATCTGCTAGTATTGCACCACGAGTAATAATTACTGCTTTGGCATTTTCTGTCGCATTTACATCACTTAATATTGCACCTATTGCTGTTTGTGTGCCGTCTGTTCCAGTGGGATTAAGGACTCTAATAAAACCATCTTCCGTCTTTTTGGCAACTACTGTACCAAGCTTAAGATTTTGACCTTTAGCTACTGTTATTTGATCTCTTGAATATAGACTTGATGCCTCATACTTTAATAAGTCACCATGAGCCAATGACGTCTGATAGATTATTTTGTTCAGTTATACATGTCATATTTTCTTTTCTCCTTTTTTCCCTTTAGTTTACCGCCATGTTTGTAGTTGTTGTACCAGGCGGTTATAAAAAAACTTAAATACTTGATTGTGCTCTAGCTTTAGCTACTTGCATCATCAACTCCTCTCCTGAATTCTGTGGTATTGCACTCAGTATCTCTGTCTTTTTCGTTCTCTCTGCAAGTAACTCCATTAAAACCTCCCTTGCCTGCTCAACACTTACGCTTTGCTCAATAAATTCTCCTATTTTCTCTGGCATTCGTGATAAGTTACATAAACGTATTAATTCAAGAACTTCATTACGATACTTAGTTAAATTATCAGTTTCTAGGTCAGTTGTAGTTCGTTCATTCATAGTAATACTCCTGTTTTTATTAATAGATGAAAGAATTGTAATTCCGTCTGCAAGACCTATCTCTACTGCTTTCTCCCCAAAATATAGCCCTGCTTCCGTTGATCGAATCTTTTCAATTGAAAGACCTCTGTTCCTCGCTATTAGCTGCACAAACATTTCATATAGTCGGTCTACTTCTTTTTGTAAGCTTTCCAGACTTTCAGACGTCATTGGCTCATGTGGATTTAAATCATTTTTTCTACTTCCTGCAAATACTGTGGTATATTTTATTCCCTGTTTTTCATCAAACCCACTTTGATCTATATGACTTGCTATTACTCCTATACTGCCAATACCAGAAGTTCTGCTCACAAATACCTTCTCAGCGCTAGAGGCTATAGCATATGCAGCAGAGTATGCATCATCATTTGCTATCGCTATTATCCTCTTTTTTGCTCTTGATTCATAAATAAAGTCAGCTAGGTCAAATATACCGTTTACCTCTCCTCCGGGGCTATCTATATCAAGCAGAATAGTTTCTATATCTTTGTTTGATAATGCTTCTTCTATTTCTTCTTGAATTTTCTCATATGATGTCATTCCCAGAAAATCGTCAAAAGCCCCTGGTTTTTTGGTCAAAATTCCATGTATTGCTATTACTGCTGTTTTTTCTATATTCTGATTTACTGCATGTTTTATATTTTTAAAGATAGGTTGTTTTCCGTTATATAGTGACAACAGGTCAAAGCTTTTTTGCTCTATCATCATCGGCCTACATAGCCAGTTGGTTTGTAAAATTTTCATAATGTAAATGAGATTTATTTTGTTTGTGTCCTGACATCAGAATCAAAGAGAAGGTTGAAAGAATCAGCACGCTTTTGATCTTCTGCTATTTCTTGGTCTATTTCTTCTACATCGTAACCCATTTCTGATACTACCTCTGCTCGACTTTTGAAGCCATTCCTTACTGCCATTTGCTGTGCTTGCTGATCTTTTAGCGGATCCACCCAATCAAATCCCTGTGGTATCCATTTTACTTCTTCTTTCGCTGCTTTTGCCACTTTTTCATCTATACAGAGTTCTCCACACAGTACTGCTAATTCTAGCCATCTATTCCATACTGGTCTACAAAATTGGAATACCATAATGTTATGTTGCAGCATAGCGCATCTACGACGAAACTCTATCAGTCCTGCTCTGATTGATGAATAATTAACACCCGTTAAATCTCCTGTTAGTTGTTCGTATGTTATCCCTGTGCCTATTGCAATAGCTCTCAGTTGCTGTCTCATGAATGCTTCATAACTTCCTCCTACATCTGATGGCTCTGAAAATTTTATGTCCTCTCCTGGGTCTAAAAGTTGCATTGTTCCAGGTTCTAGGCCAGATAGTGCTACTCCTTGCTCATTACTTTCACCTTCTCCTAAAATATTTGCTTCAGGATCGAGCCTTGTAATAAACCCTGCAAACATCGCTGCTGTCTTTTTTCTCACTAATTCTGCATCATCATATTGATCAAGTTCATAGAGCTTTAGCAGTATACTCGAAAGCCATGGCTCTCCTCTAATTTGCCCAGGTCTCAGTGGTTTATAGATATGTAAAACATCGTTTGCTGGTACTCTAACTGATTCGCCAAATGAGCCTTCGCCTGGATGTTCTCTAAATAAGTAATATGCCTCTCTTTGCCCAAGTCTATTGAACTCAATGCCGTTTCTTATTACATTACCATTGGCTAGTTTTTGATTACTTTTACTATCTAAATGCTCTGATTCCAGTACTTGCAGTTGTAATGGTACATATCCCTCCAGCTTTCTCGTTCTTAAACGTACAAAACATTCTCCTCCCTCTATCATACTTCTGCATACTAGAGCTTGTAATCCGTAAAAATCACTTATCCCATTACTGTCTGCTTCATCTGTCCATTTCAGCCATAATTCTTGTACTTTCTTTCGAAATTCTCCATCTCTTGCTTTTGATTGCGGTTTTATTCCTGTTCCAATAGAGTTACTTACTATTGTATCAATGATATTTGCTGCATATGGATTTTTTCTCACCATATCACGTGATCTACTACGCAGGTGCTCAAGGCTTTGAGAAAGCAAATTATTTATGCTTCCCGCTTCTCCTTGCCAATACATTACCCTTCTTCCTGAGCCCGCTGCATCCCATGCTAAACTTTTTATCTTTGGTTTGCTAAATAATTGCTTGAACGATTTTAACAGCATTACTTTTCCTTATCTGAAACTTTGGATAACTCAGCCTCTAGCTCTTCTATTGTTGGCAAGGCTGTCTTTACATTCTCTGGTAGATTTTCAGTAATTTTATATTCTGCCAACCCTATCGGTTTATTTATGTCTTTCAGTGTATACTTAGCTAGCACGTTATCCTTTGACTTGCATAAAATTAATCCTATAGATGGTTGATCTGTCTCGTGCTTTAGTAAATCATCAACGGCTGAAAGATAAAAATTCATTTTACCTGCATATTCTGGCTTGAAATCTTTGTCTTTTAGCTCAATTACTACAAAGCAACGTAACTTTAAATGGTAAAACAATAAATCAATATAGAAGTCTTTATTTCCAACATCTAAGTGAAATTGCCTACCTACAAATGCAAATCCTTCCCCTAGCTCAAGCAAAAACTTCTCTACATGGCCTACAAGACCTTTTTCTACTTCTCTTTCATGAGCGTCATCTCCTATACTCAAAAAATCAAAAATATATGGATCTTTTAATGTATAATGTGCTAAATCTGACTGGGGAGAAGGTAACTTATCTTTGAAGTTAGTAACAGCTTTTCCTTGACGTTTGTGCAATTCACGTTCGATTTGCATCACCATTATACTACGTGACCAACCGTGCTCTATAGCTTTTTGAAAATAAAATAGTCTTTCTTTTGGATCTTTTACTTTATCTAAAATAACTACAATATGAAACCAAGGCAATTGTGCAGCAACCTGCTGCGTAAATTCAGTATCTTGATATTCTGCAGCAAATTGACGCATATAAGTAAGATTCCTAGCACTAAATCCCTTCATTTCTGGAAATGCGCTTCTCAAATCCTTACTTAGCTGATCTATGATTTTAGCACCCCAACCATGTTCTTTTTGGCGCCTTAAGATCTCTGTACCAATATAGTGATAAAGCACAATGAGTTTGCTATTTACTGCTAGTGCTGCTTTATAACGACTAGTAGCAATCTGTTCTTTGAGCTGCTCTAAAAATTCTGTATATTCTTTTGCTATAATTTTTGTCATACGGTTCCTTTTAACGATTTTTATCATTATATGATCCCTTTACTCGTTGAAAAAACAATCTTTCTCTTCGGTTTCATTCCAACAATCTTTAGCTCAGCTTTAATACGTTGTCTTAAGTTTAGTAAATCATTTATCTGAACTTCAGCATATCTCACTACATGGTCACCATATGCAATTGATACTACTCGCTCTCCGTTTTGCAGCTTCTTTATCGCTTCTTCGACTTGAACTAAATACTCTTCGTTATACATTTTCCAGCCACTTACTCTGTCTTACTTTCTTAGGTTTTTTACTTTCTATTTTTCCACTCAAACTATTCCATTTACTCTCTGGCCAACGATCGATTCCAAGCGCAATAGATGCTGCTCTCGCATAAATTCGGCAATCTAGTACTTCATTTCTTTCTCTTACTTTTTGCCACTCTTGTTTGGTGTATCCTTTTACTACCTTGCTGACTAATTGCTCTGCCGTTAGCTGCTTAAAATACTCAGGTGCATACTCGGGAAAATGACAATATCCTGCTGGCACTTTCTCTTCTTCTTTTAAAATATTAAGTAGCTGAAAAAGCTCTGACTTTAATATCGATACTCCTACTGGCCAGAGCTTTATTCCTCTTTTTAGCTTTTGACCACCAACTGTTATATCAACTCTACTTGGGCTGCTAAGTGGCACTAGGGCTTTATTTACACCTTTAACTGCCATTACTCTTCCAGAGCCTTGATGACCTCTTACCCAATTGTATACTTCTTGTGTTGCATACCCTGCATCAACCGCCATCATGCTTATCATGTATTCAAGCCCATTTTCACCGATAAAATGATGATTGAGTAACTCTGAAAGCTTTCCCCATACTTCTCCTCTTCCAGTATCACCTTCAAATACTCGGTAGTCTATTGACCAACTTTCGCGGCTTTTTCCCCATGCTACAACTTCTACTTCTAAACGATCTTTTTGGACATCTACTCCTGCTGTGAGAACCACTTCACCTTTTGGTACTGTGCCTACGGGAAAAAATTCTCTTCTGTTGAATAATTGCTTCCAGTCTGGTACTTCTCCCTTATCTACCCAGGTTTCTCCAAGCGTTGTGTTGATCCAAACTTTCAGTAATTGTTCACTTTCCTTTGCATGCAGAAAATCCTCTACTGCTTGTTGCCAACTATACCACCCAACTGGACTATAAAGACTTGAAAGATGAAATCCTTTTTTCTCCCCTTCTTTTGCCTCTGTAGCTCTCCATTCTCCACGTTCTAGCATCTCTGTCTTTTGATGATTTTCTATTTTGCCGCTACATTCAGTGCAGACATAATGTGCTGTTCTTGAGTCGTTGTTTTCCCATTTTATTTGTGACCATTTCAGAACTTGATAGTAATTACAATGTGGACATGGTACAAAAAAGTATCTCTTATCTGTTGCTTCAAATTCCTTCTCAATTCTGCTTATTCCATGAATCGTTGGTGTTGATACTAAAAAAATCTTTCTCCGTGCAAATGTATTAGTTCGGGCTATGCTGAGTAAAACTGGATCTCCTTCTCCTCCTGAATCTCCTGGGTAGGCATCTATTTCATCAAGAAAGAGATATTTTACTGGCATAGATCTCAGTGCTACACTGCTATTTGCTCCGGTTATTACTACTATTCCACCTGGAAACTCCTTACTTTGTACAGTATTGCCTGAATCTCTTGATCTTTGGTCTTTTACTTTACTTTTTAAACATGGTGTACTTTCAATCAGTGGCGCAAATCTTCCTTTTGACCAACGCTTTCCCATTTCAACTGTTGGCTGTACTACTAGCATTGGTCCTGGTGTTTGATCGATGATATAGCCAATCCAATTGTTGCCAGCTTCTGTTCCTCCAATCTGCGCTCCTTTCATGAATACTACTTTTTCTGCTGGTGAGGACGGAGAAAGTGAATCCATGATTTCTTTTAAATAAGGAGTTCTTTCCGTTCTCCATTTTCCTGGCTCTGATGCTGCAGTTGGTGCTAAAACTCGATACTCATTTGCCCACTCTGATACTTTAAGCTGGGGATCTGGTCTTAAACCTTCAGAAAAAGATGTGGCGTATATCATATTGCTAGCTCTTCACCATCATTAGATGATACTTCAACATCACTTAAAATAGAACTGCACTCACTTGTTTTCTCACTTTCGAGTTCAATAAACATTTTCTTTTCAAGTGCTTCTTCTATATACTTCTGAATTAAATTACTCATTATTATTGCAGCTATGAGCGCAACTATTCCCACCATTACCGCAGCTATAATGTTAGGGTAAATTCCTACTATCGCTATTGCGCATATTGTTATAGTGACACAGATGATATTGGTATATTTCTTTATTTTTTTGTCTGCTATTTTCCTTTCTTCAAAATATTTATTGCTCAATAAATGAAATGTTGGAAAGTTCTTCTGTCTTCCAAATAACACTATTTCTTTCTCTTGACTCAGTAGTTCTATTAATTTTGCATTGTTCGTTATTATTGCATACTGAAAAACATCCGTGGCATCTGCTCCTCTCTTTAGCAACAACTTTACTACGTTAAAGTGACCATGCTTTGCAGCAACATAAATTCCCGTTTTTCCACTCTCATCTACAGCATCTATTTCAACTCCTTCACCAAGAATACCGTCTATTAGGTCTTCATATCCTTTTCTGGCAGCTAAATGAAGCAAACTGTTTTTATCAGCTCCGTATCTATTACTTGCTAAAATCTTTACTATATCTAATCTATTTGCTTCTTTTGCATAACAAAATGGTGTCTTGCCATTATCATCCTTAATTAAAGGATCTATATCTTCTCGCGTTAGTAAAACTTCTATTGTTTTCAGCCTTTCAGCATAATGTAGTGGCGTTTTATTTTCATAATCTTGTAAATTGACCTTGGAATTCGGAGCATTTATTAAACACCTTACAATATCCAAACATAAATCTCTCTCATCATAATTACTACTACTTACAGCTACGTGCAAAGAAGATAATTTCATTGCATTTCTGCCGCTACCAGCTATATTGACATTCGCACCAAGATTTGAAAGTAATTTTACTACTTCTAGCTTCTTGTTGTTTACTGCATAATGCATTGCTGCATGATTTCTCACGTCAAGAACATCCTTATCCGCGTTTCCTTCTCTAATTAAAATTTCTACTATTTCTTCATGTCCAGCTCCTGCCGCTAAGTGTAATGGTGTATGTAGTAGAGCATTCTGCTCATTAACATTAACTCCTTTGTTGAGTAAAAACCTTACAGCATTTGCTTCATTCAACATCGCAGCTAAGTGAAGTAAGCTATCTCCCTCTGATCCATATTTATGATTGATTAGTGCTTGTAATATTTCTTCTCTTGCACAAGAAAGCGCACTTTTACCATCATCATCAGTGATCAGTGGATTAATATTTTTCCTGTTCAGTAAGAGTGCAACCATACCAAACTCGTTAATTTCTACTGCATAATGTAGCGGTGTCTTTCCATTTAATCCTCTGACATTAACATCTAATCCAGGTTAGACACTTTATTAATTCTAAACTTAAGTTAGCAGACATTATTTAAAACTTAATATTAGATAATTCTTGTAATGAGTTTGTAATCTCTTCAGTTAGCGCCATATGAATCTTTTCAGTGTCACTCAGTGATGCAAGTAGTGCTGAAACTCTATTTGGAATATTAAGCAAATTATTACGGACAACTCTTGCTACGTTAAATGCATCGCGCTTTACTTCCTCTACTGCTACAAGTTCTCCTATCTCAGCCTTAGCTTTCGCCTCAAGTAGTTTACCTCGTTCCATTTCATTTTTTATTCGAGTTTTAAGCAACATTGTGGAAAGGTTACTTGTATTTTCGTTTTCTGGATTTTTTCTCCTCAGTGGCTGACTTGGATCTCTTATTGTTTCTATAGCCCTGTTTGCTTGTTCTCGGTCAATGAGTCCATCCTCCAGCTCAACTATTCCTTTTTTTACTAAATAACAGACATATTGCTTTGATACTCCTATCTCCCTTGCCCACTCTGTTTGTGTTATTTTTTCCACTTTTTTTGCCCCTTTTTACGAATTTCCTTCTTGAATTTCTGCAAAAGTTTTACCAGTATCGGCTAAAATGGCATCTCTTCCCGTGTATACTTGCCAACGTTTTATGGTTACATCTACAAATTTTGAATCTAGCTCTATTGTTCTACAAATTCTTCCTGTTCTCTCACATGCAATCAGTGTGCTGCCAGAACCGCTAAATGGATCAAGTACTATGTCTCCAGATCTACTGCTGTTTACTATTGCTCTCTCCATTAGCTCTACTGGCTTCATCGTTGGATGTAGTGAGTTATGTATTGGCTTATCATAAAACCACAGATCACTTTGATTTCTTCCTCCATGCCACTCACGTTTATTGCCGCTTTTCCATCCATAGAGCATTGCTTCGTATTGTCTTTGATAATCTGATCTTCCTAGCGTAAAGTGATTCTTTGCCCAAATGATAAATGTTGACCAACGACCACCTGCTTCTTCAAATGCTTTTTGCAACGTCGAAAACTCTGATGATGATATGCAGATGTAAATTGCTCCTTTCGTATATGCTAAAATATTGGAACAGATGTAGTAGAGAAAAAGTTCGTACTTTTCACCTTGATTATCGTTTAGTATTTTTTTATCTTCTCTTTCCTGACTGCTACCGTAATCAACGTTATATGGAGGATCACATACGGTAATATCTGCCATTTTATTGTCTAATACCGCTTTATATGATTCAACTAAAGAGCTATCACCACAATAGATTCGATGATCACCTAAAATCCATAAATCCCCTGGTTTTGTTATTTCTACTTTTTTGTCATCAACAACTAAGTCAGAAAGATCTTCTTTTTCACTGTCTAAATCATCAAGAAAGTTTTGAACTTTTTCTAATTCAAATCCAGTCATTTTAAGATCAAACTGTAAATCTTCTAACTCTTGAATTTCCACTTTTAAAAGCTCATCATCCCACTTTGCCCAGTTAGCTGATTGATTTGCCAGTAATCGAAAAGCTTTAGTTTGTGGTTCATTTAAATTATCACTTAAAACCACAGGAATACTCTCCATACCAAGTTTTCTTGCTGCTTTAAGTCTTAAATGACCATCAACCACAGTGCCATCGCTTTTTGCAACTATTGGTATACGAAAGCCGAATTCCCTGATTGAAGCACACATTCTGTTTACTACGTCATCATTTTTACGAGGATTACGCTTATATTCGACGAGGTTTTCAACAGGATAGTAGTGGATTGCTAAATTCATATCTTAATAATTAAAAAGTTAATATTCAAAATATCTCTGACACTAGAAAAGGCCTGGGGTCAGCACCACCAAACCCGCCATTATGGCCGAAAGGACCCACTTTTTATGAGCTTATTAATATCTTTCCATAACATAGAACATCAAAGCTAAAGCATCTGCTTGATTATCATCTCTAGGTGAAAAACCTTTTTCACGTATCGCTTCAATAACTTCACTCTTACTTGCATTGCCTTTGCCTGTTATAAAGCGTTTTATAGTCTTAACAGGAACACTCTGATAGGGAATATGATTCTCTTCACACCAAGCAGAGAGAACTGCAAGAAAACCACCATAACAATGCGCTGCATCAGTTCCAAGGTGTCTTCTTACTTCCTCAAAATAAACTGTTTCAATACTTGGAAATTTTTCTTTCATTTCATTCAACCACTTACGAAAATTTAGAAATACCATGCCACCTCCACTGAAACGACTACCATGAAAACTTTTGCTTCCACTTTCAATTACTCCATCTGTTAGAATTGCCCAGCCCGTTTGCTTGCCAAGGTCGAGTGTTAGGATTGACATTTTCTTTGTGTTTGAAGCGTATAGAGGTAAACTAACCTCGTTGAAACAATGCCCTTCTATTATATATATACCGGATTTCTTACTACTTTTTCCGGGATTTTCTAAAAAAAAAGTTAAAATAATTTCAAAACTGCTCACCAGCTAAAGAATAAAGTAGATAGTTCTCTATTTTTAGAGTTTTACAGTTGCTTGTCTTTTTTACAAATAACCTATATGCTACTTGAAGTAAGGTAGAGTAGATATGATAATAAATGAAAACGAAATTTTATTATATACAACTCCAGATGGAGACGTGAGAATTGATGTTTTGTATCGAGATGAAAACATTTGGCTTACACAAAAAAGAATGGCGGAGTTGTTTGATGTTAATATTAGAACAATTAGTGAGCATTTACAGAACATATTTGCTAGTCAAGAGTTAGATAAAGATTCAGTTATCCGGATTTCCCGGAATACTGCTGAAGATGGTAAACAGTACCCTACACAATTTTATAATTTGGATAGCTATTGGTTATCGAGTTAATTCTAAAAAGGCTACATCTTTCAGAGTATGGGCTACAAAAATTTTGAGAGATTTCATCATCAAAGGATTTGCATTAGATAGCGAACGGCTAAAAAACGGCCTAAAGTTTGGCAAAGACTACTTCAATGAATTACTTGAAAAAATCAGGAGCATCCGAACGTAGGTTTTACCAGAAGATTACCGACATTTATGCTGAATGCTCTGCAGACTATGATCCAAATTCAGAAATAACAAAACAATTTTATGCAAAAGTACAGAATAAATTATATTGGGCGATTTACGGCTTGACTGCAGCAGAGCTATCGAGTTGATCATAAAAAACCACATATGGGACTAACTACTTGGAAAGATGGTCTAGGTAATAAAATTCATAAGAGTGATGTAAGTGTTGCAAAAAACTACTTGACTGAAAAAGAATTAAGTGAACTAAATCACATTGTCTCAATGTATCTAGATTATGCAGAACTTCAAGCAAGAAAGCATCGGCTAATGAAAATGCAGAATTGGGTTGAAAAGTTGGATGCATTTCTATTGTTCAATGATTATGAAGTACTTAAAGATGCTGAGTGCTGAAGTTGCAAAAGCTCTAGCTGAAGGAGAATACGAAAAGTATAGAGTTATACAAGATAAATTACATGAATCTGACTTTGATGAATTAATTAAAGCAAGTAAAGAAAGTGAGAAAATAACTACAACAAAAACCAGCTTGTAGTTGAGCTATCTGTGTTTGACATCTTGCTTTTGTTTTAATTTCAAGGGGGGTGAACCACCCTTTAGAAAGCCCTATCTGCCAATAAATAGTGAAAACATAAATCTTTGTCTCCATTATACGAGATAAAATTAGAGACGTAAATAAATAAATTTTGATCTTTGTCTCCATTTTAAGCGGTACATAAGTTTTAGATGCAGAAAAAGCTCAATAGAAAAAAATGATTCATTTCTGTAATTTTAGACACCTATGCCTAAAGAACAAACAAATCATATCCTCTTTTTCCGGAATACTCAATAAATTGGCTGAAATCTTGAACGGAATACATATTGTAATTTAATTGTTAGGACATTTATATTATAAGCAAAGCAGAAATTTAATAACTAAAGGAGAAAACCTATGTTTTAAAGCTAGCCACAACTTTTAAGCAAAAAAATACTCCCCTGATTAAAGATCGCTTATAAAACAACTCTAAACTCAACTAAAAGGTATTTTAATTAATCTTACTATCACGAAAGAAACTTACATATAAGTTTAACACGGTTTTCATGCCTTGTAAAGAAAATTTTTTAAAAAGAATTTAACGTTTCCTGTCTCAAATCCTTTTTTTTTAGAGAGCTATCTATAAGAGTTAAAAAATTAAAGAATAAATAAGAATGAAAAATATAAAATATAAATAGGGTATTATTATATACCTTATTTTTATTATTTATAATAATAGGGTTTTTCTCTAAACTAAGAAACACTCAAAATCAGCCAAGGAACAGCCTTTTATGATATTATAGTAGTTTGCTTGACTTGTAACCTTAAATTATGTTAAACTCCCCTACAGTAGCCCACTTCTCAGCTTAATGAGATTTCATTTTCCAATCTAAAATGGCTTAAACTGCCAAAAGTCTATATAATCTCGAATCTAAAGTACTTAATTCACAAATAATTATTATTAATAGTTTTACTAATATAGCATTTTTACGGCTACCTCTTATAGACGGAAAATCTCTCACCTGGGTATATTGTAAACACGTTAAGCTCTATTAAAGTTTAATAGAAAAATCGTAATAAAAAAAATTTTAGAGCAATTCATATTTCAAACCACATTTACAGTATATATCTGTTATGGAGGAGAAGAAAAGTAGTAGATAGCTTATTTGATTATGTAAGTGTCTCATAAGGAAAGTATAGTATATTTTGCAACATAATGCAGATGCAACTTATAGGTGGCCTTTTTGTTTAAAGTTAAAATGAAATTAAATTTTGTAATTTTTTTGAGGAGTGTAAGTTGAGAGCAGAGCTAAATTTTCAATACCACCATTGTCCTTTACAGAATTTGCGTTACCTGTTCATTTTTGTAATTTCAATGAAAAATTTTTAGAGCAAATCATATTTCGGACTGCATTTTTAGTCGTTAGAAAAGTAGGTCATTTAGTGGAGTATGAAAGCGGAGTTGTGCAAAATTTTTTAAAAAAGTGAACAGTTTTTAGAATTTTTGTGAACATATATAGTAAGGAAATAGTGTAAGTTTAAAGTCAGATGTTTTTATAATAAGGAGTAAACGTGTTTTGGAAAAATTTCCCTCACTTCCGGAAAGATCGATAAGGGATCCGGTATACTATAGTCAATGGTACAGAAATATAAGCATCTCTTGAGTTATGTTAATAAGTGAACTTAGTTTATGCAGTAAGCAACTGTTATAAATTTTCTAGCATATAGGTATATTTACTTATTAAAGTAAGCTTCAAAATGCAAATCATTTGGCAAACCTACCAAATAACCAGATGAACTTACAAAGAGAAATACAAGAAAATCAATACCTTAAGAGAATTTCAAATGGCAAATAAAATTTCATTTGGCAAAATTGCCAATCGGCTCCAAAGCTGCGTATATGTGGAGGTTTAACCAAAATGTTAAATGGCAAATTTCCTTATATATAATATATATTACATACTATAAATATGTAATATATCAATGTGACAAAATAGAAGCATTATGATTATTTAATAGGAAGTTGACATAGTGAGGAAAATATTGTAGAATTATATTAGAGTATTTTGTCTTAAAAGAAAGAAAACTCTAAGAGCCTTCAATCTTACCTTTACTGTAAACCTGAACTGACTTCCTTCACTTATTAATATATTTTTCAAGCTTTGCCAAGAGAACCACCTACTACATTTTTTACTTCATGATAAGAGAACAAGACCGCAACCAATACAGCCTTGCTCAAAAACCTTTCAAACACTTAACTTTAAAAGGAGCTTCAACCTATGGTACAAGATTTTTTAACTGATGTCAAAGAAAAAAATACTTTAAATTATGATTTTAACGACGCTGTCTCACATTTAGAACCATTAGAACAATTTGATGTAGAAGAAATAAAAAGACAACTATTATTAAACATCAGATCATGCCTTTCTTATTTATTTCCAAGAGGAACTTTTCATGGTGACAAATTTCAGATAGGTGATGTACAAGGTAATAAAGGCAAAAGCCTCAAAGTTGAATTAGCGTATGGCAAGGTCGGATTATGGATTGATTTTGCAACTGGGGACGGTGGTGACATTATTGATCTTTGGGCAGCTGCACATGGGAAAAACGCTAAAATAGAATTTGTTGAAGTAATTTCTTCGATAAGTGAATGGATAGGATGTAACAAGCGACCTACTAAAGAGCAAAAGAGAATAACTCAATGGGACTATCTCGATCAGGATAATCAGTTGATTGCCAGCAAATATCGTTATGATACTGCTTCAGGAAAAAGTTATCAACCATTTGATGCTAAAAAATCTACCTTTACTGCACCTGAGATCAGGCCTCTGTATAACATTCCAGGCATCACTAAATCTGATAGAGTGATATTGGTAGAAGGGGAAAAATGTGCTGAGCTACTCATAGAACAAGGGATCACTGCAACAACAGCAATGTTTGGAGCAAAAGCACCTATTGAGAAAACTGATTGGACTCCACTTAAAGGTAAACACATTATTATATGGCCAGATAACGATGATCCTGGAAAAGATTATGCTCAAGAAGCCGCAAAAAAGCTTTCTGGTTTTGGAGTTGCATCACTTTCTATTCTCAAGATTCCTCAAGATAAGCCAAAATCTTGGGATGCTGCAGATAGTGTGCTAGAAGGAATGAACGTTGAAGAATTTATCCTTAACAACAAAAGCCCTTATTCTTCAAGAAAGTCAAAAAGAATTGATACTACAGTTTGGACCAATATCCCTCCAGAAAGAAAGTGGGTTATTAAGGATTGGCTCCCTGTAGGAAGTGTTACAGCTCTTTATGGTGATGGTGGTGTTGGAAAATCTCTCCTTGCTCAACAATTAATGACAGCCGCTGCTTTTGGTAAACCTTGGCTTGGAATAGATCTGGAAAAAATAAAGACATATGGTGTGTTCTGTGAAGATGATGAAGAAGAACTTTGGCGTCGGCAATGCGCAATAAATGAATTTTATCAATCAGGTATGGAATCTTCTGATTTTCAGGATAATGTTGGCTTATGGTCACGAGCAGGGCACAATAATCAACTTATGGTTTTTAATAACAAAGATACTGGTCAATTAACTACGTACTTTCAAGAGTTACTTGAGGATATTGAATCGTTTCAGCCGAAGCTTGTGATATTAGATACAGCAGCAGACCTATTTGGAGGAAATGAAAACGACCGTTCTCATGTGAGACAATTTATTCAAGGTTGTTGTGGTCGAATAGCTCAAGCAATAAAAGGAGCTGTTTTATTACTTGCCCACCCTTCTGATGCGGGAATAATACGTAAAACTGGCACAGGCGGTTCAACAGCATGGAATAATACAGTAAGGTCTCGTTGGTATTTGACTAGACCAGATAAAGCTAATGCTTCTCCTGATGAGAGAATTTTATCGCGCAAAAAATCTAACTATTCGCAGTGCAATAACGGGCAAATGACACTTTACTGGAAAAATGGGGCATTTGTACATGACAATTCAGTTTTAAATTCAGAACCAATAATCAGAGATCAATATAGTAAAAAGTTGGATTTAGAACGGATGAGAAAACATGAGGTTATCTTGAATTTAATTCGCAGTAGCGCATATCAAGGTAATATTTATACTGCTGGACAATTTGCAAAGCGTTTTGAAGGAGAAGAGGGGCTTGGCAGTGAGCGCAATATTAGAGAAAGAATAAATAATCTTGCAACTCTTGGACAGATTAAATTCTTTCGTAATGCTGCAGGATATGGGACCAATTCTAAATATGGATTTCTTTGTGTGCAGGATATGGAATTTAAAGTTTCAGTAGGAGATAAAGTAGAGCACAAGTTAATAAAGCCAACACATTACTATCTACAAGCAAATGGTGCGGTCTTGCCTATTAAAGATTTAGATGTTTTGTGGTAATTTTTCAAAAAGTTTCTGAAAATAGCAATTACTTTTATTCAAATTTTCAGGATGTTGAGAGCATTTAAGAGGGGCAAGTGAGTTTTCTAAAAAACCTTCATACAAAATTTTCTTTACAATGAATAAAAATGACGATAAAATCATGTGCAAGTTTATTTTATACTAATAGAATTAGTATAAGTACATTTTATTCAAATTTTAAAGGGCATTACAGACGCTAAAGAGATACAATCGATTGGGTTGGACACACTCGCTTTAGAACTTAATTACAGGCTTTTTGGTGAATTAAGCAGTAGTTACCTTATTTCAAACAGAGTGGTCTAAGAGGTTTCATCAATAAAAACCATACTTGAAAGTAGCACACACTCAATTATAACTATGGGGCGTCTCTTTCTAAAATTTTACTTAAGAATTACTACAGATGCTAATTTAACGAATTTTGTCTGTTCGATGGTAGTTATTTTCCTCTAGAAAATCAAAGTGGACTTTACATCTTACTAATTATAAATTAACTTACTACCTAATCAATTCCTGAATTATGTATGAGTAAAATTTTGATAATATTAGCAGCAGGAAAGAGCAGTAGAATGAATTCTGAATATTCAAAAGCATTACACCAAGTGGGAAATCTTACTCTTTTAGAACATATAATTTCTAATGCAAAATCGCTGAGTCTAAAAAGCTTATCAATTGTTGTTAACAACTCCCTTCTAAAAGATTTAGAAAACTTTGATACTCTAAAAAGTATAATCGATCAATACAATATAAAACTAATAATTCAAGAAGATATTACAGGCACTGGCACTGCAGTTAAAATTGCTCTAGAAAATCTGGAGGAGTTATCTGATCAAGACATAGTTTTAATACAGTATGGAGACACTCCTTTTATATCTAGCGATACAGTTATGAAAATGACTGATTGTTTAAAGTATAATAATTTAGTTCTTCTTGGATTCAATAGTCAAGATGAACAATATGGAAGATTAGTAATTGATAATTACGGCAATGTTCAAAAAATCCTAAAAAATGGAGATAAAATGCTTCTTGCAAACTCTGGAATAATAGCTTCATATGCTAAAGATCTCTTTACCTTAGTAAAAGAAATAAAATTTAATAATTCGACCAATGAATATTGTCTTAATGATATAGTACCCATTGCAGCAAACAATAACTTGAGTGTAGGTTATGTAGTTTCTGATGAAAGAGAAGCAATGGGAGTAAATAATAAAGAGGATTTGATTAAAGCCGAACACTATTTTCAAAAAAAAAGGCAGCCAACTTTTCTTTCATAACTACATTTTTTTATTCATTAATTTAAGTTGACATTTATTTTATACTTGTTTTATAATACCTTTTAATTCTTACTTGTAAGATAATTGGTACGACAAATTTTCCTATTTGTAGTGAGAGGGTATACATGGGGATATTAATAACAGGTGCTGCAGGTTTGATAGGGTCAACCTTGGTGAAAAAGTTAGAAAACCAGGGCCATGAAGTAATAAGCTGTGATATTAGGTTTCGCAACAATCCACTCAGTTTTTTTTCAGAAGATATAGTACCACTACTTGCTAAGTGTACAGGAATTATTCATCTGGCTGCAATTTCTCGAGTTATACATGGTGAACTTTATCCTGAACTGTGTAAAAAAATTAATGTTGATGGTACAATGCAGTTTTTAGGGTTATGTAAGTCACTTCCAAATAAACCATGGTTTATATATGCAAGTAGTAGGGAAGTCTATGGAGAGCAGAAGGAACTGCCGGTTACAGAATCTGCTAGTATCGATCCAATAAATAATTATGCCAAAGGTAAAGCATTTATTGAGAAGCAAATAACAAGTTTAAAAGATTTTAATGTAGCAATATTACGCTTTTCAAATGTATACGGTGGTTTACTAGATCATAACAGTAGAGTAATTCCCGCACTCTGTATTAATGCATTAAGAGGTGATCCAATTAAAATAGAAGGTAAAGAATGTGTTTTTGATTTTACCTACTTGGATGATGTTATAGAGGGTATATGCTTAACTGTTAAATATTTACAAAGTGAAAAATCTTCTCTTCCTGCTATTCATCTTACTACTAATAGCCCATGTACTTTAGAAAACTTAGCAAAAACAATATTAAAAGTCACGAAAAGTGATTCTAGAATTGATTTTTATCCTCCAAGAAATTTTGACGTAACTAAGTTCCATGGTGATTTTACTAGAGCTAAAGAGCTACTTGGTTGGTCTCCAAAGCATTCATTAGAAGTAGGATTAAGCAATTTTATAAAAAGTCTACAAAACAATATACAAGAGTATCCTAACAATATAGATATGGTAATATATGAAAATATTAAAAGTTATTCATGGTTACCCTCCTTATTATAGCGCTGGTTCAGAGGTTTACAGCCAAACTCTTGCTCATGAACTAGCAAATAACAATGAGGTACAAGTATTTACTAGGTATGAAAATAGCTTTTTACCTGATTTTTATTACACTACAGTCCTAGATCGTAGTGATTCTCGAATCTTACTGCATTTAATTAATATACCCATAGCTAAATATCGTTATAAATTTATTAATGAAGAAGTAGATATAAAATTTAAAAGAGTAATAGATAACTTTCAGCCAGATCTTATACATTTTGGTCATCTTAATCATCTATCAATTACTTTACCAGAAATTGCTTTTAAAGAAAATATACCTACAATTTTTACGCTACATGACTTTTGGTTAATGTGTCCAAGAGGAAGGTTTATTCAACGCAATTCTGAAGATTTATTACAGCTTTGTGATGGACAAAAGGATCAAAAATGTGCAACCCAATGTTACAAGGGATATTTTACAGGAGATGAAGAATTCCTGAATTCAGACATAAATTATTGGGAACAATGGGTTGCAACTAGAATGAAGCACACAAGGAAAATAATAGACTATATAGATTACTTTATTTCCCCATCGAAATTCTTGATGGACAAATTTACTCAGGATTTTAATGTTCCGATAAACAAAATTTCTTATCTTGATTATGGTTTTGATCTCAATCGTCTTAAGAAGAGAAATAGAGTACAAGAAAAAGAGTTTATTTTCGGTTATATTGGTACTCATACTCCCGAAAAAGGTGTTGATCTATTATTGAAAGCTTTTTCTCACTTATCATCTAAAGCAAAACTTAGAATTTGGGGAGCAGCAAGAGAAGAAACTAAAGCTTTAAAAGCGATTGCCGATCAGTTTTCACCTGTTGTTAAAGAAAGAATAGAATGGATGGGAAGTTATGATAATAAGAATATAGTTACTGACGTATTTAATAAAGTCGATGCAATAGTCGTTCCTTCAATTTGGGGTGAAAATTCACCGTTAGTAATACATGAAGCACAGCAACTTAGAATACCAGTTATAACAGCCGATTATGGTGGCATGGCAGAATATGTAAGAGATGGACTATTATTTAAGCACAGAGATGCAAGTAGTTTGTCAGAAAAAATGCAAGTCCTATCTACAGATCAGGAGTTATATAATAAACTTACCCAAAAAGGCTATCCTTATACTGAAAATGGAAATATACCTTCTATAGGTGAGCATACTGAGAAACTTAACAAGATTTACCGTAATGCTATTGAAAAGAAAGGCAAATCAGTAGCTGTGAAACCTGGTCCTTGGAGAATTACTTTTGATACTAATCCAGATTACTGCAATTTTGCTTGTATAATGTGCGAATGTTTTTCACCATACAGCAAAGTTAAAGAAGAGAAGAAAGCTAAAGGAATAAAACCTAAGATACTGTCGATAGAAACTATCAGAAAAGTAATTAAGGAAGCAGCTGGCACACCTTTAAGGGAAATCATTCCTTCTACTATGGGTGAGCCTTTAATGTATAAAAGCTTTGATGAAATAATCAATTTGTGCCATGAGTTCGGCCTTAAGCTTAACCTCACAACCAATGGTTCTTTTCCCATTAAAGGAGCTAGAAAATGGGCTGAACTATTGGTACCAATTTTATCTGATGTTAAGATTTCCTGGAATGGGGCAACTAAAGAAACTCATGAAAGAATCATGAAAGGTTCAAAATGGGAAGTAGTGACAGAAAATTTAAAAACTTTCCTTGAAGTTAGAGATAAATACTTTAGCGATACAGGTGAAAGGTGTACCGTTACTTTACAATTAACATTTTTGGAAAGTAATTTACATGAACTCTATGACATAGTTAAGATGGCCATAAAAAATGGCATAGATAGAGTTAAAGGACATCATCTTTGGGCACATTTTGAGGAAATTAAGGATCTATCTATGAGAAGAGATGAGTTAGCAATTAGTAGATGGAATACAGAGGTGAGAAGGTTATATGAGCTTAGAGATAATATGCTATTACCAAATGGTAAAAAGATAAAATTAGAAAATTTTACAATTCTTTCTCAAGAAGGTATTAAGGATTTGGCTCCAGGTGGTCAATGCCCATTTTTAGGTAAAGAAGCATGGATAAACAATGAAGGAAAGTTTAGTCCTTGCTGTGCTCCAGATGAACTCCGTAAGACATTAGGAAATTTTGGTAATGTTAATGAGGTTAAACTCGAGGAAATATGGCAGAGTAGTGAGTACCTAAGCTTACAAAAGAATTATTTAAATTACAAATTATGCAAAACATGCAACATGAGAAAACCTTTGATCAATTAATCAAAGATAATCTTAGATCTATTAAAATTTCACCGTGTGAGAGCTTTCACGAATTACTAGGAAATCCTTTGTATGAAAATAGGTTTATAAAGGTTGGTAAATTTCATGAGCCCGGTCTTGCACCGGTTTATGATCAGACAGGTGCTTATCATATCAATGTAAGAGGAGAAGCAGTTTATCATAATAGATTTCTAAAAACTTTTGGATTCTACTTTAATAGAGCAGCCGTAGAAGATGATACAGGGTGTTACCATATTGATTCATTTGGATGTAGAGTATACAAACAGTCTTATCAATGGATTGGAAATTATCAGGAAGATGCTTGTGTAGTTAGAAGACATGATAAATGTTTTCATATTAATTTAAATGGCAACAGGATTTATCAGGAGGAATATGATTATGTTGGAGATTTTAAGGATGGTATCGCTGTAGTCTATAAGGATGGTAAAGCTACACATATTAATCATCATGGAAAGTTAGTACATAATAAATGGTATAAAAAACTTAATGTTTTTCATAAAGGTTATTCTATTGCAGAAGATCAACATGGTTGGTTTCATATAGATATTAATGGTGATCCTGTTTACCAGCAGAGATTTAAAATGGTAGAAGCATTCTATAATGGGATGGCAAAAGTTGAAACTTTTGAAGGTGTGTTAGGACAAATCGATATTACCGGAAATGTAAAGTTTAGTATTTTTGATTTAGGTAAAGAATCTCAAGTGCATAGGATTTCTGCAGAACTTTCAGCCTTTTGGAAAACTTACCTAACAAGCGTTGCTATTGAACTTGATTTGTTAAATATTTTACCTGCAACTGTGCCGTTTTTATCTAAAAAGTTAAACATTATCGTACCAAATCTAGAAAGGCTGTTAAGGGCGTTGTGGGAAATAGGGTTTATTGATTATGATAAGGACGAGGACTTATGGAAACTATCATCAAAAGGTAAGTGTTTTAAGGAAATACCATTTTTGCCAAAAGCAGCAACAATGTGGGCAAGAGTTGCCGCTGAAAAGAATTGGTTAAATATTGCCGATATACTAAAACAGAAGTCAATCTCTTCATTTGAATCTTTTAAGGAAAGAGAATCATCAGAAGATAAGAAAATAGCGTTTTACCAAGCATTGCTAGGATATTCTAGGTTTGATACTAAAGAGTTTAATTCTAGGATTAATATAGATGGTGCTAAGAATATATTGCTATTTGGTGTACACTCTTTATTTCTTGCTTATTCTGATATACACAATAAAGGTTCCATAGGCCTATATAACGAACATAAAGTGCCAAGACAGTTAGTAGAAAATTTAAAAGTCAAACTTATAACTCAGGAAGAACTATCAGCTACAAATTATGAATTAGGTGTCTTTTGCCGCTTTCTACAGCATTATGATGATGATAAAGTATTATCTTATTTAAAATTGGTCAAAGGAATATCTCGTATTTTATTGATAGAAACTATTTTAGATTACCGCTCTCCAGATGGAGGCTCTGTAGATATTAATGTAATGGTTGAAACAGGAGGTAAACTAAGAACATTAAGCAATTGGGAAAAAATACTCAAACAAGTAAAAGGATTCAAAATTTTTGCTGTTATACCTTTAACAGATTACTTATCAGTTATTGATGTCAGGTGTTAATCATATGGAAACATTACAAAAAAATGGTTTTTTTATTATCAAAAATCTGGTTCCTTTAGAGCTAATAACTCAGTCTTTAAGTGATATAACAAATAAGATATCAAAGCTATCCCAAGAACTAAGTGTTTCAACTTCTGACTACTTAAACTGTACCGGCAGATGGGGCACGTCATCTCAAGTAACTAGAATTATCTCTCAAGCATTAGATGAAATTATTAAAAATTACCTTGAAAAGTCACTTCAGTGTCAGATACTGCAGAAAAAATCAAATGTTATATGTAAAACTGCTGATTTAATAGATGCAGTTCCCTTCCATCAAGACATCTCCTATAGTTTCAATGATCCTTACCACTTTTCTGTTTGGTTAGCTTTGAATAATGTAAGTGAAACTTCAGGTGCACTGCAAATTATAGAAAACAGTCATAAATGGGAAATACAGCCTTTAGTTGATTTTTGGTACCCATATTTTTTTGATCAGTACTCAAGTAATCGGGAAAATTACAAAATTAAGTCACTACCTATTTCAGCAGGAGATGCGATAGTTTTTGATTCACGGTTATGGCATGGTAGTGATAAGAATACAGATGCTAAAGATAGATTTGCTTATGTAACAAGGTGGATTGTAAAAGATCAAGATCTTCCCTATGTGCCAAAACCTCAGCCTTCAGTTTTTGGTATACTCAATTGTGGTGGGTTAACAGAATCTATACTGAGAGAATGCTTGTCATTATTTTGCTACCAGGAAAGTATAAAAGTAAAAAACATGGAAGAACTTATCAAGAGCTGGTTAGCCTTTATTACAGACACAACTACAAATATTTCTGAGATCGACACTACTGAGGCTAAGCGAGATTTATATAAGCTACTTATTCTGAATCGAGCATCAGCACTACATGATGCTGGAGACATCTCAGGAAAAATATACAAAAATTTATGGTTTTCACTACTTGTATTTCTCAATAAAAAAGTCAACGTAGTGGAGCTAGCATTATAAATGAACAGAAGTAGAGTTGATAGCTTCAAATGTGTATTGATGTTCATCTTGAATATAGCATCTAAATTCAAGCTTAATGTACTTATAATGTCTTTAGTTGCTCTGGTGGTAGCTGTTGATTTGTCTTTTAGAAAGTATTTAGTAAAAAATATTCTAGATACAGCTGTAAAATATCAGGAAGGTAATGTAATTGAAAATCTTTTATTACCTGTAAGCGCTTATCTTGGTATGGCATTACTTATCACTACTGCTTTTAGATTCTATGGCTATTTTGTTGACATTCGAATGTTTACCTTAATGCGTCAAAAAATAGCTGATATGTCTTTTTGTAGGCTACTCCAACAAGACCATTCCTATTATCAGAACAATTTATCCGGAAGTTTAGTACATAAGGCCAGTAACTTAATGGATAGTGTGATAGAGTTAATAAGATTGCTTATAGATTGTTTTTTCGGTTACAGCATAGCATTAGTCTTAGCTATTTATACCTTATCATTAGTAAACATAAAATTTGCAATCGCCACATTCACTTGGGTAAGCATTTTTATTTTAGTATCGATTTTCAGCTTTCGTGTACTTACTGAACTAGCTGATAATTACTCTAAACAAAATTCACAAGTAATAGCTAGTATAGCAGATAGTATTTTAAATGTTATATCAGTAAGGCTATTTTCTCAGCAAGCACATGAGAGACACAAATTTTTTCAAATATGCAAGAAAAGAACTATTGCAGAGAGAAAATTACAATGGGCATACTTTTGTCTTTGGTTTATATATGGCTATTCATTTGATATACTCCAAGCAGTAAACTTGTACTTTTTAATTTATGACTATCAATTGAACAAAATTGCAATAGGAGATATTGCTCTTGTACTTGGAATTAATATATCGATTATAGAGTTTCTTAACCATCTAACTAGGAATCTTACCCAATTTTCTACTCATTTCGGCAAAGTTTCAGATGCATTGCCAATCTTGACTACTGTACCAGAAATTCAAGATAAGGAAAATGCTAAAGAATTAAATTTATTAAGTGGAAGAATAACGTTTAACAATGTTTCTTTTTCTTATGAAGGTCAGGAGCCATTATTTCAAGATTTCTCAGTTACCATTAATCCTTGCGAAAAGGTAGGTCTAGTTGGTTATTCTGGAGGTGGTAAATCTACTTTTATAAACTTAATTCTAAGGCTATTTGATGTTAAAAAAGGTAATATACAGATTGATAATCAAATAGTATCAGAAGTTACACAGAGTTCTTTGAGGCAACAAATATCTGTAATACCTCAAGACCCATTGTTATTTCATGATACTATTTTAGCAAACATCATATATGGTAAACTTCAATCTACTATCGAAGAAATAATGAGAGCTGCAAAGCTGGCTGGTATTCACGATTTCATTATGACTCTACCAGATCAATATGGAACTACAGTTGGAGAAAAAGGCATCAAGCTATCTGGAGGAGAAAGACAAAGAATAATAATAGCAAGGGCATTTTTAAAAAACGCTCCAATATTATTTCTCGATGAACCAACTAGTCAGTTAGATTCTATAACAGAAAAAACAATTCAAATGAGTTTATTCAAATTGATGAAAAATAAAACTACGATTACTATAGCACACCGTATTTCTACACTTTTACACATGGACCGAATTATAGTATTTAACAAAGGAAAAATTGTCCAAGATGGTAAACACGCTGAATTAGTTTCTAAGCAAGGTCTTTACAAGGAACTTTGGAATGCTCAAATTGGTTGTTTGAATGGCAAGAAATAAGATGGAAAAAATTATTGATCTGAGAAGTGACACTACAACTCTGCAGAGCTCCAACGTTATACATGCAATAAGTAATGCAACTGTTGGAGATTTTGCTTATGGTGAAGACAAAAGCTGTAATGACTTATCAGAATATTGCAAACAATTATTCAAAGTAGAAGAAGCATTATTTGTAACCAGCGGTATGCTTGCAAATAGATTAGCCATTGCCATTCAAACAAGTCCTGGTGATGAACTAATAACTAATTATAATTATCACATTAATTTTTTCGATAGTGCAGGCAATGCAAAAGTAAATAATATCGTATTTAATTGTATTAGAAATAATAGCGGAATCTTAGATGTTGATGAAGTAGAATATGCTATTAATTCTAAGCCGAGGTATAAAATTTTTGCTCAGGTGAGTCTTGTTTCTATAGAAAATAGTATAAATGGGTTTAATGGTAAAATTTATCCTTTTGAAAAACAAGTCGAGTTATATCACTTTTTAAAAGCTCACAATGTAAATCTTCATTTAGACGGTGCAAGAATATTTAATGCTCATATCGAAACAAATATTGCTTTAGCAGATTATGCTAAATATGTGGATACAATGAGCTTTTCTTTTACTAAAGGACTTGGCGCTCCTTTTGGTTCAATGCTTATGGGTAAAAGAGAGATAATTGAAAGGGCTAAAAAGCTACAGGTTTGGCTAGGTAGTGGTTATCATCAGATAGGGTATTGTGCTAATGCAGCAAAATACGTACTACAGAATAATATCTCTAGGCTTAAAGAAGATAATAAGCTCGCTAAATTGTTTGCAGATAAGATTAAAGAAATTCCACACATAAAACTGGTACTACCTTATCCAGAAACTAATATAGTAAGCTTTAGTATAAAAGCACTAAATGTAACTAATGAGGTTTTCTTGAGTAAGTGCCAAGCTTATGGTTTATTGCTTTTTCCTTGGCTCGAGTCTCATATAAGAGCAGTTACCCATCTTGGCACAAAGGAAACAGACATCATGAAAGCTGCTGAAATTATAAAGGAAGTTGTGTTAAATTTAATATGAGAATAAAAATAGATTTCTTTAGCGATTCAAACACTGACCCTTCAGCTAAAATGAGGGAAGCGATGGCTAAAGCAAAAGTTGGAAACGAAGCTGCATGTGAAGATCCAACTGTGAACGAATTAGTGGCAACCGCATGTAAAATATTAGGTAAACCTGCAGGAATCTTTTTGATTTCAGGAACGATGTCCAATGTCATTGCTTATAAAGTACACATTCAAAGACCTGGTGATTACTTGCTGCTTGATGAAACTTCACATCCGCTCATAGTACAATCTGGCTTGATCGCAGCCCAGGCACATGCCACTCCTTTGCCCATCAAAGGTACGAGAGGAATATTTACTGGAGAACAAATTGTTGAGTTTATTACTCGTCCTAGTTTAAGAAATATTCCGAGAGTTGGGCTTGTTTCTATCGAACAAACGACAAATTTTGGTGGTGGAGCTGTGTGGCCTTTAGAATATATTCAAGAGATCTCAAGTCTCTGCAAAGAGAATGACGTATTCACTCATTTAGATGGAGCAAGACTGTTCAACGCTTGTGCTCATACTAAAATATCTCCAAAAGAGTATGCAAGTTATTTTGATTCGGTATTCATTGATTTTAGTAAAGGATTAGGTGCTCCAATGGGCGCAATATTGCTTGGAAGTGAAGAGTTTATTGAAAAAGCTTGGTACTATAAGTTTCAAATTGGCGGAGGTATGCACCAAGCTGGCATTATTTCAGCTGCATGTTTATATGCTCTACGTAATAATGTAAATTCTTTAGAAGAAGATCATAAAAAAATGCAGCACCTTATAGAAGGCCTAGACTCCATAGATCAAGTTATAATTGATATTGACCTATACAAAACTAATATAGCGTATTTCTCATTACGTAATAATTGTATATCTACTCAAGAATTAATAAACGTACTAATGACAAATTATGGAATTAGAATGGCTAACATCAAAGGTAAAATCAGAGCTATAACACATAGAGATATAAGCTATGAAGATATTAATACTACTGTATCTGCTATAAGAAAGATACTAAGTAATTTTCTGCACTAATTGTTTGCAAACTTCTTGTCAAACAATATTATACCAATATAGTATTATGCTAGCATCTGCATAGAGCTATTTGGGAATAGGTGTGAACTTTGTCTTCTTTCAATATTTACTATTCTTCTGTGGATATATGCTGCTTTATTTATCAAGACAAAGTATACCAATTGCTCTACCACTGTTAATAGATACTGACCATGTAAAATTAAGCTATTTTTTTGCCTGCTTTTCTTTTTTTTATGGAGTATCAAAATTTGTTAATGGAATAATCATGGACTCCAAAAATAATCCATTATTTATGTTTGGGCTATGCAATATTGCAACTGGATTATTAACCATTGGTATAACTTTATCATATAATAATCTAACTTTATTACTGTTAACATTAATATTATTAGCTTGGACACAAGGGTTAGGTTGGCCAGCTATTACCAAGTTTATGGTTACAAACTCTAGCATCTCTTCAATTGCATCATCATGGGGAGTTATGAGCGCATCTCAGCAACTTGGTTCTTGTATTACTTTAATTGTATTACCAAGTATAATTAAAATATATGATGCAAAAAGTGCATTTTTGTACTCTGGTCTCTTATGCTTACTTTTTGGAATTTATATAATATTAAAAGCATATTACAAAGAAAGTGCCAACTTTACTACCTATTATAAGGTGCAGAAATCTCAAATAGGTATCAAGGTAACAAGTTCCATATGGTTTCTATGTTGTGCTACTTTTTGTGCTTATATTATAAAAATGGGAATCTTCTTTTGGTTTCCTATAATTTTAAAGAATAAATTACAAATTTCTCTTGTACAATCCTCACTAATAACAGGCGTATATGATTTAGGTGGAATCCTTGGAACTTTAATAACAGGAAGAATTAGTGATATGTACTTCTTTCAAAATAGAAGCTTGCTGGCATCACTTTATATGTTGGGTATAGCACTCACTTTTATTGCAATGAACTTTGGTCAAAACATAATTCTTATGAACCTTGGTGCAATCTTATCAGGATTCTTTATATTTGGAGTGCAAGTACTGACAGGTGTTATAGCTGTAGAAATTGCTCCACAAAATAATGTATGTGCAATTGTAAGCTTAACAGGATTATTTGGGTATATTGCAAGTTCAATATTTTCATGCGTGCTCTTAGGAGTACTTGTTAAGCACTGTGGTAACAGTATTATGTTTTCATTTTTTTCCATTTGCTCTGTTGTTGCACTCGTTTGCTTTTCCATACTATCAAGCAAAGATCTAAAAAAACTAAGTAAAGCGGTGTAAAAAAAATTTCTCAACAGTTAAACTTTGTAGATAGATTTTTTACCCAAGGAATAAACATGGTAACCATATCTTAGTAATAGCTCGCTATCTAATAAATTACGGAAATCAAAAACATTAGGTGCAGCCATAATACTCTTTAAACTTGCAAAATCTTGATTTTTAAATTCTTTCCACTCCGTTAACAATAACAAGGCTTCCGCGTCCCTTGCAGCCCCTATAGCATTGTCCGCGTATTCTATATCCTTTAGAACTTGCCTAGCATTATCCATCCCCATTGGGTCATATGCAGTAATTTTAGCCTTGTTATTCACTAACAATTGTGCAATATCTATAGCTGGGCTATTTCTTACATCATCAGTACCAGACTTAAAAGTTAGCCCCCATATTGCTATTTTTTTATTTTGGACTCCATTTAATACATATTCTACCTTTTTAGCAATGTTTGTTATATGATTATAGTTAGATTCTTTAACTGAATTTAAAATTTGTAGCTTAACATTGTGGTCTTCAGCAAGCCTTATTAAAGCTGACAAATCTTTAGGAAAACATGATCCTCCAAATCCTGGACCAGCTTTGAGAAATTCCTTACCTATTCTATGGTCCATTCCCATACTGTTAGCTAAAAGGTCAATGTCTGCTCCTAATAGCTCACATAAACCTGCCATCTCATTGATAAAAGCAACCTTTGTTGCTAGAAAGGCATTAGAAGCATATTTAATCATTTCAGCAGTAACTGTATCAGTGACTATTAACGGAATATTCTTATCTATAAATGATCTATATATAACTTCTAGTTTTGCCCTAGCTAGCTTAGTTTTTACTCCTATTATTATCCTATCTGGGTATAAAAAATCTGATACTGCAGAGCCTTGCTTGAGAAACTCTGGATTAACTCCTAAATCAAAGTTATAGCCCTTATTAGATAAATAATTATGTATATTTTCTGCAGTACCAGGAGGAACAGTTGACTTTATCACTATTAAGCAATCTTGATTAACTCTCTCAGAAACTTCACTTACTGCATTATATACATTCTTTAAATTTGCATTTCCTAGGGAGTCTGATGGAGTATCTACAGTTACAAATACTACTTCTGTATTGGGATTTATTTGAGAATACGAATCAAAAAATCTTATCCTTTGTGACTTTATATTATTCTCTAAATAATCTGCTAATCCAGGTTCATATAAGGGAATTTTCCCTGATTTCAAAAGTTCAATCTTCTCAGTATTTATGTCAATGCAATCAACTTTATGGCCCTGCTCCGATAACATTGTACCAGATACTAAGCCTACATACCCTACTCCTATAATAGTTATGTGCATTTTATTATCACCTTAAAAATATAGCTTAGCATCTAAAATAAATACCATTAACAATTATAAACTTTTGTTGTTACATTATTTTTCTTAATTGCCTTACCTTCCGAATAAGCTATAAATAAGGTTGATGGTATTAATATCAAAGTACCATATAAAGCACTTTTATCAGGTAATTCATTAAATATAACGTATGCTACTATTGCAGAAATTATTAGCTCTATGTATCTATAAGGTGCAAGTGCAGTAGCATCAGTAAGAGCAAAAGCTTTTAACATGAAGAACAGAATTAGGTTTGAACTTATTCCTAAAATCAGCAGTAATACTAACTCCAACAAGGAAGGCATATGCCAATAAAATAACAAAGATGGAGTGGAAAAAATTGTTGTTGTTAGAGCTGAGTAAAATAATATACTTATTATTGTCTCCTTCATTACAAGCTTCTTATTAAGTACATCTAGTATAGCGAAGATTAATGCGGATACAATAAAAATAAGAATTTTAGGATTAAAATCCTCACTATAAGCTTTAGTAGTAATAGCAATACCAATAAAACCAATGACAGCTACTACCCATCTTTGCCAAATTATATTTTCTTCCAGAAAAGGAATTGCAAGAAGCATAACAAATAATGGTATTGAGAAACCTATAATTGTTGCAGTTACTATTGGGCAAATAGTCAACCCATAGGTCCATAAGGTCATTCCACAAAACAACAATGCACCTCTAGTTATTTGAATAGATATTCGACTTGTTTTACAAACTCCTATTCCATAGTAAAATATAAAAGGTATAAGAGTAATAGTGCTAAATAAAAAACGGAAAAAGATTATCTTAAAACTTTGAAGGTGTAAACCGAGACACTTTGATATAGTATCATTAACTACACTACTAAGTAAACTGAGTATAAACCAGGTAACTCCAAGCAAATAAGCTCTTAGTCTGTGATCCATAAAACTCCAAATTTAATATTTTATGAGATAACTTTACTGTACAAAAGATCAATAATAGAAAAGGTTTCTTCTATCTACTGTTTAACCATATTCATAAATATTTAGTAGAAATAATTTGAGAAGTGTTATATAAAATGCAGCTTTATTGCATAATTTTAATAAACAGAAATGCTAACTGATTTTTTTGTAATATATGATAATACTTGCGAATACTATCACATTATCAGGAAAAGTAATCGGGAGTACTGACGGCTGTGGCGATTTTACCAACTAGCTCCTCTGCTAGCATTAGCAATATGTGTTTTCAGCATCAATTTTAAAAGCATTAAATTTGAAGTTTATCAAACAACACGAATTAGCAGCAAAACTTTATGAAAATGCTTCAGTTGAGTTAGCTAAACAAGGATTTAGAATGGTTAATATATTGACTATTTTTACTTGTATCTTAAACACAATTCAATTTTCATACTCATCAGCAGTTAGGCCACTTGCTCGCAAAATAACATCAGTAGAAACACCCGCCTTCACTAGATTTTTCGCAACCTTGATCTTTTCTGTTTTTTTAACTTTCTCTTTGCTATTCTTCATATCCCTAGATAAAAATTTCTTCACTAATTCTTGCTCTTCAGTTTTTCTTAGTAAATTAAGTAGTTCACTATCTTCATTTGTTTTAGGCAGCAGAACTTTAATATTCACTGATAATCCTTCTGCTATTTGATATAATTTGTCAAATGATATGGCAGTGTATCCTATTTCATACTCGTGTATTTCCTTGAGTGTTAAACCAACTTTGTTTGCTAAATCTTTCTGAGTATACCTTTTTATCAATCTCCATTCTCTTATTCTTTGCCCTATTCTGTAGTATATAGAATCAGTGCAGACTTCTTTCTCTGTATTATCATACTCGTAAATAGATAAGCCGGTTGCTTGGGAAATTATGTCAACTGAAACCCCTTCTTTCACTAGATTTTTTGCTATTTCCAACCTTGCCTCTTCTTGATTAATTTTTTCGCTAATATGAACAAACCTGACTAATGAAGGTACTATTTTGCCTAACTTTTGATTCTCGTATATTTTCGTTAGATAGAGTATTTCCTCGTCTTCATAGCTGTCTTCCCTTACTATTACTGGTTCAGGTAATAAATCTACAACGTCAACTGATAATACTCTTGCTATTATATATAGTACTTCAATTGGAATAGGAATATACCCATCTTCATAGCTGTTTACTTCTTGGTATGTTAAACCTATTTGACTTGCTAATCCTATTTGAGTATGCCCTCGCATTAACCTACAATTTTCTATTCTTTGCCCTATTCCGTAACTAACATTGCTTGCAGAAACAAACATTTATCCTCCATTTAAGAAAAAAACTTTATTGCTATAATTTTTTTACGAGCTATCCATCTAAAACCATATCAATAGATAAACCTACCGCTTGCAAAATAGTATCAATAGAAATTCCCCCTTTTACTAGATCCTTTGCAACTTTAATCCTTTCTATCTCTCTCACTTTCTCCTCACAAATACGTATCCCTTCAAACAAAGATTTTATTAGTGCATGACGTAGTTCTTGGCTCTCAATTTCTTTGTATTCTTTAATCAAATTCGGTAGCTCATTTTCCACTTTACTACCTTCATCTTCCTCTGTTAGTAGATCTGTAATACTAATCGATAATGTTTCTGCTATCTCATATAATTTTCCCAGTGGAGTAGCTACGCGTCCTTGTTCATAGTTGCTTATTTCGTCACGTGTTGTACTCATTTTCTCCGCTAAATCCTTTTGAGTATACTCTCTCACTAGTCTCCATTCCTTTATCTTTTTGCCTATTTGGTAGTAGATAGAACCAACTTTTTCTTCAACACATTCATCAGCAGACAGACCAATTGTTTTTGCAACAATATCAACAGAAACTCCTGCTTTAACCAGACTCTTTGCAATTTTTATTTTTTCCGATTTTCTACTACTTTTCTCACTAACTTGGACAAATTTGGTTAGCAAACAAAACATCTTACGTAACTCCTGATCGTTAATCTTTTTATATTCTCTTACTAGATTTAATATTTCTTCTTCATCTTCAAGACAGCTTTTTGATACAGGAATAAGATCCGTAATACTGATTGATAGTGCCTCAGTTATAGCATACAACCTTTCAATTGGAACTCTACGATTCCCTTTCTCATATTGCAATATCACCCAGTATTTTACACCAATTTTCTCTGCTAAATCTTTCTGAGTGTACCCTCGCTCTAACCTCCAGCTTTTTAATTTTTCTCCCACTTTATAATCTAGACTTTTTTCCACAAAAAGAACCTTGCATATAATATTTTCTATTATAGCTCAAAGGCTCCAGATATAATAGCCAGACTCTGGAACCTTTAAATTAAAGTGCCCTACAAGTTTCTTTACTATTTTCACGTACTTTGTCTGCCCATGAAAACAATTTTTCACTTACTTCCTTCTGCTTTTCACTCCATATGCCACATCTAGTGAAACTACCTCTTTCTACCGCTTCTTTAAGTTTCACTCCTCCAAAGAGACAGTTTTTTCCTATTTCTTCGCCTCTTTTTTGTAACTCAGCCCACATTTCCTTATTTTCTACTCTCACTTGCACCTGATCTGCCTCTTGGTACAATATAATATTTAGCTTACCAATGCTTGTAGGAAATTCTAACATGATAGAGCTGCCATCTGAAATATCGGTATAGTTTCTTATACCTCCCTTCTCACTTTTAACTTCAACTGCATCATTACCAATTTTTAAGATATTACTTCCTAACTTTCTGTTTGCTTCCAGTATTTTGGCTACCTCTACCTTACTATTCCCAGAAAATTCTATATACGATGTTGTATTATCTATCTCAACATCTATTAATTCTCCTTCTTGCACAGCATTTTCGCCAGCTTCCTCTAGCTCTTCTAGTTGCTTATCTATCTGTGGCTGAACTTCTGGCTGTAGCTCATTATAGATTTCACCTATCAGTTTATTCTGCAGTAGAGTATCATGAAACTCTGCACCACTTAGCATTAATTTACGTATTAGCTTTTTACGATCAGCCTTATCAAATTTATGAAAATGTGTGCCCAGTATCACATATTCCGCGAGGCTCCACTCTCCATCATTACATGCATTTAGCCTTGCTCCAGCAGCTAGTGCTTCGTCTACAACCTTGTGCAGTTCATTTGGACTTTTTGCTCTTACCACAGCACTCTTAAACCAGCTCAACTTTTCTGCACTTGGCTTTATTTTTTTCAAAGCTGAAGCAAATGGATTTTTATCTTCTTGATCACTTACAGGTTTTGTGCCATAAACATAGTCAAATCCTTTCCCATAGTTGATTTTGTTTTCGCGAACTTCTCTACCAGGGAAAGGTGCTATTTCTTCAGGCTTTTTAGCCTTATTAATTTTGCTTACAAAGGTGTTAGTACGACCAATTCCTACAATAGCATTTAACACCTCACCTTTTGATAATCTATCAAGATCAATGTTTAACTCGTAAGTACCTCCTTCTTGATCATCAAAAGGTACAATTATTTTATTAACCATATTAGCCTCCGCTATTAAAAATACTTTCTAAGTGTATAGTTGTTATACACTCTACTACTTATTATAAATTATAGTGAGTAGATTTGCAAATACTTTCTGCTATAACAATCCGTTTTCTCGAAAGCTAAAATAGCCCGTACTTGTGATGATAATGTGATCAAATAATCTAACGCTTACAGTACTACATGCTGCCGCTAAGCTCTTCGTTACTTCTTGATCTTCTTCTGATGGTTCTAAACTCCCTCCAGGATGGTTATGTGACATTATTACTAATGTTGCATTTTTTATTAATGCTTTTCTTGTAATTTCCTTTATGTATACTGGTGCTTTTTCCATTTCACCAATATACGATTCTTCTCCGATTAATTGGCGCCTTTTATTCAAATACAATATTTTTACACATTCCCTCTCTGCATGACCTATACTTACGTTCAAATATTCTACTAGCCCTTGTAAGTCCATTATTGGCTCACTCTTAAGCTTTTCTTTCAGTACCCTTTCTAGTGTTTCCTTAACACACATAATCATTGCTACTGCAGAATCAGTCACTCCTTCTATAACTTTCAGGTCATCCATTTCTCTACCTAAAATCCTTCCTACTCCCGTATAAGTGTTCACCAGATTTTTAGCAATTTCTTGAGCTTGTGGTCTTTCATGTACTGCACTTAAAAACGTTTCCATTATTTCACGATCAAGTAGTGCTTTGCCTTTGCTTTCTAATATTCTGAACTCTATTTCCTCTTTACTTTTATTCATATAATTTACCCTTCACTAACAACAAACTTTTTTTAAATATTTACTGCTGTTTTTTATCAGCATTGGCATAAAGCCATAGCTTTCGAGTGAAGTCAAATCAATTTTTCAATCTTTTTTACTTATTTTTTCATAAATAGGTAAAGATATTAATATATACTGATTTTTTATTTTAAATTTGTTGAATTTCGCCTAAAGAGAGACCTGTTATTTGCAAAATAATATCGGTAGAAATTCCTTCTTTTACTAAATCTTTTGCAATTTTGATTCTTTCTTCTTCTCTAATTTTCTCCTCACAAATCCGTGTGCCTTCAAACAAAGATTTTATTAGTGCATGACGTAGTTCTTGGCTTTCAATCTTTTTGTATTCTTCAATTAAATTCGGTAGTTCATTTTCTACTTTACTACCTTCCTCTATTAGCAGATCTGTAATACTAATCGATAATGTTTCTGCTATCTCATATAATTTTCCCAGTGGAGTAGCTACGCGTCCTTGTTCATAGTTGCTTATTTCGTCACGTGTTGTACTCATTTTCTCTGCTAAATCCTTTTGAGTATATTCCCGCACTAGTCTCCATTCTTTTATCTTCTTTCCTATTTGGCAGTATATAGAACCAACCTTTTCTTCAACACACTCATCAGCAGAGAGACCTATTGTTTTCGAGACAATATCGATAGAAATTCCTTCTTTAACTAGACCCTTTGCAATTTTTATTCTCTCTGTTTTTTTACTATTTTCTTCACCAACTCGGGCAAATTTGGTTAATAAGCAAAATACCTTACGTAACTCCTGACCGCTAATCTTTTTATATTCTCTTATTAAATTTAGTATCTCTTCTTCTTTATTTTCAAGATAGATTTTCTCATTTGATACAGGAATGAGATCCGCAATACTTACTGACAATGCTTCCGCTATAGCATACAACTTTTCAATTGAAATTTTACGTGTTCCTTTTTCATATTGTAGTACTATTTGATACGTTACGCCGATTTTTCCCGCTAAATCTTTTTGAGTATAACCTCGCTTTAACCTCCAGCTCCTTACTTTTTGTGCTATCTGGTACCTTATCGAGATATTTGCCATAAATATTATACAGGTTAACATAAATCAACTACGTTTAATTGTTGAATATTTTTTCACAATTGTGTATAATTATTAACGCTTTTTTACTTACTTTCTCATGGCTCTTTCAAAATTTTTAGATCCTAAGCTTGATTTAACATTTAAGAAAATCTGTAGGGTCGAGAACTGGCGCGCCTCTTTAGGGTTTGGTGGCTGATCCATTATTTTCATCCTGGGCCTCAATCCAAATTCCCATGTTAACGTTTCCAGCTCCCGCCTCGTCAAACGCAGCATGCGGTTTTCCCGCACTACGCTTTCCTAGCAAGTTCTTTACCAAAGTTTATCACATATTGTGTTGGTGATGCTTTCGGTCTGTAATACCTTATTCTGTAGTCTGAATATAGACCCAGCGTTTTGTATATCCATTCGCTACTCCATTTCTTCCAACCAAACCCTTTCTTTGCTTTCCTGGCTCGCATTAAATTGCGTCTTACCTTCTTTTCCACCCAGTGTTTTACGTAACTGAACTTTCGACTAGAGTTTCCTATCCTAAAGTAGTTTACCCACCCTCTCAATATCGGATTGATGTCATTTATCACTCTTTTTATCGGTTGCGATTTATGGCGCCGAAATATTTCCTTCAACTTGCGTAGCAGGTTTGTTCGTGCTTTCATCTGCGGTGTTTTCCTGACATTCCACTTTCCTTGTTTTGTGATATTCTCTTGAAAATCAAACCCTAGGAAGCTAAATGTTTCTCCTTTCTTTAGGTTAATGACTTTTGTCTTTTCTTCATTTACTCTCACTTCTAGTTTTGCTAATTCTTCTTCCAACCTTCTGTATACTGCTCTTTCTAGCCATTCCCGTTTCGGGTATTCTCTGATCAGTATCACCAAATCATCTGCCCATCTGGCATATTCCATACGTTGGTACTTTCCTTCTTTGGTCACCTCTTTTGCTTTCTCCAACATTTTATCTACCTCATTTAGGTATATATTGCTTAGTAGTGGTGAAAGTGGTGATCCTTGTGCCATTCCTCGTTTTCCTCCTATTTTGAGGATTAGCTTAATCATGCGCATGATTTCTTTGTCATTTATTCTTTTGGCAATCTTTTCCATCAGAATATGATGTCGCACACTGTCAAAGTAGGATTTTAGATCTACGTCAATTACTTTTGTATTGCCTTTGATTGCTGCTTCCGTTACTTTTTGTACTGCTTCATGCGCATTACGCTTAGGTCTATACCCGTATGATCCTTTTTGGAAGTCTGATTCGAATATCGGTTCAAGTATTAGCTTCAGTGCTGTTTGCACTATTCTATCCCGGATGCAGGGTATGTTCAACGTTCTGAATTTTTCTCCAGATTTTGGTATTTCCTTTCTCCGGTTCCTATTTGGGCTATAGGTCTTGGTTATTAATTCGTGTCTTATTCGTTGAAGATACTTTCTTGAGCCCTCTGTCTCTATCGATTCGAATGTCACCCCATCAATCCCTGGTGCCCCATTACTCCTCTTCGTTAGTTTGTAAGCTTCCTCCAGTGTCTCCATTTTACAGACATGAACATGGATTCCCCAGAATCGCCATTCCGGTTCTGCCTTCGCTTTGGTGTATATCTTTCTTCTCAGGTCTTGTAATTTTATCGGCATTTTTGTCATTTTTACCTTTACCTTCCTTTTGTTAAAAGATCCCTGCTAGTAGGGTGCCTTTGCTCCATGAGCGTTACCTCACTTCTTCACTACTACGCACCCATCCGTCACCCTCTCATCTTCAGTTCACTTCCTGTTTTCCAGTTATAGAACCTACCTCTCCAAGGTGTTTCTCCTTGGGATGAGGAGGGCTTCTCCAGTTGCTTTGTATGTCCTCATTGCCATGCTGTTACTAACACCCCGCTGAAGTAGACCAATCGTTTCATTCGTTTTTCGTCTGGTCTATTCTGTCTTCGCCAGTACCAAGATGGCTCGACCTTCAGAATATTCCTTTCGAGGCAATCTGTGCATTCGCTTTCGCTACGGCCTGGTAATTCGCCATTATCCTACGATAATGTTGTCGGTAGGCTTCAACATTTTGGTTTCCCTTTATGCTGCTACCCAAGCTACAGGATTCCGACTTTTATCCTGGTAGGTCTATTTCCTACTGAACAATACTCGCCTTCTCTGGACGCACTTGGTACTGAAAAAAATAAAGATATTCTTATTCACTTTCTTAATGATATTCTTGGCTTCACTGGTAAAAGTGCAATAAAGGATATAAAGTTTTTAAGTACTATTCAAGACCCTGAGATTGCCTCCAAAAAACAAAGCATTGTCGATGTTCTTTGTAGAGATGAAAATGGGCTACAAGTGATAGTCGAAATGCAGGTCGCTAAAACCAAAGGCTTTGAAAAACGTGCACAATACTATGCTGCTAAAGCTTACTCAAGGCAGGCTGATAAAGGTGATCAATACCATGACCTTAAGGAAATTATCTTTATTGCTATAGCAGATTGTATACTGTTTCCTGATAAGTCTGAGTATAAGTCAAAGCATACCATTCGCGATGAAGATACTAATGAACATGATCTAAAAGATTTTTACTTTATATTTATTGAGTTGCCTAAATTTCCAAAAACAAAAGAAGATCAGCTTTCAAGTATAGTTGAAAAATGGGTCTACTTCTTTAGATATGCAGATGAAACTAGTGAAGAAGAGCTAGAGAGAATAATAGGAAGTGATCTAATAATTAAAAGAGCATATGAAGAACTAAATAGATTCAACTGGTCAGAAAAAGAATTTATTGCCTATGAACAGGAGATCAAGCGTATTCGTGATGAACAGGCTGTCCTTGCTCAAAAACTCGATGATGCTAAACATGAAGGTAGACAAGAAGGTATCCTAATCGGCGAAGAAAAGGGCAGAAAAGCAGAGAAAATTGAGGTTGCAAAGAATCTACTTAAAGCAGGAGTTTCTATTGACATTATAACTCAAACTACTGGTCTTTCTGTTGATTATATTGAGAAAATTCAAGAAAAGAAGTTTTAGCCATAACGTTTTTTTATTAAACTCTCTACTCTAGTAATTTTAATATTGCAATCCATTCTAATTTCTGTATAATGCCTTTTTTACATAAATACTTAATAGGCGGGATAATGCCAACACAGAAAGAGCTTCGGGCTACGATGTCCAAAAAATTACAGGAAGCTATTAAACATCCAGATCCAGCAGTTGTTGCCGGGAGGAAGTCAGCTATCAAGAGATGGGTGGGAGTCCTTCAAGATAACTTTATGGAGCACATAAAATACTTTAAGGGTGATAAGTTGAAGTTTTTGCACAATGTATTTCAAGATGAAGGTTGCTGGTCAGGTGTAAGGTTGGATAATGCTGCTTTAGGTCAAAGGTTTACTGAAGAAAAAATAGGTGGAATAGATAATCCACTTCGCAAATATGAGATGGCTTGTAGTTACTGTGTAGTGGATAAAATTCATCCTCTCTTTCAAAAAAGATTTGAATCTTATAGGAACAAGTTTCCTCCTGGTGCATTTGATGGTAAAACTGAAACTGAATTTGGCAAATACGTACGAAACTCGTTACTAGATAGCATAAAGAGGAAAGGTCCTGTATTTGATTTCTGGATTGATAGAGAATCTGGGGAATTAAAGAAGTATGATGCAGTAGAAGGTTTTGACAGTGCTGTAAAACTTAAGTGGAGTGAAGGGGTAGAGTATTTTTATAATCATTTAAAAGAAGAAGATAAGGAAAAGAAGCTTACAGAAGCTATTCTTGCTCTTTCTCGTCCTCAATCTGTTGAGAAAGATGCTCCTATTTTAGATTTTTGTGTAAGGAATATAGCTGACAAAGATACTCTTTTACAGAAATTATCACAGAAAGATAAAGGAGTATATTCCCTTTTTGCTGAATTAATAGAGTCATGTTTTTTTGATACGGTTCATGATTTGGTACAGTGCTGGTGTTATAAAGAAGTTTCAGCAGGAGGAGACCATTCAGAGAAAATATTCTCACAGCGAGACTATGAGCTTTTTCTTTCCTCTCTTTCAGACACAATGTTGAAAAATCCTGAGTTAAGCGTTCAAGCTAGATCCCTTATTATGGAGATTTGGCAGTGTGGCAGTTTTAGTGAATACAAAAAGGCTGCTATTATTAATACTTCGAATGGTAGAATTCCTATAAAGGGTGTACTTGCAGAATTGATAGTTAACTGGAAACGAGAAGACATTTATAAGCCTGACGAGGAAAAAGAAATAGAGAAAAAAGAAATACTAGATATGATGTTATTCGCTAAAAATAGCTTTCCTGAAAGATTTGAATTCTTTAAGGAAAAGATAATAAAAAACCTTAGATTATGCGGTAGGGAAGGCAAGAAAGTGAATGTAGATTATGGTCTATTTGCAGAAGAGTTGTTCTCTGAGTTAGAGAAAACAACTTTGCCTCCTGTAGGTGATGGTCCTTGTAGTAATTTGCGGTCACGATCTAAAGCTCACGGCAGTAAGAAAACAACTTTCCCAGTGGATGATAGTCCGCAGTCTGAGCTTGGAACTCCTAGTGTAAGTGGTGTTTCTTCTTATAAGAAAAAAAGCGTCTTTACGCTTAGTGGTAATAAGTAATCCACTTATGAACTCTTGGTGTTTCTGGTCGTAGTAAATAAGGGGTATTTTGTATGAGTAATGGTGATGGGTTTGTCAGAAGTTTAGTGGATGGAGATCTTGAAGGGTTCAGACAAAGATTTGAATCTTTTTTAGATAAATGTCCATCTTTCTTGCATTATGTGAATGCAGGTCGTTTTCTTCCTATATGCTTTTTTAGTATGTTTGCTACTGCACATGATGCTAATATCTTAAATGCAAATGAGAGAGTCTATTTTCGTTTTGATAACCATGGTGTTAATCCACGTAATGGTGAAAATCGAAATACAGGAAACCTAAAAATTGCTGTTTATCGTGACGGACAGCAAGTTGTCAGATGCTACAGTATTTCTGATCGTCCTAATAGTGATGGGTTAAGATTTAGTGAAAGGGAGAGAGATTTTCTAGTACAAGAAATTATACGGCAAAATCAAGGTTTAATGGAAGAAGACCTAAATTTTGAGCAATACAAAGTATGCATGCATGGAAAGGGCAAGAGTCAGGGAGAGGCAATTGCAACAGTATTCGAGGTGATTCGTGAAAAGGATTTTAGGGGTAGAGATAAATTTGCCAAATATTCAGCATCTGAGGTTCATTTCTTGAGGCAACTCTTTAGAAATCACAGATTAACAATTAAGGAAATAGGAGGAAGACAACTTAATCAAAATCAGCTCAGACAACTTGGTAGGTCAGTCAATTTTACACGAGTAGAACCAGGTCAGCAGAGGATTGACAACTTTATGGAAATGCTAGCAAGTAACCAAAGACAAGATGTAAGGGATTCTCTCCGAGGAGATATTTTAGAATATGTAACTGATACCTATAACAATTATAGGGCACAGATAGAAAATAATATTGAAGGTCGCAGTCAAAAGTTTGAGAGTCATGGGTTTTTATTAGGTTTTTTAGCGAATTTTAGTCATCTTTGCACAATAGATATTGACCTTGACTTATCTCCTAGAAACTCACATGTTGCATTTCTTGTACGCCATCAAGCAGAAAGAGAAAATATTCCTATTGTTATTAATCTTGCTATATTTGACACACCGTCAGATGTTGCATTAAACTGTGCCATAGGCTACGCTGGAAGGTTACACACTTCTTCATTTATACCTATTCATACCACATCAGAACATACTGTTTGTGTTGGATTAAATTTTAATTTAAATATAGATCCTTTTAGTGTTGATATAGTAGGGCTTCAACAGGATAGATTTCCTTTAGTACAAAGATTATTTGAGTGTTTGGAGAATGAAGGAATTAGAGAAAATATTAGAGATTTCTTGCTTCACCATCTTCCTGCTGAAATACCAAGAAATGCAGAGAATTATGATAGAATATTTGATTGCATAACTGGTTTTGCTTTTGGGAATAGTGCTTTTGATAGGCACCCTTTAGAACTAGAAGAGGAAGACGAAGCACCTATAACAAAGTACATATTTAGACATGGTGATGAGGGTTTAAGATGTTTAACTATGGTCTTTCATGCTGAAGGTTCTGATATAGTTATACTTCATATTAGAGCTCACGATGCGCAACAACAAGGAGCCATCAATTTACAGACTCTTAATGTTAATGGAAATGATGTTCATGTGTGGGAAGTTTCATGCACACTTAATAATCAACTTGAACTAGATATTGATCTACCAAATGACCTTGGTTTATATCACGATTACCAAAATAATAATGCAAATAATTTTCTTGCTGGTGATCTTGTACAAGTGCCCAATACTGAAAATGTACATAATACTTTAAATCAAGTTGTGAATGATGGCTGGAAAAATATAGCTCAGCATAGAGGATTATTTCAAGAGATCTCTGGAGCATTGATGCCGCTTGTGGATACAATAAATGTTAATAGTGAGGATAAGTTCCGTTCTATACTACATGGTACATTTTATGCTAGTGATAATCCTTATAAAGTGCTTGCTATGTATAAAGTTGGTCAAACATATAGTTTAAAAAGGGGGCAGGAAGAAGAAGGAGAAAGGGTAATACTCACAAGAATTACAGAACAGAGATTAGATCTTTTATTATTAAGACAACCTAGAGAGAATGACCTAGATACTCACCCAATTGGATATGTGTTAAGGCTTGCTAATAATTCAGAAGAAGTAGGACAACAGCAAAATGATGCGAGACAAGAAATCGGAAGACTTAAGAAACAACACAGAGGATTTATACCTATTACTTCTGGAAATGAGGTGGTTTTGTTTCCTATTGTGTTTAATAGAGATGCACACGAAGCAGGTAATCTTATACTTTTCCCAGAAGGGATAGGAAGAGAAGAGCATGTACACAGGCTTGATCGTCATGTTCGCAGCTCAAGACCAGGAGGATTAGTGGGACCTGAAAGTGTTATTGATGAAAATCCACCAGAGGGTCTATTATCAGATCAGACTCGTGAAAATTTAATAAATTATGTTCGAGAAAATCCCGGACGGAGCCGGATTTTACCGTTTGATCTAGGTGATAATCGATGTGTTAGTATCATTACCTTCGAAGGTAGTATACAACAACTCCTAGAAATACTAAGGTCAAGAATAAGAGAAGGTGGTAATGCCATTCCTACAGCACAAGGAATAAGAAGACAAATAAGAGATATTCTTGGAAATCAAGGGATAGAAGTAAATGATCTACTTACACTAGAATTTGCAACGAGAAATGGACATTATGATTACTGGCTTCAACAAATTGATATAGCTCACGCTGGAAGATTGCAATATCAGCTTCGTACTGAAGGTAATCACACTTTTGAAGTAGCTAACTTGGCAAGGAATGACGGTAACGAGCACATTGTTAGAGTGTTAAATCAATTTAGGGAAAATGAAGAACAACAGCGTTTAACTTTAATCATTACTTTAAATAATACTCATTGGGTTACACTAGTGATTGAACATCAAAATGGGAACTATGTTGGGTACTATGCTGATTCAACTGCTACTGCTGTCCCAGGTGGTATTACTGATATCATTCAAAATAACTTAGATAATAATATCAGGATTAATAATGTTTCTGTTAGTCAGCAAACAGATGGTTGGAATTGTGGTTTATGGGCATTAGAAAATGCTAGTGATATTAATCGAGTTCTAAACGAAAATCCTGTTGGGCAAGTGCAGAATATCATAAATATAATACGCGATTTTCTTGGAAGAGACCACCCCAACAGAGATAGAAATTACTTTCAGAACATGAGAGTGGGCATTTCACAATTATTCAGGAATGATCCGGGATTTCAAGGTGTGCAATTGCGAGCATACATTCAAAATAGAGGACAAATTGATCCATTGCTACGTACTTATCTAGAATTAGGATATCACAGAGTAGGAGGAGGGTGTGGACCAGTAGAAGCACCTATATCGCTTAGTGTTAGTGATTACAGTAATTTTGGTGGCCTGCCACAGTCGAGTTTAGAAGGTCCTGAAGCTAGTCGCGTTTCTGACCTTAGCAGAGGTAAAGGCGGTAGGTAGAGGTAATCGGTAGATGAAAGGAGTGTAACAAAAACCTTATGCATCAAGTAGAGATTGTGAGCAAATTTAAAGAAGTTAAGGTGGGTAACCTGTTTTTTTCTACTTGCAGCAATTTTTCAAAAAGTATATGTGTCGAGTTGGGTAAAGTTGAAGGAGGTTCTTAAATGAGCAACTATTAATTTGGTAGTATATAGCATTAATAAATTTAAACAATGTGACCATTTTCAGTGGTTAAAACCAAGGGCGCTGAGAATTGTTCGTTTTGGGATGGCATGGTCTACCATGTGATATATGCGAACTTTTTATTATAGTGATTTTGCTATTCGCTGAAACTAGCTATATTAGCTGCTTTTTGCTAAATTTATATATGAACTAGTTTGCCTAACTTTGTTGCAACAATTTTGCGTTTTTATTTTTGAAACACCACTTTTACGTAAAAAGCTCTCACAAATATACGTACTACTTTTATGCTTTTAAAAAAGTAAACAAATAAATTTTCGTTGATGCTAGAAAGCATAGTGCTTTGTTCAATTAGAATAGGCTTTATGTTGACAAGAACTTGAGTGAGTGACATCATTAGTAATGAAGGAAGTATTATAGCACTACTAAAGGAATTTATGCCTGGTTTCAACGTTAACGGTCTCTCTGAGATTGATCACTATAAGATATTAGGGGTGTCAAGAAATGCTACTCTTACAGAGATAAAGGAAGCACGTAATAGATTAGTGCTTATACTTCACCCAGATAAAATTATTTTCCCTGAGGAAAAACCCATATACAATAAATTATTATGCAAAGCCAATAATAGACAGGCATTTTCACAATCAGAAGAAAAAGATTGGGCTAAGTTTCAAGAAAAGTTCAATTCTGCAAAAAAAATCAATATTGCATATGAAGTACTAAGTGATGAAAAGAAAAGGAATGATTACGATAGAAAACTCCAGGTCGATAATAGTGGTCTGAATAATTTCAAGCGATCTTCTAAAAATACACAATCGACTGATAGAGAAACAGAAAAAAACAAAAAAGATATTAAAGTTCGTTTATTTCATGCATTTCATAATGGAGATTTACAGGAGGCAAAAAATCTAGTAAGGAAAGTGGATGACCTTGATATAACTCTACCAGAATACCCTACCGGTTCCGCATTGTATTTTTTTGTTCTACGCGCTTGCATGAGTGAGGATTGGTTCAAATTTTATCAAGATGTTTTATCGAAGCAAGGCAGTAACGTTGACCTTAACATTGAAGTTCATCCAAAGTTAGGAACAGCTTTAAGTGCTGCATGCAGCAAAGAAAGACCAAACTCAAAAAAGAGAGATGTTGTAAAATTACTATTGAGCTATGGAGTTGATGTTAATAAAGTTAGTCAATCGCGAAAGAGAGCACCAATCCTTTACGCTCTAAAAAACAATGACCACGACTTAGCATCCTTACTTTTTAAACATGGAGCAAAGATTGATGTTACTCCTGAATTGGAAAGTTCAATTATTCTTTATAGCAATCTGAGAGGCTGCAGTAAATATACAAAAGAAACAATGGAAGTTTTGTTGCAACATACTTCTCCTAAGCAAAACACTGAGATGCTAAAGCGTTTTGCAAATAATGGAACCTTAGAAAATCAAGATATTGAAATTGTAAAGTTACTTTTAAGTAAAGGGGCTAACCCTTCAATCATTCAGGGCAATTCTGAGCTTGTGTCTCTACTTAGACAATACTTATTTTCAGCGTTTAAAGATAGAGATCTTAAAAGGGCAAGAGAGCTAGTGAAGGAAGTGAAAGATCTAGATATAAAGGAATCTGGAAAGCCATTATTACATTGTTTTGTTGAAAATGCTTGTCAAGATGGCAATTGGTTTGAGTTTCTTAAAGAAGTTCTTTCTAAACAAAGAGTTAAGATGGACATTAATATTTGTGATGATGAGCATAATGAAACAGCCTTAAACTATGCATGCAGATGCAATAAAAAAGATGTTATAGAATTCCTATTGGGCAGTGGCGCTGATGTTAATAAAGTTAATGGCATATACGCCCACAGAACACCAATCCTTATTGCTCTGAAGTATAATTATTATGATTCAGTACGTTTACTTTTTGAATATGGAGCAAAAATTGATATATCTTCTGGAATCGAACAAGAAATTATTAATAATAGCCGTGAATACAAGAGGGAGACAATGGAAATTCTGTTAGAACATACTTCTCCTCAGCAAAACACTAAAGTCCTAGAATGTTTTGTAAATAATGAAACCTCAAGGAGTGGAGATATTGAAATTGTAAAGCTACTTTTAAATGCAGGAGCAGATCTTTCGATCATTCCTAGAGGTCGATTTACGGAATGTTCATTTTCAACATTTAATAATAAAGATTTAGAAACGGCGAAATTGTTAATAGATCACGTAGACCTTAATAAGGTTTTCAAAGTATTACGTGGTAATAAGGAAGTAGAGATATCATTATCCTATTTGTTTCTTATGAATGCCTGTCTAGGTACTGATTGGTTTGAGTTTTATGAAGATGTTTTAAAAGATAGGAAGGTTGATATTAATGCTGTCTTTTCTCATGGTTATACAGCTTTAGGTTATGCATGTAAAAAAGGAAAAGAAGATGTTATAAAACTACTTTTAAGTAAAGGAGCTGAAATTAATAAAGGTAAGAAGACACCAATTTATTTTGCTTTAAAGAATAATGATGACAGGTTAGCATCTTTGCTTTTTGAACATGGAGCGGGCATTAATGCAACTCCTGAATTAGGACAAGAAATTATTGCTAACAGCTATAATAAACGAAGTAAGTACACAAAAGAAACAATAAAGATTCTGCTACAACATACTTCTAAAGAACAAAATACTGAAATACTAAGGCGTTTTGCAAATAATGGAACCTTGGAAAATAAAGATATTGAAATTGTGAAATTGCTTTTAAGCAAAGGAGCTGACCCTTGTTTTGGAAACCCAAATGCAGTAGCACTTGCAACTGAGCAAGGTAATACTCAGCTCAAAGATCTATTTAGTCAATCACAATTAGACAGTGAAAGTCAAGAAGCACAAGTTACTCTACTTGGTAGTGAACAAGGCTTTGAAGGGAGTGATAATGAGTTCTATTCTGCAGAAGAGGATATAGTAAAGGGTACTAGTGAAGATAAGTATGAAGGCAATACACCACAAACAACGGCTGAGGAAGATTGTAACGGTCAATCAGGCGATCAAAAAAGTTCAGAACCTGAAAGTGCTGGTAGCCAACAGACGGAAAAAAATGTTCTTTCATCAACAAAAAAAAGTAATGCAATAAATAATGCAGGGGCTTCAATGGAGGAAACTGTAAGCAATGATCATAAGAAGGGTAAAATGCATGCAAACACACAGCAGGGCACAAGCTCATTAGAGCAAAATAAAAAAGTTAGTGAAGCGGCTAAGCTTGCTGGAGGAAATAGTCAACTAAAGGAAAGTCTAAATAGTACACAGCACCAGCTAATCGAAGAGCTACAAGAACAGCTTGCAAGTAAAGATAAAGGGATAGATGCTGCAAATCAAGCTTTGAATGCAAAAACTAAAGAATTCGAGAGTGCAAAAGCTCAGTTAGAACGGGAGCTGGGTAGTGTACAGCAAGAATTGGATAAAACAACTGAGGAACTTAGGAGGAAAAAGGCTGATCTTGAAAACAGCAAGAAAGAGCTGGGTAATGTAAATGAAAAGGTTTTAAAGTTAGAGCACGAGACATTAAATCAACAAGCAAGTATTAATGATCTTACTAAAGAAAGAGATCAACTAGCTAGTAGGACAAATACACTTACTGAAAAACTTAAAAATGAAAGTAAAAAGCTAAATGATGCAAATCAAGCTCTGGATACAAAAATTAGTGAAGTAACTCAACTGACTAAGCAAAATAGTCAACTAGAAGAGCAGCTTAGAAAAGAGCTGAATAATGTAGCAGAAAAGTTAACACAAGAACAACAGAAGGCTTTTGAATTAGGTAATCAAGTAACTACACTTACTAAAGAGCTTAAGGAAAAAAAAGCTGAACTAGAACGAGAGAATAGTAGTTTGGTTAGTCAAGTAGGAGAGCTTAAAGGGGAATTTGAGGGAGTAAAAACTAAGCTTGCAGGGAAAGAGGAAGAGCTAAGAAGCAAAATTAAAGAAGTAGCCGAGCTTAGTGTCACTGTAGGGAAGCTTGAAAGGCAGACGGAAGAGTTGATGGCTACTCAAGCTGAATTTGAGACAGAGAAGGCGAAATTGAAAAGTGAACTCACAAAGCAAGATGAAGTTCTGGAGAGTACTCAAGCTCAACTCAAACAAGAGGTTAGCAGTCTAAAAGGTCAAGTCACTAAAATGGCTAAAGAAAAAGATCAATTAGCAAAGCAGCTAAATGACACTCAGCAGAACCCTAATCCAGATAATGAAAACAAGAAACTCCTGGCAGTAAGCGCTCAAAGTAGAAAGCAAATAACCTACGCCTCTGTTTCTTTTGTGTTATCTGGCGCATTTGCTGTTGGTGCAAGTTTAACAATGTTTCATTTAACAATATGTATTTCACTCGCTGTAGCTGCATTAACTTTTCTTGCAGTAGGATGTTACTGTTCGTATAAGGCAAATACAGCGCTTAGTAATGTTGAAATTGATAATTGTGTTAATCCTGCAGTTGTGGAAGTTTGAAATAGCCCAATTTGAGAAGGAATGGAGGTTAAGTTTTAGAGGTTTTTCTAAACTTATGGTTTTTAAAATAGCTTTTTAAGATCCTGAAGTTGAGTGAAGAGAGGCAATTTTCTCCACTTAGATAACGTTGTTGCCCCTAGTTATTTGAGGTTTATGCTTTTGGGTCATTTTTTACAACTATTGCTATAAACCCCATAAAAACCGCAGCAAATGAATCTATGGATTTAACCGCATAAAAGACCACAAAAATGCCAATTATGCTGGATTCAAACAAGGCTGAGCGATAAGTTGCTCCAAATCTTCTACTTTTTCAAATTTGGTATTGGGCTTTATAGCATTATACAGGGAAAAACCCATACAAACCAACCCAACAATCCCTCCAATTACCGCTATAACGTGTGCTTTGGAATATTCAATCAGTAGATAAGATGCAACACAACTTACCAATAATTTTGATGATTTTTCGTCTACAGAATTTCCTTCACTATCGAAATATGCAGTAGAAGAGGAGCTGTCAGGGGCGTTTGGCTCTGCAGTGGTTTCTACTGAATCATTTTGCATTTCTTCTCTGCTTTCAAATATTGGTTGTTCTATCTCATTATTTTCAGTATATAATTGAGTGTCGGTCTCTGTAGCTTTATCAACATTGGTTTGCTCTTTCACCTCAACTTTCACTTCTTCAACATCTTCTGGCATATTAAAAGTCCTTAATTCCTCTATAGCAGCTCCTTTTGCAGTGGTGGCTATCGGGCCTCCCTTCCTATTTTTAAATTTTCTAGCAATAGCTTTCCCTATCTTTTTCATAATGTTTTTCTCCTATGATTGTTGTCAACTATAAATTTCATATTTTGTAAAATCTTTGAAAACCCAGTTGTTTTTAAGAGTATAGAAAATGGTTGTTAGAAACTTCCTAGCAGTTGCAGTAATAGCCTTAGCAGCACCACGCTTTTTTTTCACATGTTCATAAAAGCTTCTCAAATAAGGGCTATAACGTATAGCAATCCAAGTACACTGTACTAAAGAAGTACGACCTATTTTCGGTCCACGTTTGGTAATCTTTCCAATTGTACATTGTTGATTAGATTGAGAAACTCGTGGTACAATTCCAAAATAAGCTGTCAGTTTTTCTGGATTACTAAAATTATTAATATCACCAATTGTTGCAACAAAGACAGCTGCAGAAATTGCACCAATGCCTTTAATACTGATGAGATTATTAAATCCAGGGAGCTGTTTGGCAAAAGCTATCATTTCCTTTTCAAGTTTTTTGAGACTTTCTCGAATAACTTCCAGGTTACTGCTAATTACTTCAATCTCAACCTTTTCCAAGTAACTCCAATCACGTTTACCTAGAGAGCGTTCAAATCCCGTTTTGGTTGTCAGTACTTCCTTTTTAATCTTTATTCCGTGGTAATTGAAAAGTCCATGCATTTTATTGATTAAAGATACCCGTGATTTTACTAACTGATCTCTTGTTTTAAGAAGAGAAGCTAACTGTTGGCATTGTTTGCTCTTGCATTTTGCTTCAGGCAACATATCTTTGCTGAGAAAAAAAGCAATAGCTCTTGCATCATGTTTATCTGTTTTATTTACAGAACGACGAATAACTTCAAATTGCAAGGGAGCAACCACAACAACACGCTTAACGCAGGGTGACACTTCATCATAAAAGAAACAGCTATTCCCTGTTGCTTCAAAAGCTACTTCATCTGTTTCTCGAAGATCTTTAATAAATTTATCTAAATCCTGTAAGCGAAATGTTTTAATATGCTCTGGTTTTTCCTGTTCTAAATAACAAACAGTAAAACTATTAGTATGTAAATCAACACCTATATAACGCATAAATTTTCCCTCTTATTGAATACTCCAATATATCAGAGTAGAATATTACCGGTTGGTCCATTCTCCTATACGCGGTCACTAAATTTTATAGGCCGCATGATGGTTTTCGGTGGCAGGGGCGATTAATCTCCCTCACGAGGTCTTTTTCCTGTATACTGCAAAAAGCAGAAAGGGCCTCACAAAAACTTTCAACCTGCCACCTATCCACTCTGAGAAGTTATTATACCTTCTCATGCTTCCAACCAAGCAATAACAATTCATATCATCTCTCTATTAAAATTTGTTGTATTTAATGTGCGTAATTTAACCGTAGAACTTCTTCACCTGCTTACTCCACAGCATCGGTATTTCTCTTAAATCAGCTAATCTCAAACTTCTCGGTTGTCTCCCATTTACTATGTCTTCTTTAATCTTTGGTGCTAAATAGTTCAACCTCAAAATTTGCTGTATACGTCTTGTACCTATATTAATTTTCTTACTTAGCTCTTTTATATTTGCGTATTTTCCTTCCTCTAGTTGACGTTTCCACAGATAAGCTCTTACCACTGCTTTCAGTAGCGCATTGTTTGTTTTACCTTCTGGTTCTACTACCGTGCATTTATTTCCTTTCTTTTTTATTGGTATAAATTTTTCCTCTGATTGAGAACTCACCTCCATTCCATCCTCTCTCACCATTACTCCTTTTATTAACTTTTTCACTACTTCTTTCTGCTTTCCAAAACTTAAATTTTTCCATTTTTCTTCGGTCTTTTCTTTCCCATTTTCATATAGCTGCTCCACTCCCTTCATCACTTCTTTTTCTACTTCTCCTGCTACTATAGTCCTGTTTATTGATTCACAACCTTTTCCCCTTAAATGATTGTTGCATACGTAATATCTATACCTTTTATTCTCTTTTTTTGCGTACGTCAGCGTCATATTTACATCACAGCTCTTGCACTTAATTATTCCCTTTAGCAGCGCTTCCTCATATTTTGCTTTTCTATATGGTTGATTCATTATCAATTCTTGTGCTTTTTGCCATTTTTCTTCCTCTATTATTGCCTCATGCTTTCCCTCATACTCTTTTTCATAATGTTTGATTTTTCCCATATATATTGGATTTGTTATTATTCTTCTCACCGTCGCTTTTTTAAAGATATCTGATTTTGTTCTGTAACCTCGACTATTTAGTTCCCTTGCCAACTCTGCCATTGACTTCAACTCCAAATATCTTTCAAATATGTGCCCTACTATTTTCGCTTCTTTCTCATTTATTATTAATTCTTTATCTTTTACATCATACCCAAACGGCAAAGTTCCACCCATCCATAACCCTTGTTCTTTTGATGTTGCTATTTTATTTTTTACCCTTTCTACTATCATTTCTCTTTCTAGCTGTGCTGCTCCTGATAACACTGTTTGTACAAACTTTCCCATTGGCGTATTATTATCAAATATCTGCGTTACTGCTATAAAATTTACTCTATGCCTTCTAAAAAATGATGTCACTTCTATACTATCTTTTGTTTCCCTTGATAGCCTATCCAGAGTATATACCACTACACAATCTACTTCTCCTGCCTTTACATCTTCAAATAATTCCTTTATCGCTGGTCTTTCTAAATTTTTCCCTGAATATCCTCCATCATCGTACCTTTTTACCAATGCTACCCATCCTTCTCGGCTTTTTATATATTTTTCACATGCTACACGTTGCGCATCAAGACTATTAAATTTTTGTTCTAGACCATCTTCATTTGACTTCCTAGTATATATCGCACATCTTACCTCTTTCAGCATTCTTTCTCCTTATCTCTCATTCCAAATAGAAGCGGCCCATTGTAACTCATTCCCATTATTTTTCCGGCTACTGCTGACAATGACGTAAAAAATTCTTCTCTGTAGATTAAACCCTTATCTGTTACCATTACTGCATGCGTCTCTTCCCCTCTCTCTAGTATTAATTCTGTCCCTTCTACTGGTAATTTATCGCTACTTATTCTTTTTCCCTTCTCTAGCCGATCTGCCAGATACTCTAGTCTTTTTAATCCTTTTCTTGACATTTCTCCATATACTTTTTCCTGCATTCTATAAGCTAATCTAGGTATCAGATATTTCTTTGAATGTTTAGGTGCCTCTTCCCCAAATACCTTCTTCCACGTTTTTCTCAGCTCACTCAAAGGTTTTCTCTCTAAATTCATTACTTTCTTTTCTACTTCTTCCTCCATATTTTTAGCCCTTCATAAATAGCTTTTCAATTCTGTCTGTCTCTTTCTTTAATACCTCGGTTATCTCTTTGCTATTTTTCGCATAATCCATCGCTGTCATTCCAAATTTATCTGCTTGCTCTATTTCTCCTCCAGCTTTCACTAGTTCCTCCACTATTTCTTTTTCACTTAACATACATGCAAGGTGTAGCGGTATGCATTTATTTCCATATTCCTCAGCATTTACTTCTGCTCCTGATTTTATCAATTCTCTCACGATTTCTAGACGTTTCTCCGTTACTGCTAGGTGCAGTGCTGTATATCCTTCCGCATCTGCTACATTCACATTCGCTCCTTTTTCAACTAATAACTTCACTGTTTTTGCGTCTACCGCGTAATGCAGAGCTATTCTGTCTCTTGCATAAATATTTTTATATGAGTTCTCTGATAATTCTTTTGCTGATTTATTAAATTTGCCAAGCTTTAACATAATCCACCTCACCTTTTCTTTAAAATCAAGTCCCCTTTTTAAGCCTTTCTTCCTACTACATTTTCTACCTCATCTATCATTTCATTCACTTGGCTGATTATCTTGCTTGCTAAATTTTGACATTCTTTCTTTATTAGCGATTTGTCTCTCTTCCTTATTTCTCCTATCTCTATTATTTTTAGCTCCGGCATGTAGCTTCCATTCAACATGTCTGCTATTTCTCCTACTAGCCTCTCTATTCCATAGCAGGTCAGTTCTCTACTTTTTGTTATTCCTCCTTTTTCTCTCAAAAATTTACTTGCCTTTTCACTCTCTTTGCTATCACATAGACAATGCTTTTCACTTTCCCAGATGTAATACATTGGTGTTGCACCATATTTATTCAGTTGATTAACCTCAGCTCCTGCTTTTACTAGCTCTTTTATTATTTCAACTCCTCCTATTTTGCATGCAGAGTGGAGTGGCGTACATCCAGTGACATATTGAGTGGCATTTACTTCTGCTCCCGACCTTAGCAGTACTTTTACATTTTCTAAACTTTTTGCGAATACTGCACAGTGTAGTGGCGTATAACCATTTTTATCTCTTGCATTTACCTCTGCCCCTTTTTTTATTAATAATCTCACTGTTTTGTAATCGGAGATTTCCGCTGCTTGGTGTAATATTGTCTCTTCTTCTTTATTTCTTTTATTAATGTTTTTAAACCCGTTACTTGATACTTCTTTAAAAAACTTACTCTTGCTAAACTTCATACTTACCTCACAAAATTAGCTTTTCTAGCGCCAGATAAATTTCTTATGTTTACCTGCTGCTATTTGAGTCATGTCCTTTTTAGCATAAGAAAGCAAGTCCTTTTCTTTTTATTTCATACACTTTTACCTATTATTAATATAATATATGAGGATCTAAATATAAGTATTTAACTTATTAGACATATCACTTGACTATTTTTCCAATTTCTGTGCAAATGTCGATGTTCGTGCCATTTCAGTACTCCCGGGTAAAACACTAAAATGTGCTTTTCTAATTCGTGTATTGAGTCTTTTTGCTCTGAATCCAAATCATTTTTATAGTAAACGTTGTGTTCTGCTAAAACATATTTTCTGACCTTCTGATCTGTATAATTTTCTACTTTATAGTTGTGAGTAACGCTAAATCTTTCTAAAATTGGCTTGTGTTTTAGATTCCAATATTGCCCTGAAAGTTTATCGCTTCCCAATAGAAATTTATTTCCTTCTTCTTCTATGCTACTTACTGGAAAGCACCCATTTATTTCTCCTAATTTCCAGCTATCTGACAGTACAATCTGTGCTTTGGCAAACTTTATTTCTGGTAATAAGCTCTGTGATAGAGGATATAGTGCTTTTAAGTTGTACCACTGATGACTTCTTTCATAAATGCCTTTGTAATCCTTTGTATGAGCCTCTGTTTCTCCAAGTACTGCTACATCTAATCGATATATGTCATTACTAAATGTTTGTTCATAATGCTCTCTTAAATAGTTGTCTACAATCTCTACTAACGGACCTCTAGAACTGAAAAAATTTATTCTTCCAAACGATAACACTGGCCCATTTTTTTCAACTTTTATACCAGAGTAGTCTGATAACAAACTTCCAAATAAACTTTCATCTAAAATAAACCTATCAACGTTATAGTGATCATTGAAAATCCTCATTAGCCGCGATCTTGCTGGTAACGATAGTTTTGCAAGTTCTACTACTGCATCTACGAAGAAGTCATTTGGTACCTCTTTTATCCCTACTTGCAACTCAAAAAAGTGTTTACCGGGTGGCTCTTCAATAATTGTAATATCTTCTATATTTGCCCACTTTAGTGCTATTTTGAGTGATGCTGGGGTTCCACGTAGTCTTTGAAATTTCACTCCTTCTACTACAGCTTTTCTTTTGTCTTTTACCCAGCGTAGTATTTCCCCCAATTCATATTCCTCAATCAACCACGGCAATGTTTCTTCTTTAAGATTAAACTTAAATCCTTTGATACAGCTTGGATCAACTTTGTAATCAATTGCATCAACCAGTGCTTGCTCTTGTTTTGTTGCATTTGGTGGCAATAACATTAATTCAACTCAACTTTTAATTTTCGCAAATTTGCACACTCATTACCTAGCACCACAACATCCTCTCTTGGCTCGATTAATTCTATGTTTTCTACACCCTCTACAAACAAATTTGCTATTATCCAAGATCTTGTTACATTCCATCCCAGCCTTCTATTTGCTTCAAACTTCTTAATGAACTGCTTCTTGATTTCTTCCTCTGATATTACAGGACTTACGCTCACTCTGCTGTGAATATCTATTTCCGTAATATTGCAACCTATCACTGTTACTGTATCGGTTAAAACCCTTATATCATCTCTAGTAACCTGCTTTTTTACAATTTCTAGTAACTCTTCTAACGCTATGCCAGTTGTGGATAATTGTGTTGATAAGATTGAAATTTGTACTTTTCCTGGTATAGGTGATTCCACTAGTGCGTCTTTTACTCTACTATCTGCTGACAGTGCATGATATTTATAATATTCCTTACTTCCTCCTGTTGACCAACCTGCTATTTTTGCTTTTACCCTCTTTCTAAATCGTTCGTCATCTTCTTCTTTCTGCCTCTCTACTCCATAAAATTCAGCTAAATTACCAAGATCTTCTCCTGTTGCAAATTTTAGTAAATTACTTTTTACAGCTTCATTTATTCTTTCTCTGAGTAACAACTCTCTCCATGCTGCTACTTCTAATACCTTTATCGCTGGGTCACTTTCAATTAGTGCTGTAAAACTTTTATCTCGACTTATTAATTCTTCTTTCATCCGAGCAAAAATCTCTTCAAAGTTCAGTGGTTCGATAATATTTGGCTGCTGCATTTTTAAACAACTACTCCATTAATATTTATGAACTTACCTTCTGAAAGATAGACACCTTCTAAATTCAATTTTACTCTCCCTTCTTTTACTCCTTCAACTTTTACTTTTTCTAACTTAAATCTCTTTTCCCATTTTTCCAAAGCTTCTGCTGTTGCTGCATAGATTTCCATAGTTAAATCTCTACTGATTGGTTTATCCACTAATTCAAATAGCCTAGACCCATAATCTCTCCTCATGATTCTACTGTTTACTGGAGTGGTCAGTATATCAATTATCGACTGCTTTAAGTGCTCTATTCCTTCTAACGTCTTTCCTGTTTTAGCATCCATACCCTTCATTTCTATTTTGCAAAGACGCTTTCACTGCCTTTTATTACTTTAAACCCACATGAAACTATATCTCCTACTCTTCCTACACTAAGACCATTTGCAAACACTATTTTTGATCCTTGAATCATTACTTTTCCTTCACTAAAACTGTCTCCTTGCCTACATATTGACTTGCCGTTTACAAAAACATTATTACTTCCGCTAATGCAGAAATGTGGTATAGCTTTTCCACAATAGTCTCCTAACCTTACTATTCCTTTGTTCAATTTAAGTCGATCCTTTCTGCTTTCAGTTTTATTCCACTTTTTGTCATTTCTATGCTCGATTCCCCAGCTTTCAGTGTTATTTTGTCTACTACTTCAATCTCTAAATGATGTTTATCTTTATCGTATGACAACTTTGTTCCATCTTGAAATGTTAAGCTACTCACCTCTTTTTTATTTTCTGGTGCAGAGTACTTTTGTTGATATATTCCAGGAAGTACTACTCCTAAAGATAATTCTCCCAGCGGGGAAAGTATAACTACTTGCTCATCAATATCTGGCGGAGACCAATTTCTATCTTTTCCTGCTTTGCTTGTTATCCATGGCAACCAATCTGTTAAAAATTCGCCTATTTTAATTCTTACTTTTGCTTTTTCATAATCTATTTCTTTTACAACTCCTATACGAACAATGTTGGCCAGTTTTCTCTGTAATTCCGAAATTGCAAAATTACTTTCTAACATTTATTTCACCGATTTCTATTTTGTGTGGGATAAATTTTCCTTCTTTCCAAATAGATCGCCCTACGTGTATTCTATGCACCCAATCCACCATCCACACTAAATACGCATCTAACTCCGGCCTAAATCCGTCAATTTCCGCAGAGATAAATTCTCCTGGCGAAACATTCTTCACGTTCCAAGTATTTTTATTTACTACTTTCGCAACCTCAGCAGCTAATGTTCTGACAATAAGAGGAGCATTTTCTATTGTGCTATCAATCACAATTCGTGCTTCAAATCTTGCTTTCAGAGCTAATTCTTCAGTACCTGGATCTTTACCTGGTTCTAAACTTGCTAGTTCCACAAACACCGCTGGCGCTACTAATTCTTTTCTTATTGCTGGATAAATTTCACATGTCTGTATAGCCGGTATTTCTTCCTTCAGTGTGCTGCAAATTGCTTGATGTAAATCTTTCAAATTCATCCTTTATAGCTCAATTCACGTTCAAAAAATTTTGTAAATACTTCCTCAACCTCATAATTAACAAGATTTCCTATTATCCTTGAAGCCTCAGGTTCTAGTGGCAACTTAACTTCCTTTATTGGCAATGCTGCCCTTCCTTCACGTTTAAAAATACCGCTATTTCCTTTTGGCATAACTGCTGCAAATCCTCCTATAAACTCATTCTTTCCTACTTTCGATCCTCTTCTTGTTTTTTGTATCTTGCCAATTGTCGATGCTCTAATGTCATAGAGATTTGCTCTAATTAACACGTCTAATCTGCTAGTTTTTGCCTTAAAAATTCTTAATCTCTTTCTTATCAAACTTAATTTTATCTGCTTTTCCTCACTGATTTCCTTAGCTGCTTGCGCTTTTAACCATAGTGCCGTTTTGTTTAATGCCTTTACCGTTGCTAATTCTACTTTTCTTCTTTTAGCATTTACATTTTCTATTACCTCAACTTCTATATGAACAGACATTTTACACCCCAGACGCTTTTATTTTCCACGTTATTCCAGACTTGTCTCTAAGTGGCGGTGAGTGTACTTTATATCTTCGATCACCTATAACAAAAACATCTCCTACTATTGGCCTTAACACATCAAACGCACTTACTTCTAACGCTAAAGTTTCTTCCACAAATTGTCCTTCACCAATCTCGTATAATTTATCTGGCTGTTGCTTTAATATCTGTACCTTGTATGACTTATCCTTTGATTCATACAACGCTTGCTGCCCCAGATGTTCAAAGCAATCTTTAAATAATTTTGATATGTTTTTCACCTTCTGCTACTTTTTCAATGGACTCGAGAAACACCACTGAATACCGTATTCATCCTTTACTACACCAAATCTGTAACCCCAATGCATATTCTCTAACGGCTTTTCTACTTGCATTCCTTTACTTACTGCCTTATTAAACAACTCGTCAGCATTTTCGACGTAGACACATAGCTTAGCAGCTTGTAAAACATTCCCGCCAGCGATAGAATTACTTTCTACATCATCAATATATACTAATGAATCACCTATCTGTATTGCTGCATGCATTACTATATTCTTATTGTTTTCATCAAAGTGAATTTCCAATATTTTTGCATTCAAGGCTTGTTTATATAATTCAATAGCAGACATGGCATCTTTTATAATTAATATTGGAATTATTTTTCCTAATAGTTCTGTCATATTTTACCTATAAATAAAAATATACTACTAAGGCTACAATACTTTCACAAATTTACACAGTAATTTTTACCAAAACGGCCGGGCGGTGGCACATTGGCAATGGATTCGACTGCGTATGTAAATCAGTCCCTCTATCAAACCTCCTTGGTTCTTGCTTTGCATATAGTGGCTGTCCAAGAGTATTTACTGTTTCATTAAAGTCTGCTGGTGCAAAATATGTCGTAAATGTGCTTGCTGTTCCTACTGGAAAACAGTTTCCACTTTCTCTTTCTATAAACCTTCTCACGGTTCCTTCAGGATCAGTTGCTTGCCCTCTATATTCCTCAAACGTGATTCCACAAAACGTAAATCCTGATCTCATATCATTCCTTAGCGCTGCTCCTTCTTGCCATCTCTCGTATGCTTCTTTCACTTTACTATGCGAAGTTAGTGCATCAAAAAACTCAGGGCTTACCAAGGCATGAACTCCTGTCATATATTCACCACTTAGATTATCTTCTATATGCCGGAGTACTTCCAGACACTTACGTTTTACATCTGTTGTTGCTGTTCCAAGGGCAAAATTTACTACTTTTGGCGTGATTTCAAATTCGTTGTACAGATTTAATAATTCTGACCCATCAGCATCTAAAATTATTCCTTTTAGCGCTCCCATTCGCAAATGCTCTAATGTTATTGCGTGTTTGTTTCTCATTAGCTGTAAATGGTCAGTTATTACGTCTGCCAGCGCTTTCAGTTCACTTTCTGATCCAAATGCCCTTATTCCCTGTACTTCCTCTGGTAACACTACATCATCATGTGGAATATGCGGAATCGTAAACGTTCTTACCTTTCTTTTTCCTCTTTTTCCTACTGTTGCTGGTGCTCCTGGAATTTGCGTTGGCAATAGGCTTAAAACTCCGTTGTGTTCTTCTATGGTAATATGTCTAAATCTTACTGACTTACTTGGAAATAAATTTAAATTTTCAACTCGTCCATAATTTATCGGCAATATATTCATCGCATTTGTTAGTGCCGTCATGCTAAATGCTGTATTTGTAAATGGATTTTGCATTTTTTATTTTCCCCTTTTGTGTTTTTAATAGTTTTTTTAAGCTCCCTTGCGGATAATGATCCCTCGTGCTTCAAGTTGCTTTATTGCTTCAGCTTTCTGTTCTTCAGTGATATTTGCTGGCCACACAACTGCATGATCTGCTAGTATTGCACCACGAGTAATAATTACTGCTTTGGCATTTTCTGTCGCATTTACATCACTTACTATTGCACCTATTGCTGTTTGTGTGCCGTCTGTTCCAGTGGGATTAAGGACTCTAATAAAACCATCTTCCGTCTTTTTGGCAACTACTGCACCAAGCTTAAGATTTTGACCTTTAGCTACTGTTATTTGGTCTCTTGAATATAGATTTGAAACTTCGTATTTCAGAAGATCCCCAAGGTTATTTTGTTCTGTTATAGTACTCATTCTGCTTTTCCCCTTTATTTTTTACTTTTGTTATACTATGAATATTCTAAATGCCAGATTGTGCACGACTTCTTGCTACCTGCATCATTAAATCTTCTGACGAATTCTGTGGTAATGTGCTTAAAATTTCAGTCTTCATTGTTCGTTCTGCAAGTATCGACATTAATATTTCTTGTGCTTGTTTGCTGCTAACATTCTGCTCTATAAATTCTCCTATTTTCTCTGGCATTCGTGATAAGTTGCATAAACGTATTAATTCAAGAACTTCAGCATGATAACTGTCATTTTTGATTTTATTAGTTAAATTATCAGTTTCTAGGTCAGTTGTAGTTTGTTCATTCATAGTAATACTCCTGTTTTTATTAATAGATGAAAGAATTGTCATTCCGTCTGCAAGGCCTATTTCTACTGCTTTCTCCCCAAAATATAGCCCTGCTTCCGTTGATTTGATTGCTTCTATAGAAAGATTTCGATTCCGTGCTATTAGCTGGACGAACATCTCATATAAACGATCTATTTCCTCTCTCAAACTTTTTAAACCTTCAGAGTTAATAGGCTCATGTGGATTTAAATCATTCTTTCTCTTGCCTGTAAAAATAGTTGTGTATTTTATTCCACATTTTTCATCAAACCCACTTTGATCTATATGACTTGCTATTACTCCTATACTGCCAACACCAGAAGTTCTGCTCACAAATACCTTCTCAGCGCTAGAGGCTATAGCATATGCAGCAGAGTATGCATCATCATTTGCTATCGCTATTATCCTCTTTTTTGCTCTTGATTCATAAATAAAGTCAGCTAGGTCAAATATACCGTTTACCTCTCCTCCGGAGCTATCTATATCAAGCAGAATAGTTTCTATATCTTTGTTTGATAATGCTTCTTCTATTTCTTCTTGAATTTTCTCATATGATGTCATTCCCAGAAAATCGTCAAAAGCCCCTGGTTTTTTGGTCAAAATTCCATGTATTGCTATTACTGCTGTTTTTTCTATATTCTGATTTACTGCATGTTTTATATTTTTCAAGATAGGTTGTTTTCCGTTATATAGTGACAACAGGTCAAAGCTTTTTTGCTCTATCATCATCGGCCTACATAGCCAGTTGGTTTGTAAAATTTCCATAAAGTAAACGAGATTTATTTTGTTTGTGTCCTGACATCAGAATCAAAGAAAAGGTTGAGAGAATCAGCACGCTTTTGATCTTCTGCTATTTCTTGATCTATTTCTTCAACATCGTAACCCATTTCTGATACTACTTCCGATCGACTCTTATAAATCCATTCCTTACTGCCATTTGCTGTGCTTGCTGGTCTTTCAGTGGATCTACCCAATCAAATCCCTGTGGTATCCATTTTACATCTTTAAATACTTGATTATCTGTTGTAGAAAGCTCTCCAGATAAAGTGGCAAGTTCTAGCCATCTACTCCATACTGGTCTGCAAAATTGAAATACCATAATGTTGTGTTGCAGCATAGCGCATCGACGACGAAACTCTATTAATCCAGCTCTGATTGATGAGTAATTAACACCGGTTAAATCTCCTGTTAGCTGCTCATATGTTATTCCTGTACCTATTGCTATTGCCCTCAGTTGCTGTCTCATGAATGCTTCATAACTTCCTCCAACATCTGATGGCTCTGAAAATTTTATGTCTTCTCCTGGGTCTAAAAGCTGCATTGTTCCAGGTTCCAGGCCAGATAGTGCTACTCCTTGCTCACTTGCTTCACCTTCTCCCATGATATTTGCTTCTGGATCGAGTCTCGTAATAAATCCAGCAAACATTGCTGCTGTCTTTTTTCTCACTAATTCTGCATCATCATATTGATCAAGCTCATAAAGCTTCAGCAGTATATTAGAAAGCCAAGGCTCCCCTCTGATTTGCCCAGGTCTTAATGGTCTATAAATATGTAAAACATCATTTGCTGGTACTCTCACTGATTCTCCAAATGAGCCTTCTCCTGGATGTTCTCTAAATAAGTAATATGCCTCTCTTTGACCAAGCCTGTTAAACTCAATCCCGTTTCTTATTACATTACCATTTCCTAAAGTTTGATTTGTTTTATTATCTAAATGTTCAGACTCAAGTACTTGCAGTTGTAATGGCACAGAAAATCTATCTTCCAGCTTTCTCGTTCTTAAACGTACAAAACATTCTCCTCCCTCTATCATACTTCTGCATACTAGAGCTTGTAATCCATAAAAATCACTTATTCCACAGCTATCTGCTTCATCTGTCCATCTTAGCCATAATTCTTGCACCTTTTTCCGAAATTCTCCATCTCTTGCTTTTGATTGCGGTTTTATTCCTATTCCAATAGAGTTACTTACTATTGTATCAATTATATTTGCTGCATATGGATTTTTTCTTACCATATCCCGAGAGCGGCTACGTAAGTGCCCAAGGCTCTGAGAAAGTAAATTATTTATGCTTCCTAACTCTGGTTGAAAGTGAAAAAATCTTCTTCCTGAGCCTGCTGCATCCCAGGCTGAGCTTTTTATCTTTGGTTTGTTAAATAATTGCTTGAAGGTTTTGAGCAGCATTTATAAAATTCCTTTACTCGTTGAAAAAACAATTTTCCTCTTTGGCCTCATGCCTGCAACTTTTAACCCCGCTTTTATTCGTTGCCTGAGATCCAATAAATCCTTTATTTGAACTTCCCCGTACCGCACAACATGGTCACCATATGCAATTGAGACAACTCTTTCTCCGCTTTGCAGTTTTTGAATTGCTTTCTCAACTTGAGTTAAATATTTTTCACTGTACATTTTGATTACCAAGCCACTTACTCTGTCTTACTTTTTTAGGTTTTTTACTTTCTGGTTTTTCACTTAAACTATTCCATTTACTCTCTGGCCATCTGTCTATTCCCAGTGCTATCGATGCTGCTCTCGCATAAATTCGGCAATCTAGTACTTCATTTCTTTCTCTTACCTTTTGCCACTCTTGTTTGGTATATCCTTTTACTACCTTGCTGACTAATTGCTCTGCCGTTAGCTGCTTAAAATACTCAGGTGCATACTCGGGAAAATGACAATACCCTGCTGGCACTTCTTCTTTTTCCCCGTTTTTTAAAACATTAAGTAGCTGAAAAAGCTCTGATTTTAATATCGATACTCCCACTGGCCAGAGCTTTATTCCTCTTTTCAGCTTTTGACCACCAACTGTTATATCTACTCTGCTTGGACTGCTAAGTGGTACTAGAGCTTTATTTACACCTTTGACTGCCATTACTCTTCCACAGCCTTGATGACCTCTTATCCAATTGTATACTTCTTGCGTTGCATATCCAGCATCAACTGCCATCATACTTATCATATATTCAAGCCCATTTTCACCAATAAAATGATGATTTAAGAGCTCAGAGAGTTTTCCCCATACTTCCCCACCTCCTGTATCACCTTCAAATACTCGATAGTCTATTGACCAACTTTCACGGCTTTTTCCCCATGCTACAACTTCTACTTCTAACCGATCTTTTTGGACATCTACTCCTGCAGTAAGCACCACTTCTCTCCTAGGTACTGTGCCTACGGGAAAAAATTCTCTCCTGTTAAATAATTGCTTCCAATCAGGTACTTCTCCTTTATCTACCCAAGTTTCTCCAAGCGTAGTATTTATCCAAACTTTCAGTAATTGTTCACTTTCTTTTGCATGGAGAAAATCCTCTACTGCTTGCTGCCAACTATACCACCCAACTGGACTATAAAGACTTGAAAGGTGAAATCCTATTACTTTGCTATTGTGTACTTGATTTGTAGCTCTCCATTCTCCACGTTCAAGCATCTCTGTCTTTTGATGATTTTCTATCTTTTCACCACATTCTATACATATATAGTGTGCTGTACTTGGATTTTTATCTTCCCATTTTATTTGTGACCATTTTAGAACTTGATAGTAATTACAATACGGACATGGTACAAAAAAATATCTCTTATCTGTTGCTTCAAATTCTTTCTCAATTCTGCTTATTCCATGAATCGTTGGTGTTGATACTAAAAAGATCTTTCGCCGTGCAAATGTATTAGTTCGAGCAATACTAAGCAGTACTGGATCTCCTTCTCCTCCTGAATCTCCTGGGTAGGCATCTATTTCATCAAGAAAGAGATACTTTACTGGCATAGATCTCAGTGCTACACTGCTATTTGCTCCGGTTATTACTACTATTCCACCTGGAAATTCCTTACTTTGTACAGTATTCCCTGAATCTCTTGATCTTGGGTCTTTTACTTTACTTTTTAAACATGGTGTACTTTCTATTAACGGTGCAAATCTTCCCTTTGACCAACGCTTTCCCATTTCAACTGTTGGCTGTACTACCAGCATTGGACCTGGTGTTTGATCGATAATATAGCCAATCCAATTGTTACCAGCTTCTGTTCCCCCAATCTGTGCTCCTTTCATGAATACTACTTTTTCTGTTGGTGAGGACGGAGAAAGTGAATCCATGATTTCTTTTAAATAAGGAGTTCTTTCCGTTCTCCACTTTCCTGGCTCTGATGCTGCAGTTGGTGCTAGAACTCGATACTCATTCGCCCACTCTGATACTTTAAGTAGTGGATCTGGTCTTAAACCTTCAGAAAAAGATGTAGCATAGATCATACCTTAACCCTACTTATTGCTGGTTCTATCTCAACATCATTAACAGTAGAACTACATTCCTCCAATTCCATAAACATCTTTTTCTGAAATTCATTTTCTATATACCTTTTGCTCATCTCACTTATCATTATTGCTATAATAAGCGCAAGTATTCCTGTTATTGTTGCAAAAATGATTGCATTGCTTATTGTTGTTGCTGTTAAACCTATATATGCTGCCATTGCTACTGCACTTACTGAGGTAAAAACACAGATCACACTATTGTATTTTCTTACTTTTGCATCTCTATGCTCCATACACCTATAATAAATTGGTACAGATCTGCCTATCTTATCTGGTAATTTGATACTCTTTTCTTTAAATAAAGTTTTTAGCAATTCTAAATTATTTGACTTGATTGCTAAATGCAGAACAGGTGTATAGTTTGCTCCTTTTTTCAGTAGTAATTTTACTACATGTAAATGTCCTTTTTCTGCAGCAAGGTAAATCGGTGATAGACCTTTATTGTTTGAAATATCAATATCAATTTCTTCCTTTAAAATAGATTCTACAATCTCAATTTCTCCTCTTTGTGCAGCTAAATGGAGTAGACTATTCTTTTCAGAACCGTATTTATTACTCATCAAAGCCTTCTTTATCTCAGGTTTAGCGTAATCAAATGGTGTCTTGCCATTATCATCCCTGATTAAAGGATCTATATCCTCTCGCGTTAGTAAAACCTCTATTGTTTTAAGTCTTTCAGCGTAATGTAGTGGCGTTTTATTTTCGTAGTCTTGCAAATTTACTTGAGCATTAGGCTCCTTTATTAAGCATTTGAGAATATCAAGACACAAATCTCTTTCATCGTAATTAATATTACTTACAGCTATATGAACAGGCGACAATTTCATTGAGTTTTGTCCCATGCGTGCGCTATTTACATCTGCTCCAAGCTTTAGCAGTAACTTTACTATTTCCAACTTTTTGTTATTAACTGCATAGTGCATTGGTGTCTGATTTCGTGCATCAAAGACATCTATTTCAGCTTTTCCTTCTTCTACTAAAATTTTGACAATATTTCCATGTCCTATGCCTGCTGCTAGATGTAATGGAGTATGATGCAGAGCATTTCGTACATTAACGTCAACACCTTTTCTTATCAAATATCTAACTGCATTAACTTCACCTATCATCGCAGCTAAGTGCAGTAAGCTATCTTCCTCTGATCCGTATTTGTTATTAATTAGCGCTTGTAATATTTCTGCTTTTTTCCCTTCTTTGGCATAATCTAAGGAGGTTTTGCCTTCATTGTCCTCAACAAAAGGATTAATGTTCTTCTTCGTGAGTAATAAATCCACCATGCTTAACTCGTCAAACTCTATAGCGCAATGTAGTGGTGTCTTTCCATTTAATCCTCTAACATTAACATCTAATCCAGGTTGATTGATGAGACACTTTATTAACTCTAAACTTAAGTTATCAGCCATTTTATATTCAAAATCTTTTTTATATTTGAAATTTAGTATTAGATAATTCTTGTAATGAGTTTGTAATTTCCTCAGTCAATGTTCCATGGATCTTTTCAGTGTCACTCAGTGATGCAAGTAGTGCTGAAACTCTATTTGGAATATTAAGTAAATTATTACGGACAACTCTTGCTACATTAAATGCTTCGCGCTTTACTTCCTCCACTGCTACAAGTTCACCAATCTCAGCTTTTGCCTTTGCCTCAAGCAGTTTACCTCGTTCCATTTCATTTTTTATTCTAGTTTTTAGCAACATCGTGGAAAGGTTACTTGTATTTTCTGGATTTTTCCTCCTCAGTGGCTGACTTGGATCTCTTATTGCTGCCACCGCTTCATTTGCTTGTTCTCTATTGATCAAACCATCCTCCAACTTAACTATTCCTTTTTTTACTAAATAACAGACGTATTGCTTTGATACTCCTATCTCTCTTGCCCATTCTGTTTGCGTGATTTTCACTTTTTTTTGCCTATTTTTTACGAGTTTTCTTCTTGAGTCTCTGAAAAGGTTTTGCCAGTATCAGCAATTCCCTACCTGTTTATACTTGCCAATATTTTAGAGATATTTTACTAACACAAAGCGAAGTACTCCGGTGCTTTCTTTTTACATAGTGAAATTTGGCTATTTTCAACTAATACTATAAATTACATCTTTGTAGTTATGAGATTCAACCACTACTTGCTCTAGCGTTAAACTGCTGCATTTAGCATCTTTACTATGGTTTTCTTCAAGCACTTTTGTCCTTGCTTCCTTTATTTCCTCAATGAACTTTCCATTAACTTTTTCTGGTTCAATTCTTTCCTCACAATATACAAGATTTGTGCAATTTGTTTTTCTGTAGTAATGCACTCCAAGGCATATCATTGATAGTGCAAGTATACTCGAGCCTACAAGTACTGATAGCCCTACGTTATTAATCAAAGCGTTCTGGTAAAACTTCTGTACACTACTAATACCACCTTCCACATACAGTAATAAAGGCAATACTATATTTGCAGCAACCAAACTGCTTAATAATGCTGTAAATAATGGCCTATCTTTGATTACTGATTCTACTTTATTTCTTCTACTAATGACTTTGTCGTCAATATTAATGAAGTTGTTCTTACCCTTCCAAGCGTTAAGTGTAAAATGTGAATGAGTACCATTGCCGTATTCCAGTTTGACTGATTTTATTACTTTATCTTTTGGTTGATACTTTAGCACCTGATTCAAAGTTTCATTCGCATTCTTTCCCCCTATTTGACACTCTTCAGTATCTCTAAATTGCTTTATTCCACAAAATATCGGACTAATTGCAAGCAATGAAGTAATTGCTATCATTGGCATAGTAATATAGAGAGGGCTGTTTGCAAGAAATACAATAAATTGTGCTTTATCCTGTAAATATACCAAAGCTGCAGAAACGCTAAGTGCAACAGCAGCTATACCGAAAATTATAAATTCCTTCTGCTGCACTGCATATTTTACTCTTGGCAAAATTCTATTTGTTTTAACTAACGGAGTTTCTGAATCCACACCTCCACTATTTGTTTGATCACTTTCATGTAGCAAAATATTTGAAGATATATCACTAAGTGTGTCAATAGATGACCTTTCTGATGCTTCCTTTCTATCAAATATTGAGTTGTCTTTCATTTTCTGTAGATCTGAACTTTGTACTCCAAAGCTATGACCACTTATTCCACTATCACTCTCTTCTAAACTCTTTTTTGGAGATTTTGTATCTTGGTTTATTTCTGAATAAATAGGCTCGCCATTAGCTAGTCCTTCCATATTTTTCTCGTTATATGATTTTACTTCTAATGATGATTTTGATGGTGCAATAGACTGTATAATATTTGACACATGATTTGCTGCTGTTCTAGGCGAAGGTGGAGCTGCATTTCTAATATTGCCCTTCTCCAACATTCCATTTCTAGGTAACGGCTTTGGTTTATCTCCTAATTCTTTATCCTCTTCCTCTTTTTGCATTTCTTTTGTGTTGTCTATTTGGGAGTTGGAAGATGTGTTGGATGCTGCCTCAAACTGATCAAGAGAATACCCACCGTTATATCCTATTCCATTTGCCTCACAAACTGCATTAAATTCATCCTCTGTATCTTCACCCTTATCCAACACTGAAAGTGCATCAAATTGATCAGCACCTGCTTCATCCATTCCTAGTGTAATACTGCCATCACTACCATTACTAATCACATTTGAAAAAGCTGCTTTGTATTCAGTGTTGCACTGCTTCAGGTCGTGACTACCACAAGTTTGCTTCATATGTTTCTCCTTAATAATAGGTGTTTGCTTCGTACCTTTTTCAAACAATTCAATTCTCTCCTTAACAGATAGTGTAGAATCTGAAACATTATTTTCTACTTCTTCAGAAAACGATGTTTCATTACTTGTTTGCGACGTTACTACTCCAGCTGACGTCTTTGCTTGATTCATTGAGTACATAACATTTAATCCAAAGTTATTTACTACGCTAAACTCATTAAAATACGGTATATACCAGTAAATTAATATTACAACTACTCAGGCTTACTAAATTTCTGTTTGCGTTATCTCTTCCATCAACTATGTTTTTTAAAAAATTTTTTATTTGTGTAATTCTGTAACTTTGTTCAATCATGTGGACAATAAAAACCCGTGTGTCATAGAAATAAAATTTTATATCAAACAGCTGCCATAATAATTTCTGTTTAGCTAATGAATATGTGCTTTAAGTCTGTGTAGACGCACATATTCATTAGCCAATTTCAGTCACCGTTGTGAGAGTATGCAAATTAATTGCTTCTTTAAGTCTTGCATTAGCAATTACTATGATTTTCCGCATTAGAGCTGTTATAGCTACCATTTTCTTCTTACCACTTTCAACAAGCTTAGAATAAAAGGCACCAAGTACAGATTTGGACCTTGCAGCAGACATGGCAGCTGTAAAAAGCTTTTTACGGACATTACTTCTTGTATCTTGTCAAAAGCATCTGATGTTTTAAGCTTAAGCATTAGGTGGAGAAGGGAAGAACTTTGAATATCTCCTTAGATATAAAATCTGTGTGGTAGACAAGAGTTCCCTTCTCAAAAGTATAGGCTGAACGGTATCGTAGAAAGACCTAAATGGTTATAATTCTGTATCCACAAGGTTAGCCTTACTTTTCATTTTAATAGTAACGTATGGAGTTATATATGATCAACAACTTTTTGGGTATAGACATATCAAAAGATCGCTTTGATGTTTCTCTTTCATTCATAAGCAACAAAGGAAAACGTGAAACCAGGAAAAGGAGTTTCAAGAATAATGATCATGGGTTTCAAGGTTTACTGAGCTTTCTACAAAAGCATAATGTAGAACAAGTAAAAGCCTGCATGGAAGCTACTGGTTGTTATAGTGAAGCCTTAGCTGAATTTCTACACAATACTGGACATTTTGTGAGTGTTGTTAATCCAGCTTGTATAAGATTTTATGCAAAAAGTAAGCTTATACGACAAAAGAATGATCAGACTGATGCAGAGATAATTGCCGATTATTGCCAAAGACAGGAACCTATTCGTTGGGCACCACCTTCTCCTGAGTTAAAGAAATTAAAGCATCTTTATCGTTGCTCGGCTGCGTTAAAAGATGAATTGACATTAGTAAATAACCACTTAGAAAAAAAAGAGAGACTGCCTAAAGAAGTTGCAAATGCTTGGGAAGACCTTGCAATGAACATAAAACAAAAAATAGAAAGAATAAAAAACTCCTTACGTGAACTATTAAATAAACACAAAGAATTGTTGGAAAATTTTCAACTTCTATTGACCATTCCAGGAATAGGAGAAGAATCAGCAGTAGCTATTTTGGCTGAAGTTCCTAACATAAAAGCTTTCAAGGATGCCAGGCAATTGGCAGCATATGCTGGAGCTATACCACGAAATATAACGTCAGGTACGTCTGTACATGCCAAGCCCAGATTAAGTAAATCCGGTTCACGAACATTATGTAAGGCAATGTACTTTCCTGCCATAGTAGCTAAGAATCATAATCCTACTATTATGACTTTTTGCAAAAGGTTAAAAGAGAAAGGCAAGCATAACATGGCCATTGTGGGAGCTGCAATGCGTAAGTTACTCCATATTGTTTTTGGTGTTTTAAGGTCAAAGAAGGCTTTTGATCCAGATCATATCAAAAACTACAGAGCTAGGAGTTTGGCTGAAAGTTTAGTGCTTTAAAATCAAAAAACGCTCCAATTATGTAAAATAGTATCTTACACAAATTTTGTAACTGGTTAGTGAATATGTTGATAAGTAAATTAATTTTATACGTACAAAAAAGCGGAAATTTACTTATCAACATATTCACTAACTATAATCTGTGTACCGTTACACAAAATGTGAATTGGAAGTATTTTTTAATTTTATGATACAGCTTGAACAATTTTTGTAATTTTTTTGTTGACTTGCAAGACGGTATCTACCACCTATAATCCTTCGATAACCAACAGCTTTACCACTTTCCCTAGGATGAGGTGCAACTCCAGCAAGACTTGCTACTTCCCTTCTGTTTAAGTAACCAAGCTCCGGTATTAAACACAGAAAATCTTGTGATAACTTTTTACCTATTCCAGGAACTGTTTTAAGGATTTTTTGATGTTCTTGTAACTCATGACTTTCATCAATGATTCTTTGTATAGTATTATTTAGTTCATCTATTTGGCCATTAAAAAATTCAATAGTTTTTTGACAACTTTCTCTTATATGGTCGTTTTCAGGTGCTTCCAGTCTACATTTTTCCTGAGTTCTCATTTGCGTGATGTCATCACGACGTTGACAAAGTGCAACCAAGGTTGATTGTTTTTCAGAAGTAGGTACAAATAGAGAGAGAGTTCTATGGCGTTCAAATCCATATTGAGCAAGAGCTCTTGCATCTGATTTATCGGATTTTGCTAAAGTTCCGTGAGATAAAATAAAACTTTTTACTTTACGGGTATTAGCTCGATGTACGGTGATATTCTTGTCAATAAGAAAATGTGACAAACCAAGCTCATATTTTCCTGTATTTTCTAAAGTCACTAAAGAATTAGGTAAGATATCTGAGAACTTTTGACACAATTGTTGCCAACCAGAAGTATTATTGTCAAATTCAACAGCATTCTTCTGCTTGTGAACTGCAACAACATTCTTGAATTTTCCGATGTCAATACCAATAAAATTTTGATAAGATCTAACCATTATAACCTCGATAGTTTTATTAATTTAAGATTGTAAACGGGTGCATATATATGTCCCACACAACTATTCAAACGTATCGAGAGATGGGCTAGTGTACCTTGATGGAAACGGTTGTAATACCAACTTTTTTTCGGTCGCACACGCCCGTGATAGCTCTATTCCTATAGTGAGTAGGGCTATCTTTCCCTCTTATCTCTTTTATATCACATTTTTAACTTACAACTTTTTTCTTACTGTTTTTCTTCTTGAATTTCTGCAAAAGTTTTACCAGTACCAGAAAGAATTGCCTCCCTACCTGTGTACACTTGCCAACGTTTTATGGTTACATCTACAAATTTTGAATCTAGCTCTATTGTTCTGCAAATTCTTCCTGTTCTCTCACATGCAATCAGTGTACTTCCAGAACCGCTAAATGGATCAAGTACTATGTCTCCTGATCTGCTGCTGTTTACTATTGCTCTCTCCATTAGCTCTACTGGCTTCATCGTTGGATGTAGTGAGTTGTGTGTTGGCTTATCATAAAACCAGAGGTCACTTTGATTTCTACCTCCATACCACTCACGTTTATTGCCACTTTTCCATCCATAAAGCATTGCTTCGTATTGTCTTTGATAATCAGATCTGCCTAGTGTAAAGTGATTCTTCGCCCAAATGATAAATGTTGACCAACGTCCACCTGCTTCTTCAAATGCTTTTTGCAACGTCGAAAACTCTGATGATGATATGCAGATGTAAATTGCTCCTTTCGTATATGCTAAAATATTGGAACAAATGTAGTAGAGAAAAAGTTCGTACTTTTCACCTTGATTATCGTTTAGTATTTTTTTATCTTCTCTTTCCTGACTGCTACCGTAATCAACGTTATATGGAGGATCACACACGGTAATATCTGCCATTTTATTGTCTAATACCGCTTTATATGATTCAACTAAAGAGCTATCACCACAATAGATTCGATGATCACCTAAAATCCAAAGATCACCTGGTTTTGTTATTTCTACCTTTTTGTCATCAACAACTAAGTCAGAAAGATTTTCTTTTTCACCGTCAAAATCATCGAGAAACCGTTGAACTTTTTCTAATTCAAATCCTGTCATTTTTAAGTCAAACTGCAAATCTTCTAGCTCTTGAATTTCCACTCTCAAAAGATCATCATCCCACTTTGCCCAATTAGCTGATTGATTTGCCAGTAACCGAAAAGCTTTAGTTTGTGGTTCATTTAAATTATCACTTAAGACCACTGGAATACTCTCCATACCAAGTTTTCTTGCTGCTTTGAGTCTTAAATGACCATCAACCACAGTACCATCGCTTTTTGCAACTATTGGAATACGAAAGCCAAATTCCCTGATTGAAGCACACATTCTGTTTACTACGTCATCATTTTTACGAGGATTACGCTTATATTCGACGAGGTTTTCAACAGGATAGTAGTGGATTGCTAAATTCATATCTTAATAATTAAAAAGTTAATATTCAAAATATCTCTGACGCTAAAGAAGGCCTGGGGTCGAACCCACCAAACCCGCCAGTATGGCCGAAAGGACCCACTTTCTATGGGCTTTTTGATATGTTAAAATCTTTACTAATATTCATAACGTAAAACATTAATGCCAAAGCATCTGCTTGATTATCATCTCTAGGTGAAAAACTTTTTTCACGTATCGCTTCAATAACTTCACTCTTACTTGCATTGCCTTTGCCTGTGATAAAGCGTTTTATAGTCTTAACAGGAACGCTCTGATAGGGAATATGATTCTCTTCACACCAAGCAGACAAATGTGCCAAGAAACCTCCGTAGCAATGAGCAGCATCAGTTCCTAAGTGTCTTCTAACTTCCTCAAAATAAACTGTTTCAATACTTGGAAATTTTTCCTTCATTTCATTTAGCCAGCTACGAAAATTTAAGAAGTGCATTCCACCACCACTAAACCGACTAGTATGAAAACTCTCACTTCCACTTTGAATTACTCCGTTGTGAAGAATAGACCATCCTGTTTGTTTGCCTAGATCTAGTGTTAGGGTTGACATTTGCTATTATTAAAATTACAAGTAGCACTTACTCCAAAATATCGTCTGGTTTCTGCAAAATACACTAGAAATTCATAGGTTTTTGTAGGCCAACAACGAGAATTATGTGCTACTGCAGAAAGTTGTTTTCTTGTTATATATATTCACCAAAATTACGAAAACTGTTCACTTTTTTTTTGCAAAGGATAAAAACCTTGTTAAACTTGTCTGCAGGTTTGTTTTATAACAGTAGAATTACTAAGGATAGCTTTTATTTGAGTTTAAAGGCTATTATAGACGTTCTTTGGTGAGCAGTGATAGTTTTTTCCCTAAAGTCACATCTAGCTTTAAAACACAGTTTTTGCCTTATTAAAAAAATATAAATTCTCAATTACGTAAAAGCCTAGATTTCTTTTGCTTTCTGTTTTCCAACTTTTCTGTTTGAAGCACATCTACACTCAATGCCCCTATACTAATATATACCGGATTTCTTACTACTTTTTCCGGGATTTTTTGAAAAAAAGTTAAAATAATTTTAAGACAGCTAAGGAATTAAAGAGCTTTGAAGACCAGCTATATCTTTTACAGCAGCTTCTTTGCTATTTGAGTTGAGAGGAGATTACACGAGCTTTTGATTTACAACCCCTATCTAGATAACGCTATAATAGCCCTCTAAAACGTTTTTAAGAATGGTGCTACAATGGAGACAATTGAAATGGGCTATGTAAAACTTTATTTTTTAATTTCAAGGGGGGTGTCCCCATCCTTCAGAAAGCCCTATATCTCTGCTTTTTATCTTTTTTAGATAGTCAGATGGGTTCTTACTACCTGTCAGAAAAGCTATTACTTCTGTTATTACGTACCACCATTCTCCATCGTGTAATACTCTAGTAAAATTGCTATTATCAAAAGCAGTAGTTTCAATATCTCCCTCTTTTAAAGTTAAAGTATCAGTCATAGGCAACCTCTATAAGTTAAGAATAAACATAAAAACTAAAAGACACTATTTTTAAGTCAGAAAAACCATTACTTACAATTTAATAATTTTCCAAAATCAATTATGTGTGAAAAGTAACCACTATCTATAACATCATCACTTACATCATTAACGTGGATAAGGACTGGACGACATGAAAAGCCTTTTGGACGATTTAGTGTATCTATTTTCTTTTGTACCTCTTGTATTATTGAATGACCAATTTTATCTTTTGAAAATTTGATTTCGCAAATGTAGAGAGTGTTAAACTTCGTTTGAATCATATAATCAATTTGACAACCTGCACTATTACGCGTTCTCTTCTGAAAAAATGGATTCTCGCTTATTATTCCATCAATTCCTAAGATATTATGTATACTCTTTCTATTGTTCAGCACCAAATTTTCAAATTGAAGCCCAATAATTGTATACCACTCTGGTAAGAACCCTATAGAATAGGTGTCACGATTAATTTTCCCTAGATCTTTTTCAATATATTTTAAATAAAACCTTAAATAATTATCTTGAAGTCTGTATCTCCTGAGTCGTGAATCAGTACCAGTTTTTATACTCCAAGTATGATCTTTTGCAATAAAACCAGCAAGCTCAAGCTCATGTAGATACTCAGAAATGCGTCCATGTCTTACGATATTTAAAGTAGCACAAATTTCTTCTTGTTCTTTAGCTCCAGTAGAAAGAGCTCTGACTATTTGCTTATAAAAAGCCGTTTTTCGCATGAATAAATCTGAGAATATTTGATTAAATTCTTCAACTAAAAACCCACCTTTTGTAAAACAAAGCCTTTTAATATTTTCTTCAGCGCTATGTTTAAAATTTACCTCCTCTAAATACTTTGGAATTCCGCCAGTTACTGCAAGCACCTTGAACTTTTCATATGCTGAAATATTTTTTGGCCAAAATTCGTTGCAATCAGAAAGTGATAATTCTCCGAGTGTTAAAGTTAACGATATTCTTCCTACGAAGCCAGTACTACTAAGTATATTTTTCTCGATCCATGATGAAGCTGATCCACAAACAACGAAAATTAGCTTGTTATTATTTTTTAGCTGCGTATCCCAAAAATTTTTTATTTTGCCTAAAAAGGTTGGATCTTTTGAGCCCATCCAAGAAATTTCATCAAACAGCAATAATGTTTTTCCTGATAGTAGACGTTCACCAACTGCCCATAGTAAATCGCTCCAGTCATCATACCTAGCAAAAGATGTATTAAATTGTCTAGCAACTTGTCTAGAAAATTCATTAAGTTGGTAGGACATTGTAGTATGCTTTTCTGGTGGCAAACCTATAAAGGAGTAATATTGCTCGAAGTATTTACCAAACTCTTGAATTAAACGACTTTTTCCTATACGACGCCTTCCTTTGACTACTACAAAAGATGCAGTATTTTTTTCTGTAAGCTCCAGTAATTGCTTTAACTCAGTTTTTCTACCAATAAACAATGGAGACATAAAATACGAAATATAAATCTTTGTCTCCATTATACGCGATAAAATTGGAGACGTAAATAAATAAATTTAGATCTTTGTCTCCATCTTGAATTATTGAGAGGGTTTTGTAGCTTATGTTTATGGCAAAACTTTTTTCCTTTAGCTTCATCTACAAATTATTTATACAGATTACCTAAAAACTCAACTTAAGAATTTTAGATAAAAGTCGTTATATTTCAATAAGACCTCCAAAACCAGCTCTTGTTTCACCGAAATTACAAAAACTGTTCACTTTTTTGAAAAAATATTTTACAAGGAATAAAAAACATAATAAAATTGAACAGGGCTCTTTCTAGTAAGTGAAAGTTTAAGGTAAAAGATAATTTAGAAGTACCTCATAATCGAGTTTTAAGCTACCCTATGTGAGTAACTTGGGTCTTGGTGGTATAGTTGTACCCTGAGGTTGTAGAATCGCTTTAAAACCCAATTACGGGTATCCGTTCAGAGGTGCGGCTTAAGAGACAATAGATAAAAGGTTTTGAAATGGATTTAACTTTTTTTTGTCTCCAAGTGAGATACAGAGAAATTATCCGCTCAAGGAATCTATTCCCTCGCTCTGACTGTGCAAAATATGAATTCTTACGATAGACAACATAACGCCGTATTTGTCGTTCAACATGATTATTCGTTAATGGAATATTCTTTGGTTCATCCAAAAATGTCCACATCATTGGCTCGGATTTTATAATACCCTTTACCGTTCGTGAAGCTCCTTTTGCTTCAAGTATATAAGATATTTTTATCATGCAGTACTGCATAAATCTTCGCAACTCTTTAGATTGCTTAGTGAACTTTGAAATACTAATTTCATTTTCTGACAAAGCATTTTTTAATGCAAATAATCCATTAGCTGCATCTTTTAAACAATTGCCAAGTCTCATTACTTCACTATTCCAGCTATGAGATAACCTCTCGAAATTTCTCAACAAGTGAGCCCAACAAATTTGTCGTTTTTCATCACTGAAGTAGTTGTAAACTGCATATCTGTCGGTAATTACACGATTTTTGTAATCACAAAATGCACTATTCTTTAAAAACCTCATTCCTCTTGTATCTGCTAACTTCATAAGACTTGAGTTATTGTTGGCAAACATCCAGCACCATCCCAACTTGCCTTTGTTGTAGTGACTGATTTCATCAATATGCAAAATTTCGCTTGCTTTCATTTCTTCCTCTATTTGTTCATAGACTTCTTTACATTTTGATGAGACCCTTGCTTCGCTGTTGGACACACTACCAACACTTATACTCATGTTAATGCTGGGGTTATAACATTTCTCATAATAGTCCGAACAGGTCATAGGAAGGCAGAATCAACAGCACGACGAAAGGATTCGAATAGAGGAATGTTTTTCCTGGCTCTGTTTTTTATAGCAAACCAATAATGCTCAATTTTGTTGAAATCTGGAGAATATGGAGGAAGATATAAAATTTCTGCACCAACTCCTTTAGCAAATCTTATTAGACTTATGAAAAGTAGCATTATCAAGGATAACAGTTTGTCCAGGTTCCAAAATCGGTGTCAGAAACTGCTCAAACCATTTATTAAAGATATCCATATTGCAGTGGCCTTTAAAGGTTAACGGAGCAATTATTTTTCTTCCACTTAAGGCTGCAACCATGCTAATTCGTTGAGTTTTCTTTCCAGATTTTAGGGCATAAAACCGCTGTCCTTTCTGGCAATACCCATAGGTTCAGTGTTATCAATGCCAGACTTATCTATATACACTAATTCTTTAAGTTCTTTTGTCGCTATAACATTTGCAAATTGAGCTCGCTTTTCCTCATTTCTTTCTTTGTATCCGTAGGTCTTTTTTTTCTTGTGAATCCTATATTTTTAAGTGCTCGATGAATCGTTTGTCTACTAATATTGCCCCAAAGCTTAGCCATCTCTGACTGAGTTTTACCACCTTGCTCATTTGCAAATTCGGTAAATGCATTCCAGTCGGTAATTTTATGCCACGCTTCCAGGCTTTTTTGATTGAAAATCTCCCGTTTTCTCACGTCTTTTCTTCCACTCATATAAAGTTGTTTTTCCGATCTTAAATCTCTTGGCAACAGTTTCTCCACTCTCTCCTTCATCCAATGCTTCCATTACCTTTTTCCTTAAGTCATAACTATATGCTGCTGGCATGCTTACCATCACTACTATAAATCCATATCTTACCTTTTTTGGACTATTATGAGAAGTGCTATAACTTCTAAAGATGCTATCCTTTTTGGCTTGTTATCTCTAGCCGGAATTTCAACTTCTACTTTTCCAGTACAAGGAACCCTTTCTATAAATTGCCATAATTTTTCTTCTCGAGAATACCTAGATGTTTTATTTACGTTTCGGTTTCTACAAGCTCTTATCAAAACCGCTGAATTAAGACGGTAAGCAAGCTCAAAAAAATCATAAATATCTGCTTCTCTATCACATACCGTTATAGTTTCTGTTTGAGTTGAATCTATAATTTCATTTGTTTTCTTTAAACTTTCTAGCCACTTTATGCTTTCTTTATCTTCAATACTAACGTTTCTACAACGTCTTCTTTTTTCTAGCTCTTGGTCTTCTTTAGATATAGATGGTCTCGAGTAAAGCTTTTGGTCTAGTATTCCTAATGTCAAGCCTTCTGTACTAATCGCAAAAGCTGTGTGCATCATAATACCTTTACTTTGTTTTTTTGAAACAACTGCCAATCCTCTTATTTTTTCATGTCCCATATATGAAATGCAACTTGTATCCTGAATCACAAGAATCCTTTTATGAGTTTTTGTTCTTTCAACAGTTTTTGCAATATGCGATGTTAAGATATCACTTCCTTTTACATTCTCATTTTGAAAAAAACGATAAGCTGCTTTTGCTTCTGACCAACTTCCACATGCTTGATTGATTGAACTTTCAGGTAAACTTATTAAACTATCAGCAATATTTACTAATCGATCTGTCAGTCTTTTATCTCCAAGTGCAGCATCCCCCAATTCATTTCTAGCCCATTCATTACCCTTGTTTGCCATTTTTATACCCTCAATATTCACAAACTTTAATATTCTAATCCTTTATTTATAAGTCCATTTACATTTGTGGGTAATAGTAAGGGTATAGGGACATAGCATCGCATGTAGAGGAGATGTATGACCACAAAATATCGGCAGCAGAGATATCAAGTATTACCGACAAATTACTGCCGTTAATCAATGAATGGCGCAGTCGTCCACTGCAATCTGTATATCCAATAGTATTCATGGATGGCATGTTTTTCAAAGTCAAGGAGGACGGGCATTGCGTAAGTAAATGCATGTATAATATATTAGGCATAGATCAAAATGGCAGAAAAGAAGTACTAGGCTTTTATTTAGCCGAAAGTGAAGTTCTGGTTAGGAGTGTTAAATGACCTAAAAGAGAGAGGGGTAGAGGATATTCTGATTGCATGTGTTGATGGTCTAAAAAGTTTTCCTGCGGCTATAAATAGTGTATTTCCCAAAGCAGAAGTACAAATATGTATAGTGCATCAGATAAGAAATTCATTGAAATATGTATCCAGCAAAGATGTGAAAATTTTCATGAATGATTTGAAAAAAATATATCGTGCTTCAAGTAAAGAAATCGCTGAAAATTATTTGCTTGAGCTGGAAGAAAAATGGGGTGAAAAATATCCTTTGGTCATAAAATCGTGGCAAAACAATTGGGAAAATTTGTCTGGTTATTTTAAGTATTCTGGCCCTGTTAGAAGGCTAATTTATACCACCAATCCAATTGAGGGGTTGCATAGACGAATCAGGAAATTCATTAAAACCAAGGGCTCATTTACCAGTACAAATGCCTTGTATAAGTTGGTATATTGTGCTATAAAAAAAGTGGAGCAAAAGTGGATTATGGCTCTCCCTAATTGGGCTTTAACTATGTCTCAACTTGACATCTTCTTTCCCAACAGATTGAAAATTGAGTTGAACTAAAAATGCGGCTTGACACACTTTTTTGAACATTCCCGATTAAGTCTAAACTATTACAGATAAATTAATCTTTTCTTCATCATTTATTTTAACAGTTACAAGCTTATTTTTACCATCACAAAAAGCACCTCCCGGCTCTAAATTAAAACGCATCTTCATCCCCCTTATTTTTATATCTACAATGTACAGCAACTATCATAATCCCCGACCATAAGCTCTTGCATTTACTCTGAGTAATTGATTTTTATTCACCCCCTCTAGAAAGCTAGATGGATTTTCCATTGTACACTCTGACTGTTTAATAGTCTTACCTGACTCTTTAAAAACACTACTATTTCTTTCGAAATATCCATTTTCTATAGCTGTCAAAACACTTTTTCCCCCTAACAGACAACTCTGCCCTAAACTTGATTTATTCTCTAACTTGTTAAATCTTACTTCATCGACAAGCCTCACCTCTATTTTATTACTATCTTTCTCATTAGGACATAGATGAATACTGATCTCTCCTACTTCAGTGGTAAAAGACATTTCAATGATATCTCCTGAGATGTCTGTATAATTTCTCCTTCCTTCTATGTTTTCAACTCTAATTATACTTTTTCCAACTTGAACTATACCAATATTTAGATTTAAATCTTTAGCTTTTTGATTATTGAATATCTTTGCAACTTCAATAGTACTATTTTGTGGGTAATCTATACAAAAATATCCATTATCTATTTCTAGTTCAAAGTCATGTTTATCAATTTGCTCACTTTTACTTATAATACTTTCAAGTGCTAACTCCTTCAGCTTTGAAAGGTTTGCTTTTCGCTGACCTAAGGTATCTTTATCTGAACAAATTACGTTTACTACATCTCCATGCTCTTCATCGCTAAATCTGTTTAAAGATGCACCTTCTGATATTATCTGAAATATTTTTTTCTTGTGTAAAAACTCATAAATTCGAGTAGTGTCAGCAGATAAATATAGCTTTGGGAATGTGTCAGCTATACGATCTATCAAGGACATATCAGATTTATATGGAAAAGTGAACATTATTCCTTGTTTCAGTGCTTCGTTTATAACTTTATCAAGTTCTTTTTCGCACTCCTCATAATCTTCTTCGCTACCAGAGTAACCTAAAATGTCCAGATAATCATGGATCTTATTTATTTTTTGCCAAATACTTTCATACTTTTCTTCTTCTCTTGTATTCGGTTTTACTTTCGCTAAAGAAAAAGAATCTTTTTGACGAATTAAAACAAAAGTATCTTTTTCTTTATGAATTATGGCTTCATCATAGAATAGTTGACTGTAACGCCTACCAAAACTTTCATCATAATCAGGGCAAGGGCTAACATTGTCACTTTCACTATCCGTTTCGTTCCATACTTCAATTGGGAAATCATTATTTTCAAGGTTTTCATCTTCACTTGTTCGGCAATTTTCTGTTTTTCCATATAGCCAGGTTGATTTCTGGTCATCGCTACTTTCATCGTCAGCTTCATTCCATACTCCAATCTCGAAATCAGTATTTTCAAGGTTTTTATCTTCACTTGTTCGATAATTTTCTGCTTCTCTATCTGGTAAGGTTGATTCTTGGTCATTATTATCAATAATATGTTTAATTTTCACTTCAGGTACAAACTGAAGCTTTGCTATTTCTTCTCTTACGTTTTCTTTGTTTATTTCATCTGCAAGAGACACTTCATTACTAATATAGAAATTTTTCTGTTTTAAACTTTCGTTTTCCTTCTGCAGTCTATTGAATTCTGCAAATAGTTCTTTATACTCTGATAAATAAATACAAAATTGATCTCTTACATCATTAAGCTCCTTCTCTTTTTCTAATATCTGATTTTCATAATCACCTTTCAAATCCTCTATACTGTTTATCAGCACTGTACTTTCTTTTCTTACTCTATTTAACTCATCTTCAGTCAAAACCAGTTTTTGCTGTAATTCTTCATTTATTTTGTCTGTTAACTGAATTTCATTCTTTGCCTCTTTTAATTGATTATTTAATTTCTTAATTATATCACTTTTGTTCTGAGTTTCTAATAATAATATTTCTACTTTCTGTTTTAGCTGTTCGATGTCTTGATCATTTTCAGTTAAATTTCTCGTCCTTCTTTGTAATTCAACTTCAAGCCTTTTAATTTTCCCTTCTAGGGTTTGCATTTCTCTGGTAAGTTCACTTACTTCTTCGTAATACTCTTCTACTCTTTTCTTATAGTGTTTTTGTAACTCTACATTTTTTTTAAGATCAAAATTTTCTTGTTGTAGATTTTCTATTTTACTTTTCAAACTATCTATTGCTTGATTTTCTTCATTGCTAATCTCAAATACCTCTTCAGGAAAATCTTCAAATTCACAAGATGAATTGCCTTCAAGGTCGTTACTACCAAATAAATTATATTGTACTACCTGCTTTAAACTAAACATACCTATACCCCCCACTAAAATAAACAAGTAATATATTGTATGCGCTATATATCATAAATACAATCAATTTGAATATAATCTATTTACTAATTCGTATTGTGAATTTTTATAGAGTAGGTTTAGGTGTAAAATATTATAATACCATTAAAGCAGGTGAATAAAGCATAGTCTTTTTGAAAGGATAAATTTAATGAAAAGACCATACTAATTAGTGTTATAAAGAATTGAATTATTGACTCTTCCTAAGATTGCAAAAAAGGTCGTATATTTGTGAGAACAAGCCGCGTAAAAATAAGGTTATAAAAATAGAAGATTTAAATTATTTCAATAAGCTTAGGCAAAACAGTTCGTATGTAGATATGGATGAAATGGGCTAATGTAGCTAGTTTTAGCGTATAGTTAAATTGTTATATTAAAAAGTTCGTATGGTACATATGGAAGACCATGCCATCCCAAAACGAACAATTCTCACCGCCCTTGGTTTTGAACGCTGGAAATGGTTAATTTGCTTGAGATCCTAATAATATGTTTTGCTAAATTAATAGCATTTTACTTGTGAAAGAATTAACAAGTGTATGATAAAAATAGAATATAAAAACAAATTGATCCTGTTAAGAGTCTTTCATCGAAAGTTACTTTGGGTTGGAAAAATTTCTAAAATCATGATTGACAGGTTTTAAAGACAGAGTAATATACCTAGAGTATAATAGAGGCTAGTTCATTATGGTACGTGAGAGGGTTAAGAATCAAAGTATTTTTTCATTCATTTGTAAAGAGGGGTAATTATGGACCGTGGAGATATTCCGGAAGTTTTGTTTTCATCTGTTAAGGAGGATGATCCTTACAAGGCATCTAAGCTCCTCCAAATTGAACGCTGGTGCTATACACATTCAAAAATAATTGAAAGAAGTGGTCAAAAAGGACACAATCTTATTGCACAAGTGTTATCTGACAAGCAGTCTTGGGAGGAGGTAGGAGGATTGCATGGAGTCAAGCTTAATAGACGGGAGGTAGGTAAAAGGCTTACTACACTACCAGATTCGGATAATGCTTTTGGCAGGGCAAGTAGATACAAAATTGCATGTGAGTGTTGTTTAGAGGATGAAATACGAGCTATATTTGAGGAAAGAAAAGAGGAATTGTCTGCTCAAGGTAGAAGTAGCTTGCTAGAGTATAACCACTTAGTTAAGTGCTTTGGAGAAGGTCCTATAGCACAGTTTTGGTCACATTTCATTAGTGGGTATCTTGATAAATTGGATTTGAGGGGTCGTCATCTATATGAGTGTGGGCTTGACTGTGCAGTAGGTTGGCACAGAGTAGAAGCAGTGGAATTCTTTTGTAATAAGATAAAATCCTTGCCTGACAATAAAATGAGTGCACAGAAAAAGGATGAGATCTTCATGAAAAATGCAGTGTATTCGGCAGGACCTAATTTTCGCGTTTACCCTGATATATTTGAGTTTTTCCTTGATCAGATAAATCCTGATAGATATCCAGAGCTTTTAAAAAGAGATTTGGAGAAAAATGGTTATTACGGTTCTTTGAATAAAATGAAGGACGTGCTTAGCTTTAATAAATTTCAGGAATTGTTCGATTGTTTAAAGCCAAGTGATATTACAGAAGATGATTATCGTCTCTGGTCAAAATTCATGATAAAGGACTGTCCAGAGTATTATTTAGGTGAGGGTGTGAGAGTTTTTATGCATATGTGGATGAAGGAAGGATTTGATAGTCATCGTGCTTTCACATTAGACGGGGAAATGATGGAAGATTCTTCTTTTCAAGGAAAATTTTCAGTACATTTGATTGAAAAAGGTTTTATGAAGCCAGTGTGGGCAATGTTAGATAATGCTAATTTTAGACAAATCAAGGAGTTCATGTCTTCTGAAAAAGCAAATTACATACGTTCTATATTAGAGCAAGGAGATCATGTTTCATTAAATAAGTTTTTAGCGTATGGCAAGTCTGCTGATAAAGAACTCGATCAAAAAAACATACCTGGCCCAAGCGGTGATTTAGCTGAGGTAGAGATTAGTAAACAATCTTATATGGGGTTAGGTGATCATTAAAAAGATCTAAAAGGAGGGTTATATGCCGAACGAAGAAAGACCACAAGATTTTGAGTTAATAGAACTATTAATTAGAGAGGTGAGTTCAGATGTAGCAAGTACTTCAACTCAACAGGGAAGTGATTTTAAATCTTTCAAAGCAAGATTTCAGTCATATATTGATCAGATTCCATCATATTTACATTCGGTAGGTAAAGAAGGATTTTTTCCTCATTTCTTTCTAGGAAGCTTTTCTACCTTGATAAATACAGAAATTGCGAAAAAGCTGAAGATTAAAAAAAATATATTTTAGATTTGATACTTCGGGTACATTAAAAGTAGCTGTTATTAGTAATGATAAAATACAATCTTATGAGGACGTTAAGAATCATGTAAAATTAATTTCTATCTCAGAGCATAACTCTGATAATAAAAACTGTAAGTTTACTTCAGGTGATCTGGTAGAGATATTGAAGAAGTGTCTTACTTCACCTAAAGGTAAAAGTATACAAGCTGAAGCTCAAGATATAAAAGATGCATTTAAAGGTCCGATAGATTCTGTATTAGAAATGGACTTTAGGTTAATACATATTTCCAGAAATAATATTAACAAAGAGGGTATTAATGTTGAAGTAATAGATACGAGAGTACTTAATTCCGCTGTTAGCAAAGGTTTTCATGAGGTAAAAGGAGGGTTGTGGAGTAATCCAGAAAGTGATATAGCGAAGCTGACTAATCCTGATGTGGAAAAAGTGAAAGAGCCTATTGAGAATATTCTAAAAAAAGTTAGTAAAATTCACTCTGAATATAAGGATTCACTTATGTACGGTGAAAAAAAGCGTACGCTATCCAATGGCAAAAAGGTTACCGTTCAATTCCGGGAAACAGCACATCATGGGTTTATAGCAGGCGCCCTAGTGAATTTTCGCTATAGACATAATCTTAGGGTTTATCTAGAGCAATTTGCAGGGAGAGGTTACGCTGATATTGTTTTAGTGCCTCGTGGTAAGGATAGGTCATTGAATGCTATTCCTATTATTATAGAAATGAAGGCTGCTACTAAAGCAGAGTTAGAAGAAGGTAAAATAGGAGAAAAGAGTGGAACTGCACCAACTACTGCTTTAAAGCAAGCTGAGGATTATACAAAAGGTTTTCAACCGAATGTAATGAGAATTTTAACTACTGCAAATGACATGCTATGCGTTGGTGTAAACCTTGATCATCCATCTCCTGTTTCGAATATCGTTGCTAAATCACGTGATCAAGAAATCACCCCTCTTTTTAATGATATAATGGAATCTATTGATGGACGAAATAATGGTAGAATTAATGAAGAAGGGCTGAAGGAGAAAGTTCAAAATAACATAGAGCGTATCTACCATACATTTCCTGGTACAGGAGAGAAGGGAGATAATCATTATTTTAGTAGGTTTTTGTTAGGGCAGTCTCTGTTATTAAATGAAGTTCAAGTTTTAGAAAGCAGTTTTAAAAAGCACGTTTTTATTTATGGAGAAAATATACCCACAGAAGCTCAACCTGAACCTAAATCTCAACGTCTTAAAGATCAGAAAAGTAAAGGGCAAGGTGCCAGTCAACCATCTAACTTGGATCAAAGCCATGGAGTTGTGACAATGGTATTTATTCCAATCAATGTTCAAAAATCAGTTTGTGTGATGAATATTGTTGAAACAGATGGAAGAGATAATGCGATGAACAAGGGAATTCCTCTTGATCAACTTCAGCAAGAAATAGGAAACAGGAAAATAGTTGAACTAAACCTTAGTTTTAACATTAAGAAAAAATCAAAATTTGAAGAGTATTTTAGCGTGGAGGTGGGAGAATCCGTTTCCCTAGAGCAGTATAATAGAAGAGAAACTAATAAATTTGAAGGTAATTTTAAAGATATTCCTTATCCTAAGGATTTTAAGAAAACATTTGATGAAGTACTAGTATCTCAGCTTGCTTCTTTACAAGATCAATCTTCATCAATAGGTAAGTACAAGAAGTTATTTGGCAAAGTAGGCGAGGCAATATTACCTCTTAAAGGTTTAATAGAAAAAGAAGCACATACTCAGGCAGTATTGCATGGAGCATTTGACCATTATAGTGATATCAAGCTAGGAGAACCACAACAAGAAGATAGAGCGTTAATATTAACAGAGTTTCAAACAGGTAGGGGAAAACGCATTGATATGCTAGTTCATGGTATTAAGTTTGCAAACCAAGCCAGCAGTGCTAAAGAGTATGATCCGGTAGGATTGGAGGTTAAAGGACCAAGGGAAGGTAAGACAGCTGATGCATTAATAACAGAAGCAAATAATCAAATAACTAAAGAGTATACAAAAGGTGTTACTTATAAAACGCTTACAGATGGCAACAAAGTTGCTTTTATGGGTGTTATTTTTGACAAAGGGGCGAGTAATACAAATTCTCTTATTTTAGTAAGTAAAGATGAATTTACTCCTGTTAAGGTAGTTCATAGCTCCATTTTTAGTTTTAGCCAATGTGCAACAAGAAAAAGACGTGATATAGGTATACCATGCATAGATTCACGTGATGAAGAAAAGGTTACAAAGGAAGAAAAAAAGCAACGTGTTAAAGAGCTATTTGATATTGATAATGCTAAGGATTTAACTAATGAAATTGTAGATATAGGTCGTGAGCAAGTGTTTGATATGATAGGCAATGCTGATAGGACTGATGTATATGTAAAAGTAAAAGATAACAATGGTAATGATAAAAAATTGATAATAGGTGATATTATAGAAATGAAGAATGCAGAAAGATATTTTGTAGATGATTATAGTGATGGTATTGAGATCTTAGTAAAAGTAGGCAGAGATAAGGATCGCGTTATAAAAGAAAAAATAAAAGGACAAAATATTGAGTATTATTTAAGCATCGATGGCTATGAAGTAAAATTCGATGATATAATTAAAAATTTTACTACAGATGCAGAAAGAGAGAAAATTCATAATAAATTACATCAACTATCAAATGATAAGCAGTTGTTAGAGAATAAAAAATACATTGAAGATATAGGTGATGTTCAAACTAATCAAGATTACTCTAATATTGTAGAGGAAATTAAACAGAACTTGCTAGCAAAAGGTGTTAGGGAAGATACTTTTGATACGTTTAAAAATCATTTTGATGATCTTGGTGAAAAAGTTTTTGCAGATTATATTAGTAATGTAGAAAGCAGCCTTCAAGAAAAAGGAATTGCATTTGATCGTGATAAATTTGATTCAGCGAAAATAAAAGGAGCAAAAGGTGGAAAGTTTTTTTCCATGATGGCTATATATGACTTGCTTGATAGTATAGGTGATACAGCAACACTTGGACGACATGATAATAATGCTTTAAAGCAAGTATTTGGTATCAATGGTATACTAGATGCTATGGATGATGTTAGGACGAGTGTAAGTATTTCTTCTAATAGTAAAGTAGGAAAATTGATTAGTAAAGTACCACAACCTGTACGTCAAACGTTTGTTAAGATTATCAGTAACCCCATAGTTCAAAGTATTACATTTGCAACTATTGCTTATCAATTTGGGTATAGTATAAATGAAATAGCTCAAGGTAATCATCATCCATTAAATTATTATTGGACAGCTAGTAGTGGTGTAAAACTAGCAAGTATGAGCATAAGGCCTATAAGTGCAAGTGTTAGCTTTACAGTAAAAAGTGTAAGTGCTACTACTAAGATTTTAAGAGGGTTATCTGCTGCAGGTAAAGTTTTAGGTAGGGTAGCAGTAGTTACTATGGTTGCTGATGTATTAATAACAATTGGTGTAGAAATTCATGAGAGAATAGAGTATACAAAAGCAATAGCAGAACAAGTACCTCTATTACCTGGTGGTGAACAAGCGGAAGTATTTTTTGCAGGAGTAATCAAGTTTTTTACAGGAAAAAATGTAGAAAAGGAATATGAAGACAAAATTAGAATAAAGGGTTATTTAAATTCTGTAAAAGAAGTAGCTATAAAACTGTTAAATGATAATTATGACATAGCTGCGGTTGTACAATACGTAATCTCCATTGAAGAGAAATATAGTGAGGTGATTAAAGATAAGGAAGTAAAGCCCATGTGTGTTATGTATCCCCCGTATAATCCTAATATAGGAGAGGATCTCGGTTGTGTAGAGCGGATGGTGTGGATATGTGGGTTGGAAAAAAGATACAATAGTATTTCTTTTAGTAAGGTTAATACAGCTTCTAATGTAAAGAATGATTTATATTCTCTTGATATCTCTAAAATACTAGGTATGGCACCTTATACTTTGGTTATGAATGAAGGTTGGGAAAGGTTTATCTGTGATATAAAAAATAACCATCAATGTCATCAGGAGATAGATGAAAAAAAAGTTTATGTTGTTAATACGGATGCAAAGCATATTCCTCATCTGACCAAGTATGAATATGAAAACCTTGGCTTAAGAATTGTAAAGGTACCGTTAAAATACTCAGGACCAAAATCGCAATGCGGTAAAGTAATCACTACACAACATAAGAATGGCAATTTGTACTACCCATGTAACAGCAACAAAGTCTACAGAGAGTGTCAAAATACTTTTGTTCTTTCAGAAGAACCTTTTATTTTCACTAATCCAACAAGAAAAGATCCTAGTAATACAAAAAAGCAAACATTTCCTAAAGGATCAGTGTTATATATTTCAGGGCCAAAAACATTAATAGCAGCTGCAAATTATCCAGCAGTAATGCATATTCCAGAAGGTAGTAATATACGTTATATTGGCTCAAAAAATAATGAAACTATCTTTGTTGTTGACAGCTTTACATCTGGTACTCTTGAAGGTGGAGCAGGAAAAGAAAATACTGTGGTAATGAATGTTAAAGCTAATAATATCGTTGCTGATTTGCACAATGGAATGTTAAATTACGGTAATAGCAACAACATAAGATTGGTCAACACACATAACTACGTATCTAGTTCTGACAGCAAGCAAAATATTACTACTCACTGTAAAACAAGATTTATTAATGTAAAAAATGCAGAAGTCTGGCAGAATTCACTTAACTGCACAGACAAAGATTATGAAGTTAGAGTAGTTAACAAAGAAAATGTGCATCACAGGGGATTAAAGCAAACAATATTTGTTGTTAATGAAGATAGTGATAATGTGAGGATAGTAAATGATTTAGGAGATACAGGAAAAATAAAAGGAAATATTGACGTAATAAGGATTCAAGTTAGTAATATCATACAGTGGGGAATAAGTGAGGATATAGAAAAAGGTAGTTATAGCTTAGATCTTTTAGCTAATAATGGACAGACTATTGTTTCAAGTACTAAAGTCAATGATTTTAAAAGTCTAGTAATTCAAGTAAATTGCCAAGGGATAACAGAGTCTGTTACAATACAAGATAAGTCTTTGTCTGATACAATAGAAGATATTAGATGTCAAAAGTTGAGAAATTCAGGAAATGATGTTAATAGAGAAGTCATACAAAATAGTGGAAAAAAGTTAAAAGCATTTATACAAGCAAGTATACTAGACCAAGAATTACTTGATACTTACCAAATTGCAAAAGATATTGCCAATAACAATAATTTTGACATACCAGTATCTCAAGTAGAAGTTATTAAAAATCACATGGGAGTACCTAATGAAAAAGTGATAATTGCTGGAATGTACTCAGATCAGGTAATTGTTGATTTTAGTTACAATAATTTTGATGTTACAAGTAGTTATCAGAAATACCTTAATAATGGACAGGGCTATGGTTATGATGACTACGTGATGCTATGTAATTACTATCAGGATATTACAATAGAAGGAGAGAAAGGGCAACACCAGTATATTATCAAACTGCCAGATACATTAAATAGTAAAATTTCGTCGTCGCCAATAAGGCTCAATTTAAAAATAAAAAACAAAGTGGTGTCTTATCAAAACATACCTTATAGTATCATTGATTTTGCTGAGTTAAATGTAACAGATGTTGATAGTATAAGAATAGAAGAAGGTAAAAGGAGTTATATAAATGCATGCTATAGCAAATCAATCTCTGACCTTACAGAGGATAGCTTAGAGATAAAAGATATTACTATACTTGATAGCAAAGGTAATAAATGGTCTTTGTCTATTGGTTTAGTTGATTATTTTAAAAATCCAGAGAATCAACAAATTGTATTACGAATAAACAATGAGATTTATAAAATAGATAGTACAAACTTAAAGCTTGAGCATGTAGAAATGAACCCGGACTCTTTCAGATACTATCAACCAGAGGAACAAGGGTTACAAATTTATCATAATCAACCTATCGATAAGAATGATATTGGTTTGGTTGATTTTAGAGATAAGTCTATATTGGATTTTGATGCCGAGATTACTGATGATAGTTTAGTGTTATCACATAAGAATAATACCTTAGCGAAAGTAGAAAATTGGAATAGTTATCAACTAGCAAGAGAAATGATGTTTGCTTTTAATGATACGATGGTTTCTAATTTGAAATGCATAGTCTCTGCTTGTAATTCAGAAGATATTATAGAGGACTTTAATAAGGAGAAAGTAACTTTATTAAAGGAGAAAATGTTTGATGCTATAGTGCGAAACAATATTAATGAAGCTAAAGGTTTAATTAGAAAAATTGAAAGTGTGAATACTGAAAGTAAGCATGAATTAACACCTTTATATATGGCTATTCAAGGAGGTAGGTTAGATGTAGTAAAAGTTCTTTTTGATAGAAAGGATTTTAGTGTTGAAAATAAGGACACCTACCCTCTGTACTTAGCTGCTCAAGAAGGTAAATTGAATATAGCTAAGTTTCTTGTTGATAAAGGTGCTGATATTAGGGCTAAAGATAAAGATGGTAGAACACCTCTACGTATGGCCGCTTACAACGGTGATTTAGAGATGGTTAAGTTCTTTCTTGATAAGAATGCAAGTATCGAGAATAATGACCCATATAAGATGATGAAGATGGTTGATGTTCTAAAAAAAGAAATTATTAACCAAGCAGATACTGCGGCTAATGTAAAAAAATGGGCAGAGTTTTTTGTAGAGAAGTTAAGATATTCAATAAAAAATGTAGTACAAAAGAAGCTAAAGGATGGCATGTTGCATAATGGATATAGTTCAGTTAATAAACTTGCTGATGAAATTTATAGATCAGATGGAAAGTTGTTTGATGATATAATTAAAGGAGTTATAAATGATGTGTATGGAAAAGTAGATACAAAAAAAATATTAAGTTTTGTACGAAGTCATGGTTATATTGATCAGCTTATTTTAAGTTACGTAGCTGTGTTTGATGCAATGCAAGAGAATGATGATTTAAATAATGGTGCAGTATTTAAGTTAGCTTACTATATAAAAGAAACAATGAATTTTGATAACTATGCTAATGCCCGGTTAGAAAAAAGATCTAACCTTGAGGAGCTAAAAAGCAGATTGCCAGAGTCAGTAAAGAATATAGTATTTGCGTCAGAAGTATGTATTAAAAATACTTATCAAAATGAATATTTATATGCTGCTGATAGTTGTTTTAATTATGACAGCAATAGAAGAAAGGTATTTACTTGGACTCCAAAGAATGAAAAAAATGATAAGTTTAGGTGGATGATTAAACCTGATGGTGATAACTTTAATATAGTGAATGCTGGATTTAATGAAAATCTGTATGCTGCTAGTGATTATTTCAATTATGACAACGACAGGAGAATGGTATTTACTTGGGTTTCAGGGGGAGGAGTTGCACGAGATGTGTGGATGATTAAACCTGATGGTAACGACTGCTCTATAATGAATGTTAAGCTTAAAGAATATGTGTATGCTGCTGATTATGCTAAACATGACAAAGATAGAAGAAGCGTATTCACTTGGATTCCAGGGGGAGAGGTTACACAAGGTGTATGGAAGATTGAAGATTGTGGATCTACTATAAGAAAAGGTAGAAGCCAGAGTACAGGTACTGGCTCTAGAGACAATAATGGCGGAGCTTTTAGTTTTAATCAAAGCCTAATAGAGCCTCCTGTTTGCAATGTTTCTGTGAATAGTCATTTTGGAGAAAATGTTGATGTTCATTCTAAAGATGAAAATGGTTGGACGCCGCCACACTTAGCTGCATGGAAAGGTCAATTAAATGATACTAGATCATTAGTCGAGAAGGGAGCCGATATTAATGCTGAGAATATTTTTGGTAGGAAACCTATACATGTTGCTGCTGAAAATAATAATACAAACATTATAGAATTTTTTCTCAGCAAGGGAATGAGCATCGATGATGTTGATAGATATGGTCGAACACCACTATACTGTGCTTCTTGGAATGGTCACTTAGGTGTAGTGAAGTACCTTGTAGAAAAGGGAGCTGACATTAATGCTCAGGACAAAGGTGGTGAGACATCGCTGGATGCTGCTACTGATCAAAAACATGAAGATGTTGTAGGGTATTTAAAACAAGTGCAGCTAAATCAAGAATTACTTATTGCAGCACAATATGGTAATTTTGATGAAGTTAGAGATCTTGTAAGTCAAGGGGCTAGCTTGAATGCTAAGTATAGTAATGGGATGACTGTTATGCATTCTGCTGCTTATGGTGGTAATCTGGATATAGTAAAATATTTTGTAGCAGATGCAAAAAATAGCTTAGAAATTAAAGATAATGGCGGTAGAGTTCCCCTGCACTATGCTGCTTACAATGGTAAGCTAGATGTGGTAAAGTATTTTGTAGATGAAGGGGAAGTTGATGTTAATCTAAAAGATAGTGATGGGCAGACAGCATTGCACATGGCTTCTGGTGGCAGCCATCTGGATGTAATGGGGTATCTTGCAAGTAAGGGAGCAGATATCAAAGCTAAAGATAAGGATGGTAAGACACCGCTAGATATCGCCATCGACCGAAAGCATGATAGCATCGTAAAATACTTAAAACAAGCTCAATTAAATGAGCAATTACTGGCTGCAGTGCAAGGTGGTAATTTTAAAAAAGTTAAAGATCTTGTAAATCGAGGTGCTAGTTTGGACGATGCTAACATTGATGCTCAAGATAAGGAAGGAAAAACACCTTTGCATTTTGCCGCTCAAGAAGGAGATTTGGGCATGGTCCAATTTTTCCTTGATAGGGGTGCTAAGATTGAAGCCAAAGACAAATATGGATGGACACCTTTACACTTTGCTGCTTCTAGTGACAAGTTTGACATAGTTAAGTTTCTGTTCAATAAGAACGCTAATATTAAAGCTAGAGATATCTACGGCGATACACCTTTGCATCTGGCTGCTCAGTATAGTAGTAAGCTTGAAATAGTTGAATTTCTTTTAGATAAGGATGCTAGTGATATTAATGATGTAACTAATGACCACTCTACACTTTTACATGTAGCTGTAGAGGGAAACAAATTAGATACAGTCAAATTCCTTCTTGATAGAGGTGCTGATATTGAAGTCAAGGACATTCATAACCAAACACCTTTGGGATTGGCTATTCAAAAGGGTTACACAGATATAGTTAAAGCTTTGGAACGGGAACGATTAGGTAAAGAGTTATTTACTGCTGTGAGAGAATTTAATCTTCCTAGAGTTGAAGAGCTTATAAGTCGAGGAGCTAATGTTGATACTAAAAACAAGAATGGTAAAACACCGCTAGAGTTTGCTATTAATACAAAGAACGTTCTTGAAGAGAATCAGGAATCTCTCAATAGTTCATTATTGTTCACCCAACAAGGTCATATAGTGAGAGTTTTAGAACAGGAGCAATTACGCAGGAAGTTGTTTACTGCTGTAAGAGAAGAAAATCTCCTTAAAGTTAGAGAGCTTATTAGTCAAGGGGCTGATGTTGATGCTAAAAAGGATGGTAAAACGCCACTAGATATTGCTAAAGAGAAACTAAGAGAACGTGGTAAAAACAAAGAATGTAGTGATATTGTGCAGTGCTTAGAAAAACTCAAGCAGAAAAGAGGAGAAGCTGTACAACGTAAACGCCGTCATTTACTGAGTGAGTTGCTAGGTTCGAGTAATCAACCTGAGATAGCAGCAAGTAGTGGTACAAGACCATCTTCATGGATAAATAATTGTATTTCTTGGGCGAAAAAATTAGCAGCTAGCACTTTCTCTATAATTCCTGCATTACCCTCTCAATACAACATTGCAGACAAGAATAATGTAAAAAGTGATAATAAAAAAATACCACAAAGTACATCATCTGTTGGTTGGAATAAATTCCTAAATAATGAAAATATTGCTCTTGCGAGTTGTGTTGCCGATGCATTAGATAATACTCCAAGTAGGCGCTATCAAGGTTTAATGAGTAAAGGAGTAGAAGTTGTGCCAAGCAGCAGAGTTGCAGTTGAATTTGCTCTTAAAAAATTTAATTCATTTGTAGAAGATAAAATAAGAAACCTAGAATCAAAAGAACAAGCTAGAATACGTGTTGAACTTAAAGATGCGTATCCAGAAATAATAGCAAGCTTGGAAAGAGGAGTTGAATTTAGTAGTAATGTTGGGTTAGATAATGTTTTAGAAAAGTCCAAGAAGCGCTTTTGTACAAATGTCCTACAAAAAGATAAAGTATCAACTTATCTTTCTGAGATAGGAGTAACCAAGCTTGGAGGTAATCTCAATAGGTAGTTTATAATATAAGAGGTGGAGCTATAATGTGCCAAGTAGTGGAAAATTTAAAGTGAGGGTAGCCAAAATAATTAGAGATACCAGACCAAGTTTGATGGTCCTAATACTAACATGGATGAAGTAGACATTAAATGCTAAGTGGTTAATGTGTTTTCCATATTGAACTTACAGCACGTAGCTTTGATATAGAAGTTTGGGTAATGTTATGATAGTAATTTATATAATTCTATGTACAATCTTCATAGCTGTTTTAGACAGTTCACTAGATTCTTAATGAGGGGATATGTCTAACTTAGAGAAGGTTTTCATAAATGTTGAAGTGAATAAGTTGTAGTATTTATGTTTTTTCCCTGAGTTGTAAAATTTCAGAATGAGAGAGACCGGTAATTTGAGCAATAACATCAATAGATACACCGGCCTTGAGTGAGTTTTTGGCAACTTCAATTTTACCTTCAATTTTACCTTCAATTTTACCTTCAATTTTACCTTTTTCATGGCCGATTTGGATGCCTTCTTGTCTACCTTCATGTTTAGCATCATCGAGTTTTTGAGCAAGGACAGCCTGTTCATCACGAATACGCTTGATCTCCTGTTCATAGGCAATAAATTCTTTTTCTGACCAGTTGAACCTATTTAGTTCTTCATATGCTCTTTTAATTATTAGATCACTTCCTATTATTCTCTCTAGCTCTTCTTCACTAGTTTCGTCTGCATATCTGAAAAAGTAGACCCATTTTTCAACTATACTTGAAAGCTGATCTTCTTTGGTTTTTGGAAATTTAGGCAACTCAATAAATATAAAGTAAAAATCTTTTAGATCATGTTCATTAGTATCTTCATCGCGAATAGTATGCTTTGATTTGTACTCAGACTTATCAGGGAATAAAATACAATCTGCTATAGCAATAAAGATAATTTCCTTAAGGTCATGGTATTGATCACCTTTATCAGCTTGTCTTGAGTAAGCTTTAGCTGCGTAATATTGAGCACGTTTTTCAAAGCCTTTGGTTTTAGCGACCTGCATTTCGACTATGACTTGCAGCCCATTTTCATCTCTACAAAGAACATCAACGCTTTGTTTTTTAGAGGCAATATCAGGGTCTTGAATAGTACTTAAAAACTCTATATCCTTTATTGCACTTTTGCCGGTGAAGCCAAGAATATCATTAAGAAAGTGAATAAGGATATCTTTATTTTTTTCAGTGCCAAAGATGCGCTTGAACGATATATCATTTTTTGGATCGAGAAACTTCGAAAGAGCCATGACGGGTTAACCTAGAAAACATTAATAATTATACACAATTGTGAAGAAATGTTCAACAATTTTGATTTATGTTAACCTGTATAATATTTATTTCTGTATGGCAAAGTATACTACTGTTTCCATAAGGGGTTCTGTCGCATCTATAAATTGTGGTACAAGAAGATCGTTAAACTGGGATTATGGGAGTTATAGAGCAATTAGCATAGCAAAATTCTAAAAAGTAGAAACATTATCATTAGCCCCGATAATTTGTCTTTTTTGAATCATACGAATATTTTCTATGCCGGTAATGGTAATCTTTGCGGAGTGGAAGCTCTTAAAACCAAGCATTGGCTTTATTCGTTTTTTGATAAATCTATGATCTTGTTCGACAATATTATTTAGATATTTTATTTGAAAAACCATGATTCTACAATCTTCAGAAATTTCTGTATTCAAATCATCAAGAGCAGCAGTATTACTGCCGCTTTTATCAATTACTACTTTCTCAGGAAGGTTATTCTCTCTAAAGGCTTTACGAAAGAACGCAAGTGCCGCAGACTTGTCTCTACGAGCACACAACAGAAAGTCTACAGTATTACCAAGACTATCTAGTGCTCTGTATAGATAAACCCATTTGCCGTTTAATTTAACGTAGGTCTCGTCCATTCTCCAGCTACTGCCAACCTGCTTCTTCCTTTTCCTTACCGCTTCATCTATCAGTGGCACAAATCTGATAACCCACCTTTGTAACGTAGCATGATCAATTTTTGCTCCCCTTATACTCAGCATTTCTTCCAAATCTCGATAGCTCAAAGAGAATCTACATTTCATATATACAGATAACATTATTATCTCTGCTGAAAAGCTAAATCCTTTGAAATATGGCAATAATTTTGAACTAATACGAAACATCTTTGCTTTTTTTTTAGATGATCATATCACTTCTTTTCTACTTTCCTACAAATGTTACATACCAGGATTTATAGATGCGACAGAACCGAAAAAAGGATGGCTTATTTGGTTATTCTCATAAGCAAAGTATAGTATATTTTGCAACATAATGCAGATGCAACTTATAGGCGGCCTTTTTGTTTAAAGTTAAAATGAAATTAAATTTTGTAATTTTTTTGAGGAGTGTAAGTTGAGAGCAGAGTTAAATTTTCAATACCACCATTTACCTCTACAGAAGAGAACTTTTTTAGTGTTGCCTATATATTTTTGTAGTTTTTCGGACGAATTTGAAATTGAACGTGTATATATACTACAGGGGAATATGAAAGATAAGAGAACGGAGTTGTGCAAAATTTTCTAAAAAGTGAACAGTTTTTGTAATTTTGTTGAACTTACTATAGTAAGACCTAGCAGACCTGGTCTTCTGAATTGTAAATATTTGGGGTAAATATGGACAGTGTCAACTTACGCTTGAAAAAAATTTCTCCACTCTTCCGGAAAAACCTATGAGAAATCCGGTATTACTATAGTAAAAGGTACAGAGACATCTCTCTACCCATTTATGACTGTATTTTAAATTACCAGCCTTTAAAAACATCATCATGAGCTATGTAGCAGAGACATTTTGTCAACAAACATAGCTTATTTTAACAGGAGAAAACAATATGCATGACAAGCAAGCTTTATTTGAAAGAGCAGCAGAAGTAAAAGCAGAACTACTCTCAAGAATAGAATCATCTTTATCCTACTTATTACCAAATGGTACTTTCCACGGTGGTAAGTTCTATGTTGGTAATATTAGAGGAGATAAAGGGAAAAGTTTAGTAGTAGAAACAAGAGGAGAAAGAGCCGGATTATGGCACGATTTTGCTACTGGTGAAGGCGGAGATATACTTAATCTCTGGTGGGATGTTACTAGTCAGACTAAGTTTCTTGATACCATAGAAGATATAGAAAAATGGCTTGGTCACTCAACAAACCATAAAGAAGAATTTTCAGAACATTTAATGGTTCTGTCGCATCTATAAATCCTGGTATGTAACATTTGTAGGAAAGTAGAAAAGAAGTGATATGATCATCTAAAAAAAAAGCAAAGATGTTTCGTATTAGTTCAAAATTATTGCCATATTTCAAAGGATTTAGCTTTTCAGCAGAGATAATAATGTTATCTGTATATATGAAATGTAGATTCTCTTTGAGCTATCGAGATTTGGAAGAAATGCTGAGTATAAGGGGAGCAAAAATTGATCATGCTACGTTACAAAGGTGGGTTATCAGATTTGTGCCACTGATAGATGAAGCGGTAAGGAAAAGGAAGAAGCAGGTTGGCAGTAGCTGGAGAATGGACGAGACCTACGTTAAATTAAACGGCAAATGGGTTTATCTATACAGAGCACTAGATAGTCTTGGTAATACTGTAGACTTTCTGTTGTGTGCTCGTAGAGACAAGTCTGCGGCACTTGCGTTCTTTCGTAAAGCCTTTAGAGAGAATAACCTTCCTGAGAAAGTAGTAATTGATAAAAGCGGCAGTAATACTGCTGCTCTTGATGATTTGAATACAGAAATTTCTGAAGATTGTAGAATCATGGTTTTTCAAATAAAATATCTAAATAATATTGTCGAACAAGATCATAGATTTATCAAAAAACGAATAAAGCCAATGCTTGGTTTTAAGAGCTTCCACTCCGCAAAGATTACCATTACCGGCATAGAAAATATTCGTATGATTCAAAAAAGACAAATTATCGGGGCTAATGATAATGTTTCTACTTTTTAGAATTTTGCTATGCTAATTGCTCTATAACTCCCATAATCCCAGTTTAACGATCTTCTTGTACCACAATTTATAGATGCGACAGAACCCCTTATGGAAACAGTAGTATACTTTGCCATACAGAAATAAATATTATACAGGTTAACATAAATCAAAATTGTTGAACATTTCTTCACAATTGTGTATAATTATTAATGTTTTCTAGGTTAACCCGTCATGGCTCTTTCGAAGTTTCTCGATCCAAAAAATGATATATCGTTCAAGCGCATCTTTGGCACTGAAAAAAATAAAGATATCCTTATTCACTTTCTTAATGATATTCTTGGCTTCACCGGCAAAAGTGCAATAAAGGATATAGAGTTTTTAAGTACTATTCAAGACCCTGATATTGCCTCTAAAAAACAAAGCATTGTCGATGTTCTTTGTAGAGATGAAAATGGGCTGCAAGTCATAGTCGAAATGCAGGTCGCTAAAACCAAAGGCTTTGAAAAACGTGCTCAATATTACGCAGCTAAAGCTTACTCAAGACAAGCTGATAAAGGTGATCAATACCATGACCTTAAGGAAATTATCTTTATTGCTATAGCAGATTGTATTTTATTCCCTGATAAGTCTGAGTACAAATCAAAGCATACTATTCGCGATGAAGATACTAATGAACATGATCTAAAAGATTTTTACTTTATATTTATTGAGTTGCCTAAATTTCCAAAAACCAAAGAAGATCAGCTTTCAAGTATAGTTGAAAAATGGGTCTACTTTTTCAGATATGCAGACGAAACTAGTGAAGAAGAGCTAGAGAGAATAATAGGAAGTGATCTAATAATTAAAAGAGCATATGAAGAACTAAATAGGTTCAACTGGTCAGAAAAAGAATTTATTGCCTATGAACAGGAGATCAAGCGTATTCGTGATGAACAGGCTGTCCTTGCTCAAAAACTCGATGATGCTAAACATGAAGGTAGACAAGAAGGCATCCAAATCGGCCATGAAAAAGGTAAAATTGAAGGTAAAATTGAAGGTAAAATTGAAGTTGCCAAAAACTCACTCAAGGCCGGTGTATCTATTGATGTTATTGCTCAAATTACCGGTCTCTCTCATTCTGAAATTTTACAACTCAGGGAAAAAACATAAATACTACAACTTATTCACTTCAACATTTATGAAAACCTTCTCTAAGTTAGACATATCCCCTCATTAAGAATCTAGTGAACTGTCTAAAACAGCTATGAAGATTGTACATAGAATTATATAAATTACTATCATAACATTACCCAAACTTCTATATCAAAGCTACGTGCTGTAAGTTCAATATGGAAAACACATTAACCACTTAGCATTTAATGTCTACTTCATCCATGTTAGTATTAGGACCATCAAACTTGGTCTGGTATCTCTAATTATTTTGGCTACCCTCACTTTAAATTTTCCACTACTTGGCACATTATAGCTCCACCTCTTATATTATAAACTACCTATTGAGATTACCTCCAAGCTTGGTTACTCCTATCTCAGAAAGATAAGTTGATACTTTATCTTTTTGTAGGACATTTGTACAAAAGCGCTTCTTGGACTTTTCTAAAACATTATCTAACCCAACATTACTACTAAATTCAACTCCTCTTTCCAAGCTTGCTATTATTTCTGGATACGCATCTTTAAGTTCAACACGTATTCTAGCTTGTTCTTTTGATTCTAGGTTTCTTATTTTATCTTCTACAAATGAATTAAATTTTTTAAGAGCAAATTCAACTGCAACTCTGCTGCTTGGCACAACTTCTACTCCTTTACTCATTAAACCTTGATAGCGCCTACTTGGAGTATTATCTAATGCATCGGCAACACAACTCGCAAGAGCAATATTTTCATTATTTAGGAATTTATTCCAACCAACAGATGATGTACTTTGTGGTATTTTTTTATTATCACTTTTTACATTATTCTTGTCTGCAATGTTGTATTGAGAGGGTAATGCAGGAATTATAGAGAAAGTGCTAGCTGCTAATTTTTTCGCCCAAGAAATACAATTATTTATCCATGAAGATGGTCTTGTACCACTACTTGCTGCTATCTCAGGTTGATTACTCGAACCTAGCAACTCACTCAGTAAATGACGGCGTTTACGTTGTACAGCTTCTCCTCTTTTCTGCTTGAGTTTTTCTAAGCACTGCACAATATCACTACATTCTTTGTTTTTACCACGTTCTCTTAGTTTCTCTTTAGCAATATCTAGTGGCGTTTTACCATCCTTTTTAGCATCAACATCAGCCCCTTGACTAATAAGCTCTCTAACTTTAAGGAGATTTTCTTCTCTTACAGCAGTAAACAACTTCCTGCGTAATTGCTCCTGTTCTAAAACTCTCACTATATGACCTTGTTGGGTGAACAATAATGAACTATTGAGAGATTCCTGATTCTCTTCAAGAACGTTCTTTGTATTAATAGCAAACTCTAGCGGTGTTTTACCATTCTTGTTTTTAGTATCAACATTAGCTCCTCGACTTATAAGCTCTTCAACTCTAGGAAGATTAAATTCTCTCACAGCAGTAAATAACTCTTTACCTAATCGTTCCCGTTCCAAAGCTTTAACTATATCTGTGTAACCCTTTTGAATAGCCAATCCCAAAGGTGTTTGGTTATGAATGTCCTTGACTTCAATATCAGCACCTCTATCAAGAAGGAATTTGACTGTATCTAATTTGTTTCCCTCTACAGCTACATGTAAAAGTGTAGAGTGGTCATTAGTTACATCATTAATATCACTAGCATCCTTATCTAAAAGAAATTCAACTATTTCAAGCTTACTACTATACTGAGCAGCCAGATGCAAAGGTGTATCGCCGTAGATATCTCTAGCTTTAATATTAGCGTTCTTATTGAACAGAAACTTAACTATGTCAAACTTGTCACTAGAAGCAGCAAAGTGTAAAGGTGTCCATCCATATTTGTCTTTGGCTTCAATCTTAGCACCCCTATCAAGGAAAAATTGGACCATGCCCAAATCTCCTTCTTGAGCGGCAAAATGCAAAGGTGTTTTTCCTTCCTTATCTTGAGCATCAATGTTAGCATCGTCCAAACTAGCACCTCGATTTACAAGATCTTTAACTTTTTTAAAATTACCACCTTGCACTGCAGCCAGTAATTGCTCATTTAATTGAGCTTGTTTTAAGTATTTTACGATGCTATCATGCTTTCGGTCGATGGCGATATCTAGCGGTGTCTTACCATCCTTATCTTTAGCTTTGATATCTGCTCCCTTACTTGCAAGATACCCCATTACATCCAGATGGCTGCCACCAGAAGCCATGTGCAATGCTGTCTGCCCATCACTATCTTTTAGATTAACATCAACTTCCCCTTCATCTACAAAATACTTTACCACATCTAGCTTACCATTGTAAGCAGCATAGTGCAGGGGAACTCTACCGCCATTATCTTTAATTTCTAAGCTATTTTTTGCATCTGCTACAAAATATTTTACTATATCCAGATTACCACCATAAGCAGCAGAATGCATAACAGTCATCCCATTACTATACTTAGCATTCAAGCTAGCCCCTTGACTTACAAGATCTCTAACTTCATCAAAATTACCATATTGTGCTGCAATAAGTAATTCTTGATTTAGCTGCACTTGTTTTAAATACCCTACAACATCTTCATGTTTTTGATCAGTAGCAGCATCCAGCGATGTCTCACCACCTTTGTCCTGAGCATTAATGTCAGCTCCCTTTTCTACAAGGTACTTCACTACACCTAAGTGACCATTCCAAGAAGCACAGTATAGTGGTGTTCGACCATATCTATCAACATCATCGATGCTCATTCCCTTGCTGAGAAAAAATTCTATAATGTTTGTATTATTATTTTCAGCAGCAACATGTATAGGTTTCCTACCAAAAATATTCTCAGCATTAATATCGGCTCCCTTCTCGACTAATGATCTAGTATCATTTAATTGACCTTTCCATGCAGCTAAGTGTGGCGGCGTCCAACCATTTTCATCTTTAGAATGAACATCAACATTTTCTCCAAAATGACTATTCACAGAAACATTGCAAACAGGAGGCTCTATTAGGCTTTGATTAAAACTAAAAGCTCCGCCATTATTGTCTCTAGAGCCAGTACCTGTACTCTGGCTTCTACCTTTTCTTATAGTAGATCCACAATCTTCAATCTTCCATACACCTTGTGTAACCTCTCCCCCTGGAATCCAAGTGAATACGCTTCTTCTATCTTTGTCATGTTTAGCATAATCAGCAGCATACACATATTCTTTAAGCTTAACATTCATTATAGAGCAGTCGTTACCATCAGGTTTAATCATCCACACATCTCGTGCAACTCCTCCCCCTGAAACCCAAGTAAATACCATTCTCCTGTCGTTGTCATAATTGAAATAATCACTAGCAGCATACAGATTTTCATTAAATCCAGCATTCACTATATTAAAGTTATCACCATCAGGTTTAATCATCCACCTAAACTTATCATTTTTTTCATTCTTTGGAGTCCAAGTAAATACCTTTCTTCTATTGCTGTCATAATTAAAACAACTATCAGCAGCATATAAATATTCATTTTGATAAGTATTTTTAATACATACTTCTGACGCAAATACTATATTCTTTACTGACTCTGGCAATCTGCTTTTTAGCTCCTCAAGGTTAGATCTTTTTTCTAACCGGGCATTAGCATAGTTATCAAAATTCATTGTTTCTTTTATATAGTAAGCTAACTTAAATACTGCACCATTATTTAAATCATCATTCTCTTGCATTGCATCAAACACAGCTACGTAACTTAAAATAAGCTGATCAATATAACCATGACTTCGTACAAAACTTAATATTTTTTTTGTATCTACTTTTCCATACACATCATTTATAACTCCTTTAATTATATCATCAAACAACTTTCCATCTGATCTATAAATTTCATCAGCAAGTTTATTAACTGAACTATATCCATTATGCAACATGCCATCCTTTAGCTTCTTTTGTACTACATTTTTTATTGAATATCTTAACTTCTCTACAAAAAACTCTGCCCATTTTTTTACATTAGCCGCAGTATCTGCTTGGTTAATAATTTCTTTTTTTAGAACATCAACCATCTTCATCATCTTATATGGGTCATTATTCTCGATACTTGCATTCTTATCAAGAAAGAACTTAACCATCTCTAAATCACCGTTGTAAGCGGCCATACGTAGAGGTGTTCTACCATCTTTATCTTTAGCCCTAATATCAGCACCTTTATCAACAAGAAACTTAGCTATTGTTGAACAGCGAAGTTTGCTTAACATATTTTAAGAGCTTTTTATTACCAGAAGTGAAAGTAAACCCAATACTATAATTAATCATCGCTAAGTTATTCACAATATCAACAATACTTTGTGTTTCTGCCCTTTCGGTTTTTAGAAACTTTAGTCTATTTGGTGTAGCAAAAAATAAGTCACGAACTTCAATATATGTACCTTGCAACAAAGAACAAGGGGTAATCTCTCTTATTTTTTCTCCTCCCTCATACCTTATAGACCATGCTTCCTTTGCTCCACTTGCCTTAGACGATAATTTCATTCTGCTTACTGCTGCAATTGAAGGTAAAGCTTCTCCCCTAAACCCAAGGTGCTTGATTTCTATTAACTCACTATCGCTTAATTTTGAAGTGGCATGCCTCATAAATGCTAGTTCTAAGTCGTCCTTTTCTATTCCATTTCCATCATCTGTCACAGTTATAAGGTTACGTCCACCACTTTCTATTTTGATCTCTATCTCTGAACTTCCAGCATCTATTGCATTTTCTACTAATTCCTTTACTACACTCGCTGGCCTTTCTATTACCTCCCCAGCTGCTATACGATTTATAGTTTTTGTGTCTAAAAGAATTATTGCCATATTTTCAACTCTCAGTCTTATCAGGATATAGCTTGAATATCAATGCAAATCAAGTTCTCTATTAGGTATCTTAACTAATTTAAAAACAGAAATAATTGCAAAATCCCAGCCCGAAATGTTATCTCCTGTGGTTTGAATTTTAGTTGAATATTTCTACAGAATTGTGTATAATTATTAATGCTTTTTAGGTTAATTTATCATGGCTTTTTCTAAATTTCTTGATGCACGCAATGATTATGCCTTTAAAAGGATATTTGGCACCGAGAAGAATAAAGATATTCTCATTCATTTCCTGAACGATATTTTAGGCTTTACTGGCTTAGCTGCTATTCACGATGTTGAATTCTTAGCTACCATTTTGGACCCTGAAATTGCCGCTAAAAAGCAGAGTATTGTCGATGTTCTTTGTAAAGACTCTCAAGGTTCAAGATATATTATAGAAATGCAATTCACTAAGACTAAGGGCTTCGAAAAACGTGCTCAATATTATGCTGCTAAAGCCTACTCAAGTCAAGCTGATCAAGGTGATAATTATCATAATCTCAAGGAAATTATCTTCATAGCTGTTGCTGATTGTATTATTTTTCCAGATAAGACTAAGTACAAATCTAATCATGTCATTTTAGATCAAAATAGCTTTGAACATGACTTAAAGGATTTTTACTTCGTATTCATAGAACTACCTAAATTTACAAAGACAAAAGAAGACCAACTAGAAAATATAGTAGAAAAATGGTGTTATTTTTTCCGATATGCAGCAGAAACAAGGGAAGAGGATCTAGATAAGATAGTTGGTAGTGACGTAATAATAAAACGAGCTTATGAAGAGATGAATAAGTTTAATTGGTCAGAAGAAGAGTTACTAGCATATGAACAAATGAAGAAACGCATAATGGATGAGATTGCTGCTTTTGCTCAAAAATTTGATGAGGGTCTTAAAGTTGGTCAAGAAAAAGGTAGACAAGAAGAAAAAATCGAAGTTGCAAAAAACTCACTCAAGGCCGGTGTCTCTATTGATGTTATCGCTGAAATCACTGGCCTCTCTTTAGATGAGATCCGAAAATTAAAGGATTAATACGAAAATGTTCAAAAAAGCATATACATCAAGTTAAGGGAAAGTGGCATAAAGAAAAAAAGGGGATGGAAAAAACCACTTTAGATAGTAATTAATAAGGTTAGTGGTTTATACGATTACTCTAGATAAAAATGCTCTAAAAAATAAATGTAACAAATAAAACACCTACTTTAAATTTTGCTATATTAGACAATCTTTCCTTAACTTAACGCCATTGCTTGAACGGATACCTTTTGATTGAATAAGATAATACGATAGTAAATAAAAGGTTGTATTAGAGCTGAATTTTACATCAAAAAATATTTTTCATGATATAAAAAATTATTATTGACTTTTATGCAATTAGAGAACTTATATACAATTACACTTTTATAGAAGATATAAACCTAAATAAAGTTTTTATCCTTATTTTAGTCAAATAATTTTTGGCAATAAAAGCATAGTTGATATCATAGTCTTATAAGTAAGTGGCTTGCAGTACTGTAGGCAATTAATTAATCGCGGTGTTGATTGTATGATAGTGGTTTCGTTGTTGTATTGGTTGAAGTAAGTTTTTGTATGTTTATTTGTGAGGGTGTTTATGCAAGAAAATGAGCCAATTTTGCCTCCGGGCTTTCGTGTAGGAAAGGCAACTACAGATGGAAACTGTTTTTTTGATTCATTTAAGCAAGGACTAGGACAATTAGGAATAAGTGCTGCTGTTGAGGAACTGCGAGAATATTGTAAAGAGTTTGCACAAAATAACCCACCAGAATGGTTCATAAATGCTGTTGCTAACAGTTATGACAATAATGGTGCAGTGCGTAGGGAAACTCCAGATTCTTATGCAAAAAATATTCTAAATAACAATAGATGGGGCGATTCCGAAGTTGAAGGTAGAATACTTTGTGGAAAGTATAGTGTAAAACTGCATGTTATGGAAAGACATGTTGTGGATGGAAAAGAGGTATGGACAAATCAGATCATAAATAGTGAAGAAGGTTCTAAGAATGTGGACGACATAGATTATAATGAGGAAAATACTATACCCATAATAAATAGAGGCCATGGTCATTTTATTCCAATATTGAGAAAACAAAACGACAGAGGAAGAGGTGAGCCTCTTAATGATCTTGAAAAAAAGATTGAAGGTTACCTTGGCGAATCTTCGCATTTTGTTGATATATTTGGGAACGTTGAAGTAATTTATTTAGGTCGTTACAATAATCAAGACTGCGTTGAAGAAAGAAATTTGAAGTTTGCTGTTTTAACTAATAAAAGAGACTCAGAAGGTCAACAAATTGTAAGGTGCTATACTATTTCTTATAGAATAAACAGTCCTGACTCAAGATTCAGTAAAGAAGAGATGGAATTGGTAAGAAACAAACTACCTAATAGCGATACTGAAGGGAAAAAACGAGCATTTGTGTTTCGAGAGTATAAAATGTTCACAGGAAAAGAAAGGAAGGGGAATGATAGAGAATTAGTCTGTAAATCATTTTCTGAAAAGCAAGAATTTACTAGAGAGTTGAAATTTCCATATAATGAATTTGTAGCATTAATCGGGGGCTTTGGTTCACGTAGTCTTTTTTCTCCTGTACGTGCTTCTACACCAATTACCCGAAGAAATATACCTAGAGGACGTGGTAAGGCTTATGCGTATAAGTTTTTAGAAGATCTGCTTAAAGTAGAGATGAGTCCTGATGTGCTAGTAGATATTATAGTTGATAGCAAAGACAATACTAAAATCGCTGTAGTAGGGCGTGCAAAGGTATTGGGAAGTTCTAGAAAACAAATGCGTCACGTTATATCATATTCTTCGGTGAAGAGTGCTATTGAGAGTGTAATAAAATTAGGAAGTGACTACGAGTCGTATTTGGAAGACATGGTGGAACAGGTTATGATTCCACTAATGATAAGCAGAGGAGGTTTGTGTTTGACAGGAAAACAGTATAATAATCTCAAAGAGAAAGAGGTTATTCCTTCTGGTAAATATGATGAGTTTAAACTCACGACTGAAACTAGAGAAAGACAACACAATAAATATCACTTAATATACGATAAAGAGATTATCGAAACCATTAACAAAGAAAAAATTTTTACAGAAGAAGAAATAAAAAAAGCTCGCACTGATTTTAATGCAAGACTTAGAAAATACATAAGCCATGGAATTGATTATCTAACTGATGGATTAGCTGCAGAAGATATGAACACTGTTACGATAATGTGTGAGGGAGTTGTCAGAATAATACTAACTATGTTTAACCAAGACATACATGCTGCTTTTCCTGATGAAGGTAATTCTTTATTGGAGGAAATCCGGTTATATAAAAGTAAAGATATTGAAAAAAAAGCTAGAACAATAGAGTTACAAAGACAAATAAAAGAAGTGTTATTTGAGGTACAACTACATGATGAAATTACTCAAGAGATAAATGATCAGAATATTAAGGATTATGATTCGCGTATTAGAATTGTGAATAATGAAGGAAATATAGTAAAGAGAACAACATGTGCATTGAGTGTTTTAGACTCTTTACTGGAAGTAACTAATATTAATGCAAAAAAAAGTGAAAAATATTTGGATGATTATAATGAGAAGTGTAATTTTACTATTAGAGCACATAGTCAAGATTTAGGTAATTATAATGAGAAGATTAATAAAAATAATCTAAATGATGTTCTATATAATCATGTAGCAAAACATTTGTATGCAGTATTTGATTTTAAACCGTTAGAAGAAAGAGTATTAGCAAAAAAAGACAAAGAGAAAGAAAAGACTATAGAAGTATATCCTTCTTCTTCTGGACCAGAAATAGAAATGTATTCAATACAAAAAGGAAATGAATATAGAGCGCCACAGGTTCGTTATGCAAAAGGTTATAATAATAGGGCAATATTTCGTTCACAAATGACTGAACAACAGATAAGAGATGTATTATCTAGTAAGATTATTCCGCATGTTATTGTTCATCTAGTGCCGTACAGGGGATTGAAGGAAGGTTTTATAGAGAATGTGGGGGAAGGATTAGGAAGTGGAATGAAAGAGATACTAAATTCTTTTATAAATCTAGTAAGGCAAGACTATATTGGTGCGCAATTTCACGAAGGGATTAGAGAAGTACTAAATGATAATTGGGTAAAGCAAATGCTTGAAAAATACCAAGAACAAAATAAATCTTTCCTTAATGCAAGTAGCCTGGTTGCAGATGAAGAAGAACAACCAGAAAAAAAGATGGAGGTAGGAGGCAGTGTTACTGAGGAATCATTAAAAGATATATACATATACAAAGGAGGTTATATGAAAAAACGTAAAAGTAATTTACAAATGGCACTTGGAAGAGCACACTCAAATTTCTTGTGTGATGCAATGAGTAATAATGAGCCTTACTCGATTACAGAATGGGTGGAAGACAACCTAATGAAAGGTGACGACCAAATAAAAGGTGGTAAAGTATCAAAAATTGCTTTTTATGAGGCAGAAAAATCACTAATTAGGAAGTATATTCGTGAGGGTAAGTTTGGTAGTATTGTCACTCTTCTTGATGCGATTCATAATGAGAAGTTCAAAGGTGAGGATGGCTATAAAGAATTAAAAATAAAAGAATGTGAAGTACTGACAGATGCAATAGTAATGGCAAGAGGGTCTTTAGAAAGAGATGATACTATGCACAAGAATCTGCATGATTTGTTAAAAGATAAACAAGAGAAATTAAAAAAAATGGAAGATATAGATCTTGAAAAAGATGGAGTATCTACTAAAATAACAGAAGCCCTTAACGTAGTTAAGGTTAATTCTGCAGGTAGTTCTAAGGGTAAGTAATAAATTTCAATGTTTTATTAAGGCTTCATAAGTGTGCGGTAGGGGATACTATATTAATTTCGTTTTCCTACCGTATCACTAGTAATAGGTTTGTAAATTCTATATGGTTTTTTGCAGCGGTTTTATGTTGAGTGGTCATATAGTACCATAGGCTGATGTTGCTCCAACAAATAACGATCCCTTGACTATAAAAAATCTCAAATTGCTTGCTCTATAACGTATATGTCAAATATTTATTGTAGAATATGTGGCCTTAGCCAGAAAAAGTTGTAGAGAAGTTAAGAATATTTTTCACAAAAAGGACGATACCAATAAAAAGGATTTCATTCTATTGGGGATAAAAACTGTTATGAATTTTCCTGTTATTTCCGAGTTCAATAATATTAATTTAGCAATATTTTATTAAGATCTTAAGCAAAACAATCATTTACAGCATTCAAAACCAATGGCGGTGAGAAATGTTTGTCTTAGAATCGTATGGTCTTCCATATGTACCATACGAACTTTTCTTTATAATAATTTTACTATACGCTAAAACTAGCTACATTAGCCCATTTCATCCATATCTACATACGAACTGTTTTGCCTAAGCTTATTGAAATAATTTAAATCTTCTATTTTTATAACCTTATTTTTACGCGGCTTGTTCTCACAAATATACGACCTTTTTTGCAATCTTAGGAAGAGTCAATAATTCAATTCTTTATAACACTAGCTAGCATGGTATCTTCACTAAAATATTTTTTAAAAAGTTAGTTGACTTATAAATAATTCTCTACTAATACTGGCATGTGTTTGTTTATTCTGCTGAAGTGGCTCCGCAGGTTACTGTATAAGCTTCAGCAGTTTTTGCACTCCTTTAAAGCATCATATTCCTATATATTAAATATCGCTAGTGCTTCTCAAATTTGTTGATCTATAGTAAAACTGGCTAAAACTTGGAGTCATAAACAACTTTTAACCTAGTAGTAGTACTCACCATAAAAACTTAACAAAAATATGAGCAGTAAAAATATTACGTTGAAATTAGCTTGACCAATATTATATATTATATATAATACATCCTATATTTAGAATTAGGGGGTAGCTATGGTTGAGACTAAAGAATTTGTAGAACATATTATAAAACTTACCAATCGGCAAAGTGATCAAACAAATGAGCAGGAACCGAAATGGAAACCAAGCACTGGGCAAAGATGGCCAAGCACAGATGAGCAGGAATTAGAAATAACTCAATTACCAACAAGTAGTAAAGATGACTACTACGAACTCATTAAACAAAGTTTATTTTGGATTAATATGAACTTAATGGATAATACAAGTAATTGGAGCTTATTAGAAAAAGAATGGGTTATTAAAGCGCATAGATCAGAATTAACAAAGAATCAGGAGAAGTTAATTCAAAAGTTATTTCATATTATCAATAGTCGTGATACTTCAACACTCCAACAATTTTTACAGAAAACTAAGAGTAATCCAGATCTAAAAACTGTTCTCGATCTTAAAGTAGGGGCGTCAGAGTTAACATTGTTACATATACTTCCAACAATCCTAAATTCATTTGATAGTTGTACTTTAGTGGATTGTCTCTTAAAAGCAGGAGCTGAACCAAATATACAAGATTATAAGGGAAAAACACCTCTACATTACTATGCTGCTACTTATCCTGTTGAAAAGAAATATGTGGATTCTCTTGTAAGCTATGGAGCTGATTTGAATATAAAGGACAATAATGGAAAAACTCCTCTACAAATTGCAATTGATAAAGGTACTTTGGATGTTGCAGAGTGCTTCTTTAATTTAGAGCAAAAGAAATTGTATGAAGAATTAAACAAGCTAATTGAAAGTACATCTAAACTTGAGAATGGTTCTTCCAAATATAACGTTCAAGGTGTTGAGGACCTGAAAAAGTTCTTAGATAAAAATAAAAACAATGAAGATTTAAAGATGATTTTGAGTATTAGGGATGAAGAAAATAATTTAGAAATACTTAAAGATTATATGTATACTGAAGTGATAAATTTACTCTCGGCAACTCAATCACAATTAATGGTAACTGAGCAAGAGACAGAGGAAACTTATGTACCACATCAATGTTTATTGGACATTTGTTTAACAGATCAACTACGGCAACTAAATCAGTTTGTAAGTGAAATACCAAAAGCTGCAAACATAGCTGAATTACAGAAAGTTGTCGATAAGGCTATCATGTCTGGAGTGGGATTGAATCTTACTAAAGATGGAGGTCAGTGTTTCACAGATTACATACTAGAAAGAATTGACCAACTAGAAAAAAACCATGAAGTTGCTAGCAATATAGTATGTACATTAATATCAAAAGGAGCAAGGTTAAGTAACTGGAATAGTTTAAACGTTATTGATGAAATAGAACTGGAGTTTAAAGAGCACAAAGCTAATATGATAAAAGCTCATGAACAGTGTGTTGATCGTACTCATAAATTTCTGAAAATCGCAAAAAATGCGACCAACGGCAAGTTAAATTGTGCAAAAATGGATAACGCTACTTTTTACTTAGAATATTCAGAAGACAGTATAATAGATGTTGCGCAGATTACAGATGGAACAAGGGATTTAGGTCTAACAGATGGAGATGTAAAGTGTGGAAGAAATATAGTAAAGATCGGTAAAAGTGAAGTAGAAATAAAAACTGAAGATGGCATAAGGAATTACACAGATCTTACAGAAGGTAGCAGTATAGTATTAACTTTCTATACTAGTTTGGGAAATGTAGACGTTAGGCTGTATCCTGACATACAGAATAAAAGCAAAATTATAGTAGAAGTGAGTAATAGAGAAGAAATATTAGAAAAATTCAAAGGTCGCGAAGAAGAGTTAGGTAATGATTGCGAGCTTGGTAACTACTGGGTCTACGATGCTATTGAACAGGGATATTTTGAAAGATCTGGTGGATTAATGCGTCCTGAAGTAATAAGCGAGTCTAACAAGAACAAAGATTCATGGGTAGGACGTGAAGAGTTAAGAAGAACTTCTGATTCTAGGGCTAGGTAGATTAATTTTTCATAAAAGTTAAAGATTATTATTTAAATATAAACTACTATAATTTATAGATTAAGGAAGTTGTACCAATGTCTTCTAAGAATACTCTTTTATATTGTTTTTAAGCTGGTTACAAAATGAGGATATGGAACATACAATTGGCTCTGAGCTGCCTTTTACACTCCAGGTCTACTATTAAAATATGCAGCTAAAATTGGATCATTTTCTACCATTGTTGCACCTAATATGCTAAAATCTTCATCACCTGTATTGATATTTTTACATAATTGATCTTGTAACATTTATTTGCTCTTCTATATCAATTTCAACATCTTTTTGTGTGGCCCTTTGTAGTAGCTCCTTTTGCAATAACCTTTTTTAATTTTCTGGCACATACTTTTTTCGATGTTTTTTCATATTGTTGTTTTTATAAACGTTACGACGCTGAGCCGTAAAATTTCTCCCTTTGCTCACTCCACAGCATCGGTATTTCTCTCAAATCAACTAATTTCAAATCTCTTGGCTGTCTCCCATTTACTATGTCTTCTTTAATCTTTGGTGCTAAATAGTTCAACCTCAAAATTTGCTGTATACGTCTTGTACCTATATTAATTTTGGCACTCAGCTCTTTCACACTTTCGTATTTTCCTTCCTCCAGTTGCCGTTTCCATAGGTGGGCTCTTACCACTGCTTTTAGTAACGCATTATTTGTTTTCCCTTCTGGCTCTATTACCACGCATTTCTTTCCTTTCTTCTTTATTGCTATAAATTCGACCTTATCCTCCGAACCCACCTCTATTCCATCTCCTTTTACCATTACTCCTTTTATTAACTTTTTCACTACTTCTTTCTGCTTTCCAAAACTTAAATTTTTCCACTCTTCTTCGGTCTTTTCTTTCCAATTTTCATATAGCTGCTCTGTCTTCCTCATTACTTCTTTTTCCACTTCTCCAGCTACTATTGTTCGATTCACTGATTCACAACCTTTTCCTCTTAAGTGATTGTTGCATACGTAATATCGATATCTTTTATTCTCTTTTTTTGCATACGTCAGTGTCATATTTACATCACAGCTCTTGCACTTAATTATTCCCCTAAGCAGTGCTTCCTCATATTTTGCTTTCCTATATGGTTGATTCCTTATCAATTCCTGCGCTTTTTGCCACTTTTCCTCTTCTATTATTGCTTCATGCTTTCCCTCATACTCTTTCTCATAATGCCTAATTTTTCCCATATATATTGGATTTGTTATTATTCTTCTCACCGTGGCCTTTTTAAAGATATCTGATTTTGTTCTGTAACCTTGGCTATTTAACTCTCTTGCCAACTCTGCCATTGACTTCAGCTCTACATACCTTTCAAATATATGCTTTACTGCTTTTGCTTCTTTCTCATTTATTATTAATTCTTTATCTTTTATATCGTATCCCAGCGGTAAAGTTCCTCCCATCCATAATCCCTGCTCCTTTGATGTTGCTATTTTATTTTTTACTCTCTCCACTATCATTTCTCTTTCTAGTTGTGCTGCTCCTGATAACACTGTTTGTACAAACTTTCCCATTGGCGTATTATTGTCAAATATCTGCGTTACTGCTACAAAATTTACTCTATGCCTTCTAAAAAATGACGTTACTTCGATGCTGTCTTTTGTTTCTCTTGAGAGCCTATCCAGCGTATATACTACTACACAATCTACTTCTCCTCCTTTAACATCTTCAAATAATTCCTTTATTGCTGGTCTTTCTAAATTTTTCCCTGAATATCCACCATCATCGTACTTTTTGGCCAATGCTACCCAGCCTTCTCTGCTCTTTATGTATTTTTCACATGCTACTCGCTGCGCATCAAGACTGTTAAACTTTTGTTCTAGTCCATCCTCATTTGATTTTCTCGTATATATCACACACCTTACTTCTTTTAGCATTTTATTCTCTTCAATTTTCATTTTTATCACGCATACCGAATAATAAAGGTCCGTTGTAGCTCATTCCCATTATTTTCCCGGCTACTGCTGATAATGATGTGAAAAATTCTTCTCTGTAGATTAACCCTTATCTGTTACCATCACCGCATGCGTTTCCTCCCCTCTCTCTAGTATTAATTCTGTCCCTTCTACTGGTAATTTATCACTACTTATTCTTTTTCCCTTCTCTAGTCGGTCTGCCAGATACTCTAGTCTTTTTGTCCCCTTTCTTGACATTTCTCCATATGCTTTTTCCTGCATTCTATAAGCCAATCTCGGTATCAGATATTTCTTTGAGTATCTGGGCGCTTCTTCTCCATGTACCTTCTTCCATATTCTTCTCAACTCTACCAACGCTTTTTTCTCCAAATTCATTACTTTCTTTTCTATTTCTTCCTCCATATTTTTAGCCTTTCATAAATAACTTTTCAATTCTGTCTGTTTCTTTCTTCAATACTTCAGTTACTTCTTTACTGTTTTTCGCATAATCCATCGCTATCATTCCAAATTTATCTGCTTGCTCTATTTCTGCTCCTGCTTCCACTAACTCTTTTACTATTTCCACTTTCCCCACCATACATGCAAGGTGCAATGGAGTGCATTTACCTCCATATTCCTCAGCATTTACATTTGCTCCTGACTTTATCAATTCTCTAACTGTTTCTAGACGTTTCTCCGTTACTGCTAGGTACAGTGCTGTATATCCTTCTATATCTTTAGCATTCACATTCACTCCTTTTTCAACTAATAACCTCACTGTTTTTGCGTCTACTGCATAATGTAGAGCTGTTCTTCCTTTTTCGTCTCTTTCATAAATATTTTTACATGAGTTCTCTAATAATTCTTTTGCTGACTTCTCTTTCTCTTTTTTACTCATAATTTACCTCACCTTTTCTTTAAATTTAAACCCCTAAGCCTTCCTTCTCACCACCTCATCTATCATTTCATTCACTTGGCTCATTATCTTGCTTGCTAAATTTTTACATTCTTCCTTTATTAGCGATTTGTCTCTCTTCCTTATTTCTCCTATCTCTATTATTTTTAGTTCCGGCATATAGCTTCCATTCAACATGTCTGCTATTTCTCCCACTAGCCCCTCTATTCCATAGCACGTCAGTTCTCTACTTTTTGTTATTCCTCCTTTTTCTCTCAAAAATTTATAGCCCTTCCCATAATAGTCCAAAAAGGTCATAAGAAAGAAGAATCGACAGCATGACGAAAAGATTTGAATAAAGGAATGTTTTTCCTGGTTCTGTTTTTTATAGCAAACCAATAATGTTCAATTTTGTTAAAATCTGGAGAATATGGAGGAAGATATAAAATTTCTGCACCAACTCCTTTAGCAAATCTTATTAGACTTATGAAAAGTAGCATTATCAAGGATAACAGTTTCTCCACTCTCTCCTTCATCCAATGCTTCCATTACCTTTTTTCTTAAGTCATAACTATATGCTACTGGCATCCTTACCTTCCACTACTATCAATCCATATCTTACTCTTTTTGGACTATTATGAGAAGGGCTATAAATGACCTAAAGGAGAGAGGAGTAGATGATATTCTGATAGCTTGTGTTAAAAAGCTTTCCTACAGCTATAAATAGCGTATTTCCTAAAGCAGAAGTACAGTTATGTATAGTACATCAGATAAGAAATTCTCTGAAATATGTATCGAGTGAAAGTTTTCATGAATGATCTGAAAAAAATATATCGTGCTTCAAGTAAAGAAATTGCTGAGAATTATCTTCTTGAGCTGGAAGAAAAATGGGGAGAAAAGTATCCTTTAGTTATAAAATCCTGGCAGAACAATTGGGAAAACTTATCCAGTTATTTTAAGTATTATGGGCCAGTTAGGAAGCTGATTTACACCACTAATCCAATTGAGGGGTTGCATAGACAAATCAGGAAATTTACTAAAACTAAGGGTTCATTTACTAGTACAAATGCCTTGTACAAACAGGTATATTGTGCTATAAAAAAGGTAGAGCAAAAGTGGATTATGGCTCTACCTAATTGGGCTTTAACTATGTCTCAACTTGATATTTTCTTTCCAGATAGATTGAAAATTGAGTTGAACTAAAAATGCGGCTTGACACACTTTTTTGAACATTCCCTTTTATAGATAGCAAACTCAACCCTCCTGCTATTTCTCCTTACCTTGAGTTATAATCATTCCACTGTTATTTGATTCACTATAACTTCAGCATTGCTATTCTCAAGTAACTTTGAAGGCTTATTACAATAGTATATGATTTCAGCAGCAATTAGACAAAAAACTCCAACTGCTATTCCTACCGCTAACATTCCTGAGTAAACTGCAATAGCTATTCCTGAAACAATTCCAGCTATTGCTAATGTGAAAGCACATACAGTAGGCAGTTTATTTTTTTCTTTACTTCGTGGAGCATCATTATTTAAATTACTCGGCTGTTGATTATTATTTTGAATACCATTTGTTTGATCTGTTGCTACAACTGAAGTTTCTGAGTATAACCTTTCTGGAACTAACGGTTCTTCATCTGTGTTGCTCTCTCTAATAGTTGCATAATTATTACTATTATCTTCTGCATTAGACTGCTCTTGAACTGCTATTGCAAAGTTTTGCATTACCGCCACTTTTAATAGTCCATCGATGATGATGCGATATTCATCCCTATTTGGTATATTTCTATTGTAATTAGGTAAAACGTTTTTAATACTTACGCTAAAGTACTTATTTATCTCTGCTAAAATTTTTTGCCGTTCAAAGGTAATTTCTTCAGGATTATCAATATTTACATTGCACACAGCAAAATCTTCAAGAGCTTCTTTCAATTCTGGATGAGATTCCGCATGTTGAACTAGATTCTTAGCCAAATCTTCCATAAATGGCTCAATGTTCTCTTCTGTAATAACATCTTTTTGTGCTTCTAGCTTTTGTTCTTCTTCTAAATAATGATCATATTGTTCCAAGATCTCAGAGCTAATTTCGTCTATACTATTAATAATGTGGGTCCATGTACCTTGAATGCAGGCACTGCTACCTTCACCATATGTTGTTGACGCTATATATATTTGTTTTAGAAGAATGAACTCTTTTTGCTCTCTCCAGATCTTTTCTATATCTAGATCACTGATTTCTTTAAATAACACATCTACTTTTTTATTGTCGTCTATATCATTTAACAATGTATGTAGTTTCGTTTTATCAAGTTGTTCTGTATCGAAATCTCCAAGTTCTCTCTTTACTGCAGAGAGTTTGCTCATTACTAAATATTGGTTTTGTGCCATGAGAGTAACTAGCAATTCTTTTTTTTCTTTCAATGGAATGGAAAAATTATCAATAAGTAGTTTTATACGGCCTATAGATTCAGGTATAGTAATTTTTGCATCATCTTTTGTATAATCATATTGTAATCCTTGTGTAGGATATCCTTTGCCATATTCATCGTGGGAGTTCTTTTTTAAATACTTCTTTTTTAGTGCTTCCTTAACTTTATCAATAATATCCCCAATAAAATCTTTATCATTAGGCACAGGATTATCACCTAATGTTTTCTCCATCACATCTCTTTTTTCTTTGTCATTTACACTAAGAAGATTTAGTCTTATTGGATCATTCTGATATTGTTTAAGTAGTTCTATACTTTCTACGTAAGAAGTCGCTGCTTGCTTTAACTGTTCTTCATCTGCTTTCGTCGATTCAACAAGTTTTTTAGCAAGAAAGTTTGTTTTTTTAACTGCTGGACTTGCATGGACAGATTGGCTATCTCGTGCAATGCGCAAGTCATCTCTTTTTTGTTCAGGTCTTTGTTTAGGTATCATACCACGTTCAAAGAAAAACCTTTGCATTCCAGGGTCGTGATTATAGAAATGAGATAGTGTGTGTCCTTGCTCATTTCTTGAATTAATTAGAAAAGGATATTTATCATAGTCATCCAGCAAAACCTCTATTCCCCCTGTATAACCGTGTTGTGCAAGATCAAAAAACAAACTTCTTATAGTGCTTTCATCTAGCTTGCGAACATTACTCTTAGATTTTGCTCTTGCTTGAGACCATGATTTTTTCAGACGTTTACAAAAACCCATAGGTTCGTTATTACCTTTTATATGAGTAATTTTATCTATGAATTCGCAGTATTTCTCAGATTCGGCTAAAGCTTTTGCTCCTTTTGCATCAATATTATTGTCATTTAAATAAAGTCGAGTAAGCTTTGTAAGATTACCATTAGCTAAAGCTTCTACTCCTTCTGCACCAATATTATTGTAACTTAAATCAAGTTGAGTAAGCTTTGTAAGATTACCATTAGCTAAAGCTTCTGCTCCTTCGTTAGCAATATTGTTTTTAGTTAAATAAAGTCGAGTAAGCTTTGTAAGATTACCATCAGCTAAAGCTTTTGCTCCTTCGTTACCAATATTATTATCCGCCAAATTAAGTTGAGTAAGGTTTGTAAGATTAGCTAAAGCTTCTGCTCCTTCGTTACCAATACTATTATTCTTCAAATTAAGTTGAGTAAGGTTTGTAAGATTAGCTAAAGCTTCTGCTCCTTCTTTACCAATCATATTGAGACTTAAATCAAGTTGAGTAAGGTTTGTAAGATTACCATCAGCTAAAGCTTCTGCTCCTTCTTTACCAATCTGATTGTAATTTAAATTAAGTCGAGTAAGGTTTGTAAGGTTACTATCAGCTAAAGCTTTTGCTCCTTCTTTATCAATATTATTGTAACTTAAATCAAGTTGAGTAAGGTTTGTAAGATTACCATCAGCTAAAGCTTTTGCTCCTTCGTTACCAATCTTACACGAACTGAGAGAAAGTTCTTTAATATTTTTGTTCTCTTGCAAATAGCTTATCAAATTATTGATATCTACTTTTTTATCATACAAATGTAATCTGTTGCCTTCAACATACTGACTGAAAATCATTTTTACTTACTAATGTTATTTAATTAACAATTATAACAAATTGTTTTACAATTATCAACTTTACTAATATATTAACTGAACTATATTATAGTTTGCAGAAAATACTAGATTCTATAGCGTTACAACAAATTTGATCATTTACTCTTTTAAAAATCGCAAAAAAGTACATACATTTGTGAGAGCAGCTCAAATAAAAGCAGGATTGTGAAAATAAAGATGTAAAATTTTGCAACAAAATCAGGCAAATTAGTTCGTATGTAGATTTAGCGAAAGTGAGCCAATATGGTTAATTTTAGCGTATAGTAAAATTATTATAAACAAAAATTTGAACGTATCACTTGGTAGACCAACGCATCCCAAAACAAAAAGCTCTCACGCTGGCTGGTTTTGGGCGCTGGAAATGGCTGCATTGTTTAAGTTTTTAACGTTATATGCTGCTGAATTAATAGCAGTTCATTTTTGACATATAAACTCTCAGTAACCCTCATCTACCAGGAAGATCATCTGCAGAACTGTGTCCTAAGTTGTCCTTTATACGAAGAACATCCTTAACTGATATAAGAGTATTTGGCCCCTGTGCACGATCATTCCATATGGCATACGATAAAACTACTGTGTCTCCATCGGTAATACGCTTATAACCTCTACAATGCATATAATCATCTAGTTGGTTATTTGCCTCCCGCTTTTTACTCTGTAATTCACCAGTACCAGCAAACTTCAACTCTATTCCTATCGGGTGAACACCATCTCTACTATCTGGAGACCGTAATAACACCAGATCTAATCTCTCTCCTCCTCCAAGTTGAAATTCAATAATTACCCTAGCTGGATTATCACAGGCGTAAAATAACCCATGCAGTATGGAATGAAATCCAGCCTCTCTAGCGTTATCCCTATTTACTATCCACCTTAACGGAAATAGCACATTAGAAATTGCTTGAAACATTTGTGCATGACGATTTTGTACTTGCCAACCAGTATTCATCATTATACCTGCAGCGCTGTGTACATTACTGACACCACTTATCTGTGAAAGCTCACCTTGAAAATGTTGATTACCTCTATCTCGTAAGTAGTCAGCAGGTGAGTCGAACGTTTCTATAGCAACAGTCAAACCAAGATCATCCTCAGCTCTTCTCACTGGGTCTAATTCACATAATACCTCACGCACTCTAGCATTTGGCCAACGTGATAGATCTAGGCCTCGTTCTGGAAATTGGTGCGTTGCTAGTACATGACGTACATTAAGTATAATAACTCTTTCCTCTCTCCCTAATAATGCATGTAAAATCATGGTAAAGGCACGATTTCCAACATTTACCTGCGTAACCCCTCCTTGCAGATCTAGCATTTTATCGTCATCGTGGTATCTGAGCAAGTACTTATTTACATATACTTCACTTCCATCTTCCAACTCAATTCTTCTTTTTGCAAAAGTAGCATTCCCAAAGGTAAACCCAGTTGTATAGAGAAATATTCTCCTATCCCTAGCACTGACACCATCCCTATTTCTAATGCCAGGTACAGCAGGTACACCAAACGCTGGGTATAGTAAATAATCTCTAACGTTTTCCTCAATTCCTTCTTCTGCCACAGGCTCAAATAGTCTTTCCACTAAGGACAGTTCTTTCTCTAAAAAATCCTCTATACTAGTCCTAAAACGCCCAAGCTCAAAATTCAGCCCGACACAAACGGCATTCTCTGATGAAGTGTGAATAGATATAGATGAAACGGGACATCTTCTAACGTAATTTTCAGCCTGTACTAATGCTCGATCAACTTGTCTGTCTCTTGCTTGTCCTGCTTTGAGTTCAATAATAATGGGAACAGAATCTCTCAACCGCTGTACACCACGCACAAGAAAAGTAATATCTGTATATCCACCTCCCACAAACAACTCAAGGTGAATGCCAGCTATATGGCGATACCTAAAATTCATTAAAAACCCTGACAGAAAACCATGATAATCTGACTCCTTACCATTAAAATCTAGCACATGATCATATCTATTGTAGATGCCAATTATATACTGCAAAATTCTCCTGGTGTCATCCCTTATACTACCTGCATCATTACTTGCTAGCCCTTCTATAAGGTCTGATAAGTAGTCTTGCTGTCTAGTTCTAACAATCTCCCGAAAGCCATCATTGAAAGGCCTAGTATGAGCAAAGGCTTCTCTTTCATTAAACTGTACACATCTTATTGCCTCTTCTTCATCTTCACCTTGATTATCTGCCCATGCAGATACTTTGTACTCTTCACAAAAAACGCGTTCTGGATATAGTGTATTCTCTACCCATTCCCTCTCTTCCGTGCTAAACCTTGAATGTGGACTATTTATTCTGTCAGAAATGGTATAACATCTTACAATTTTCCTCCTCCTAGCCATATCATTAGTCAAAACAGCAACCTTTAGGTTTCCTTTTCTATTCTGCTCTCCATAATTTTCAAAACGGAAAAAAATTCTTCCATCATCTGCAACATCAGAATCAAATGCAGTAGCAAACATCCCAAAAAAGAATGCAGGAAAAAAGCGATCTTTGCCAACAGAATGCAAAAAAGACGGACACTGATCTAAAAAAGATTCAAATCTTTCAACAAACCCACGGCTATTTCCATTCAATAAACTTCTTATTAGTCCAATATTCTCACCATTGTTGTGCATGAAGAACTCCTACTTACTAAGACCAGAAAAACCACTGATTCCAGCACCCTTTAGCATGGACTGTGGATTACCAGAGCAATCGAGATTACTACTTCCTGGAAGCAAAGATATTTTTTCCAGCTCAGAAAACAACTCTTCTACTGATTCAATATAATCTACACCATCTTTCATGCCAACCCTATCAACCATTTTTAGATTATCAGCCACATCCTTTTTGAAATTCCTAAAATCTTGAGCTGAACAAATTTTTTGAGTGAATTGCAATATCTCTAATATTTGGCTTTTTTTTACAATTGACCTATTCTTATCATCGTCGTTATCGTTTCTCCAATCTATAACTAGATTTGCTAGTACATGTGTTACTGAATTTATGCCCTTAGAAAAATCAACTGCAATTTTTTTATGCTCATCGAAGAGATTACGTTGCCAGAGATCCATCATAACTGCTTTAACTTGAATGCTTGACCCAGGATTTTCAAGTATCATATCTGAAAGCATAGAAAGAAGGCGCGAATAATCCTTATGCGAAAGTATTTTGTCTGCAGGTAATGAAACTTCCTCATAGCACCAGCGTTTCACTATATCTTGAACTGCATCAAGAAAACCCCAACGTATTAACCTATTAAGAAGTGAATATACCCCTTGATCTTTCTCTGATAACTTAAGCAACAGATCGCGTTTTGTTGGATCATCCATTTTATACAGACAAAAATCCAAAACAATAGCACGATCGTAGTTACATTGAATAGTAGACAAAGCAATAACTGCATTAGTGACTTCCTCTTTTCTCTCTTGCTCACTTAAACGATTATAGAAATATTCCGCTCCCTCATTCCATTTAAGATCTACAGCTTCTCGGAAACCATCTACATTGCTGTATTCTTTTAATTTTAATTCTTCAGACTCTCTATCAATCCAAAAACTGGATACAGGATCATAACTTTTCATAGAGTCTAACAGATCACTTCTTATATACTTGTTATTGCCAGCTGCGGGTCTATCATCATTATCTACTGCATCAGGAGAAAACCTGCTCTTGTGAAGATCGAACTTTTCCTGAAAGAGATCCTTAATTTTTTCTTTCACACAATACCTGCATGCCATTTTATATCTAGAAAGAGGATTCTCTATTCCACCCATTTTTTCTTCAACTAGTTTCTGACCTAACATTGCATTGTTCAACTTTGTACCTGACCAACAACTTTCATCTTGGAATACATTGTATAAAAATTGTAACCCGTTATCTTTGAGATACTCTATTTGCCTCATATAGGTTTTCACCCATCTTTCAATAGCTAAACGCCTTCCAGCAGCAATATTACAATCCGAATGTTCAACAACATTTTGTAACTTATTAAGTACCGCAGCATGACGATCTGTCTTCCTTGGCATTTTACCCTCCTATTGAATGTTTTATGTACAAGGAGTATTATACAAACACCAAAATGGACTGCAACATAAAAATTACTAGAACAGAGGATTTAGTAAAAAAACGTTATGGCTAAAACTTCTTTTCTTGAATTTTCTCAATATAATCAACAGAAAGGCCTGTTATTTCAGCAATAACACCTATAGAGACACCCACCTTAAGTGAATTCTTTGCCACCTCAATTTTCTCTTCTTCTCTGCCTTTTTCATGACCGATGAGGATGGCTTTTTTATTTATGAGCTGTGGGTAAGATTTCATATTATCCAACATGGTGCTCCTCTGCCTTTTTCCCACTTAGCAAATCTCATCTTTTCCTTTAGGTAATACTCTCTATAGGCTTGTATAGGGCTACTGCATTTATATCGATCCGGCAGGGCTTGTATAAAAGTTTGTGTATCATTTGATTGGAAAATGAGCAAATCCTTATTACTACTACACCAATCTATTACTTCTTCCGATTTATGCTTTCTTTTGTATCGCCAAGCATACTCTTTACATAACTCTTTTCCGTACTCTATCAACCAATAAAAGTTCCCCTTCGACTGCCTAGCCCACAAAGAACAAGGATGATTTTTGTGAGTAAGTTTATATGGAACTGTTATATCTTGGTTTGCAATATTGACGAAAGGATTTAGCACTTTTAATGCTATTGAAAAAACATTACTCAATAGTTGAGCAGTCTCTAATGGCATTTTTACTATATGCTTATCACATAACATTTGTGCTGCAATTGCTGGGTTTTTATCTAATATAAAGATATTCATCTAAAAGCTTAAGTTTTTGACTTCATCAGATGTAAGACCAGTAGTTTGAGTTATAATATCAACAGAAACCCCTGCTTTAAGTAGATTTTTTGCAACTTCAAACTCTCTTTCTTTTCTGCCTTTTTCATGGCCGATTTGGATGCCTTCTAGTCTACCTTTTTGAGTAGCATCATCGAGTTTTTGTTCCAAGATAGCAGCTTCTTTTTGTAAATCCATTACCCTTTCTTCATAAGCCACTAGATCCTTCTCATTCCAATGAAACTTATCTAACTCATCATATGCTAGCTTTATTATTGGTGACTTTTCTGCTATTTTCCTTAAATCTTCATCAGTTGTTTCTTCTGCATATTGTTGTCTAAGTGAAGAAGGTCGCCCTTCCTCACTCGACTGCAAAACCGTACGTGAGACTTTGCGCCTCATACGGCTTCTCTCTAATTTGGTGCTTTTCATGCACACCTCCTGTGTAATTCATCGTGACAATGTCCATGTAACAAAGATAAGTTTGTGATCATATTGTTTCGTCTATTCCGGTCTTTGTGATGTATTTCTATTGTATCATCACTTTTAAACCATAGTCTACAATTGTCGCATTTACTTTGTTGCAACCTCAATAATTTTATTACTCCTAGTGGCTTATCTGGTATTTTTCTCAGACGTTTACCCCAATATACCCAATCACCATCATATGGGGATCTGGTTTTTTGCACTTTGATATGTCGTTTAATAACATGATCGCTGTGTATAGTAAGACGTACCTTGTTACTTGTCATAAAGCGCCAGTTTTCGTTATTATACTTCTTAAAGTACTTTCTTTTTATCCAGCATCTCCCTTTGTTTGGGTGCCTAAAAACTGCCCACTTCCAGAGTTTTCTATGCATAATATTATCCAATGAGCTAAAGATTTTACATGAAACTACCGAGGAGTAATATTGACTCCATCCTCTGTTTATCGGATTGAGATCCTTTATCACCCGTTCTTGTGGTGCTCCACGCATTTCTCTGAGTTTATGTTTAATAGCTAGTGTATGCTGTTTTATAGAATTACGACTTGGTTTGATTAATAACTTGTAACCTTTCTTACTTTCTTTTATTGGATATTGTCTTATTGAAAATCCAAGAAAATCAAATCCTGGTTTTGTTTCGTCAATGGTTCTTAATGTATGAGAAACTCTTGTTTTAGAGGGCTTTAATTTTAGTCCAATGGTTTCTAACCATTCTTCAACTAAAACTTTTGCTTTAAGAATAATCTCTTCGTTTTCATGTATGATGACAAGGAGAGTAGACCGGCGGAGCTTCCCCACCAGTCTCTCGCAGAACTGCACGGAAACCTCTCGGCTTATACAGCTCCCATTATTTAGCCTTTTGATCCTAACCCAAGTGTCCAATGATAGAAAATACTTGGAGACCTCTTTCTCACTTTTCCTAGAAATTGCTTTGCTAGTCTTCCGTGATCACGAAGTTTCTTATATTTTGTCCTGACCCATCTTATGAGGTATCTCTCTATATTTCTAAGAGATGGATACATCTCTGATTTATAAAACCTGCCATAGTACTGAAACCAGCCTCTGACTATTGGATCTATCTTCTTCGATATTTCCTCTAGTGTGGTCCATGTAATCCGATGTATTCTCCATGACTTTATGGTTTTCTTGATCTTCTTCTTGGCTTTGTTACTAATTGCAGGTAGAAATGAGATGAAATAATTCCTCATCTTATTCTTTGCTACTCTAGGTCTAAAAGTATAACCTAGAAAATCAAAGCTTTGTTTAGGAAATTGTTCTTTTCTATCATCATCCTTACTGTACACAATCTGTGTCTTTTCAGGATGTAACTTCAATTTACACTTAGCCAATCTTTCTTCAATCATTACTTTCATAAATCCTGCCTGTCTTTTAGTTCTGCAGTGCACTATCGCATCATCTACATATCTTTCAAATGGTACTGTTGGATAATTTTGTTTCATCCACATATCAAACGCATGGTGCATAAATATGCTTGAAATGATTGGGCTTATAGAACCTCCTTGCGGAACTCCTTTATCCCTTGTTACCCTACTGCCATCTGCTTGCTGAATGGGGGCTTTCATCCACCTCTCAACATACAGTATGACCCATTTGCAGTCTGTGTGTTTCTTGATAGCCTGCAGTGCTAAATCGTGGTCCAGATTGTCGAAAAATCCAGATATATCAAGATCTACCGTCCAATCATTTTTCCAACATCTCTTCCGTGCTGTGTATACCGCATCCAGCGCAGACTTATTTGGTCTATAACCATATGAATCTTCGTGAAATTTCGGTTCTACTAACGGCTCAAGATACATTGTAGCTGCTGTTTGCGCTATTCTGTCGAATACTGAAGGCACACATAAAATTCTTTGCCCTCCTGTATCTTTTGGTATCGCAACAGCTTTTACCGGCTCTGGAAAATAACTTCCGGATGACATCCGATTCCATAATTTGTATAGATTATCCTTTAGATTTTCTTCAAACTTTGTTATCGAGACCTCATCTACACCTGCTGCACCTTTATTTTTCGATACTTGTTTATAAGCTCTCCAAATAAGTTGCTTCGGTATATCAAAAGACTTTGTTTTATTCATTGACTCCTCCCTTTCGGTTGATAAATAATTAAAACTAAATAACTTAGCCCCTTCACTCCATTTCCATTACAGAAACTTCTTCGCTACTACGAGCTAATCCGCCCCTGTTTTTCGCATCGGTACTCTCATCCTCAGAGATCAGCTCTTTGGACTTCTCCCTTTTCATCGAAACGACAGGTTCCCGTAGTTCCATGCAATAGCCTAAAATAGATTCACGCCACTTTTATGCCGGACGCCACCTACCCAGTAAACAAGCTCCCAGTAGATTCATCCCAGGTTAACGACTACCCCCTGGTTTTGACGTCGTCTCTACGCTTTCGACACTTCATCAGTGGTTCACTTGCGTTCGTCTCTCTATTTCATACATGACACATAATTGTGCCTTTTCCATAACGCTCACTACCTTAGCTCTTTACCAAAGCAGCTTATGGCTGTTTGAAGCCTGCTCTTGCAAACCGGCTCCGAGGGGCCCTCCCTCATCTACTGCACAGCTTCAACACTTTCCGTGTTTCTACGGCGCACAGTCGTCTGCGTATCTGATTACATTCACTCCACTTCTGATTTTGTTTCTTTTTCTACTGCCGAGTTTACCAAATCGACTTTCCAATAACTTTTCAAGTCCGTTTAAGGCTAAATTGGCTAGTATTGGAGAAATTATACCACCTTGCGGGGTACCTGCAGTTGTGGGATACAGAGTTTTTGATTCTAGGAAGCCAGCTTTTAACCAACTATGCAGAATTTTTTTCTCCATAGGAATATGCTTCATAAGCCATTCATGATTAATGTTGTCAAAGCATCCTTTGATATCACCTTCAAGTATCCATTGTAGTTGATTACGACTTGCCAGTAACAAATGACAAGCTACTGTAGCATCTGCACAGGATCTTTTAGGTCTAAAGCCATAGGAGTGACGATCACTGATCGTTTCAGCTATCGGTTCCAGAGCAAACAGATATAATGCTTGCATGGCTCTATCTTTTATCGTGGGTATTCCAAGAGGTCTTCTTTTGCCATTAGATTTACTGATATAAATCCGTTTTAGCGGAGAAGGTTTATATCCTCTTTGCTTTAACTGCTTTATTCCTTGAAATTTAGCATTGCAAGTTGACCATAGTTGACGATCTACACCCGCTGTGTTTTTTCCTTGGTTTTCAGTTACTCTCTTAACAGCCAAAGCTTTTCCGCTAAAAGAGCGTGTGAGAAGATGTTGTAAAGTTTTTACCTTACCCCATCTTCCTTCTTGGACAGCCTTAACAATACGTCTTTGTAGCCTCACAATAACTTTCTGGCATTTCTTCCATGGCAACTGCTTCCATGCTTCAAAGCTTTTGGTAGATGCACTTACAGGTTTACTTGTAATCATCTGCTTTCCTCCCTTAAGTGGTTAACAAAGTTTCTTGTCACGAGGGACCAAACGGAAGTCTGCTCGTTTTCACGCGAATTAATGTTACAAATTCTATCCATTTCGTTACAAAATGGCATTCGCTTTCTCCATTCTCCTTTACCTGCACTTCCATCAGCATTCCTTGCGGTTTGCTTGCCATGTAGGCGAAAATACAGGCTTACCCTGTTTCTCCAGTCATACAATAGTGGGTTAGGTGGCTTCTCTATACCGGTGGAGTTATTATTTGCGTACATCTAGAAATGAAAAATGTAACTTATCCACATTACCTTTTGGTCAGAGCTTATCAGCATCTTTAGCTCTTTCATCGTATCGGTACTTATAAAGCTTCACTTACGTTCACCATACCACTAGCCTAGCCCTCCAACCACATGATGCTTGCAGTTTATGCCCCTCTCACGATTGAGCATCTTCTTTTTCAAGAGGAGGTTCATTGTCCGCATCGCTTGGCACCAACCGGTTGCCCGATTCGCACTGATGCGTAGACTCAGACGGCAAAACATCTGGTTTAATAAGTTTTAGAATCCTTTCAGTTTCTTTCTGAATGAATTCCTCTCCTTTTAAACAATATGACCGAAGACTTTCAGGTCGCACCATTTCTATAATATATCTGGAACCTTGAGAGTCTTTACAAAGAACATCGACAATACTTTGCTTTTTAGCGGCAACTTCAGGGTCTAAAATGGTAGCTAAGAATTCAACATCGTGAATAGCCGCTAAGCCAGTAAAGCCTAAAATATCGTTCAAGAAATGAATGAGGATATCTTTATTCTTTTCAGTGCCAAGTGCGTCCAGAGAAGGCGAGTATTGTTCAGTAGGAAATAGACCTACCAGGATAAAAGTCGGAATCCTGTAGCTTGGGTAGCAGCATAAAGGGAAACCAAAATGTTGAAGCCTACCGACAACATTATCGTAGGATAATGGCGAATTACCAGGCCGTAGCGAAAGCGAATGCACAGATTGCCTCGAAAGGAATATTCTGAAGGTCGAGCCATCTTGGTACTGGCGAAGACAGAATAGACCAGACGAAAAACGAATGAAACGATTGGTCTACTTCAGCGGGGTGTTAGTAACAGCATGGCAATGAGGACATACAAAGCAACTGGAGAAGCCCTCCTCATCCCAAGGAGAAACACCTTGGAGAGGTAGGTTCTATAACTGGAAAACAGGAAGTGAACTGAAGATGAGAGGGTGACGGATGGGTGCGTAGTAGTGAAGAAGTGAGGTAACGCTCATGGAGCAAAGGCACCCTACTAGCAGGGATCTTTTAACAAAAGGAAGGTAAAGGTAAAAATGACAAAAATGCCGATAAAATTACAAGACCTGAGAAGAAAGATATACACCAAAGCGAAGGCAGAACCGGAATGGCGATTCTGGGGAATCCATGTTCATGTCTGTAAAATGGAGACACTGGAGGAAGCTTACAAACTAACGAAGAGGAGTAATGGGGCACCAGGGATTGATGGGGTGACATTCGAATCGATAGAGACAGAGGGCTCAAGAAAGTATCTTCAACGAATAAGACACGAATTAATAACCAAGACCTATAGCCCAAATAGGAACCGGAGAAAGGAAATACCAAAATCTGGAGAAAAATTCAGAACGTTGAACATACCCTGCATCCGGGATAGAATAGTGCAAACAGCACTGAAGCTAATACTTGAACCGATATTCGAATCAGACTTCCAAAAAGGATCATACGGGTATAGACCTAAGCGTAATGCGCATGAAGCAGTACAAAAAGTAACGGAAGCAGCAATCAAAGGCAATACAAAAGTAATTGACGTAGATCTAAAATCCTACTTTGACAGTGTGCGACATCATATTCTGATGGAAAAGATTGCCAAAAGAATAAATGACAAAGAAATCATGCGCATGATTAAGCTAATCCTCAAAATAGGAGGAAAACGAGGAATGGCACAAGGATCACCACTTTCACCACTACTAAGCAATATATACCTAAATGAGGTAGATAAAATGTTGGAGAAAGCAAAAGAGGTGACCAAAGAAGGAAAGTACCAACGTATGGAATATGCCAGATGGGCAGATGATTTGGTGATACTGATCAGAGAATACCCGAAACGGGAATGGCTAGAAAGAGCAGTATACAGAAGGTTGGAAGAAGAATTAGCAAAACTAGAAGTGAGAGTAAATGAAGAAAAGACAAAAGTCATTAACCTAAAGAAAGGAGAAACATTTAGCTTCCTAGGGTTTGATTTTCAAGAGAATATCACAAAACAAGGAAAGTGGAATGTCAGGAAAACACCGCAGATGAAAGCACGAACAAACCTGCTACGCAAGTTGAAGGAAATATTTCGGCGCCATAAATCGCAACCGATAAAAAGAGTGATAAATGACATCAATCCGATATTGAGAGGGTGGGTAAACTACTTTAGGATAGGAAACTCTAGTCGAAAGTTCAGTTACGTAAAACACTGGGTGGAAAAGAAGGTAAGACGCAATTTAATGCGAGCCAGGAAAGCAAAGAAAGGGTTTGGTTGGAAGAAATGGAGTAGCGAATGGATATACAAAACGCTGGGTCTATATTCAGACTACAGAATAAGGTATTACAGACCGAAAGCATCACCAACACAATATGTGATAAACTTTGGTAAAGAACTTGCTAGGAAAGCGTAGTGCGGGAAAACCGCATGCTGCGTTTGACGAGGCGGGAGCTGGAAACGTTAACATGGGAATTTGGATTGAGGCCCAGGATGAAAATAATGGATCAGCCACCAAACCCTAAAGAGGCGCGCCAGTTCTCGACCCTACATATTCTTTTAAAAGCATAATCATTGCGTGCATCAAGAAATTTCGAAAGAGCCATGAGAAAAAAAACTAAAAAGCATTAATAATTATACACAATTATGAAGAAATATTCAACTAAAATTCAAACATGTTAGTCAGAAAATGATTTACTCAGAAGGACTAGCATTTTAGGCTTTATAGGGTTTCTATACATCTTTATTACAATTATTTCTGTTTTGAAATTAGTGAAGATGCCTAATAGAGATTGATTTTTATTAACATTAAAGCTATATCTTCATCAGACTGAGAGTTGGAAATATGGCAATAATTCTTTTAGATACAAAAACTATAAACCGTATAGCAGCGGGAGAAGTAATAGAGAGGCCAGCAAGTGTAGTAAAGGAATTAGTAGAAAATGCAATAGATGCTGGAAGTACAGAAATAGAGATCAAAATAGAAAGTGGTGGGCGTAACCTTATAACTGTGACAGATAATGGAAATGGAATAGAAAAGGACGACTTAGAACTAGCATTTATGAGGCATGCCACTTCAAAATTAAGCGATAGTGAGTTAATAGAAATCAAGCACCTTGGGTTTAGGGGAGAAGCTTTACCTTCAATTGCAGCAGTAAGCAGAATGAAATTATCGTCTAAGGCAAGTGGAGCAGATGAAGCATGGTCTATAAGTTATGAAGGAGGAGAAAAAATAGGGGAAATTACACCTTGTTCTTTGCTACAGGGTACATATATTGAAATTCGTGACTTATTTTTTGCGACACCAAATAGACTAAAATTTCTAAAAACCGAAAGAGCAGAAACACAAGCTATAGTTGATATTGTAAATAACTTAGCAATGATTAACTATAGTATTGGGTTTACTCTCACTTCCGGCAATAAAAAGTTCTTAAAATATGTTAAGCAAACTTCATTATTTAACAGATTATGTGAAACAGAAGAAGAATTTCAGAGCAATTCGTTGGAAGTTAAAGAGGAAGAAGAAGGCATCAAACTTAAGGGACACATCTGTAAACCTAATGTCAATCGTGGCAACTCAACTCAGATTTATACGTTTGTTAATGGAAGGCCAATAAAAGACAATCTACTTGTTGGTGCAATTAGATATGCGTATCACGATTTTATTCCAAACAATAGGTATCCTTTTGCAGTGTTGCATTTAGAAGTACCATATGACCAAGTAGATGTAAATGTGCATCCAAATAAATCGGAAGTAAGATTTCAAAATAAGAGGTTAATATATGAAATAGTGAGAAGAGGGCTAATAAAAGCGTTGTCAATGAGAATAGGTATCTCTTCAGTAAGTGATATTGATGGATCTAGGTGTCAGGGTATTGGAGAAGAACTGGGTGGTTCGTCTTTTGATGTTAGTGAAAGTCAAAGGAATAATGAGCGTGTTAATAATGGAAAAAGCAGAGAAGTAAAGGGGCGAAAAGAATTTTACGAAAGAAGGCCAAGTCCTTTTGATAATCAGCTAATGAAAGAATTCAATGCACCAGATGAAAGAAGGCAAAGCTTACCAGAAACGTTTAAATATGGAGAATCTCCACCCCAAAAGGGAACGATGGTTCTAGAAAAGAAGCAAATTAATTTGATAGAGGATCACCCTCTAGGATATGCACGCTGTCAGGTCTACAATACTTACATTATTGCTGAGGCTGGAGATAGGCTGATTATAGTAGATCAACATGCAGCCTATGAGAGGTTGATATACGAGTGCTTAAAGCAAAAATCAAGCATAAAAAGACAAAAACTTCTTCCTGAAACAGTTGAAATTAAAAACCAAGCTGGAGTGGGGATGGTTAAAACTTATAAAGATGAGCTTTTTGGAATGGGTTTTGATATTGAAATACAATCAGAAGATAAAGTAACGATAAAAGAAATACCTGCAATCTTGGGAACAATAGATATAAAAGAGATGCTAGTTGATATAGTAGATAAGTTAATGGAAATGGAAGATACGTTGCCAATAGAGGATAAGGTGAATAAAATATCAGCCACAATCGCTTGCCATGGAGCAGGAAGAAAAATGAAATTGGAAGAGATGAATGAGATACTAAGACAAATTGAGAAAACTCCATATTCTGGTCATGAAAGACCAACTTATATAGAAATGAAACTAAGTGATATAGAAAAATTGTTTGAAAGGAGATGAGTTCAGTTTGTCAAAAAGGTTCCCAATTAAGTATACGTAACAGCTCTTCTGGTTATGGAGTATAAAATGTGAAAAAAGAGAATAAATGCTCTAATTTTTTAGATTACAAAGTAATAGGACAGGAAGTAAGAAATCGTAGGTTAGCAAAGGGATATACTCAAAAAGATTTAGCAAAAAAAATCGATACAACATATCAGGTAATACTGCAATATGAAAAAGGAACACGCAGAATTTCAATTAAGAAGTTATATGAATTAGCAGAAGCATTATCAACAACTGCTAGAGATCTAGCTTGCGGACAAGAAGTATCAAATGAGGAAAGGTATGAGGAAGAAGAGATATTAGATCTAGTAAGAAGACATAAAGAGATTAAGGACCAAGAATTACGTGAAACGTTTTATTTATTAACTAAATTCATCCGTATTAGTGAGGAAGAAAGTGGAAAGGCAGTAAAAGTAGAAGTGGCAAAGGGTTTAGTTAAGGAAGGAGTTTCTGCTCATGTTATCTCTCAAACGACCAGTTTATCTATTGATGAATATGATAATGATGAGAAAAAAATTTCTATTCCGTATAAAGTAGGTCAAAGAATAAAAGAATGGAGATTGATACGAGGATACACTCAAGAAGATTTAGCAAGCAAAGTGGGCGTAATAAATCAAAGAATATATGAATATGAACAAGGACGAGCTGCTGTTTCACTTGAAATGTTAGATGAAATAGCAAAGATGCTATTAATTAATACTACAGATCTGCTTCCAGAAACAAGAGAAAATGAGAATAGTGAAGTGGAACTATCAAGGTTAATAGAAGAATACAAAAAGATTAAAAGCCAAGAATTACGTCATGTACTAATAAAATCTCTGTTTGAAAGCATACAAGTTTGCAAAGAGAAAGTGAAGAGAGTAGAAAAGATGAAAATTGCAAAGAATTTAGTTAAGGAAGGAATTTCTATCAATATTATTTTAAAAACAGTAGGCATCTCTTTAGACGAAATTCAACAAATTTAAAATAAAAAAATCAGTATCTATTAATATCTTTACTTTTTGATGAAAAAATAAGTAAAAAAGATTGAAAAATTGATTTGACTTCACTCGGAAGCTATGGCTCTATGCCAATGCTGATAAAAAAACAGCAGTAAATATTTAAAAAAAGTTTGTTGTTAGTGAAGGGTAAATTATATGAATAAAAGTAAAGAGGAAATAGAGTTCAGAATATTAGAAAGCAAAGGCAAAGCACTACTTGATCGTGAAATAATGGAAACATTTTTAAGTGCAGTACATGAAAGGCCACAAGCTCAAGAAATTGCTAAAAATCTGGTGAATACTTATACGGGAGTAGGAAGGATTTTAGGTAGAGAAATGGATGACCTGAAAGTTATAGAAGGAGTAACTGATTCTGCAGTAGCAATGATTATGTGTGTTAAGGAAACGCTAGAAAGAGTACTGAGAGAAAAGCTCAAGAGTGAGCCAATAATGGATAACTTACAAGTGGTAGTAGAATACTTAAATGTAAGTATAGGCCACTCAGAAAGGGAATGTGTAAAAGTACTGTACTTGAATAAAAGGCGCCAATTAGTTGGAGAAGAACTCTATATTGGTGAAATGGAAAAAGCACCAGTGTACATAAAGGAGATTACAAGAAAAGCATTAATAAAAAATGCAACATCGATAATAATGTCACACAACCATCCTGGAGGAAGTTTAGAACCATCAGAAGAAGATCAGGCAGTAACGAAGAGCTTAGCAGCAGCATGTAGTACTGTAAGCGTTAGATTATTTGATCACATTATTATCACAAGTGCAGGCTATTTTAGTTTTAGAGAAAATGGGTTAATATAGCAGAAAGTATTTGCAAATCTACTCACTATAATTTATAATAAGTAATATAATGTATAAACTAAGGTTTGTATATTTAAAAAGTATTTTTAGTATGAGGGTTATATGACTAGTAAAGATCGGAATAAAAGGACTAATATTAATCGCAAGTTGTTGGACAAAATATTCAGTGCTCTTGAAGGCGTTAATATAAAGCAGTCTAAGTTTGTGAGCAAAAATCAGAAGGAGATAAAACCTGAAGATACAATGCCTTTCCCTAGCAGAAACGTTCAAATCAACTACGGAAAAGGGCTTGATTACATATATGGCACAAAACCTTTGAGTAATCAAGCAGACTATCCAGAAGGGTTGAATCCATTTGCTTCAGCTTTGCAAAAAATAAAGCCAAGTGCAGAAAAGTTGAGCTGTTTTAAAAGTGCTGTAGTAAGAGCAAAAAGTCCAAATGAACTGCACAAGGCTGTAGACGAAGTACTAGCTTCTGGAGCAAGAATAAATGCATGTAATGATGGGGAATGGAGTTTTGCAGAATATGTAGTATTAGGTACACATTTTCATAAATTTGATAAGGCTGATCGTAAAAAGCTAATACGTAAATTAATGCTAAGTGGCGCAGAGTTTCATGATACTCTATTGCAGAATAAACTGGTAAGTGAAATCTATAATGAGCTACAACCAGAAGTTCAGCTACAGAGAGATAAGCAACTAGGAGAACTTAGAAAGGCTGGAGAAAGTGCTATTCAAGAAGGATCGTTAATAGATCTAGAAATGGACAATACAACGTCGTATATAGAATTTTCTGGGAATAGCGAGGTAGAAGTAGCCAAAATACTGGAGAGTACAGGTCTAAATAAAGTGTTAGGAAGTAGCGTTTTAAAAATAGGCAATAGTGCAGTTGAGGTTAAAAGTGAGAAAGGAGGTATAAGAGACTATACTGATATGTCAGATGGCAGCTCTGTCATGTTAGAATTTCCTACGAGCATTGGTAAGCTAAATATTGTGTTGTACCAAGAGGCAGATCAGGTGCAAGTGAGAGTAGAAAATAAGGAAATGTGGGCTGAGTTAAAAAAAAGAGGCGAAGAAATAGGAAAAAACTGCCTTTTTGGGGGAGTGAAGCTTAAGGAAGTGGTAGAAAGAGGTAATTTCACTAGATGTGGCATATGGAGTGAAAAGTATGCTATAAAAGAGGTTAGCAATAATGAAGTATTGTCTTCGTGGGTAAATAGGATACGTGAAGGTAGTAAAGAAACTTGTAGGAAACTTTAATTAATCTACAGGCAACTTTAAGGTTCCAGAGTCTGGTGTGCCGTAGAGACACAAGGAATGTTCAAGTAAGAGCAAACTAAGTGCAAAAGCTACTCAATAGATGGGGGTGGGCCCCTCGGAGCAGGCTTCAAACAACCATAAGCTGCTTTGGTAAAAAGCTAAGGTAGTGAGCGTTATGGAAAAGGCGCAAATATGCGTCATGTGTAAAATAGAGAGATGAATGAAAATGAACCACTGATAAAGTGTCGAAAGGAATTGGATGATGTCAAAACCAGGGGTTAGACTTAACCTGGGATAAATCTATCGGGAGCTTGTTTACTGGATAGATGGCGTCCGGCATAGAGGTGGCATGAATCTATTTTGGGCTATTGCGTGGAACTGCGGGAACCTGTCGTTTCGATGATAAGGGAGAAATCCAAGGAGCTGATCTCTGAGGATGAGAGTACCGATGCGGAAAACAGGGGCGGATCAGCTCGTAGTAGTGAAGAAGTTTCTGTAATGGAAATGGAGCGAAGGGGCTGAGTTATTTAGTTTTAATTATTTATCAACCGAAAGGGAGGAGTTAATGAATAAAACAAAGTCTTTTGATATACCGAAGCAACTTATTTGGAGAGCTTATAAACAAGTATCGAGAAATAAGGGTGCTGCTGGTGTAGATGAGGTTTCGATAACAAAGTTTGAGGAAAATCTAAAAGATAATCTATACAAACTATGGAATCGTATGTCATCCGGAAGTTATTTTCCAGAGCCTGTAAAAGCTGTAGCAATACCGAAAGATATGGGAGGAGGACAAAGAATTTTATGTGTTCCTTCTGTATCAGATAGGATAGCGCAAACAGCAGCAACAATGTATCTCGAACCGTTAGTGGAGCCAAAATTCCATGAGGATTCATATGGTTATAGATCGAATAAATCAGCATTGGATGCGGTAGATACAGCGCGTAAGAGATGCTGGAAGTACGATTGGGTGGTAGACCTTGATATATCAGGGTTCTTCGACAATCTGGATCACGACTTAGCACTTCAGGCTATCAAGAAACACACAGACTGCAAATGGGTCATACTATATGTTGAAAGGTGGATGAAATCCCCTATACAACTTGCAGATGGCAGTAAAGTAGTTAGGGATAAAGGAGTTCCGCAAGGAGGTTCAGTTAGCCCAATCATCTCTAATATATTCATGCATCATGTGTTTGATATATGGATGAAAAAGAACTATCCGACGGTACCATTTGAGAGATATGTGGACGATGCGATAGTGCACTGCAGAACAGAGAAACAGACAGGATTTGTGAAAGTAATGATCGAAGAGAGATTGGCTGAGTATAGGTTGAAATTACATCCTAAAAAGACACAGATAGTGTACTGTAAGGATGACAATAGGAGAGATGAATTTCCTAAACAAAGTTTTGATTTTCTGGGTTACACATTCAGACCCAGGTTAGCAAGAAATAAAATAGGGAAGCATTTTGTTTCATTTCTCCCAGCAATTAGCAACAAGGCCAAGAAAAAGATTACTACAACCATAAGATCATGGAAAATGCTACGAAATACGCATATAACATTAGAGGAGATATCAGGAAAAGTAAATCCAATAGTCAGAGGCTGGTATCAGTACTATGGCAAATTTTACAGAACTGAGGTCTACAAATCTCTAAAGAATGTAGAGCGGCATCTAGAAAAGTGGGTCAAAAGGAAATATAAGAGACTCAGGAGTCACGGAAGACTAGCAAGACAATTTCTAGGAAAGGTGAGAGATAGGTCTCCAAATATTTTCTATCATTGGACACTAGGTTTAGGGTCAAAAAGGCTAAATAATGGGAGCTGTATAAGCTGAGAGGTTTATGTACAGTTCTGCGAGAGACTGGTAGGGGAAGTTCCACTGGTCTACTCTCCCTATTATATCTGGAGCCTTTGAGCTATAGTAGAAAATATTATATATGGTTCTTTGCGTGGAAAAAAGTTTAGACTATGAAGTAGGGCAAAAAGTGAAAAGTTGGAGGTTAGAGCGAGGGTATACTCAGAAGGATTTAGCAGAAAAAATTGGTGTAAAGTACTGGGTAATACTGCAATATGAGAAAGGGAATCGTAGAATTTCAATTGAAAGGTTGTATGCTATAGCAGAGGCATTGTCAGTAAGTATTACGGTTCTCATTCCTGTATCAAAAAGCTGTCTTGAAGATGAGGGAGAAGAAATATTAAATCTAGTAAGAGAATATAAAAAAATTAATGACCAGGAGTTACGTAGGATGTTTTGTTTATTAACCAAATTTGTTCAAGTGAGTGAAAAAAGTAGTAAAAAAGCAGAGAAAGTAAAGATAGCAAAAGGTTTGGTTAAAGCAGGAGTTTGTGTTGATATTGTTGCAAAAACAATAGGTCTGTCTGCTGATGAATTTGTTGAAGAAAAAGTTGGCTCTATCCACTACCAAATAGGAAAGAAGATAAAAGAGTGGAGGCTAGTGAGAGAGTATACTCAAAAAGATTTAGGAGAGAAAATGAATACAACACGTGACGAAATAAGCAACTATGAACAAGGAAGGACAGCTGTTCCACTTGATAAAGTATATGAAATGGCAGAAGTATTATCGATTAATATTGCAGATCTACTCATAGAGGAAGATGAGGGTAGTAGAGTGGAAAATGAGCTACCTGATTTGATTAAAGAATACAAAGGGATTGAGAGCCAAGAACTACGTAATGCATTAATAAAATCTTTGTTTGAAGGGATACGGATTTGTGAGGAGAAGGTGAAAGAAGTAGAAAGGATCAAAGTTGCAAAGGATTTAGTAAAAGGGGGAATTCCTATTGATATTATTTTGCAAATAGTTGGTTTATCTGCTGATCAAAAAGATTGTTTTTTTTATTGAGATATATGTTTGTTTCTGTAAGTGATGTTAGTTCTATAAGCTACAAAATAGGGCAAAAAATAGAAGATTGTAGATTAATGCAAAGATGTACTCAAGCGGAGTTGGCAAGTAAAATCAGATTAGCATATCAAGAAGTAAACAATTATGAAAATGGCTATAGCGCTATTCCAGTTAAAGTATTATATACGATTGCAAGAGTATTATCAGCTGATGTTAAAGATCTACTACCTGAATCAGTAGTAGTAAGAGAGCATGAAGATGAAGACGAAGAAATACTCTATCTAGCAAAAATGTACGAGAATCAAAAGTTAGGCAAAATAGTACCTTCATTAGTCAGGTTTGTGCATATTAGTGAGAAAATCAATCAAGAGGAGGCAAGATTAGAGGTAGCAAAAAATCTAGTTAAAGAAGGAGTTTCAGTTGACATAATTTCCCAAGCAACCGGCTTATCTATTTACGAGTATGATAATACAGAGAGAGAAATCTGCACTGACTCTATATATTACAGAGTAGGACAAAGAATAAGAGAATGGAGATTAATAAGAAGATACACTCAAAAAGATTTGGCGAATAAAGTTGGTGTAACACTCAAGGAAATACACGAATATGAAAGAGGGTATACTGCTATAACATTTGATAAATTATATGAAATAGCGGATGCATTATCAGTAAATATTAAAGTTTTGCTACCTGAAACGAGAGAAAGTAAAAAGATATTGAGTTTGATAAAAGCTCTGTTGCCTAAAATAACAAAATGTGAAAATGAGGATAGCAAAAAGTTATTGAGTTTAATGGATGAGTACAGAGAAGATGAGAATCAAGAATCATTAGATGCGTTAGTCAAATCTCTATCTGAAGATATGAAAAGCGGCAAGGAAAAAGTTAAAAAAGCAGAGAAAATAAAGATTGCAAAAGATCTAGTTAAGGCAGGTATTGCTATTGATATTATTGTGCGAGCAAGTGGCCTAACTGCTGATGAGTGTGAAAATTGAATTGTGTTAAAGACGGTACTGAGAAATATTATATTAAGATATAAGTAAAGATAGTTATATATTTAATACTTCTATACAGAATTTTTCTATCACTTTCTGATTGTCCTCTACCATTGCCTTTGCCTCTTGCTGAAGAGATTTGATATTTTTTGATGTAATATTATCCATGTCAGGTGATGCTATTTTTAATTGCGATTGTATACGTATATATTTATCAGCTATAACTTGATCAAGTTGGTAGTTGACTGCATCTAAACTTGAAGAAAACATCACATGTATTAGTGGTTTTATCCAGCCTATTTTTCCAAATCTCTTTGAATTGGCATACTCTATGCTTCTATCTGTTCTTCCAGTACCTATCGATAACAGTAGAATATCATCATTTGGAAATAACCTTTTACCACTAGCATAAGCACAAGCCGCTGGATTATTTGCAAAAACCCCTCCATCCACTAATACCATTTCCTTTTGGTTGATTTTAAGATATTTAGGTACAAAGTAAGTAGGTGCAGCCGTTGCAGCTCTGAGTGCATCTTTCAGCTTAATATTACCTTCTTTCCAGCTTTTAAAGAAAAATGGGCAGTTATTCTGAATATCGTAACTCGTAATCAACACATTGCTTAAAGTGTTTTTTAGAATATCCTCTCCAAAATATTTATCCAGTATAAATTCAATATTTTTATGTGGGTATTGTGCACAATTAATCCAAGATAATATTGATCGCCTAAAAAATGAAGACTTGAAAATATATGCCCCATACTCTTGGTAAAGCTCAACTAAATCATTTGCAGAGTATTGAGGTTTATCTTTCTTGCATAACCCAGCCACAATAATCCCACCAGTTGAAGTGCCTGCCATTAGATCGAAAATCTGAGAAATAGGCTTCCTTGCTCTCTTTTCTATTTCTGCTAATATTATGGCTGGTATTATGCCCCTTATGCCTCCGCCGTCAACTGAAAGGATGTATTTTTTCATGATTAGATATTTATTAGTTCTATTAACTTGCTCACTTTTATCAGGGTGTGTTTCTTGTCCAAGTACTACTGTATGTTTCACTCCTAGAGAAAATTGCACCAATCTAATAATTGATTCCGTAGAACATGCTAAAAGGTCTGCGTTGGTTCAAGCATATTCATTTACTTCTAAATCTATTGCAAAGTCGCTAATCGAAGCTAAGGAACGTGGTGTTGATATTAAGGTTATCCTAGATGAATCACAAACTAGTTCAAAACATAGTGTAATTAACGAATTATTTGAGCACAAAATCCCGATATGGATTGACTTTAAACCTGCTATTGCTCATAGCAAGGTAATTATTATTGATAATCAAAAAGTCATAACTGGATCATTTAACTTTTCAGATGCCGCTCAGCAAAGAAATGCTGAAAACCTACTGATCATAACAGGAGATCCTCCACTAGTTGAGCAATACGTTGAAAATTGGAAAGATCGTCAATTGCAATCTAGGCCTTATACGCCATTAATAGAAAATTGATTACTCACATTTTAAGTTGCTAGCTTTAAAATCATCCAACTCTTCAGAAAGATTTTTCACCCTTTCCTCAAGTACTAACACTTTTTCCATTAAACCATATTCAATAAGTTTATCGTGAAATTGTACCCTTGAGTCTAGCTTGGATAGCCACCATATGAATCCTACAGTCTGTACAACTATTGTTAGTATTACCGCTATTGGGATTTTTTGCTTTTTCATGTGAAAATATTAACTTATTATGGATAGTTTTGGAAATTTATATGCAGATTATAGAAAACTTACAGCTTTAGTGATTACTTTTTGTTGATTCGTATTGATCTTCTGCTTTAGCAAGTAGCTTTATGATTTCCTTGTAAGGTTTATCTTTATTGTGCCTTGACCTTAATACAGCTACATCTCTTGGATTTTTTCCATCTGTGTCTCTAATGGTAGGGTCTGAACCTTTGTCTAATAAAAATCTAATTATCTCCAATTTGCCTTCATATGTAGCTGCATGTAAAGGTGTCCATCTTTCATATTTCGTAGCATTTATATCAACTCCTTTTTCTACTAGGAATTTTACAACCTCTGCACATCCCTCTTCTGCAGCATAATGTAGTGCTGTTAATTTAGGGATCTGCACATTAATATCTAATAGATTTTCTACTAAGAATTTTACAGTCTCTAAGTTACAATTTTGAGAAGCAATGCGTAACATCGTTTTATAATTATCTGCAGCTCTTGCCTTCATGTAGGAATAGGTAGCAATAATACATACTATTACTGTTATAAGCCACCAAAAATGCAGCTTGTTTTTTGTATCTTGACCCAATTTATCCATATTCAACATCTTTTTAATATTAAATAGATCATTTACTCATTTTTTATTAACATTACTTACTCAAAGATGCTGACAACATAGTAAGGTAACCTGAGCTATTTAAAGTATGCTCCGCTCTGTTAACTATCCATTCACCATCTACCGCTTGATTAAAAGCTATAAGATTAAGTTTAGCTTCTGCAAATAACTCTGGATTACCAGGTATAGTGATATCCAATACTGCATTATTTCGCTTTAGTTGTTTTAACTTAGCATTTGCTGCACTTAGTGCTGATTCTGCATTTGAGTACATTTCTAACATAATATAACTTGGCTCGCCGCCACCAACTGTTTCTTTAATAGTTTCACCCTTTTCATAGCTATGCCATTTTGCCACTACTGAATTATACTTATCACGTACGGTAAAATGCACTTTCCAGTTAATTGTATCTTGAGGTCTAATAGTCGTTGTTCCTAAAGCTTTTCCTGTGGCTGATCTTGCCATATTCTTTGAAATAAACAATATATACCCACCAGCTAATTTTGCCATTGCTTCACGCTCTGTTGCGATCTTTGTTAACAGACTTATATCACTTTCATCTGCCTGATTAATATGGGGTATCAATACATTCTTAAATTCCTCAGCGACTTTGTATCCATATCCATGTTTTTGGGCTATTTCTTTTACTAAGTTTTCTATGGTAATTTGGCGCCATTCTTTTGATACTTTTGCCTTCAAAGATATTCTTAAATTTGTTGCATGAGCTTTGATTAGTAGAGTCTTAGGTGGACCCTGTATAGTCACTTCGTTGACTGTATATATACCCATTGGAAAGATTCCAATTTCCTTATAACCTAGTGCTATGTTCAATTCATTCGGAATATCTATGTCTTCATCCCTGTAATCAACACACACTTCAACTACATCATCTATTATTCCTGATTCATCTGTAAGGTGCAATGATATAACTCTATCTTTAATTGATTCACATTTATCTATTATAAAATCTGGCTGCATTTATTCCCAGACCTTTAATTTTGACTTTTGTACTATTTTCTTAATAGTAGGAAGCTTTATCTTTAATCCTGCGGGCAAAAAGCTTCCGTATTCTGCCAAACCCAAGTTCTCTGCTAGTACTAATTCCACTACTCCATCAGTAAATCCGTAATGTTTCCAGCAAATCAGATCTAACATCTCATTTTCTTTACTCACATAGTATATAGTCATCTATAGCTTTTTAAACTCAAACTAAATTCAATTTTTCTCGGTAGTCCATTAGGTAAAAAATACATCTGCTTTTCTTCTAACCTAGTAATTACGAATTGTCCTAAAATATTACCTAAACTATCTACTAAAATATGTGGTTTTTCAGTTTCTTTCACACTCTTTAATTGATTTAGCAAGTTGAGATTATGCAGATAAATCATTCCTTCTAAATCTATATTTTCTACACCTTGACCGATATTTTGTAATAGTGGCATATTTTCAATACACTCAATCGTGCTCCAACGATTTTCTCTGCTATACTTTAAACTTGTGGGAGCAAACTTATACGGACCAAGAGATAGCATCAATAAAATGTCTCTACCGTATCAAATAAAACATCACGTGACTTTTCTCTTATCCTTTTTATTACTTCATCTGCAAGACTACGAACATCTTGGTTAGGTTCTGCTTTAATGCTGATAGTGTAATTATTAGTGATGTTCTGAGTTTTATTTTGTTCTTTATTTTCAAACTTACTCCTTGCAAATATCTTATCGCTCTCTGTCTCCTCAATAAGGCTTTTGACTCTGAAGCTATTTTTATTTCTCTTTGAAAATTCTTTAATTATACTGTTACCTAGCACAGGATTTCCACTGTTGAGAATATTACTTTTTAGGGGAGTGTGCACTGCTTTTACTTCAGTTTTTCTTTTTTCAAACTCTTTCAGTGGGCTATTTCCCAATACTTTTCCAAATATACTTTCACCTATCCATGAAAAAGCTTCTTCTATGGGTTTTATTATCGATTTCCAAAAGCTAGAGAAAAAGTCTTTTACCTTTTGCCAGTTAGTTATAACAAGTGCTGCGCCAGTGACAAGTCCAGTAATTAAAAGTCCTATAGGGTTACTCATTATAGCGAGTGTTACTGCTCTTAGTCCTGTTACTACTGCAGGAAAAACTGTAGCTGATAAAAATGAAAATACTCCAAGTAGGTTTGCTTTCAGACTAAAAATCGTACTTCCTAGCAATGTAAATCCGTATCCTAGTCCCACTGCTACAACTTTTAAACTTATCAAGGCTGCTACAGTACCCATGATTGCTTTGGTTAAAGTTGGATATTTTTCTGCAAATAACGCTATGCTTCTAGTTTTTTCTTGTAAAAATTCAGCTATAGATTTTAAAGTAGGCAGCATCACTGAACCCAGGTTCATACCAACTTCAGCTATTGCGTTGCGAAGAAGTCGTAATTTACTGGCTGTGGTGTCTACACGGTTTTGAAATTCTTTCTGCAACGAGCTCTTGTACTCTTCTGTGTCAGATAGTAACCTTATAGCATCTTCGTATTTGTTAAAACTTCCAGCTAATAATGCAATATCATCTTGATATTCCTGACCGAAAAGTTTCATCAGGATTGTAGAACGTTCCTGGTTATCCATTTTCTTTAGAGCTTGAAAAAAGTAGAGTAATGCTTCTTCGCCGTTTTCGCTTATTCTTTGTACTATTTCTTCTGCAGTTATGCCCATTTGCTCCAATGCTGCTTTAAAATCCCCTCCTTGTTCTTCAGCAGTCTGAAGTTTACTAAGTAGAGCATTTATAGCAGTTGCAGCTTTTGCTGGTTGTTTACCTAAACTAACGAAGGCATTTACTAAACTACTTGTTTCCTTGATGTCAAGACCAAATTGTTTTGCAGTACCACCAACTATTGCTAGAGCTTCAACCATATCTTTTGCTTTGGCAGCAGTGTTATCTGATAAGTGATTGATTACATTACCAACGTATTCCATTTTACTAACATCAATTCCATAAACGTTAGAGAGTTTAGCTATAGAATCACCTGCTTGCTCTGCAGACATATCAAATGCTGTAGACATTTTTGCCACTGTTTCTGTAAACATAAAAAGATCTTCTTTCTTGATACCAAGTTGACCACCACTTGCAGCTATTTGTGCCAGTTCTGCGGCTGATAATGGTATAGTACGTGACATCTCTTTTAACTTCTTTGCAAATTTAGTTGCTTCATCCGTTCCTTTTTTAAAATCTACCACTTTTGTAACATCAGCCATAGCACTTTCAAAGTCAATTGCAACTTTAACTGGAGCTGCAAGCGTTAGCCCTAGCCCAATAGTCTCTATAATTTGTGACTTAAAATGTGCTTTGCTTGCTAAAAAACTTTGGTGACTACGTATTGCAGATCCAAGCTTACCATACTTACCTTTTAATACTTCAATAGAAGAGACAAGTTTATGTTGGTCACTTACTAAGTACTTAATATTTCTTCCACTTTTTCTTACTTCTTCATTAAATGAATGCAAAGCATCTCTCTTTTTCAAATATGCTTCTTTTGCTTTTATTGCAGAGGTTTTGGCCTTGTCAAATTCTGCTTTTAAAGTTTTGCTCGGTTTCTCTATTGCCTTCATTTGTTTAGCTAAAGATTTTACTTGATCTTCAAAGCCTTTCCATGACCTCTTGCTAGTCAAAACATCATGACCTAACTGCTTAAACTTTGATACTGATTTTAAAGATGAGTCAAGCTTTCTTATATTCTCACCAAGATGAGTAAGTTGACTGCTACTTCCTTTTATTACAGTACTGAAACTGCCATCAAGTACTGCACCTATTTTTATCGATAATACTGACATTTGAACTCCCTAGCTAATTTGCTCCATAAAATAAATTCACTAATCTCCATATCAAGTATTTGTTCAACTCCGCCTCCTACAACAGAGCTGAACATTAATACTTCTGACCTCAAGTTCTTTGAATGACTGGTGAAAAAAAATCCTTGAGCACCTCTTGTACTTTAACATAATCAGCAATATCCAACTCTTCAATTGCTTCTTTTGCAACTGATGTCAGGTTGGCAGTCAAAGTTACTTCCTTATTTAGTTCACTACCATTAATGCGTTCTATTGCCAAATAGTCTCTAACTTTTGGACGTCTAATGGTAAGTTCTGAAACAGAAATTCCATCAACTGTTATTGGGTTGTTTAGTGTTATAGTTTTCATAAAATTCTCCTAAAAAATAAAATATTTTTACACTTTTAAAGTTATTTTAATATGCTTCTCCTTAAAAAATAAAATTTCAAATAAGTTTTCATATTCCTAAAACCGTTTGCAGCAAGGCCATTTGATCAACGCCATTTATCTTTCTAATCATATTTTCAGCATCGATTTCTATTAATTCATTACCACCTATCGTAAGTTTATAGTAATGAGCAGCGACAGTGCATTTGAGAGTGGCTTTTTCAGCAGGTTTCCAGCTACCAAAATCAAATTCTCTGAATATTCCCCTAAGGTTGATAATTACTCCTTCAATATCATTACTACCACTCCCTTGCATTCCACCACGGAGCGTCAAAGCTACTGAATTTCCATTTATCAACCCAAATAGCCGAAAGAGCTCTGTATCGTATTCAGCAAAAGTGAAATCTGCTTCAAGCTTTTCCATGCCCATGTCAATATTTATTGGAATATCCATACCACCAGCACGATACTCCTCTGTTTTTATGGTAAGTTTTGGTAGCGTAATTTCATCTATTTTTCCTGCATAACCACGACCATCAACAAATACATTAAAATTCTTTAAAATCTTTGGTAGCATTTCTCTTTCTCCTTTTTACAATATTGCGCCACTCACAAGATGTGACCTGAAAGTAATCTGTTCTGCTGGATATGGTAGCGTGAACTCAAAATAAAAAGACACTTTCCCGCTTGCAATATTTGCCGGTGTATTGAGTTCGGGAGTTGCATAACATTTTCCGCTGATAATAGCTCCCTGAGCTTTCAAACTTGCAAGATAAGAATTCACCCCCTCAATCACATCATCTATGTAAGTTTTGGTGATATTGCGATCAACTGCCCATAAATGAGCTCGAAGTAGACTATCGTTGATTAAATCTGCAGTCCTTCTCACTGACAAAAAAGCCCATTTCGAATCGTTTGAACATGTTCTATTTCCCCAAAGTCTGTAGCCATTTTGATGAATTATCGTTGTTACTTCATTTTCATTTAAGTGGTTTGCTCTACAATTTGCATAACCTAAGCTAAAATCAATAGGCCTGCTTGTTCCAACAATACCGTTTATTTCTTTATTTGAAGGTGAGTGCCAGAAGCCTTGCTCGCTGTCTATCTTAGCTATTAAACCAGCTACAAATGGACTCGATGGCAAGATTTCTTCTTTTCCTTCAATAAATAACTTAATCCATGGGTCAACCACGTAAACTCTTGAGCTGCCTACACTTTTTCTCCATTTTATTGCTTCTTCATCATTAGTATTTGGTCCATCTGCAACAATAATTGCTCTTAATTTTTCTGCTATGGAAATTAAAGCACTCACTACTGGATTTACTCCATCTATTTCAGGTAACTGATGAGTAAACTGAGGTGCAATTAATATTCTTGGAGCAATATGAACTATGCTTTCACTACTGAGGAATGCCTCTATCCCTTGATACTCTCCAGTCTCTTTATCAACACCGCCAATTATATTTTTCAGCGTCTCTTCTTCTTTTAACTTTAGATCAATATTTTTACTTTCCTCAACTCTAATTACTATAACTGTTGCACCAATTTGGGAAAATATTCCATTTACTGCAGAAGGTAAACTGCCACTCTTTCCGAGCTTTGCTGCTTCCTTTAAGCTTCCTGCAATTAACACTGGTTTATTCAGTGGAAACTTTTGCTCGTCAGCTTCAGGTGCAGTACCGATTACTCCTATTACTGATGATTTAGCCGTACGTACTGATCTTGCTCCTGAGATTACCTCAATAACATTTACGCCATGTAAAAATTCTTCAGCCATTTCTTTGTATTTTTTTCCTGAAATCATCTAGCAAAGTCTGTAGCTCATTTTCACTCTTGGCTTCTTCAATCTTTCTCTTGGCTAAATCTTCAAGCTCTTCACATTTCATTATTTCTTTTACTGCTTTTTTCACTTTTTCCTCAATTATTCTTGCCATTTCGATAACTGTAATACCACGGACTTTTGCTAAAGGTTCTATAATTTCTTTATCCTTTTCATCCTGGTCCGCTAGAATGCTTTTTGCGGCTTTCGCTTGTATCGCATACGATTTAGACTTCTGGTGAGAATGCCCTGCATATTGGTTAATATGGCTATCATAATAAAAACGCATACTATCAAATGCACAAAGCTTCGCATTATCCAGTAACTCCTTTTGTATATCTTCTTGATTCCGCTGAGCAATTTTGCCTCCTTCTGTTAAACAATAACTTTTTTGCCAATCAAAATTCTTTGGCGCTTCATACCAGTTTTTACCTTTTGGCTTGCTTTCAAGTATTGTTGTTTCTACTTGTTTATCATTTTCAAATCTAATGTAGATAGACATTGTTTGTTACCTCCAAATCTCATGCGTGTTAGATAATCCTGGACATTGCCAAGCCCTTAGCGTTCTCTCTACATCTATCTCAAGCCCTGTAGTTAAAAAATTGCTCCGAAAGTTATAAATACTCCACCTCATAAACCAACTGTAATGGTGATAATCAGATGTGTAAAAATATGGCGATGCGTAAAATAAAATTGCTACTGTCTTATTTGCTGGCACAGTAATATTATTTGAACTACTAAATACTGCAGAATTAGTTGAGTAGTTGTAAATATTTGTCCAAGTTATTCCTGAGATTGCCGATTTATTAGTATTAACGTGACTAGGTGTTCCTACGAATAACCCTGCTCCTTCATATCCTGAACTCCAACGTGATGAACCACTAAAATGAAGCGTTCGTGTTTTATCGCTGTTTGTAGTGTTTTTTACAAATATTACTCCAAGTAGTGCATATGGGTAACTGTATTGATCTGAGCTGTGACTACGACGTAAAAATGCTTTTCTGTACAGAAATTTACCGTTACTTCCTTGTAAGAAGTACAACTGTGGTGGATGATAAAAACTAGAATACGTACAATCGTAAGTATTACTACCTGCAAGGAGCTGCAGCATATAGTCGGTTTTTGCTGTATCTTTATACCACTGCCCTAATTCTGTTTTGAAATAGCCATTATCATCAGACCAACCATAGTCATTATATCGATTAAGAATGCCAAACAGAAAAGGTAATGATTCAGATTCAACCATATTGCGCTTTCTTATCTCTTTTATAATTGATGACCCATTTGGTATATCGCTTATGGCTTTAAGGCTATTTAATGTGTTTCTTATGCTATTTAGATCTCCGGCATTATTGATGGTGGCAACATGTGAATCTTTTCTGCTATCAAGTAGTGATAAATTTGTAGTTCCTTTTTCATCAATTCTCTTTAACAATTGCTTCTCTGATTCCGAAATTGCTGCTAAAGAACTAGCTTTTCTAGTATCCAGATCACTTAAGTGTTTTGTTGCTGCATTGAGGAGTTCTTTGAGTTTTTCATCAGTTATCTGTATAATATCAAGTACTGTACTTTGCCCAGCAATAGACTCTAGAGATTTTGCGAGATATGCGAGTTGATCAGGGGTAGCATTTACAGATAGATCTTTCAGTCTCTGATGCAATGCATAAACTACTTCTTTGGCAATCGTCATTCATTACCCCACAAATTTAAAAAAGATTCAAAGCTAAATCGTTCAAAATTACTTTTAAGTTGATTATGTTTATCTTCTCTTTCGGTAATATCTTCATCTATTTCTTCTATAGCTCCTCGAATACGTACTACATCTTCCACTGCAATATTCTCTGGATGTGGCAAAGGATATCCGCGCCTCGTTTCATTATTTGGCATTTTTTTTATGTTATAACAACCCGCAAGTTTTTTACCTTTGGCCGATAAATAACCGTTCCACTCAAAACTAATTTTACTCTAGTTTCACTAGCATTAAAATTTGATAGTACATGAGTTCTCTCCACCCAATTTTCCCCAATAGGTTTTCCTGATGTTAAATTTACTAATTGCCAATCCACGTTTTTTTGTACATATGATTTTACATCTGCAGTGCCAGGTATTAGCGCATCATATGTTATGGTGATCTTAGTATTAGCCCCTGCTGTAATGCTTCTTGTAACATAATCTCCAGACTCTGAAAGATTACCTAGAACTAGCTGTAACCCTGGATATAGCACCGGACTTTTTTCTTTTGACCCTTTTAAATTTGCCTTTACTGTTAACTCTTCAGATAGTCTTTCACGCAGCGCGAGCGGCAAATTATCAGACAAAAAGTTTTCTTTTCCCTCTTCATCTGTTAAGATAAATTCTACATTAGTATCAAATGCCACCTTCTCAACATTTGTTAAAACTATTAAATCTGATACATTATTTGCAGTAACTTTACCCAGATCAATAACGTGAGAGTTTTCGCTAAATTTTGCAGCTAGTAGTCGAAACGTAAGGTCAAAGTTTTGATGTGGAGTCCAGGTACTTGCATTGCTCGATGAGAGTAGTACTCCTACTTGATAAGGCTGACTTGTTACCCACCTACTATTTACTGCATCATATTTGCCAAGCTCTGCTATTTTTACTGCTGTATCTGCATCATCAGTAAGTAGTACTATCGCATACTCCTCTCCTGCATGGCAAAACATTGGTGACCATTCTATACGTGTTGCTGTGCCATCTATCTTTATATCTTTTGGCTCAATATAACTTTCAGCAATGACAGTCTGCGAGGGCATTCCCACTGCTGTTTCTCTAATCTGCACAACAACACGTTTTTTGCCGCTATTTGTGAACCATAAATCTAGACCCCCTATGTGCCTGCTCTCACTTAAAGTAAATGTTTGCGCTAAAGGATCAACTCTTCTTGCTGCGATAACTCTTCTTCTTTCCTCTATGGTAATTGTTTTTTTACCAGTATAAGTTGCTTCTCCATAACTGCCTTTATCACCGAAGAACTGTACTAACTTAGTCCCAGCAGGAATGTTTCTTGGTACAGTCAATCTTCCTTTTATTTTTCCTCTGTTATCAGCAATAAATGTTGCGATCATGTTTTTCTTTCAAATATTTTCTATGCTTGAGGTTGAATAAAAATTCCATCAAACTTTATCTCTTTAAGCTTCTCACTTGGCTCAAAACCTTCAATTTCAAAATTCTGTACTGCTTCTCTCATAAATTCAGCTTCATATGAAGTACTTGACAGCAGCTCTGTTGTTTCTTTAACACTAAATACTCTAGTTACTGGACTTTTCCAATTCGTGGTAACCTCCGTCCAGTGGTCTATATTTTTATTTAGAGTAATTTGTGCCGGAACTGGATCAAAAGCTTGATACGGATTAATTTTTTCTCCTTTAGTCTGTAAACGCTGCTCCAGTACCGGTTCAAGTTTATAAGGTAAAAGATAAGGTTCTTTACCTCTTTCAACATCAATAATTTCCACATCTATAGGTAAAATTAATTCTTTGTTTACTATTGCTGCAGACTGCGAAATTCCTTGATCACGCATATCATCATCAAAGAATGAATCAACAAATACTCCTTTTTTGGTGGTAGGTTCTCTTGAATTTGCATCATTTCGTAAACGCTCCTGTGCAACAAGTGCATAAAGATCATTTATTCCTTTTTTCATTGCTTCAAGCTCATTCATCGGTACAGCATGAATAGCATTATTCACTATTTTTACCCCTTCGCCTTTTTTCCACGTCTGATGAATGTAGCAGAGCAAAAGTTGTCCAGAAGGTGCTTTAGGCATCGATGGTCGCCAAGGGTGAGCTATGCCTTTTATCCTTCTTATTGCGCCTTTTGCATCTATAGTAATTAAATCAAAGCGGGGCATTTTCCAGGTGTAATCAATCAGAACCAAGCTGTTATCAACGGCACCTCTTACTTTACATCCCTCTTCACTTATATCTTCAGGGCTTACATGAGTGCGACAGCGGTAAGTTATTTGATAACTACTTCCAGGAGCTGGTTCTTTGCCAGGTAATGACCAATCAACATTTCCTGCATTTAACTTATAGTCTATACTATTTTCATAAATAACATTGCCTTGTTTAATTTGAATAATTTCAAGTACCGCAGAGTCAGGTATTGGATCAACAGCTCCTGAGTATGAACCATGAGTAACGGTAATGGTTTTTTGAACAGTTATATCTACTTTTTTAATTTCACTGATTGGAAAATCATTAACTTTAAGTTCCATTACTCTTTGGCTATTTGGCTGAAAAGTATGTGGTTCTGATTCAACTGACTTTATATCTGGATCTTCATCAAAAGAAACACGGATACTGTGAGGAAGTTCAATCTCATAGCCATCAACATGAGCTTTGCCCTCATTAATCACAAATGTTTTCGCCCCTTTTTCGCCCTCTTCCTTTTGCAGGAACATTACTTCAAGGCCATTTACTACGTAAGATCCATTAGCTTCTTTGTCATAACGAGCAAGAGCGGTAGTTACTATGTTTGCTTGTGGTGGTGGTGAATGTTCTATTAATACTCCATTTTCAATATGGTAAATTGGATAAAATTCCCCATTTGTAGAGTTAACAGTAACACTCTCTGCTTGGTATCCCCAAATGGTGGAAACTTTAAGCCTTGCTGCTCCTACTTCCTGATAATTTCTTGTACCAACTGCAGGATCACGAAGATTTTCGTCCTCAAGTTCTGTGATGGTAGATAGGGCGAAAAAAACACCGATACGAACTGTAGTATTAAGTGGAATAATAAAATTTTCCCCCCTTACCCTTCTCACCGCTCCACGAAGATAGATTTTTCCTCCTTCAAGTGTAACTTTACCAGTTTCTCTATCTATAATACAATTGCTTCCTGTTATAACATCACCGTCACGAAATATTGCATCGCCTATGCCTTTAAGCTTAGAGAGAGCATACTCCTGAGTCTCGTTTAATTCTGCAGATTGCAAACCTCTTCCAGCAAGAAATAAGCTTTTTTCGTATTCTTTGTCAGGATTAAAGCGGTTATAATAACTATTTAAGGTCATTTTGTTTCAAAAAGTTACAACAAATGAAAAAGTTTCCCGAGTTGCAGATGTTCTGATAAGTGGTACTGTATGTTCCAAAACCAATAAAATCCCATGGTCTTCTATATCTTGAGGTTCAAAATATCTCTGTCCTTCAGGTAATTCTTTTTTTACTTTAGTACCAACCATAACCCCTAGCTCCCTGATAACTTGATTTGCTGCGTCCGTGAAATCGAAAGTAAACTTGAGATAAAGATTATTGGTTGGTACATTTGAGGGCCTAAATCTTCCAAAAGGAGTTATAAGTTCGCCGTTTTCATCACCTGTGCAGAATAGCACTTCGTCTACAGTACGTCTGCCAAGTTCATTCAAGAGATTTATAGAATTTATAGGTTCGGGTGGTGTGCTTTCAGTATACTCTATAGTAACTTTATCACTTACTGGAATAAAGCTATTTTCCGTACGTTTTATTACACCAGTACTGCTATCAACTGTATAGTCTATACTTGGCTGATAAGTTGTTTGCCCTGTAACAATCTTTACATCTTTAATAGGTTGATGATCAAATTTTATTTCACCCTTAACGAAAGTTTTTTCTACTTTGTGGCTACTTCCAGAGCTTGAATCACCACTTCCCCAAGCAAGATGGATAGATTGCTTTTTTATGCTGGCTGCTATTGCTGCTCTTCCTGACTGTGTGAGAATTGACATTTTTAATTAAGCCTCATATATTATATATGTACAATGACTTCAAAATTCGTCCGCAAAAATCAAAATATTTTTTTATATCAGAAAAATTTTTTAGGAGAATAGCTCAGCTCCACAGCTAAACTTTCCAACACCGCGAGCAAATGGTCCGCTAGGAATGTCAAGCCATTTATCTTCTTTTGAACCAGTAGCCATTCCCTTAACCAACTTCCGTGCTTGTAACAGCTCTTGAACTATACGCTCCATTCTATCTCTTCCTATACTGTGAAACTCCTCAGGTAGTCTATGCCGCTGTTTATACACTCCTGTACTTCCTGTATGGGTAAATGGATGTCCAGAAATTGCTGCTCGTGTAATTGCAGTTATAAGATGCTGCTTTGAATCTTTTTCGTTCATATTTTTTATTCTTAATCTTTCAGTTATGTCCTCTAACAATCCTGTTTCTTCATTTCTTAAATAAGTGCGTAAAGTGCGATCAGCCAAACCGTTTGCTTTAACAATTGCTCCATAAAATAATGCGTTCTGTCTTACAGATTCTCCTATTGATTTAAAAATTGTCGGTTTAGCTGCATCTTCCACAGACCAAAAAGCGTATGAACACCTAACACCATTAACAAGAGCAGATGTACCTCTAATGGCATCACGTGCTTGCTCAACAGTCGATATAGGTTTTTCACTTTTTGGCTTTCTCATATGATGGGCAGTAATTATTGATGCTCCAGTGCTACCTGCTAAATCAGATAATAAAGACATCAAATAATCGCCTACGGCTGGGTCAGTATTTAAATCAGCATGCACGAATGATGCAAGTGGATCAAATACGATTAATTTTAAGTCTTTTATTTTATTAAGTTGTTTTGTTATCGATTCAAATTCAGGAGAAGTCTCTATAACTTTACCTGAAACACTCTTTATGATTGTAAGTGATCCACTAACATTTGGTAATGGTACAATAAAGAGCCTATCCTTATATTTTAATCTCTCGCATTGTGAGTCAAGACGCTCTAAACGACGATGTATTTCACTCATATCATCTTCTGCAGAGAATATTACAACAGATCCATGTTCAGTAACTAAAGGACCAAAACCACATGGCTGATCTTTTCTACTCGCAACTTTCAGTGCTAAATCAAGCAGAAGCATACCTTTACCAGTATCTCCCATTGCAGCTAGAATAGATGTCACTCCTAAAGGAAATAACCCTTCAACAAGAAACTTTTGCTCTGGTACTGGACCTATAAAACGTTCTACGCTCCATTCTTGAATATTAAGCAATTGCTTAACAATTACTTTTCTCGAGTTACTTTCAATGAATTCAGAAATGTCTATATTTGCTTGTACACTATCTGCTGCATCCCATCCCTTTGGTTTATTCTCCGGTATTTCAAGAAGAGTAAGTGATAAAACACCAAGAAAAGTAAGCTTTTGCACAACTTTCTCAGCATATTGTTTGCCTGGTTCATCATTGTCTGGCCAAATAATAACATGCTTACCCTTAAGTGGTGACCAGTCTGTTTTTTCTATTGGTGCACTTGCTCCTAACATTGCAGTTGTGGCAGTCATACCTTGCTCTATCAGAGCATCTGCACACTTTTCACCTTCAACTAAAATCACCTTATCAGATTTCATGATACCTGGAATATTATATAAAGGCCTGGTCTCTGGTAGAGTAAAACTAGACCTTTTTACATCAAAAGGAAGATATCTTTTTCCTGAATCAGTGTTATAACGATAAACTGTAACAATCACTTGATCACTTTCATCGTAATAGTTCCATGATGCCGTTGGTTGCCCCAGAGTGTTATTTTTTTCCGAATAACCAATCCACTTAGCAATATCTTCTATCGTATCAGTAAATTGATTTTTTCCAGTAACAGCAGCCCAAAGATCAAAAATATCTCCTCCTTCTTCGGTGGAAAAATCATGCCATAATCCGGCTTTACTGCCAGTTAACTCCACTATCATACTTTGTCCTTTATTGCCTTGTAGATCACCTACATAGAACTTATCACCACGAAAAGTTCCTCTTGGCAGTAAATAAGAAAGACATGACCTTATATTTGATAGGAGTTGAGTTCTTAACTGTTCTTTCTTCCCTAATAATTTATAATGTCCATTTCTTTGTGAACAATAAATATCCATACCTACCTGAAGAATTTTTATGTTCTAGCTATAACGTTAGCAGTTTTCCAACATCCATTAATCTTATTGATGAATTTTGTTGGTATAGATCTACCGTTTCTAAGTTCATATACTACTTGCAAGATATTTGTACGTTTATTGGGTTGAAATATTACTATTCCAGATGTATAAAAACTTCTTAAAGCATTAGCACCAACGAGAGCTTGAAATGGATTCTTTTCCAATGTAGAGGTAGATACTTTTTTGGTGTGATTTGTAATGATTATTCCAGCCATAGGGTTAATCTTGGAACGTAGTTTTTCTATTGCATGCTGCAGACCATTGTTAACGGAATTATAAGGAGAATCAATCACAACTAAATCAAACTTTTCAGCTATCATATCTTTTATTTTTTCTATACCTTCTTCATTTAAGGTTAAGTTCATCTTGTTCGTCACAACTAAGTTTTCTTTTGCTAAATGAGGAAGTTTGTTGAGTTGTTGTATACGTTCTCTAATATAGTCATATTCCATTTCATTTTGTAGATAGAATATTTTTAGCGGTCTTGTAGGTTTCATGCCAAGAAATGATCTTCCTGCGGCCAGATGTACTAATAGAGAAAGAAGAAAATGACTTTTGCCAATCTTTGGAGTACCACCTATGACCAAAAGACCACCTGGTGTCAAAATTCTTGGGCCTATTATATCTTGTGGCATTGGTGATTTGTCATTTAAGTAATGATTTACAGAAAATGCTTTTCCTTCGTTTTGTTTTTCTTGTAATATGGAACTTCTTTCATCTTTACCGTTCAACCATGTTTCAGCAGAATCTATATTACCTTTAACTAAAGTCCAAAGGTCTATTATATTTCCTTTCTTTTCTTCGATCAGGTTGTACCAATTTCCTGCATTTTCTCCTTCCATTTCAACTATTATCTTATTTCCATTTCTACTTCCAATATAGAATTTATCTTGGTAAGATTTGCCATCAGGCAACAAATAAGATAAACAATCCTTGATGTTATTAATTAATAATGATTTTATTTTCAAAACATTTTTAGATGAAAAATCCATAAAATTCTCCTTGTTTATTCCAAATTTGTTCAACATATTTTTTAGACGTTTAAAGTCAAGATTAGCCAGCTCACAAACAGTTTCAAAAGATCGTGAGCGAATCCATTGACAAGCCTCTTTTTTAAGTTTAGGGTTTTTTCCTGCTGCATCCTGAATAGCTCTAGTAATAACAGCAGCCCACAACTTTCCTTCGTCATACTTCAAAATGGCAACCAATCATCTTGAAAACTTTTTTGTAATTCTGGAGTAATAACTGTAGTAATCCTATTTCTATCTCCGTACGTATTATTAGTTTCAACGCCTACTTTCGCTGTAAACTCTAAATCGTTGAAATCAGCTATAGAGTTGATTTTTCTAGCAGTAACTGCTTTCTCTGAAGTGTCATTTGCATGAATATTTCTGGATGATTCCAAAATACTACGCAGCATAGAACGTCCAGATTCTCCCCAGATGTCTTCTTCACCTTCTGCTTTGCCATTTTTGATACCTATAATCTGAAAAATCTTGCGTTTTGCATATGGGCCTTCAGTGACGGTAAATTCTACATTTAAATAGATACTGCCAGTAGTGTAGTTTTTAGTGAACCAATTTTCATAACCTCCAGGCTTTATTGCCATTTTTACCTTGACTATTGTACCTTTCGGTATTAAACTGCTCTGCAGTTTTGCATTATTAAAATCAGTTAAAAAATCTTGTAGCATACGCTCTCCTATAAGTTGACTTTAAAGTGAAAGTTAGCTATTCCATTAGCTGCCAATGACCATTTATCTTATCGACAAGTTTGTTTGGCACGCGTTCACCATTGCGAAGCTCAAATACTATCTGGCGTGCACTGCTTTCTTCATCATGAGCAAACATCACCATACCAGTACTGTAAAATCCACGTAAAGATCCAGCACCACTTAGGCCTTGAAATGGATCTTCTTCGAGCATCTTTTTCGATAATTTTTTTGTATGATGAGTGAGTACAATACAAGCATCTGGATTGACAGCACTGCGTAGCTTCTCAAGAGTCTTTTGCAGAAAGAACAGCATAGCACTATTATCATTTTCATTCCCATATTCACTGCTAAAGATGTTACGTAATGGATCTATGGCCAAAACATCAGGTTTAAAGCGTTCATTTACAATCTCCTTAATTTCACTTATTTCATCATGATTAAATGATAAGTGCACTTTTGGCGTAATGATTAAGTTGTTAGCAGCTACATTCAAAAGTTCATTATCAAGTTGTTGCAAACGTTCTTTCATATATTCATATTCAATTTCAGTTTGCATGTAGAAGATTTTCAAAGGTCTATTTGGTGTCATACCGAGAAATGATCTACCAGCAGCCATGTAAACAAGCCAAGAGATCAAAAAGTCGCTTTTGCCAATCTTAGGAGGGCCACCAAATACTAACAAACCTCTTTTAGTTAGAATTCTTGGTGAGATTATATCCTCTGGTATTGGCGATCGATCGTCCAAGTATTCTTTCACACTGAAAAAAGGAATTTTTTGACCAATAGTTAAAAAGTTTTGTAGCATATAATAACCTCCTATATGTTGGGCGTGATAGGTTGAATTGCAAAAGCTTTAGTTTTAATTTTTGTAAGAAGTTTTCCTAGATGCGGTTCTTCAACCATATTAAGGCAACCACTTCGATCTTTAGCAGGATATCCCCAAGAATTAATCGTCTGACAGACAAATGAACGAATTTCTGTACCATCATCTTTCTTGATTCCAACCATGCTAATTACTTCATCAACAATGCCAGGAATTTCACTTGCGGTTTTAGTACCTTCACATTGAGGTAGCCAAGTCGAGCGATTGAAATCATCAAGGTATTGCCCAAGAGTTCCAACTATAATGATGTCTTTATTTGGAATATGTTGAAACTGATTGAGCCAAGCCATCATCTCTTGAGCAAGTAACCCGTAAGCAGCTCTCATATCTTGTTTTCCTGATCTTTCAGAAAAAGCTTCAGGTTGCATTTTTGCCCACAATAGACATAAACGCGAGGCTACTGTAATACTATCGATAAAAATACATCGATACTTGAGAAACTCTGAAGCAAGCTCTTTGTATTTACTGGATACATGCTCATAGTGTTTTTGGCTATATGCTGAGTCAGATTTTAACGCAGGATTAGGACCACCTATGAGACATGCAATATCTCTTGCCTCATTCCAAGTACGAATACTTACAGAATCCCCTTGCCAATCTTGAACAGCAAGTAAACCTGCCTCAAAATCAAGACAAAGTGTTGGTTCATTTATGGTCTTTAAGAGACTAGTTTTACCTATACCATAAGGACCAAAGATGACCATTTTTATACCTGTTTGAACTTTTAGCCGTTCATTGCTGTTCATTATTTTCATTTTTCTCCCAGTACCTAAATATATATGTACGATGACCTAGGCAATTCGTCCGCAATTTGCAAAAAAAAAATTTTGAGCAAATATAATCGAGAGCTTATAACTTCTCTAAAACTGAGAATTTATCGCGTATTCGTTCTAGTGTGCGATAGATAGTTGTCTTTGGTATTTTGGTTATTACAGAAACTTCAGTAATAGTAAATACCTTAAGTAATTGACATAAATTACTATCTTTTTCAGACAAAGTTGAAATTATATTATTTATATCAGTGCGAATTATCGCTTCGATTTCCGAGTTCCTATGATCTGGAATATCGTCGTTTATATCATCAAAAGTTATATTACGTTTTAGACACAACTGATTGCGTAACATATTGCGAGCACAATAATTAGCTAATCTAGCAACGAAAGTACTAAAACTACTTCTTTTCTCATCGTGCTGGTTAAGATATTGCCAAACCTGACAAAAAAGCTCTTGTTCTATATCTTCGAGACTTTCGTTAATAAAACAGCTTTTGGATTTAAGGCGCGAAGCTTGAAATCTCACATGTTTAACAATTGTAGAATCGATTCCTTGATAAGAATTCTTCATAAAAACTCCAAAAGTTTCATGAATAGAGATTTTTACCAAGACTTTGTATGACTAATTTATTATAAAAAAGTAGTAATAATTTTTTTATCTAAAAGAATAAAATCTTTAAAAATTAAAATAAGATTTAAACGTTTTGATACACTACTGAAGCTACTTTTTCATAGGTAAAAAACTACCAATTTCGTACCTAATTTCTGAATTACTAATTAGTATTTCAGAAAGCAGTAATCGTTAAGTTATTGATAATATTGTCTTTTTTATGTTCTATTCCTAAAAGCCGTTTCTAAAGTTAAGTGGCTAAAATCGGCCAGTGAAGAGGATTTACGGATTACTGAAGTCTTATATATATTATATATATATTTAAATACAGGTAAAATATAATATATGATAATATAATAATATAAATATTGGCGTAATATAAGTTATGTAAAATAGTTATTAAGATAAGTAAAAACTCAAATGGCAGGATATGAAATTTTTTTTAATTTTTTTTCAAAATTGCGGACGAATTTGCGAGTCATCGTACATATATATTATACAGGGCATTGAACTTTAATTACACAAAGGAGTTTTTGTACGTCAATCTTAACGCTAGATCTCGGCAAGCAAACCGGCTGGGCAATTCTTACAGATGGAGTAATTGAAAGTGGAAGCAAAAGCTTTCATGGTAGCCGTTTCAGTGGAGGTGGAATGTGTTTTTTAAGTTTTCACAATTGGCTTAATTCTTTGAAACATGAGTTCACTGCAGTGTATTTTGAGGAAGTAAGAAGACATCTAGGAACTGATGCAGCGCATTGCTATGGCGGTTTTCTCGCAGTTCTGTCTGCTTGGTGTGAAGAGAACAATATTACCTACCAAGGTGTTAATGTTAAAACTATAAAACGCTTTATAGCAGGCAAAGGCAATGCAAGTAAGAGTGAAGTTATTGAAGCGATACGTGAAAAAAGTTTTTCACCTAGAGATGATAATGAGGCCGATGCTTTGGCATTAATGTTCTATATTAGTAAAGATATTAATAAGACAAAAAACCCATAAAAAGTGGGTCCTTTCGGCCATAATGGCGGGTTTGGTAGGTTCGACCCCAGGCCTTCTCTAGCGTCAGATATATTTTGAATATTAACTTTTTAATTATTAAGATATGAATTTAGCAATCCACTACTATCCTACTCGAAACCTAGTTGAATATGAGCGTAACCCACGTAAAAATGACGATGTGGTCAACAGAATGTGTGCTTCTATTCGAGAATTTGGCTTTCGTATACCAATAGTTGCAAAAAGTGATGGCACTGTGGTTGATGGTCATTTAAGACTTAAAGCAGCAAGAAAACTTGGTATGGAAAGTATACCAGTGGTCTTAAGTGATAATTTAAATGAACCACAAACTAAAGCTTTTCGATTACTGGCAAATCAATCAGCTAATTGGGCAAAGTGGGATGATGATCTTTTGAAGGTGGAAATTCAAGAGTTAGAAGATTTACAATTTGATCTTAAAATGACTGGATTTGAGCTAGAAAAAGTTCAACATTTCCTTGATGACTTAGATGGTGAAAAAGAAGATTTTTCTGACTTGGTTGGTGATGAAAAAAGGGTAGAAATAACAAAACCAGGTGATTTTTGGATTTTAGGTGATCATAGAATCTATTGTGGTGATAGCTCTGTAGTTGAATCATATAAAGCGCTGTTAGATGATAAAATGGCAGACATTACTGTTTGTGATCCTCCATATAACGTTGATTATGGTAGCAGTCAAGAAAGAGAGGATAAAAAGATACTAAACGATAATCAAGGTGAAAAGTATGAGCTTTTTCTCTATGACATCTGTTCCCATATTTTAGCATATACGAAAGGTGCAATTTACATCTGCATATCATCATCAGAGTTTTCAACGTTGCAAAAAGCATTTGAGGAAGCAGGAGGAAAATGGTCAACTTTTATCATTTGGGCAAAGAATCATTTTACGCTAGGCAGGTCTGATTATCAAAGACAATATGAAGCAATGCTCTATGGATGGAAAAGCGGCAATAAACGTGAGTGGCATGGCGGTAGAAATCAAAGTGATCTGTGGTTTTATGATAAGCCAATACATAACTCACTGCACCCAACAATGAAGCCAGTAGAGCTAATGGAGAGAGCAATAGTAAACAGCAGCAGATCAGGAGACATAGTACTTGATCCATTTAGCGGTTCTGGAAGTACACTGATTGCATGTGAGAGAACAGGAAGAATTTGTAGGACAATAGAGCTAGATTCAAAATTTGTAGATGTAACCATAAAACGTTGGCAAGTGTACACAGGTAGGGAAGCAATTCTTTTTGGTACTGGTAAAACTTTTTCAGAGATTCAAGAAGAAAAACAGTAAGAAAAAAGTGGAAAAGATAACGCAAACAGAAATTTAGTAAGCCTTGGTAGTTGTAATATTAATTTACTGGTATATACCGTATTTTAATGAGTTTAGCGTAACAAATAACTTTGGATTAAATGTGGTGTACTCAATGAATCAAGAAAAGACGTTAGCTGGAGTAGTAACGTCGCAAACAAATAATGAAGCATCGTTTTCTGAAGAAGTAGAAAATAATGTTTCAAATTCTACACTATCTGTTAAGGAGAGAATTGAATTGTTTGAAAAAGGTACGAAGCAAGAACCTGACCTGAACACTGAATGCAAACTAGCTTCTTTAAATGTGATTAGCAATAGTAGCGATAGCAGTATTACAGCAAAAATAGACGAAGCAGGTGCTGATTTTTCAGTGAGTTGTTCTTCTTTAGTATTTGATGATGGTAAAGACATAGAGGACGAATTTAATGCAGTTTCTGAGGCAAATGGAATAGAATATAACCGTCCGTATTCTCTTGATCAGTTTGAGGCAGCATCCAACACATCTTCCAACCCCAAAATAGACAATACAAAAGAAATGCAAAAAGAGGAAGAGGATAAAGAATTAGGAGATAAACCAAAGCCGTTACCTAGGAATGGAATGTTGGAGAAGGACAATATTAGAAATGTAGCTCCACCTTCACCTAGAACAGCAGAAAATCATCGGTTGAGTATTATTCAGGATATTGCACCACCAAAGCTACCACATTCTTCTTTCCAATTAAATGGAGAAAAATGTGATGAGCAAGAAGCTATAGGAGAACCTATGTATGCAACTATAGACAAAAATAAAAAATTCTCGAAAAGAGGTTTAGATGGTGAAATAAACGATCAAAGTCCGGAGATGGAAAAGTCAAATTCTGAAGAAACATCAATTAAGAAAGGATCAGAAAATATAATTGGTGAACCTGTAGATCTGAATACAAAATTTTTAAAAAAGAGTTTGGAAGGAGGTGATAGTGGAATAGACAATAGAAGTGCAGAGATGACAAGATCAAATTCTCAAGTAACAGAAATGAGTGAGTCTTGTGGCAATCAAGGATGGGAGAATATGTCATTAAATCATGATAGTCCAGTTACACTTTCAACTAGCTCATCAGAAAAAAGTGATAATGAAGAAACCCCGTTAATTAAAAAAGAAAAGAAAACAAATAGAATTTTGCCAAGAGTAAAATATGCAGTGCAGCAGAAGGAATTTATAATTTTCGGTATAGCTGCTGTTGCACTTAGCGTTTCTGCAGCTTTGGTATATTTACAGGATAAAGCACAATTTATTGCATTTTTTGCAAACAGTGTCATCTATGTAACTATACCAATTCTAGCTGTTGCATTATTGGTTGCAATTAGTCCGATATTTTGTGGAATAAAGCAATTTAGAGATACTGAAGAGTGTCAAATAGGGAGAAAGAATGCGAATGAAACTTTGAATCAGGTGCGAGAGTATCAATCAAAAGATAAAGTAATAAAATCAGTCAAACTGGAATACGGCAATGGTACTCATTCGCATTTTACACTTAACGCTTGGGAGGGTAAGAACAACTTCATTAATATTGACGACAAAGTCATTAGTAGAAGAAATAAAGTAGAATCAGTAATCAAAGATAGGCCATTATTTACAGCATTATTAAGCAGTTTGGTTGCTGCAAATATAGTATTGCCTTTATTACTGTATGTAGAAGGTGGTATTAATAGTGTACAGAAGTTTTACCAGAACGCTTTGATTAATAACGTAGGGTTATCACTACTTATAGGCTCGAGTATACTTGCACTATCAGTGATATTCCTTGGAGTACATTACTACAGAAAAACAAATTGCACAAATCTTGTATATTGTGAGGAAAGAATTGAACCAGAAAAAGTTAATGGAAAGTTCATTGAGGAAATAAAGGAAGCAAGGACAAAAGTGCTTGAAGAAAACCATAGTAAAGATGCCAAATGCAGCAGTTTAACGCTAGAGCAAGTAGTGGTTGAATCTCATAACTACAAAGATGCAATTTATAGTATTAGTTGAAAATGGCCAAATTTCACTATGTAAAAAGAAAGCAGCTATAAACCGGAGTACTTCGCTCTATATTAGTAAAATATCTCTAAGACGCCGGCAAGTATAAACAGGTAGGAAATTGCTGATACTGGCAAAACCTTTTCAGAGATTCAAGAAGAAAATTCGTAGAAACAAGAGAGAGGAGAAAAAAAGTGAAAATCACACAAACAGAATGGGCAAGAGAGATAGGAGTATCAAAGCAATATGTCTGTTATTTAGTAAAGAAAGGGATAGTTGAGTTGGAGGATGGTTTGATCAATAGAGAACAAGCAAATGAAGCAGTAGCGGCAATAAGAGATCCAAGTCAGCCACTTAGGAGGAAAAATCCAGAAAACGAAAATACAAGTAACCTTTCCACGATGTTGCTAAAAACTCGAATAAAAAATGAAATGGAACGAGGTAAACTTCTTGAGGCGAAAGCTAAGGCTGAGATTGGTGAACTTGTAGCAGTAGAGGAAGTAAAGCGCGATGCATTTAATGTAGCAAGAGTTGTACGTAATAATTTGCTTAATATTCCAAATAGAGTTTCAGCACTGCTTGCATCACTGAGTGACACTGAAAAGATTCATATGGCGCTAACCGAAGAGATTACAAACTCATTACAAGAATTATCTAATATTAAGTTTTAAATAATGTCTGCTAACTTAAGTTTAGAATTAATAAAGTGTCTTATTAATCAACCAGGAGTGGATGTAAATGTTAGAGGATTAAATGGGAAAACCCCACTACATTATGCAGTAGAAATTAACGAGCTTAGTATGGTTGCTCTCTTACTAAATAGGAAAAATATTAATCCACTGATCACTGATGATAATGGTAAAAGTGCGCTGGATTGTGCAAGAGAAGAGATATTACAAGCACTAATCAATCACAAATATGGATTGGAGAAAGATAGCTTACTTCACTTAGCTGCGATGTTGAATGAAGCAAATGCTGTAAGGTTTTTACTCGACAAAGGGACTAATGTTAATGAGCAGAATGCTTTACTACATACACCGTTACACTTAGCGGCAGGAGCTGGGCATGAACAAATAGTAGAAATTTTAATTAGAGAAGGAAATGCGGACAAAGATGTTCTTGATGCGAGAAATCATGCAGCAATTCATTATGCAGTAAACAACAAGAAGCTAGGAGTAGTAAAATTACTTTCAAATCTTGGTGCGAATGTCAATATAGCTGGTAGCGGCAGAAATGCAATGAAATTATCTCCTTTGCACGTAGCTATAAGTAGCAGTAATTACGACGAAAGAGACTTATGTTTAGATATTGTAAGATGCTTAATAAATGTTCCTAATGCTGGAGTTAATTTACAAGACTATGAAAATAAAACACCACTACATTACGCTGAAAGACTTAAAACAATAGAAGTTTTACTAACTCGAGAAGATATAGATCCTTTAATTAAGGATGATAATGGCAAGACACCATTTTGTTATGCAAAAGAAGCAAATAGATTAGATATAGTAAAGATTTTAGCAAGTAATAGATACGGAGCTGATAAAAACAGTTTGCTTCATTTAGCTGCCAGAAAAGGATATGAAGACCTAATAGACGGTATTCTTGGTGAAGGAGTTGAAATAGATGCTGTAGATGAGAGTGGAAAAACGGGAATTTATGTTGCTGTAAAGCATGGTCACTTTAACGTAGTAAAGTTGTTGCTAAAGAGAGGAGCAGATGCCACGGATGTTTTTCAGTATGCAATAATAACGAACAACGCAAAATTAATAAAATTACTGAGCAAAGAGAAGGAAATAGTGTTATTTGGAAGACAGAAGAACTTTCCAACATTTCATTTATTGAGCAATAAATATTTTGAAGAAAGGAAAATAGCAGACAAAAAAATAAAGAAATATATCAATATCGTCTGTGTTTCTATAACAGTATGTGCAATAGTGATAGTGGGAATTTACCCTAACATTATAGCTGCGGTAATGGTGGGAATAGTTGCGCTCATAGCTGCAATAGCAATGAGTAATTTAACTCAGAAGTACATAGAAGAAGCACTTGAAAAGAAAATGTTTATTGAACTTGAAAGTGAGAAAACAAGTGAGTGCAGTTCTATTTTAAGTGATGTTGAGGTATCATCTAATGATGGTGAAGAGCTAGCAATATGATATACGCTACATCTTTTTCTGAAGGTTTAAGGCCAGATCCGCACCTTAAAGTATCAGAGTGGGCGAATGAGTATCGAGTTTTAGCGCCAACTGCAGCATCAGAGCCAGGTAAATGGAGAACGGAAAGAACTCCTTATTTAAAAGAAATCATGGATTCACTATCTCCATCTTCTCCAGCGGAGAAAATAGTATTCATGAAAGGAGCGCAGATTGGTGGAACAGAAGCTGGTAACAATTGGATAGGCTATATCATAGATCAGACACCAGGTCCAATGCTGGTAGTACAGCCAACAGTTGAAATGGGAAAGCGTTGGTCAAAAGGAAGATTTGCGCCGTTAATAGAGAGTACGCCATGTTTAAAGAGTAAAGTAAAAGACCCAAGATCAAGAGATTCAGGCAATACTGTACAAAGTAAGGAATTTCCAGGTGGAATAGTAGTAATAACTGGAGCAAACAGCAGTGTAGGACTGAGGTCTATGCCAGTAAAATATCTCTTTCTTGATGAAATAGACGCCTATCCAGGAGATTCAGGTGGTGAAGGAGATCCAGTGCTGCTCAGTATTGCTCGAACTAATACATTTGCACGGCGAAAGATTTTTTTAGTATCAACACCAACGATTCATGGAATAAGCAGAATTGAGAAAGAATTTGAAGCAACAGACAAGAGATATTTTTTTGTACCATGTCCGCATTGTAATTATTACCAAATTTTAAAGTGGTCACAAATAAAATGGGAAGATAAAAATCCAAATACAGCACACTATATGTGTATAGAATGTGGTGAAAAGATAGAAAATCATCAAAAGACAGAGATGCTAGACCGTGGAGAATGGAGAGCTACAGGGGCAAAAGAAGGGGAGAAAAAAGGATTTCATCTTTCAAGTCTTTATAGTCCAGTAGGCTGGTATAGTTGGCAACAAGCAGTAGAGGACTTTCTCCATGCAAAGGAAAGCGAACAATTACTGAAGGTTTGGATAAATACTACGCTTGGAGAAACCTGGGTAGATAAAGGAGAAGTACCAGATTGGAAGCAATTATTTAACAGGAGAGAATTTTTTCCCGTAGGCACAGTACCAAAAGGTGAAGTGGTTCTCACAGCAGGAGTAGATGTCCAAAAAGATCGGTTAGAAGTAGAAGTTGTAGCATGGGGAAAAAGCCGTGAAAGTTGGTCAATAGACTACCGAGTATTTGAAGGAGATACAGGAGGAGGAGAAGTATGGGGAAAGCTTTCGGAGCTCTTAAATCATCATTTTATCGGTGAAAATGGTCTTGAATACATGATAAGTATGATGGCGGTTGATGCTGGGTATGCGACACAAGAAGTATACAATTGGGTAAGAGGTCATCAAGGCTCTGGAAGAGTAATGGCAGTGAAAGGTGTAAATAAAGCTCTAGTACCACTTAGCAGCCCAAGTAGAGTAGATATAACAGTTGGTGGTCAAAAGCTAAAAAGAGGAATAAAGCTCTGGCCAGTGGGAGTATCGATATTAAAGTCAGAGCTTTTTTAATTACTTAATGTTTTAAAAGAAGGTGAAGAAGCTCCAGCAGGATATTGTCATTTTCCCGAATATGCACCTGAATATTTTAAGCAGCTAACGGCAGAGCAATTAGTCAGCAAAGTGGTAAAAGGATACACCAAACAAGAGTGGCAAAAGGTAAGAGAAAGAAATGAAGTGCTAGATTGCCGAATTTATGCGAGAGCTGCATCTATTGCGCTTGGAATCGATCGTTGGCCAGAGAGTAAATGGAATAGTTTGAGTGGAAAAATGGAAAGCAAAAAGCCTAAAAAAGTAAGGCAAAGCCAATGGTTGAATGAGAAGTGAAATGTATAACGAAGAATATTTAATTCAAGTCGAAGAAGCGATAAAGAAACTACAAAATGGAGAGAGAGTAGTATCAATTGCATATGGTGACCATATTGTACGGTACGGGGAAGTTCAAATAAAGGATTTATTGGAGCTCAGGCAACGAATAAAAGCGGGGTTAAAAGTTGCGGGCATGAAGCCAAAGAGAAAAATCGTTTTTTCAACAAATAAAGGAGTGATATGAGATGGTAGAAAGCAAGAGGATTAAAATGAGCTCAGATATGATTATAAACGCAGTAATAGATTTATCGCACTGGAATGAAAACATAAATTTTAAATTAGCAAGAGAAGATGGGATATTGGGAGTTATTCATAAAGCAACCCAGGGGTTGAAATACGTAGATCCAACGTATACAGAAAGAAGGAAAGCTGCTGAAGAAGAGGGACTTTTATGGGGTTCATATCATTTTGGAGTAGGAGAAAACAGAAGAGATCAGGCTAACCATTTTTTGGAAACAGTAGGTGAAACTAAAAATACCATAGTTGTTCTTGATATTGAGAAAAATCAAGGTGGAAAAAATATAGAACCAAAACAAGCAGAGGATTTTGTAGAAAGGATTTTAGAAGCAACAGATCACTTGCCGTTGATTTATGGAAGCGCTAATTTTCTGAAAGATTTTGCCACACCGATTTTGACAAAATGTCCGTTATGGATAGCAAGATGGGGAGAAAAATCAGTTTTACCAAAAGGCTGGAATGATTGGATTTTATGGCAATATACAGATGGTAATGAAGGCCCAGAGCCACATGAAGTAAGTGGAATCGGAAAATGTGACAGAAATAAATTTAACGGAACTTTGAAAGAATTAAGAGAATTTTGGTTAGTATGATGCTGAAAAATTTCAAACAACTATTTAGCAAGCCAAAAATCAAAAGTTCAGCCTGGGATGCATCTGGCTCAGGAAGAAGATTTTTTCACTTTCAACCAGAGTTAGGAAGTATAAACAATTTGCTGTCTCAAAACCTTGAAACTTTACGTAGTAGATCACGTGATATGGTGAGAAAAAATCCATATGCAGCAAATATCATTGATACAATAGTAAGTAACTCTATTGGAACAGGAATAAAACCGCAATCAAAAGCAAAGAATGCAGAATTTCGAAAGAAGGTGCAAGAATTATGGCTGAAATGGACAGATGAAGCAGACAGTAGTGGAGTAAGTGATTTTTATGGATTACAAGCTCTGGTATGTAGGAGCATGATAGAAGGTGGAGAGTGTTTTGTACGCCTCCGACATCGTAAACTCGAAGATGGATTTTCTGTACCATTGCAACTTCAAGTATTGGAATCAGAGCATTTGGACAATAAGAGCAATCAAATACTAGCCAATGGTAATGTAATAAGAAACGGGATTGAGTTCAATAGACTTGGGCAAAGAGAAGCATATTACCTATTTAAAGAACACCCTGGTGAAAGTACGTTTGGAGAATCAGTGAGAGTACCAGCAAACGATGTTTTACATATCTATAGATCACTAAGACCTGGGCAAATTAGAGGAGAGCCATGGCTTTCTAATATACTGCTAAAGCTTTATGAACTTGATCAATACGATGATGCAGAATTAGTGAGAAAAAAGACAGCAGCGATGTTTGCAGGATTTATTACGAGACTTGATCCTGAAGCAAATATTTTAGGTGAGGCGCAAGCAAATGAGCAAGGAGTAGCACTATCAGGTTTAGAGCCAGGAACTATGCAACTTTTAGACCCAGGTGAGGACATAAAATTTTCAGAACCATCAGATGTAGGGGGAAGTTATGAAGCATTCATGAGACAGCAACTCAGGGCAATAGCGATTGGTACAGGGATAACATATGAACAGCTAACAGGAGATTTAACAGGTGTTAATTATTCATCCATTCGAGCAGGGCTGATAGAGTTTCGTCGTCGATGCGCTATGCTGCAACATAACATTATGGTATTTCAGTTTTGCAGACCAGTATGGAGTAGATGGCTAGAGTTAGCAGTAGTTTGTGGAGAATTGAGTATAGATGAAAAAGTAGTAAAAGCAGCGAAAGAAGAAGTAAAATGGATACCACAGGGATTTGATTGGGTGGATCCACTGAAAGATCAGCAAGCACAACAAATGGCAGTAAGAAATGGATTTAAGAGTCGATCGGAAGTAGTATCAGAAATGGGTTACGATGTTGAAGAAATTGACCAAGAAATAGCAGAAGATCAAAGACGTGCAAGCGAACTGGGCTTAAGTTTTGATTCTGAGGTTACTGCAAATCAAGAGGTGATATGAAACAACAATGGCTAAACAGATGTGTAATGGTAGAACCAAGGAGTTTTGAGTTACTGTCACTACAAACAGGAAAGCAGCCTATCTTTAAAAATATAAAACATGCAGTAAGAAATAGTGAAAGAGGAATAATACCGATACATGGCATTTTAACTAAAAAACCTGGTGCATTTGATGAAATGCTCGGAATGACATCATATGAGCAAATAGAAGAACAAATTACACAAGCATTAGCAGATAGTAGCATAGAGACAATTATACTGGAAATAGATAGCCCCGGAGGAGAGGTAAACGGTATATTTGACCTAGCTGACTTTATTTATGAATCAAGAGCAAAAAAGAGGATAATAGCGATAGCAAATGATGATGCATATTCTGCTGCGTACGCTATAGCCTCTAGCGCTGAAAAGGTATTTGTGAGCAGAACCTCAGGAGTAGGAAGCATAGGGGTAATTGCAAGTCATATAGATCAAAGTGGATTTAATGAAAAATGTGGAATAAAATATACCACAGTATTTGCAGGAAGTAGAAAAAATGATTTAAATCCACATGAGCCAATGACGTCTGAAAGTATGGAAAGCTTACAAAAAGAAGTAGACCGACTATATGAAATGTTTGTGCAGCTAATAGCGAGGAACAGAGGTCTTTCAATTGAAAAGATTCGATCAACAGAGGCAGGGCTATATTTTGGGGAGAAAGCAGTAGAAATAGGCCTTGCAGACGGAATGACAATTCTTTCATCTATTAATAAAAACAGGAGTATTACTATGAATGAACAAACTACAAATGACCTAGAAACTGATAATTTAACCAAGTATCGTACTGAAGTTCTTGAATTAATACGTTTATGTAATTTATCGAAGATGCCAGAAAAGATAGGAGAATTTATTGAGCAAAGTGCAAGTGTTGAGCAAGCTAGGGAAGTTTTAATGGAATTACTTGCAGAGAGAACAAAAAAGACAGAGATACTGAGTGCAATACCACAGAATTCAGGAGAAGAATTGATGATGCAGGTAGCGAAAAGTCGGTGCATTTAAATTTTATAACCGCCGTATATAGTGCTCTGTGGTAAACAAGTGTTCAAAATGCGCCATAATGGCTAATTATAAGGTAATAACCGCGGTGTATAGCAATTGTAAACGCGGCGGTAAAAAAATAAAAAAAGGAGAGAAAAAGGTATGACAAGTATAACTGAACAAAATAACCTTGGTGACCTATTAAAGTATGAAGCATCAAGTCTATATTCAAGAGACCAAATAACAGTAGCTAAAGGTCAAAATATTAAACTTGGTGCAGTAGTTGCCAAAAAGACGGACGATGGTTTTATTAGAGTACTTAATCCCATTGGAACAGATGGCACACAAACAGCAATAGGTGTAATAACAAGTGATGTAAACGCAACGGAAAACACCAAAGCAGTAATCATTACTCGTATAGCAATGCTAGCAGATCATGCAGTTGTATGGCCAGCAAGTATCACTGAAGAGCAGAAAGCTGCAGCAATAAAGCAACTTGAAGCACGAGGGATCATTGTCCGCAAGGGAGTTTAACTAAAATTAATAGGAAAAAAAGGAGAGAAAAAATGCAAAATCCATTTACAAATACAGCATTTAGCATGACGGCACTAACAAATGCGATGAATATATTGCCGGTAAATTATGGACGTGTTGAAAATTTAAACTTGTTTCCAAGTAGGTCAGTAAGATTTAGACATATTACCATAGAGGAGCAAAATGGAGTATTAAGTTTACTACCAACGCAGTTACCCGGAGCACCAGCAACAGTAGGAAAAAGAGGAAAAAGAAAGGTAAGAACATTTACGATTCCACATATTCCGCATGATGATGTAGTACTGCCAGAAGAAGTACAAGGAATAAGGGCATTTGGGTCAGAAAGTGAACTTAAAGCACTGGCAGATGTAATAACGGATCATTTGCAATTGATGAGGAACAAACACGCAATAACATTAGAACATTTGAGAATGGGTGCACTAAAAGGAATAATTTTGGACGCTGACGGGTCAGAATTATTAAATCTGTACAACGAATTTGAAATCACGCCAAAAGTAGTAAATTTTGCCCTGGGAACATCGACAACTGATGTAAAACGTAAGTGTCTGGAAGTACTCCGGCATATAGAAGATAATCTAAGTGGTGAATATATGACTGGAATTCATGCACTGGTAAGCCCTGAGTTTTTTGATGCACTCACTTCTCATAGTAAAGTAAAAGAAGCATATGAAAGATGGCAAGAAGGAGCAGCGCTAAGGAATGATATGAGGTCAGGATTTACATTTTGCGGAATCACATTTGAGGAATACAGAGGACAAGCAACTGACCCTGAAGGAACGGTTAGAAGGTTTATTGAGAAAGATACAGGGCACTGTTTTCCACTAGGAACAGCAAGCACATTTACAACATATTTTGCACCAGCAGATTTTAATGAGACAGTAAATACTCTTGGACAGCCACTATATGCAAAACAAGAACCAAGGAGGTTTGATAGAGGAACAGATTTACATACGCAGTCAAATCCTCTTCCAATGTGCCACAGACCTGGAGTATTAATCAAAATTACTGCAAGTTGACGATTATAGAGAGGTTATTGAAGGATTGTTTTGATCATCTAGGAGTGGAAGCCATATATTGTAATAAAAATAAGGAGGCGATTCGAAAAATAAAAGTGCTAATTAAACGTCCTGACACTACGCACTCTCTAGGTACAGATGGAGCATTAACTCAGCAAATTGCTTCTATAGAAATACGTGATCAGGACGTTACTTCCTTTAGCATAGGTGATTATATCAAGATTGAAAAAAGGTTCTACAAGATTTTTGAACCACCGTTAAAAGATTCTTCAAGTAAAATATGGAAAATTGAGGCAATAGAAAGTGTTTGATATTAAAACTAGTAACAATATTAATGAAATAATCTCCAATATTGAAAGAAAAGAGCAGAAAATAAAACTGGCAGCTATAAAAGCGTTAAACAAAACGGCACTATGGTTAAAAGCGCAAGCAGCTAAGGAAATCAGTGAGGAAAAGAAGATAAAACTAAGTTTGATAAGAAAGAGATTAAGAATTTTTAAGGCGAAAACTAGCAGATTAGACGTGTTAATTAGAGCGAATCTCTATGACATTAGAGCATCGACAATTGGCAAAATACAAAAAACAAGAAGAGGATCGAAAGTAGGAAAGTATGAGTTTATAGGAGGATTTGCAGCAGTTATGCCAAAAGGAAATAGCGGTATTTTTAAGCGTGAAGGAAGAACAGCATTACCAATACAAGAAGTAAAGCTACCAGTGGAACCTGAAGGCTCAAGAATAATAAAAGACCTTGTTGATTATGAGAGTGAGAGAGTGTTTGAGAAATACTTTAAGCATGAGCTAAACTATATTTTAAAGATATGACAAAGTTCTGGAAAGATTTACATCAAGCAATTTGTACTAAGTTAAAGGAAGAAATACCGGCTATACAGACATGTGAAATTTATCCAGCAATAAGAAAAGAATTAGTAGCGCCAGCGGTGTTTGTAGAACTAGCAAGTTTAGAACCAGGTAAAGATGCAGGTACTGAGGAATTAGCATTGAAAGCCAGGTTTGAAGCGAGGATTGTAGTTGATGGAACAGTAGAGGATTCCTCGGTAGTTGTTAGAACATTAGCTGCTGAGGTTGCAAGAGTAGTGAACAAGAATACCTGGGAAAAGAATGTATCTCCGGCTGAATTTCTTTCTGCAGAGCCTGATGGATTTAGACCCGAATTAGATGCGTATTTGGTGTGGATGGTTGATTGGAGTCATCAGCTTCATTTAGGTAAATCAGTATGGGAAGAGGGGAAAATTAAGCCATATAAAATAGCAGTGGGAGAAATGCATGTTGGAAAATAATTTTGCGATTTCAGAGTTACAGAGAAAAGTAGCAAATATTATTCGTGTCGGAGTCATTAAAGAAATAGACTATGAAAAAGCAAAAGTAAGAGTTAAAATAGGCGAATTTTTAACAGATTATTTACCGTGGATAACAAGCAAAGCAGGAAAAGACAGAGATTGGTCTCCGCCAGATATCGATGAACAGGTTATGATATTTTCTCCTCTTGGTGAATTATCATTAGGAGTGGTATTAGGAGGAATATATCAGGAAAAATACCATGCACCAGAGAATAAAAAAGAAATAAATAGTGTGAAGTTTCAAGATGGGACAAAGTTTACATATGATAAGGAAAAACATTATTTAGAGATTGAAGTAGTAGATAAAATAACACTGAAAGCTGGGGAATCGAGCATAGAAATGACAAAAAGTGGAATAAAACTGAAAGGAAGTATAATAGATTTAAATTGACATGAGAAGAGCTATAGTTTGTACAGGTGATAATTGTACTGGAGTGCCTATTCATGTTTGCGTAAGCGGGAGTAAAGATGTGCGTATTAATGGTAGATCTGTCTGTCGTAGAAGTGATACCTTAACTATGGGAGAGACACTAACACAAGGATCAAACAGCGTATTTGTAAATGGTATTGGTGTAGCGAGAACAGGTGATGTGGCGTCCTGTAGTTTTCAAGTAGTAAGTAAAAATCAAAGTGTGTTTTCAAAATAAAAAAGATTAAAGTAGTCGAAAAATGAAAGGAATGGATGCTAAAACAGGAAAAGCGTTAGAAGGAATAGAGCACTTAAAACAATCAATAATTGATATATTAACCACTCCTATTAATAGTAGAATCATGAGAAGAGATTATGGATCAAGACTATTTGAGTTAGTGGATAAGCCAATAAATAGAGATTTAACTTTGGAAATCTATGCAGCAACAGCAGAAGCTCTACAAAAGTGGGAGGAAAGATTTAAGCTAGAAAAAGTAAAAATGACAGAGGTGAAAGAAGGAAAAGTAACGCTTGACCTAGAAGGATTATACTTACCAAGCGGGAAAAACATTCATTTTGAAGGAATTGTAGTGTAAAGATGCAGCAGCCAAATATTATCGAACCACTGAACTTTGAGGAGATATTTTCCAGAATGAAGGAAGAGTTAGTAAAGCGAGATGAAAGTTTTACAGCATTAGTTGAAAGTGATCCAGCGATAAAGATTTTAGAAGTAGTAGCATGGCGAGAACTTTTACTCAGACAAAGGATAAACGAAGCTGTAAAGGGTAATTTACTTAAATTTGCAGTAGGAGAAGATCTTGATAACTTAGCTGAATTTTATGGAGTAGAGAGGCAAAAAGAAGAAGAGGATGAAAGATTTAGAAAGAGGATAAAAGCAAAAATAGCAGGTTGGTCAACAGGAGGAAATTATAGGTATCACGCACTGTCAGCAGATAGTAGAGTAAAAGACGCATTAGTAGAATCACCTATACCAGGAAAAGTACAAATTTCAATCTTATTAACAGAATTATCCACACTGCCAGAAGAGCTACTTGAAATTATAAGAAAGCAGGTTACTAGAGATGATATAAGAGTTTTAACAGATACAGTAACAGTAATTGGTTGCAATATTACGGAAATAGATATTCACAGCAGAATGAGCATAAGTCCTGTAATATCAGAGGAAGAAATCAAGAAGCAGTTTATTAAGAAGTTTGAATTAGCAAAAAGATTAGGGTGGAGTGTAACAAGATCTTGGATAATAGCGAATCTATTTGTAGATGGTGTAGAAAATGTGGAATTAATAGAGCCAAAAGAGGATGTTGTGGTGCTAGGTAACGAGTGTGCAAATTTGCGAAATTTAAAGATTGAGTAATGCTATTACCCCCAAACGCAACAAAGCAAGAGCAAGCACTGGTTGATGCAACAGATTATAAGGTTGATCCGAGCTGTATCAGAGGATTTAAGTTTAGTCTTAAAGAAGAAACATTGCCTTGGATAATAGAAGAATATGGTTTAGAAGAAATACTGCGCTGGGTAAAAGATAGAAGAAAAGCCATAGTAGAAGGAGTAAAATTTCAAAGACTGAGAGGAACTCCAGCATCACTCAAAATAGCGCTCAAATGGGCAAATATAGAAGATATTACAATTATTGAGGAGCCACCTGGTAAACATTTTTTCGAGTTGCAAATAGGAATAAGAGATGTTCCAAATGACTTTTTTGTAGATGCAGTAGTAGAGCTGACAAAACTATCATTACCTGCAAGATCCAGATTGATGAGAATTTTTAACGATTATTATAATGCGCAGAGATTTATATTGGATGAGAGTTTATTTGGAGATCTTCTTTCTGACTATTCAGGTAGAAAGGTTGAAAAAGATGGGCCAGTGTTATCGTTTGGAAGAGTAAATTTCTTCAGGTTTAGTGTTACGTCAATTAAGGTTATAGAGAGTTATCTACGCAACCATTATGAACAAACATTTAGTAATGACATATATCGATTAGATGTAGCAGTACTTGGAGAGACAGAAACTCATACAAAGGATTACAAAGGCATCTATGAAAGGAGTCATCAGTGGTACAATTTAAAAGCACTATATCCATTACCACAAAGTTTATTACCAGAAATAAAGTTTGCTAAGGCACAAATAGTATTATCGGACAGTTGGAACTTAGGAGAAATAAATGCGTGCTTTCCGGTTGGTAGCATAGAAGAAGAAGGAAATAAATTTGTATTGGGAAACGATAAACTTTCAGGGCAACGTTGGAATTTAAAACACAAACCAATTTTAGAAAGGTTTAGCGTTACCCATAATTATAAAGTAGAAAATTATACTGATCAAAAGATCACAAAATATGTTTTAGCAGAACACAATGTTTACTATAAAAACGATTTAGATACAGAGCAAAAAGACTCAATACACGAATTAGAAAAGCACATTTTAGTGTTTTATTCAGGAGTACTGAAGTGGCACGAACATCGACATTTGCACAGAAGTTGGGAAAATAGTCAAGCAATATGTATAATAAATTAAATACTTATATTTAGATCCTCATATATTATATTAATAATAGGTTAAAGTATATGAAATAAAAAGAAAAGGACTTGCTTTCTCATGCTAAAAAGGACATGACTTGAATAGTAGCAAGTAAACAAAAGAAATTTACTTTGCACTAGAGAGAGCCGAATTAGGCTGATGTTTTTATAGTGGGGTAAGTATGAAGTTTAGCAAAGAAAAGAGAGAATCTTTTAGTAAGTTCTTGAAGGAAGTATCAAGCAACGGATTTAAGAATATTAATAAAAGAAATAAAGAAGGAGAGACGATATTACACCAAGCAGTAGAAATCTCGAATTACAAAACAGTAAGGTTATTAATAAAAAAAGGGGCAGAGGTAAATGCAAGAGATAAAAATGGTTATACACCACTGCACTGTGCAGTATTCGCAAAAAGTTTAGAAAATGTAAAAGTGCTGCTAAGGGAAGGAGCGGAAGTAAATGCTACTCAATATGTTAGTGGATGTACGCCATTGCACTCTGCATGCAAAATAGGAGGAGCAGGAGTTGAAATAATAAAAGAGCTAGTAAAAGCAGGGGCTGAAGTTAATCAACTGAATAAATATGGTGCAACACCAATGTACTATATCTGGGAAAGTGAAAAGTATCGTCTATGTGATAGCACGGAGAGTGAAAAGGCGAGTAAATTTCTGAGAGAAAAAGGAGGAATAACAAAAAGTAGAAAACTGACGTGCTATGGAATAGAGGGGCTAGTGGGAGAAATAGCAGATATGTTGGATAGGAGCTATTTACCTGAGTTCAAAATAATAGAGATAGAAGAAATAAGGAAGAAAGATAAGTCACTAATAAAGGAAGAGTGTAAAAATTTAGCGAGCAAGATAATGAGCCAAGTGAACGAAATGATAGATGAGGTGGTGAGAAAGAAGGCTTAGGGGTTTAAATTTAAAGAAAAGGTGAGGTAAATTATGAGTAAAAAAGAAAAAGAGAAGTCACTATTAGAGAACTCATGTAAAAATATTTATGAAAGAGACGAAAAGGGAAGAACGGCTCTACATTATGCGATAGACGCAAAAACAGTGAGGTTATTAGTTGAAAAAGGAGCGAATGTGAATGCAGCAGATGTAAGAGGACATACAGCACTGCATCTAGCGGTAACGGAGAAACGCCTAGAAACCGTGAGAGAATTAGTAAAATCAGGAGCAAATGTAAATGCGGAAGAATATGGAAGTAAATGCACTCCATTGCACCTTGCATGTATGGTGGGGAAAGTGGAAATAGTAGAAGAGTTAGTGGAAGCAGGAGCTGAAATAGAGCAAGCAGATAAATTTGGAATGACAGCGATGGATTATGCAAAAAATAGTGAAGAAATAGCCAAGGTATTAAAGAAAGAAACAGACAGAATTGAAAAGCTATTTATGAAGGGCTAAAAATATGGAGAAAGAAATAGAAAAGAAAGTAATGAATTTAGATAGAAAACCTTTGGATGAGCTGAGAGAAATATGGAAGAAGGTATATGGAGAAGAAGCGCCTAGATACTCAAAGAAATATCTGATACCAAGATTGGCTTATAGAATGCAGGAAAAAGCGTATGGAGAAATGTCAAGAAAAGGGTCAAAAAGACTAGAGTATCTGGCAGATCGACTAGAGAAGGGAAAAAGAATAAGTAGCGATAAATTACCAGTAGAAGGGACAGAATTAATACTAGAGAGAGGTGAAGAGACGCATGCGGTAATGGTAACAGATAAGGGTTTAATCTACAGAGAAGAGTTTTACACGTCATTGTCAGCAGTAGCCGGAAAAATAATGGGAATGAGTTACAACGGCCCTCTCCTATTTGGGATGAGAGAAAAGGAGAAAGGATGCTAAAAGAGGTGAGATGCGCAATATATACAAGAAAATCAAATGAAGATGGTCTAGAGCAGAAGTTTAACAGCTTGGATGCGCAACGAGTAGCATGTGAAAAGTATATAAAGAGCAGAGAAGGTTGGGTAGCATTGGCAAAAAGGTACGATGATGGAGGATATTCAGGAAAGAATTTAGAAAGACCAGCAATAAGGGAATTATTTGAAGATGTAAAGGCAGGAGAAGTAGATTGTGTAGTAGTATATACGCTAGATAGGCTCTCGAGAGAAACAAAAGACAGCATCGAAGTAACGTCATTTTTTAGAAGGCATAGAGTAAATTTTATAGCAGTAACGCAGATATTTGACAATAATACGCCAATGGGGAAGTTTGTACAAACGGTATTATCAGGAGCAGCACAGCTAGAAAGAGAAATGATCGTAGAAAGGGTAAAAAATAAAATAGCAACGTCAAAAGAGCAAGGATTATGGATGGGAGGAACTTTACCGCTGGGATACGATGTAAAAGATAAAGAATTAATAATAAATGAAAAAGAAGCAAAGACAGTGAAGCACATATTTGAAAGATATGTGGAGCTGAAGTCAATGGCAGAACTAGCAAGGGAATTGAATAATCAAGGTTACAGAACAAAATCAGATATCTTTAAAAAGGCCACGGTAAGGAGAATAATAACAAACTCAATATATATGGGAAAAATCAGGCATTATGAGAAACAGTATAAAGGAAAGCATGAAGCAATAATAGAAGAAGAAAAGTGGAAAAAAGCACAAGAATTGATAAAGAATCAACCATATAGAAAAGCAAAATATGAGGAAGCGCTGCTTAGAGGAATAATTAAGTGCAAGAGCTGCGATGTAAATATGACGTTGACCTATGCAAAAAAGGAAAATAAAAGGTATCGATATTATGTATGCAACAATCATTTAAGGGGAAAGAATTGTGAATCAATAAATCGAACAGTAGTAGCCGGAGAAGTAGAAAAAGAAGTAATAAAGAAAGCGGAGCAGCCATATGAAAATGGGAAAGAAAAGACCGAAGAAAAATGGAAAAATTTAAATTTTGGAAAGCAGAAAGAAGTAGTGAAAAAGTTAACAAGAACAGTATTGGTGAGAGAGGATGGAATAGAGGTGAGTTCAGAGGATAAGGTGGAATTTATACCAATGTGGTTAAAAAAGAAAGGAAAGAAATGCACAGTAATAGAACCAGAAGGCAAAACAAACAATGCGCTACTGAAAGCAGTGGTGAGAGCACATCTGTGGAAGCGTCAGCTAGAAGAGGGAAAATATAGAAGTGTGAAAGAGCTGAGTACCAAAATTAATATAGGTACAAGACGTATACAGCAAATTTTAAGGTTGAATTATTTAGCACCAAAAATTAAAGAAGACATAGTACATGGGAGACAGCCAAGGGGTTTGAAGTTAGCTGACTTGAGGGAAATACCGATGTTATGGAGTAAGCAATTGGAAAAGTTTTTGGCTTAGCATTGTAACGTTTATAAAAGTAACAAGAGATCGAAAAGCTAGAAAACCAATACTTCAAAACAAAGAACCTATAACATGCAAGAAGATGTTGATGAAACGAATTTAGGTAAACTAGTGTTAAAAGCTTAATTATATAACGAAAATAGTGATAATCTTATATATATATAACGATCCCGGAGTTCCAAAATTATTGCGTAAGAGCCGAATATTCCTGACAGCTCTTCTTCTGCTGAATCATGTATTTGGTCTGATAAAGTGCAGATATCTGCCATTTCTCCTTGCCTTGAGCGTATGGTTTATAGTGCATACTTCTGAGCCTCCTACCTATACCTTCACAAGTAGCTATTCAACAAAGTATGCTGGATTAACGACATTACGGTCTGCTGATTGCTTCAACATCACTATCATTAGAATGTAAAGAACTTAATGACTGGCTACGCAACATCAGTGGTACTTCATCTAACTTACTACTTGGACCTAGCTGATCCTCATTAGTGATATCTATTAAAATGGTTTCAAACTCTTGCCTAGCTTTCTCTCCTAATACTTTTTCAATTTGTGAAGAATTGCCGTCCTGTGCTTTTATAAATTGGATCAAACCTTGTCTAAAGCTTGTATCCTTTAGAAGTTTAACCTGTTCATTCTCCAGCTTGGAACCCAAGAGATCGATATTCCCTTGACCGAAAAATTTTTCTGCTTCTACATCCAATCTTTCTTCATTCTCTTCTATATTTACATTCAGTTCAGCTTTTTCTCCAGCTACAAAAGGTTTTATTGCTTTTTCAATTAATTTAACATCAATTGTACCTGTTCTTTTAATCTCAGCTTCGTTATGTTGTATTGTCTGCATTATTGAATCCAGCACCTGCTCCGGAGAAGATTTGTGCCTCACAACATGCTGCACAACCTCCTTTACAATATCATCTTCACTATTTTCTACCATATTACGTAACTCATCATCAAACTTTAATTTTCTAAATGACTGAGTAATTAATTTTATTACTGTACCTTCTAGCTTAAGCTTGTTTGCCCTTTGAGACTCTTGTTCTATTTTTTTATCAGTTTCTCGCGTATGTCTTTGTATTTTTTGTATTTCTTCTTCCATCCTTTTAAACCATGTTTTCTCTTTTCTAAATTCCTCTTTTAAGCAAACAATACATCTATTCAGGATTTGTATTAATATTACTCGCTTCATTTCTCCTCTTGTTGCTTCTGTCGATCCGTATACTTTACCTTTTATCTCATATACAGAATTATCCATAAATTCTCTTATTGGATGGTTATACGCAAAACTACCTAAACCTTCTTTTTTGATTGATTTCACCCACTCTTGCAGCTCGGTGAACGAACACCTAGCTATACACTCTTCAACACAAAACTCTATATTTCCTGGTGTTTTAACATTTGTTTCAAATATATCCATAAAATGTGGTATATTGGATGAAAACTCATGTTCCGCATAATAACTATTAAATAACTGATTCATCACATTTTTGTATTCTATAATTGGCAAGATAAAGCATTTATCTGGGTTAGCCTGGCTTTCTTGAAACGATCCTTTCAACAGTTTTTCAATCTCTTTATTGCTTGGTAAATTACCAGCTAGCAATATAAATTGTTGGGCACCCTCTTTTAAAAGCTTTTTAACCTCATCTTTGATACTTTTTAATTTTTCATCTTTATCGCACCTATGTTTTAAATCAAGCAAGTTATTAAACCAAAATTCCTCGTAACGACCAACATAATCATCTATTAATTTCTCAAAGTCTTTTTTCAACTGCTTGGATGGCTTTATTCTATGATCTTCAAAAAGTTTTTGTGCTTTTTCTAAAAAATCATTGCGACAGTAAAGTAAATGAGATTGCCGCCAAATTGTTATGTTCCTTAGTTCCGCTACTACTTTTCCATTTATCAAACCTATACATTTATCTCTATTTTGGTGTAAAAAGCTAAATGGTACATTAGCGAACGTTCCATACCTAAAAGTATCCCTTTCCTCTTTTGAAGTTTCATACAACTTTTTCATGATTTGATTCATATTAGTTAGATTCTTCATTTTTTCGTCTTGTGCGTCCGATAAGCTTTTTGCTTGCTTGTCTGAATGAACCTTAAGTGCTAACTCTCTATACTTATTCGTAAATACTTCTTTAAAAGATAGGTCATATTCTTTCATTGCTTCTTCACTGTAACCTGAGTTTCTAACATGAGCTAAGCTTTTATCTAGATTAGTTAAAGTTTGGGAAGAAAAACCAATGGAATATAATGCCTGTTCCAACTCCATATTATAAACCATTGCAGATTCAAGAAAGCTTATGCATCCTGGAACATTTAATTGTTTGTTCGAACCTGAAGGACTCGTCTGTGATTGATAACTGCTTGAACCTTGAGCAGTCTGAGCTTCACTCTGTTGTGTTATTTGCTGCTCCACTTGAATATCAGATACCATAAAACTATCGGATTGTTGACCTCTATTCATATAGCCTCCATTTTGTTGAAAAAGAATAAGACGATGGGTAAGTACTGAAGTAAATGATACTAACACCATTCTATGTAAGAAAGAATAGCTTGAATATTTTTCTGCTCTTTGCTTCTGACTTTCAGTGAGAATGACTTCGCCAACTTTAGAGCTCCATGGCCACCACCAATACTTTGGTGTTTCACCAAGCAACTTTAACAACTCAAGTTGATTGATTGACTCATTATTACCTTTTCTTTTCGTATTTTGATAATCAATAGCAGCTGTTGTTGCTATTCCGAGCAATATTACTCCCAAAGTTGTTGCTGCGGTGACTGTTGCTTTACGTGTTGATACAAACGAAGCAAGCGCAGCAACAGACGCAATGCTATAAGTTAAAATCAAACCACTTTTTGTATAATTCGGATAGTTACCCTTTTTTATTACATATAATTGATCTAATAATGTAGGACCAAACTCCCATCCAAACATCCGATATTTTCTATGGCTTGATAAAAACTTCACAACATTTTGCTCCCATAAACATGCTCTTTCAGGTAATACCATAGTTATCTTCCTAACCCTGCACTTGCACCTTGACTTAAATTGACATTACTCAGTACAGTACTTTGATTTAAGATACTTCTTTCAATTATTTCATCACTTACCTTTCCTTCTTTGACTATTTGATCGCTATTAATTCTTATTTCCTCCATAACTGCACTCAAGACCTGGTGTGGATCGGATGCATTATTCATAACATGCTGTACAACTTTCTCTATAATATCTTCCTCATTATCTTCTACTATATCACGCAACTCATTATCAAATTTTAGTTTCCTAATTGAATCTCTAATCAATTTCATCAGTTTGTTTTTTAGGTCAAGCTTGTTTGCTCTTTGAGACTCTTGTTCAGCCCTTTGAGATTCTTGTTCAGCCCTTTGAGATTCTTGTTCAGCCCTTTGGGATTCTTGATCTAAAAGTTTATCCCTTTTCTCGTCTCTTTCTTCCTGACTTTTTTTTACTCCTGCATGAGTTGCTCCTAACCAGTTGATTAGACAGTTGCTCGGTAGAAATTCAATGTCTATATTACGAAACTCAGTTGTAAAACGCTGTCTTTGATATTCTTCGTATTCTTCTGATATAATCTCTGTAGCATACATAGCAACACGTAAAAACCTTGTTGTTCTATCTTCACGCACATTATCCTGATGTGTTCGAAATATATCCTGAAAATGATACCAAAGTCTTTGCCACCTGCCAGCTGGATCTTCTCTTCCCCTTGCTACTCTATAGTCCTTAAATAACGAATACAGAACACTATATACTTCTGCTGTATCTTTATTAGATTCTTTCTTTATCTTACCTTCTATTTCTCTTGCATAATCAATTAACACCCTATCATCACCTGTTGCCATGGCCAAGTAACTTGTTTCTAATGCTTCATACAGCAGCTTATACGTTTGCATATGTTGTTCCTTAGAATGTGGCTCAAGTTTTTTTGCCCAAATCTTTTCATTCAAGAAATCTGATACTGAGTAATACAGACTATTAAACAAACCAGTTTCACGATTTGCCTTGCCGCTTTTCCTTTTTTCTTGTAATTCTTGTTCTACCTTTTTTAACTTGGCTAGTACGGTTTTTATAACCGGTGAACCACTAGATTCCAAGATGCGTACATTCTGACTCACGGGATTAGCAAACTCTCCATCCTCACCAAAAATATTGGACATAAGCTTAGCTTCAACACTTTTATCAAAATCAAACAATACTTTATATGCCCTTTTTGCAATTGTAAAGATTGACTGTAAAGCTATTTCTTTTAACTCTATAGTGTCAAAAGTGTTGATTAATGATTCTGAATGTGCTCCATTGACAGCTAGTACTCTCACTATATCTAAATATTTTTCTTTCTTTTCCGCATTAGATTCATTTTTAAGCTCTTGTGCAGCATAATCAATGCATTCACCGAAACCATAATCTAAAGACGACTCTCTCAAAGATTTTTTCGCTTCATCTATACTTTCCTTTGATTCTGTGTACCTGTTCAGTGGATTTGTTTTATTGCTAGCGTATTTATCAGAGGTAAAATAATGGTCAAGTAATTTATCATACTCAAATTTAACAAAATCTTTGTCTAAGAATTTATTATCCTGCATCTTCTTGATAATTCCTTCTTTAACTGTATCAATTTTAAAAGAAAGAGATTTTTCCCTATTTTCTAATTCTACTATCTTCTGGCGTAAGGAATTTGTCAAACCACTTACAGTACTATTAGTGTGAATTTCCCGTTTAAATTCGTTAATTGTTTCATTTATCATTGACCTACACTCTTGAGAAAAATCGGCATTAACAGCTGCTGCAATGCTATCGGAAACGGTACAATCTTCGTTTCTGTCACGATAGCTTTGCAAGCTACTGCCCGCAAATTGTTTTATCGTAGACTCTACTAACGTGACACTTTCTAATTGTACTTCTCCATCTTCATCACGCTTTATCTGTAACAGTCTATCACTTTCATAAAACTCCTCTGCTTTTCTATAGTATTCTCTTTTTTTACTCTCTTGAATGTTATTCAACTCTTCAACGTCAACACTCTTCTTTTCACTAAGGCACTTTAACTGTTCATTAGCAATACTAAGTGGAAGATCACATTTGGCCATCTTAGAAAGGGAGAGCATATCATAGTTAAACATTGCACGAACGAGCCAATACTGCCAGAGCATACAATATTTTGCTCCCAGTAAAAGTTGTACCAACTTCGGATCACAATAATCAATTGCTGTTCCTATTGCTGCAATTCTTTCCGCTGAATTTAAGCGCTTTGCCTTTCCATTTTGGTTAAGAAGTTTTATTTCCTCTTGGTCATTTGCTTGCATTTTAGTCTCAACTTATACTAAACGGGTAATAATAACAAGAATCATATAAATAAGCAACCCTACAATTATCATAATACGCCAATTATGGGTGGCTTTTGCATTTTATAGCACTCTAAAGTCAGGTACAAGAATCGAAGATATGAGATCCTTCCTTCTTTGAACACCAAGCACGTGCTCAAAATTCATATGCTATACCTAGCACTGCTTGCCACTTCTTTGTAACCTTTGCCAGAAGACAAGCTATCATTAACCTTATGAACACTGTTAATCTCAAGTGACTTTGGTTGCTTATCACAATAATACAAAATTGCAGCAGCAACCAAACAACAAGTTCCAACTGCTATTCCCACAGTTAGCATTTCAAAGTGAACTGCAATAGCTATTCCTAAAACAACTCCGGTTACTGCCAATACAGAAGCAGTCACTACAGGCAACTTACTTCTTGCATTTTGTTGAATAGGATTGTTTGTATCTGTATAACTAGGTTGTTCGCTATTACCTTGAACATTACTTGCCGATTTAGGGTCTTTACCAGGTGCTAAATGCTTCTGTGTTGGTTGAGTAGATTGTTCAGCAACATCTCTATTGTTTAAATCATGAGACTGCTCGCCGTTGGTATCAACTGTTTGTGTTACATCTTCAGTAGATTGAGTAGCATCTTGACCTAGCACAACCTCATCACGCTCGATTGATAGACTTCTCATTTTATTACTTTTAGCTAGATCTGATGCAGTTATGTCGTACTTATCTCGTGGATTTAAATTAGCCAATTCTTTAGGCAAATCTAAAAGAGCACATCCAGTGACTGGTTTTTCATTTGATAGCATTTTTGCTATATCGAAATGGCCATTTTTAACAGCCAAATCTAAAGGAGTATACCCAATAACTGTTTTCTTGCTAACCTCAGCACCACTGATTAATAGAGTCGCTACTATACCCAAATGGCCATTTTCAGCAGCAAAATGTAAAGGAGTACGCCCATAGTATGTTTCCTTGTTAACATCATAACCTTTTTCTAATAGATCTACTACTTTCTCCACATTGCCAGATCCAGCAGCAAAGTGCAAAGAAGTAAATCCACTATTTCCTTTCTCATTGTTAGCACCATTGTCTAATAGAGTTTCTACCAAATTGAAATGGCCATTTTTAACAGCCAAACTTAGAGGAGTATGCCCAGTTAATGTTTTCTCACTAACGTTAGCCCCTTTGTCTAATAGAACTTCTACTATATCCAAACAGCCAAATGCAGCAGCAAAATGTAAAGGAGTAAATCTATTATCTCCTTTCTCATTAATGTTAGCACCTTTTTTTAATAGAACTTCTACTATATCGAAATGGCCATTTTTAACAGCCAAATGTAAAGGAGTAAATCTATTATTTCCTTTCTCACTAACACTAGCCCCTTTGTCTAATAGAACTTCTACTATATCCAAACGGCCAAATGCAGCAGCCAAATGTAAGGAAGTATACCCGCTGGCTGTTTTCTCATCAATGTTAGCCCTTTTGTCTAATAGAGTTTTTAACACATCCAAACGGCCAAATGCAGCAGCCAAATGTAAGGAAGTATACCCGCTGGCTGTTTTCTCATCAATGTTAGCCCTTTTGTCTAATAGAGTTTCTAACACATGCAAATAGCCATTTTCAGCAGCCAAATGTAAGGGAGTATACCCGTTGGCTGTTTTCTCATCAATGTTAGCCCTTTTGTCTAATAGAGTTTTTAACACATCCAAACGGCCATTTTCAGCAGCAAAATGTAAAGGAGTACATCGATTATTTCCTTTCTCACTAACGCTAGCCCCTTTGTCTAATAGAACTTCTACTATATCCAAACGGCCAAATGCAGCAGCCAAATGTAAGGGAGTATACCCGCTGGCTGTTTTCTCATCAATGTTAGCCCTTTTGTCTAATAGAGTTTTTAACACATCCAAACAGCCATTTTCAGCAGCAAAATGTAAAGGAGTATACCCGTTGGCTGTTTTCTTGTTAACCTCAGCACCACTGCTTAATAGAGCTTGTATTATATCCAAATGGCCATTTTCAGCAGCCAAATGTAAAGGAGCAGACCCATCTTCTGTTTCCTTGTTAACCTTAGCACCACTGCTTAATAGAGCTTGTACCATATCCAAATGGCCATTTTCAGCAGCCGAAAGTAAAGGAGTATACCCAGTGACTATTTTCCCATCAATGTTAGCACCATTGTCTAATAGAGTTTTTAACACATGGAAATGGCCATTTTCAGCAGCCAAATGTAAAGGAGTACACCCAGTGACTGTTTTCTTGTTAACCTTATCACCACTGCTTAATAGAGCTTGTATTATATCCAAACGACCATTTTTAACAGCCAAATGTAAAGGAGCATACCCTGTGACTGTTTTCTCATCAATGTTAGCCCTTTTGTCTAATAGAGTTTCTAACACATGCAAATGGCCATTTTCAGCAGCAAAATGTAAAGGAGTATACCCGTTGGCTGTTTTCTTGTTAACCTCAGCACCACTGCTTAATAGAGCTTGTATTATATCCAAATGGCCATTTTCAGCAGCCAAATGTAAAGGAGCAGACCCATCTTCTGTTTCCTTGTTAACCTTAGCACCACTGCTTAATAGAGCTTGTACCATATCCAAATGGCCATTTTCAGCAGCCAAATTCAGCAACGTAACTTCTATACTAATTGAACTATGGCTTTTGGTTAAGGTAAATAGGTAATCTACATCAAAGCCTTTTGATTCCCACTTTTTATATAAATCATCATCTTCCTGCTTTAACCCCTCCTTTATTTGTTTAAGTACGTCACCCTTACTTGAGCTAACGAGCTTTAATTTATTTAATGTTTCGTTCCGCCATTCTAATTTAAAAGCCATAATTTCCTAACGTTTACAGACAATATGTCTTATATACTACATATAGTAATGAGAAGTAAAGATTTATTTACTTCTCATTACTATAAATTATCAGCAACTACTTTAGTTGACTGTAGCTTAAGAAACATACCTTATCTTCAGCACCATAAAATTTTCGATTATTTACTTCTCCTAAAATCACAAAAAACTACGTATATTTGTGAGAACGCGTTGTGCAAAAACAAGGTTGTAAAAATAAAAATAAAAAATTTTACAACAAATCTAGTCAAATCAGTTCGTATGTAAATGTGGATGAAGTAGGCTAAAATAGCTGATTTTAGCGTATAGTAAAATTACCATATAAAAAAGTTTGCACAGAACAAGTTGTAGTCCAATCCATACCAAAAAAACTTGTTCTCACCGCACTTGGTTTTGAGCGCTGAAAATGGTTGATTTACTTGAGATATTAATAATATAGTTTACTGAATTAATAGTAATTCATTTGAGAATAAAAAGAAAAATTTATGATAATTTTACATTTCAAATCGATATTGTTCTTTTTATAAAAAATATTCCTATACTGCGCAAGGTCAAGTTTTAACCACATCAATTTTTCTTTCAAATTAAATCTTATCTTTTACAATGGGTCTTACGTTTAAATTATTTGATACCCAAAATTAAGGAAGCCATTTTAAACGGCACACAACCTCAGCATCTAAAACTAGCTGATTTGAAGGAAATATCACTCTCATGAGAGGAGCAAATGAAGGTGCTTTACGGACAAGAGTCTTAATAATAGTCTTCTATATTATTGTTAATAAACACCACCATAAAATATCTTACTATTACCCACAAATAAAAACATAGTATTGTATTTACTCAAATAATTTAATTTTATTAACCTGAAAGCTTATTGGATTAAAATTATTAAACTAAGAGTTATAATTTTAGCAACTAAAAGCTGTAAATTGCACCATATAAACAGTTATTTCAAGCAAAAGTTATGCCATTAAGAGCTACGCAACAAACATTTATATTTGTGGGTAATAGTAAGATAAAATATGCAGAAACAACCTAGAAGACCGATTACAACCAATGCGTAAATATAGAGTAAAGAAAACTTCATCCACCTATTAACTTCTACCTACTACCTCTACTATTGCTATGGTTATAAACTCTACTCACTCCATCAATTTTATCTAATGCAGACTGCGGGTTACCAAAATCAATTGATATCACTCTTTCTCCGCCTAATTGTAATGCTCCTCCACCTCCACGCTGTGGGTATTGGAGTCCTAAAAATTGTAATAGTAATGGATCAATTTCATGTTGAATTCCTGGATGATCTTGAATCAGTCTACCCCTAGGAGAAGATAGAGGATCATTTTGGAATAATTGTGAAATATTTCTTCTCCGATTTTTAAAGTATTGTTCATTTCTTTGAGATTGTCTAGTGTCATTTCCAATGCCTACACTAAGAAGACCACGTATATAACCTATAATACCCTCACCTTTCTCTCCAAAGTTATTATTTCCCTGTAAAGCTTGATCAATAGCTTGGTTAATATCCCTAGCATTTTCGTATACCCATATGCCACAATTATGGCCATCTGTTTGCTGATGAACGGAAACATTATGGACATTATCATCGTTAATATCACATTCTCTTAAAGCTCCTCGAATATTATTGTCAATACCACTATCTGGACCAAGTGAATCAGCATAATACCCATAATAATTTCCATTTTGGTGTACAATAACTAATGTAACCCAATGACGATTACCTACATTAATAATAGCAATTAATCTATCTTTTTCACCCGAATCTACTTTTTGTTTAAAGTTAGCTATGTGACTACTTAATAAGCCCCTACCTGTTGGATCATTTTGATTTCCATCGACTCCTACTGAAGTTATTGTAAAATCATGACGATTATTAGTTGGATTAGATCGATCATCATAGAAAGTATATTGTTGTGCAGCGAAAAACATGTCATGAGTTTGTAGCCAATAACGATAATTTTGATTATCTGTTGCAAAGTCTAGTGCAAGTAGATCATGCACATCTTCTATCTCACGAGCGTTGTTTCTACGAAGGATAGCATTTATTTGTTGTAATATTCCTTGTGCTGTAGGAGTACCACCTCCCCTTATTCTTGACTTTAATGTTTCTATTACCTGTGCTCTAGTACCTTGCAAGTAACTAAACGGAACATGTAGATTGTCGCCTATATCAAGCAAAAAAATCGAATTTTGTCCTGGTGCTTTTTCTTCGTAAAAACGCCTAAAGTTTTCACGAGTCTGATCTGATAATAGACCTTCTGGTGGATTCTCATCAATAACACTTTCAGGTCCCACTAATCCTCCTGGTCTTGAACCGCGAACATGACGATCAAGCTTGTGTACATACTCTTCTCTTCCTATCCCTTCTGGGAAAAGTATAAGATTACCTGCTTCGCGTGCATCTCTATTAAACACAATAGGAAACAAAACCACCTCATTTCCAGAAGTAATAGGTATAAATCCTCTGTGTTGTTTCTTAAGTCTTCCGATTTCTTGTCTCGCATCATTTTGCTGTTGTCCTACTTCTTCTGCATTATTAGCAAGTCTTAACACATATCCAATTGGGTGAGTATCTAGGTCATTCTCTCTAGGTTGTCTTAATAATAAAAGATCTAATCTCTGTTCTGTAATTCTTGTGAGTATTACCCTTTCTCCTTCTTCTTCCTGCCCCCTTTTTAAACTATATGTTTGACCAACTTTATACATAGCAAGCACTTTATAAGGATTATCACTAGCATAAAATGTACCATGTAGTATAGAACGGAACTTATCCTCACTATTAACATTTATTGTATCCACAAGCGGCATCAATGCTCCAGAGATCTCTTGAAATAATCCTCTATGCTGAGCTATATTTTTCCAGCCATCATTCACAACTTGATTTAAAGTATTATGTACATTTTCAGTATTGGGCACTTGTACAAGATCACCAGCAAGAAAATTATTTGCATTATTATTTTGGTAATCGTGATATAAACCAAGGTCATTTGGTAGATCAATATCTAGTTCAAGTTGATTATTAAGTGTGCATGAAACTTCCCACACATGAACATCATTTCCATTAACATTAAGAGTCTGTAAATTGATGGCTCCTTGTTGTTGCGCATCGTGAGCTCTAATATGAAGTATAACTATATCAGAACCTTCAGCATGAAAGACCATAGTTAAACATCTTAAACCCTCATCACCATGTCTAAATATGTACTTTGTTATAGGTGCTTCGTCTTCCTCTTCTAGTTCTAAAGGGTGCCTATCAAAAGCACTACTTCCAAAAGCAAAGCCAGTTATGCAATCAAATATTCTATTATAATTCTCTGCATTTCTTGGTATTTCAGCAGGAAGATGGTGAAGCAAGAAATCTCTAACATTTTCTCTAATGCCTTCATTCTCCAAACACTCAAATAATCTTTGTACTAAAGGAAATCTATCCTGTTGAAGTTCTACTGTATCAACACTAAAAGGATCTAGATCTAAATTAAAATTTAATCCAACACAGACAGTATTTCTTGATTCAGTATGGATAGGTATAAATGAAGAAGTGTGTAACCTTCCAGCGTAGCCTATGGCACAGTTTAATGTAACATCTGACGGTGTGTCAAATATAGCAAGATTAATAACAATAGGAATATTTTCTCTTTCTGCTTGATGACGTACAAGAAATGCAACATGTGTGTTTCTAGGAGATAAATCAAGATCGATGCCTATTGTGTAGCGATGACTAAAATTTGCTAAGAAACCTAATAAAAACCCGTGACCCTCAAATCTTTGATTGCGATTTTCAATATTATTTTCCAGTACTTGTCTGTAATTATTATAGATGTCAGTTATGTATGGCAAAATTTCTCTGCGTATTCTATCTCTTACATCTTGTCTTCTATCACTCGCTAGCATTTCCATAAAATTATCAATTCCTTGTTGACCCTGTGCTACTTGCGCAAAATTGACCAACCTACCAAGTTGTCTACGCTGATTTTGATTGAGTTGTCTTCCTTCTATTTCCTTAATTGTTAGTCTGTGATCTCCTAAGAGCCGTCTAATAAGATTGATTTCAGATGCTGAATATTTGGCAAATTTATCCCTACCTTGACGATCTTTTTCACGAATTACCTCGAATACCGTTGCAATTGCCTCTCCCTGACTCTTGCCCTTTCCGTGCATGCATACTTTGTATTGCTCAAAATTTAGGTCTTCTTCCCTTAAATTTGGATTTTGCCGTCTAATCTCTTGTACTAGAGCATTTCTCTCCCTTGTACTGAACCTCAACCCATCACTATTAGGACGATCAGAAATACTGTAGCATCTGACAACTTGCTGTCCGTCACGATAAACAGCAACTTTTAGGTTTGCCGTATTTCGATTTTCACCATTACGTGGATTAACACCATGGTTATCAAAACGAAAATAGACTCTCTCATTTGCATTTAAGATATTAGCATCATGTGCAGTAGAAAACATACTAAAAAAGAATACAGGAAGGAAACGACCTGCACTTACATGATACAAGAAAGATGGACATTGATCTAAAAAAGATTCAAATCCTTGTCTGAATCCTTCAAGATCTCCATCCACCAAACTCCTAATAAGTCCATCACCATTACTCATACAAAATACCCCTTATTTACTACGACCAGAAACACCAAGAGTTCATAAGTGGATTACTTATTACCACTAAGCGTAAAGACGCTTTTTTTCTTATAAGAAGAAACACCACTTACACTAGGAGTTCCAAGCTCAGACTGCGGACTATCATCAACTGGCAAAGTTGTTTTCTTACTACCATGAGCTTTAGATCGTGATCGCAAATTACTGCAAGGACCATCACCTACAGGACCAGGTGGTAAAATTGTTTTCTCTAACTCAGAGAATAATTCTTCTGCAAACAGACCGTAATCTACATTTACTCTTTTACCTTCCCTACCGCATAATCTAAGGTCTCTTATTATTAGTTTTTTAAAGAGCTCAAACTTTTCAGGAAAGCAATCTTTGGCAAATGACATCATATCTAATATTTCTTTTTTCTCTATTTCTTTTTCTTCATCAGTCTTATAAATGTCTTCTCGTCTCCAATTGACTATTAACTCTGCAAATACACCACTTGTAGGAACTGTATAATTAGAAGTATTAACAGCAGCTTTTCTGTATTGATACAAGCTACCACATTCCCAAAATTCCATAATAAGAGATCTAGCTTGAACATTTGATTCAGGATTTTTCAACATCACATCTGAAAGAGAGGAAAGAAAAAGCTCATAGTCTCGCTGTGAGAATATTTTGTCCGAACAGTCTCCTCTTGCTGAAACTTCTTTATAACACCAGCACTGTACCAAATCATGAACCGTATCAAAAAAACATGACTCTATTAATTCAGCAAAAAGGGAATATACTCCTTTATCTTTCTGTGATAATTTCTGTAAAAGAGTATCTTTATCGACTATCTTATTTACACAAAAATCTAAAATAGGGGCGTCTTTCTCAACAGATTGAACGCGAGAAAGAGCAAGAATAGCTTCTGTGAGCTTCTTTTCCTTATCTTCTTCTTTTAAATGATTATAAAAATACTCTACCCCTTCACTCCACTTAAGTTTTACAGCACTGTCAAAACCTTCTACTGCATCATACTTCTTTAATTCCCCAGATTCTCTATCGATCCAGAAATCAAATACAGGACCTTTCCTCTTTATGCTATCTAGTAACGAGTTTCGTACGTATTTGCCAAATTCAGTTTCAGTTTTACCATCAAATGCACCAGGAGGAAACTTGTTCCTATAAGATTCAAATCTTTTTTGAAAGAGAGGATGAATTTTATCCACTACACAGTAACTACAAGCCATCTCATATTTGCGAAGTGGATTATCTATTCCACCTATTTTTTCTTCAGTAAACCTTTGACCTAAAGCAGCATTATCCAACCTTACACCTGACCAGCAACCTTCATCTTGAAATACATTGTGCAAAAACTTCAACTTATCACCCTTAAAGTATTTTATGTGCTCCATAAAGTTATCTTGAAGGACTCCCACCCATCTCTTGATAGCTGACTTCCTCCCGGCAACAACTGCTGGATCTGGATGTTTAATAGCTTCCTGTAATTTTTTGGACATCGTAGCCCGAAGCTCTTTCTGTGTTGGCATTATCCCCCCTATTAAGTATTAACAGTGTCATGTAAAAAAGGCATTATACAGAAATTAGAATGGATTGCAATATTAAAATTACCAGAATAGAGGGTTTAATAAAAAAACGTTATGGCTAAAACTTCTTTTCTTGAATTTTCTCAATATAATCAACAGAAAGACCAGTAGTTTGAGTTATAATGTCAATAGAAACTCCTGCTTTAAGTAGATTCTTTGCAACCTCAATTTTCTCTGCTTTTCTGCCTTTTTCATGGCCGATTTGGATGCCTTCTTGTCTACCTTCTTGTCTACCTTTTTGAGTGGCATCATCGAGTTTTTGAGCGAGGACAGCCTGTTCATCACGAATACGCTTTATCTCTTGTTCATAGGCTATAAATTCTTTTTCTGACCAGTTGAACCTATTTAATTCTTCATACGCTCTTTTAATTATTAGATCACTTCCTATTATTCTCTCTAGCTCTTCTTCACTAGTTTCATCTGCATATCTAAAGAAGTAGACCCATTTTTCAACTATACTTGAAAGCTGATCTTCTTTTGTTTTTGGAAATTTAGGCAACTCAATAAATATAAAGTAAAAATCTTTTAGATCACGTTCATTAGTATCTTCATCGCGAATAGTATGCTTTGATTTGTACTCAGACTTATCAGGAAATAAAATACAATCTGCTATAGCAATAAAGATAATTTCCTTAAGGTCCTGGTATTGATCACCTTTATCGGCTTGTCTTGAATAGGCTTTAGCAGCATAGTATTGGGCACGTTTCTCGAAGCCTTTGGTTTTAGCGACCTGCATTTCAATAATCCATTGCACCCCCGTGGAATCTCTACAGAGGACATCAACAATACTTTGCTTTTTAGAGGCAATATCAGGGTCTTGAATAGTACTTAAAAACTCTATATCCTGTATTGCATTTTTGCCAGTAAAACCCAGAATATCATTGAGGAAGTGAATGAGAATATCTTTATTCTTTTCAGTACCAAAGATACGGCGAAAGGCGACATCATTTTTGGGATCAAGAAACTTCGAAAGAGCCATGAGAAAGTAAGATAAAAAGCATTAATTATTATACACAATTGTGAAGAAATATACAACGTTTTTATACTAAAGCCTATTAAAGTTAGCTAAATTTCAAGAGTTGGGAAAAATTACCTTCATAGATAACCCTAGTATGCACCTTAGACGCCCTTTTGTAGATCTTTTTATCAACTCTTCTATAAGTATATTAAAATGCCAACAAATGGATTCATGATTTAGCAGCCTCCAAAGATACCTATTTAAAGTGAGAACTTCTTAGCTTGTCACATTATAGGCATTTAATATACTAGTTCTCAACAAAGGTAACATATGCTAGCAAAATTTCTATCTGAAACTTTTAAAACGGCAGGTTATGAAAAAGAATGACCGTTAGCTATACTAATTCTTTAGATCACGAAGTAGGAAAGAAGGTAAGAAGTTTTAGGTTAGCAGAGGGTTATACTCAAAAAGATTTAGCGGGAAAAATCGGTGTAACGTATCAAATAGTACTACAATATGAAAAAGGAACACGTAAAATTTCGATTGAAAAGTTGTACTCTATAGCAAAGGTGTTATCAATTAATATTACGGATCTTATTCCTGTATCAAATGAGAAAATCTGCTTTAAAAATGAAGAACTAAATTTAATAAGAGAATATAAAAGGATTGGTGGTCAAGAGTTACGTAGAATGTTTTTTTTACTGACCAAATTTATTCAAGTTAGTGAGAAAAGTAGTAAAAAAGCAGAGAAAATAAAGATTGCAAAAGGTTTGGTTAAAGCAGGAGTTTCTGTTGATATTGCTGCAAAAACAATTGGTCTCTCTGCTGATGAATGCGTTGAAGAAAAAGGAGGTTCTATTTACTGCCAAATAGGAAAGAAGATAAAAGAATGGACGGGAATATACTCAGAAGGATTTAGCAGAGAAAATGACTACAACACGTGATGAAGTAAGTAACTATGAGCAAGGAAGGGTTGCTATTCCACTTGATAAATTATATGGAATAGCAGAAACACTATCAATTAGTATTACAGATCTGCTAATAGAAGAAGATGAGATAGTAGAAAATGAATTACCGAATTTAATTGAAGAATACAAAAAGATTGAAAGCCAAGTAATGCACTAATAAAATCTCTGTTTGAAAGCATGCGAATTTGGGAAGAGAAGGTGAAAAGAGCAGAAAAGATAAAGGATTTAGTGAAAGGAGGAATTTCTATTGATATTATTTTGCAAGCGGTAGGCATCTCTTTAGACGAAATTCAACAAATTTAAGTAAAAAAATCAGCATCTATTAATATCTTAATTTCTTGATGAAAAAATAAGCAAAAAAGATTTAAAAATTGATTTGACTTCACTCGAAAGCTATGGCTCTATGCCAATGCTGATAAAAAACAGCAGTAAATATCTAAAAAAAGTTTGTTGTTAGTGAAAGGTAAATTATATGAATAAAGGTAAAGAAGAAATCGAATTCAGAATATTAGAAAGCAAAGGCAAAGCACTACTTGATCGTGAAATAATGGAAACATTTCTAAGTGCAGTACATGAAAGGCCACAAGCTCAAGAAATTGCTAAAAATCTGGTGAATAGCTATACAGGAGTAGAAAGGATTTTAGGTCGAGAAATGGATGACCTGAAAGTTATAGAAGGAGTAACTGATTCTGCAGTAGCAATGATTATGTGTGTTAAGGAAACGCTAGAAAGGGTACTGAGAGAAAAGCTCAAGGGAGAACCAATCATGGACTTACAAGGGCTAGTAGAATACTTGAACGTAAGTATAGGTCATGCAGAGAGGGAATGTGTAAAAATACTGTACTTGAATAAAAGGTGCCAATTAATCGGAGAAGAATCCTATATTGGTGAAATGGAAAAAGCACCAGTATAAATAAAGGAAATTACAAGAAAAGCATTAATAAAAAATGCAACATCAATAATAATGTCACATAACCATCCTGGAGGAAGCTTAGAACCTTCAGAAGAAGATCAAGCAGTAACAAAGAGCTTGGCAGCAGCATGTAGTACTGTAAGCGTAAAATTGTTTGACCATATTATCATCACAAGTGGAGGCTATTTCAGCTTTCGAGAAAACGGATTGTTATAGCAGAAAATATTTGCAAATCTACTCACTATAATTTATAATGAGTAATGAGATGTATAAAGTTTATTGTACGCTTAAAAAGTATTTTTAATAGTGAGGATAATATGGGTAATAAAATAATTGTACCTTTTGATGATAAGAAAGGAGGTACTTATCAATTAAACGTTGATCTTGATAAATTATCAGAAGGTGAGATGTTAAATGCTATTATAGGAATTGGTCGTGTTAACCAGCAGTCCACCTTTGTAAGCAAAACCAATAAGGCTAAAAAACCTGGAGAAGTGCCCTTCCCTAATAGAGACGTTCAAATCAACTACGGAAAGGGACTTGATTATATATATGGCACAAAACCTATAAGTGATCAAGAAGATAAAAATCCATTTACCTCTGCCTTGCAAAAAATAAAGCCAAGTAGAGGTGAAAGTGAAAAGTTGAGCTGGTTTAAGAGTACTGTGGTAAGAGCAAAAAGTCCAAATGAACTGCACAAGGCTGTAGACGAAGCACTAGCTGCTGGAGCAAGGCTAAATGCATGTAATGATGGGGAATGGAGTTTTGCAGCATATGTAGTATTAGGTACACATTTTCACAGATTAGAAAAAAGTGATCGAAAAAAGCTAATACGTAAATTAATGCTAAGCGGTGCAGAGTTTCATGATACTCTACTGCAGAATAAACTGATAGGTGAAATCTATAACGAGCTACAACCAGAAGTTCAACCACAGATAGATAAGCAACTAGAAGAGCTAGAGGAAGCTGGCGAAAATGCTGTGCAAGAAGGAGAATTAATAGATGTTGAGATAGATAATACAACATCGTATATAGAATTTTCTGGGAATAGTAAGGTAGAGGTAGCCAAAATACTGGAAGCAAACAGAAAGTTAGGAAGTAATATCTTAAAAATTGGTAATGATGCAGTTGAAGTTAAAAGTGAGAAGGGAGGTATAAGAAACTATACCGATATTTCAGATGGCAGCTCTATCATGTTAGAATTTCCTACAAGCATTGGTAAGCTAAATATTATATTGTACCACGATGTAAAAAAATATGATCAAGTACAAGTCAGAGTAGAAAACAAGGAAATGTGGGCTGAATTACAACAAAGAGGAAAAGAAATAGGAAAAAATTGTCTTTTTGCTGGAGTAAAACTTAAAGAAGCAGTAGAGAGAGGTAATTTCACTAGATGTGGCTTATGGAGTGAAAAGTATGCTATAAAAGAAGTTAGCAATGATGAAGTGTTGTCTTCATGGGTAAATAGGATATGTAGAGGTAGTAAAGAAACCTTTAGGGGACTTTAACCAAGCCTTCTTTCTTCATTTTACGGATTAACTTCAAGGTTCAAGAAATTTTCTTTTACTGAAGCCTCAACAAAATTGAGCTATAATAGAAAATATTATATGTATGGTTCTTTGCGTGGAAAAAATTCTAGACTATGAAGTAGGGGAAAAAGTGAAAAGTTGGAGGTTAGAGAGGGGGTATACTCAGAAAGATTTAGCTGAGAAAATTGGTGTAAAATACTGGGTAATACTGCAATATGAGAAAGGGAACCGTAGAATTTCAATTGAAAGGTTGTATGCTATAGCTGAGGCACTATCAATCAGTATTACGGATCTTATTCCTGTATCAAAAAGCTGTCTTGAAGATGAGGGAGAAGAAATATTAGATCTAGTAAGAGAATATAAAAAGATTAATGATCAGGAGTTACGTAGAATGTTTTGTTTGCTAACCAAATTTGTCCAAGTCAGTGAGAAAAGTAGTAGGAAAGCAGAGAAAGTAAAAATTGCAAAGGGTTTGGTTAAAGAAGGAATTTCTGTTGGTATCGTTGCAAAAACAATAGGTCTCTCTGCTGATGAATGTGTTGAAGAAAAAGTTGGTTCTATCTACTGCCAAATAGGAAAGAAGATAAAAGAATGGAGGCTAGTGAGAGAGTATACTCAAAAAGATTTAGCAGAAAAAATGAGTACAACACGTGACGAAATAAGCAACTATGAGCAAGGAAGGACTGCTGTTCCACTTGATAAATTATATGAAATGGCAGAAGCATTATCGATTAATATTACAGATCTACTAATAGAAAAAGATGAAGGTAGTAAAGTGGAAAATGAGCTGCTTGATTTGATTAAAGAATACAAAGAAATTGAGAGCCAAGAACTACGTAATGCACTAATAAAATCTTTGTTTGAGGGGATACGGATTTGTGAGGAGAAAGTGAGAGAGGCAGAAAGGATCAAAGTTGCAAAGAATTTAGTAAAAAGGGGAATTTCTATTGATATTATTTTGCAAATAGTCGGCTTATCTGCTGATCAAATTGCATGAAAATTTATTTCTAAATAAGGTATATATGTTTGTTTCTGTAAGAGATATTAGTTCTATAAGCTATGAAATAGGACAAAAAATAGAAAATAGCAGGTTAATGCGAGGGCATACTCAAATAGAATTAGCAAGTAAAATAGGTTTAACATATCAAGAGGTGGACAGCTATGAGAGTGGATATAGCGCTATTCCAATTGAAGTATTATATACGATAGCAAAAGAACTATCGGTTAGTGCTATAGATCTGCTACCTGAACTAGTAGTAGTAAGAGAGTATGAAGATGAAGACGAAGAAATACTCTATCTAACGAAAATATACGAGAATCAAAAGTTAGGCAAAATAGTACCTTCATTAGTCAGGTTTGTTCATATTAGCGAGAAAATCAATCAAGAGGAGGCAAGATTAGAAGTAGCAAAAAATCTAGTTAAAGAAGGAGTTTCAGTTGACATAATTTCCCAAGCAACCGGCTTATCTATTTACGAGTATGATAATACAGAGAAAGAAGTCTGCACTGATTCTATATACTACAGAGTAGGGCAAAGAATAAGAGAATGGAGATTGATAAAAAGGTATACTCAGAAAGATTTAGCAAACAAAGTTGGTTTAACACTCAAGGAAATACACGACTATGAAAGAGGGTATACTGCTATAACATTTGATAAATTATATGAAATATCAGATGCATTATCAGTGAATATTAAAGTTCTGCTACCTAAAACAAGAGAAAGCAAAAAGCTATTGAGTTTAATGGATGAGTACGGAGAACAAGAATCATTAGTCAAATCTCTATCTGAAAATATGAAAAGTGGCAAGGAAAAAGTTAAAAAAACAGAAAGGATCAAGGTTGCAAAAAATCTAGTGAAGGCGGGTGTTTCTACTGATGTTATTTTGCGAGCAAGTGGCCTAACTGTTGATGAGTTAGGTGAGTGTGAAAATTGAATTGTGTTTAAGATATAAGTAAAAGTAGTCAATATATTAACCATTCTAAATCCTTGTTTAGCTGACTCAACTGAAGCATTTTCATAAAGTTTTGCTGCTAATTCGTGTTGTTTGATAAACTTCAAATTTAATGCTTTTAAAATTGATGCTGAAAACACATATTGCTAATGCTAGCAGAGGAGCTAGTTGGTAAAATCGCCACAGCCGTCAGTACTCCCGATTACTTTTCCTGATAATGTGATAGTATTCGCAAGTATTATCATATATTACAAAAAAATCAGTTAGCATTTCTGTTTATTAAAATTATGCAATAAAGCTGCATTTTATATAACACTTCTCAAATTATTTCTACTAAATATTTATGAATATGGTTAAACAGTAGATAGAAGAAACCTTTTCTATTATTGATCTTTTGTACAGTAAAGTTATCTCATAAAATATTAAATTGGGAGTTTTATGGATCACAGACTAAGAGCTTATTTGCTTGGAGTTACCTGGTTTATACTCAGTTTACTTAGTAGTGTAGTTAATGATACTATATCAAAGTGTCTCGGTTTACACCTTCAAAGTTTTGAGATAATCTTTTTCCGTTTTTTATTTAGCACTATTACTCTTATACCTTTTATATTTTACTATGGAATAGGAGTTTGTAAAACAAGTCGAATATCTATTCAAATAACTAGAGGTGCATTGTTGTTTTGTGGAATGACCTTATGGACCTATGGGTTGACTATTTGCCCAATAGTAACTGCAACAATTATAGGTTTCTCAATACCATTATTTGTTATGCTTCTTGCAATTCCTTTTCTGGAAGAAAATATAATTTGGCAAAGATGGGTAGTAGCTGTCATTGGTTTTATTGGTATTGCTATTACTACTAAAGCTTATAGTGAGGATTTTAATCCTAAAATTCTTATTTTTATTGTATCCGCATTAATCTTCGCTATACTAGATGTACTTAATAAGAAGCTTGTAATGAAGGAGACAATAATAAGTATATTATTTTACTCAGCTCTAACAACAACAATTTTTTCCACTCCATCTTTGTTATTTTATTGGCATATGCCTTCCTTGTCAGAATTAATATTACTGCTGATTTTAGGAATAAGTTCAAACCTAATTCTGTTCTTCATGTTAAAAGCTTTTGCTCTTACTGATGCTACTGCACTTGCACCGTATAGATACATAGAGCTAATAATTTCTGCAATAGTAACATACGTTATATTTAATGAATTACCTGATAAAAGTGCTTTATATGGTACTTTGATATTAATACCATCAACCTTATTTATAGCTTATTCGGAAGGTAAGGCAATTAAGAAAAATAGTGTAATACTTTTGGGTAGTAACAAATAAAGATATAAGCAGGGAACTCTTGTCTTGCTAACAGATTTTATATCTAAGATAATCTTCAAAGTTATTCCCTTCTCCACCTAATGCTTAAGCTTAAAACACCAGATGCTTTTTTCAAGATACAAGATAATCTCTAACTTTTGGACGTCTAACGGTAAGTTCTGAGACAGAAATTCCATCAACTGTTATTGGGTTATTAAGTGTTATAGCTTGCATACTTCTCCTGAAAAAGTTAATTAAATAAAAGTCCATATCGGCTTTTACATAACTAATTTTTTTTATTACAGTTTTTGTGTTTGATTGAAGAGGCAACCTAATATAAAAGTTGTAGTAGGGGTTATTTCCTTTCCACTTGGATTAATTCTTGAACTTCATCGACAGAAAGACCTGTACATTTGACAATAGTGTTAACATCAACATTATTAGTCAGCATCGCTTTTGCAACTTCAATCTTTCCTTCAATCTTTCCTTTCTCTTCACCAATTTTGATTCCTTCCTCTTTAGCATCATCAAGTTTTTGAGCAAGGACAGCCTTTTCATCAAGAATACGCTTTATCTCTCCTTCATATGCTAAAAACTCCTTTTCTGACCAGTTAAACCTATTTAGCTCTTCATACGCTTTTTTGATTATTACGTCACTTCCTGTTATCCTTTCCAATTCTTCTTCACTTGTTTCATCAGCGTACTTAAAAAAATACACCCACTTCTCAACTATATTTGAAAGCTGATCTTCTTTAGTTTTGGAAAATTTAGGCAATTCAATAAATACAAAATAAAAATCTTTTAGATCATGTTCATTAGTATCTTCATCGCGAATAGTGTGCTTTGATTTATACTCGGACTTATCAGGAAATAAAATACAATCTGCTATAGCAATAAAGATAATTTCCTTAAGGTTATGGTATTGATCACCTTTATCTGCTTGTCTTGAATAGGCTTTAGCAGCGTAATATTGGGCACGTTTTTCAAAGCCTTTGGTTTTAGCAACCTGCATCTCAATTATCCATTGTACTCCTGTAGAATCTCTACATAGCACATCAACAATACTTTGCTTTTTAGATGCGATATCAGGGTCTTGAATAGTACTTAAAAACTCTATATCCTGTATTGCATTTTTGCCAGTAAAGCTCAAGATATCATTGAGGAAGTGAATGAGAATGTCTTTATTCTTTTCAGTACCAAAGATACGGCGAAATGCTATATCATTTTTAGGGTCAAGAAATTTAGATAAAGCCATAGCAAAAATGTCTAAAAAACATTAACAATTATACAGTATTATCAGTAATTTTTCAATAAAGAAGTGAAAAGGCATCTGTCTATTCCATTAAATCCCTAGAATCGTTTGTAGCAAGGCCATCTGATCAACACCATTTATCTTTCTAATCATATTTTCAGCATCGATTTCTATTAATTCATTACCACCTATCGTAAGTTTATAATAATGGGCAGCTACAGTGCATTTGAGAGTGGCTTTTTCAGCAGGTTTCCAGCTACCAAAATCAAATTCTTTGAATATGCCTCTGAGATTGATTACTACAGCTTCAATATCATTACTACCACTCCCTTGCATTCCACCTCTGAGTGTCAAAGCTACTGAATTTCCATTTATCAACCCAAATAGCCGAAAGAGCTCTGTATCGTATTCAGAAAAAGTAAAGTCTGCTTCTAACTTTTCCATACCCATGTCAATATTTATTGGAATATCCATACCACCAGCTCTATATTCTTCAGTTTTTATGGTAAGCTTTGGCAGCGTAATTTCATCTATTTTTCCTGCATAACCCCGACCATCTACGAACACATTAAAATTCTTTAAAATCTTTGGTAGCATCTTTCTTCCCTTTTTCCCTTAATAAAATTTACGATATTTCACTATTCACCAGCCGTGAACGAAAAGTAATCTGTTCTGCCGGATATGGTGGTGTAAACTCAAAGTCAAAATACACTTTCCCGCTTGCAATGTTTGCCGGTGTATTGAGCTCTGGTGTTGCATAACATTTTCCGCTGATAATAGCTCCTTGAGCTTTTAAATTGGCCAAATAAGAATTCACCCCCTCAATCACATCATCTATGTAAGTTTTGGTGATATTGCGATCAACTGCCCATAAATGAGCTCGAAGTAGACTATCATTGATTAAATCTGCAGTTCGCCTCACTGATAGAAAAGCCCATTTTGAGTCATTTGAACATGTTCTATTTCCCCAAAGCCTATAGCCATTTTGATGAATTATCGTTGTTACTTCATTTTCATTCAAGTGGTTTGCTCTACAATTTGTATTACCGAGCGTAAAATCAATAGGCCTGCTTGTTCCAACAATACCATTTATCTCTTTATTTGAAGGTGAGTGCCAGAAGCCTTGCTCGCTGTCTATCTTAGCTATTAAACCAGCTACAAATGGACTCGATGGCAAGATTTCTTCTTTTCCTTCAATAAATACCTTAATCCATGGGTCAACCACATAAACTCTTGAGCTGCCTACACTTTTTCTCCATTTTATTGCTTCTTCATCATTAGTATTTGGTCCATCTGCAACAATAATTGCTCTTAATTTTTCTGCTATGGAAATTAAAGCACTCACTACTGGATTTACTCCATCTATTTCAGGTAACTGATGAGTAAACTGAGGTGCAATGAGTATTCTTGGCGCAATATGAACTATGCTTTCACTACTGAGGAATGCCTCTATCCCTTGATACTCTCCAGTCTCTTTATCAACACCGCCAATTATATTTTTCAGCGTCTCTTCTTCTTTTAATTTTGGATCGCTGTTTTCACTTTCTTTAACTCGAATAACTACTACTGTTGCACCAATCTGGGAAAATATTCCATTTACTGCAGAAGGTAAACTTCCACTCTTTCCAAGCTTTGCTGCTTCCTTTAAACTTCCTGCTATCAGTACTGGTTTATTCAGTGGAAATTTTTGCTCATCAGCTTCGAATGCAGTACCAATTACACCTATCACTGATGATTTAGCTGTACGTACTGATCTTGTCCCTGAGGTAACCTCTATAACATTTACGCCATGTAAAAATTCTTCAGCCATTTCTTTGTATCTTTTGTTTAAAATCGTTTAGTAAGTTCTCTACACTTTTGGCTTCTGCAATTTTCTTCTTGGTAATGTCTTCCAACTCTTCACATTTAATTATTTCTTTTACTGCTTTTTTTGCTTTTTCTTCAATTATTCTTGCCATTTCAATAACTGTAATACCACGGACTCTTGCTAATGGTTCTATAATTTCTGTATCCTTTTTACTTATAGACTCTGGTGCTGCTAGAATGCTTTTTGCGGCTTTTTCTTGTATTTGATACGATTTAGCTTTTTGGTGAGAATTTCCAGCGTATTCGTTAGTATAGTTATTAAAATAAAAACGAAGTGCAGAAAGCTTCGCATTTTCCAATAATTCCAGCTCAATATCTTCCTTATTCCTTTCAACAATTTTCTCTCCTTCTGTTAAACAATAACTTTTTTGCCAGTCAAAATTCTTTGGTGCTTCATACCAATCATTTCCAGTTGGCTTGTTTTCAAGTGTTGTTATTTCAACTTATTTGTAAGCGTATTTTCTTCCTCTTTTACTGCCAAAGTTTATATGTTGCATCTAGCCCTGGACACTGCCACGCTCTTAGCGTTCTCTCTACATCGATCTCAAGTCCTGTGGTTAAAAAATTACTGCGAAAGTTATATATTCCCCACTGAATAAATTGACCATAGATTGTGCTATACGTATGCTCACTCGCAAAGAACTCAGGTGTCTCACCAACTCTTTCACCTCCTGAGTGAAGATTGGATGACGTATAAAGTAACACTGTAACAGTTTTTCCTGCTGGAATGAGTATGTTACCTGATGCAATAAATTCAGGACTGTTAATTTCATGCTGGTAAATACGTGTCCAAGTAATTCTCGAAATCTCTGACTTCCTTGTATTAGTTTTATCAGGTGTACCTATAAATAATCCTGCTCCTCCATAATTAACTTCATCTTTATACCACATTGCAGATCCAACAAAGTTTAGAGTTTTACTTATATCTACATTGCTTGTGTTTTTTACGAATATTACTCCTAGTGCAGCATAAGGATATTTCAACATATTGAATTGCTCCGAAAATCCATCATACATGAATCTTGGGTATGATTCTCCGTAGATAAATGTACCTTTACTTCCTTCAAAAAAACTGAGTTGTCTTGGCCGATAAAAACTAACATAGCTTGTATCGTACGTGTGAGTACCTGCAAGTAGTTGCAGCATATAGTCTGTTTTTGTTATATCACCGCTCCACTCTCCAAGCTCAGTTGTAAAAGTTCCGTGGCCAAAGTAATTATTTTTTCTACTTAGTACACCAAATAAAAAAGGTAATGCTCCAGGTTCAATCATATGACGATTTCTTACTTCTTTCATGATTGATGAGCCACTTGGTACATCATTTATGGAGTTAAGCTTGGTTGGTTCTCTGCTCCTTATCTCCCTCATAATCGATGAACCACTTGGCACATCATTAACAGTACGGAAGTTATTCACTAAACCTTTTAGACCATCTTTATGATCATTGCCAACACTATTTATTGCTGCAATGTTGGCATTCTTTCTCGTATCAAGTAGCGATAAATTTGTTGTCCCTTTTTCATCAATTCTCTTTAATAACTGCTTCTCTGATTCAGAGATCACTGCTAAAGAACTAGCTTTTTTATTATCCAGATCAGTTAAGTGTTTTTTTGCACTATCAAGAAGTTCTTTTAGCTTACCATCAGTCATCTGTACAATTTCAGAAACTGCACTTTTGTCGACTATTGATTCCAATGCTTTAGCAAGATATGCTAATTGATCTGGAGTACTGTTTTCTGCTAAATCCTTAAGTCTTTTTTGTAGTGCATCAATTATTCCTTTTACTTCAGTCATCTGCACAACGTTGGAAATAGCTTTTTTATCTGCTATCAATTCCAGCGATTTTGCAAGATATGCCAGTTGATCAGCTGTGCTACTTACTGCTAAATCCTTTATCCTTTGGTATATTGCTTCTTTCATTCCCAAAAATTCAAAAAAGTTTCAAATCTAAATCGTTCAAAATTACTTTTCAGTTGATTATGTTTATTTTCTCTCTCACTCATATCTTCATCTATTTTCTCAATTGTGGTACGAATACGTACTACATCTTCCACTGCAATGTTTTCTGGATGAGGTAGTGGATACCCTCTACTCGTTTTATCATTTGACATTCTTCTATGTAACAATGATTCGTAGATTTTTGACTTTAGGACGATAGATAACTGTTCCACTTAAAACTAATTTTATCCTTGTCTCATTGCCATTAAAGTTTGTCAGCACATGAGTTCTCTCTACCCAATTTTCTCCAATTGGTTTTCCTGATGTTAAATTTACTAATTGCCATTCTCCCACGTTTTTCTCTACATAAGTTTTAATGTCTGCAGTGCCAGGTATTAGCGCATCATATGTTATGGTAATTTTAGTGTTAGCTCCTGCTGTAATGCTTCTTGTAACATAATCTCCTTTTTCCCCTATATTACCCATAACTAGCTGTAACCCAGGATATAGCACTGGACTTTTTTCTTTTGACCCTTTTAAATTTGCCTTTACTGTTAACTCTCCAGATAGTCTTTCACGCAGCGCGAGCGACAAGTTATCAGATAGAAAATTTTCTTTTCCCTCTTCATCTATCAGAATAAATTCTACATTGGTATCAAATGCTACTTTTTCGACGTTCGTCAAAACAATTAAATCTGAAGTATTGTTTGCAGTAACTTTACCAAGATCAATAACGTGAGAATTTTCAGTGAACTTCGCTGCTAAAAGCCTAAAAGTTAGATCTAAATTTTGATGTGGTGTCCAAGTACTTGCGTTGCTAGATGAAAGTAATACTCCTACTTGATATGGCTGACTTGTTACCCAACGGCTATTTACTGCATCATATTTGCCAAGTTCTGCTATCTTTACTGCAGTACCAGGATCATCAGTAAGCAGTACTATTGAATACTCCTCTCCTGCATGGCAAAACACTGGTGACCACTCTATACGTGTTGCTGTGCCATCTATCTTTATATCTTTTGGCTCAATATAACTTTCAGCAATGACAGTCTGCGAGGGCATTCCCACTGCTGTTTCTCTAATCTGCACAACAACACGTTTTTTGCCGCTATTTGTGAACCATAAATCTAGACCCCCTATGTGTCTGCTCTCATTTAAAGTAAATGTTTGTGCTAAAGGATCAACTCGTCTTGCTGCGATCACTCTTCTTCTTTCTTCTATGGTAATTGTTTTTTTACCAGTATAAGTTGCTTCTCCATAGCTTCCTTTATTCCCATAAAATTGCACCAATTTAGTACCTGCTGGAATGTTTGCTGGGATTTTTATTTTTCCCTTTAATTTTCCCTGATTGTTAGCTGTTAACATTTGGTTTTCCAGTTTTAAGTTATAGGTTGAATGTTTATTCCGTCAAATTTTATCTCTTTAAGCTTCTCATTTGGCTCAAAACCTTCAATTTCAAAATTCTGTATTGCTTCTCTCATAAATTCAGTTTCATAAGAATTACTTGATAATAGCTCTGTGGTCTCTCTAGTATTAAATTCTCTAGTTACTGGACTTTTCCAATTTGTTTTTACCTCCGTCCAGTGATCAATGTTTTTATTTATGGTAACTTTTGCGGTTATTTTATCAAAAGCTTGATACGGATTAATTTTTTCACTTTTAGTCTGTAAAAGCTGTTCTAATACCGGCTCAAGTTCATACGGTAAAAGATAAGGTTTTGTGCTCTTTTCAACATCAATAATTTCTACGTCTATCGGTAAAATTAGTTCCTTATTTACTATCGCTGCAGACTGCGAAACTCCTTGATCACGCATATCATCGTCAAAGAACGAATCTACAAACACTCCTTTTTTCGTTGTAGGTTCTCTTGAATTTGCATCACTGCGTAAACGTTCCTGTGCAACTAGCGCATAAAGATCATTTATTCCTTTTTTCATTGCTTCAAGCTCATTCATCGGTACAGCATGAATAGCATTATTCACTATTTTTACCCCTTCGCCTTTTTTCCACGTCTGATGAATGTAGCAGAGCAAAAGTTGTCCACTAGGCGCTCTAGGCATTGATGGTCTCCAGGGATGGGCAATTCCCTTGATTCTTCTCACCACTCCTTTGCTATCGATAGTAATTAAATCAAAGCGGGGCATTTTCCAGGTGTAATCAATCAGAACCAAGCTGTTATCAACTGCTCCTTTTACTTTGCATCCCTCTTCACTTATATCTTCAGGACTTACATGAGTACGACAGCGATAGGTTATCAGGTAACTACTCCCAGGAGCTGGTTCTTTGCCAGGTAATGACCAATCAACGTTTCCTGCATTTAACTTATAGTCTGTACTATTTTCATAAATAACATTGCCTTGTTTAACTTGAATAATCTCAAGTACTGCAGAGTCAGGTATCGGATCAACAGCTCCTGAGTATGAACCATGAGTAACAGTAGTGGTTTTCTGAACAGTTATATCTACTTTTTTGATTTCACTTATTGGAAAATCATTAACTTTAAGTTCCATTACTCTTTGGCTATTTAGCTGAAAAGTATGTGGTTCTGATTCAACTGATTTTATATTCGGATCTTGATCAAAAGAAACACGAATACTATGAGGTAACTCAATCTCATAGCCATCAACATGAGCTTTTCCCTCATTAATCACGAATACTTGTTTTTTGCCCTCTTCTTCCTTTTGCAAAAACATTACTTCAAGGCCATTTACAACGTAGGAACCATTAGCTTCTTTGTCATAACGAGCAAGAGCAGTAGTTACTATGTTTGCTTGTGGTGGTGGTGAATGTTCTATTAATACTCCATTTTCAATGTTATAGATTGGATAAAACTCTCCTGCAGAAAAACGTGGAGAAAGACCTTCTGCTTGATAACCCCAAATGGTGGAAACTTTAAGCCTTGCAGCTCCTACTTCTTGATAATTACGTGTACCAACAGCAGGATCACGAAGATTTTCGTCCTCAAGTTCTGTAATCGTAGATTCTAGATAATAAACACCTATACGAACTGTGGTACTCAGTGGAATAACAAACTCTTTTGCCTCTACCTTTCTCACCGCTCCACGAAGATAGATTTTTCCTCCTTCAAGTGTAACTTTACCAGTTTCTCTATCTATAATACAATTGCTTCCTGTTATAACATCACCATCACGAAATATTGCATCACCTATGCCTTTAAGCTTAGAAAGAGCATACTCCTGAGTCTCGTTTAATTCTGCAGATTGTAGACCTCTTCCTGCCAGGAACAAACTTTTTTCGTATTCTTTGTCAGGATTAAAGCGATTGTAATAGGCGTTTAAAGTCATTTTATGCTAGAAAAATTCAAAAAGTTACAACAAATGAAAAAGTTTCCCGAGTTGCAGCAGTTCTGATAAGTGGCACGGTATGTTCTAAAACTAACAAAATTCCCGGATTTTCCACGTCTTTTGGCTCAAAATATCTCTGCCCAGATGACACTTTTTCCTTTACCTTTGTACCAACCATAACTCCGAGCTCCCTTATTACTTGATTTGCTGCGTCCGTGAAATCGAAAGTAAATTTAAGATAGAGATTATTAGTTGGTACATTAGAGGGTTTAAACCTACCTGTGGGAGTTAGAAGCTCTCCATCATCATCACCAGTACAAAAGAGTATCTCATCAACAACACGACGTCCAACTTCCTTAATTAATGTTGCAGAAGTAATTAGTTCCGGTGGTGTGTCTTGAGTGTACTCTATAGTGATTACGCTATCTGCTATAATTGCACCATTTTCTACACGCTCAATAGTGCCTGAGCTACTATCAACTATATAATCTATGCTTGACTGATAAATTGTTTGCCCTGTATAAACTTTTACATCTTTAATAGTGTGGTGATCTAAACTTATCTTGCCGCCTGCTGCAAAAGTTTTTTCAACTTTGTAGCTGCTTTCCCAGGTAGAATCTCCAGATCCCCAAGCAAGATGTATCGGTTGCTCTTTTATGCTCGCAGCAATAGCTGCTCTGCCTGATTGTGTGAGTACTGACATAGTTGATTGTGCAGTTGATATTATGTATATACAAGATCCGTAGAAAAAACGTCCAATTTTTTTGCAATAATAGGATCAAAATCTTTCCAAGGGCGATTTAAGTGGCGATGTTCATGCCAAGTAACCATACCTGAATAGAATGCTGCTACGTAATTTTCTAGCTCATGAATGGGATCTTTCTGTTTTGAATCTGAATCATTTTGACAATCAACATGATATTCCACTAAATTAGACTCTATTATTTTTTGATCAGTAAAATTCTTCGCTTCATAGTAATAAGTTATACTAAATCGCTCTAAAATTGGTGTACGTTGAAAATTCCAAATCTGCTCAGAAAGTTTATCTTCACTTAAGTGAAGTGTATGCTCTATTTCTTCATAAGTAGTTGATGCAAAACAAGCATTGATATCCCCTAAATTCCAACTATCTGACAATACTATTAATGCTTTAGCACACTTAATTTCTGGCAATAAACTCTGTGGTAGAGGATATAGTGCTTCTAAGTTGTACCACTCATGATTTCTTTCATATGTACCGTTGTAATTCTTCGTGTGAGGCTCTTTCTCTCCTAATGTTGCAACATCTAACCTATATAAATCATTACTGTAACTTCTATCATAATGTGATCTAAAAGTGCCAAATTTAAATCTTGGATTTCCTATTTTCAGCTCAAATGAGTTTTTTCTTCCAAACGATAATACTGGTCCTTCTTTTGCTATTTTTACACCTGAGTAGTCTGAAAGAAGATCTCCAAAAATACTTTCATCTAACATAAATCGCTGAGCATTATAATAGTCATTGAATATTCGCATTAATCGAGATCTTGCCGGTGCAGAAAGTTTTGCCAGAGCAATTACACTATCGACAAAAAAGTCATTAGGAACATCAGAGATGCCAATTTGAAATTCAGCAAAATGCTCTCCTGGTGGTTCTTCTTGAATGGTAATATTATCAATGTTTGCCCACTTCAGCGCCATCTTCAGTGACTGTGGTGTACCGCGCAAACGTTGAAATCTTATTCCGTTTTGCTTAGCTGAGACCCATTCTTTTAATGCACTCTTAGTAGCTTTCTTACCCCAGGATAAAATTTCTCCCAAGCCGTATTCCGCTACTAGCCACGGCAACATTTCAGTCTGTGGGTTAATTTTAAATCCCCGTAGAGAATTTGCATCAAAAGAATAATTAATTATGTCTGTAAGTATTTGCTCTTGCTTTGAAGCATTTGGAGGAAGTATCACCAATTTTTACCTAACACTTAAATTATTTAAAGTAACGCATTCATTATCTCGCACGACGATGTCTTCTATCGGCTCTGTAAGCTCTATATTCTGCATACCTTCTATAAAGAGGTGGGCAATAATCCATGATCTGGTAACATTCCACCCTAAACCTTTAGCAGATTCAAGATCTTTGATAAATTGTTCCTTTGCAGCTTCGATAACATCTTTGGATGCAGTAGGGTAAATATGCACTTTAGCATGAATAGTAATGGGAATAATACCACAGCCAATAACTGTAAGCGTATCTGTTAATACACGAATATCATCGCGAATAACGTGATTTCTGACGATCTCTAGCAATTCTTCTGAAGGTACTCCATCATTTTCTGTGGAAAATATTGAAATCTGTACACTTCCTGGTATAGTTGATACCACTTGCGCATCTTTTACTCTTGTGTCAGCAGATAATGCATGATAACGATAATGCTCTTTGCTTCCTGCTGTTGACCAACCAACAATTTTGGCTTTTACCCGCTTTCTTAAGGATTCATCATTCTCTGACTCCTTTCTCAGCACACCATAAAATTCAGCCAAGTGATCAAGGTCATTACCTCTTGCAAAAGCAAGTAAATTTGCCTGTGCTGCATCATTAATCCTTTGCCTAAGAAGTAGTTCACGCCAGGCTGCCACTTCCAGGATTTTTATTGCTGGATCACTCTCAGTTAGCGCAGAAAAACTTGCATCTCGACGCATTAACTCTTCTTTCATTCGCGAAAGGATTTCCTCAAATTTTAATGTTTCGACAATATTTGGTGTTTTCATTCTACTGCCTTATACTATAATACCATCAAGGCGGATCGGCTCTCCATTTGGTAGATAGGTTCCTTCTAAAATGAGAGTTACTTTGCCTTCTTTAATTTCTGTTACTTGTACACGTTTAAGCTTAAATCGACGCTCCCACTTTTCCAGTGCTTCTGCAACTGCTGCATAAAGTTCTTGTGCAAAACCAGGTACAATTGGATGATCAATCAGCTCAAATAATCTTGATCCGTAATCTCGGCGCATAACACGAGTACCAATTGGTGTAGTTAAAATATCAACTATTGATTGTTTTAAATGCTCTATACCACTGATTCTTTTGCCAGTTTCAGAACTCATACCACGCATATTATTTACCCTGCAAAGACATTGTTACTTCCTTGTTCTGCTATTGCTCCACAGGAAATTAGGTCACCAGTACGAGCAATCGCTTTGCCATTTGCAAACACTGCTTTCGACCCTTGAGTCATTACTTTTCCTTCACTCAAACTATCTCCTTGCCTACAGACAGGTCTTCCGTTTATAAATACATCTCTGCTTCCACTTATACAAAAATGCGGCAATGCTTCTTCACAGTGATCTCCTAGGCGTATAACTGATTTATTCATTACTTTCCCTAATTTAGATTTATTCTTTTTGCTTTTAGTTTTATTTCGTTCTTTGTTATCTCTATGCTTGATTCCCCAACCTTCAGTGTTATTTTGTCTACTACTTCAATCTCTAAATGATGTTTCCCTTTATCATATGTAAATCTTGTCCCATCTTGAAATTTTACACTATTTACTTCCTTTTTATTCTCTGGAGGAGGGTATTTTTCCTGATATATTGCCGGTAACACCACCCCCAAAGACAATTCTCCCAATGGTGATAATACTATTACCTGTTCATCAATATTTGGTGGTGACCAACTTTCAGCTCTATTTGTTATCCATGGAAGAAAATCTGTTACAAGTTCACCTATTTTAACTTTTACTTTAGCTTTTTCATAATCTATTTTTTCGACAATGCCTATACGGACAATGTTGGCCAATTTCCTCCGCAATTCTGAAATTGCAAAATTACTTTCCAACATTCACATCGATTAAATGAGGTTTTATTTTACTCACTTCCCAAATCGATCGCCCTACATGCAATTCGTGCGCCCAGTCTACCATCCACACTAAATATGCATCGAGCTCTGGCCTAAAATCATCTCCTCCTCCTGATATAAATTCTCCTGGTGAAACATTTTTCACGTTCCAAGTATTTTTATTTACTACTCTGGCAACCTCAGCAGCTAATGATCTGACAATAATAGGGGCATTTTCTATTGTGCTATCAATCACAATTCGTGCTTCAAATTTTGCTCTCAGCGCCAGCTCCTCTGTTCCTGGATCTTTTCCTTGCTCTAGACTTGACAATTCTACAAATACCGCTGGAGCCGCTAACTCTTTCCTTATTGCTGGATATACTTCACATGTCTGTATCGCTGGTATCTCTGCCTCTAGCGTATTACAAATCGCTTCATGTAAATTAGTCCAAAATGCCGTCATAAAATAACTCATGTGTAAAATATTTTTCAAATATCCTTTCAACTTCATAATTAACAATATTATCCTTGAAGCCTCTGGTTTCAGTGACAATTTAACTTCCTTTATTGGCAATGCTGCTCTTCCTTCACGTTTAAAAATAACGCTATTTCCTTTTGGCATAACTGCTGCAAATCCTCCTATAAACTCATGCTTTCCTACTTTCGATCCCCTTCTTGTTTTTTGTATTTTACCAATTGTCGATGCTCTAATGTCATAGAGATTTGCTCTAATTAACACGTCTAATCTGCTAGTTTTCGCCTTAAAAATTCTTAATCTCTTTCTTATCAAACTTAATTTTATCTTCTTTTCCTCACTGATTTCCTTAGCTGCTTGCGCTTTTAACCATAGTGCCGTTTTGTTTAATGCCTTTACCGTTGCTAATTCTACTTTTCTTCTTTTAGCATTTACACTTTCTATTACCTCAACTTCTATATGAACAGACATTTTACACCCCAGACGCTTTTATTTTCCACGTTATTCCAGACTTGTCTCTAAGTGGCGGTGAGTGTACTTTATATCTTCGATCACCTATAACAAAAACATCTCCCACTATTGGCTTTAACACATCAAACGCACTTACTTCTAACGCTAAAGTTTCTTCCACAAATTGTCCTTCACCAATCTCGTATAATTTATCTGGCTGTTGCTTTAATACTTGTACCATGTATGACTTATCCTTTGATTTATACAAAGCCACTTCTCCTAAATGGGCAAAACAATCTTCTAATAATCGCTTAATATTCTCTTGCATATTTCTTTTTGATATACTAACCTTTACATGCTAAGAAAGCGCATATCGGTAGAGTCGTTCTGTGCCTCACCACCTTGTAGTTACTCTACCAGTATGTTATGCTATAGCGACTTTTACTAATACGCCAGGTCTATGGCACATTGGCAATGGATTTGACTGCGTATGTAAATCTGTTCCTCTATCAAATCTTCTTGGTTTTTGCTTTGCATATAGTGGCTGTCCTAGTGTGTTTACCGTCTCATTAAAATCTGCTGGTGCAAAATATGTTGTAAATGTGCTTGCTGTTCCTAGTGGAAAACAGTGACCTGTATCTTTCTCAATAAATCTTCTCACGGTTCCTTCAGGATCAGTTGCTTGTCCTCTGTATTCCTCAAATGTTATTCCACAAAACGTAAATCCTGATCTCATATCATTCCGAAGCGCTGCTCCTTCTTGCCATCTTTCATATGCTTCTTTTACTTTACTATGCGAAGTTAATGCATCAAAAAATTCAGGGCTTACCAAAGCATGTACTCCTGTCATATATTCACCACTTAGATTATCTTCTATATGCCGGAGTACTTCCAGACACTTACGCTTTACATCTGTTGTTGCTGTTCCTAGTGCAAAATTTACTACTTTTGGCGTGATTTCAAATTCGTTGTACAGATTTAATAATTCTGACCCGTCAGCATCTAAAATTATTCCTTTCAGCGCTCCCATTCGTAAATGCTCTAATGTTATTGCGTGTTTGTTTCTCATTAGCTGTAAATGGTCAGTTACTACGTCTGCCAGCGCTTTCAGTTCACTCTCTGATCCAAATGCTCTTATTCCCTGTACTTCTTCTGGTAACACTACATCATCATGAGGAATATGTGGAATCGTAAATGTTCTTACTTTTCTTTTTCCTCTTTTTCCTACTGTTGCTGGTGCTCCGGGTAACTGCGTTGGTAGTAAACTTAACACTCCGTTGTGTTCTTCTATCGTAATATGTCTAAATCTTACTGATCTACTTGGAAATAAATTTAAATTTCCAACACGTCCATAATTTATCGGCAATATATTCATCGCATTTGTTAGTGCCGTCATGCTAAATGCTGTATTTGTAAATGGATTTTGCATTCTTTTTCTCCTTATTAATTTTAGTTAAACTCCCTTGCGGATAATGATCCCTCGTCCTTCAAGTTGCTTTATTGCTGCAGTTTTCTGCTCTTCAGTGATATTTGCTGGCCATACAATTGCATGATCGGCAAGAAGAGCAATACGAGTAATTATTACTGCTTTAGTATCTCCATCTTTGCTATTTACATCGCTTGTTATTACACCTATCGCTGTTTGTGTGCCATCTGTGGCAGTTGGATTTATTACCTTAATCATGTTGTCTTTATCACGACCAACAACTGTACCAAGTTTAAGATTTTGACCTTTAGCTACTGCTATTGAGTCTCTTGAATACAGGCTTGATGCCTCATACTTTAATAAGTCACCTAGATTATTTTGTTCGGTTATAGTACTCATTTTGCTTTTCTCCTTTTGTTATATATTTTAAATGCCTACGACTTTTCGCTACCTGCATCATCAACTCTTCTCCTGAATTCTGTGGTATTGCACTCAGTATCTCTGTCTTTTTCGTTTGCTCTGCAAGTAATTCCATTAAAACCTCCCTTGCTTGCTCAACACTTACGCCCTGCTCAATAAATTCTCCTATCTTTTCTGGCATCTTTGATATATTACATAAACGTATTAATTCAAGAACTTCAGTACGATACTTAGTTAAATTATTAGTTTCTTCTTTTAGGTCAGTTATAGTTTGTTCGTTCATAGTAATACTCCTGTTTTTATTAATATATTTAAACTCTGAAAGAATTGTAATTCCATCTGCAAGACCTATTTCTACTGCTTTCTCGCCAAAATATAGCCCTGCTTCTGTTGATTTGATTGCCTCTACAGAAAGGTTTCTATTGCGTGCTATTAGCTCAACCAGCATTTCATATAAACGATTCACTTCGCTTTTTAGATTTTCTAAACTCTCAGAAGTTATTGGCTCATGTGGATTTAAATCATTTTTTCTACTTCCTGCAAACACTGTGGTATATTTTATTCCACATTTTTCATCAAATCCACTTTGATCTATATGACTTGCTATTACTCCTATACTCCCAACTCCTGAAGTGCGGGTGAGAAAAATCTTTTCAGCGCTAGAAGCTATAGCGTACGCAGCAGAATATGCATCATCATTTGCTATCGCTATTATCCTCTTTTTTCCTCTTGATTCATAAATAAAGTCAGCTAGGTCAAATATACCGTTTACCTCTCCTCCGGGGCTATCTATTTCCAGTATAATTGTCTCTATGCTACTATCTGCTAATGCTTGTGTAATTTGTTCTTCTATTTGCTCATATGATGTCATTCCGAGCATTTCATCAAATGCACCAGGTTTTTTAGTTAAAATGCCATGTATCGGTATTATTCCTCTTTCACTATTTCTTACTGCATGTTTTATATTTTTAAAGATAGGCTGCTTTCCTGTTTGTAGTGACAGTAACTCAAAACTCCTTGGTTCTACCATTACACATCTGTTTAGCCATTGTTGTTTCATATCACCTCTTGATTGGCCGTAACGTCAGAATCAAAACTTAAGCCCAGTTCACTTGCACGTCTTTGATCTTCTGCTATTTCTTGGTCAATTTCTTCTACATCATAACCCATTTCTGATACTACTTCCGCTCGACTCTTGAATCCATTTCTTACTGCCATTTGTTGTGCTTGCTGATCTTTCAGTGGATCCACCCAATCAAATCCCTGTGGTATCCATTTTACTTCTTCTTTCACTGCTTTTACTACTTTTTCATCTATACTCAGTTCTCCACAAAGCACTGCTAATTCTAGCCATCTATTCCAAATAGGTCTACAAAACTGGAACACTATCACGTTATGCTGTAACATTGCACACCTTCTGCGAAACTCTATCAGCCCTGCTCGAATGGATGAATAATTAACACCTGTTAAATCTCCTGTTAGCTGCTCATATGTTATTCCTGTACCTATTGCTATTGCCCTCAGTTGCTGTCTCATGAATGCTTCATAACTTCCTCCTACGTCTGATGGTTCTGAAAATTTTATGTCCTCTCCTGGGTCTAAAAGCTGCATTGTTCCAGGTTCCAGTCCAGATAGTGCTACTCCTTGCTCACTTGCTTCACCTTCTCCCATGATATTTGCTTCTGGATCGAGTCTCGTAATAAATCCAGCAAACATTGCTGCAGTTTTCTTTCTCACCAGCTCTGCATCATCATATTGATCAAGCTCATAAAGCTTCAGCAGTATATTAGAAAGCCAAGGCTCCCCTCTGATTTGCCCAGGTCTTAATGGTCTATAAATATGTAAAACATCATTTGCTGGCACTCTCACTGATTCACCAAACGAGCCTTCACCAGGGTGTTCTTTAAATAGGTAATATGCTTCTCTTTGCCCAAGCTTGTTAAACTCAATCCCGTTTCTTATTACATTACCATTTCCTAAAGTTTGATTTGTTTTATTATCTAAATGTTCAGACTCAAGTACTTGCAGTTGTAATGGTACAGAAAATCCATCTTCGAGTTTACGATTTCGGAGGCGTACAAAACATTCTCCTCCCTCTATCATACTTCTGCATACTAGAGCTTGTAATCCATAAAAATCACTTACTCCGTTACTATCTGCTTCATCTGTCCATCTTAGCCATAATTCTTGTACTTTCTTTCGAAATTCTCCATCTCTTGCTTTTGATTGCGGTTTTATTCCTGTCCCAATAGAGTTACTCACTATGGTATCAATGATATTTGCTGCATATGGATTTTTTCTCACCATATCACGTGATCGACTACGTAAAGTTTCAAGGTTTTGAGACAGCAAATTGTTTATACTTCCTAACTCTGGTTGAAAGTGAAAAAATCTTCTTCCTGACCCTGCTGCATCCCATGCAGAGCTTTTGATTTTTGGCTTACTAAATAGTTGTTTGAATGATTTGAGTAGCATTACTTCTCTTTATCTGAAACTTTAGATAACTCAGCTTCTAATTCCTCTATCGTTGGTAAAGCTGTCTTTATATTCTCTGGTAGACTTTCAGTTATTCGATATTCTGCTAGTCCTATTGGTTTTGTCATATCTTTTAGAGTGTATTTTGCTAGTACATCATTTTTAGATTTACATAAAATCAACCCTACAGATGGTTGATCTGTCTCGTGTTTTAGCAAGTCATCTACTGCTGAAAGGTAGAAATTCATTTTACCGGCGTATTCTGGTTTAAACTTATTATCTTTCAATTCAATTACTATAAAACAACGTAATTTTAGATGGTAGAATAATAGATCGACAAAGAAGTCTTCATCACCAACATCTAAATGAAATTGTCTACCTACAAATGCAAAGCCTTCACCAAGTTCTAACAAAAACTTCTCCATATGTCCTACAAGACCTTTTTCTACTTCTCTTTCATGAGCATCCTTTCCTATACTTAAAAAATCAAAAATATATGGATCTTTTAACGTGTAATGCGCTAGATCTGATTGAGGTGAAGGTAACTTCTCTTTAAAATTAGTGATAGCCTTTCCTTGACGTTTATGTAACCCAAGTTCAATCTGCATTACCATGATGTTTCTTGACCAGCCATGTTCTATAGCTTCTTTTATGTAGAATAGCCTCGCTTCTTTGTCCCGAACTAAGTCCATCAGAAATACATTATGTCCCCATGGCAATTGGGCAACAAGTTGTTGCACAAATTCAATATCTTGATATTCCCCTGCAAACTGCCTCATATATTTTAGATTTCTTGTGCTAAAACCTTTCATTTCTGGAAACTCAGCCTTTAAGTCTCTACTTAACTGCTCAATTACTTTGGATCCCCAACCTTGGCTCTTTTGTTTTTCTAGAATCTGTGTTCCAATATAATGATAAAGTAGTAGTAGCTCTTTATTTACTGTTCTTGCTGCTTTATAACGACTAATAGCAATCTGTTCTTTCAGCTGCTCTAAAAATTCTGTATATTCTTTTGCTATAATTTTTGTCATACGGTTCCTTTCAACGATTTTCATCATTATATGATCCCCTTACTCGTTGAAAAAACAATTTTCCTCTTTGGCTTCATGCCCGCAACTTTTAACCCCGCTTTTATTCGTTGCCTGAGCTCCAATAAATCCTTTATTTGAACTTCCCCGTACCGTACAATATGGTCACCATATGCAATTGATACTACTCTCTCTCCATTTTGTAGTTTCTTTATCGCTTCTTCGACTTGAATTAAATATTCTTCGTTATACATTTCACTTCTCATTCAACCATTGGCTTTGCCTTACTTTTTTAGGCTTTTTGCTTTCCATTTTTCCACTCAAACTATTCCATTTATTTTCTTGCCACCTATCAATTCCAAGCGCAATAGATGCAGCTCTCGCATAAATTCGGCAATCTAGCACTTCGTTTCTTTCTCTTACCTTTTGCCACTCCTGTTTGGTGTATCCCTTTACTACCTTGCTGACTAACTGCTCTGCCGTTAGCTGCTTAAAATACTCAGGTGCATACTCGGGAAAATGACAATATCCAGGTAGAGCTTTTCCTTCTTCTTCTTTTAAAATATTAAATAATTGAAAAAGCTCTGACTTTAATATTGATACTCCTACTGGCCAGAGCTTTATTCCTCTTTTTAATTTTTGACCACCAACTGTTATATCTACTCTACTTGGGCTACTAAGTGTCACTAACGCTTTATTTACACCTTTCACTGCCATTACTCTTCCTGATCCTTGATGACTTCTCACCCAATTGTATACTTCCTGCGTTGCATATCCAGCATCTACTGCCATCATACTTATCATATATTCAAGCCCATTTTCACCGATAAAATGATGATTGAGGAGCTCCGAAAGCTTTCCCCATACTTCTCCACTTCCTGTATCTCCTTCAAATACTCGGTAGTCTATTGACCAATTTTCTCTGCCTTTTCCCCAGGCTACAACTTCTACTTCCAAGCGATCTTTTTGAACATCTACTCCTGCTGTGAGAACTACTTCGCCTTTTGGTACTGTGCCAATCTGAAAAAATTCTCTCCTGTTAAATAATTGCTTCCAGTCCGGTACTTCTCCTTTATCTACCCAGGTTTCTCCAAGCGTGGTATTTATCCAAACTTTCAGTAATTGTTCACTTTCCTTTGCATGGAGAAAGTTCTCTACTGCTTGTTGCCAACTATACCAGCCTACTGGACTATAAAGACTTGAAAGATGAAATCCTTTTTTCTCCCCTTCTTTTGCCCCTGTAGCTCTCCATTCTCCACGGTCTAGCATCTCTGTCTTTTGATGATTTTCTATCTTTTCACCACATTCTATACACATATAGTGTGCTGTATTTGGATTTTTATCTTCCCATTTTATTTGTGACCACTTTAAAATTTGGTAATAATTACAATGCGGACATGGTACAAAAAAATATCTCTTGTCTGTAGCTTCAAATTCCTTCTCAATTCTGCTTATTCCATGAATCGTTGGCGTTGATACTAAAAAAATCTTTCGCCGTGCAAATGTATTAGTACGGGCTATGCTGAGTAAAACTGGATCTCCTTCACCTCCCGAATCTCCTGGATAGGCATCTATTTCATCAAGAAAGAGATATTTTACTGGCATAGATCGGAGGCCTACACTGCTATTTGCTCCGGTTATTACTACTATTCCACCTGGAAATTCCTTACTTTGTACAGTATTCCCTGAATCTCTTGATCTTGGGTCTTTTACTTTACTTTTTAAACATGGTGTACTTTCAATCAGTGGCGCAAATCTTCCTTTTGACCAACGTTTTCCCATTTCAACTGTTGGCTGTACTACTAGCATTGGCCCTGGTGTTTGATCGATGATATAGCCTATCCAATTGTTACCAGCTTCTGTTCCCCCAATCTGCGCTCCTTTCATGAATACTACTTTTTCTGCAGGTGAAGAAGGAGAAAGTGAATCCATTATTTCTTTTAAATAAGGAGTTCTTTCTGTTCTCCATTTCCCTGGCTCTGATGCTGCAGTTGGTGCTAGAACTCGATACTCATTTGCCCACTCTGATACTTTAAGCTCTGGATCTGGTCTTAAACCTTCAGAAAAAGCTCTAGCGTATATCATTGTCTGCATCTACTCATAATTGACTCTATCTCAACATCATTAACAGTAGAACTACACTCTTCCAGTTCCATAAACATCTTTTTCTGAAATTCCTTTTCTATGTATCTTTTGCTCATCTCACTTATCATTATTGCTATAATAAGCGCAAGTATTCCTGTTGTTGTTGCAAAAATGATTGTACTGCTTATTGTTGTTGCTGTTAAACCTATATATGCTGCCATTGCTACTGCGCTAACTGTAATACAGATGCAGATAATATTATTATGTTTTTTCATCCTTTTATCTGCTATTTCTCTCTGTGCTATATATTTATTATGAAGGGTTGGAAAATTAACAACGGTATCTCTGCAGAGTAACGCTCCATTTTTTTCAGTAAATAAAACTTTAAGTAACTCTAAATTATTTGACTTGATTGCTAAGTGCAAAACAGGTGTATAGTTTGCTCCTTTTTTCAGTAGTAATTTTACTACATGTAAATGTCCTTTTTCTGCAACAAGGTAAATAGGTGATAAACCTTTATTATTTACAATATCAATATCAATTTCTTCCTTTAAGATTGCATCTACAAGCTCAATTTCTCCTCTTTGTGCAGCTAAATGGAGTAGACTATTCTTTTCAGAACCGTATTTATTACTCATCAAAGCCTTCTTTATCTCAGGTTTAGCGTAATCAAATGGTGTCTTGCCCCTATCGTCTTTTACCAGAGGGTCTATATCTTCTCGCGTTAGTAAGACCTCTATTGTTTTAAGTCTTTCAGCGTAATGTAGAGGTGTTCTATTTTCGTAGTCCTGCAAATTGACTTGAGCATTAGGCTCCTTTATTAAGCATTTGAGAATATCAAGACATAAATCCCTTTCATCGTAATTAGTATTACTTACAGCTATATGCACAGGTGATAATTTCATCGAGTTTTGTCCTACACGTGCGCTATTTACATCTGCTCCTAGCTCCAGTAATAACTTTACTATCTCCAACTTCTTGTTATTAACTGCATAGTGCATTGGTGTCTGATTTGGTGCATCAAAGACATCTATTTCAGCGCTTCCTTCTTCCACTAAAATTTTGACAACATTTTCATGTCCTATGCCTGCTGCTAGATGTAATGGAGTATGATGCAGAGCATTTCGTACATTAACGTCAATACCTTTTCTGATCAAATATCTCACTGCATTAATTTCACCTATCATTGCAGCTAAATGAAGTAAGCTATCTTGTTCTGATCCGTATTTGTGATTGATTAATGCTTGTAATATTTCTGCTTTTTTACCTTCTTTGGCATAATCTAAGGAGGTTTTGCCTTCATTGTCCTCAACAAAAGGATTAATGTTCTTTTTCGTGAGTAACAGATCTACCATACTTAATTCATCAAACTCTATAGCGCAATGCAGTGGAGTTTTTCCGTTTAACCCTCTGACATTAACATCTAATCCAGGTTGATTAATGAGGCATTTTATTAACTCTAAACTTAAGTTATCAGCCATTTTATATTCAAAATCTTTTTTATATTTGAAATTTAGTATTAGATAATTCTTGTAATGAGTTTGTAATCTCTTCGGTTAGCGCCATATGAATCTTTTCAGTGTCGCTCAGTGATGCAAGCAGTGCTGAAACTCTATTTGGAATATTAAGCAAATTATTACGGACAACTCTTGCTACATTAAACGCATCGCGCTTTACTTCTTCTACTGCTACAAGTTCTCCTATCTCAGCCTTAGCTTTCGCCTCAAGAAGTTTACCACGCTCCGTTTCATTTTTTATTCGCGTTTTTAGCAATATCGTTGAAAGCTTTTCTCCATTCTCTTTTCTTCTCAGTGGTTGACTTGGATCACGAACAGCTTTCAGAGCTTCATTTGCCTGCTCGGGGTCAATAAGTCCATCTTTGAGTTCAACGATTCCTTTCTTTACCAAAGAACAGACATATTGCCTTGAAAACCCTTTTTCTCTTGCCCATTCTGCTTGCTTAATTTTCACCTTTTTTTCTCCTTTTTTGGCACTGCTCAGCTATAACTGCACAAGTAGTCAACATTTGAAATATTTCTGACGCTAAAGAAGGCCCGAGGTCAGGACCACCAAACCCTCCAGCATGGCCGAAAGGACCCACTTTTTATGATACTTTTAATGTATTAAAATCTTTACTGAAATTCATAACATAGAACATTAAAGCTAAAGAATCTGCTTCATTATCATCTGTTGGACAGAAACCCTTTTTCTGTACTGCTTCAATTACATCAGCTTTACTTGCATTGCCTTTGCCTGTTATAAAGCGTTTGATAGTTTTCACAGATACACCTTTGTATGGCACATGATGTTCTTCACACCAAGCAGAAAGATGTGCTAAAAACCCTCCATAGATATGTGAAGCATCAGTTCCCAAGTGTCTTCTCACTTCTTCAAAGTACACAACTTCAATACCTGGAAATTTATACTTAAGTGCATTAAGCCAATTACGAAAATTTAAAAACTGCATTCCACCACCACTAAACCTGCTAACATGAAAACTCTTACTTCCACTTTGCACTATTCCATCATGTAAAATAGTCCAACCAGTTTGTTTGCCAAGATCTAGGGTGAGCATTTCCTTTCAATTGCTGAGTACATATATATACAAGATTTGGAAAATTTTCGTCCAAAAAATCTTCAATTTTTGAAAAATTTTTTATAATTAACTCTTTCTTGAAGATGTTTATTTAAAAACCTTACTTATCCTAAACATGATTTTTCTACTTTTAGAGTTTTTTTTATTATTCTAAATCTTATATTTTATATGTTTTTATATATGTGTATATTTTTATATATGTATTATATATATATTATATATAAGGGTTTTAGGAAGCTGGAACCCTCCATATTGGCGGACTTCAGATATGCCGTTCCTAGGAACGGTTTTAGGAACGCATGGTGAAAACCCTCCATACAGGCTAATTCTAGATTCCTGATTCCTAATTCCTGATTTAGGAAGCCAGTAATTAGGAACGGAACTTAAGATCATAGAGAGCACATTTTTCCCTCTTAAAAATTGGTAATATTGAATTTCAAAATATGAAATTCTTATATATCTTACTACATTTTTAACATAATTTTAGAAAGCCTGAGCTACCCACTCTTTGAAATCCATTCAAAATAGTTTCCAAAAACCTGAACTGTATTATTTTAAATTGCATCAGTATTATTCTCAAAAAAAAATAACAGAATATCAATAGATTAAAAATCGCATCAGTATTATTTATTTTTGCTCCTGTCCTACATAACGGCATTAATAACTCCCATCCTTAAAGCATTAATTTGTTTTAGGGAAAACCATGAAATTAAAAAATATAGCTATAATTGTTAAAAACGTAAAATACCAAGCCTATAGACTAAAACTTGCTAAGTGCTTTATTGATGAGAATAACGAAGATCTTGAGCAAGAACTCTTCTGTGAAATTTGGCCATGTCTTGATCAATATGATGAAGATAAAAGTAGCTTTAACACTTTCGTAGCAAGATTAACTGAAAACAAAGCTATTAACTTGCTAAAGAAACAGCGATGTGCAAAACGCGATATCAATAACTATATTAGTATCGATGTAACAGAGCTACTTGAGAGTGAAATAACAAAACGCATTGATGTAGACTATATGATCTCGGTTTTACCAAAGGAATGGCAAAATATATGTGAGCAACTTAAGTTTTTCAACTTACATGAAGTTGCCAAAATGAACAACGTTTCAAGAACCACTTTAAACAATATTATCAAGAAGATACGTGCCAAACTTTCTCCTATTTACTACGAAGGCAAAAAGAAAAATTGAACAAAATTTTTGCCTTTCTTGTATATATACATTGCAGCATGGATAAATAATGATTCTTAAAATTTTGAATAATAATGAAAGATTGCAAACAATATCAAGTGTAAAGATGGTCATCTTTGGTCCTTATGGTATTGGTAAAACAAGTCTCCTAAAGACTATAGATGAACCAACACTTTGCCTTGATTTTGAAGCAGGGCTTCTTGCCGTTCAAGACTGGCAAGGAGATTCAATTAGTCTTCGCACTTGGAATGAAGCTAGAGATATTGCTTGTCTTATAGGGGGGTCTAATCCTGCGCTGAAGTCTGATCAAGCATACAGCCAAAGACACTATGAACATGTATCTGGTAAGTACAAAGATCTTTTCTCTGAGTTTTCTAAATACCGATGCATCTTTGTAGATAGCATAACCGTTGCTTCATGTTTATGTCTGTTATGGGCAAAAATGCAACCTGAAGCTTTTTCTGAGAGATCAGGAAAACAGGATATGAGAGCTGCGTATGGATTACTTGCTCAAGAAATGATGGCTTGGCTCAATCAATTTCAACACATCAGAGACAAAGACATCATCATAGTTGGCACTTTAGGTCAATATCTCGATGACTGCAATCGTCCAACTTGGCTACCTCAATGCGAAGGAACTAAAACTGCCAGTGAAATTCCTGGGATAGTTGACGAAGTAATCAGTATGGTTGGAATCAAGAAAGATGATGGAACGGAGAAGCGCTCTTTTGTTTGCCACACTTTAAACCCTTGGGGATACCCAGCTAAAGACCGCAGTGGACGCCTGAGTATGGTTGAAGAACCGCATTTAGGCAAGCTGCTTACAAAGATTAAAAGCAAGTTTTAAAATTTAAACATGGAGAGTGATATATGTTACAAAACCTATTAACTGATTTTAACACTGTAAAACCGCAAAGTAGACTGATACCAAAAGGTACAATAGTAAAGGTAAAAATGACAATCAAGCCTGGAGGTTATGAGCATTGGTTTACTAAAAGCCCCACTACCGGTAGCATTTATTTAAATACAGAATTTACCGTTATTGAAGGTCTATATGAAAAGCACAAGATTTACCAAATAATTGGTATTAAAAGTAATAAAGCAGAAGATACTTGGGGAGAAATGGGTCGCTCTATGCTTCGCAGTATCTTGGAATCAGCACGTGACATTCATCCACATGATAACTAAGAAAGTGCAATCCTTGCTCGTAAGCTAAATTCAATTGCAGAATTAAATGGCTTAGAGTTTACAGTAAAGGTAAGTGTTATAACTGATGAATATGGAGAAAAGAACAAAATTGCTTCGGTAGAATACCGCAAAAATTATGAAATTGACAGAGTACCATTTTGAAGTACGACGAGGAAAAGCTTTGGTCTGCTGTCGTTACTAGAGGTATTCAGGACGCAGTAGGAAAAAACTCAAAGCTAAGAGAAGAAGCAATTCATTGGCTGAATTCAAAATCTTTTGAAACTGTTTGTGAGCTAGCTAATCTCAACTTTACACGTATGAAAAATATGTATGGGAATTTTATGTCTAAAAAGCAAAAAGAGTTAAAGATGTTATTGATTGATAATATCAAGGAGTGTGTTTCTTACCTACTTCCAAATGGTGAGTTTTACCGAGAAAAAACTTATATCGGAAACTTAAATGGAAATACAATTACAGTTAAAATAGTAGGTAAGGAAGCTGGTGATTGGCGTAATTTTACCAAAGGGACTAGCGGTGATATTATTGATCTTTGGATTTTGATTAAAGGTGATATATATTCTGCTAGAAAGTGGCTCAATAAAAAATCAAAGAGTGGAGAAAAAAAAGGGGGGAAAAGAGAAGAAAAAATATTTTCTGTAAAGCAGTACTTAAGTGATCAATCACCAATACCAGAAGATATAATAGCTCCACGAATTCTCACTCCAGGTGGTCTTTTAGTCATTGGTGGTACGCCAAAGGTTGGCAAAAGTTATTTTCTTCTCTCTTTGCTTGCACATCTTGCAGCAGGAGTGTCGTTTCTTAAGATGAAGTCAGCAAGGCCACTAAAAATAATCTATCTGCAAAATGAGATGGAGTACAATTATATCAGGGAACGCATACAACAAATCATAACTAATCAAAGGCTGCCAAATCTAGCAGAGGAAAACTTGATTGTTACTACAAAGATGAGATTAACTTTAAATGATGAAGGTATAGAGAGAATAAAAGAGATCATAGGGGAAAAATTTAAAACGATAGATCTTATCGTCTTGGATTCGATTGACTATGAAAATATATTTTCTGGCCTGCAAAGCAGAATAGAAAAATTACGTTCTATAATTAATCCTATGGCTGGAATCATTATTACACGTCATACCAGAAAAGTATCCACAGCTACACTCGCAAAAAGTCCTTTTCAAGCTTTAATTGGTGCTAATGCTTTAAGAAGTTTTTATACATCTGGTATGGTAATGTTTCAACCAAATAAACGTGCAAATGTCTTGCAAGTAGTATATGAGCTAAGAAACGGTAAATCAATACCAGCAAAATTCATTAGCAGAGTAAATGGGCGTTGGCAGAACTCTAAAGTTATAGCTACAGGTGCGCCGTAGAGACATGGAAAGTGTTGAAGCTGCATGATAGATGAGGGTGGGCCCCTCGGAGCCGGTTTACAAGAGCAGGCTTTAAACAACCATAAGCTGCTTTGGTAAAGAGCCAAGGTGGTGAGCGTTATGGAAAAGGTGCAACTATGCATCATGTGTGAAGTAGAGAGATGAACGAAAGTGAACCACTGATGAAGTGTCGAAAATGACAATTAGGAGGCGTCAAAACCAGGGGTTCTGTAGTAACCTGGGATAAGTCTATCAGGAGCTTGTTTACTGGGTAGATGGCGTCCGGCATAGAGGTGGCATGAATCTATTTTAGGCTATTGTGCGGAACTACGGGAACCTGTCGTTTCGATGATAAGGAAGAAATCCAAGGAGCTAAACTCTAAGGATGAGAGTACCGATGCGAAAAACAGGGGCGGATCAGCTCGTAGTAGTGAAGAAGTTTCTGTAATGGGAATGGAGCGAAGGGGCTGAGTTATTTAGTTTTAGTTATTTATCAACCGCAAGGGAGGAGTTAATGAATAAAACAAAGTCTTTTGATATACCAAAGCAACTTATTTGGAGAGCTTATAAACAAGTATCGAGAAATAAGGGTGCTGCTGGTGTAGATGAGGTTTCGATAACAAAATTTGAGGAAAATCTAAAAGATAATCTGTACAAACTATGGAATCGGATGTCATCTGGAAGTTATTTTCCAGAAGCTGTAAAAGCTGTTGCAATACCGAAAGGTACAGGAAGAGGACAAAGAATTTTAGGTGTTCCTTCAGTAATCGACAGGATAGGGCAAACAGTAGCTTCTATGTATCTTGAGCCGCTAGTAGAGCCAAAATTCCACGAAGATTCATATGGTTATAGACCAAATAGATCTGCATTGGATGCGGTAGACACAGCGCGTAAAAGATGCTGGAGGTACGATTGGGTGATAGATCTTGATATATCAGGATTTTTCGACAATTTAGACCACAAGTTGGCATTGCAAGCTATCAAGAAGCACACAGACTGCAAATGGGTCATACTGTATGTTGAAAGATGGATGAAAGCTCCAATTCAGCAAACAGATGGCAGTAAGGTAATCAGGGATAAAGGAGTTCCACAGGGAGGTTCAATAAGCCCGATAATCTCAAACATATTTATGCATCATGTATTTGATGAGTGGATGAGACAAAAGTGCCCAACAATACCATTTGAGAGGTATGTAGATGATGCGATAGTGCACTGTAAGACTCAGAAGCAGGCGGAATTTATGAAGATAGCAATTGAAGAAAGATTGGCTGAGCATAAGCTAAAATTACATCCTGAAAAGACACAAATTGTGTACTGCAAGGATGACAATAGAAAAAGTGAATTTCCTACGCAAAGTTTTGATTTTCTGGGCTACACATATAGACCAAGGTTAGCAAAAAGTAAAATAGGAAAGCATTTTGTTTCATTTCTTCCTGCAATTAGCAACAAAGCCAAGAAAAATATTACTACAACCATAAGGTCATGGAAAATACTACGAAATACACACAAAACATTAGAGGAAATATCAAAGATAGTAAATCCAATAGTCAGAGGCTGGTATCAGTACTATGGCAGGTTTTACAGGAAAGAGATATACAAACCTCTGAGAAACATAGAGCGGCACCTAGAAAAGTGGGTCAGAAGAAAGTACAAGAAACTTCGAACTCATGGAAGACTAGCAAGGCAACTTCTAGGAAAAATGAGAAAGGAAGGGCCAGAAACTTTCTACCACTGGATATTAGGTTTAGGTCAAAAGATGAATAATGGAAGCTGTGTGAGTCGAGAGGTTCATGCACAGTTTTGCGAGGGGCTCGTGGGGAAGTTCCACCGGTCTACTCTCCCTTAATTTGTCCGCAAAACGGACACTATGGTAGAGCTCAAAACTCAGCTTTTGCAAAACATCAGATCTTGTCTTTTTCACCTACTACCAAGAGGAACATTTCGTGGTGATAAGTTTTATGTAGGTGATGTACAGGGTAACAAAGGCAAAAGCACTGTAATAGAGTTAACAGGTGAAAGAGCTGGATTATGGAAAGATTTTGCAACAGGAGAAGGTGGTGACATTATTGACCTTTGGGCAACAGTACACGGGAAGAATGCAAAAACAGAGTTTCCTGAAGTAATGCTCTCAATAAGTGAATGGCTTGGCATCAAAGAAAAAAATAATATTAGAGATCTAGAACAATACCTGACTTGTAGTTGGAACTACTACGATGAAAATAACCAAGTAATCGTAATAGTCTACCGTTATGATCCTCCTTTAGAGAAAAAACAGTTTAAACCATTTGATTCTAAAAAGCAGAGATTCAAAGAGCCAGAGATAAGGCCGCTCTACAACATTCCAGGTATCTTAAAATCAGATAAGGTTGTTCTGGTTGAAGGAGAAAAATGCGCAGAAGTACTTATAGAGAAAGGAATAACTGCAACAACAGCAATGTTTGGAGCAAATGCACCTATTGATAAAACAGATTGGATTCCGCTAAAAGGTAAACATATTATCATTTGGCCAGACAATGATGAAGCAGGTAATAAATATGCTAAAAACGCTGAAAAGAAACTTTTAGAACTTGGTGTTGCATCACTTGCTACGCTTAGGATTCCACCAGATAAACTAAGGAGTTGGGATGCTGCTGATGCTGTACAAGAGAATATAGATATTTTTGACTTCATCGAAAAAAACTCAAGAAAAATAATTATTAAATCACCGCTTGATATTTTTAGCTGGAGTGTGGAGCGTTTTGTAGGTCCAGTACCAAAGCAAAGATTCTTAGTTGAAGGATTATTTCCTTTGGGTGTCACATCTATTTTAGCTGCAATGGGTGATACTGGTAAAGGCATGCTTCTTCTTGACCTAGCCCTCAAGGTTGCAGCTAGCATAGATCAGGTATGCGGATTTGGCCAACTTGTTACTGAACATGGATCTGTGGTGGTATTTTCTGCGGAGGATGATACAAATGAAATACATCGTCGCTTAGAACGACTTGATCCAAAATGCGAGAGATTGAAATATAAAGGTAGGCTATTTATTGTACCATTACCAAACATCGGAGGATCTCTTACCATACTTAAGAACGTTCGCGGTAAAGTTGTAGAAATCTCTCCAGAATTTGAGTCGGTAATGAAGCAGCTGAGCAGGATAAAGGATTTAAAGCTCATTATATTTGATCCCCTTGCTTCTTTCATTCATGCAGATTTAAATGCTGATCCAGCAGTAGGGGATTATCTCATGTGTTTATTATCTGATTTAGCATGTAGCACTGGAGCTTCAATAATTACTGCACATCATATGAGAAAGCTGAAGGGAGAAAAGCCTATATCAACAGTAGAGCAAGCACGAGATGCTATTCGAGGCACTTCTGCTCTCGTAAATGGAGTCAGGTGTTCTTTTGCTTTTTGGCCTGTTGAAGATATGACTAAACCAATGATTTTTAGGTCAATTGGAAAAATCCCAAGACAAAATGCACTATTTTATGGAGCTGTTGTTAAAGCAAATGGCCTGGCTGATCGTACCATACGCACTTACCTAAGAAATGAAGAAACAGGGCTATTGGAAGACATCACTGAACAATTAAAAGCTCAAAATATTAGCGATAAAGATCTTAAAATATATCTTATTGATTCAATTGCGCGAGCTGCTATTTCAGGACATCCATTTACTCACACAGGAAGTGCAGGAATACATAAACAACGACATAGACTGCCTGAAGTTTTTCATAGTATGGGAAGAGATAGATTAGAGCGTATAGTGCAAGAGCTTTTACAGGCAAAGCAAATAGTTAAAGGAATGGCTAATGGTTCAAAAGAGGATAAATGGCTCGATATTAAAACAGGACCATTTGCACGTGGAGTGGGAAAATTTATTCATGGAGCTGAAAAAAAGGGAATGTTCAAAAAAGTGTGTCAAAGCGAATTTTTAGTTCAACTCAATTTTTAACCTATCAGGAAAAAAGATATCAAGTTGAGATATAGTTAGAGCCCAATTAGGCAAAGCCATAGCCCATTTTTGCTCTATCTTTTTTATAGCACAATATACCAATTTGTACAAGGCATTTGTACTGGTAAATGAACCTTTGGTTTTAGTAAATTTTCTGATTTGTCTGTGCAACCCCTCAATTGGATTGGTGGTATAAATTAGCCTTCTAACAGGGCCAGAATACTTAAAATAACTAGACAAATTTTCCCAATTGTTTTGCCACGATTTTATGACTAAAGGATATTTTTCACCCCATTTTTCCTCCAGTTCAAGTAAATAATTTTCGGCGATTTCTCTACTTGTAGCACGGTATATTTTTTTCAAATCATTCATAAAAACTTTTATATCTTTGCTGGATACGTATTTTAGTGAATTTCTTATTTGGTGCACAATGCATAACTGTACCTCAGCATTGGGAAATACGCTATTTATATCTGTAGGGAAGCTTTTCAGACCGTCAACACAAGCTATCAAAATGTCTTCTACTCCTCTCTCTTTTAAGTCATTTAATACGCCTAGCCAGAAGTTAGCTCCCTCACTTTCTGCTAAGTAAAAACCCAGTACTTCTTTTCTGCCATTTTGGTCTATTCCTAATATATTGTACATGCATTTACTTATGCAATGTCCATTCTCTTTGACCTTAAAAAACATCCCATCCATAAATACTATCGGGTATACTGATTGTAGGGGACGACTCCTCCATTCATTGATTATAGGCAGTAATTTATCTGTAATTCCAGATATCTCTGCTGCAGATATTTTATGGTCATAGATTTCTTCCACATAGGATGCTATATCCCTGTATCCCACACCGCTTGCAAACATGTTCAAGACCTTTGTTTCAAGTTCTGGATGTAAGCTTGTTTGCCTTTTTTTCACTATCTGTGGTTCGAAACTTCCCTCTCTATCTCTTGGTGTCAATAGTTCAAATGAACCTGCACTCGTCTTCAAAGTTTTGCCATTCTTTCCGTTTCTTCGATTCTTTTCTTCTCTTTCATTGGATAAATGATGCTCTATTTCACCTTCTAGACTTGCTTCCAGCAGCCTTTTTACAAATGGTGTTAATGCTCCATCTCTCCCCATCAATGGTTTACCTTCCCTTATTGATGACAGTATATTTGCTTCCAGCTCTTTGTAATCTACCAGGCCAGTCGTTCCATTTTCTATTTTGTAACTCATATATCAAACCTCTATTTTTTGTTTCTATTTTATTTTTATTTCTCGGTTTGACACACTTTTTTGAACATTCCCCCAAATTACGAATTGCTATCAGATTCAAGTCACTTCAGCTTAGAAACACAAGATAACTTTGAGTTATTAGATCAACATCATGAATATAATCTCTATCTAGAGAATGGTTTTGTGAAAATGTTCGACTGCGCAAGCGATCACGTTTATCACGATCATAACTCAGCCTATATCTAATATACAAGGAGGGCCCTGCCCTCTTTTTGTTATTCCAATGCCCAGACACTGGCATCCAGTTAAATTTGCTAGTATAAAAGTAATCAACGTTTCTTATGATGGAAAAATGGATTCCAGTGTCAAGCACTGGAATAACACCAAAGGGGCTACTAGGATGACATCGTCTGCTACATACTTAGATCACAAGAGAAGAATTCTGAAGCGAAAAGCTTCAAGGAAATCTTATGCAAAATCTAGTATTTACGGAATTTATATTATTTTCATGCACATTATGGTTTTTATAATTAACGGAAAGTGATATGGCTAGTTTAACTTTTAAAGACAACTCTGGAGCAAATGTACCATCCCCTAACATTAAAAGCATAATTTATGAAGATGCTGCACAGAATAAGTATACCTTTGGTGTAGACAATGCTACTAATGTTTTCAACACTTTTAAGTATGAACCTAATGGTGCTGCTGAAATAGATTACAGTGCTACAGCAACAAACTTCATGACTGGAGGTGCAATTGCTACATTATTAGGTATTGGAACTAATGTAGATGCAATAAAAACTAAGACTGATTCTATTCCAGCTGACTTAAGCGCTGACTTAGTTACCATAAAAACTCAAGTCGGAACAGATCTGATATCAGGAATAAAGGCTAAGACTGATAAGATTACAGATACCTTAGGAGCTGATGTCACTGCTATAAAGGCTAAAACTGATACTATTCCAGCTGACTTAACAGCTAAAGTAACTGCTATAGAAACTGCTACAAATGCTGCTAATTTAGGAGACAAGGTTACTGCAATACAAACTAAGACTGATAAGATTACAGATACCTTTACTGCTGATGTTGCTGCTATAAAAGATGCTACAAGTGCTGCTAATTTAGGAAATAAGGTTACTGCAATACAAACTAAGACTGATAAGATGCCTGATGACTTAAACGATGAGTTAATTAAGTTAACTACAATAGGAAATGCTATAAATGGTAATGGTCACGTCACTGCAGCTGCTAAAGCTGTACTAGAGAGCAGTTTCAAGAAAGCTATTAAAGAAGCTGGAGAAGCTGGAGAAGATGGTAGCGAATGGCTTAGAAATGAGATAAAAGAGATAGTGTCACAGCCATCCTTCGAGATTCCAACAGATTCAAGTTCACCTCTTTCTTGGGATTGGTAATGTAAGTGCTAGTGAATGACATCGCAAGATGTCATTCACTGTTGTCATTACAGCATGTGATACACAGCTGTACGAACATTATTCTGTAGGAAGATGTCATGCCAGTGCCCAGACACTGGCATCCATTTTTCCATCATCATCAGAAACGTTATATTTTTTTTATACTCGCAAATTTAACTGGATCCCAGTGTCACGCACTGGGATGACATCTTCCAGCTGTGCATGTGAAGCTAAAATGGCATTCTTTTTTCTAGATTCCAACAGTCTTGATAGCAGGCAAAAAGTATATTTTTCATTGCAACTAATTTGCAGTGATTTTTGTTTTAATGTAGATGGAATATAGTCCTATTGCTGCTGCGTTTGAAACATTTAGACTGTTAATTACGTTTGACATTGGGATTTTTAAAAGATAATCACAATTTTCTTTAACTAGTCTCCGCATTCCTTTCTCTTCAGAACCAAAAACAATTACTCTTTTTTGCCCAAAATTCTTTATTTCATCTATATTTTCCTTTGCATTGCAATCAAACCCATAACACCAGTAGCCTATCTTTTTTAAAGACTCCATCGTCTTTACTATGTTTGTAACGTATATTAGAGGAACAATGTCTAATGCGCCACTTGCTGTTTTTGCGATAGATGCATTTTCGCTTGGTGAATGGTGATACGGTAAAACCAATGCATCAATGTTGAAACAAGCTGAGGTTCTTAAAATCGACCCTATATTGTGTGTATCAGTAATTTGATCTAAAATGACTATAGTAGAGTTTTCACCTGATCTTTCAGCTATTTCTTCAATATTTAAGCTGTGAAAAATAGGAGTAACTTTTAAAGCAATTCCTTGGTGATTTACACCTTTGGGTAAAACATCATTGAACATTTTGTTCTCTACCAGTCGAGCTTTAATGCCCTTACTATCTGCACATTGTTTAATTTCTTTCTCAAATTCTCTGTAGAAATTTTCTGTTACTAACAGTTCTATACACCGCCTATTTTTGTTTCTTAATGCTGAAATACAAGTGTGCTTTCCATATATCCAACAGTTTTCATTAGCTTTTGATGATTTCATCTCATTATTAAAAATCAGATTTTTATAGAGTAAGCAATATTTTACTGTGTTTATATATTGTTGTAAAATTATGCAGTTCAATTAATGAATTAATGTCAGATGATGAGTTAGATTGGCAAAAAAATGTTAAGCCAATAGAATGTGGAAAAGTTACTTTGAAAGTTGATCACAAAGTAAATATAAAATCTATGATTGATAAAGGTATCTCTGGCTTACAAGAAAATTTTCTTAATACTGATAATGGTGATTCATCATTTTGTCTTGACTACAATACAAAATTAAAGATCGATAGGGGCAAATATTTTATAAGCGATAAACTCGATTTGCATGGCTATAGTATAGATAATGCTTATTGTAAATTGATAGATTTTATTATCAAAAATTATCAAGCAAGGAATAGGTGCTTATTGGTAATTACGGGGCATGGTAATAGTACAGATAAAATAGACACTATAAAGAATAGCTTAAATAAGTGGTTGAATGACACAAAAGTTCGAAATATGATCTTATACTATCAGCAAGCCATAAAAAAACATGGTGGCAAAGGAGCTTTTTATGTCTTATTAAGAAGAAATAAAGGTTAATTTTAGAGTACCTATTTAGGAGTACCTTTCTTAGAATTCACGTGTTGAAGAATGATTTCTGCTAAACCTTTACTAATTCCAGGTACGTTTTGAATTTCAGCTAGAGAAGCTTTGCTTATGTTTTCTACCGAACCAAAATGAGACATGAGTGCCTTCTTTCTTTTACTGCCAACACCAGATATTTTACTTAATTGTGAAGCAAAAAACTGTTTATCGCGTTTTTTTCTATGCGAAGTTATCGCAAAACGGTGAGCTTCATTACGCAGCAATTGTAAATAAAGCATGACCTTGCTGTCACTTGCTAGAGTAAATTCTTCTCTGCTCGGCACATAAAATCTTTCATTTCCTGCGTTACGATCATGACCTTTTGCCATACAAGCAAAAGGAACGTTTATATTCAATATCTCCAACACATTCTGCACTATGGAAACATGTCCTGGCCCACCATCTATCAGTAAAAAATCAGGAATGATGTCTTTTATATTGCCAGAGAAACGTCTAGTAAGCACTTCTCTCATCATTTTATAGTCATCACCTGAAATTTCTTCTTTTATAGTAAATTTTCTGTACTCACTTTTTAAAAAACCTTCCTGCCCTGCAACAATCATCACACCAACTTGTTGATTTCCAGATATATGGCTATTATCATAAACCTCGATACGCTTTGGAATATTTGGTAACAAAAAGATTTTGCTAAGCTCTTCGAGCTTTTCTAGGTTATTTCTATAATCAGTAAGCTTCTGCTCTAGGCTATGCTTAGAATTATTGTAAATAAAATTCAACAAATCACGCTCTTTACTATTTTTCGCATACAAAACTTTTATTGATTTTTGAGTAAGAGCATAAAGTGCTTGCTCTATAATTTCCTTATCCTTAATAAAATCGGGAACGTAAATTTGTGCTGGTGGTGTATTAACTGGATTATACAAATTGACCAAAAAGGTGGATAAAATTTCATCATTTGGATGATCACTACAATTCTCAATGAAGTAAGGAATGCTTCCATAGTTACCTTTATCTCTGAAAGATAGTACACCAATGCATGCTAAGTCTGCCTCACGTACAATGCTGAAGAAATCTGCATCTTCTTCAAAAGAAAAATCCATTGGCTGCATTTGAATTTGCTGAAGAAATTTCAATCGATCTCTATAGACAGCAGCAAGCTCGTAGTTCATCTCCCTACTGCACTTTTCCATTGTAGAAAATAGCTGTCTTTGCACTTCTTTATTCCTTCCTAGCAGAGTATCTTGTGCTTGTTTTACTGATTTGCAGTAATCATCTTTTGTAATTTTATCTACGCATGGTGCTGAACAGCGCTTAACTTGATACTCAAGACATGGTCTTTTTGTTGAAGAGAAATATTGATCTGAACATACTCTTAAGAGAAAAGCTTTTTGCAATGATAATATAGTGTTCTTAACAGCAGCGGCAGATGGAAAAGGGCCGTAGTAATGAAACTCATTCTTCTTAAACTTACCTCTATATTTCGCTATTCTTGGATAATCATGCTTAGAAATTGTTATATAAGGATAAGATTTTCCATCCCTAAGCAAAATATTATAAGATGGTTTTAACGATTTTATTAACTGTGCTTCAAGAAGCAATGCTTCGATTTCATTCTCAGTGATGAATATTTCAACCTTAATAACCTGTAAGATCATTACTCTGATTCGTTCAGAAAGGTTTTCGAATTGAAGGTAGTCGGATAATCTCGACTTCAAGTTTTTTGCTTTACCAATGTATAAAACCTTATTCTTATCTCCAATCATCTTATAAACGCCACAGGATTGTGGAGATGATTTGATTTGTTCCTTATATTGCCTGAGCATTTATCAATTGTTTAACCTGTATAAGGTTAAACTCTGCTACTAAATGAAAGGTAGAAACAACATTTGCAAGCAAAGATAACCTGTTTATTCTAAGCTCATTAGAATCACAGTTAATCTTTACACTGTCCATAAATTGATTGATAAATGGAGCAAAACGAGCAAGTTCATCAAGCGCTGTATTAAAGTCGTTATTTTCTATCGCTTGTTTGATGTTTTTACAAGCAGCTATAGCACAATTTGATAGCGCAATCTCCTCATCTTCAATCAAAAACTTCTTACTGTAAGATGCATTATAAGTAGTGCCATCACTTTTTCTCACTTTGCTCATCATGTTACTGGCTCTTTTATAAGTGCTTAGAACCTGTTCACCTTCTTTTGTACTAAGATAACGATCCAATATCACAGTTTGCTTTTCCGCTTTCAGCAGATCATTAATATCGACTTTATATAGTATTGAATCTACAACATCTTGCCTTATATTTCTATTTTTTAAAATAATCTTGAACCTTTCTAAGCAGAATTTAAACACTAGTTCTGAAATTTGTTTTTCACTTGGCTTATCAACTGGAATTATATTTTTATTCAATAGAAGCCTTGAACATAAAGATACTGACTTATCTATCAGCAATCTAATTGGAATATGCAAATTATTTTCAAGTATTGTTCTAATTATACCAATTGTCATTCTCCGCAAACCAAACTGATCATACGAACCAGAGATTTTCTCACCTGCTGCAATTAAGCCAACCAAACTATCCATTTTGTCTGCAATAGCTACAGCAATCGCAGTAGGAGATTTAGGGCATTCTTGGTCCGATCCAATTGGCTTATAGTGCTCAGTTATAGCTTCCACTACTTCTTTATCCTCTTGAAAATAAGAAGCGTAGTATCCACTCATTACTCCTTGCAATCCCGGAAATTCTTTCACTATCAACGTTGCAAGATCTGCCTTTGCTAAATATGCAGCACGTTCAACTTTAATTAATGAAGCATGTGGAATAAATATCGCTACATACTTTGAAAGAGCGATAATACGCTTCACTTTTTCTTCTACGCTACCGAGCGAAGCATGAAATGAAATAGAGCTCAATTTTTTGACATAGTAATCTAGGTTTTCCTTCTTGTCTTGAGATATCAAAAACTGGGCATCAGCAAGACGTGCTTCTAATATTCTTTCATGGCCTTTGACAACTTCATTGTTGTTAACATTTACAACAGTAACAAAATGTGATATTTTCTGTCCATCACTTAAAGCAAGATACTTTTGCTGCGTATTAATTATACTAAGTATTACTTCCTTCGGTAATTCTGATGATTTTACTTTACCAAATAATACTATTGGCCACTCTATAAGCCCTGCCAATTCATTAAGTAAATAATCATTTTTTTCAAGTTGTAAGTTCTCCTCTTTTGTAAACTTATTAATCTGATCTAGTATAAATTGCTTTCTTTTGTCCAACTGGAGAATGACATTATTTTTTTCTAACAATTCAAAATAGTCTTTGGGTGTTTTAACAGTAAGTACTGCATCACCTGAAAGAAACCTATGACCATACGTCACGTTGCATGCTGTAACCCCTGCAAAAGATATAGGTATTATTTCGTCATTTAAAATACATAGAATATTTTTAATTGGCCTAACCCATCTCTCTTTTCTTTCACTCCATCTCATACTCTTTGGCCAAGAAAAGTTTTTTAGCATTTCCTCCAGTTGATTTTTGAGAAACCCGTTGATGTTAAATAAGCAGCTTTCTCTCTTAATGAAGTAAAAATCTTCATCGTTTACTTTGCGAATGAGTAAATCTTCTTCACCTTTCCGATTTTTTCTCAAAAAACCTTCGATAGCACTTTTCGGTGCATTAACTCTTGGTCCTTTAATCTCATTGTTAGAATCTTTTAGCTCCAAAGCACTTATGCCATCAATAAAAAGAGCAATGCGACGTGCAGTCACATAAACTTCTATAGATGCAAATTTCACATTATTTTTACTAAAAGCATTAGTGATATAGCTCTTAACCTGAGCTGCAGATGAATTCTGCATTCTTGATGGAATTTCTTCTGAAAGACATTCAAACAATAATTGTGACAACATATTCTACTTTGCTCTATATAATTCACAGCATTTTTTTGTTAACTCTCTCACTCTACCAATATAGGCTGTACGTTCATTCACACCAAGCACACCTCTTGCATCAAGTAGATTAAGTAGATGGCTCGTTTTAATACATTGGTCATAAGCTGCTATCGGCAATTCTTTTTCAACAAGGAATTTACACAGTTTTTCTGTATCCTCAAACTGCTGTTGTACTACTTTAGTATCATAATAATCAAGTGCCAGGTAAGAAAACTCTCGCTCTCTTTGTTTAAAAATATCTCCATAAGTTGCACCGCTACCGTTCCACATTATGTCGTAAACATTATCTACACCCTGTATGCACATTGCTAAACGCTCTAACCCATATGCTACTTCACCAGGAATTATTCTGCAGTCAATACCTCCCACTTGCTGTATATAAGTAAGTTGTGTTACTTCCATTCCGTTGCATGTAACCTCCCAACCAAGACCGGATGCGCCAACACTTGGGTTTTCCCAATCATCTTCAATAAACTTAATATCATATTCTTTTGTCGATACACCAAGAGCTTTTAAGCTATTTAAGTAAATATCTTGCAAATTGCTGCCAGATGGTTTTATTATAACTTGGTATTGATGATGCTGATATAAACGATTAGGGTTGTCGCCATAGCGTCCGTCTGCAGGTCTGATTACTGGTTGTAGATACGCAATTTTTGTTGATTTTTCGTCAATCGCTGACATGATTGTTGCGGGATGTAGTGTTCCAGCTCCAACTTCAGACGTATATGGATGAAGTATAGTACACCCTTCATCTGCCCAAAAATCTTGTAATCCCTTTATTATATCCTGTAGATTCACGCAAACTGTATATCTTTTAAACTGAATACATAAGCAAATAAGTACTATTCTATACTTATTTTTTTAATAGTGCCATGAAAATAGTCACTCAAGGCTATTGAACTTTCTTTTACATACTCAAATATGCTTTTGTTTAAAACAATCGCATCATGCATAGTCAGATCGCAGAATATAAATGCAGTCAAGTACAATAAAATCACTGCATAAAACACATGAAAAATCCCTTCAAATGTGATTGATATTGCATTGTTATAACTAAGCTGTATCGTACTTATCGGCCATGGTTTTATTACTTCTACAATATTAAAAAATAAATAAGGTATTATAAAGAAAAAGAACAAATGCATAAGATCATTAAACCAAAATGGACATTGAAGTATTGCCTTGCATATACTTAAATAGAATTTACTTACAATATAATAAATTGACATTATTGCCGGCATCGAAAACGCAACAGTCATCACCTGTCCTGATGCTATTTGTATTACTATATTCTCATCACTGCTGGCTGAAGGATCTTGAGTATGAAAAATAGATATGCCAACTAATTGCAGCACTAACATAACTATTGCTAGCTTGGTAAAAATAGCAGCTACAACTATGCCTGAATTCGGCATTTTATATAGTATAAAATCACCTCCGTATGTAAGCATTAATATAATGTCGGTAATAAATAATATTAGAAAAGAAGACCAATAATGCTGCCAACCCGGTAAATATCCTACTCCTAAAAAAGAGCTTACTATTTTGGCAGGAAAAACCTTGCCTAGCACCTTACCCAAAAATTGAAAAAAAATCCCCATGTCCTAACTAACACTTGACTTATATTTTTCACAATACTGAATTGTAATGGACTTATCAATACACTTCTTGCATAGAAAAAAGGCAAATAGTTAAAAACGATCTAAATTTACCAATAACCGTTATCCCTTCTTTCTTCATATTAGTGCCTCTATCCCAGTGCTCCTTTTCCTGTCATTCAAGTAGCCCCTTTGCGTCATTAGATCTCTTGCATAACTGGAATTCAAAAGTTGATGTCATTCCAGCTCATGACGCTGGAATCTAGTCTTTATTATGATTCAATTTGCGGTTAGTTTTTCTGGATCACAGTGTCACGCACTGTGATATGATGTCAGTATGTATAGCTAATTCAAAATATTAAAAAATTTACTAAATAAAAAAAGGCAAAAGAACCCCCTTATAGCGAGTTTTATAATTTAAATTGGCGTTGTAATAATGTGCTAACAAGCGCGATTTGGCTGAACGTAGAAAAAATAAAAAAGACATGCAGCCGCTATAATTTTATGTAATTTGCCAATAAATACCTGAGTTTTTTACTGAATTTTTGTTGTTAAATCTGCAGAGATTAAAAACAAGGATAAATACTTTTATTGATATGATAAGGAAAGTGGGAAGGTTTGTCAAGTCACTTCGGCCAGCTACCTACTTAGATGTTCCACACTGCTAAGTAGATACCAAATTTTTTGCAACATCAAGTGCAGCATAGGTAAATATTGCACTTGCACCTGCACGTTTAAAACCAATTAAGGACTCATAAATCACTCTGTTATAATCCAACCAGCCATTATTTGCTGCAGCTTTTATCATTGCGTATTCACCGCTTACTTGGTAAGCAAAAATCGGAAAATTAAACTTTTCACTTGCTGTTTTTATTACATCTAAGTATGGCATACCCGGCTTTATCATAATAAAATCTGCACCTTCATCTATATCCATTTCGATTTCGCAGATTGCTTCACGTGCATTTCTATAATCCATTTGATAACCACTTTTGTCGATGAAATTTGATGATGCGCACGAACCGACAACTTGCCTGAACGGCGCATAGAAGCTAGAACAGTACTTTACTGCATAGGACAATATTGACACATTCTGAAAGTTATTATCATCCAATGTTTTTCTTATTTTTCCTATCCTGCCATCCATCATATCAGAAGGAGCAACTATATCGCATCCTGCTTTTGCTAAAACAAGTGCTTGCTTACATAATGCTGACACAGTCTCGTCATTTTCTACATCTATCCTACTGCTTTTTAAAATGCCATCATGACCGTGAGTAGTGTATGGGTCTAGTGCAATGTCTGCAATAATGCCAATATCCGGTACATTTGATTTTACAGCACAAATTGCTTTACAGATTAAATTGTCAGGATTGTACGCTTCCTCGGCGTTTTCAGATTTTAGTTTACTATCAACTACAGGAAAAATTGCAACAGCATTAATCCCCGAGTCCTTAGCTTTCTGAATTATAGAAATTAATCCATCTATTGAATAACATTTGATATCAGGTAAGCCAGAAATTGGCTCAATTGTTTCTTCTCCGTCATGAACAAATAAGGGAAAAATCAAATCATTTACTGATAAAGTGCTTTCACTTGTTAAATTGCGAATCCACTTGCCTGAGCGCCTACGCCTTAACCTTGTATTTGGGAAATTAAACATTGGATCCAGGCAAATTCCCAGTAAAAAGCAACACTCCTGAAATGAGTATTACCCAAAGTACCGATATTGGCAAAAATACTTTCCAACCAAGACGCATTAATTGATCATAACGATAACGAGGTATTGTAGCTCTAATCCAAACAAATATAAACAAAAGTACAACTATCTTCAAAACAAACCAGATTAAACTAGGAATTTTATACAGCAAACTAAGCTCTAATGGAGGATACCACCCTCCTAGAAAGAATATTGTCATCATAGCGCTTGCTAAAATCATATTTGCATATTCTCCCAAGAAAAAGAGAGCAAAAGGCATTGATGAATACTCGACGTTATACCCAGAGACGAGCTCTGCTTCAGCTTCTGGCAAGTCAAATGGGTGACGATTAGTTTCGGCAAGCAAAGAAATAAAAAATATTATTCCTATAGGCATTAGTAATAAATCAATCCAAAATGGCATATTATGTTTCGCTACCACCATCTCTCCAAGATTTAATGTGCCAGTTGTAATAACAACTGTAGCAACTATTAGACCTATTGAAACTTCATATGAAATCATTTGAGCAGCTGACCTTATAGCGCCAAGAAATGCATAATTAGAATTACTAGACCAGCCTGCAATAATAATGCCATATATTCCCAAAGAGGATATAGCTAGCACATAAAGCACTCCAACATTAATATTTGATATTACCTTAGGGATTATTACCTGCTGTCCATTTTCTGTAATTATTTCAGCTCCAAATGGTATAACTGCCCAGGAAATTAATGCTAAAATAAAGGTGAGCATTGGAGCCATAATAAACAGTATGGTGTTTGCTCTAAATGGTATTATCGGCTCTTTAATTATCAATTTGATAGCATCTGCAAATGGCTGTAGTAGCCCAAATGGCCCTACTACACTTGGACCATGCCTTAGTTGAATTGCACCAATAACTTTACGCTCAAAGTACACTAAATATGCTACTGAAAGCAAAAGTGGAATAAGAAGAAAAAGAATATCAAATATCAAGTACATGCAACCCTAAATCAAAAAAATAGTTCATAATTGTGGCAATAAAAAATACAGCAAATGCTCTAGACACAAAAGACAATGTCCCTATTGAAATCAATAGGACAACACTTTTCTGTACAGCATTTAGCTTAATAGAATAGTAAAATGATATGCATATGAATGACACTAGTGACATCATAATTAAGATCATTGTGAGAGGCAAATAATTCCCTCTTCCCTCGGTAACTATAATAAATGTTATTGCCATCCATACATATCCTTCCGTAAATAGTGCAATAATATCATTGATAAAATCAACTAGCTTATAAACGAACTGTTTTTCTAATGTATTTTGTTCTTTACACAAAAATATAGAGTTTAATTTTCGTTGAAAATATACCAGAGTTATTAGTAATAATGGTGTTAGAATAAATAAAATATTAAGTAGAGTGTTCATAAAAATCCTTAGTACAATCTGCCATTATTTTTGAAGCACGACCTATTGAGTCTGTCATATAAAAATTACACTCCTTTAAAGTAAAAGGCGTATTACTTAAATTTATTTTACCATTGCTGATTGGTACCCATGTATTTTTTACCACTTGATCAACACTTCTAAACTGTGGACCGATAGTATCTAATTTTTTTCTCACATCAAATAAACTATCATATAACAAGGAAAGGCTCAAATATTGGGATAAATTTTTAATAATCAACCAATCTTCCTTTGCTTCACCAGGAGGAAAAACAGCTAAATTTGTTCTCTGTACTCGCCCTTCAGTATTTACATAAGTTGCATATTTTTCTGTGTATGCAGCTCCAGGTAGAATGACATCTGCTATATGCGCTCCCCTATCACCATGGTGGCCTTGATAAATTACAAATGTATTTTCTAATTTTGATGTATCAATTTCATCTGCACCAAGAAGATAAACAACTTCCACCTCGCCACTTTCTGCTTGCTTTAGTATTTGACTAATATCTTTTCCATCTTTTTTAGGAACAAATCCAATATCGAGTCCACCAACTCTTGCTGCAGCCTTATGCAGTACGTTAAAGCCATTCCAGTTATCTCTGATCATGTTAAATTTTTCTGCAATTTTGCCAGTTAGCGCTAAAATTGATTCAGAATCATCTCTTACTAATGCATCTTGACCGATGATGAGCATAGGATTTGAGGCAACACTCAGCAGCTTGCAAAATTTATGATTTCCTTTTGCTATTTCGTCTAAGATATTTGGGTTATTGCCTAACCTCTCAACATGGTATAAATACTCAACGTTAGGGCCAATGCTTGCAATAGGAAAATTGCCTTGTAAATATCTCTTTCTCAATCTTGCATTAATGATTGGTGCTTCTATCCTTGGATTCGTATTGATTAGCAAGCATAAATCTGCACTTTCTATATCCTGAATAGTGGTATTGAACACATAAGATCCACGATTACTTGATATAAGATTTGCACCATCTTGCCTGCAGTCTATATTCCCCGAACCAAGCTTCTGCATCACTTCTTTGAGTAGAAGCATAGACTCACAATCTGCTAAATCACCTGCAATTGCAGCTATTTTGTTTGATTTCGTACTCTTTAGTTTCTTTGCAGCAAAAGCCAATGCTTCATTCCAATCAACTGGAATTAATTTGCCCTCTTTTTTTATATAAGGTCGATCGAGGCGTTGTACTTTGAGTCCATCGTAAGCAAAACGAGTTTTGTCTGATATCCATTCTTCGTTCACTTCTTCATTGAGTCTTGGCAATATTCGCATAACTTCAGGACCACGACAATCAACTCTAATATTACTTCCCACAGCATCTAGCACATCTATAGTTTCACAATGTGATAGCTCCCATGGACGTGCTGTAAAAGAATAGGGCTTTGAAGTTAAAGCTCCCACCGGGCAAAGATCTATAATATTCCCAGATAATTCAGAGCTAATATGCCTTTTTATGTAAGTACTAATCTCTATATTTTCTCCCCTTCCAATTCCTCCAAGTTCATTTGTACCTGCAACATCAGACAAAAATCTAACACACCGAGTGCAATGAATACACCTGTTCATTGCAGTTTCAATCAGCGGACCAAAATGTTTTTTTGGCACAGCCCTCTTATATTCATCAAGTCTGCTGATTCCTTTACCATAAGCCATCGTGATATCTTGCAAATCGCATTCACCACCTTGATCGCAAATTGGGCAATCAAGCGGGTGGTTAATTAGCAAAAACTCAAGCACACCTTCACGTGCTTTTTTAACCTTAGGGGTATCAGTGTGAATAACCATCCCTTCTGCAACTGGCATTGCACAAGAGGCTACTGGTTTTGGAGGGCCACCCTCAACTTCAACCAAACACATTCTGCAGTTACCAGCAATTGCTAAACGCTCATGATAACAAAACCGTGGAACTTCAACGCCCACAACTTCACAAGCTTGAATTATAGTGAGCCCATGCTCTACTTCACATTCCTTAGAATTAATAGTAACTTTAACCACAACTACTATACAGCTTCCCACTTTATAGGATTGCCGCTTACCTCATCTTCAACTAGATTGCCGTTATCGTATTGAGCAGACATATAGTTCATACGTGAATCACGGTCTATATATCTAACCGGCTTTACCGGTTTATCCTTATACATTTTTTGTTCTGCTTTCTTACGCTGAGTAGGGTTATTTTTACTAGCTGTTTTCGCTTTTCCGCCTGCTGCCATATAAACTCCTAAAAACTTCCTATTTTATTCTAACACTTAAGTATATACCGTCAATACCAAATAGCTTTAAAGTTTTAATAGTCCATCATTACAATCATCATTTGAACAAAATACTTTCTCTTGATGCTGCTCAAGTGTGTAACTTTAGAATCCCCAAAAAAGAAAATGTAAGTTACTTTGATGATATCATTTTCTACGTCTTATAAATAGACATTCATGTAGCCGTAAATTAAGCTATAAACTCAATACAAAGATCCTTAATTATTAATCTCATAGTACTTCTCAACCAACTTATTTAGCAACCTTACACCGAAACCTACTGCCCCTCTTGGAGAAATATCAGTGCCTTTTTCGTGCCAAGCAGTGCCTGCAATGTCTAAATGTGCCCAACAAGTGTCGTTTACAAAACGCTGTAGAAACTGTGCAGCCATTATACTATCTCCACCAGAACCTGCAGGAGCTATATTTTGCACATCAGCAATCGGCGAATCAATAATTTTGTTATAAGTTTCATTCATAGGAAAACGCCATAATTTCTCATTTACTTCATTTCCTGCATCAATCAGATGATTCGCTAATTCATCGTTATTTGAAAAAAGACCAGCATATTCATTATTTCCCAGTGCAACCACTATAGCACCAGTTAAAGTTGCAAGGTCGATCATAAATTTCGGTGCAAATCTATCTTGTGTATACCATAAAGCATCCGCAAGTATTAGTCTTCCCTCTGCATCGGTATTTAATATTTCTATTGTTTGTCCAGACATTGAAGTGACTACATCGCTCGGTCTTTGAGCATTACCATCCACTGCATTTTCTGCAAGTGCAACCACACCAATTGCATTTACTTTTGCTTTTCGCCCAGCTAGAGTATGCATCACTCCAACTACAGTAGCAGAACCTGCCATGTCATATTTCATTGACTCCATACCGCGTGAGGGTTTAAGTGACACTCCACCAGTGTCAAACGTTATACCCTTGCCTATAAAAGCTATTGGTTTTTGTTCTTGAGAAGCCCCATTCCATTTTATCACCACTAACTTTGGCTCTTTACTACTTCCTTGTGCTACTCCAAGCAGGGCTCCCATTTTTTTCTCTTCCATTTGCTTTTTATCAAGCACTTCAACCTCAAGACCAAGTTTAGTAAGTTCAGCTTTTATACGATTAGCGTAAGACTCTGGATATAAAATATTAGGTGGCTCAGTAGTAAAAGCACGTGCAAGAAAGATACCTTCACCTTCGTGTTTTAAACGCTCAAATGATTTTTCAATGCTACTTAACTGTTCATCTTTTACTAATAATGTAATTTCCTCTACTTCTGTAATTTTTTCATCCTTTTTAGTTTTATACTTATTAAACTTGAAACTGCGCAGAAATGCTCCATATGCAACATTTGCTGTACTGCCCTCGATTGAAATAGCTGCTCGCTTGATTCTTAATCTGCTTAGCTCACAATATATTTTACCACCAATATTTAATCCTTTGCTTTCATCCCATTCATCTCTCATTCCAAGACCAGCAACTATAATATTTTTTCCCTCTGATGAAGTAACGGAGAAAAATTCACCAAAACCTCCATTAAAACCACTAAATTTCTTGATGTTATCTATAGCTTGCTTATCTTGTAGAACATTAGTTATGAGCTTATCACCCTCAAACAAACCTACCACTAGCGTCTCAAAATCGGGTAAAGCTTTAGAAATTGTTATCTTCATCGTTGACATCTCCGTTGCAAATAATTGTAAGCTGCACATAAAACATAGTAAAAACATTAGTAAGATATTTTTCATATACATTTTAAGTACAATAGCGCTTAAGACTACTATGAACTCCCCTGATATGCAAGGGCTTTATCTTTTATCAGAAAATTTGTTATGCCCACCTAGGGTTATATTAAATGTGTAGGTCTTCATGGCCTGATTGTTATAAGTAAATGGTGCTATCAGAAGGCTTGCAAGTCCACTCTCAATAAGATTACCAAGAAGAAGATCATCACAGTTATCGCAATTATGATCAGCAAAAAACATTTGTGTTGTGAATTCTGGAAAATCTGGATGTTGGACCAAAAAGTTGATGTGTGGAGCCCTATCACCAATTTTACCTGGTACTATTGTAATAAAATTATAATAGCCAAGGTTATTTACTACAAATCTTCCTGATCCAGCAAAATTTGGATCAAGCTCCACATTTTCATCATAATAGCTCATGCCAAGTGAGTCTGCGTGCCATATAGAAACCACAGCATTTTGTATCGGTAAGCAATTTACATCAGTAACTCTACCCACTACATTTATTAATTCTCCTGCTGCATTATTTGGAGAGCCAGGTTTTCTTCTTAAATTATTTGAAGAGTTAAAGCTTTTTGGCCTTGTTTCAAGATCATAAATCCCTGGAGTTTCAATACAATTAAGCAAAATAGGATCAGCCGCAAATAATGACAAATCGAATATAAATTGTACTAAAAACGCTAATAAGATATTTTTTACATTCATTTTGTTTATAGTGCTTTTATCAGAATTATAGCAACCTTTTTCTTTTATTAAAGACAAGACTTTCTTTGAATCCTCCTTAGAATCACAACTATCCTTTCAGTGTATGAGTTTTAGGTTTTAGTACTGCATACACAACTGCACGGACTTCCAATTTAGAAATTGCAAATCAATCCAAACACGCAAGTGTAATGTTACCGCCACATGCTGTAGTGTTGACACTTACAACCTTTTCTATAGAAAAACGTTGCAGATAATTAGGACCACCAGCTTTTGGTCCGGTACCTGACAGTCCTCTACCGCCAAATGGTTGCATTCCAACTGCTGCACCTATTTGATTGCGATTGATGTATACATTTCCAACTGATATTTTCTTGCTTATTAAATCGATCTTACTTTGTACACGGCTTTGCAAAGAAAACGTAAGTCCATATCCTGTATTGTTTATATCACTTATAACTTCATTTAACTGCGACTTATTAAAACGTATGATATGTAAAATAGGCCCAAACACTTCTTGCTTTAATTGCGAAATTTTTTGTATCTCATAAATGTACGGAGGAAAGAAATAACCATTATAAGAATTTGTATCCATGGGTACCTTGGACAAAAGGTTTGAATCTTCATCCCTTGATATTTTTTCCGTATGTTTAGTGAGCATATCAATAGATGCTTTGTCAATTATTGGACCAATATCTGTGCTCAGTTGTATTGGGTCACCTATCTTTAGTTCTTGAGCTGCATTGCATATCATTTTTATCTGTTTTTCTGCTATATCTTCTTGAATAAATAGCACTCTGAGAGCAGAACAACGTTGACCGCCACTGCGAAATGCAGAAATTAAAACATCCTTAGTTACCTGCTCTAAAAGAGCAGAACTATCAACAATCATAGCATTTAATCCACCAGTTTCAGCGATAAGTGGCACAATAGGACCATCTCTGCTGGCAAGCATTCTATTAATTATTTGAGCGGTCTGTGTTGAGCCGGTAAAAGCTACACCGGAAATTCTATTATCTGGCACTAATATTTTACCTAAATATCGACCATCTCCTGGAACAAGATGTAATACATTTTTTGGTATTCCAGCTTCGTGTAGTATCTTAACGGCTTCATAGGCAATAATCGGCGTTTGCTCTGCCGGTTTTGCCAGCACTGCATTACCTGCTACAAGTGCAGCTGAAACCTGCCCAATGAAGATAGCAAGTGGAAAATTCCACGGTGATATGCATAAGAAAACTCCTCTGCCCTCAAAAAAGATGAAGTTATCTTCACCTGTTGGACCTGGCAATTTTTTCCAGTCATTCAGTTCGTTTTTTGCTATCATTGCATAATAGCGCAAAAAGTCGATTGCCTCTCTTACTTCTGCTATTGCATCGGATAAAATTTTTCCTGCTTCCAAGATCAGAATGTAAACCAACTCTTTCATCCTTTCCTCAAGCAAATCTGCAGCTTTTTCAAGGCATTTAGCGCGCTCTTCTGCTGAAATATTCTGCCACTTAGTAAAAGCACTATGTGCTATTTCAAGAGCATTTAAAGCCTGAGCGCTTGTTGTACTTGACACTTCTCCAATTACATTTTCCAAATGTGCAGGATTTACTACTTCGATAAATTCAGCACTATCAAGTAGTGCCTTTCCATCAATTATTGGCCCAACTTGCCATTTCTTTTCACTAAATTTTTTTATATCATTTGCAAATTGCGAAACTGTAATTGAATCACTAATATCCATCCCCAAGGAGTTTTTTCTTTCCTCTCCAAAAATATCTTGTGGCAATGGAATGTTTTGATGAGGTTCATATTCTAAACTTTTAGCTTTTTCTAATGGATCCGAGACTAATTCTTCAATTTTAACGTTAGGATCATTTATTTGATTGACGAACGAACTATTAGCTCCATTTTCAAGAAGACGCTTAACAAGATATGGTAATAAATCACTACGTTTACCAATTGGTGCATATATACGACAGCTGATGCTTGTTGCAAGTTCTGACATTGCATAATCATATAAATCCTCACCCATTCCGTGTAAACGCTGAAACTCAAATCCAGGATGATCTTTGTCAGCAAGCTCTATTATAGTAGCAAAAGTATAGGCATTATGAGTTCCAAAGCATGGGTAAAAGTGATTTACTTTGCTTAAAAGCTTCTGTGCACACGCAAGGTAGCATACATCAGTATAGCTTTTTCTTGTAAATATTGAATAACCACTTAACCCTAGCTCTTGTGCACACTTGATTTCTGAGTCCCAATATGCACCTTTCACAAGCCTCACCATAATTTTATGCTTTGATCGGATAGCAACATCCTCAACAAAATCAAGCACAGATAAAGCACGTTTTTGATATGCTTGTACAGCCAAGCCAAGCCCTCCCCACTGAGAAAGTGACTCATCAAGACGCAGTTGCTCGAATAAAACTAATGACATCTCAAGTCTTTCTGATTCTTCTGCATCTATGCATAGTGAAATGTTGTATTTTTTTGCTTCACGACAGAGCTCTAAAACCCTAGTAAATATCTCACCAGCAATTCGGTCAAATTGACCAAATTCATAACGTGGGTGCAAAGCAGAAAGTTTTATTGAAATTCCATGGGATTTAAAACAATCATTCACTTCAGTAGTTGCACCTATAGCTTTTATTGAGTGCATGTATGAATCAAAACACTCTTCTGCATCTTCAGCTGTGTGAGCAGCTTCGCCAAGCATATCAAAAGAGTATAAAAACTTACTATTGTCATCTAGTTTTGCATATCTTAAAGCTTCTTCTATGGTTTCTCCAACAACAAAATGATTACCAAGCATAGACATTGCTTGTTTTACTGCTTTGCGAATGATCGGTTCTCCTAAATTCTTAAGTAACTTAGAAATTGCGTAATAGAACTTCGAATCGCCTTCATTATCTCTCAATATACTGCTACCTATCATCAAGCTCCATGTGGAAGCATTAACAAACAATGAAGAGGAACGCCCCAAGTGTTTATTCCATTCTTGGTTGGTAATTTTATCTTTGATCAATTCGTCTATTGTGTAATCATCTGGTATTCTAAGTAGCGATTCAGCAAGGCACATCAATGCTATTCCTTCATCATTGGAAAGCGAATATTGCTGCATAAAGGAATCTACAATACTTAATTTATTGTGTTTGATTTTTTCAATAACTTGTTTTGCAATATTGTAAATTCTGTTTTTCGAATCAACCGAAAGTTCTACTTTTTCTACAAGATAACGTACACAGCTTTTTTCATCAGTACGATAAAATCCTTGTAAACGTTTTCTGAGTTCATTAGGTTCTTGTATAGAGCTAATCATAATTATCTATAAAACACCTTTACTATATGTAAGGTAAAATTATATCATAACTTCGCATAGAACAAATCATTATTTAAAAGGACCAGGGCTGGAGCTAAAAGAAGTCTAGTACTTACTTTTACTAAGTCGAAAGAAGTATGTAGCTTAACACTCCACCACTCATTAAGTATTTAATCTCAGTTGCGGTTTGTACACAGCATTTGAGTTGTATTGATTGCTTTGAATTATCCTGTCTTTTAATGATACATTCTAGATTTCCATTTGATACTATTTCACCTTTTATGCTTATTATCTCACTACCATCAAATATCTTTCTGGTTATTCCATTTTGGAATATAAGTGGAAGAACACCCATGCCGACCAAGTTGGACCTATGTATGCGTTCAAAACTTTCTGCAATCACAGCTTTAATTCCCAGTAATGCAGTACCCTTTGCTGCCCAATCCCTACTTGAACCTGTACCATATTCTTTTCCTGCAATGACAACTAATGGAACAGCTTCTCTTTTATATTGCATTGCTGCATCAAAAATTGACATAGTTTCTTGAGAAGGAATATGTTTTGTATAGCCACCCTCAGCGCTCACCATTTTATTTCTTATTCTGATATTAGCAAAGGTTCCACGCATCATTACGTTGTGGTTACCGCGGCGAGATCCATATGAATTGAAATCTTGCGGTTCAACTCCAAGACCTTTTAAATATATGCCTGCAGGACTATTTGAGGCAATATTTCCAGCAGGGGAAATGTGGTCGGTAGTGACGCTATCGCCAAACATCGCTAGTATTTGCGCATTCTTTATATCAACTATGTTGCTTCCATTGTTCTTAGTCGATAAATTATCAAAATAGGGAGGGTTTTGTATATAAGTGCTTTTCGTGTCCCAATCATAGATTTCACCTTTCTCACACTTTATCTTTTGCCAATGCTCATCACCAGAAAAAACATCCTTATACTTTTGTATGAACATTTCACGCGTCACAACACTTTTAACACAGCTCTCAACTTCATTATTTGTTGGCCATATATCTTTGAGATAGACATCATTTCCATTCTTATCTTTGCATATTGAATCTTTTGTCAAATCAATTTGCACAGTGCCTGCAAGTGCATATGCAACAATAAGTGGCGGAGATGCCAAGTAATTAGCTTTGACTAACGGATGAATTCTTCCTTCAAAGTTACGATTGCCAGACAAAACTGCAGCAACAGTTAAGTTTTTGTTTTTTATATCATCCTCTATATCCTTATTAAGTGGACCAGAATTTCCAATGCAAGTTGTGCAGCCATATCCAACTAGATTAAAACCCAAAGCATTTAGATCTACCTGTAATCCAGACTTTTCTAAATATTCTGTCACAACTTGTGACCCTGGAGCAAGAGAAGTTTTAACCCAAGGCTTTGATTTTAATCCAAGTTTAATTGCATTACGAGCTACAAGACCTGCAGCAATCATCACACTTGGATTTGAGGTGTTAGTGCAGCTTGTTATTGCTGCAATCACTACGCTGCCACTCTGGAGCTGATCGCCATAGATAGGTTCCAACGGAGGTCTGTTTGTCTCATTAATAGGAAAAGATGTAGAAAAAGATTCCGCTACTTCTGAAAGGAAAATCTTATCCTGTGTTCTTTTAGGACCAGCCATCACTGGCTTTACGCTTGATAAATCAAGCTCTAGTGTGTCAAAAAATGCTAACTCATTACTGCTACGCCACAATCCCTGCTCTTTTGAATAGACTTCAACTAATTTGATCAGCTCTTCTGGTCGCCCTGTTAAATGTAAATAATCGAGTGTTTTCTGATCAATTGGAAAAAACCCACAAGTTGCACCATACTCTGGGGCCATGTTAGCTATAGTGGCCCTGTCTGCTAGAGATAAATAATCTAAACCATCACCATAAAATTCTACAAATTTACCAACAACACCTTTTGTTCTTAGGATACTGGTAACCGTCAGCACTAAATCAGTCGCAGTTACTCCTTCCGGTAGTCTGCCAATTAATTTAAATCCAACTACTTCTGGAATCACCATACTAATTGGTTGACCAAGCATCACAGACTCAGCTTCTATGCCTCCAACACCCCAACCAAGGACTGATAACCCGTTAATCATTGTAGTGTGACTGTCAGTACCAACTAAAGTGTCAGGATATATGACCCCATCATTATTACACACAACTTGCGCTAAATACTCAAGGTTTACTTGATGGCAAATTCCAGTACCTGGTGGTACTACTCTAAAATTTGTGAAGGACGACTCTCCCCACTTTAAAAATTGATATCTCTCCAAATTTCTTTTTACTTCTAGCTCAACATTTTTACTGAATGCGGAAGTGCTTCCATAACTATCTACTTGAACAGAGTGATCGATCACAAGATCAACAGTTACAGATGGATTTATTTTGCTTGGGTTACCTCCGTTTTTCTTCACATAATTACGCATTGAAGCTAAGTCAACGACAGCAGGAACTCCTGTGAAATCCTGCATCAAAACCCTTGCTGGCTTGTAGCTAATTTCGTGATTAATGTGTTTCTTGACGCAATTTGCTAATATCTTTATGTCATCTAATTTAACGCTTACTCCATCTTCGTTGCGCAATAAATTTTCAAGCAATACCTTGAGTGAACAAGGCAATTTGGTTAAATTTACTCCTAAGAATTTACCAGCGTTACTTAGGTTAAAGTAGTTATATAACCTTCCATCAATATTTAAAGTCGTCTTTGCATTTAAAGAATTGTTCATCCTGTATTCGTTAAAATTGGAATTACTAGCGCTACTTTTTTGTTGTTGACTTTGCTGCTGATACATAGTTTCAAAATCTATAGGATCTAGCATAAGTGGAGGAAACCCACCACTACTTGTAGTTCTTGCAATTACTTCTCTTGCAAAAGGAAAAAGAAAAGTAGGCCCGCCAATAAACAAAGCTTGTCTTACTTCCTCTTCACTCAACTCTTTCAAATTTTCTATTGAAAAAATACCACAATACTTTATCTCACAAATGAAAGCTATACCATTTTTTATATCTTCATCTTTTACCGTCGCTTTGACTTCTATATGCAAAGTAATTTCATGAAAAGGTTTTTCTTCATTTATTCCTTCTTTGCTTTCCGTTCCTTCTAATTTTGCTGAATTAATATTAACCGTTACATTAATATCGAGAGCTTTACTAGAAGGAAGGAATGGCGAATTTGGATTCTCAAACGAAAGATCTTTGACATACTGACCATGAATTTTCATTTTGTGTTGTAACATTTCTTACTTCTCCTTTAATTAAGTTGAGATATTTAATACTTTCTTATATAATATATTCATTTATAAACGAATAGCAAACCTAACTATAGGCTAATATGCAAAACATATTTTTATCAATAATTAATAATATTTAGATACTTTATATACCAAGGGGTTAAGTTACCATGATAGAGCTTGTAATATATGCTTTACTAGCGGCGTTTATTTTTTCACGCTTATACAATTCTTTAGGAAGATCAGCCAGTCTCAACCTAAAAAAGCTAACAGTTGTATTGGATGCAAGTCAAAGTAAAGAGGATGTGGTAGAAAATATCGAAGATTATATTTATAGCAACGACAAAAGTTCAATAGAAGCTACTTATAAACAAATATTACAAAAAAACAGAGAGTTCTCTATTTCCAATTTTATAGAAGGTTCAAGCATAGCTTTTGAATTAATAATTAAATATTTTAACCAAGGGAATTTACCTCAATTAAAATCCCTTCTGGACAAAGATTTGTATAACAGCTTTGTGGATAAGATTAAGCATCGTAAAGAGATACACGAGTCTATAATTGTTTCTATCGTTTCACAAAAGATCTTAGAAATAAAGCTAGTAAAAAACGTAATATTTATTGCAGTATATTTCCTTTCAGAGCAAATTAACTTCGTTAAGAATAATGAAGGAGATATCATATCAGGTAGTATGTCTACTATTAACAAAGTTGAGGATGTATGGCAATTCAAAAAAAATATTAATTCATCAGATCCAACCTGGTTGCTTGTTTCCATTAACTACAAGAAGGCAAGTACCGATAAAAATTTAACAGCAAATGACAAGTAAGATTAGTTACACCGATGGAAAGTAGGCTACGAGAAATAGTACTTGATACTGAAACTACAGGTCTTGACACTGAGTCTGGCCATCGAATTATTGAGATAGGATGTGTAGAACTAATTAACCGTATTCCAACAGGTAAAACATTTCATCGATATCTTAATCCAGAGAGAGATATACCTTACCACTCATTTAAGATTCATGGTATTAGTGAGGAGTTTTTGGAAGATAAGCCACTATTTTCAGATGTTGCACTTGAATTTCTTGACTTCATATCTAATGACATCTTGGTAATTCATAATGCTGAGTTTGATATTAAGTTCCTTAATATGGAGTTAAACAAGTTGAATGCCGGGTTAATTTCCTCAGATAGAGTGCTAGATACATTACCACTTGCAAGAAAAAAGTTTGTAGGATCACCTGCTTCTTTAAATGCATTATGCAAGCGTTTTGATATATCGCTAGAAGGTAGAGAGTTACACGGAGCATTAGTTGATGCTCAATTGCTTGCAAAGGTCTATGTTGAGCTTACAGGAGGATTGCAAACCTTTTTATTTAATAATGAATGTGCTCAGGACAATAACTCTACGTTTATTCAGCATAAAGTGCGTAATTTAGCTCGCAGAGAACATTCACCAAGTATTAAAGAAATTGATGAGCATAAGAAATTGTTAGATAAAATTAACAACCCACTTTGGAAGGAATATATTGAATCAATCAACTAATCAATATATGATTTAACTTTATTGGAAACGCTTTAATGATAAAGTTTATAAGGTTATTGTCTAGTTTGCTAATAACAGTAGCAGCTATCTTCTTAGGTTATTGTTATTTTACCAAGCAAGGCATATTTGTTTCACAAAATACAGAAATTAAGGTAGGTGGAGATTTTTCTTTGATCAATCAAGACGGACAAATAGTACGCAGTAGTGATTTTAAAAATAAGTATATGATGATTTTTTTCGGATTTTCCTCATGCAAAAGAATTTGCCCTATGAATCTCGGCATAATTTCAGAAACACTTGCAAAGTTAGATAAGAAAACTGACAATAAGCTACAAACATTTTTTATCACAGTTGATCCTGAGCGCGATAACACAGAAAGGCTTAAAGAATTTCAGCAGCAATTTGACCATAGAATACAAATGCTAACTGGTGAAAGACAAAAAATAGATGAAGTAGTTGCAAAGTATAAAGTATATGCAAGTAAAGTAGATGGAGAAGAGGAAATTAACCATTCTTCAATGATATACCTTATTAGCCCTGAAGGAAAATATGTCACACACTTTGTAGCTGATTTAAATTCAGATGAAAGTCAATCTGATAAGATTCTGGCTGAGATAAAAAAATATGTAAGCTGAACTAAAGAGCTTAGCTTACTTTAAATTTATGCTAACAGCTATTTTGATTAAACTAAGTCGTTTTTTTAATTTTTTCTAGGATCAACTCAGCAGCTTTTTGTTCAGCAATTTTCTTACTAGAAGCGCATGCAGAAACTTTGCCATAATTCTCTATGAAAATTGATATAGTAAACTCAGGATTGTGTGCTGGTCCAGTTTGTTTTACAAGTTCATACTCTGGTAAAGGTAATTTGTTTTTCTGAGTCCACTCTTGCAGTGAAGTTTTAGGATCTTGAGGAGGATCGAGGATGTCTTTAGCTAGCTTTTCCCAATGTCGGATAATAAATTTTTCAACACTCTCAAGTCCACCGTCAATATAAATTGCACCTATTAGTGCCTCAAGCGAATTTTCTAAATTTTTTAAGTTACATTTCCCTCCGTTGCAACGTTCACTATTATTCATGATAATAAAGTTACCTAACTCTATTTCTTTAGCAACATTAGCAATGGTACTACCACAAACTAAATCCGTTTTTCTTTTTGCCAATGCTCCTTCTTTTTCTTCAGGAAACATTTTAAACAGCATAGCAGATACAACCATGTTCAAAATACTATCGCCCAAAAACTCTAGCCTTTCGTAGCTTACGATCTGGTCTTCGCTATTCCTTTTATTTACGCTTGGATGGGTTAATGCCTCTTCTAATATTGCATGATCTGTAAATTGATAATTAATAACTTTAGATATTATATCGTTCAAAACTTTCATGTTCATCATTCAAAAGAAAAACGCTTTCTACCACCTTTATACCAGAGAATTAGTTTTATTTTATTAAAATAATACCACCACTTCCAAAATTAATGTATACAACCCACCGCTTCAGTAACGTTACTAAATCCATCCCTTCTTACTAGTTCCGCAAGCTCCAGGTTAATTTTGTTCACAACTTGATGCCCCTGGTATACAAGAGCAGTGTATAGCTGGACTAAAGAAGCTCCTGCCTTTATTTTTTCATATGCGTCAACACCACTTGAAACTCCCCCACATCCTATCAATAAAATTCTGCTCTTAGTAAGCTTGTACATATCACTCAATAACTCAGTTGAAAGTTGAAACAATGGTCTGCCACTCAACCCACCGCTCTCATTATAGTAAGAATCTCGACTTATCGTAGTGTTGCTTACTATTAAGCCGTCAATTTTATATTCTAGTGTAAGCTCAGCGATATTTTCTTTTGTTTGCTGATCTATATCTGGAGAAATTTTTAATATTATCGGTATGGATTCAGAGCTATCGATTGATTTTCGGGTTAGAGTGATAGATTTCAACAATTTGGATAATTCTTGTTTATTGTGCAAATTGCGCAAGTTAGGTGTGTTTGGAGATGAGATGTTCAGTACTATATAATTGCTCTTTCCATATACTATCTTTAGCAACTCAACATAATCGCTTATTTGATCCTTTGATGTACTGTTTTTTCCTATATTGATGCCAAAAATGCAATCATCAAGCTTAGCTTCGCTGATCTGTTTAAGAAGATAGTCTATTCCTTTATTATTAAATCCCAATCTATTAATTATTCCTTCATCTTTAATTAATCGAAAAATTCTCGGTTTCTTGTTTCCATATTGGGGATGTTTAGTTACAGTACCAGCCTCAATAAATCCAAAACCAAATGAGAGCATCGGCTTTACAACTTCCGCATTTTTATCAAAACCTGCAGCAAGACCTACAGGACTCCTAATTTTATTACCAAAAAAGTTTACATTTAAAGACTTAGGTAGTTCTATAGGTTTCCTACAGGGCATCTTTTTTAACGCCGTTATTACCAAGGAGTGAGCAATTTCAGGCGGCAGTAAAAACAATAAATTACGTAATATCATTTTGTAAAACACTTTGCTTATTTTTAGTTTATTTTTTACCATGCAACAAGAATAACTTAGAAAGCTTGAGGTTTATCAAAATAGTAAGTATATAGTTTCTATGAGTAGTAAAAACTAATTTTTCTGAAGGGAAACCAGAACTTGATCAGTATTTTTATCTACTAATTCGAGGTAGCCAAATTTGTTAATTTGAGATTTTATTAGTATAGGAATCTTATTTCGATTTAAATAAAATCCCTGTTTTGATTGTTTATTAATCCTCAACCTTACATCCCCATTTTTCCAAGCAAGCATCTTATTTATTCCAGATTTTTCTTTACAATTATCTTCATTTACAAATCCTAAGTATTCATCTTCTGAAGAAGATATTGCAATCTTGCATATTCTATACCCTACCCAATTCCCTAGATATGGATCAGTATCGTCTTTTTCGTGAAGCTTGAACTCTCCTTTGACATATTCCCATGGAGCTTTTGCATCACCTACCTTTTTTAGAAAGAGTACGTCCTGATCAAAGTTTATAATGGTCCTTGTATGAAATGTTGTTAAGCTTGTGTCCCATAATAGTTTTTCTGTGATGCTAAAATGCTCTTTATCCTTTTGCATATTTTGAAATGATACGATTATCACATCTGCTCCAACTTCTCTTCCATAGTTAACATATTGACTAGCACGCCCATGTTTGGCTGTGAATGATGACTTACCTATTAACAGAAAGTCATTAAATAACGCATTATATATAGTCTGTGCACTGTAAGCTGTACCGACGTAAACCGGCTGTTTGTTGGATGAAGGGTACTTTTCTGGTGCAAGATGAGTATACGAGCTCTTTAATAAATAGTGAAAAGTGCAACTGGTAAGCAAGAAGGGCAAACCAATCAATAATAAAACTTCTGTTAATCTCTTTGGCATTTTACTGCTTATATTTTGAATATAGTATCTTATTTTTTTAAATATTTCATTAAAAGCCACACTTCTTGTTAAAATTTCAGAAGAAAAAACGATCTAATTGGAGTAAGAGGCCGGGACCGGAATTGAACCGGTATAAAAGGATTTGCAGTCCTCCGCATAAGCCATTCTGCCACCCAGCCGTTTTTTATGCATAGATATCCATTATATCTTTTAGCATAGATAAAGCATCCTCTTTTTTTCTTTGAAAAGTGTTACGCCCGATAATTGAACCATTACCACCGCCTTGCTTAATTTCTTTCGCTTCATTGCATATGTCATTCACTGATTTTGACTCGCCACCAGAAAAAACTACTATTCTTTTCCCTGCAAAACAAGATCTTTTAACATATTCAATTCTTTTAGATAATGATTCAATATTTTCTATTTTTTCTCTTTCCAGATGATTGGTTGGAAGTTTTACTTTTATTATGTTGGCACCGAGCAAAGCCGCTATATGCGCAGCATAGGCAATAACATCAACTGCTGTTTCACCTTCTTTGGAAATTCCTTCACCGCGTGGATAAGACCATAGCACTACGGCAAGGCCGCAAGACTTAGCCTCAGCTATAATTTCGCGAGCTTCTTCCATCATATCGAAGCACTTAGCAGAACCAGGATATATAGTAAACCCAACAGCTACGCAACCCAAACGTAGCGCATCTTTTACAGAAGCAGTTATTGCTTGATCAGAAGTTAAGTTTTTCGAGTGCAAGGAGTTAGCACTATTAAGCTTCAAAATAAGTGGTAGCATTCCAGCATAAGTTGAAGCACCAGCTTCGATCATACCAAGCGGAGCAGCGTACGCGCTTACTCCCGAATCAACTGCAAGCTGAAAATGATAATGCGGATCGTAAGCATCAGGATTAACTTCAAAACTTTTTATTGGCCCATGCTCAAATCCTTGATCTACAGGAAGAATTACTAACTTGCCAATTCCACTAAGTTTTCCATGCATAAGAATACGAGCAAGATTTGCTTTTACTCCAGGATTTTCACTTTCGTAATAACTTAGGATTTGTTTTACTTCTTCACTCATTAATATCTTCAAATTTACTTAAAGTGTAGCAAAAACTATAGTTGAAGCAAAGACCTTTTTATACTCTTGCTCCTACACCTATATTTAAAGGTGTAACTTTAGGATCGGTGGTGTGCTGTTGTGGTTTTTCTTGAATTAAATCTTCAAAATACATTTTAACAATAGGAAGAATGAGCGACATAAGCACTAATTTATAGTCATACCATGCAAACTTTTCCTTGTAGCTAAATTCTGCATCTTCTTCGTATAAACGCTGGATGCAGTGCTCACTATATAATTCAGAAGCTTTCGTAAAAATTCTAAGTAAAGCAATCAATAATAAATCCAATGCCAAATTAACTATCAGCATTGTTCCATATTGAACAGGCCAGCCATTTTGTGCAATTTCCGATGCTAAACTGCACACAGCAAACGCTACTGCAATACATATCACATAATTATCAGCAGCAATAAGTAAATTAAACCTTCGGTTGAATCTATCCATATTTCCTTCTTGTGAGCCTCTTTGTTTACTTGCTGCATAGATAATACTACAAAAGGATATAATAAATAACCATGGCCAAACTCCGATGCTGAATGCATAAAATTTATAAGCAATATTTTGCACTTTGCCACTGTTAGCAAGTTGTGATAAGCAATATTTGACTTGAGGCGACGGACCAAGTACCACATTTGCTAATATAAAAAATAAACATGCTCTATTCACAGCTTTCTCTCTACGCAATAGAATCTCATTGATTCTCCTTTGTTTTTCCTGCACTTCTCGCTGTAATGTTATAGATATGCCAGCTGCTTTTAAGTCGTTAAGATATTTCTCTAGCTTATCTTTATCTGCACTAAGTTTTTTAAACTTTTCTTCAGCTATTTTTTTCTCTTTCTCTCCTACTACTTTATCAGGGTGACATTTTAATGAAGCTCTTCTAAAGTGCCGCTCAACTAACTTAAGTACATCATCAAACTCCTGGCTTATTACTTCTTCTGCTTTTATTCCCAGCCTTGAAAATAAGTTCTGTAAATCTTGATTACTGTAATATTGATTTCTGGTTAAACTTGCCACTATAGCCTCATTAAAAAATAGTGACTATACTACAAATTTAATACTCAAGCAAGAATTTAAACTATATCAAAAGCAATTTCTTGTTTATCCATATAAATCCTTAATTTCTTTCCTTTGATTAATAGTGACTATACTACAAATTTAATACTCAAGCAAGAATTTAAACTATATCAAAAGCAATTTCTTGTTTATCCATATAAATCCTTAATTTCTTTCCTTTGATTAATTGACGATTCAGCATTTCTTCAGCCAAATGACTTTTTATCTCTTTTTCAATCAACCTCTCTATCGGACGTGCTCCCATTTCTTTGCTGTAGCCAGTTTGTGCAAGATAAAACTTTACTTCCTCTTCGACTGAGCAACTTATGCCCTTTTGCATAAGTTGCTTTTTCAATTCTTGAACAAATTTATCCACAATATACAAAATGACATCTAAATTGAGGTCAGAAAAAGAAATGACTGCATCCAAGCGATTACGAAATTCAGGGCTAAAAATCCGTTCTACTGCTTTTTCGCTATCACCAATATTAAAGTCCTTATACCCAAAGCCAATAGAACTTTTGCTACGCTCAAATGCACCTGCATTGGTTGTCATAATTAAAATTGTATTGGAAAAATTAACTTTACGCCCGTAAGTATCTGTAACATAACCATAATCCATGACTTGTAGTAATATATTGTAAATATCACTATGAGCTTTCTCAATTTCATCAAGAAGTACCACACTATATTGATTGTTAGATACAGATTCTGTAAGCAATCCACCTTGGTCGTAACCCACATATCCAGGAGGGGAACCAATCATTCTAGATATTGTGTGAGGTTCCATATACTCGGACATATCAAATCGTATAAGGTTCATACCCATATTCTGTGCTAATTTCTTTGCAAGCTCAGTCTTACCTACGCCAGTTGGTCCTGCAAAAAGATAATTTGCCAAGGGTTTACTGTAACTTCTCAGACCAGATTTAGCAATTTTAATAGAATTAACAAGAGACTCTATCGCTTGCTCTTGACCAAAAATGGCTTTCTTGAGATTTTCTTTCAAAGATTTTACTCTTTGCACATCATCAAGCTCGCAAGGTACGTTTGTAATCCTAGTGATAGTATTCTTAATATCTCTACTGTTTATAATTTTTCGCCTGTTTTTTTGTAACTTACAATACGCCCCTGCTTCATCTATAACATCAACTGCTTTATCAGGTAATATTCGCCCAGTAATATACTTGTGTGAAAGTTCAGCTGCAGATTTAATGGCATGTTTCGTGTAATATACCCCATGATACCTTTCATAGTAATGCTTTATACCATCTAGTATCTTTACTGTATCATTAATAGAAGACTCTTTTACATTAATTTTTTGAAACCTCCTTGCTAATGCTTTATCCTTTTCAAAGCTATTGCTATATTCTCTATATGTAGTTGCACCTATACAACGCAACGCACCTCTTGCAAGTGCAGGTTTGAGCAGATTGCCAGCATCAAGAAAGCTGCCACTTGTTGAACCTGCTCCAATAATAGTGTGTATTTCATCAATGAAAAGAATAGCGCCAGGTTTTGCCTCAATTACTTTTATTATAGATTTTATTCTCTCTTCGAAGTCACCTCTATAGCGTGTTCCTGCAAGAAGTGATCCTAAATCCAAAGCATAAATTATGCTGGATCTCAGTGCACTCGGAACACTACCTTCAATAATTTTCAATACCAAGCCTTCAACTATTGTTGTTTTACCAACACCTGGTTCTCCGACATATAAAGGGTTATTTTTTCTGCGTCTTAGCAAGATTTCTATAGTGCGATTTAATTCATAATCACGACCAATGACATAATCTATTTTTTTGCTTCTTGCATAATCATTTAAATTTCTACAATAATTTTGTAGAACTTCTTCATCTTTTAATAATTCACCTTTATTTGCTACAGTAGAGATATCGTTATTCTTATCAAGTTTTATCTTGCGATTAGTTACATATTCTTCTATATCACCTGAATATTTTATATTGGATATGTTATAAATCAAATTAGAATCCTTTGCATTCTGTTTGCGTAATAGCTCTTCAATATATAAATCTTGCTCAGACAGAATCTCTAATAGAATACTTGCTCCATTTATTTCTTTTCTTCCCAGACGATGAGCTCGTATCATGGCTTTATGTATTATGCGTTGAAATAGCACATCAGGCTCAACTTTATTGACAGTTAATTCGGAGTTGTCTTGTAAAAAACCTTTTGTATTATTACCACGATCATTCCTTAATATAATATTATCTATATTTATGATTTCACCAGCTCTGATGTTACATCTTGATAAAACATAATTTACATCCACATCTTTGGTTAATGCTAGCAACAAATGTTCCACTTTTGCATATTTAAGCTTACAATCAGAAGCAATCTGTAACGCTCTATTTAAACTTGCCTCTAAATTTTTAGAAATCATCTATTCTCTTTAAAAGTGTAAATTTATATATAATTAGTAGCACACAATTATTAAAAAAACTGAAATCTAGCAGCTCGTTGTAGCCAAATTGAATTAAGCTACAGATTATAGTCCACACAGCCTAACATTATACCGTTGTGATAATCTCAAAACGTTATAAGCAGCAGAATTAAGATTATCAAATTGTAGGTAAATCTAATTTGGGCTAGCTATATATTCTTTCTACCATCCTCCAATCACTTCACTTTGCAGCAAGTTTACTGGAGCTTTTAAAGAATAGAAGAATAGTTAAGTACATTAATACGCTTTTTCTAGTACTCTGCTTTTCTTCTTAAATACATTGATCTTTTTTCTACCGTATTTAGCCTTTAACGTACTTGGCCTTTTAAAGATCTTTTTGCTGTTACGTTTTTGAGATTGCATACTACAATCAAAATTTGGCTCTCCTTCTTTATCTGCTAGTGCAGGCAGTCTTCTCTTATCTTGAGGTGTAACAAAAGATAATGCAAATCCTTCAGCTCCCGCACGTGCAGTTCTACCTATACGATGAACATAATCAGCTTGCGATTGTGGTACATCATAATTGATAACATGTTGAATGTGCGGAATATCAAGGCCGCGAGAAGCAACATCTGTTGCAACCATGATTTGATTGCGGCCACGACGAAAAGAATCAATGACTCTTTCACGCTTGTGCTGCCTTAAATCACCATGAATTGCCAAAGCGCTATAGTCATCTTTGTGCAATTTGTCAGCTAGCTGATCCGCTCCTCGCTTTGTTTTAACAAAAATAATGATCGATCCTTTGCGCTGACATAATTGTGTAACAAGCTTGCCATATTTTTCTGATTCTGATGCATAAACAACTTCTTGTTTAATTTTTACAGAAGTTGTAGCCTGGCAATCAACAGAAACACGCTCTGGTTGATTAAGATATTTTTCAGTAAGTTTTACTATTTCTCCAGGAAGAGTTGCAGAAAACATAAGATTTTGCCTTATTTTAGGCAAATGCTTCATAATTTCTTCAATCTGAATTCCAAAGCCCATATCAAACATACGATCCGTCTCATCAAGCACAAGAATACCAACATTCCGAGTAACTAAAGTTTTACGCTCAATATGGTCTATAATACGACCAGGAGTACCTATTATAATTTGTGGTTTTTTCTGAAGCTGATTTAGCTGCCTAAAAATAGGCTCGCCTCCGATCAACAAAGCAACTCTTAGTAAAGAACTTTGAGATAAGAGTTTTCTTATCTCACTTGTTACCTGATGAGCAAGCTCTCTGGTTGGCACGATGACTAAAGCTGAACCAATGCTTGGCTCATTCATCAATTTAGCAACCAGTGGAATAGCAAACGCTAAGGTTTTTCCAGTTCCCGTTTGAGCAGACCCAAGAATATCTTTGCCCTGAAGAGCTAGAGGAATCGCTTGCACCTGAATCGGGGTTGGAACACAAAGATTATTTTTACTTAGAGCTTGCCTAAGCAAAGTTGGAAGCCCCATTTCATGAAAATTACTCACAATACATTACCCTATTAAAAAGCTTCACGATAGACTAATCTTCCAATCTTAAATTTATTGCAGACTTTTTATTTTCTCCGTTCCTACCACGCTCTTCTTTAAGCTCATAACTTACTCTTTCCCCTTTCATTCCTCCCTTTTTATCCTCTCCTCGAAGTGCATCAGGTCTTATTCCTGAACGTTCTAATGTACTAACATGTAAAAAAACGTCCTCACCTTTACCTTCTGGCTTGATGAAACCATAGCCTTTTTCAACATTAAACCATTTTATATTACCAAATTCCATATGGATAACTCCTAAACTACTAACTAATATTATTAATGTGATGAAAAACTTTGAAATTACGATTTAGAATGCTTTAAGCTTAGTTACTGCAACTAAACTTCTATACTCCATAGTCTATTCTTAACATTACATAGTAATAGTACACAATTATTGTACTTAATGCAACTAAAATTTTTAATCACTAAGTGAACCTGCTACTGTCATTTCGCTAACTTTAATCGTTGGTGAATTAAACTGCCCACAGAAAGTTAGGTCATTTGCAACAACTAAATTGCTAAACATATTTTTCAAATTGTCGGCAACAGTAATCTCGTGTATTGGATACGTTATTTTACCATTTTCTATAAAAAATCCGCATGCACCTTGACTATAATCGCCATTGATTAAATTAACACCAAAACCAAATAAATCAGTTACATATATTCCTTCTTTTACTTCGTCAATTAATTCCTTAAACGATCTATTACCATTTTTGAAATAGAAATTACTAGCTGAAGGAATAATTGCAGCATTACTTGCACGAGTTGCATTTGCGGTCGTTTCCAAGTTTAATTTCCTAGCCGAATATAGATCTAAAATCCAGTTTTGCAGTACTCCATTTTTTACAAATTCATTTCTTCTGCTCATTATTCCTTCCCCGTCAAACGGTCTTGATGTTATACCCCTTGGTAACAATGGGTCATCAATAATGCTAATCTCAGTATTAAAAATTTGATTATTTAAACTATTTCTCAAAAAAGAGCTATTATTTACAATATTGCTACCATTTATGGCAGAAGCAAAGCTCTTTACTAGCTCTTTTGCTGCTCTTTTTTCAAAAACAACCGGAAATTTGCCTGTCCTGATTGTACATGAACCCAATTGATCTATTGCTCTTTTTGCTGCTCCTTTCCCTATTGACTCCGGTGTTTTTAAATCACTGAAGTTGCATGCTACATCGTAATCGTAGCCTATTTTCATTTCACTCTTTTCTCCAGCAACAACAGAAACCTGATTAACAAAAGTTGACTTACTAAATGAACCAACAAAACCAGAAACGGTTGATAATACTGTATTTACTGAAGTATGTGAAGATGAAGCTCCTTCGGAATTAATAATATTTTTATGTGCAAGAGCTGAATTTTCTGTAGCTTCAGTAATTTCTTTTAATTTATCAATTGTTACAACATTATTATCTGAGATATTTAAATCTGCAGAAGAGATATAATTACTGCCATCTACAGCAAAACTAATATAAGGATCTTCCTGGGCATTCTTTGCCATTTCCACCACTTGGCTCACTGCACTACTAAGATTATTCAAATCGTTTGTGGAAATATACGCAGCTTTGTTCTTACCTGCTATAGCTCTAATTCCGACAGTACAGTTTCTAGATTGTGATATTTGTTCAATTTTTGATAGACGCTGAGAAACCGAGGTCTTATTAGTTTCATATATTGTAACTTCTGCGTCTTGATTCTGCTTTTTTATTAGTTTAGTGATATCTGCTACAATATTTAATATATTCATTTTTCATTCCTTGAGTTTCTATAAAGATTCTGCACCACCTATAACTTCAATCAAATCAGTTGTAATTGCTGCTTGACGAGAACGATTATAAAGTAATGCTAGTTTATTTAGCATTTCTTTTGTATTTCTGTTTGCTGATTCCATAGCAACCATCCTAGCACTATTTTCACTTGCTGCACTTTCAAGTAAAGCAGAATAAAGAGCAGCTGTAACATAATCTTGAGTCAAAGATTTTAAAATAAACTCAATATTTTGTGGTTCATACTCATAGCTGTAATCTGTTAGAGGACTAACTACAGAATTATCAATTAATAATGAGTCTTTACTCCATGGTTTTATTGTTTCTAATATTGGCTTTTGCATGAAGGTATTATAGAATTTACTGTAAAAAACCTTAACTTTATTGTATTTACTTAGATCTATATCACTAACCAAGGCTTCCACACGCTTTAGTGTGATTCCCTTACTATTTTCAACCTTCAAGATATTTTTAGAATTAAATCTATTTTTGCCTGTCTCAAAAGCTTTCTTACCAAAAAAAACAATTTCTACTTTCTTATCATTTGCAATTAATTTGTTTATATGCTCCTGACTGAATTTAACAACAGAGGAGTTAAAGCTGCCACATAAACCACGATCAGATGCAATAATAAATACTAGGAAAGAATCTTCATTATTGATATTTAGAATTCTTGCTAGTAACTCTTGATCCGCTGATAGCGCTAGTGAAGAAATAATGCTATGCAGCTTAGATATATGCAATTTTGAATTTGATAATTTCTTTTGGCTTTGTAATAATTTTGCTGCAGAAACCATTTGCATTATTTTCGTGGTTTTCTGCACAGACTTAATATTTTTAATTCTTAAGGATAATTCCTTTAAGCTCTTCATTTTGTATATAATTCTAATTTATTAAAATATATAACTGGTAATGTCTAAAAACAAGTTTTTTTGACATTGGAGTCAAACCTAACTAAGAAACTCACAGATTTACTGTTTTGAGATAAAGATTATATTAAAGCAATCTCGATGTAAAAGTATCACACCTTATGGAGTCTTATAATATAAGGTAAATACAATTAAGACTATTGCAACTTGAGCACTTATAATCCCATTGCTTTAGCTCTTTATTACAATCAGCACATTTCCAACCTGGATCAGGCACAGCTTCTGAGTCCATCCTGTTTAACCAATAAATTGCTTGATCATACTCTTGCAACATAATCTTGAGCTGTACCATAACAAGGTAGATTGATATGTAATTAGCTTTTTTCATAGCAATATCTAAATGCTGACTTGCAAGATCATATTTCCCTAAGCTAATTGAAGACAAAGCAAGCAAGCAATAACTAAAATAATAATCAGGGCGTAAGTTATATAGTCTTTCAGCGCCTTTATTATTTAACTTGATATACATTCTAGCTGATTGAGGAGTAGGATTTACTCTATACTCTTCCTCTAATACTGTGGAAGCTTTTCTGATTTTTTCAAGCTTGATATATAATTCTGCCTTTAAATAATTGATGGGCTGAAAAGTTGCATAATAACTTTGTGCTTTAGCTAAATAATCTATAGCTTTGTAAAAACTTCCTTTACTTTCGTATTGCTTTGCTAAAGCGCAATAAAAAACCGCTAACATCTTTTTACGATCAAAGGGAAGAAAAATATTGAATTTGATAGCTTCCTTTAACTTTGAAATTGCATTTATCCAATCTTCTTGCAATATACAATGCTCTATTTGAAAGGGAATAGACAAAATTTTATCATTAATTGAACTAGAGCAATATTCTATAAATTTTTGAAAGACTAACCTTTCTTGCTTTAGGTGAATAATCAGTTTATTTATCAGAAGTAGAGCTAAGTTGCGATTTTTACTTGCAATACTCGTTAAATTATGGCTGAAAAAGCTGTAATTTCCCGTTTTACCTGAATTAAAGAGCTTTACTAAAGATAATTTATCACTTTCTTCATTTAGATTTTTAATTAGCTTATTGGTGTTCTCTATATTACCTAAGTCTAAGCTAAAGAAAGCTTCAAAGAGAAGCAATTCTTCCCTACTTCTTCTTCTATTTTTTATGTTAGCAAATGTTGATGAAATAGAAGAACAAAAACGTGCAACTGCAATCAATAAAAATAATAAGACTACGCAAGCAAGAATAACGAAATATAGATCAATACTTATAGTGTAATTGCCTAATTCCAATTTTATTACTTCACCACTTACCTTGATCCATATGCCAAATAAAAACGAAAAAGCAAAAATTATAAAATAAATCATGAGATGTATTGTAATAAGTGACGATATATTATTGAAGTATTCTTGAAAGCTACAATAAAATCATTCAATTTATTAAGCCATGGTTTGAATTCTGGGTATGTTAAGTCACTTATTGCGGTGGCTATGCTCTGCCAATCATTATCGCTTATTAATTCTTCAATTTCCGCAAGCTTTAACCTGAGTGGATCACTACGATCATCTATCTTTATCCAATTTGAAATGATTTTTTTAAACAAGTTACTTTTATTGTAGTTAATAACAGTCATGTTCTTCTCAAAAGACAATTTCAACCCGCGTAAAGTATCTACCTCTTTCAAATTTTCCAATTCATTTACTGCATTTTCTATCTCTGGATCGTCAAGCTCTGATATCAAAGGCTTTATTGAATTTATATGATTATCAAACTTGGCTTCTCGCAATAACGAATTCTTCATCTTAATCACAAGTAGCAGCAACTTTGCGAGGTTCTTATGCCTTAAACTACCATCACCTTGCTCACATTGAGTGTGCAGATTTCTCTTTAAGTCAAATATCCTTTTCTCTACCCTAGATTGATTCACTTCAAGCAATACTCTAAGTTCATCCATCTTTTCCGTTAAACCATTTATACTATTTTCACTTTCTTGCTGATTTATTTTGAAAAATATTATGTTATTTATTGCAATATGGCTAACAAATAAGAATATAATTAAGAACCAACCTATGCATTTTTTTCGAGTATCATTCATAACGTAATATCTCCGCTGGGTCTTGTGCAGCTGCCTGCAATGCAGGAGGAATTGTTGCTAAAAATGACAAGAACAATGCAAGTGCAGAAATGTTCACTACATCTTGAGAAACTAATATCACTGGCAAACTTGAAAAAAAGTATATCATAGGATCAAATAGCTTGATGTTGGTAATGTTTTCTAAAAACACTCTAATATTTTCAATGTTGAGAGAAAAAATAACTCCTATAACAGAGCCAAGACAAGTTCCTGTAAAACCAATTAATAGCCCACAAGCACAAAATATGCGCATAATGCTTCCACTTGTTGCACCAAACGTACGCATAATTGCAATTGCGGATTTCTTTTCTTGCACTATCATCATCAAACTTGAAACAATATTGAATGCTGCCACAACTATAATCAAAGTAAGAATTAAAAACATCACATTTCTTTCAGTTTTTAAAGCATTAACATAATGGCTTTGCTGAGATTGCCAACTTTCAGCTTTCATTCCTGTTTCTTCTACTATAGCATTTGCTAGCTTATTAGCCGCAGCAATATCGTCTATGAACACTTCTATATTTCTCACACTATCTTTATAATTAAAAAAAGCCTGAGCTGATTTCATGGGCATATACATCAAGGTATTATCGTACTCAAACATACCCATATCAAATATTGCTACAACTTTATATTCTTTCATTCTTGGCATTTCATCAAGCAATACATCAAATCCTTCAGGAGATACAAGTATAATATTATCACCATAATCAATATTCAAGGCTTCTGCCAATCGTGCCCCTATTATTACTCCTTCATCGAATTTTTCCACATTACCCACAATCACATTATTTGTAACGGTAGTGTTATTAAATAAGTCTTTAGCTGATACACCACGAACTACACTACCTGCAATTCCACCATTTGCTGCAACGATTACTTGATCATTGGTCATAGAAGTAGCTTTTAATACACCTGGGATTTTCTCAATAGATTTTAACACTGCGTGGTAATCTGAATTTATGCTTCTATCAAAGTAAACATTAATATGGCCATTAATGCCAAGTACAGAGTCGAGCAGCTTTGCTCTGAACCCATTCATTACAGACATTACTACTATTAGCGTTGCAACTCCAAGAGCAATACCAATAATAGAAAACAAGGCCATTATAGAGCAAAATCTAGAATTCTTTGCTCGCAAATAGCGAATAGCCATAGTAAATTCAAAGGCAATAGACATTATACTAAGATTTAAATATCATACTTTTTATGCTTCATATAACTGTAATTTTTCCTTTACCTCAAATTAGGTTGTCTAAATTTAGCAAGCTTATAGAATATATTCAATATTCTATATTAAGACCTTCCATATATATCGTCCGATCTTACTATATCATTATCAGATAAAAACTTTCCTACCTGAAACTCAACTATCTCAAGAGGAAATCTTGTACTTTTATTCTCAATTTTATGAAACACCTTCCTTGGAATCTCTACTACATGATTTTTTGTTATAGCATATGTTTTGTCATCTAAACTCACGCATCCAACCCCTGATAGTATTATATGGTACTCATCTCTATAGTGGTGAAATTGCTTAGAAGTGCAGCTCAGTGGATTTATAAAAAGGTATTTTATAAGAAAATCCTTACCCATTAAAATCACACTATAAAATCCCCATGGCTTAATCTCTTTCCTTGTTGGCTTTGCTTCTTTAACTTTATTAATGAACAACATTAGGCTCTTATTTTGCCGTTTATAAACTCTACCTAATAAAATCTTTTCATCATTTTCTGTCATCAAAACTGGCTCTCTTCCTTTTGCTACATGCTGAAATGAAACTAAATTCTCACTAAATCTCTTACTCAGTTCTAAAACTGAACTCCAAGTACCAATATCCATCCAATCAAAATTAGCTTCTACCATTGCAATATTTTCTGCTTTTTCTATCACTAGGTGATCAATAGATGTATCACCCATTCCTGCACAATTTTGCTGTTCTAAATACAGAAATCTCTCTCGTGGTACAAAATGCTTCATACTTTCACAACATAAATTATAGAGAGTCGGAGCAATTTTTTTTATCTCATCTATATAGCGTTTTGCTCTAAACACAAATATTCCAGAGTTCCAATAATGATTATTGTCCAGCTCATATTCAGGCTTTTCTATAAAGCTCTTTACTATGTGATATTTCCCTTTCTGACCATATACTGCATTTATATAGCCGTATTCCGAATTGAATTCATGAGGCTTTATCCCAAAAGTGACTATAGAGTCAGTTTCAGAGGCTAGCTTAGACGCTTTCTCAATAGAAACATAAAAACTATTCAAATCACCTATAAAATGGTCTGAAGGCAGAACTAAGATTGTCTCGTTCCTATCGCAGAGAAGCACAGCAATTAGTATTGCTGCCGCTGTCCCAATTTTAACTGGTTCAAAAACTACTTTATATTCCTGCAATGCATGTAATTCCTGCATCAATAATGACTCATATTGTATATTTGTGGTAATGATGGGTGGCATATAATCGCCTTTTAGCCTCAACAAAGTGTTGTGAAACATAGTATTCTGACTAAATATTTTCTGAAATTGCTTTGGCTTAGATAGAGGCCAAAGTCTGCTGCCACTACCACCACACAGTATTACAGGGCGCATTTAATTAAGATATTAATTATTTGATTAATATCTTATACTAACGGCAAAATGCATGCAAGTTTTTATTGTGAGATGATTAAAGTAAAAAGTAATTTAAAGTGATGGTTGACTACGAGCGTGATGGAGTCCCTACATTTCGTGATGAGTCTTGTCTTCTTTCTATCTCTCTATCAATATGAGGAGTGTTGCTTTTTTGATTAACGGCTGCAGCTACTTTTTCATCAGTTTTGTTTTGCAACTTTTCCTTTAAGCTTTCTCCAACACCTAGTTCTCTAGATTTATCTATACTTTCACTATTTTTGCTCAACCCCTTCTCTAAGTTTTTTTCAATATCTGATTTTCTAGCGTTAAGCTCTTTCCATGTACCCGCTATGCTAAGTGGCTTATGATCCTTCTGCTTCGGCTTTGGCCTTTCCCCATTTGTAACAACATTAAAGTCGCTTTTTACTTCTTTCCAACATTCTTTCAATTGGTGTTTCCACATAGTAAGATAAGCATCACCATACTTTTTCTCATTTGCTACAAACAATAAAATTGGAGCCTTAAGTATGGTAGCTCCCATATTCACTAAATTTTTTACTGCCATTGCAGGGGTGAACAAAAGATAGCCAAAAGACTTTGCAATTGGGTTTTGTTCGCTTATTAAATACTCCCCTAACTTTATAGGAAGAGAGGTCAACAATTTAGTACAAACTTTAGCCAAGCTTGTAGCAAAAACGATAGAAACAGATATAAGACTTTTATCTAGCTCTAGATTACCATCCTGATCTCTAATTTCTGAAAAATGGGTGCTTAGCTTCTTGTAATCACTAGCGTATAGTAATTTTCCATTTCTTCCTTTTTCATCTCTATCTTTCTCATCAACTTCTCCCGTGTCATCATTGATGAAGCAACCTTTTTTAGCAAGAAAAGAAGAATTAGTTAATCTAAGTAACTTAGTATCAACCTCAAAGACCGGCAAGTGTTTTTCAAGATCTATTTTTGAAAACTTAAATGGCTTATAAAATTTACTATAATCATTAACCTCACGCCTACCTTTACTAACTAAAAAGTCAATAGTAAAGTAAGATTTTTTATCAATTTCCTTAACCAAGGCTAGATCAAATTTGTATTCATTATATATAAGCTGGTACTCTGGATTTCCGTCTTTATCTTTTACAAGCTTGTCATTTTTTTTTACAACTCTCCCAGAATCTACAATCTGATCATAATTTTTTGGATATTGACACTTTCGTCCATCCTCATATATCATTACCTTTCTAAGGTCTTTGACATAAACTTGAGACTCAGATGAACTAAATAGATCCTTCACCTTTAGCGTAAGGTCTATTCCCCACTTTTTCAATGTCTCTAACATATTGCTAAACCAAAATCGCTATAGTTCAATAATAAAACTAGTACACTAATAATATATTAACATAGAACTGGCAACTTTACAAGAAAATATGCCTATAAAAGAAAAAAGTCGTAAAAGCAAGGACTATATAAGTAATGCTTGATAAGTATTTCATGCATGTAATTGTAAAAATCCTTAGAGGTACTCTGTCTATATAATCTTCACACACTACCTGCATTCCAAGAACTGCATGCCAAAAAATGCAAAACACCAGTATAACAAAAAACAAAAGCTCTAGTGGATGATTAATAGCCTGAAATAATTTTTCATTAAAAGATAAAGGGCTATCAACATAAAATGTGCAAGAAAATGAGTAAATAAACCAAGGAAATAAAAATAACAAAATCACCGCAGAAACACGCTGGATCCACCAATGATGTACTGAATTTACAGATTGACTCATATAAATATAAATAAAAAAGCCATAGTAGAAAGAAATAGCATTATTGTTAGTAATATAGCACTTTTTAAAACACTAGCAATTTCTAAATTAAGCCCAGCATCCCACAATAAATGACGAATACCATTAAGAAAATGATACACAAAGCTTACAAAGCATAAGATATAAGCTAATTTAGCAACAGGAGTGAACAATAATGCATTTAAGCACCTTACTATAATTAACTTAGGGGAGTAAACATATAATATAAAATACCAAGAAAGTATGATTAATAAAAGAAATAGCAAGATACCAGTCAATCTATGCATAATAGAAAAAAAACTAGTAACTTGTACTTTATATATTTGTAAATGTGGGGAAAGAGGCCTGTTACTCATAAAATTTCGTTATCGAGAAATTAAAAAATAAAGTAGAAGTAAAGACAGCAGTATAGTACATAATGACACTATTATTTGAAATGGTGAATTACGTACAAAGCCTAAGGAGGTAATCCAGCTGCAGATTCCCCTACTGCTACCTTGTTACGACTTCACCCCAGTCACTGATCCCACTTTAAATAACTCCTTCCTTGCGGTTAGGCCATTAGCTTCGAGTGAAACCAATTCCCATGGCGTGACGGGCAGTGTGTACAAGACCCGAGAACGTATTCACCGTGGCATGCTGATCCACGATTACTAGCGATTCCAACTTCATGTACTCGAGTTGCAGAGTACAATCCGAACTGAGATGTCTTTTAGGGATTAGCTTAGGCTTGCGCACCTTGCAGCCCATTGTAGACACCATTGTAGCACGTGTGTAGCCCACTCCATAAAGGCCATGATGACTTGACATCATCCCCACCTTCCTCCAGCTTATCACTGGCAGTTTCCTTAAAGTACTCAGCATTACCTGATAGCAACTAAGGATGAGGGTTGCGCTCGTTGCGGGACTTAACCCAACATCTCACGACACGAGCTGACGACAGCCATGCAACACTTGTGTAAAATCCGGCCGAACCGACCCTATCCCTTCGAATAGGTATGATTTCCATGTCAAGAAGTGGTAAGGTTTTTCGCGTTGCATCGAATTAAACCACATGCTCCACCGCTTGTGCGGGTCCCCGTCAATTCCTTTGAGTTTTAATCTTGCGACCGTAGTCCCCAGGCGGAATGTTTAACGCGTTAGCTGTAATACAGAAAGTAAACTTCCCATATTTAACATTCATCGTTTACAGCGTGGACTACCAGGGTATCTAATCCTGTTTGCTCCCCACGCCTTCGCGCTTCAGCGTCAGATTTGAACCAGATAGACGCCTTCGCCACTGGTGTTCCTCCTAATATTTACGAATTTTACCTCTACATCAGGAATTCCTCTATCCTCTTTCAATCTCTAGATTAATAGTTTTAAAAGCAATTCCAAGGTTAAGCCTCGGGATTTCACTTTTAACTTATTAACCAGCCTACGCGCCCTTTACGCCCAATAATTCCGAATAACGCTAGCCCTCTCCGTATTACCGCGGCTGCTGGCACGGAGTTAGCCAGGACTTCTTCTGTGAGTACCGTCATTATCTTCCTCACTAAAAGAGCTTTACAACCCAAAGGCCTTCTTCACTCATGCGGCATGGCTGGATCAGGCTTTCGCCCATTGTCCAATATTCCCCACTGCTGCCTCCCGTAGGAGTCTGGACCGTATCTCAGTTCCAGTGTGGCTGATCATCCTCTCAGATCAGCTATAGATCATTGCCTTGGTAGGCTATTACTCCACCAACTAGCTAATCTAATATAGGCTCATCTAATAGCAATAAATTTTTCCCCCGTAGGGCGTATACGGTATTAGTTGCCGTTTCCAACAATTATTCCGTACTACTAGGTAGATTCCTATACATTACTCACCCGTCTGCCACTAAGTTATACCATAGCAAGCTACAATATAACTCCGTTCGACTTGCATGTGTTAGGCCTGCCGCCAGCGTTCATTCTGAGCCAGGATCAAACTCTCAAATTTAGACTTCAACCTATAAAAGGTTGAGGGTACATCGGATAAATCCGACAAAAAATAATTTAGCTTAATACTGCTGTCTTTATTTCTACTTTAGAAATATTTTAATCTCCAACTATTCAAACAACTCTAACAATATTATTATGTGATATAATCACTATGTCAATATGTTTTTGCAAATCAAAAGCATTAATGTATAAATATATAACTATTTGGAATATTACCATGAAAAAATACATCTTTCTGCTTGCACTCGCGCCAATGTTAGTTGGCATCACATTATACTTATTGCGCAACATTGATAACACAAAACAATCTATAACTGCAGGTGACAAGTTTTACGAAGTATTATTCTTAAAAAAAGATAATAAGTCACTGCTAGAAGAAATAGATTCAAATTGGGAGTATTTAGCAAATTTTGAACGCGCATTCAATCATATCTCAGATTCAATGCCAACAGACACAGCATCTATTATTTATAATGATTTGGCAGACGATAAAGATGCTCCTGATGTTTTGCGTGAGTTAGCACAATACTTAGAAGTAATGAGCTTACTTCACTCCAGCGGTGAAAAAACAAATAGAGATAAAATTAGTAATTTAGAATCAAATGCAGTGTACCCTTATTCAAGCCAAGAAGCTATCGCTATAGTAAAGATACACAGTAACGACATTAAAGGTGCAATTGAAATATTGCATTCATTATTAAATGATAGAGAATGTCCGACTCTAATCAAGGCCAATGCACAAGAATTACTTCGGATATACGAAAACTAAAAAACTTGCTTGCATAACAATTTGGCAGCGCATCTGATGAAATAAAGAACTTTACTTGACAAACCTCCCTATTTTATTAGGGCACTAAAAGTATTTATGACTCAAAATTTGTTTTTGACTGTAGGATCAATCACAAAATCCAGTAAAAACTTAGGTGTTTATTGGTAGATTACGTAAAATTATAGCGGTTTTTTAAATTTTTTCTATACTCAGCCAAGTCGCGCTTGTTAGAACATTATTACAGCACCACTTACAGTAATATAGAGTCAAAATTTCACTACTCAGAGGTTCCTTTTACCTTTTTATTTAGTAAGACTTCTCTATATTTATAGTTAATATATCAAAGAATAAACTTCACTCGCAGAATGTCATTCTAGCACTAAAATGACAAAAAGAGGATAAAATCGCAATAGCTATGTATCAAGCACCGTTGTATTTTCTCTATATTTTAGATTACTTTGTTTACCCCCTCCCTTTACCATTCAGCTACACAGATAGTTACTACAAACCGTAAAGATGTTTAAAAGAAATCTAATTTTTTATCAACTCATACATTTCATTACCAACTTCACAATAAGGTTCTGCAGTTGGATAAAAATAATCAAAAAAGAAATAATCCTTTAGTATTTCTGGCTGCATCCAGAATTATAGTAAGTATCAAGCCTTCCTTTAAATATCAACAAGAGTATCTTTATACTTTTTCCAAATCACCCTCCCCCAAACTGGTCTACGATGTTTGATAGGTATGCATCTCGATTATTTAACCCTTTGCTCTTATATTTACCAAGCATACTTTTCATTTTAGAATTAAGATCGAATGCTTTTATTTCAAGATCTGCACCTTTCTTCATATAATCTAAATCATTAGCTAATTTTGTATTGAAACTCTGTGTAAGCTTTGCAGCCAGCTCTCTTGCTTTTCGTCTTTATTAAAGCTAGTATCAAACCAACCTCAGTCACATTTGCAACAATCACATGCTTTACACCATATTCATTTAGAACCAAATGCATTACATATTTCACTAACCGCTTTATTTTAATACTTTTTCTGCTTTAACATTGTTATAAGCAGTGGCACCCATAATATTATTTCCTCGATTATAATGAAAAATAAAATCTCCTTTACCTACGTCTGGATGATGTTTAATTACTGCGTTTAGCTGATTAACTAAACGAAATTTATTGAGGAAATAAGAAAAAATAGGGTTAAGAATTTCAGATGCTGTTGCATATAAAATCGCATAGTTATGACCTTACTGTTCATAGTATCGATCAAAAAATGAGCATCTCCATGATGACTTAAATTCTTCTAAACCTAAATACCTTGCTACATATTCAACAACAGTAAGGCCATTGCTAAAAATCCTCCTTAATAAAAAGGGGCATTAAGTTTCACGTTTCTTACAAAGGATAAGTTATTAAAATTTCAATAATTACACCATTATCAGATAAACTATCACCCAGAACACAAAAATTTTTACACTTTGAATTAGAGTTATTCTTTTCATTTGCCATAACATTCAATATCTAATCATACTGCTCTATGAAGCCTATAAAAAAAGAAAAATAGGGTAAAATTATAGAACTTTGGCTGAATTTTACCTATTTTTTGAGCAGCCCTTCTGCCTTAAAAGAAACCTCTAAGTTTTTTAGCACGGCTTGGATGTTTCAACTTACGTAGTGCTTTTGCCTCTATTTGCCTAATTCTTTCACGTGTAACATTAAAAATTTTTCCTACTTCTTCTAAGGTATGCTCCTTTCCATCTTTACCAAGGCCAAAGCGCATCCTTAGAATTCTTTCTTCTTTTGGTGTTAAAGTTGCAAGAACATTGGTCGTAATGCCACGCAAGTCGGCAAGTATTGCAGCATCCTCTGGTTTAGAAACTCGCTTATCTTCTATACAATCACCGAAGGTACTACTATCATCCTTTCCTGTTGGAGCTTCAAGACTTACTGGATCTCTTGCTATTTTCATAACTTTACGTATTCTTTCTATCGGCATTGCCAATTCTATACTTAATTCCTCTAATGTTGGCTCTCTACCCATTCCATGAGTCATCTTTCTTAATGCTTTATTGATTTTACTGATAATTTCCACCATATGAACTGGTATTCTAACTACTTTAGACTGTTCAGGTATTGCCCTAGTTATTGATTGTTTTACCCACCAAGTACCATAAGTCGAAAATTTATATCCACGTTTGTAATCAAACTTATCTACAGCCTTCATAAGACCAATATTGCCTTCTTGTATCAAGTCAAGTAGATCAAGTCCTCTTTTTGAATACTTTTTAGCAATTGAAACCACTAGCCTTAAATTAGCCTTTATCATCTCTTGCTTTGCTTCAGAGACTTCTCGTTCGTGTTTTTGTATTCTCTTGATTAGCTCCTTAAACTCTTGTACTTTATCTCCTTGTACATAACTCTTAATATTTCTTAAGGCACTAGCTATATATTCATAGTTATCGTTTATAAACCTTAAGAATTTATTTTTTAATTCACCTGTAAAAAGGGAATGATTTTCATTCTTCTTTAAAAGACTGATTTCGCTCAATTCGTGCTCTAAAAGCACAGCACAATAAATATTATAGAAACTTTCTCTATCAATATCGTACTTTCTAGCCTCAGTAATAAGATTAGCTTCTTCAAACGTGATTAGTCTATTTATTTCGTAAAGTTTTTGTGTAATTCTGGCAATAGCAGCATCACTAAACTGAATTTGTAATGCTACAGACCATATTTGATTATATAAATTTTCTAGCTCATTAGAGAAATCTTTAGAATTTTTTTTCAATACCAATGCTTCATTTGTTAAAGTAATGATCTCATCCAATGCTGTGATAACCTTTGGCAATAAATCACTTTCCATTTCAAGAACAGAAATGTTTAAATTCGCTGAACTTATATCTTCACTCTCATTTCCCTTTTCATCGTTGCCTTTTTCCTCATCATCAACATAATCTTTAACATCTTCAGCTTCACTTTCTTCTTTGGCTACCATATTGAAATCAGAGTTATAAATTGCATCTAGATTTATCATTTCTCTCAGCAAAAAAGTTCCCCCACTTAAATCATCACGCCATGTTTTGATCATGTTGAATGCCACTGATGTTTCAATTATTGCACGTAACATGTTATGCTTTTCAGATTCAATTTTTTTTGCTATCTTAATTTCATCTGCTCGTGACAAAAGCTTTACAGAGCTCATATCTTGTAAATAAATCCTTACTGGATCATCATTTTGCACTAAAGTTGTAGTAGTATTCAACGATGTCTCATCATCATCAAGCTTATTACCATCATCATTAGAAGGAGCTTCTTCCTCATCTTCACTACTTTCGAGTATGTTAATTCCAGAGTCTTGCAATAAAGCTATAGTATCATCTATAAAATCAGGTGGAAAACTTTCATCTGACAACTTATCATTTATATCATCAAAAGTGATAAAACCGCCCTTTCTTATACTTTTGGTTACAAGATCTTTGATGATCTTTTTCCTATCTTCCGTACCATTAATAGTTGACATCATTACCTTTACAGTTTATAATTTTATTTCTTATTTATCAAATAAACTTACAATTAGCAAGCTTATAGTTTTATTCTTAATTTATAGTTACTTGCTACTTCATATAGTTTAAGATACTGTCAATTTATTCACACTCTTCTTAATCAACTAATCTCTCCATTCTTACTACTATGGACAATCCAACTGAAAATGTTGCAATTCCAACCACTATAGCAGTAAGCATTAAGACGTGAGGTATAGGATTGGTATATAAGTGAAAATTTGAAGTCAATATAGGAGGTAAAGAACTTTTTACATACCCTAAAGATATGTAAAACAACAAAACAGATGCTTGTAAGACACTTAATCCCATCATTTTTTTGATTAAGTTTTTATCATTTACAATGATATAGAAACCTAGCACCATTAATATAGTAATGCCTACATAATTATATAGAGTCATTGTTTTTTCCTGCGAGCGAAATTTATATATATGATTAACATGGAAGAAGAGACGGTAAGCAATACACCCAGCTCCACTAAGAAAATACCCAATTTTTGACCTGTTCTACTATCAGCTGACAATATACTATAGGATAAAAAATTTTGGCCAAATAAAACTGTTATAATACCAGCTCCTCCATAGGTTAAAATACCTAGTACGTTAGTAAATTTGATAATAGAGTAAGGTATTGCTTTTAAAGTTGTAGGTATATCAAATAACATAGAATATAATATTATCCCAGAAGCAATAATTATTCCCGCCTGAAAACCTCCACCTGGAGTATAGTCACCATGAAACTGTATGTATAAACCAAACAAAATGATAAAAGGTATCATCAAAAATGTTACTGCACTTAATACCGGATCTTTAATCACTTTCTTTCTCTTCTAATATTAACATTATACAAAGTGCAGCAGTAAAAACTACTATAGTTTCTCCAAATGTGTCATAGCCACGAAAGCTTGCTAAAACAGCTGTCACTATATTAGGAATACCAATAGCTTTTTCAGTATTTTCTACATAATAAGGAGCAACGTGCAAGTGAACTGGAGCATTATGACTGCCAAAATCTGGTAATTGAATCATAAAGTATGATAAACATGCAGTCAAAAATAACATAAAAAAAAGTGTTGTGGGGCTATGAGATAAATTTGCTTTGTAATTCTTTACCAAAGAGAGTGCTGCAAACGTAAAGACTGTGCTCAATCCTGCACCAACAGAAGCTTCAGTAATTGCAACATCTGGCGCATTCATAATCAAGTACATAAGTGCAATAAGTGAACTAAATACACACATTAGAACAGCACTTACAACCAAATGTTTCGAAAGAACTATAAAAACTGTAACCGTGAGTAACAGCAAAAGTAATATTAGATTCAGTATTTCTAGCATCTTAACCTTCTTTAATAGTCTTTACTTTTATAATAAGTACGCGCTAAAATATAACTGTTAGTTGAATTGGCTATCCATATTATAAAAATCAATAATATAACTTTAATAGTATTGATTGAAAATTCATTTTGCCAAGCAAAACCAATCAACAACAACATTGCGCCACTAGAATCTGCAATACCTGCAGCATGTAGTCTAGTATAGAAATCAGGAAATACTACTACTCCTACGCTTGAAATGAATATTAAACAAACACCTAAAAATATGAGAATGGATGCTACCATAAATTATCAAAACAACATTAATCTCATTAGCGCTATAGTTGATATAAAGCTGATGCTAGCATATAGTAATGCTATATCAATTAAAAAAAAATCATTCAGAGTAATCGATATTGCTGTTATGAGTAAAACTACTTGTGTTGATAAACTATTGAATGCTAAAATCTTATTGTACACATCACTTGACCTAAATACTATACAACATAACATTACACTCATACAGAACAAAAGCGCATAGATAGCAATACTAATCATTTATAAGCTATTATAACCTCTGCAGATTTCTAAATCGGTACTTCTTCACCACTATCTTGATCATCTATTTCATCATCGTGGCTTTCTTGACTTACATCCAGACTTGTGTTAAGTTGATGATCAGAAAAATTTAACAAATTTGCTAGCTTACTTGGACTATTAATATAAGTATTATCTGTGTTTCCTTTCATGTGCTCCTTGCACCTTTTCACCAAAAGGTTAAACAACTCATGAGTATTCACCTTCTTTTCTGCTATTTCATATAAAGAAACTATCGTATCCTTATGATCTTTAAACTTAACCATTTCAACGGGATCGCTTGCCCCTGTACTCAAATCATGCGTTCTTTGACTTGCTAGCAGAACCAATTTAAAACGGTTGTGTACCTGTTCTACACACTTTTCTACAATAGACTCAATCATAAAATACTACCTTGATAAACTTTATACTATATCACAAAAAATAAGATGTCAACTTCGGATCTATTGAGATCCAATTCTACATTCTACTTTTTCTTCTTTAGCTTTTACTGATTGATTTTCTGTTATTGTAATTGTTATTTCATGATCAAGCTTTTTCAAAAAACCTAACAGTCTCTCTAAAGAAAAACCACTTGTCTTACCACTTTTAATTTGTGACACCTTTGGTTGATCAATACCAAGTTTCTCAGCCGCACAAGCTTGAGTCCAAGTATTTTTTCCTATAATTTTACTTATTATGCTCAGCAATTTTTTTTTTATTGCTTCACTATCCAGATTGTTTAATGATATTGTTTCCATAATTTTTACTCTCACATACCAACTAGCTTTATTAAATATTATATCATAATATTTAATATACCAATATATTAATATTATATAATTTGTCAATAACTATAATGATATACTGATACTCAAAATTTTAAATTGACTATAATTTTTATCAAAATACTAGTAATTTCAAACTATTATTTTGTAAAAAACTTACTATTAAAGAGAATAAGTTGAAATTGCAAAGTTTAAAATACAGAAATAATCATTTTACAAACTCGTTTTAGAGACTGTACATGATCTCAAGAAAGGAATAAAGCAGGAGATAGAGTATGTAAATTATGAAAACAGAGCAAGATGAGTAGGAGAAAAACTGAGTAGAGTTCTGTAGAAAGAAACAAAATCAAGAAGATTTAGGATATATTTTACATAGTGTTACAGGTCCTAAAAAGTGGCTTCAGTGAATCAACAATGTTTTCAAAATGGCAAGATTATTTTAATAAATGAAGTAAAAAACATAGCGGAAGTAAAGAAAGTGTTTTGAAACATATATAAAAAAGTAATTGCAAAGAAACAAATAAAAGGATGTAACTGTAGAAATCTTTGCCGTATTGTCAAAAGGTAAGTCTCTAATACTCTTATAGAAAAGTGTAGACAATTGTGATAAGCAAAATTCAATACTAGCTTACAAATCGTCTTCTTGCTTCCACCGCTTTGCTTCTAAAAAGATTATGAATAGACCCTTATATCCGAAATTTATACCTCTATATTTTAATATAGGGATTCATTTCAATTTTTAAAGTTTCTATTTAATAAGAATGCTATATCATATTCGTAATTTAATTTAAATATCTGTTGCTTCTGAAATACTATTTGGTTAGTAAATAAAATCATGTCTAATACAGAAAAAATGAAAAAGGATGTTGCTGTAATTATGGGAAGCGAGTCGGATTATGGCACTATGGTGCATGCTATTAACCTATTAAAAGAATTGGAAATTTCACATGATGTATTTATAATATCCGCACACAGAACACCAGAGAGACTCTTTAATTTTACTAAGTCTGCTCAAGAAAAAGGCTTTAAGGTTATTATAGCTGGTGCAGGAGGAGCGGCTCATTTACCTGGTATGACTGCATCGCTTACTTATTTACCTGTTATCGGTATTCCTGTGCATAGCAAGCAATTAAATGGGCTAGATAGTCTATTATCTATAGTGCAGATGCCAAAAGGTGTTCCAGTTGCAACAATGTCTATAGGAGAGAGTGGAGCATACAATGCCGCTATTACTGCTGCATCTATATTGTCGATTTCTAATAGTGAAATTGCAGATAGATTAAAAAAATGGAGAGAGGGGCAAACTAAAGCAGTAAAAGAAAAACCAACATTATAATGGCAATAGTTCTTTTAGATACAAAAACCATAAATCGTATAGCAGCAGGAGAGGTAATAGAAAGGCCTGCAAGTGTGGTAAAGGAATTAGTGGAAAATGCAATAGATGCCAGAAGCTCAGAGATAGAAATTAAGATAGAAAGTGGTGGGCGTAACCTCATTACTGTAATCGATGATGGTAGCGGAGTAAAAAAGGATGATTTAGAACTTGCGTTTATGCGCCATGCTACTTCAAAATTGAGTGACAGTGAATTGATAGAGATCAAGCATCTTGGCTTTAGAGGAGAAGCTTTGCCTTCAATTGCAGCAGTAAGCAGAATAAAATTATCATCTAAGGCAAGCAAAGCAGATCAAGCATGGTCTATAAGGTATGAGGGGGGAGAAAAAATAGGAGAGCTTGTTCCTTATCCTTTATCGATAGGAACATATATTGAAGTACGAGATTTATTTTTTGCCACACCAAATAGACTAAAATTTCTCAAAACCGAAAGGGCAGAAACACAAAGCATTGTTGATATTGTAAACAACTTAGCAATGATCAATTATGGAATTGAGTTTACTCTTATCTCCGATAATAAGAAGCTTCTTAAGTATGCTAAGCAGAACTCATTATTTAGCAGGCTATGCGAAGTAGAAGAAGAATTTCATGAAAACTCTTTGCAAATTAGTGAAGAAGAAGATGGCATTAGACTTACAGGATACATCTGTAAACCTACTGTCAATCGTAGCAATTCAACTCAGATCTATACATTTGTTAATGGTAGACCAATTAAAGATAATCTACTTATTGGTGCAATTCGTTATGCGTATCACGACCTTATTCCAAGCAATAGATATCCTTTTGCAGCGCTGCACTTAGAGATACCGTATGATCAAGTTGATGTAAATGTGCATCCAAATAAATCAGAGGTAAGGTTTCAGAACAAGAGGCTAATATATGAAATAGTGAGAAGAGGGCTAATAAAAGTGCTATCAAAGAGAATAGATCTTGCAGAAACTGTATTGGCTCAGAATGGAACAACAACGAATCATCTATCATCAGATCCTTTTAGTAGGTCTAGTCTTAAAAATGAATTTTATGGAAGAAGGTCGGATCCTTTTGAAAACCAGTTAATGAGAAAATTTACTTCTCCAAATATAGAGACAAAAAGCTTATCAGAACATTCAAAATCGTTTGATTATACTGGTATGCAAAAATCTCCTCCACGAGCAGAAACTACAATTTTGGAAAGGAAACAAACCGATCTAATAAGGGACTATCCACTTGGGTTTGCACACTGTCAAATCTACAATACTTATATTATTGCCGAGGCAAGAGACAAACTAATTATAGTAGATCAGCATGCAGCCCATGAAAGACTAGTATACGAGTGCTTAAAGGAGAAATCAAGTATAAAAAGACAAAAACTTCTTTTGCCTGAAATGGTTGAAATCAAAAGTCAAGCCGGTATGGAAATGATAGAAGTTTATAAGGATAAGCTTTTCGAAATGGGCTTTGATATCGAAATTAAATCAGAAAATGCGATCATAGTAAAAGAAATACCTGCAATCTTAGGGTCAATAGATGTGAAGAAAATGCTAATTGATATAGTGGATAGATTAATAGAAATAGAAGATACTCTACCTATAGAGGATAAAATAAATAAAATACTAGCTACAATTGCTTGTCATGGATCAATTAGAGCAGGTAGAAAGATGAAATTAGAGGAGATGAATGAGTTGTTGAGGCAAATAGAAAAAACACCATATTCTGGACAATGCAATCACGGAAGACCAACCTATATAGAAATGAAATTAAGCGATATTGAAAAGTTATTTGAGCGAAGGTAAGAAATTGTCACAAATGTGTATAGATTATACAACCCTAGTTTCGTCATCTCAAAACTCAGATACACAATTGTTCGAACATTGCAATTTGCAGGTAATTTGTATAGTAGATAATGTCATTCTATTACTTGACGATGATTTATTATGCAGCTACTTGATTAAAATTAAGTTTCCTAAATCCCAGGCATTGTCTTTTATGTTAATAATTAATATACAACTAAAGATACTTATCAAAAACGACAATAAAGAATTCAAAAAAAGCCAGAAATTCTGTAGAATTGACCATATCATATAGAGAAAAAGGAAGTGTATGATCACATCCTTCACTCCGATCATTAATCTGCAAACAAAATAGTTTTGCATTTTTTGATAAGATTAAGTAATATCAGCGTATTAGTTATACAATTAATAATTTTTATGGATGAGCGTAATCCTTGGAATCTTGGAAAGAAACCGTCAGGTTCAAGTAATGAAGATATTTTAAGTAAAGCTGTGTCTGATATAAGATGCTTTTTTAATGGCTTAACCAGAAATAGAGGGAAAAAACCTTATTTCATCATTTTTATTGTTTTGTTGTTTTATCTTTGTACTGGTTTCTATATTGTCCATCCGAGTGAGGAAGGTATAGAACTTACTTTTGGCAAATATTCCAATACAGAAACATCTGGTTTGCGTTATCACTTTCCCTACCCTATTGGTAAGGTTTTTAAAGTAAATGTTAAAGAAGTAAATCGTGAAGAAATTGGGATAAGCAGCTCTTATGGGCGAGATACAGATCGTGGTGAAGGAGTGATGCTTACCGGAGATGAGAACATAGTCAACGTTAACTTTGAGGTCCAATGGAGAGTCAGGGATGCTAAAGATTATTTATTCAAAGTGCGGGATTATAAACCTGGTTTTAGCGTTAAAAATGCTGCTGAAAGTGCTATGAGAGAAATAATAGGTAAGAATACGATCTCTTTTGCACTCGAAGGTCAAGGCAGAGCTGAAATTTCCAGAGATACTATAATTTTATTGCAACAGATTCTTGATGGATATCAAATGGGTATAGAGATTTTATCCGTTCAAATGAAAAAAATTGATCCACCAGAAAAGGTGATTAGCTCATTTAGGGATGTACAAAGTGCTCGCGCAGATAAGGAGCGTACCATAAACGAAGCATACGCTTACAGTAATGATATTATACCTCGTGCAAAAGGTGAAGCAATAAAGATAAAATTAGATGCAGAAGCATACGAGAATGAAATAATAAATGAAGCAAAAGGTAATGCAAATCGCTTTTTATCTCTTTACGAAGAATATAGACAAAATCCTTCTCTTGTTAAGAATCGTATTTATCTTGAAACTATGGAAAATATTTTCAGCAAGGTAGATAAGTTTGTTATAACAGACGATCTGAAAGGTATGTTCTCTTATTTACCTCTTACAAATTTAGGAAAATAGCCATGAGTAGTAATATAAAAATTGTTTTTGCTTTTATATTTGTTGTATTATTGATTGCCTTATCTAATTCAATCTTCGTTGTTCAAGAAACAAAACAAGCAATAGTTATACAACTCGGTAAAGTCGTAAAAGATGTTAGGGACAGTGGTTTATATTTTAAATTGCCATTTATAAATAACGTAGAATTTCTTGATAAGAGAATTTTAGATTTAAGTCCTGATAAAACTCCAAGGGAAGTGATAACTGCAGATCAAAAGCGTATTATAGTAGATGCTTATGCAAAATATAAAATAATAGATCCTATTACTTTTTATCAAACTGTGAAAAATGAATCAGGGCTAGTTAGAAGATTATATCCTGTCATAGAAGCTCACATAAGGGAGAATATAGGAAGATTTTCATTAATTAGTTTGTTGAATGAAAAGAGATCAGAAGTTATGCAATTAATTCAACGTGGAGTTTATTCTGAAGCTGGAAAATTTGGCATAGAGATAATAGATGTAAGAATTAAGAGAGCAGATCTACCAGAAGAAAATAGTTCTGCAATATTCCGCCGCATGCAAACTGAAAGAGAAAAGGAAGCAAAAGAAATTAGAGCAGAAGGAGAACAAGCTGGACAAGAAATTAGATCAAAAGCTGATAAATTAAAAAGGGGAATTGTCTCTAGTGCAGTAAAAGAATCACATGAAATAAGAGGCCGTGGTTATGCTGAAGCAACTAGAATCTATAATGAGGCATTCAAGGTTGATGAAGAGTTTTTTAACTTTTATCGCTCTATGAAAGCTTACAGTAAATCATTTGCTGAGGGTAATACTAAATTTGTGCTTTCACCAAATAATAATTTCTTAGATATTTTGAACAAGGGATGGAAATAGTTTATGAAAAGTAAAGCATTTATTTTATCTATATTTGCATATTTTTTAATTTCATTTTCTTCATATGCTAATCTGTTTGCAAAAACAGTTGCAGATCCTGTATGTAGTTGTAATAAAGGGCTTGCTGATATAGTGGAAGAACTTATTCCCGCAGTTGTAAATATTTCAAGTGAGCAAATAGTTAAGCAAGAAAATAACAGTAGAACTAAAATTCCCTTTACGCCAAGAAATAATTTCTTTGATGACTTTAGAGAATTTTTCGAGCATTTTGATCAATTTTTCGATAGAGCTCCTAGCATTAATAGAGAAGTGACGTTACTTGGGTCTGGATTTATTATAGATAAAAGTGGAACCATAGTAACCAACTATCACGTTATTAAAAATGCCCAAGATATTACAGTTACTATGAACGATAATACTTATTTCAAAGCAGAAGTTTTAGGCTATGATGCAAAAACTGATCTTGCTGTGCTTAAGATTAATTCTGATAAAGATCTTCCTTTTGTTGAATTTGGTAATTCTGATAAAGCAAGAGTTGGTGATACAGTTATTGCAATAGGCAACCCTTTTGGTTTGGGTGGCTCTGTAAGTACAGGAATTGTGTCTGCAAGATCTAGAGACATTAGTATTGGTACTATGAATGAATTTATTCAAACTGATGCTGCAATTAATAGAGGTAACTCAGGGGGACCACTATTTCATCTAAATGGAAAAGTTATAGGTATTAATACTGCTATTTATTCCCCATCTGAGTCTGGCGGTAACGTGGGTATAGGCTTTGCTATACCATCTAATCTAGCTATTTCAATTATTGACACATTAAAAAGTGGTAAAAAAATAAAACATGGTTGGCTTGGCGTGCAAGTTCAGCCTATAACAAAAGAATTTGCTGAATCCTTGAGTTTAAAAGATATCAAAGGTGCATTAGTTGCAAGCGTAGTAAAGGGCAGTCCTGCAGAGAAAGGAGGAATCAAAGTAGGTGATATACTATTAGAGTTTGACGGCAAAAAAATTGATAGAATGACGCAATTACCTCATATGGTTTCACGAACTGAGCCCGGAAAGAAAGTACAGGTTAAGTTACTTAGAAAAGGTAAAGAAGTCAATATCAAGGTTGCAATCGAGGAATCTACAAATGATGATTCAGGTAATAATCAAGAAGAAAATAAATCAACATCTAGTTATATAAGTGGTTTAACCGTTTCAAATTTGCCAAAAGAACTAAAAAAAAATGCACCCACAAAGGGTGTAGTAGTTACCAGTGTAGATAGTAGTAGTAATTCTACACTACGTGTTATTAAGAAAGGTGATATAATTATCCAACTAGATGGAATCGATATTGAAAATACTAATGATTTTCAAAAACAAATTGATTCAGCAGTAAAAAAAGACGGCAAAGATTCAGTAATGTTGCTTATTTACCGCAATGGAAACCAGTTTTTTACTTCAATCAAATTGAAGAAGTAGCTATTTATCTAGCTGGTCATGAAAAAATTGCTTGACAAATTTAACTAGCTTCTTTACCCTAAGGGTGAGGGCTTTTCTGTAGATTAATAAAATTTATCCCTATACTGAAAACCTTTCCAACGAGGTTATGAAAGAACTAGACTTCAGTATCAAGCACTGGAACGATATCATCCATAAGATGAAAGAGCTGTAGTGGTAAGAAACTGGATGATATAAAGCCTTTTTATAATCAGTTTAAAAAGGATAACTTTCTTTCACAAATTAATTTATAATTAAATTAGTATAAAGCATAATCATATTTACTTATCATCATTATTAATCAATAATTAATACCCATAAATTAATTATATCTAATCGCAAAGGGAGGTGGAGATGCGTTTTAAACTAGAAAAAGAAGATATTCCACAAAACGATTGTAATAATAGAACTGGTCGTAGGATACCTGCACAAATAAGATTAAATAACAAAACAACATTTAGCCTGCCTAGTGTATCTTACATTATTCAGGATGACGCTACTGGTCAGCGTTTTGAAATTTGGGATTTCAAGCATGACGTGGCAAGTATACTAAACGACTTATCTCAAGAGCTACAACTAAAGCTAGAAAGCGTAAGAAATGATTACAAATTCGCTTTAGTTACTACCTCTGATCAACCTTATTATTATTACTATGATGGCAACGATACTATGATAGATACTATTGATCGTATACCTCATGGTTACACAAATGGTTTCTATGTTAACGCATATAATCGTGAAAACTGTAGTATTTATTATGAACTGCTAGAAAACAGGAAGGTTTTAATAGATCCAAAAGACATAATTAGTAGCGAAAATGTCAGTCTTATTTTGGAAGATCTTAAAAGTTCACCTGATAAAAGACTCAAAATAAAAATAGGAGACTATTTGTTTAAAGAATCAAGAAATATGTACAAAGGATATAGGAGCGCTCAGGTATATAATTTAACTGGTGGAAAAGTTGGCATATTGAATAATATCCTTTCAGTATTTACTCGTATAAGCAATACATTCCAGTTATTCCCTTTTCATGAAATGGAGAGCTTGAAAGCACAAGATACCTATTTCGCAGTAAAAAAGTTAGGCAATAGTTATGTTGGTTGCATATCGTATGAAAATAGCACATGCAAAAATTTTTATAATTTTAACCCTAATTCTTTTGGGTATGAGCACGACAATAGACCAGGTCCATATCCTTATTATTATAACTTAGAAAATTTTGATAACTTTTTGGAGGTTGATGTGAATATTCAAGAACATATAAATTTAGAAACAGAAATTGAACTTTTAAAACGCAGAATAGACAGATTAGAACGTACTGGTGTACAAGGTCCTAAAGGTGAGCCAGGTGAAAGGGGACAAAAAGGTGATAGAGGCTTCGATGGAGAGCCTGCTCCTCAAGGTATACAAGGTCCTCCAGGACAAAAGGGCGAACTAGGTTATACCGGTGCACCCGGTGAACCGGGGTTCCACGGTAAACAAGGTTCCAGAGGTGATAAGGGTGACCGAGGTTTTCCTGGTCCTCAAGGTAACAAGGGGGATACTGGATCGTCAGGTGCGCATGGATCAAAAGGCGATCAAGGACCTAAAGGAGAAAAAGGAAATCAAGGCACTAATGGAATAACTCCAAGTATTAATCAAGTTGTTACCGAATTTTCTTCTAACAGAGCCCATCTATATCCTTTAGCAGCAGCTATAATGGAAGAAGATAAGCGTAATTCCATGGGATTTTCAGAAAGAATAGCACATTTTTTTGGTGAGCGTGTAAAGCGAGAAGATTCTTTAAAAGCGTTAGTTAAAGGCGTACAAGGTCCTCCAGGCCAAAAGGGCGAACCAGGTCTAAAGGGCAACCAAGGTTTCAAAGGTGGTAAGGGTGACCGAGGTTTTCCTGGTCCTCAAGGTAACAAAGGAGATACTGGAGCGTCAGGTGCGCATGGATCAAAAGGCGATAAAGGAGACGCTGGATTGCCAGGTCCTCAAGGTAAACCGGGAGCAACTGGTGTAGGTCAGATAGGTAAAAAAGGTCGTGACGGCGAAAAAGGTGAGACTGGCGCACAAGGTATACCTGGTTCTAAAGGTGATAAAGGCGTACAAGGTCCTCCAGGCCAAAAGGGCGAACCAGGCCGAAATGGTCAAAAAGGTGAGCTAGGTCCTCAAGGTAACAAAGGAGATACTGGAGCGTCAGGTGCACCTGGACCAAAAGGTGATCAAGGTCCTCCAGGCACACAAGGACAAAAAGGTGATATCGGTCCTAAAGGAGAGCCAGGCATAAAAGGTGAGCCAGGTATAAATGGAACAAAGGGAGATATTGGTCCTAAAGGATTAGATGGAGCCATGGGAATAAAAGGTGATATGGGTGAGAAAGGAAAGATAGGTTCTAAAGGTGACAAAGGAGATACTGGGTCTAAAGGTGATAAAGGTAGAGATGCAAGTCCTGAAGAAGTTGCACAAAAATTAATTAATAATGGCACTATTGCTAATCAGGTGCTTGAATATCGTGACCAAGGCGGAGATTTAGTATTAGAGAAGCAAGTTGCAGGAAGAATTATTAGTAATCAAGATATTCAAACAGGAATAGCCATTGCATTAGCTGATAACAGAATGGAAGAGCTAGCAGATGTGTTACTAAGTGATGCTAATCATACATTAGTAGAAAACCTTGCAAATAATACCGAGCTAACACAAAGCATTGCAGAAGAACTAAGGAAAAATCCAGGAGAAGTCCAAGGTCCAAAGGGAGAAAAAGGAGATATTGGTCCTAAAGGATTAGATGGAGCCATGGGAATAAAAGGTGATATGGGTGAGAAAGGAGAACCAGGTGCAAATGGATTGCAAGGTCCAGAAGGTCCTAAGGGAGAGCCAGGTCTGAGGGGCTTCAATGGTACACAAGGTCTTACAGGTAACAAGGGTGAGCCCGGTATAGACGGATTAAAAGGAGATATTGGTCCTCAAGGCATAAAAGGTGAGCCAGGTATAGATGGAACAAAGGGAGATATTGGTCCTAAAGGATTAGACGGAGCCATGGGAATAAAAGGTGATATGGGTGAGAAAGGAGAGATAGGTTCTAAAGGTGACAAAGGAGAACCAGGTGCGAATGGGTTGCAAGGTCCAGAAGGTCCTAAAGGATCAGATGGGTTGCCAGGTTCAAAAGGAGAGCCAGGTCTGAGGGGCTTCAATGGTACACAAGGTCTTACAGGCAACAAGGGTGAGCCCGGTATAGACGGATTAAAAGGAGATATTGGTCCTCAAGGCATAAAAGGTGAGCCAGGTATAGATGGAATAGGTGCTACATTAGCTGATCAGTTTTTACGTGAGATAAGAAAAGCAAAAAATGAAACTCTGGATGCTAAAAAAGCAGCAGAGGCAGCTAAAAATGCTTCAGAAGGTTTTACAAACAAAGTCGAAGAACTGCACAATAAAACAGCTATTTTTACAAAAAATGCTAAAAGTTTTAACACTCAAGCTTTGCGATCGCAAAGAGACACAGAGGCGCTCTATCGTCAAACAAAAGATATATTTTGTAGAACAAGTCCAGCAGATCAAATTTGTGGTGCACGTAGAAGAAGGAGGGAAATTAAAAAATCATCAGTGACAAGCGGAGCAAGCAGACCAACTTCATTTATATCTCAAGTAATAAATTTCTTTTACCCTGCGGTAGGACAGGATGAATATAAAGTAAAAAATGAAATACAGGAAGTGGCAAAAATAATAGATGCAGCAGATGTTGTAACAAAATTTGAAGAAGTATTGGGAGCAACAGCTGTGAAATGTGGCATTTCAAAGAAAAGTCTAAATTTTGATCCAGTGGAACTGCAGTCAACCATTATCAATAAGTCATTACTTAATGATGAAAATCATAATGAGTTGTTGAAGTTCTTGTGTGTAACTGCAAAAAAATCACTCCCTAATTACAAACAAACTAGTAAATGTTTGTTTACTTTTAAAGATCATATGGAAAAAAGATTAAAAGACAATGAGCAGAAAAGAGCTTTCGTTAATACTGAAAAAATAGTGGCAGATAATGAGCAGCCAAGGAGTTTTATGAGTTATGTTGCTCCTCCTAGTAGCCTCAGTGCCATTAATCAGCAAGTTATTGGTTATTTAAGGTAATATCATGGAAAAACATATATTTAAAATAGACGATAAAAATCCGCTTTATAAAAAATTGATTAAACTTCCCACTGCATATTACATAGTAAAGGAAAATGGTAATGTTAATACTGTTTCTTCACATATTGGTACAGTTGAAGTAGGGAATATTAATGATTTAAAGTTAAAGGAGCAGGGTGATGAGATAGTTTTATTTACAAACAACTCACCTCTGAAATTAAATGGCACGGACTTTATTATAGAACAAAAAGCTATCATAGGCGAGAATCAAGAGAATATTATAAAACAGCTTAAATTAGTAGAAGAAGCGTTAATTTCACGTAAGTACATAAAAGACAGTAATAATTTTGTTATTGAACTCATAATGAGTGATGATGATGGAAATAATTTTATTGGAATGCTCAATTTTATCAATTTTAACGATGAAAATGACCCAGTACTACAAAAAATTCAAGAAGAAAAAGGTGGACTTTATTTTACAATAGAAGGTGATTATATCTATATATCAGATGAAGAAGGAAAATGTCTTCCAGTATGTGAAGATGGTAGTTGCTATAAGTAGCAATACACAAAAAATGAACATGATATATTAGAAATTAGTGAGATATCAACAATAATAAAAAACTTAACTAAAACTGAGCAATGCAGTGCACCAGCTAAGGCAGGGCAGAATTTTACTTTGCAAAAGGGAAAAGAATTATCGGATAATATCTATCAAGCAGATATCATGTTAAACGGTAAGCTTGTAGCTACTTTACCAAAAATAGGTTACTGCATGCTTGATGACCAATTGGTCATACATAATCACGTTACAGAAGAAGAGATAAAAATTCCTAGAGACTTTCATTATCTTAAAGTAGTCAAGTCCAGTAGTAATGATGATTATCAATTAACGTTTTGTAATTTCTTAGGTAATGAGTTTTTTGAACATAAAAAATACGATTCTCAATACTCAAATATTCCAGATAAATATCAATATATAAGTTTAAACTGTATGAAAAAGGAATATAAGCCAAATTTCTGCAAGTTACTTAACGATAAACCATCTTTTTTTATTGCAAAAGGAACTACTAATCAAGATTCTTCAGGCCACTGCCCAGCTGATGTATTTGAATTAACAAAAAGTGGAAAAGGTAAGAAAATGGCTACATTAATTGATCAATTTGGCGTTTTTAATAAAGAGGGTAAGTTTCAATATTGTGATTACCATACAAAAGCAGATTACGATGTTTATGATTCTTATAAAATTAATAAAGAGTACAAAACAACAGATGAATTTCTCTTCAATGATGACATAGTTCTTTATACTATTCCAGAGCTATCTTAACCACGCACAAAGTATATTATAATTGTTTCAATAATTGTTTTTAAAATTGAATCGAGTAGACTTTCAAGCAGTGTAAAAATGTATTTTTTTAGTTTAGATTCGCTACCATTTTGCCGCTCGTTAGTACCGCAGTGGTTTTGTAATAGAACACAAGCTGCAAAAACTTAAGGAAAAAATGGGTCAGTGCTTGACACTGGCATCTAGTTCTTTCTATCAAAAATGCTGTAAAGTGTTCACCAATTTAGTTGGATCCCAGTACTGGGATGATATTATGAAGACCTAGCAGTTTATGACGGTGTCATTCCAGCGCGTGGCGCTGGAATCTAGTTCTTATTACCTGAGTCTTCTGGGTCCCAGTACTCGTATGACAAGAAAAGGGAGTATTGGTTTCAGCATTAGCCATGCATCTGGATCCCAGTATCAAGTACTGGGATGACAAGAGAAAGAGGACACTGGGATGACATCATGAGGGCCGGGATGACATTATAAAGACCTAGCAGTTTATGACGGTGTCATTCCAGTCTGGAATCCATCTTTTTTGTAATTTTATTGAAAATATCGTATAGCTATTTGTTCACAATTAATTCTTCTGGATCCCAGTACTCGGATGATAAGAAAAGAAACACTGGTTTCAATATTTGCATGCATCTGAACAGATACAGATGGCTAAAATATTGAAGAAAGCATACGCGTCAAGTTAAGAGCAACTAGCCTTCTTTGACTTGTTAAGAAAGGTCTTTTTTCCTCAGATTCTATTGTCACATGCTGAAATGACATCGAAGGATGCTCTTGCTTCTTCATGTAATTATGCAAAAAGTCCTTTGAATTTTTGCAGCTTGAAAAATCTTTATAAAATTTACTTTCTTTAAATGCTTTAATCTTCTCTTCATTATTTAATGAGCCATATTTAGAAAAATATTCATCTGTAATATAAATATATAAACTAATCAACTCAGGAAAAGTGTAATCAGTTTTGTTGGAAGACTTTAAACACGTAATTGGCAATTTATGTATATCTTTATCAGCTTTTTTAGAATCAATACATTTATCATTCTTTCTTAATGTTGTATGCTGCTTAAAAAAGCCTTCATATTCCTCAAATCCTTCAAATACTTCTTTTTTTTGGTAATCTTTCCTTCTACCGCTTTGATCTGTTTTTTCTATTTTTGTTGCAAGTTGCGCTGGCTGTTTTATCGTTTTATCTCCCTCTCGATTAAAGTACATTGTATAAGGAGTAATTGAATTTACGATTTTATATGTCTTCCAGTGGCAGCCAAAAATCTTTAGTACCAATTTGATTATCGGAGCAAGAAAAATTTTTAATTTTGCTATGAATCCAAAATAATAAAGAGAAGCTTGTTTAAGTGAACTTGCAGCATTGCTAACGATGCATCTTAAATGTATATCCTTATACTTAAAATTTTTATGAACCTCTGCAGCTACATGTCCACCAAGGCAGTCTCCAAACAATATGATATCATCTGGCTTTATACCCTTTTCCAATAAGTTAGTTACAACTGCTACACCAGATTTAACCCTATTGCTACTTATCAATGAACTGTTTTTACTTAAACCAAGTCCAGGATAATTAAAAAGATGTACAGTTATCCCTTGCTCTGTAGCCCAATTCCAATTTTGGGAATAATCTTTACTAGGACTTAATGCTCTATTCCCGCCAATAAAATATACCAGATGTTTTTCACCTCGATTATTGTTTTGATTTTTACCAAGAAGCGTAATTGTCTCTATTTTCATCCCGTTTTGAGTTTTTATAAATTCTCTCTCAGTTTGCTCTCTTGTTTCTTTCATATTTTAACTCTCACTATGCTGGTTTAATTACACAACAAAATCTTAAAAAAATCAACAAACCTTAATTTATGAACAATATAAACCTTCTCAAATTCATTGAATTATGCTTTCAAACGGTAGTGCCGGGGTGTGAGTATAATGATTATCAATATATAAAAGTCATAGCAGACAGGCTTGAAGCAGCAAGCGCTGGTGAAGCAAGAAGAATAATATTCAATATGCCGCCGCGTTCAATGAAGTCCATTTGTGTAAGTGTTGCATGGCCCGCATGGATACTTGGAAATCAGCCAACTGCAAGAATAATAGTTGCAAGTTATTCTCGTTTGCTTAGCGAAAAGCACTCACTCGATACAAGGTGCATAATGCAATCTGATTGGTATAGAGAGCTATTTCCGAAAGTAGAATTATGCAAAGATCAAAACACTAAATATAAATTTCAAACAGTGCAAAGAGGATGTAGGATTGCAACCTCAGTTGGGGGAACATTAACCGGTGAAGGTGGAGATTTCATTATCGTGGATGATCCACTAAGTCCCACACAAGCTTTGAGCGAAACATTTAGAAAGCGTGCTGCAAACTGGTTTGATCAGGCTTTAGTAACCAGGCTCAACGACAGAAAAAAAGGAGTTATCGTTCTTGTGATGCACAGACTCCATTTAGAAGATTTAACTGGTCACCTCCTCTGTAAACCAAGAAACATATGGCATCATGTCTGTTTACCAATAATAGCTGAAGATAAGGAGATTATTTATTCAGTTAATAATCATATTCCAGAGCATGAACAGGAAATATACTCAAGAAAAGAAGGTCAATTGTTGTATTCCCTAACTGAAGGAAAAGAAGAAATTGAGATGATAAAAGCTGAACTTGGGAGTTATGGTTTTGCTGCTCAATACCAACAAAACCCTCTACCACTTTCAAGTGCTATAATTAAACGAGAGTGGTTGAAGCGCTATAAAAATTTTCCTGATAGCCTCTTGCATGTAACACAAAGTTGGGATACTGCAATTTCAACAAACAATACAAGTGACTTTAGTGTCTGCACTACCTGGACAAAAGTAGATAATACATTCTATTTACTCGATGTATATCGCGCAAAACTTGAATATCCAAAACTTAAAGAGAAAGTTCTGTCGCTGGCTGCAAGGTGGAAGCCACACGCAATTTTAATCGAAGCAAAAGCAAGCGGTCAGCAATTGGTTCAGGAGCTCAGGAAAAACAGTGATTTACCTATTATTCAAATAGTACCACATGATGACAAATTAACTCGATTTCACCGAATTGTCCCAATTATAGAATCTGAGCGGGTTTTTCTCCCTAACCAAGCAGTATGGCTTAGCGACTTTGAGTATGAGATTTTAATGTTTCCAGAAATCCGTCACGACGATCAAGTAGACAGTACCGTGCAATATCTTCAGTGGGTGAGAAATAATATTGCTAGAGTGGTAGCTATACGTTCATTGTAGCTTGAAAAGGTTCCTCGGAATTGTGTATAATTTTTTTAACTGAGCTTATTTAACTTATCCATTTTCTGAATGATATTTTAGGGTTTATTGAAATAAATACTACGCAAAAATTCTATCTCTGGGTGCTTAGATGAATATCTTTATATTAGACGAAAATCCTGTAACTGCAGCACAAATGTTATGCGATAAGCACATAGTAAAAATGCCGCTAGAAACTGCTCAATTGCTTAGCAGTGTTTTTTCAATAGCATTAAAAGAGCCAAATCCTTTAGTCAGCATTACAAACCAGAATATAGAAGTTCCATATAAACTTACTCACAAAAACCATCCTTGTTCTTTATGGGCTAGACAATCAAAAGGAAACTTTGATTGGTTAATAAAACATGGAAAAGAATTGTGTATAGAATATAGCTTGCGATACAAAAGAACGCATAAATCCGAAGAAGTTATAGATTGGTGCGATAATAACAAGGATTTGCTAATATTTCGATCAGCTGATATACAAGCTTTTACACAAGCGTTACCTGATCGATATAAATGTAGTAACCCAATAGAAGCATATAGAGAATATTACCTAAAAGAAAAGATGAGATTTGCTAAGTGGGAAAAAGGTAGAGAAGCACCAGATTGGTTGCTAGACAAAATGCTATAGGTTATAAAATTATCCAAACCGATCATAAAAAAGGTAGAATTGAAGTTGCAAAAGCAATGCTGGCTGATAATGTTGATGTTTATCAAGTTTATTGATCTTTCTATTTGTGAGATTAAAGAATTCAGTAAACTGTTATTCCCAGTATATGGTAGGCTACTTGCACTATAGAGTGTCATGTACACATCTGTACTAACAAGCAGAGGTAAATCTAAGTCAGTTTAGATATAACATTTACTTTAAAAAACTTTATTTTACGCTGATATTCTAGCGCTTTTCTGTGGTATTTTGTTGGGGTATAATTTGCAAAACTATCTTCCTTATAGGTTAAAAAATTACACTGCTTTATATGTAACTCTATCCACTCTGCATAATCCTGATGATCAGTTGCAATAAATATTTCACCTGTGACAAGTATTTTTTTTGCTAATAAATTTAAAAATTCCGTATTAATTAACCGTCTTTTGTTGTGACTTCTTTTTGGCCATGGATCTGGAAAGAGAATAAAGAATTTTTCAACACTGTGGTCAGGAAAATTGACAATTAATTCTCTTGCATCTTCTGTCCATATTAAAATATTTTTTATGCTGTGTGCTTCTATGCTTTTTAGCAAGGAAGAGACCCCCTTTAAATAAGGCTCACATCCTATAAATAATAGATCAGATTCATTGAATGCCTGATGGAGCATATTTTCACCATTACCGAAACCTATTTCTACCCGTATTCTTTTTTGTAAGTCTACGATCTTTTTTATAGATTCCTTGCTGTTTTTAATAGAATACTTCTCCAGAACATTCAACTTCAACCTAGATCTTCTGGAAAATGACCTAATCCAATTATTATTCCTAGATAACATATCTTACATAACTTAATCTTTTATAGCTTAAACAATTCTCGAAATGAATTAATGAGAATTTACTTGTCACTAATTATTAATATTATATAATATATGAGTTCTAATGAAGTTAAAATTAAAAGGTATGGAAAGTACAGTTGCTATCAAGAGGCTATCATCAAATAGGTTCATAGAAGAGATATTTCAAGATCAATTTGATAATCAAGACAATGACTTTTGTGAAGATTCTTTTGCTAACAAAATCAAAGAAGGAGATGTGGTAGAAGGTATAATCACAAGAAGAAATTCTAATGATATTGTGGTTGATGTTGGTTTAAAGTCAGACGGAAGAATTCTGATTAAGGAGCTCAGTTGTAATGATGATATCACTGTTGGCTCGAAAATTAGAGTTTATGTTGAGAGAATTGAAGATTACCATGGTAATGTTGTTCTTAGTCGTGAGAAAGCAATCAGAGACGAAAAATGGAATAAATTGGAAGAAAGCGCAGTTACAAAAGATGAAGTAACAGGAATCATTAAACGCTCAATTAAATGCGGTTTTATTGTTGATCTTGGTGATGGAATAAGTGCGTTTTTACCGCTGAGTCATGTGGATTTGAAGCAAATAAAAGATGCTAATCACCTTATTGAAACTGAACAAAAATTCATCGTGCTTAAAATGGATAAGAAGCAGGGGAATATTGTAGTATCAAGAAAGCTGGTATTAGAGAAATTGCATGCTGGTGAAAAAATTAAGTTTTTAGAATCTTTAAATGAAGGTGATGTAGTAGAAGGCAAAATAAAAAGCATCACTCACTACGGTGCATTTGTTGGCATTCATGAATCAGATACAGTGGGAGTTATAGATGGGCTGCTACATATTACAGATATCTCTTGGAGTAATGTAAGTCATCCATCTGCAATTTTTTCTTATGGTCAGCATATAAAAACTAAAATTATAAAAATAGATAGAGAAAATGGAAAAATCTCCCTGGGTGTAAAACAATTAGGAGACAATCCTTGGCAAGATCTAGAGTCAAAATGTCCAATTAACAGCATACACAAAGGATGTGTAACGGGTATAAAAGATTGTGGATTCATTGTTGAGATTAAACCTGGGATTGCGGGTTTGGTACACTCATCAGAAATAACTTGGAGCAAGAGTAATTTACCAATCAGTAGTTTTGTAACAATAGGACAAGAAGTGGATGTAAAAATTCTCGGTATTGACATTATTAAAAATAAGATGAGTTTAAGCACAAAAAGGTGCGTAGAGAATCCTTGGCAAGTATTTATTGATAAATATCCTCTTGGTTCTATTGTTTCTGGTAAAGTTAAAAGCAACAATGGTTCACAAATATCTGTGACTTTTGATAATTCTGAGATATCTGAGGACGTAGAAGGAACAATTTATATGCAAAATCTAAGTTGGTCGAAAAACAATTCAGATGAGATAAAAAAGTATAATGTAGGTGATGAAATAGAAGCAAAAGTGATAAGGGCTAACGTAGATCGGACAAGAATTTATCTTGGAGTAAAGCAAATAGAGTATGATCCTCTTGAAGAACTGATAGAGAAAGTTAAAGTAGGGGATAAAATTCAGGTTACTGTAAGTAAGAGAGAGGAAAATGGTCTAATCGTTGAGGTTGAGAACAATGTAACCCTTTTAGTAGATCAAGAGCATTTACCAGAAAATAAAAAGTTTTCTATATCAGAAAAAATACAAGTTGAAGTAGTAGGTGTTGAAAAATATAATATAATATTATCTGCCAAATAACTTCTTGTGCTTCATATAAATGGCAACGAAATCTGATATAATAGCAAAAGTGGCAAAAAAACACCTTTTGTTAGATAAGGTCATTATAGCAGACATAGTTGATAGTTTCTTTCGAGTGTTTTCAAACACGTTGAAATATCATAATAGAGTTGAAATCAGGGGGTTTGGTTCTTTTTCAATTAGAAGCTATAACTTGAAAGAAGCAAGTAATTTGACGTCACAGAAGGTTGCAAAACATCAATACTTTAAAACTTATTTTCGTAGCAGTAAAAAGTTATCCCTCTTGATAAATGAATAAAAATCTATATTGTAATTTTGAAAGTTGTACAATATAGCATCATATGCAAGTAGTAGAAATAGTTATACATAATAACACATATAAAATATCTTGCGAAAGTAAAAAGAAGGACCATTTATTACAACTTGCTAATAGCTTCAACAAGCTAGTTAGCTCCATATCTCAAAGAACTGGAGGTAAGGGCTCAGATGCATTAAATTTCTTACTTGCAGCATTGACTCTCGAAGACAAAATTTTAGAATTAACAAAGCGATTAGACGAAATAAATCAAGAATGCAAAAAGTATAGGGAGGAAAAAAGAGTAGAATATGCTGAAGTATTAGATAGGGTAAACAAGATTATTGGGTGCATAAGTGATTAAAGCAAGCAATCAAATCGACTACCTCACTACTCAAATCAGGGGGGAGAAGTTTCTTACGAGTGATGTAACAATATAATTCGCAATCATCAAGATCAACTATTTTTTCGTATTCAATTAGTTCACTTAAGGAAAATTTATCAAGATATTTCAATGCAAAATGCCCTAAAAGTATATCAGTTTCTTTACAACCCCTATGCCAACTCCTATACATCAGTTTTCTTCTTAATAAGGAGATATCTATCATTGTCATTAAACTTTTTTTTAATTTAAAGACTAAACTAAATACTTGTCAAGCAAGGCGCATTTTAATATACTCAACGTTTGATTAAGATTTAAAACATAGGTGGAATTAATTTCTCATCAACTTAGCGCTGGAATATATTATTTTTTATCGTTTTCTTTAATAATTTCTATCATAGTATTTGTGCATGAATATGGGCATTATATTGTCGCTAAAGCATGCAAGGTTAAAGTTGAATCTTTTTCTATAGGCTTTGGTCCTGAAATTTTTGGTTTTAACGACAAGTCTGGAACTAGATGGAAATTAAGTGCCTTTCCATTGGGTGGCTACGTTAAAATGTTAGGGGATACTAATGCAGCAAGCGTTCCTGTTGATCAACAAAAATTAACTGAAGAAGAAAAATTATACTCATTCCATACAAAACCTCGATATCAAAAAGCAGCAATAGTTTTTGCAGGGCCTTTTGCAAACATGATATTTACCGTTATAGCTTTCACAATATTTTTCAGCGTGGCAGGTTATTATCGTACTCCACCAGTAATTGGTAATGTAATTGAAGAAAGTGCAGCAAAGCAAGCTGGCCTATTACCAGGTGACACTATTACACAGATCAATGAGTACAAAATAAAATACTTTGAAGATATTTCACGCGTGATAATGTCCAATCCTGAAACAAGAATAGAAATTAAGTATAGCAGAAATAACGAAGAGTACAGAACTATTCTAACTCCGTTTACAGTTGAGGATAGAGATGTCTTTGGTAACATAATAGAAAGAAAAACTATAGGAATTACCTCAATTAATATGATAGGGTTAAAACAGTCATCTTTTCTTGGAGCTGCTAGCCTATCAGTGAATGAAACCTACCACACTATGTGTTTAACAATCAAAGCACTCTTTCAAATTGTTGTTGGTAAAAGGAGTATAAATGAAATAGGTGGGCCAATAAAAATTGCAAAATATTCAGGGCAATCAGCTAAAAAGGGACTTATGATGGTTCTATATTTTATGGCAATTATTTCAGCTAATTTAGCTGCAATTAACTTGCTGCCAATACCACTACTAGATGGTGGGCATTTATTTCATTATATTATAGAAGCAGTTATACGTAGAGATTTGAGTTTGAAATATCAAAAATATGCAGTCACTTTTGGTGCTACCATACTGTTTTTGTTGATGGCAGTTGCAATCACAAATGATATTAGGCATCTTTTTTAAGATACATATGAAAAAGTTATTTCACATACTAATAATAATACTTATTTCTTTTCCCACTCTACTTGTTGCTCTAGAAAATAAAGAAAAAGTACAGATAAAAAATATTAAGTATATTGGCAATGAGCGAGTAAGTGATCAAACAATAAGGTTTTATACAAAATTAGAACCAGGTAGTCATATAAATGATGATGATGTAGATTCAGTTATAAAAGATTTATACAAAACAAAGTTATTTGCTAGTATTAACGCCTATATCGATGATGAAAAAAACTTAGTAGTAAAAATTCATGAGAATCCATTGATTAACAAAGTAATATTGAAAGGCAATAAGTTATTTAACAGTAAAGAGTTGCTAAATAACGTTATCCAGTCAAAATCACTAACTATTTTCACTGAAACAAAATTACAAAACGATTTAATAAATCTAGCTACTCTTTATAGGAACAGTGGTAAAATTGGTGTTAAAATTGCATATGAGCTAGATAAGCTTGGTAGCAATAGGATAAACCTAATTTTTAAGATAAAAGAAGGAAGAACGTCTAAAATTAAGGGTTTACGATTCATAGGTAATAAAAACTTTTCAGCAAATGAGCTAGAGCAAGTTATCAAAAGGCATAGCAATGATATATTTAGTAAGTTATTTAGAGCCATTTTTAAAAGCGGAACTCATTATTCACCTCAATATCTACTGATTAACACAGAACTGCTTGATCGCTTCTATTCATCTAAGGGATATATTCAAAATAATATCCAACCAATTGTTGAGGTTGATAATAACAACCAAATAGAGTTAACTTTTTTGATTGATGAAAAGCAGCAATACTTATTTGGAAATAATGAAGTTGATATTGAAACTGAGATTAAGGATTTAAGTTTAAGGGAAGAAATATTAGAATTTATCAAAGAGGAAAATAATCAAATATTTAATAGAGTTAAAATTAACAATACAGCAGAAAAAATAAGTAAACATTTAAACGAAAAAGGATATATATTTGCAAAAGTTAATCCAGAATATACACAACATAACAATATTGTGGATGTAACTTACAAAGTGCTACCAGGTAAAAAGATTTATATAAACCAAATTACTATTGATGGCAATGACCGCACTTTAGATAAAGTAATTAGAAGAAAACTTAGCATGGCAGAAGGCGACGCATATAACACATCTGAGATTCAAAAATCACGTAGAAAACTTATATATAGCGATTTTTTTGAAACAGTAAAAATAAATAGTTATATAGTGGATGAAAATGCAGTAAATCTTGATTTAAATGTCAAAGAAAAAAGAACTGCCTCGTTATCTTTAACAGGTGGCATGTCTCTTCCTGGTGGAGTATTTGTTAAAACCGATTTCACAGATCGTAATTTATTTGGTAGTGGTAAAGAGGTATCTTTTGCTCTTGAAAAAAGTCAATATGTTCTTTCTACTAGTATAGACGCTGTTGAAAATAATTTTAACGATTCTGATACGTCATTAGGCGTAGGTATATTTTATGAAAAACAAGATAAGCCAAACACCACTTTTGATACTTGTGACTGGGGAGGAACAGTAAAATTATCTTATAAAATTTTAGAAAATCTAACCAACTCTATTCGCTATTCTTATAAATATAACCATATACATATGGACAATAAGAGTGGAAAAGATGAGGATATCTCTGAGATAATAAGAGATCAAGAAGGTGAGTATCAGGTTTCATCAGTGGGATATACGTTATCATACAATAAACTGGATAACCTCTATACTCCTAAAGAGGGATATTTATTGCGCTTAAATCAGGATATTTCAGGATTGGGAGGAAATGTAAATTTCCTAAAATCTGAGTTTTTGTCTTTTTATACACGCCCTATACTAAGCAAAATTGATGATGATATAACATTGCGCTTTAAAATAGCAGCAGGTCATATTTTCTCTTATACCGATAAAGAGCTAAATATTGGCCAGCACTTTTTTAAAGGTGGTAATGAAATTAGAGGATTTGACCTTTCCGGCATTGGACCAAGAGCAGAAGACAAAAATAAAAGCTCATTGGGAGGCAAAACTTATTTTAATTTAACACAGCAAGTAGATTTTCCACTATCTAAATTATACGACTATGCTGGTATCAAAGGCTCACTATTTGTTGACTACGCAACACTTTTTGGTTTAGATGAAAAGGAGATATATAGTGGAAAATATTACGATAGTAAGCTTATAAGAGTATCACCAGGTTTTGGCTTTTCAATGCCCTCTCCTTTTGGTAGACTTAGATTAGATTTTGGGTTTCCTTTAGTAAAGGAAACTTATGATATAATACCATCACCAAACGTTAAAATTTCTATTGAAGCGGGGATTTGAATGAAATATATACAGTTATTTACATCAGTCATTGCCTTAATTGTTTCCTTATTTGTAGGGTATAAGTTTGTAGGGTATCAACCTCAGAGCGCGATTAATACAAAGGCTGCCATTATTGATAGTGACAAAGTTATCAACGAATCTCTGGCTCTGCAAAATATACAACAACAAATAAAGGAGCAGAATTCTAGATTACAGCAAGAATTTGAAAATGAGTTAGAAAAATTTAAGCCATCGAAAGAAGAATTTGACCTTTTGTCAGAAGAAGCAAAAAAAGAAAAGACGGAACAATTTAGTAAGTACACTGTAAGCGTTAGGGATAATTACGCTAAGAAAATGTCAAATTTAGAAGAAAACTATAGAGAAGCAGTAGAAAGTGTCTTTAACAAAATAAAAGAAGTGGCTAAAAGAACGGCAGAAAAAAACAATGTAGATTTAGTACTATTTATTTCAAAAAAGAACCAAGTTCTATACTCTATGGATGAGGTTGATTTATCAGATGTGGTATTAAAAAATGTAAATAAGGAAATACCTGAATTTGCTTTGCAAAGCATTGAGTAGGCTTATGCAATTTAATATCAGTGATATTATAAAAATACTACCACATTCTTATCCGTTTCTCTTAGTAGATAGAGTAATAGAATGTGACCATGGTAAAAGCATAAAAGCAATCAAAAATGTGACTTTCAATGAGCCATTTTTTATTGGCCATTTTCCTGGCCATCCGATAATGCCAGGAGTTTTGATAGTTGAGTCTTTAGCTCAGGCATCTGCTATATGTGTCCTCGGTAAAGAAACAATAGAAAATAAAGTTGTTTACTTTATGTCTATTGAAAACGCAAAATTCAGAAGACCAGTTATTCCAGGGGACACGTTGGTTCTTCAATCCAATATAAAAAATGCGTGTTTGGGTGCACGCAAATTTGAGTGTGTTGCATATGTTGGGGAAGAAAAAGCTGCAGAAGCAACAATCTTAGCAAGACTGCAAGACAAATAAAATCTTCATCTCTAAGAAACAGTATGTACACTGTATAGTATAACAATGCAACTGAATTTCAAAATCTCATTTTCAAACTTATACACTTGTAGTGGATTAATAAAATTAGATGAGACGTTTTTAGATTATATAAAATCGTGCGATGAAAGCTTGTTTTGTTCATTAATTGAAGCAAGAGAAAAAGCAGCTTCTTCTTTGATGTCATCCCAGTGCTTGACACTGGGATCCATAGAACAACCAATGTTGGCCTCTCAAATGACAGATAGTCAGTTAATAATAGACCTCTCATATTTACTTGATGAATTTATTGCAAAACTTTTTAATATTGGAAAAGAAGCAGAGGAGCTAAAGAAAAAGCACAACGACTTTGCTGCAATATATAAGTGTAAAAGGTTATTTGTTCAACGCTATGCATTAAAGAAGTACACTGATATAGCAGATATAGATATTGATTATGTTACCAGCAAATTAAATCGCTTTCTTGCCCTACCAACAACAGAAAAAAATTTTGCTGAGCAGGTGATGCGTTGGTTGGAAAATAAAGAGGATCACAAAGAAGAAATAGAACTTGCAGCGCAATATGCAGCGTGGAGAGTGAAAAATAAACAGAGTATACTTTTTAGTATTCACAGAAAAATTGATCACGAAAATCTCGTATCGTTCTTCAAAAAAGAAGTAGACGAAGTTGAGGTATTGTATTCAAGCAAAACAAAAAGACGACATGGTTTTGATCTGACAAGTGAAAAGGTGAGTTTGAATAAAGCATTGGATAATGCTCATTACTGCATATTTTGTCATAAGCAAAATAAGGACAGTTGTTCAAAGGGGCTAAGTAATAACGACAATACCTTTAAACAGTCCCCACTCAAAGTTGAATTGCACGGCTGTCCACTAGAACAAAAAATATCAGAAATGAATCTGGTGAAAAGCGAAGGGTACAGCATAGCAAGCCTTGCAATTGTGGTAATAGATAACCCCTTATGTGCAGCTACTGGGAACAGAATATGCAATGATTGCATGAACTCATGCATATATCAGAAACAAGAGCCTGTAAATGTGCCAATGATTGAAACAAGGATTCTAGATGATGTGCTCATTTTACCGTATGGATTTGAAATATATTCTCTGCTTAGCCGTTGGAATCCTTTAAATTTTCAGCGTCCATTGCCAAAAGGAAACACAGGAAAAAACGTCCTAGTTGTAGGGCTTGGTCCTGCGGGTTTTAATTTAGCTCATCATTTATTAAACGATGGGCATAACGTTATCGCCATTGATGGACTAAAGATTGAACCTTTGATCGATAATTTTCAGCTAATTAAAGATTTCGAGCATGAAAAACTAAGTGAACGCACAGCTGGTGGATTTGGTGGAGTAGCAGAGTATGGCATAACCTCTAGATGGAACAAAAATTATCTAAAAATCATTAGACTTTTGCTGGAAAGACGTGAGAATTTCGCACTTTATGGAGGTATTCGTTTTGGTGGCACGATTAATGTTGATGACGCGTTCAACTCGGGTTTTGATCACATCGCCCTAGCACTTGGCTCTGGCAAGCCACGAATGATCAAAATAAAGAATATACTAGCTCGTGGAGTGCGTATGGCATCTGACTTTCTTATGTCGTTACAACTGACTGGCGCTCTTAAATTTGATTCTATAGCAAGTCTGCAAGTTCGTATGCCGATAGTTGTAATAGGGGCTGGGCTTACTGCGATTGACACTGCCACTGAAGCTTTAGCGTATTATCCAATTCAAGTAGACAAATTTCTACTTCGTTATGAGATATTAGTTGATAAGTATGGAAAGGACTGTGTTGAAAAAGATTGGACAGAAGAAGAGCACGAAATTGCGAATGAGCTCATATCGCACGCAAAGTTGATCCAAGCAGAGCAAGAATTAGCAAAAAAAGAAAGTAGAGAAATAAAAATATTAGAGTTAATGCAGAGTCTTGGGGGAGTGAAAGTTGTATATAGAAAAGAGCTGAAAGACTCGCCAAGTTATCGATTAAATAGCGAAGAGGTGCAAAACGCATTATCAGAAGGGATTTACTTTATTGAAAACTTAGAGCCAGTTGAAGTTGTGACAGATAAATATAACCATGCTGAGTCAATAAAACTGATAGACACAAAATCCGGCGAAATCAAATGTATAAAAGCACGTTCTATTTTTATAGCAGCAGGTACTGAGCCAAATACAGTTATTGCAACAGAAGATAAAAAGCATTTTAAATTAAGTAATGGGTATTTTACTCATTTGAATTCATCAGGAAAAGAAATAGACCCAATATTTTCTCCTAAAATGCAAAATAAAGATAGAATATTAGTGTATAAGCAAGGCAATAAAACAATCAGCTTTTTTGGTGATCTTCACCCTTCGTATAGCGGCAGCGTCGTGAAAGCTATGGCAAGTGCTAAGAACGGCTACCCTATTATTTCTCAGCTTTTGAGTGGAGTGATCCAAACAGCTAATCAGCCAGCGTCACGCGCTGGAGTGACGCTGTTCCGTCAAGCTAACAAAGAATTCTTTAATAGAATCAAAGAGCAATTCACTGCAAAGGTTATAAAAGTTCAATATTTAACAGACAAAGTTGTGGAAATAGTGATCAAAGCACCACTTGCGGCAAAGAATTTTAAACCTGGACAATTCTTTAGGTTGCAAAATTTTGAAACCAATAGCAGAAAAACTCACCTCACTATGGAAGGTATAGCAGTAACCGGCACTGAAGTAGACAAAAAAAAAGGATTTATTTCTACTATTGTGCTTGAAACTGGCGGTTCCACTAATTTATGTAAATGTTTTAAAAAAGGTGAACAAATAATTCTTATGGGTCCAACTGGCAGTCCTACTGAGATTGGTTAAACCTATTTTGTACTAATTATACCATAATGTATATTATTTATTAATAAATCTATACTATAATAATAATTTTTATTAAGGTAGTATTATGACACATAAGTTAAGATTCACACTTCCAAAAGAAAGCTACTCTATAGATATAGGACCATGTTCTGCAAAAAGTAGAAAGTGTAAGGAGTTTATAGCAAAAAACGAAGACGTAGGTATGAAATTTCTTATTTCTACTAAAGATGATACTGGCAAAACAGGAAAAATGTCCCTTTGTAAAGATAATAACGGTCAAGATGAGTGTACAAAATCCTACACAGTTCAATCTCCAGTAATTTATAATGATCTTTTTAATGATAGCTTTAAATACGTAAGTGTTCTTTTGGATCATGATAAAGGACATTTCACTAGGATGCGCAATGAATTCGATAAATATGATATTGATTACACAGTTATGGATGACGGTAAAACACAGAATATGCTGTCAGAGGATTTTATGATCTAATTTTCATTATACAGCTACTAAAGAGCTTTCTTGATTCCAGTGTCCGCTACTCGAATGCCGTCATTACAGTACTTGATACAGGGATCTATAGCTAAAACAATTTAAGATTCCGCTACGTGTTAGTGGAATCTATGCTGAGACACCGCGGCGGTATCTAAAAAAAGCGTTAAAGACTAGATTAGCAAAGAATTCTTTAATAGAATCAAATATTGCGAAGAGCATAAAAGTCGAATGAGTGCATTGAAAACTGGCAGCTCCATTAGATTTATGCAGATACTTAAAACAAAGAAAGTAAATCACTCTCAACTATCAGACTTACTGAAGTTCTGGATATTGAATTGATGCCAAATTTTATTTCAAAAAGTAAATAATTTACTAACGCTCGTGCACAAATTAAAAATAAATTATGCACGAGTGTAGCACTGTGAATTAGGAGTGCTATATTAAAGCTTACCTCACTATTAAAGCTATCGGTCAGATTAGATTAAAAACCTAATCTGACCGGTTTCTCTATAACCTTCTAAACCCTGATATAATTATATGGTAATTAGCTTAACTAGTGGTTAATATGCAAATTGATTTTATTTGTATGTTGAGGTAGCATAAACCATACTGTTTTACATCATTGTGCAACTTTATAAATTTTTATTGCTATTTCTGTTGACTACATTAATAGTGATAGTCCTAATATTACCTGAAAATTTAGGTACTACACTGAATTGCTCTCATCCAGTTCTAAATTTTGATTTATCTTTTCGTATCGTACTAATATCTTTTTTATCAGTTGCATTTTTAGCTGTTCTACCAACACAAAATTTGACTTTTTCAGAGATGCTATCTTTTTTTGCTTATACTACCTGCTCACTCTGTGCAATTTTATCCAAGCAGATAATGTTGGTTATAATATTCTTTGAATTAATGACCATCAGTGCATTTTTTATTATCGCAGCTAGCTGTAGAGATAGTGGATCTGCAATAAGGTACGCTTGTGTACACTTTTTGGTTGGAGTTATATTGACAGCAGGATTGGCACTTCAAAGCACTAACCTGATAATTTTGGGTTTATTGATAAACTGCGCTTGTTTTCCTTTTTCGTTTTGGGTTGTTGATGCATATCCTGCTGCATCACTACATGGCACTACATATCTCTCTTTATTTACCACTAAAGTCTCTTTTTTAGTGATGCTTTTACACACTTACACCCTATGGCAAGATTGTACTGAAATATTAGCACTTGTAGGCGCCATCACTGTAATTTACAGCATTATATTTGCTTCTCTTGAGCAAAATATTCGTAGATTTCTATGCTATAATGTTGTAGGACAAATGGGCTTGCTGATTATTGCAGGAGGTTTACTCAGCCCTTCGGAAAAGGCAATACCAATTTTGATGCTACACATAATTTTCTCTCTTGTTTATCAATCATTATTGTTTGTGGTTAGCAATGCGATTATTTCGCGGACAAAAACAATTAGTTTTAATGGAGTGGGTAAATTGATGTCAGTCGAAGGCATGTGTGCTATAATTGCGATATTCACAGTGGCTGCATTTCCTGGAACCGTTGGATTTATTAGCAAATCATACATTACAGCCGAGATTGAAGCAAGTGGTGCTAATTTAGAAGTGTATAAAAATTTATACAAGATTCTAAATTTACTGCTTTATTTAAGCGTGGGGCTCAAGTTTTTCTATTACATATTTATCGCTAAAAGCAAGTCCAAACCTTCAGAAGGGAAAGAAGGTAGAATAACAATGATTATTTTAGCATTCATATGTATAATTGCTGGCAACCCTTACTTGCCTATTTACAATAACCCTTCGATTTTCGATTTTGTGTACAACACAAAAAATATTTTGTCGCAATTTAATTTGTTATTATGTACCACTTTATTGTTTATTCCTTTACGCAAGTTATTTTACCCAAGAATAAATTTTAAAATGGATATTGATTGGATTTTTAGAGCTTTCGTACCCTATATTGTCTTGCTGTTCAATCAATTGGTCTTTAAAGTGAGAGAAATGTCTGCCAACGTACTGCAAAACTTGACTAATTCACTTACTAATTTATACTTTAATAATATTACTAAACTTAAAGAAGTGATAAGTTATAACTCAGTAAGTTTTGTTTCAGCTTCTTCTCTCTTTTTAATGAGTATTCTACTAATGCTATTATGTTTAAATCGTTAACTGAAAGTTTAAATTCTGTATTTAGTAAACTGAGAGGAAAGTCGATCATTTCTGAAAATGATTTTAATCTTGCCATGCGTGAAATACGTATAGCTTTAATTGAAGCTGACGTTTCACTTGAAGTTGCAAAAAAATTCATCAACGACATTAAAGATAAAGTGATTGGGGAAAAAGTCATAAAAAGTGTTTCTCCAGCACAAATGATAATTAAAATTGTGCAGGATAATTTAGTTGCAGTTCTCGGATCAGAGAAAAGTGACTTAAATCTAGCAGTTAAACCCCCTGCTGTGATTATGATGGTGGGCTTACAAGGTGCAGGTAAAACAACTACCTCAGGAAAGCTTGCTTTAAAGCTAAAAAAGCAAAAGAAAAAAGTGATGCTTGCCTCTTTAGACATTTATAGGCCGGCTGCCCAGAAACAACTTGAGGTGCTGGGTAAACAGATAGACGTACAAACTTTATCTATAGTAATAAATGAGGAGCCTATTGCAATTACAAAAAGGGCACTGGCAGCAGCAAAGAACGATAATTATGATGTATTAATACTAGACACCGCAGGCAGGCTTCATATTGACAATAATATGATGAATGAGTTGAAAGCCGTAAAGGAAATAGCTTCACCTGCAGAAGTTATTTTAGTAGCCGACGCAATGATAGGCCAGGATGCGGTCAACATTGCCAAATCATTCAATGAGGTAATAGGTGTAACCGGCATTATTCTCACCCGTGTTGATGGTGATGCACGTGGTGGTGCTGCTCTTTCTATGAAAATGATCACCGATTGTCCAATTAAATTTATTGCTTGTGGTGAAAAATTAAGTGACCTCGATGATTTTTATCCCGATAGAATTGCAAAAAGGATACTTAGCATGGGTGATGTTGTATCATTGGTTGAAAAAGCTGCTGAGATTGTTGGTCAGGAAGAAATTGATAAGTTACAAAAGAAAGTAAAAAAGGGTAAATTCGACCTAAACGACCTAGTGGGAATGTTAAAAACTCTGAGTAAAATGGATGGCATTAGCAACATAATGAAATTCATCCCTAGTTCATTCACAAAAAAGCTAAGTAGCAGTGTGCCAGACGACAATAAAGTGAAAAAATATATAGCCATCATAAACTCAATGACCGAAAAAGAAAGGCAAAATCCAGATATTTTAAATGGCAAAAGAAGACTTAGAATTTCTAAGGGGTCCGGAACAAGTGTAACTGACGTTAATCTTCTAATTAAGCAGTATAATCAAATGAGCTCTATGGTGAATAAATTCAGTAAAGTTGATCATAATAAACTCAAAGAATCTGATTTAATGGATATGCTGAGCAGAAAATAAATCAGCAGGTAGTAGAATGAAATAAAATCATCAGTTGTAATTGCTGTTGAGTAGTGAAGTAACAAATTCAATAAATTTCCGCAGTTGGAATTGGCATAATAATAAAAATTGATATAAGTTACTTTAGCTATATTTAATGCGTTGTTTTATAGCTAACACACCATACCACCGTGGCACTACACTAGTAACAGAACGACAATTGTCAGTAGCTCAAGTTAGGCTAGATATAGCATTCACAATATCGTTTGTAAACCTATAGCTATATATAATGAATGAATTTTTTTATATATTCGTTATTAGTATTTTGTATTTCTTGGACAGTTCCGTGGTAGATAATATTCCCTTCGTATAATACTGCTATTTTATCAGCTATTTTAAATGCACTATGAATATCATGTGTAATCGTGATAATTGTAGGGTTAAAGTCTTTAGATAATTTTATTATTATCTCGTTTACCATATCTGACATAATTGGGTCCAATCCTGAAGTTGGCTCATCCAATACAATAATTTCTGGATTGTGCGCAATCGCCCTTGCAAGTGCTACTCTTTTTTTCATTCCGCCTGATAGCTCGATTGGAAACATATCTGCTATGCTTTCCTCCAGTCCAACATCATTTAACTTCTCGATTGCTAGCTGTTTTGCCTCCTTTTCGCTGATATTAAAGCGCTTTTTATAATTAAAAGATATATTTTCCCACACTGTAACGTAGTCAAATAAAGCAGAATTTTGAAATAAGACTCCAAATTTATTTTTGCTTTCACTATTTATTTTAATAGACCCTGAGTCTGGTTTTAGCAATCCAATGATTATTTTTGTTAATACAGATTTACCACTTCCTGAGCCGCCAAGTATGACTAATGATTCCCCCTTCGATATATTAAAACTTATGTTGTTTAATATCGTTCTATCATCAAAAGACAAGCTTAGGTTCAATATTGATATTATGGGGCTATACATGTATCAAAGTAATCAAGTAGTTTGCTAAAATGATCAATATGGACGAAAAAACAACAGTTGATGTTGTAGCAACACCTACTCCTCGTGCACCTTCTCTACAATGGTAACCGTAATAACAACTTGAAACAGAAATTATAGCCCCAAAAGCAGTCGCTTTCATTAGCCCAACAACAAAATCGTTTATATTAAAGAATTGAGCTGTATATTTTATGTATATATTTAAATTGTGGTTAAATTCAAAGACTGCGGTGACATACCCTCCAAATATTCCTATTAGATCTGCACATACTGTAAGTATTGGAAATACTATAACTGACGCTAGAATTCTTGGTGCAATTAAATATTTGAAAGGATTGATGTCCAAAGTTGTAAGTGCATCTATTTGTTCAGTGATGCGCATCGTGCCAATTTCTGCTGCAATTGAGGACCCAACCTTTCCTACCATTATTAAGCTAATCAAAACTGGCCCTAACTCTTTAATGATAGTGATCGTAACAAGCTTAGGTACTACTTGTTCTTGATTAATCAATAGACCACTTAAGCTACTTTGTAAAACTATCACCGCTCCTATAAAAACTCCAGTGAGCCCAACAATTGGTAAAGAGAAAAAGCCTATCTCTATAATTTGTTTTGCTACATTGCTAAAATAATACGGTGGCACAAAGCAGTGGTATAGAGATTGAATAAAAAACACAAATGCGTTACCAAGCCTCAACAGAAAGTTGATAAAGCACCTACCGATTATTCTAACACTGTTTACATCAAAGGAACTCACTTTGCATTTATCTTAGCTAAAAATTAGTTTTACTGATTTTATTAAAATTTTTATTAACTCTATCGCAGAGTATAGTCAAGATATATCTTAAGTTCAATATACTTTGATCAAAATGCTTGAGTTTAAGTTTATAAGACTGAATTGTATAAGAAAACCTTACTTATTTCGCTATTTACTTCTTGTAAAAAACATGCTACTAATAAATTGTGTTATATAATTGAATTGGAGTAAGTTTTGGCAGTTCCGAAGAGAAAAAAGTCAAAGTCAAGGCGTAATATGCATCGTTCTCATCATACTATTAAGCCTAAGAATATTGTGGTATGTGCAACAACTGGAGAATTCATGTTGCCTCACAACATAGCAGTTGACAATAGTTACAAAGGAAAACGTGTTTTCATTAAACAAAAGGCGGAGTAACTCATGATATGTTACCCACGGTCAACAACAACATAGTTATCGCACTTGATGCTATGGGAGGGGATTTTGCACCTCTTTCCGTAATTCAGGGTGCTAGTTTTTTCTTGGATAATCTTGTTGATCCAGGTGTTGAAGTTTTTTTTCATATTTATGGAGATCAGAAAGAAATATCTCCTTTGCTTTCAAAATACAAAAAAGTAATCGATAACTCCGAATTTACCCATTGCTCTGATAATGTTCTTCCAAATGATAAACCCTCTTTTGCACTGAAACATCGCAAAGATTCAAGTATGAAGGCAGCTGTTGAAGCAGTGAAAAAAGGTAAAGCTTTTGGAATGGTGTCTTCAGGCAACACTGGAGCATTGATGGCTATCTCCAGATTTATTTTAGGAATATTACCCAATATCTATCGTCCTGCTATTGCATCTGTCTGTCCAACTAAGACAAAAAGCTTTGCATTGCTTGATCTTGGTGCAAATGTTGACTGTAATACTGACTCATTATTTCAATTTGCATTAATGGGGAGTATATTTGCAAAAATAGCATTAAAAGTTGAAAATCCTGAAGTCGCTTTGCTAAACATTGGTACAGAAGAAGTGAAAGGTACTGACTCAGTAAGAGGAGCTTTTGAGTTACTCAAAAATGCTCCAAGTATTAACTTCAAAGGATATATAGAGGCAAGTGAATTTTTAGATGGTAATATAGACGTAATTGTTGCTGATGGTTTTGTTGGTAATGTAATGCTCAAGACAGCTGAGGCAACTGCTGGTACTTTTATCAGTCTAATAAAACAGGAAGTATTTAACTCATGGATGACAAAAATGCTTGTCGGCATATTGTTGAAACCCAAGCTAAATAAAGCATTAGAGCGTTTTAATCCTAAAATTAGAAGTGGAGCTATGTTTTTAGGGCTAAATGGTATCATTATAAAGAGCCACGGAAATTCTGATGCTATTTCTTTTGCTCACGCTATAAAATTTGCAGTAAATGCAATCAGTGAAAATTTAAACCAGAAGATAATTAACGGGGTAAGTCATATTGAATAAAAGTTTCATATTGAGCACTGGTTCTTACCTACCAAAAAAAATTTTGAGTAATAACGAAATTGCATCGATAGTTGAAACAAACGATGAATGGATAAGGCAAAGAACAGGAATAGTTCAAAGACATATAGCAGATGAAGGAGAACTAACGTCAGATTTAGCTGTTAATGCAGCGAAAAATGCTATAGAAAAAGCGAAAATTTCAATAGATGAAATTGGTTTGATCATAGTTGCAACAACAACACCTGACAAAACTTTTCCTAGCTGTGCAACGATTATACAAAGTAAATTAAAGTGTAAAAACGCATTTGCTTTTGATGTACAGGCAGCATGCTCTGGTTTTATATATGCAGTTACAGTTGCTGATTCACTTATAAAGTCTAACGATAGAATTAAATACGCGCTTGTTATTGGTGCTGAAATAATGTCTAGGATTGTTGATTGGGAAGATAGGTCAACTTGTGTACTCTTTGGTGATGGTGCTGGTGCAGTGATAATGAAATCAGAAATGAGTAGCAGTAGCATTATATCAACAAACTTACACTCTGATGGCAATGTGGACTTATTATGTACAAACGGAGGAATATCCTCTACTCGTGATTCTGGAAAGATACTTATGAATGGAAGAGAAGTGTTTAAACATGCAGTAGAGAAATTAACAGCCTCAGTAGAGGAAACTCTAAAATGCAATAGTTTGAAGATTACTGATATTGACTGGTTAATTCCCCATCAAGCAAACATTCGCATTATTGAAGCAGTAGTAAAGAAATTAGATTTTCCTATAGAAAAAGTAATTAATACAGTTGATAAGCATGCAAACACCTCAGCAGCGTCAATTCCACTAGCCTTAGACTATGCAGTACAAGAATCAAAAATAAAGTCAGGAAATCTGATATTGCTGATTTCAATAGGTGCAGGTTTAGCCTGGGGTTCTGTGTTACTGCGCTATTAGACTTCCTATTACCCACGCTTCTTTTTTCTCAATTTTATCGTTACATGCTGTACTGACAAAGTTTTGAGATATTATCACAAACATTATATTCACAAGAAATACTTGACTTCACGTGTACTAAGAAGCATTTTATATATGATGTGTGCCCGTAGCTCAGTTGGATAGAGCAACAGCCTTCTAAGCTGTGGGTCGTAGGTTCGAATCCTACCGGGCACATTCTTCTATCAATGCTTTCTATAAATTTTCAAGTATTCTGGTACCACATTTTCAATTGCTAGTGGTCTAATTTTCATTGTTTCGAGATCATCTGACTTTTCGATTGAACTACTCATCATAACTTTCACCTGATCTCGAGTAAGTATAGGGCTTGCATCTCCAGTTATAGGTTTTAACAGCACAGAAACAACTTTACTTTCTAAGAAAAAGGCTATCAATCTTGCCATTGGAAAAGGTACATTGATCAGTAGACACTTTCTGTTAGTCACATTCAGAATAAACTTTAATAAGCTTTTAAAAGAGTAAACTTTTGATCCACCTATATTATAAATTTTTTTATCTTGCTTATTAAAGCTGATAATACGGTATACCACTTCAGCTAAGTTTGTTACACATATCGGCTGAAACTTCGTTATTCCACTACCGATCAACGGCAAAAAAGGAAGAATTGTTGCTAATCTTGCAAATTTATTAAAGAAATTATCTTCTTTACCAAATACAAGACTGGGCTTAATTATCATTGCTCCTTGAAACGCCGAAGCTACAGCTTTCTCACCTTTCAATTTACTTTGGGCATATTTTGATAACTTATCATTTTCTATTCCCATGGCAGAAAAATGTATCATCATGGATACATTTTTTATTTGCGCAGCTTTTGCTATTCTTTCAGCTATTCCAACATGAACTGTATAGAAATCGTATTTTCTTTTTTCATATAATATTCCTACTAAGTTTATAACAACATCACACCCCTCCATACTTTCTAAAATTGATTTTTCATTAAAAAAATCTCCTTCAAGTATTGATATTTGCCCTAAGTTGCCACATAACTTTAGACAAGCAGCTTTTTCCTGATCACGAGTAAATATTCTTATTAAATACCCCGCCGCTGCCAAGCGTCTTACGATGTGTTTTCCTATAAATCCCGTTCCACCAAAAATAACTATACGTTTTATCACAGTTAAAACTTCCAATAACTTAACTTTAAATTAATACAATAGTTTTATTTAATATTCTATTGTGAATTCCTGCACTATAAGGTCCATTCTCATTCCATGAGAACCTTTAACTAAAATTACATCATTACCTTGAACAATATTAGCTAAATTACTTTTCAATTGGTTAGAATCATCGAAATGCATGCCTTTTATATTCTCCGGTAAAAGTTTATTCAATTCTAACATAAATTTACCAACTGTATGAACTTTATTCACATTTTGTTCTACTATAGAGTCAAGCAATTCTGTATGAAATACTATGCTTTCATTACCAAGTTCTAACATATCGCCGAGTAGTGCCACTTTTCTTAAATTAGAATATGTACCTAAAGTTCTTATTGCAGCCTTCATTGAAGTAGGGTTAGCATTATAGGAGTCGTTAATCAAATGTACTAATTTTCCATTGTATTTAGCTTGATGAACATTACCTCTACCTTCTGTTACAGTAAAATTCTCAAGTGCTAGTGGTAATTTCGATAAATCAAGTCCTAGACTTTGCACAACTGCTGTCACAACTAATGCAGAGTATGTAAAATGCTCACCCCGCAAACGTAAATTACAGTTTATAATTTGACCGTTGTGCGGTTTAATTTTTAAATTTATACCGCTATCGTTTCTTATTAGGTCTAACAAACGAACAGTAGCACTTTCATTCTTACCAAAGCTCACTACATTTCTGTCAGCATTTGATAAAAGATAATCATAATGTTTATTATCCTTGTTCAAAATCAAAGTACCATTATTTTTCATACCACATAGGACTTCTAACTTCGCTTGCGCAATATCAAGTAGAGATGAAAAATTTTCAACATGCGCAGGTTCGATGTTGGTAATAACTGCAATATCCGGATTGCTAATCTTCGATAGCTCTTTTATCTCACCAGCTCTATTCATTCCCATTTCAAGGATTAAGTACTGGCAGTTTTTTGGGACTTTTAGAATAGTAAAAGGTAATCCTATATTATTATTCAAGTTATCTTTGTTTGCATAAGACGCTCCATATTGCGATAGAACAGTGTGCAGCATGTCCTTTGTAGTCGTTTTCCCGACACTACCTGTAATTGTAATAACTTTAGCATTAACAAGAACATTTCTAATGTAATATGATGCCATATTATGCAAAGCTTTTAGAGTATCTTGCACAATAATTAGAGGAAAATTTCTATATTTATCTTCGCTTACTACCGCAGCAACAGCTCCTTTTAAAAATGCTTCATGTAGAAAATCATGCCCATCAAATTTCTTTCCCTTGAGAGCAATAAATAAATCGCCTTTTTTTATGCTTCTTGTATCCGTTGAAATATTTGAGCTATATACCGAATTACAAACACCCTCCCCTCTTCCGCCAGTAGCATCGATAATATTATTTGCGTTCCATTTTAACATAATTTATCTTTAAAGGTAATTTGAACAAGAAAAGCAGCAAAAATACTACATACTTTGGTAATGTACAAATAATGATTGCTATCTCTATAATTTCATCTTATAATAGATATACAAGCTTAAATATTTTCGTCTATAATTGGGTGTATTTTACTATCTGATTGTAGAAAGTGACTTGGAGGTATGTATGGCAAAAGATGAGTCAAATAAAAAGTCTATTTTGGCTAAGATAAAAGGCGTGTTTTTTCTTGTGCCTAAAGCACTTATTTATCCTATAAAGAAACCGTTTGCTTCAATTGATGAAATGAAGCATGATGCTAAAGTTTCATTAAAAAAGGCTGTGAGTGATGTACCTAAAGAAGAAGAGAAATATGACCCACCTATAAAAACCACAGAAGCTAGTAAGTACCTTGGCATACAAATAACAAAACAAGAAAAAGGTAAGGTAAGTTTTTTAGCGTCAAGAACTTTAACGGAGGATATACCTTACTTGAGTCCAGAGAAATTAGATAAAATAAGGAAAGATCTGCCAAATATAACTATTTTTAGAGAAGAAAACAAAATTGTAATTGAAGTTGATGTTGAGAAGATTATCCAAGAAATAAAAGATAAAAATCCAGGTATAGATGAAAAAGTAATGAAAAAGTACGCTCTTGAAGAAATTTATAATAAAATTGATTATGATCTCAAAAATTTGGCAAAAATTACTGGTGGAGAGTTTAAAGTTCACACAGACCGAAAGTTGCTGTATGATATTGCAGAAAAGTTGTATAGTGGATACGATAGTAAAAAGCAACAGTCACAAGAAGTTATAAGGTCTATAGGTAAAGAAAAGTCATCAGAGAAAATTTTAAATAATTGGCAAAAAGCTATTAAACAAGATTTTGAAAGTTGCGAAAGCATAAGAGGTAGGGGGAAATAAATTATGGAGAGTGTTATGAAAGAAGTTAAAATAGAGGAAAGGTATCATAGCCTAACTGTTCCTGGAGATATGTATCATTTACAACCAGAAGTTATTGCTGCAAGAAGGGCAAAAAGAATAGAAACGTTTTCAAAAAGACACCAAATGGACTATGGGTCAGTTTTGCGTGGACAAGATATACAACTAAAAGATGTTTCAAGTCTTGAAGATGCTTCTAGCGAAGCAGCAATAAGCCCACCTTCTACACCAAATCATAAGCAAAATAGAAGAGGACCAGGAATTTAATAAAGTATGGGTAGTACAGCTTATGATGACACTAATATTTTTGCTAAGATATTAAGAGGTGAGTTGTCTTATGAGGAAATACATAAAAATGAAAATGTGCTAGCTTTTCGTGATAAGTATCCTGATGCACCAGTTCATATTCTAGTTATACCAAAAGCTCAATACGTTTCATACGATGATTTTGTTCTGAAAGCTTCCGAAGAGGAAATAGTAAGTTTTTTTAAAACTGTTAGAGAAATAGCACATAAATATAACTTAGAAAAAACAGGATATAGATTAGTTACTAATCACGGTAAAGATGGAGAGCAAGTTATACCGCACTTTCACATACATATTTTAGGTGGTAAAAGATTAGGAAAGCATGTAAATTCATAGTGTTATATGTTTTTTAAATGAGTGAATATTTAACCATATTAATTTTTATCTGTGTATCAATTGTAGTATCCTTTACTTTAGGTGTATTACCTATGTTTCTTGCAGTCAGTAACCCAGATGGTGAAAAGCTTTCTACATATGAGTGTGGCTTTAATCCTTTATCAAGAGCCAGAAAAAGTTTCGACATAAAATTTTACTTAGTTGCAATATTGTTCATAATATTCGATTTAGAAATTGCTTTTCTTTTCCCTTGGGCCGTTTCTTTATCTAAAATAAGCTATTGCGGATTTTGGTCTATGATGATATTCCTTGCAATACTTACTATAGGCTTTATTTATGAGTGGTGTAAAGGTGCGTTGGAATGGGAATAAATTTATCTAATGGCGACTGGAATCGTTACAAAAAAGAAGGTTTTCTTATCACTAAATTTGGCGGTTTAATAGATTATATAATGAACTGGGCAAGGTCTGGTTCATTGTGGCCAATGACATTTGGTCTTGCATGTTGCGCAGTAGAGATGATGCACACTGCATCCAGTCGTTATGATCTTGATAGATATGGCATAATCTTTCGTGCAAGCCCAAGGCAAGCAGATGTTATGATTGTTGCTGGCACGTTAACTAATAAAATGGCAGCAGCATTGCGTAAAGTTTATGATCAAATGGCAGATCCCAAATACGTCGTCTCTATGGGAAGTTGTGCAAATGGCGGTGGCTATTATCATTATTCTTACTCAGTAGTCCGTGGTTGCGATAGAATTGTGCCAGTTGATGTGTATGTTCCTGGATGCCCTCCAACTGCTGAGGCGTTGCTATATGGAATGCTATGTCTACAAAATAAAATAAAACGAACTAAAAATATATAGCATGGATAAAACTGCAAAATACATACAAAAAAAGACTAAATGTGAATGTATTCAGAAAAATGATGGCACTATTGTAATATATTCAGCTTTGAATGACATTGAAAATCACTTACTCTTTCTACGTGATGATGAAAAGTGTAGGCTTGAATTATTAGTTGACGTTTTTGGAGTTGATTACCCAGATAGAGAAAAACGTTTCGAGCTAATATACAATTTGCTCAGCGTTGTACACAATATCAGAGTGCACATAAAGCTTCAGTTATGTGAAGGTGATATACCTCTAAGTGTAGCAAAGATATTTAACGCAGCTTCGTGGTTTGAGCGTGAAGTATTTGATATGTATGGAATAGAGTTTTCTGATCACCCAGATTTACGTAGGATTTTAACGGATTATGGATTCAAAGGTCATCCAATGTTAAAAGATTTTCCTCTCACTGGCTACGAGGAAGTAAGATACGATATAGAGGCAAAAAAGGTTGTATATAATCCTATAGACTTACCACAAGATTTTCGTATGTTTGACAGCTTATCCCCTTGGGAAGGTAGTAAAGCCACAAAAGTAAATATAAAGGAGTAGAAAATGACAGCACAAAGAAAAAAAATATCTTTGATTGGTGCAGGAAATATCGGTGGGACTCTTGCCCATATGATTGCACTAAGAGAGCTAGGAGATGTTATTTTGCTTGATGTAAGCGATGGAATACCACAAGGTAAAGCGCTTGACATTACAGAATCATCTCCTATTGATCGATCTAATGTCAATATTACTGGTACAAATAGGTATGAAGATATAAAAAACTCTGACGCAATTATAATAACTGCTGGCATTGCCAGAAAACCTGGAATGAGCAGAGATGACCTTCTGCAAACTAATGCTGCAGTAATGAAAGAGGTTGGGGAAAATATTAAAAAACATTCTCCAAACGCATTTGTAATAGTGGTTACCAATCCTTTAGATGCTATGGTTTCAGTAGTATACAAATCTTCAAGTCTGCCAACTAATATGATTGTTGGTATGGCAGGAGTGCTTGACTCTGCTCGTTTTCGTTATTTTCTTGCAAGTGAGTTAAATATTTCTGTCGAAGATGTATCTGCTTTTGTGCTTGGAGGACATGGTGACACTATGGTACCACTAATCAATTATGCTTCAATTGCTGGCATTCCACTTACCCAAATCATTGAGATGGGTTTGATTACGCGAGGAAAAGTTGATGAAATAGTTGAGCGCACTCGTAATGGTGGAAAAGAAATAGTTGATCTACTTAAATCTGGATCTGCATACTATGCTCCTGCATCTTCAGCCATAAGTATGCTAGAATCATACTTAAAAGATAAAAGGCGTATATTACCATGCGCTGCTTATCTTAATGGTGAATATGGTGTGAAAGACTTATTCATTGGTGTTCCTACTATTATTGGCAAAAATGGAGTTGAGAAAGTTCTAGAAGTTAAAATGAACGATAGTGAACAAGAGATGTTTTATAAATCTGTAAGTGCAGTAAAAGAGCTCTGTCAGCTAAATTAATTGCCCTATAGAATTTCTTTGAGCTCAAGCTTCGAAAACAGTCTAAAAAAATTATTTGTAGTTATTTTTGCTACTTGTTCCGGCGATTCATTCCATAATTCTGCTAAACAATTCACAACATATTTCACCATTGCCGGTTCATTTTTTCTTCCTCTGTAAGGCTCAGGAGATAGATAAGGTGCATCAGTTTCAACTAAAACACGCTCAAGTGGCACATTTTGTGCAATTTCTCTTAGTAAGTTCGCATTTTTAAAAGTAATAATTCCAGAAAATGAAATGTATAATCCCAAGTCCATAGCCTTATAAGCAAGCTCTTTAGAAGAAGCAAAGCAATGCATTACTCCACTAAAAGCGTCCTTCTTCATTTCTGAATTTAAAATATCAATCATCTCACTATCAGCATTTCTAGTGTGAATAACTAAAGGTAATCCTGTTACTTTTGCCGCTTCTATATGTGATGCAAAACTTTTTTTTTGATTGCTTTTATTATCAGATTTATAAAAATCTAATCCGGTTTCACCGATACTAATTACCTTTTTGCCCTTAGTAAATTCAATCAATTCATCAGCATTTATACATTCACCTTTTTCCACATTAGTATCAAGCGGATGTATACCAACGGAGCAGTAGACTTGATCATAGGATGAAGAGATTTTTAATAATTTAGGGATATCATTAATGCTTATACATATGTTATGCAAAATTCTCACACCATTTTGCTCTGCTCTTGAAATTACCTTTGGTATTTCATCATAAGAAAAATAAATTAGATGACAATGAGAATCAACTATCATAAATAGATCCTTTTATGATAGAAGAAAACTCTTCTATCACTTTTTTATAAACTTCTTTTTTGAACGGTATGGCACTGGCTACCAAATCATCCACATTTTGCCAACGCCACTCTTTGAACTCTGGATGATCAGTATGGTTAATATTAATATCCTTATCCTTCCCACAAAATTTCATTAAGAACCACCTTTGCTTTTGGCCAGAATATCTCCCATTCCAGCATGTTGGTATAACTTCCTCAGGTAAGTTATAGTGTATCCACTCTTTATTTTTAGCCACAATTTCTGCTTTATCAGTACCAACTTCTTCCAATAGCTCACGTAGCGCTGCCTGCTCTAGCTCTTCACCTTCATCAACTCCTCCTTGTGGCATCTGCCAATAAGAGTCACTATCAAAACGTTTTCCAATAAAAATATTTCCCTGTTTGTTAAATAACATTATGCCAACACAAGGGCGATACTCTTTCTCCTCACTAATCACAAATACTCTCTGTTGCTAAATTATCTATCATAGAAGTTCCAACTACTTTTTTACTATTCATTTTTTCAACAATTTTTTTTGCAACTTCTTTTGCGCTTAAGTTTGAGTTATCAATTTCAAGTGAACCTTGAGGCACAAATAGTTTCTTTCCTTTAATTCTTCTCATAGCAAAATCTGAATCAGTAATTTTTCTCTCCTGCTCTCTTTCCTTTAATTGAACGCGCTTTACTAGTTCTCCACTATTACAATATAACACCACAGGGAGAATCTCCACGTTCATTTTTTTACTTAAATTCACCACTGAGTTATATACTTTTTGATCATAGGAATCACCTTTTATCAATTCGTTTGTAAATATATAATGCTTTGATTCTATATGGTATTTTTCCAATATTGCTAACATATTCTCTCTAATCACAAAAATTTTTTCCCATATTTCACTTGTAACCTCAGCGTTTCTGAAATCAATCATATCAAATATAATATTATTAAACAGGTTATTGTCTACTATCACCCCATCAATAATATTACACAGCTCTTTTGCAATCGTAAGTTTGCCACTACCCGGAAATCCGATTAAGTAAATGACCATACCATCAGAAAACTATCATATATTACAAATATATGTATTATAAACGTTACACTAGAAACATATCAAAAATAGTTCATATTCAGAAATTTTGAGTGTATCATTACAGATAAATTATATAATTTAGAATAATGAATGGTGATACAGAATCAATAAAAAGTAAGATTGTAGATATAATAGATCAAAACAAAGGTCAAGATATAGTTACTTTTGATGTGCAGAATAAAACTGTCATTGCAAAATATATGATCATTGCATCCGGTGATTCGAGCCGCCATGTAAAAGCATTAGCTGAGCACGTGATGAAAAATCTCAAGCAATATGATAAAATAGATGTAGAAGGTATGGATGAAGGTAACTGGGTGATTGTGAATTTTCAAGGTATAATGGTTCACCTATTCAGGCCAGAAGTAAGAGAATATTATAAGATAGAAGAGTTATGGAATTGATTATCCAGGTAGCTGGTATACACTTGCTCAAATGTTGTAATTTTGAAGGCAACCCTTATGAAGTTGGTGGTGTCATTCCAGTGCTTGACACTGGAATCTAGAAAACTTAATCATAAACGAGCACACTATACAACATTTTTGATGAAATTTCATAATAAACTGGATTCCAGCGTCAAGCACTGGAATGACGCCATCGTTAACAACACCGTTTACACACAAAATAACATATTATGAAACATAAATCCGAGTTTTTAAACTTCATTCAAGAAAGAGGATACCTATATCAATGTACAAACATTGATAGGTTAGACCAGCTATTATCACAAGATAATTATATAATTGCATACATTGGGTTTGATTGTACGGCACCAAGTTTGCATATTGGCAGTCTCATTCAAATCATGATGCTCCGTCACCTACAAAAATTCGGTTATAAGCCAATAATTCTACTTGGAGGTGGCACAACAAAAATTGGTGACCCATCTGGTAAAGACAAAGCAAGAAGCGTCTTGCCGATAGAAGATATCAATCAAAATATACTTGGTATAAAGAAAACCCTCGAGAAGATGATATCTTTCGATTATGGAAAAACTGGTGCAATCATAGTAAACAACGCAGATTGGTTAGATAACATAAAATATATAGATTTTTTGCGTGATATAGGGACACATTTTTCTGTAAATCGCATGTTAGGCTTTGATAGTGTGAAAATTAGGCTAGATAGGGAGCAAAATCTAAGCTTTCTCGAGTTTAATTACATGTTGTTACAAGCCTATGATTTTGTCGAGTTGAATAAAAAGTATGGCTGTCGTCTCCAGATTGGAGGGTCAGACCAATGGGGAAATATAGTAAACGGAATTGAACTTGGCAAAAAGTTAAATTTACCTGAGCTGTTTGGTCTTACCACACCTCTTTTATTAAACGCGCAAGGAAAAAAGATGGGCAAAACTGAAAGTGGAGCTATATGGCTCGATGGCAGCATGCTCAAGCCTTATGACTACTGGCAATATTTTCGCAATGTTGATGATCAAGATGTTGGTCGTTTTTTGAGGCTTTTCACCGATTTATCAATTGATGAAATTAAAAAACTAGAATCCTTGAAGGATCAAGAAATAAATGAAGCAAAAAAGGTCTTGGCAACAGAAGCGACAAAAATATGTCATGGTTGCAAAGAAGCGAAACTTGCACGATCTGCTGCAATCTCTGCTTTTGAAAATGAAGACAGTTCATTGCTTTCTGGTTACACTATCACAAGAGAACAAGTTGCAAATGGCATACTCCTGATAGACTTGCTTCATGACACCGGTTTTGAACCTTCAAAAGGTGCGGCAAAGCGTTTAATACAGGGAAATGGATGTAAAGTTAATGATAATACTATAAACGATGTTAACTATACAATAAACTCTGAAAACTTTGAAGGTCAGCCATTTATCAAATTATCTGCAGGAAAGAAACGCCATATTAAAATTTTAGTGAGTGAAGTAAGAAAGTGAATTTGTATCTGTTCAGCAGAGTGGTAAAATAAGGTAGCCAAGAAAAGATAATTATAGGAACAAATGGATATCATTGAAGCAGCTGACACTGTGGCAGAATCGCTAGGCAATCCTACTATCGCTAGCAGTTTCTTGCTGTCGATTTGCTAAGATTGGTTTATCAACTTGAGTATCAGGCTTTGACAATTTATATATAGCATTGCCAACTATTAGTGCTGTTGCTGTAATTGCAACTACTGCTATAACTATAGGTATTAACTCAGCTGTAATTGCTCCGGCTGTAAAAAGTGCTATAGATATAGCAGTACCTAATAATGCAGTTACTCCAACGGGGCTTTGTTGCATCACTATCTATGAAAGGCTAACTATACAAGCAGCTTATTGAAAATCTTATTTTTTGCAATCAATCTGATCAAATTTAAGAATAGTAATTTATTGTTTGTACTAGTAAATTTAATTCTACTTAAAATAGCTAAAGCATTGAAATGCTTGAATTCTAGCTAGATTAGTGAATGATAGTAAAACTTCTTTTACTTAAATTTAGATATTTACTGACTGTCCTTACTATAAATGCTAGAATAATAAGCTATTGATATTCTACATTTTATCTTTTATTCATCGTAGATAGCGATGCAACAAAACCCAATAGCGTCAACTTAAGGAAAGATGTTAAGGAGTAAAATACTGTGAAAAATAGGACCTTTGGTTTCTATTTTATTTCAATAAAGAAGATATCAGTAAAGCTTATCTATTAAGGTGTCACATAGAGGAGTGCTATAAACGACTCAAAGTAGAAGGAGAATTAGAGAATTTTTCTGGGATAAATTTAGAAACAAGAATTTTGTGCAAACTTGGTCATGTGCAATACTTCATATGTGTGATGCACAAGAGCCTTGGAACCCAGATCAAATTGCTGAGTATCGTTTAAATTTTTCAGTTTTATTTGGTGTAATGAGACAGAAACTTTATCAGGTGCTTATTAGCACCAAAAAACTTTCAAGCCCTTTTTAAAATACGCACTAAAGTTAACGTGAAGATTGTATAGCCGCAATAAAGTAGATAAGCCTAAACGCCATAATGTCTTTAGGAGAGCTTGCTAATTTATTCTCTTAAGTTAACGTCATTGCCTGAACAGATACATAAAAAAGTAGTACTTGCAAGAAAGAGTTACTTAAGAAATTAATTAACTTTGCTATTTTCTCTAACATACCTAGAAGAAATAGATACATTATCTAATGCACTACTAATCCTAGTATTCCTTTCATTAATCGCTGCAGTTGGTTGAAAAGTGGCATAGATATATTGTGGTATGTCATTAATTCGTACTATAATAGAATTAATACATTCAATATTACCTTTATGTATAGCAAAGGCAAATGGTTTAATGACATACGTCACGCCTGGAAGCTGCACAATATCTTTAGAAGTAAGGATATTTAGTAGTGTATCACTATTTTGAACTCGTATAAAAATAGAATTGATACACTTGTTATTGCCTTTATATATAGCAAAGTTAAGTGGCGTTAAAGTATACGCTATAATATTTAAATACTGTACAATATTTCTAGAAGCAAGGATATCTTGTAATATACCATTTTCCTGGGCTTTTGTTAAAATAACATCAACATATCTTTCCTTGTTGTAATGTATGGCAAAGCTAAGCGATGTTAAGTTGTACATCAAACCATCTTGATAATTTATAATATTTGGAGCAGTAAGAATATCTTGTAGTATACCATTGTTTTGAGCTTGTTCTAAATAGAATTAACACATTCATTATTGTCTCTATGTATAGCTAGGCTAAGCAGTATTAAAGTGCGTCCTCCATCTGTTGGAAATCGTGTAGTATATCCTATTGTAAGAACTTTTAGTAAATCATTCTCTGAGGCTACTTTCAAGATATTACTAATTCCCTCACCATTTGATATTACCTTTTTCAACTTAAAATGCAAATTTCGTTGTGCTTGTGTTAAGTTGTTATCATTTAGCATATTCTTGTAACCTCGTTTTAAAGTCAGTGCAGTTTAATTATTCTATGTTAGTATACACCAATAGAAAAAATTTCATCATATGTTCTGGAAAAAATTTACACAGGTTAATGAGGAAACCGTAAGAGAGAGCCTAAAAAAGGTTATAGAGAAGAAAAGTGGTAAGAATGTTGGTGTAGTATCCTCAATTATTATTAAAGGTAAAGATGTTGCTTTTGCTCTTGAAGTTACTGAGCCAAATGAAGAATTAAGAAAAAATTGTGAGCAAGCTGTTAAGGCGATACCGGGAGTAGGAAAGGTTACTGTAGTTGCTACTGGTCAAAAACAAGCTAGGCAACAAAAAGCTAAACTTCATATCGAAGGAGTGAAAAATATAATTGTCGTTGCTTCTGGTAAAGGAGGTGTGGGTAAGTCGACAGTTGCACTAAATCTAGCTCTTTCGTTAGCAGAATTAAAACATAAAGTTGCGCTAGTTGATGCAGATATATATGGTCCTTCGATTCCTAAAATGTTGGGCACTGAGAAATTAAAACCAGAAATACAGAGTGGTAAAGCAATGCCTATAGAGAAACATGGTCTCTATACTATTTCAATTGGCTATTTTATTGATAAGGACCGCGCAGTAATATGGCGTGGACCTATGATCACAAAAGCACTTTACAATTTGCTAATGGGAACAAGGTGGTCTGATATAGAATATTTAATCATTGATACACCGCCTGGCACTGGCGATGTACATTTAAGTCTGATGGAGAATTTTAGTTTAACTGGAGCAATAATAGTTTCAACTCCACAGGAGCTTGCTTTAATCGATGCACAAAAAATTTATGATATGTTCACAAAGCTCAGCGTGCCAATTATCGGCATTGTGGAAAATATGAGCTATTTTGTTCAAGATAATTCAAAAATACACATATTTGGAAAAGGTGGTGCAAAAAAAATGTCTGAAGAGCTGGGAGTCAAACTCTTGAGCAGAGTTCCTCTAGATCCGCAAATATGTAGTGCTTCTGATTGTGGAAATCCTTCAATACTAAGTGAGGATTTAGTAAGGATTTATGAAGGCATTGCTAAAGATGTTAGGTCTTTTGTATGCAGTCTATAAAGTTTTTTTAAACTACTTTTAAAATAGGTAGAATGTAATTTTAGGTGAATAAAATATTTCAAATGGCAGCAGCTACCTCGTATCTGAACAGACAATAGACTTCTTGGATAACTTAAGAAACAAGTAGTAGAAGCAATATTAGGGAAGGTATAAATTTTGAGCAGGTAAGTAAACTTGATGAAGAGAAGCTTCGAAGACTAAGAGGAGTAAAAAGAAAAACATTGGAAAAATAATAGAAATTTTAATAGAGGAAGAGGCCAAGAAAAAGGCAAGAGGAGGAAAACCAAATATATTTATTAATAGCACTCGAATATTTGTGTAAATACCGTACATATTTCCATATAGTGCAAAGCTATGGAATAAGTGAAAGTTCTTGCTAACGGCTGAATAGAAGATGCATTGATAAAACATCCAGATTTCAGGAAGATAAAGAGCTATTAAAGTTAAATAGGAGTATGCAAAAGTTTTATAAAAAGGGAATGTTTAACTCCCCCATAGAAGATCAAAAAATATCCTTAGGTTATCCAAGAAGTCTATTGTTGGTAAACATAAAAGGCTATTTGCCTTTTTATCTAGTTTATGCAGGAGGTCTATATTTATTGTTGAGTGTGATTTTAGGCATTTCTGCTAAAACGCAACTTTTAAATCGCCAAAATTTCTCCTTGCCTTTACTAATTCCGATTCTTGGAGTGCACACATAATCTGGTTTGAGGTGATATTCATAGAGACAAAATTCATGACTTATAGTAAGGTCTTGTTTATTATGTTCTTTTGTAATGTTTAATTTTTTGCACAGTATGCCTGGCCCGCCTAAATTTGCTTCAAGCGGTTCAGTGAGCTTTAATCCTCGTATTAACACTGCTGCTGGGAATCCTTCTGCTTCTGTTACAATATTTAGACAATAGTACATTCCATATATAAAATATACGTACGAAAACCCTGGCGTACCAAACATTACTGAGGTTCGATTAGTATAGCCTCTTGCTGCATGACAAGCTGGGTCATCCATTCCTATATACGCTTCAACTTCAGTTATTATTCCACTAAAATTAGAAAATTTCAGAATCTTCCCTAGCAGCTCCCCAGCTACGGTTAAAGTTGGCCGTTCATAGAAATTTCTTGGTAATATTGTGTTATTCATCATAGAAGTACAAGTTACTTACATTTGTAAGCAAGTTATACTATTTTTGCTTTTTCTTATTTATTTAGTCAAGAGCATCTCTGAGAAGTAGAAGTTGGTGTTGTTGTCACATTTGTTACATCTGTTGAAGGCTGCTGTAAAACCTTGACTGATTCAGAGCTCTTTTGTTGCAATTGCGGTACTAACGCTTCATATAAAGATTTTGGTTCACGTCTCTTACCTATTTTGACTTCTTTATTTGCACGCAACTGCTCTGCAGTAACACCGTTGCCTTCAAGGAGAGTTACACCATTATTACCATCAATGTTAACTTTAATTTTGCATTCTCTTCCATCAACATACCACTTTAAAGTCATTTCATATAACCCACTAATTATTTCATAAACTCTTTCCTCATTATCACTATCATTATTAATATAGCAACATGCCCCTCTCTTTTTTTCTTGATTAGGATGACAAAATGTAATTGTTCTTACACCATACTCTTTACATATACTACCGCCTAGAAGTTTAGCTATATCTACTCCTTCTTTATTAGCATGTAGCACAACTCTCACGGTAGGATAAACAATATTCTCTTCCCTTTTGCCTTCTTTTATCATTATGGACTCTATGGTATATACCTTCGATATCTCTGCCTTAATTTGGTCAGCAATCTTGCCTACAATCTCTTTACCATGATAGTGAGATTCTCCTTTCTTCGGAGAAAAAGGTTCTTTGTTTGTAGTATTAGTGTCTGGATCATTCTGTAACTCAAAGAATTTATCCCATTCTTCATCACTGTCTAATTTGATATATTCACGCTTGTTCTTGCCTGATACTGCATTCTGAATACTAGACGATCCTTCTGTTACAGTTGTACCAGAGCTATTGCCTTTACCTTTTAGAAGAACAAGATGCTCTTCTGACCTTTCTTCCTTACTCAACTTTGAAGCTGCATCACCAAAAGAAGGTTTCTCTACTATATGCGTGTAAGAACTTTTAACTCTACTCTCATTATCAGGTACTGTAGTAGCCCACAAAAGCTTTTTAATATAATCTAACATATGCCACCTCTTACCATTAACTAAATATCAGTATGCAAACTTTGCTATAACTAATCAATAACTAAATTTACTCCAAATAAAATGAGCTGATAAAAAGGTATAAATTGAGATTAGGTAAAGCTTTTGGTATAATATCTAGTTAATTTTGAATAGGCAGGTGATCTCAGCTACAAAGACGTTTTTTATCTCATTTATTTTTGGGTTTATTCTCTTTCCCTATTTTATAAAACTTCTAAAAAAGATAAGTAAAGATGGACAACCAATCAGATCATATGGACCAGAAAGTCATTTAATAACAAAAAAGAATATACCACCTATGGGTGGAATAATAATACTAACTTCTGCTTTATTACCAATCCTGCTTTGGACTCAATTAACACCAGAAATTTCATTGCTGGTATTTATAACTCTATTTTTTGCTCTACTTGGATTTATTGATGACTATTTAAAATTGAAGACAAATCACCACCGAGGTTTAAGTGCAAAAACCAAAATACTTATTCAGTTTGTCGTTACTCTGGTCTGTATGTTTATACTTAAGCTACAATCTGCTGAAGGTTTTACAAAAATTTCTCTATTTAGAGAAGTAGCAATCGACCTTGGCTATCTATATCTTCCGTTTGCTGCATTTGTAATTGTCGGCTCTTCTAATGCTGTGAATCTTACAGATGGCCTAGATGGCCTTGCTGCAACTCAAGCCATTACTTCCTTTGCTTTTTTGGGGCTAATTGCATACATCACTCAGACAGATGTAAACATTACTTTATTCTGCATTGCATTTATAGGAGCTATTTTAAGTTTCTTGTGGTTTAACACACATCCAGCAAAAATATTTATGGGTGATGTTGGAAGCCTATCAATCGGTGCAGCTTTAGGACTCACTAGTGTTCTAATTAAAAAAGAAATGCTTTTTGCCGTTATTGGAATAATCTTTGTAATAGAGACTTTATCTGTGATTATTCAGGTATCATATTTTAAATATACAAAATTTAGATATGGAGCAGGAAGAAGAATTTTCCTTATGACACCAATACATCATCACTTTGAAAAGAAAGGGTGGTCAGAAAATACAATAGTTATAAAATTTTGGATAATTTCTATTGCTTGTTCGATTTTTGCTTTAACTTTCTTATTATAGGAACTATGAAATATCCAGATTTCACATTAGAAGATACATTATCAGGAATTATAGCAGGAGTAGATGAAGTTGGAAGAGGTCCGCTTGCCGGTCCAGTGATATCTGCAGCTGTAATATTTACTGATAGAGATACGGTTATTGATGGAATAAACGACTCAAAAAAGCTAACCCCTAAGTGTAGGCAAGTTCTATACGAAAAAATAACGTCTGTTGCAAAATTTGGTATAGGAATGGCAAGCGTAGAAGAAATAAACTCATACAATATTTTGCAAGCAACAAAGCTTTCAATGAAACGTGCGTTGGCAAACTTGAATCTAGAACTAGATTATGTGCTAGTTGATGGTAATCAACCATCTGAAGTAAAATGGCAAGTAAAATCTATAGTGAATGGTGATAGCTTAAGTATATCAATCGCAGCTGCTTCAATCGTTGCAAAAGTTACAAGAGATCGGCTTATGGAAGAATTGCATAATAAACATCCTCAATATAATTGGTATAAAAATAAGGGATATGGAACAAAAGAACACCTCAGCGCTATTGGCCTTCATGGAATTACGAAGCACCATAGAAAGAATTTTGCACCTATAAGAATACTATAGCCTTTAATCACTTACCTTTTTTGAAAGGTATGTTTTCATTAAACAGGCAGACTGTGCTTGATCCGTTTCTTAAGGTAAATACCGAGCTTACTCTTTCAATTATCAGGTAGTCATCAACTGTACGAAAATTTATCAAGGATTCATATCCTGCAGAATCAACCATAAAAACTGCCGGGAAATCAGAGTTTATTTTATTAAATTGTAGATATGTAAATTTTCCGTCATCAAAAACCTTAATTGGTATTATTGATTGACTGCCTTTAACGTGCGAGATGGAATAGTTAAAATTCAAGCCTTTCTTTATAACCTCAATATCACTTATATCAGGGATAGTGGTATGACTAGCTTGCTCTAGAATATCACCGTTACTCGTTGAATAAATTTCATCACTGTTGAACAGTGGATAAAGAAACCTTACTTCATATGCTAACCTTGGATCATCTAGCCCGTTTGCTTCTTCAGCATGAAATTCGAAATAATAAACTCTTTTATTGGTAATTATAGTTGCATTAGTATCGGCAATATCATCTATAGGCTTAATAAATAATCTATTACCTTGAGGAAGGAGTTGCCAACCGGTTGCATCACCCATTGAAAGACTCTCTATTACCTCCCCTGGCTCAAACAATATGCTGGATTGATAACCATAAAAGCCCGTGTACTTATGTATAGCCTGTGGATTATAATTCATTACCTTTATGTGGTTATCACCAGCTATTGGTCTTGGTTCCTGTTTTGCAAGTGCATAACCACCACAAAAAAATAATAGTGCAACAAAGAGTACCCTAATCATAGTATCAAAATAAACTGATCTTTATTTTATCATTGATAGACATGTACTGCAACTATCAAACTATCCCAGTAGTAAGCGACAGAAAATGCAAGCTTCATAATAATTCATTATTGCAGGAAAAAGCAGGAAAAAATTCTTTAAACATTATTTTCATATATGTTAAAATGAGTTGTGAGGTAAATTAGGGAGTGTTAAATAAACCATACGCGTCAAGTTAAGGAAAAGTGGTATAAGGAAGAAAGGAAACGAAAAAAAACTATTTTATATATTAAGTAATAAAGTTATTAATTTATAGATTCTTCTGAAAAAATCATCTTCTTCTAGATAAGAACTCCCTAAAAAAATAAATGTAACAAATAAAATATCCATCTCAAATGTTGCTATATTTCACGATATTTCCTTAACTTGACGCGTATGGTTTATTTAACACTTCCTGCAAATTAACTACAGATTTTATGTCTAGGTTACTCCACAAAATTTTTCCTTTTCTTATCCAAGATTCAAATTTATAGTATCGATTCCTTTTTATGAAATATGAAGCCATCTCAAGTTATAGTTAAGCCTATATTCAGTGAATTACTTTCACAAGTGCAATTGATTTTAGTGTTATACTGTTCTAACAGTAAAGAAGTCATATAGATAATAATGTCTTTTGTATCCAAACGAATATCATTTTTTTTTGTTAATTTGCTCACTAATAATGTACTTATTGATTTATGTTCATTTACTACTTTTATAGTGAGTAGTGTTTTATCTTCTGTTTTAGTCAGTAAAATAGACACTAATTCAATTTGTGCCACTGCACTGATTATAGTTATCACCATATTGGAAATTATCTTATTTATTTTTTCAATTAAGTTTTCTGTAGGACATTCACTTACTCTCCACTGAAGCTTTACTTTTTTTTTAATAAATAATTTTCTATATTGGATTTAGTCTTAACAAAGCTGCAATTATCTGATGAATGAGAATACGCTTGCTTCATAACTTTATATTTATATATTAAATCATCGGAGCTTTCTTTAAGCAATGACAATGCTTCGTTTTGCATATTAGGGTTGTTTTCTTCAAGCTCTTCCAATCCACCCACTATCCCTTGCATAGAACTAGCAAAATCATGAAGAATTCGTCCTGATAGGCACTCTGTTATTAACATTATGTTTTTATTCATTGGATAAAAGTATAAATGATTTAAGTTAACCCTATATTGGTAGGCATGTAGTAGTCAATTTAAGAGAAAGTTTCGTTGCGCTTTTTGTGTCAAAGCATTAATGTAGTATTAATAATTATAAGATTTATGAAGGCGTTATGAATACTTATGCTAAATCTGGAATAGACCTTAAACTATATAATGAACTAATAAAAAAAGTTAAACCTATTATTGAAAAGACTAAAGGAGAAGAAGTAATTAGTGAAGTAGGATCATTTTCTGCATTGTTTGACTTTTCTTCGCTGAGTAAGAAATACGACCATCCAGTACTTGTTTCCTCAACTGATGGAGTGGGCACAAAACTATTAATAGCTCAAGAGGTGAATAAGCATGATACTATAGGTATAGACTTAGTTGCAATGTGTGTAAATGATTTACTTGCACAAGGAGCAACACCTTTATTTTTCCTTGATTACTTTGCAACAGGCGTTTTAAACAAAAACGTTTTATTGTCTGTAATCCAGGGCATTGCAGAAGGGTGCAAGGAATCTAAAATAGCATTAGTTGGTGGAGAAACTGCAGAAATGCCTGGAATGTATGGTAACAATCACTATGACCTTGCAGGGTTTGTGGTTGGTGTTGTTGATCGAAAGCAAATTCTTCCAAATTGTAGTATAATGAAAGCAGATGACTGTGTAGTTGGTTTAGAATCAAATGGAATTCACTCAAATGGATTTTCTTTGGTGCGCCATATTTTTAAAAGCTTAGGTATAAATTATAATGATATATCTCCATGGAATAATAAATCTTGGGGTGAAATATTACTTAAGCCAACAAAGATATATGTTGATTCTTTGTTGCCTATTATGCCAAAGGTAAAAGGCATTGCGCATATAACAGGTGGCGGGTTAATAGACAATATTCCAAGAATTCTCTCAGGAAATTTATTTGTAGACATAAATATTAATTCTTGGAAATGGCCAGATATATTTTTATGGCTGAAAGAAGAAGGCAAAATAGAAAAGAGAGAAATGTTAAAAACATTTAATTGCGGCATAGGTATAGTACTGATTGTAGATCCCGATAATATGAAGGATGTGGAAAGCCATTTCCAAAAGCGTGGAGAAAAAATTGAGATTATTGGAAAACTTGATGAGGCATGTAACCCTCCACTTGATAGAGTAGTATTTAGTTAGTCTAACTTTACTGACAGTCTTTTTGCAACTTCTGAGTATGCTTCCTTTAAGTTTCCTAGATTTAAACGGAAAACATCTTTGTCTAGCTTTTTATGCGTATTTTTATCCCATAGCCTACAATTATCAGGGCTGATTTCATCGGCTAAAATGATTTTAGTGCTGTTGTTTATCAATTTGCCAAATTCTAACTTGAGATCAACTAAATATATATTTGCATTTGAAAATAGGTCGACTAAGATTTTGTTGATCTTTAAAGTTGTAGTTTTAACTTCTTCCATTTCTTTATGGGATAACCAACCAAAATATAATATGTGATTTTCATTCACCATTGGGTCGGCTAGGTCATCATTTTTGTAAAAAAACTCGATTATAGGAGATGTAAGTGTCTCACCTTCTTTGATATTAAAACGTTTGCAAAAGCTGCCAGCTGCAATGTTTCTAACCACTATCTCAAGAGGTATTATCTTGAGTTTTTTGACTAGCTGTTCTCTTTCGTTTAGAGTGTTTATAAAGTGCGTGCTAATTCCTGCTTCTTCAAGCTTTTCCATGATAAAAGCACTAACATGATTATTAATTATTCCTTTGCCCTCAATAATTTCATATTTTTTCTTGTTGAACGCTGTAACATCATCTTTAAAGTACTGTATAACAGTTGATGAGTCTTCAGTTTCAATAATGACTTTGGCTTTACCTTCGTATATCGTTTTATTCAGTGACATATTTAATTTAACTATGTATCATATCAATTTACTGTTCTTAGAGTATAGCCCCAAATAACTTAAAATAAACCTTAATGGCGTTCAATGTTACAATATTAACCATATTTCCAGAAATGTTCCCCGGATTTTTGAACTATTCTCTTGCTGGAAGAGCGTTGGAAAAAAAAATATGGAATCTTGAAATAGTAAATATTCGTTCTTTTGCTAAAGATAAACATTCAACTATAGATGATGTTCCATATGGAGGTGGAGCAGGGATGGTTATGCGCCCAGATGTGATTGGTAATGCAGTTGATAATGTGCTTTCTGCTCATAAAAATACTAGATTTATTTATATGACTCCATCTGGTACAAAATTTAATCAGAGCATTGCAAAGGAGCTAACAGAAATTCCTCATGTAACAATATTGTGTGGTCGATTTGAAGGTGTTGACCAAAGAGTAATTGATGTGTATACTCCTTATGAGTTAAGTATTGGAGATTATATACTTTCGGGAGGTGAGCCAGCTGCAATGGTGGTTCTTGATGCATGTATTAGGCTTCTTCCAGGTGTAGTAAATAATTTCGATAGCGTTGCTGAAGAAAGTTTTAGTTATAGTGGTGGTATGCTTGAATATCCTCAATATACTAGGCCTGAGCAGTGGAGTAGGTACAAAGTTCCTAAGGTTCTGTTGTCTGGCAATCACAGAAAAATAAGTGATTGGAGAAGGGAACAGTCATATGTTAGAACAAAGGAACGTCGACCTGAATTGTTGAATGGAGATGATAAATGACAAACTTACTTGAAAAATTTAACGAACAACAAATACAAAGGTTAGCCAAAGAGATGCCAGCTTTTTGTCCTGGCGATGATTTGAAGGTCACTTTTAAGGTAGTTGATAGTACGGGTGAGCGTATACAGATATTTGAGGGCGTATGTATATCAAAAAGAAATCGTGGATTACACTCTTCTTTTTCAGTTAGAAAGGTAAGTCATGGAGAAAGTATAGTATCACAATTTTTTGTTTACTCTCCTGCATTAATTTCAGTACAAGTGATGAGAAAGGGAAAGGTCCGTAGAGCAAAATTATATTATCTGTGCAAGCTATTTGGGAAAGCTGCAAGGATCAAAGAACGTACTACTTATGTTAAAAAAAAATCTAAGTAGATACAATAGGGAGTGATGTCAATTGTATCATCTCAAAACTCTCTCTTATTATCCCAGTGTGTAGCGCACAACTGTACTTTGCCTCCTGCTGTGGTGTCATCCCAATGTTTGACACTGGGATCCAGATTCTCCTTTTGGTTTGTGCTTTCATGGAAAATATAAAAATTATTTGCAGGCAAAGCCTGTTAGATCTCAGTGTCAAGCACTGGAAAAAGGGGAAAGTCTTTTCAAATCCTCATGTAAAGAAAAGTAAATGGGTATAATAAAGAAAAACTTCCTTAAGTTACTTCAATCTAAGCGCGTACATGCTCGTGTAAAAAGAAAAAATAAAAAGAACAGCATTTTATGCTTTTGCTCTTTTACAGCACTGATTGTCTCAATTGGGTGTCCTATATGTATATTACTAAGTATATTAGTTAACTCTTACAGTGCTTTAACAGTAACGAAAATTTTATTGCCAGTTGAAATAAATGCTGATCTTATTTTAACTAATAATCCTGGTGATTTACGATATAAGTCCATTAGACTACTCAATAACTCTTTACATAAAGTGTTTGAAGGAATTGACTTTAAAGACAGTGACGAAATTTTAAGTCGTAATTCTTACAAAGAACTAGAGAAATTTTTTCGTAAGAAAGTAAAAGATAGTGGTGAATATGAGATTTGGTTTACCGCATCGAGTGTGATCAATTCACTATATAAAAATAAATGTTTGAATGATCATTATGCTAAATTACTTGATTGGTTAAAAGAGAAGGGAAGAGTAAGAAAATTTTTTAATAAGTCTCTGTTTCTTAAGTCTGATTCTCGTGAGCCTGAGAATGCAGGGATTTTAGGGGCATTTATCGGTTCATTAATGACAATTATAGTATGCTTAGCGTTGGCATTGCCAATAGGAATTATGTCAGGTATCTGTCTTTATGAATTTATGCCTAGAAATAGGCTAATAACCAGTATTGTAGAAATTAGCATGAATAACCTTGCTGCAGTGCCTTCGATAATATTTGGTGTGGTAGGACTGACTCTCTACTTTGGCATATTTGGTTTACCCCGTTCTTCACCGCTTGTTGGCGGGATGACTCTTTCATTTATGATGCTGCCTAATATTATTATTGCAACAAAAAATGCCTTTACAAACGTTCCTATTGCAATAAAAGATGCAGCGTTTGCGCTAGGTGCACCTCACATCAAGGTGATATTGGATCACTCTTTACCGATTGCGTTGCCACGGATAATACATGGTGCAGTGCTTGCAATTGCAAGGATTTTAGGCGAATCTTCCCCTTTACTTATGATAGGCATGGTAGCATTTATTGCTGATACACCTACATCCTTCTTCGATCCGGCAACTGTTTTACCTGTACAAATATACATATGGTCAAGTAGTCCTGAAATTGCATTTATTGAGCTTGCTGCCATTGCAATTATAGCTTTATTGTTAATGCTATTTGCTTTGAATTTAATAGCAAATTTTGTAAAAAGAAAGTTCGAGTTTTTTGATTCATGAAAATTACAATCCTATCTGGTTATGGCTTAAATTGCGAAAAAGAAACTGCATTTGCATTTATGGAATGCAGCAGAAAGCTTGGTATTAATAATATTGAAGTAAAAATCGTTCACATTAATGATATTATAGATAATCCAAGTGAACTGAAATTAAGCAATATACTTGCAATTCCAGGAGGTTTTTCCTATGGTGATGATACTGGTGCTGGTAATGCATTTGCTTTGCGTATAAAAAACAACTTGTTAGACGAATTTCAAAATTTCTTATCTCAGGATAAGCTTATTATAGGGATATGTAATGGTTGCCAGATATTAGTAAAATTAGTTCCAGAATTCTCTAATCTAGCTTTAACCTCTAATGATATAGGTAATTACCAATGTCGTTGGATTAGAGTGAGAGTTAATCCGCAGAGTAGTTCTGTTTGGCTACGGGGCCTGAGTGAGCTATATCTTCCTGTTGCTCATGGAGAAGGCAGGTTTTTTATGGATCAAGATATTTTAAATCAATTGATTGAAAATAATTCCGTTGCACTGCGTTACGTTGATGAAAATGGTGACTATGCAAATTTACAATTTCCTTACAATCCAAACGGATCTATATACGACCTGGCAGCTTTGTCAGACAAAAGTGGTAGAGTTTTAGCTTTAATGCCTCACCCAGAGAGAGGAATATTTTTTACTCAGCAGGACAACTGGCCTCTTGAAAAAGAAAAATGTAAACGTTCAGGAGTGGCTATGCCAAAATATGGTGATGGAATGCTCATATTTGAGAATGCACTAAAATATTTTGCGTAAGTATTACAATACGTTACATACAACAAGTTTTTAAACCATAAAAAGTTACTTGATCAGGTCCTGTTATGACAATAAATCCTTATTTTTGATCTGCAGAGTAGCTTTCTCTAACGTTAGGGATATAATTGTTCCACTTTCCAATTGCTTTTCTCAACAAGAGTATATCTAAATCTAGTGTGTCTCCTATATTCACCTTCTTGCCAAAATTCAATTACCTTTGGGATTACGCAAAATCCCACCCAAAAGTCAGGACGAGAAACTTGTGTATTGTGAAATTCTTTCTCTTTCAATTCTATAGCCTGCTCAAAATCTTGCCAATTTTTCAGAACTCTTGATTGTTTTGAGCACCACGCGCTAATTTGACTATCACGTGCTCGAGAGGAGAAATATTCGTCAGCCTTTTTGCCGCTTAGAAGCCTAACTTCTCCTTCAATTCGTACTTGTCTAGAAAATTCTGTCCAATGAAATACGAGTGCAGCTTTGGGGTTCTCAGTCAATTCTTTTCCTTTTCTACTGTTTACGTTAGTAAAGAACACAAAACCTTCTTTACTATATTCCTTTAGTAATACCACTCTTGCAGATGGAATGCAGTCTTTGCTACACGTTGCTAGCGTCATTGCAGTTGACTCTTTACACGGAAAATTAAGTACTTCTTGATACCACTTTGAGAACAAATCAAAAGGATCTTTTTCAGGTAAGAGTGTCATATGCAAAAATAAAATTTAATTCTGACATGCATTGCAAAAATAAGTGCTACGACCATTTTGTCGTATAAGTGTTATGATATTGTTGCAGATTCTGCAAGGTTTTTGCACTTTACCATATACGTAAAAGTTATTTTGAAAGTATCCAGCAGATCCAGATGGTTGTGCATAATCTTTCAGTGTTGAACCACCAGCAGCAATTGCATCACTCAGAGTATTTTTTATTTCGATAGCAAGTTTTTCGCACTCTATATATGTTAAATCTTGTGCTAGCCTAAGTGGTGATATTCGAGCTCTAAATAAGCTCTCAGAAGCATATATGTTACCTACGCCAACTATTAGCTTATTATTCATTAATACTGATTTGATATTTGCTTTTCTGTTCTTTAGCAACTTCTGTAAATAATGTCCGTCAAATTCATCTGTGAGGGGTTCTATTCCTAGGTTATTAAAAAAATTTAGTTCTTGCTCTCTGTTTAAAACAATCACTAATCCAAACCTTCTTGGGTCATTAAAGATTAGTGAAGTGTTGTCAGAAAATAAGAATATCACATGATCATGTTTGTTCTGTGCTTGATTGTCTTCAGCATATATAAGCTTTCCACTCATGCCAAGATGTATGATGACAGCCATACTACCATCTATATTCGAGATTATATATTTACCTCTACGCTTGATATCATTTATAACTTTGCCCTTTAGCAAATCATCAATATTCTTCGTTATTGGTACACGCAAATTCCAATTATTGACTGTAACATTACTTATTTTCTTATTTTTGATTTTATCAAATAAGAAGTTAGAGATTACTTCCACTTCTGGGAGTTCTGGCATCTTGTCTACTCTGTTGCTGTTTTTTTCTTTTTAGAATATTTTGCTTTAAAGCTTTTGCCAATCTTTTTCTCTCTTCTTCTTTTTCCTTATTTTTTTTCATGTTATTCATTATCATAATACGTGAACTTGCCGTTGTAGCTCAGGTGGTAGAGTACGTCATTGGTAATGACGAGGTCCCAAGTTCGAATCTTGGTAACGGCAGTTTAGAGGACGATATTCATAAAGTCAATCCTCTAGATGCTAATTAGATTATAGAAAAACGTCTAGTAAATACCTTTTATACACTACCATTAAGCTGCTTTTTCAGTATTACTATTCAATAATACCTGCCGTAATTTTTCTTTAGAAAATCCATGCATTAAAAGAAATTGTATAATCCTTTGCCAAAAATCCCTCACAATATACTGAAGGATTATTAAAACTTACGTTGGCAGGGTTAAACCTGTTACCATAACTTCCCCCACCACAAATATTTTCATAACAACACTGCTTACAATCATCAGGCCTATTTTCCATATCACTCAAAAAGTTATTAAAAAATTTATCTGATAAGAACTTAGCCCAACTAGTATTGCTGATGTTATATTCAACAAATTTATGAGGGACACATGTTCTCAAATCATCTAGTGGACCGAGATCACCATTGTTGGAAACACATATTAACGGTAATACAAAAGGACTTCTCTTGCCAAATCCTTCAACTCTTGAATAATTACCGTAAAATAGCTCTAATGAAAAATTATATAGAAATTTCTCTATCCTTTTTGTGATAGTTCTCAGTCAGGTCTTCTTTTATCTTATCTGCCCAGCATATATTACCATGCCCTCCACCATCTCTATCAAACTGACAATGGCTATTGTGATTATTTCTACCATGAAAATTATCTGAAAGCTTTTCTATTCTTTTAAGTATGACACTACTACTAACTTGACCGATATTAGCGCTAAGAAGCTCTAATAATAAATCCACTTGTTTTTCTTTATTGTTTACCATAATTATTTTGCCTTAAAATAGCAAAGTCTAGGTTTACTATAGCTTTTGTCAAGCATTTATCTGAGCTATTTATATATTGGAATGCTACTCGTTATTTTGTTGGCTTTCAAATGTATAACTTTCGGTATCTTGTTTTCAAGGACTTTTAACTTAATATTACCACTATTAAAGTCAATACTATAACACTTTAGTTCTTGACCATCCTTGAGTCCCATATTATGGCAATCACCACCTAATTTAACCCCACGTATCTTTTGTAGCTCTAGACTTCTGGTTAAGTTAAAGCATATATCACTATACTTATCAGTATCTTGGAAAGTTAAATTTTTATTTAGTAATCTGCTGGGTAGTAATTTGAGAAGTATGCTAGAATCTCTTATAGAGGCTATGATGTCTTTTATAAGGTACTCTGGTAAGTAATGTTTTAAATGACTTGCAAATAAGTCAACATTAAAATTAACTTTCTTTGAAGTTATTTCACTTATTATACTATTTATAGTAGTCAATAAGTTATACCTTCCATTACTAACCTCATTTAATTTCTCATCAATTATTGTTGCAAGGATAAAACCTTTGTTATAGCTTAGCATACTTATGCTTTGATCAAGTAAATGTTTTTGATTTATTTTTTCGAAATCAATATTAGGTATTAAAGAATTAAAATACTCTTTTAAAGTAATATTAATTATTTTTAAGTACTCATCTTTATCAATAAGTTTCGTGTCAAGTAAGGTTTTCACTCCATAAAATTCCGTAAATCCTTCAAAAAACCACTTATATTTTATTTCATTTTTCTTATCGTTGTCTTGCTCTATTATATGTCCTATATATCTGTGAATTAATTCATGTGATATCACTCTAGTATAATCTTTGATATTTTTTTTTAAGCTTCCCTCAATAATTACATAGTCCTTTCCTGCAGCACCTGTAGTTCTACTAAGATTGGGATTATCAACAAGTACTATATTATACGGCTTACTTTCTAGTATGAATAAGTTATCTTGAGCTAAGATAATTTTATTAATAATATTTACAAGACTGATACTATTATGAGTATTGGTATAAAGCTTATTTCTTTTATCAAGATCAAAACTTCTAAAATCGTCAGTTCTAATAATTTTTTCTATATTATCAAAAGGTTTTCTAAAAGGTAAAAAATCAGGTAAGTTTTTTAAATGTGATGAAGAGTTATCTAAAGCAATAGCAGAATGCATATACTGAATGTATATAAGGAAAAAACAAATAATATAATTTAATAGACTGTGTACATTTTTAAGCTTAATGTTTGCCATAAATAAAACAGGACATTGAAGAAGTGTAAGTAATTACGATTAAGCAAATATAATTTATTGCTAAGTAGGTGATAAGGATAATTTTAATTATCTCTTTAAAACTTTACTCTTCCCATATTATTGAACACCTTATAATAAAGGCTGAGAAAAAAGTTATAAAGGATCCATATTCTTATCATCATATATAAGCATTGCTACTATAGTAATAACACTAAGAATAACTATAAGTTTCTTTGAATGATAGTTGAAGCTTGATTGAAATTTTGAGGCTATAAAAACCGCAGGTACCAGTTGGTTTTTATTAGCTAAAGTAAAGGTCAAGTATCTGGAATTCTGAACATAAAATCCCCCTGTGAAAAAAAGATTAGAAAAAAATGCAGTGCACATACGACAGAAATTAAGTATGTGTGTATGCACCCACATACGCTGAAGAGGATACGCTACATTTTTTTATGAGTTTGATTGTTTAATAAAAAAAAGTCTGCAGACAAAGATAAATTTTTGAGCTCTAAAAGTATCTCTAATTGTCATTATAATCAGATTTAGAATATGCGGAAGTAATTTTTTAGCTATAAGAATATATTATAGAAAAAAGGAACCCAAAAGTTAGCGTTATTGGTAATCCAACTTGGTGTAACGGCACTGTAGACCTTACAATAAAGACTGAGAGGAAAGTTACAAAGGAAGATTATCATGCTTCTTCCATATTCTTTCTACTTTCTTGTTTTTAAGTAGCTCTAATGCTTTGTGAAAGTGATGCCTTGTTTTACTTGGCACTATAATGTCATCAATGTATCCATGTGATGCAGCAAAAAATGGATTAGCAAATTTCTCTTTATATTCTTTGATTAACGTTTGCTGTTCTTTTTCATGCCTAAATATAATTTCAACTGCACTTTCAGGGCCCATTACAGCTATCTCAGCGGTTGGCCAAGCATAATTTATATCACCTTTTAAATGCTTTGAGTTCATAACAATATATGCACCACCATACGCTTTTCTAGTGATAAGGCTAATTTTCGGCACGGTCGCTTCAGCGTAAGCGTAAAGCAGTTTCGCTCCGTGTTGTATTATATTATTGTATTCTTGATTCGTGCCAGGTAAAAACCCTGGAACATCAATAAGTGTGATGATGGGAATGTTAAATGTGTCACAAAATCTTACAAACCTTGCAGCTTTTCTTGAAGAGTCAATATCCAAGCATCCTGCAAGGTGCATAGGTTGATTTGCAACAACACCAATAGTATTTCCTCCAATTCTGCCAAAGCCAATTATGATGTTACGAGCAAAATCGGGTTTTAGTTCAAAAAATTTCCTTTCATCACACACCTTTTCAATGAGTTCATACATATCATAAGGAGTATTAGGATTACTAGGAACTAGAGTGTTCAAAGATTCATCAACATCATCAATTAAGTCGCAGATTGGTACAGTTTTTGGCAACTCTTGATTATTTGCTGGCAAAAAGGTGAAGAATTTTCGCATTTCTAGTAGCATTTCAACTTCATTATTGAATGCAAAATCTGCTACTCCTGTTTTGCTCGTATGAATTTTTGCTCCACCGAGATCTTCGTGGCTTACGTTCTCGTATGTAACTTTTTTCACTACATCTGGTCCGGTTATAAACATGTATGAGCTATTTTTTACCATGAAAATAAAATCGGTTAGCGCTGGAGAGTAAACTGCACCGCCAGCACATGGGCCCATGATTAGAGAGATTTGTGGTATAACGCCTGATGCATTTACATTCCTTTGAAAAATTTCTCCGTAACCAGCAAGGGAATTTACTCCTTCTTGGATTCTGGCTCCACCAGAATCGTTTAGTCCGATAATTGGAATTCTGGCATTAATTGCCATATCCATAATTTTGCATATTTTTTTTGCATGTGATGCACCAAGTGATCCACCAAAGACAGTGAAATCCTGAGAATAAACAAAAACTTTTCTGCCATAAATAGTACCATGGCCAATTACAACTCCATCACCTAAAAAATCAGCATTTTGCATGCCAAAATCAGTTGCGTGATGCTTCACAAACTTATCATACTCTTGAAATGAATTTTCATCGAGCAATATACCCAGCCTTTCTCTAGCGGTTAGCTTTCCTTTTTCATGTTGCTTGTTAACTCTATCAGGACCTCCTCCTTTTTCGGCTTCTAATGTTTTGATCTTTAGAGTTTCTAGTATTTCAGAGTCTTGCATGTAGTAAAATAACTTTCAAATTGGTTGTAAACTTTATTGAGCTTACAAATCCTATTGATTATACACATACACCGTTGCTGCATGCAACGGTGTATGTGTACGATAATTAATGCGCTAGCAATTTCTATTTAATATTTTGAGAATGCTGAGACTCACTAACATTCTGTGCACTTGCACTTGTTACACCTGTTGATGGATTAATTGTTATAACTTCTCTTTCAATTCCTTGTAAGTTTGAAGCCAATGAGACCAATTTTGCTAGAGTCATGTCATTATATTTATCCATCTTCTTATTCTCATAATAGCCAATTTTTATTTTTACAGCTTTGTTTTCCTCGAAGTCCTCAGGACTTATATTATCACTTAAATCAGTACAAAATACGTTACCATTTCCACTAATATTTAAAGCAATACTGCAATCTCTATCATCCACTTTCCAGTTAAATTTAATTATACAAGACTCATTTAGTATTTGATAAAGCCTTACACCATCATCACTTTGTGAAACACTCACCAACCTTTTATCTTCTGGAGATACCAATGTAAAAGCTCCAATTTTTGGATTACTATCCTTTAAGACTTTACCAGGAAATGAGTTATCAAATTTTAACTCACCTCTGCCTTCTTTTAACGATACCCATACAGTAAATGATTTATCTTCTTTTCCTCTCAACCTCACATCTACAGAATCATTACCTGTATATTCAGCAATTCCTTTTCGAATTACACTCAGAAATTTCTTAGTTTCTTCATCATTGTCACTCAAAAAAAGCTCCTTATTTGCATGTGACCGGGATGGATCATTGAGATTCTCCAATGCTTTAGCTAAAGTTATATAGTTATATATACGTGTCCTGTTGTTATAAGGTGTCCCTAATTTATAAATTTTAGGAGTTAATTGAGCAACTTGATCGAAATTCATTATTAAAGTTTCATTTGCATTATGCATAGCGCCTCCAATTTTACATAATAAACTTAAGATAAAATATCCTAATTTTAGGATGGGTATATAATCTATCAAGTCAATAGTTAAACTAAAAAATTTTGATTATAATTTACTATGTATAAAATACGCTCTTAAACTATGCTGAAAATAGTCATAATAGGTCTTCCAAATGCAGGCAAGTCAACTCTATTTAATAGGCTAGTAAGAAGAAAAGCAGCGGTAGTTAGTGACATTCCAGGAGTAACGAGAGATAGGCGTGAAGGAATTGGAAGAATTAGTGATTTAGAGTTTAAAGTTATAGATACAGGAGGATGGAATGACCAAACCAGTTTTTCACTACAAGTTATTGAACAAATAGAGTTTTCTTTATTAAGCGCAGATGTAATTTTTTTTCTTGTTGATGCAAAAGTGCAAAACGAGCAGAACAAAGAGTTTGCAAAGTGGCTGAAGAGAAAAACGAACAAACCTGTAATACTAATAGCAAACAAATGCGAAAGTCATAAATCGGAAAATGTTGATTATTTGCAGTTCTTCAACTTCATAGGTCCGGTGTATATCTCAGCCGAACATAATCTTGGTATGATTGATCTTTATGATGTATTAGCTGGTGTTATTGAAGATTTTAACAAAAAAACTGAGCTGCCTGAAAGTGAGTCCATTAGACTGAGGATTGCAATCATCGGTCGCCCAAACGTTGGAAAATCAACTTTTTTAAACAGTTTACTTGCAGAAAATAGACTAATAGTAAGCTCAAAACCTGGTACCACGCGTGACTCTGTGGATATTTCATACGACCATAATGGGAAATTAATCACTCTCATCGATACTGCGGGAATCCGCAGAAAGGCAAATGTTGTTGATAACTTAGAATCAAGATTTGTTGAAAAAAGTATAGAGTCAATAAAGCGCTCTCATGTAGTGATTTTAATGCTAGATTCCTTGCTTGGCGTTGAGCAGCAGGATTTATCAATTGCTGAAGCTGCAATTAAAGGGGGGAAGGGAATTATCATTGTTTTAAATAAGTGGGATTTAATAGGTAAGGATGACAGAAGTAAGTTAATAAAATTTGTCAAACAACAGGAAGTGACTCGGTTATTTTTGGAAGTGCCAACTGTAACAATTTCTGCATTGAAAGGCATGCGCTGTGGTGATGTGATAGATAAGTGTCTTGAAGTGAGTGAATCCTTAAACAAGAAGATCAGCACTGCAAAACTGAATAATTGGCTAATAGATGCTGTGGAAAAACATTCTCACCCACTTATAAAAGGTAGAGAGATTAAAATGAAGTATATTGCTCAAATTGGCACCAAACCTCCAGCTTTTTCTTTGGTATGCAACGTCCCGGAAAGTGTTGATGAGAGTTATAAACGTTATTTGACTAATGGTCTTAGAAAAAACTTCTTTGTTGAAGGCGTACCAGTCAGATTGCTTTTGAAAAAGAATAAGAATCCCTATGTAAAGTAGGTAATCTTGTTTTATTAATAATATAGTTTTTTATCTTATTAATATTCTTAATAAGTAAATAATATTACTTAAATAAGTAGTTGATAAATTAATATTATATAGTAAAGTATTAACTTGTTTAGTACTTTTGCTATGAATTATAAAGGACAAGATTTAAGGCCTGGATCTCCACATACTTTCACGGTTGATACACCTTTAGTATTTCAGTGGCTTCCAAGGCGATATGGATATCCGATCCCAGAAAAATATTTGGAGAGATTGAGCGAATGGGCAAAAAGAGAAGATACGCGTGTAGTGAAGTTAGTAATAAATGGATCTGGTTTTACTCCTACGCAACGTAAAGAGTTGGAGAATAAAATATCAAACAGAGAGTTTAACCCAAACAAAAACATAGAGCTTATAGACTTTAATGAGCTGGATTTAGGAGAGTATGAATTTAGCTTTCACTTACAAACAGATAAGAAAACAGAACTATCTAAATGTCCTTTATACACTGTATCTCAATATTTCAAAGATCTATACTCTATTACAGAAAGTAAAAGATTATCTTTTGGTGTTGAGATAGACAGTATGCGTATATTTATGTTGTTGGTATTGAAATCTCCTATGATCTATTTTGATTTTGATATCTTACCTAAAGAAGATAAGAAAGTTGGTGAGATTCAGGCTGTGCATGGCTTTTTGGCTGCTGAAAATGACAGAAAAGGTTATGACTATGATGGTATAGCAAGTATTGAAAATGCTATCATTGCTCTAAGCGATGCTGGTAGAGTAAAAATTATGGAAATTTACAATGAAGTAAAGAATAAGTTTCAAAAAGATTATCCTTTGTTTAAGTTATCAGAACATGAGATTTACAAAATTATGGAAGAGATAGTATATTTCACTCTTTCTAATGACGTTCTTCTTCTTATATCTAGCTATCAAGATTCTAACAAACGTTACAATAGACGTTTGGAAGAAGCAAGATTGCTTATGCAAGAAACATTTGGGTTTAAAACCAATGGAGGAGAAGTTGATATTCAATATGACAATAGCTGGACGAAAAACAAGGATGAATTGTATACCAAAGAAGAAATTGCAAAAATAGATAGTGATACTAGAGTTGCAACTGATATGAAAGGGCTGATTACTGAACCAATATACAACGGCGAGCATATGTATAGAGGTGTAAAAGTAGTAACATAGTACTTAGTGTTCTATCGTTACATGAAACGTTGTCAAACAAGAGTTGACTCTTCACAGATATTGTAGTAATTCATTAACTATGTCAGATGTAAATAACAGTTCTACAATCTTTTTGCTGTCAAGTGCCGCTGCTCTGATTTTTGCATATGTGCTAGAGTATTTCTTCAATATGCTACCATGCAAGTTATGCATATACGAGCGAGTAGTTTACTATGTTACAGGGCTACTTGCAGTTGCGTACATGTTCAAAGACAACAAAATCCTAATCTATGCGATGTTTTGCAGCTATCTCATTGGTGCAATAATATCTTTTTATCATGTAGGTCTTGAACTCCACTTATTTCATGATGTTTTAGGCTGTACAGAGCAAGCAAGTGGTAACGTTAGCATAGAAGAGCTAAGAAATAATCTATTAAACCCTAACTACTCTCCGTCTTGCGACAGACCTCATTATATTTTTGGTGTTTCGTTAGCAACATGGAATCTTATTTATCTTATAGTAGCTCTATTCTTATCAGGTAAAATGTATTGTGGAGAAAGAAATAAGGTACAACAGTAACTGGTATAGACGCTGTACTTGTGCGTTACTTGGTGCTGTCCGTAATTTAAAAATTTGGCAAGTCACACCCACTGATTCTTGCACAGCTGTACGAACATTATGGTTCAGCATGCCAGTGCCCTCTTTCTTGTCATCCGAGTAGCTGAAACTGGAAGTGCAGCTATCATCCAAATAACCTTTCATTGTTATGAAAGCAGCCTATTTCTTGTCATCCCAGTGCCCAGATACTGGGATTCAGTTTGTCCATAGTCTCACCAAAAACGTTGTATTTTAGCATAATTTTGTGCTCAATATGCTTATTTGTAGTAAAGATTTCAGCATCAAGTGCTGGCCTGAAGCTTTAGCTATAAATATTAATAAATTTACTAAGTAAAAAAAGGCAAAAGAATCCCTATATAGCGAGTTTTAATAATGTAAATTGATAATGTGCTAACAAGCGTGTTTTGGCTGAAGTAGAAAAAATTTAAAAAACATGTAGCCGCTATAATTTTTATGTAATCTGCCAATAAATATCTGAGTTTTGTTGTTAAACCCGCGGAGATTAAAAATAAGGATAAATACTCTTATTGATATAAGAAGAAAAGTGGGAAGGTTTGTCAAGCCGCTTCTATGCACCTGAGCATTGATCATACGGGTTCCATCTGTTATATATAGTCTTTTGCATACGAAGAAAACTGATGAATGAGTATGATATTACAGTTATAGGCAGCGGTCCTGGTGGTTATATAGCAACAATTAGAGCGGCGCAGCTTGGACTTAAAACTGCAATTGTTGAAAAGGAGGAAAATTTGGGTGGTATATGCTTAAATTGGGGATGTATACCAACAAAATCGCTACTTAGAGCGTCTGAAGTTTATAGATTAATAAGAAGATCAGAAGAATTTGGCATAAAAGTAAAGGATACAAGTTTTGATATACAATCAATAGTGAAATATTCAAGGAACGTTGTTGATAAGCTATCAAGTGGTGTTGAGTATTTGATGAAAAAAAATAACATCAAAGTTCATCAAGGCTTTGGTAAACTTGCAGGTAACTATGTTGTAAAAATTCTTAATGATAAGAAGGAGGAGGAAATTTCTTCTAAGCATATCATTTTAGCAACAGGTGTTAGAGCGCGAAATCTACCTGAAATAGAGGCGGATGGAGATTTAATATGGAATGCGCAGCACGCTATGACTCCAAAGAAGTTACCAAAATCGCTACTAATCATAGGTTCTGGTGCGATAGGAATAGAATTTGCAAGTTTTTATAGTACTTTGGGAGTTGATGTAACAATTATAGAAGTAAAAGACACTATTTTGCCGCTGGAAGATAAAGACATTTCAAATTTAGTACAAGAGATATTTACAAAACAAGGAATAAAAATATATACGAGCAATAGTGTAAAAACTTTCACTAAAAATAAAGACTCTGTTCAAGTGCAGCTAAGTAGTGGTGATAATAAAGAATTCGATAGAGTAATTGTTGCAGTTGGCGTTCAAGCAAACACTGAAAATATAGGTTTAGAAAATACAAAAATTAAGTTGAGTCCTTCTGGTTTCATTGAAACGAATGAGTGGTATGAAACAAGTGAATCAAGTGTGTATGCAATAGGTGATGTAGCTGGTCCCCCATGTTTAGCGCATAAAGCAAGTCATGAAGCTGTAATCTGTGTTGAGAAAATTGCTGGTAAAAATGCTCATAAGTTAAAAAAAGAGTGCATACCAAATTGCACTTACTCTCATCCGCAAGTAGCAAGCGTTGGCCTTACTGAGGAACAGGCAATAAAAAGTGGATACGATATAAAAGTAGGAAAATTTCACTCCAACTTTAATGGTAAATCTATTGCACTAAGTGAAACTGAAGGTTTAGTGAAAACAATTATAGACAAAAAAACAGGCGAACTTCTTGGAGCTCACATGATAGGAGCGGAAGTAACAGAGTTAATTAGCAATTTCGCTCTTGCAAAGCAACTAGAGGGAACAGACTGCGACATAAAATCTACGATTTTTCCTCATCCAACTATTTCGGAAATTATACACGAATCAGTACTTGCTGCAGACGATGAATCGTTAAATAGTTAAGCTAACGATTCATTGTTTTAGAGCTACAATTATCCTGATTAGGCGATTCAATTCTAATAGATTGATTACCAATATCAGATTTTTCTAACTTTTCTTTTAACCCTTCAGCTGCTTCTTTCACTTCAAGCTTTTTTTCCTGATTAAGATCCTCTGGGCTTTTTCTTTTACTGTCTAAACCTTGTTGTCTATCAATATTTTTATTGAGTTGTTCTTGCTGAGGTAGATCAACAACTGAGTTAAAAAGAGCTTTTATTATGTTTTTTAATAAACCTCCGCTTCTGCTTTGCTCTTGAGGCTTGTTTTTCACGTTTTTACTGTTGCTGCTTTCAGGCATTTTTAACTCAACTATCATAAAGCTTAATAAAATTTTACATGTAGATTATTAAAAAATGATTAATAATCTATTATCAAATTGCTATTTACAGATGGATATTATTCTAGCAACAGGCGGTACAGGTGGGCATGTTTTTCCAGCTATAACCTTAGCAAAAGCACTAAAGGTACAAGGGCACAATTGTATATTATTCACTGATCAAAAAACCATCAATATAGAAAGTTATATTTTACCATTGTGCAAGCCAAGTGGCAACAAATTGAAGTTTCTCTTTTTGTTAATGTATAGTTGTGTATTAGCACTGTATCAAACGAGAAAATTAAAACCAAAGCTAATCATTGGTTTTGGTAGCTACGCTTCTTTTCCAACTCTTCTTGCAGCAAAGATTCTTTCTATACCTATAGTTTTACATGAACAAAACACAGTTTTAGGGAGAGTAAATAGATTCTTTTTCAAGAGTGCAAAATTAATTGCAACTAGCTTTCCAGAGACTAAGTATGCAGAAGGTAGTAAATGCGTTTTTACAGGAAATTTTGTCGATATAGAAGCACAAGGCTATTCTAGAGCTGAAACAGTTTTAAACGTGTTAATAATAGCAGGCAGTCAGGGTGCAAATTTTTTTGATGATGTAGTGAGCAGCGTAATTTGTGATCTACCTGTTGAAGTAAAAGAGAGGATTAGAGTAACGCAGCAATGTACGAAGAAAAATATAAACAAGGTCAAGAGTCTATACAAAAGTGAAGGAATTGATTGTGAGTTAAGTGAGTTTTTCGATGATATGGAAAATAAACTGGCCAATGCTCATTTGGTAATTAGCAGAGCGGGGGCAACTTCAATAGCAGAGATTACTCTTGCTGAGCGTCCTGCTGTATATATTCCTTATCCTCACTCAAAAGATAACCATCAATTTTATAATGCAAAACATATTGAAGATTCGGGAGCAGCTGTAATGGTTGAGCAAAATAGTAACGCGAAAAAGAATCTAGGAGAGTTGCTAGTTGATTTATTGCAAAATTGTCAAAAATTGCGTGATATGGCTAATAATACTAAGAAAACAAGAATAAGGAATGGAGTTACTGAATTTATTAAGGCAATAGCTCAAGAACTTAGTTGACGAATTGCTTTTTCTTCAAATGCATCCCATAGTTCTTTTTCTAGTGATTTACTATACAACTTATTGATATAAACTACTCCCGTAGGCGAAGTTGTGTTAATTTCAAGAAGGAAGTCATCTATAATATCAATACCAACAAATATTAGCCCTCTTTTCTTTAGCTCAGGACCGATTTTATTACATATTTCAGTGTCTCTATCATTCATTTCAATAGATTCAAAACTTGCTCCAAGCCTCATATTTGTTCTGATTTCTCCGCTAGACTTTGGAACTCGCTTCATTACTCCTATTGGCTTTCCATCCAGTAGCAGTATTCTTTTATCTGTATTTATCTTTTTACAAAATGCTTGTGCAATTACAGGACATTCATATTTTGCAATCATGAGATCGACTACCACTTGAATGCTATTTTGGTCTTGTATTCTTATTACGTCATTTCCTCCATAGCTATATAGTGGTTTCAAGATGATATCCTGATAGTCGTGACAAAAATTTCTAATCATCGATATATTTTCAGTGATCAAAGTTGGAGGAATTAGCTCTGGAAATAGTGAAGTAATTAATTTTTCAGGACAGTTTCTTATTTCTGTTGGATTATTTATTACTAACGCAGTAGTCTTTTCTAAGATATAGGTTGTTGTAATGTACCGCATATCAAAAGGTGGGTCCTGCCTGATAAGTATGATATCCATTTCATTCAAATCTATAGTTACATCTTCTTTAGAAGTAAAACCAAAATCATCAACGCTGACTTTCTGAGCAAGAGCAATTGACTGATTTAACTTGAGTGCTAGATTATTAGGAACATAGACAAAAATTTCGTGCTTTCTCCTCTGCGCTTCTTTTATTAATGCAAATGTAGTATCAGTTTCAAAATTTATATTTTCATCCATTTGAAAAGCTACTTTCATTTATCCTCCCTTCCTATTACAATATACTATAGTACCATAAAAGTGTTAATAATGGAGCAAAGTATGGAATTAACAGTAGGAAATAATGCACCTGATTTTAGTTTGCCAACAGATTCTGGCGAAATTTTATCGCTGAGTGAATTTTTTGATAAAAAAAATGTAGTCCTTTATTTTTATCCTAAAGACAATACTCCGGGCTGTACAATGGAGGCAAAAGGCTTTAGAGACAAAATAGAAAATTTCTCTTCTCTTGACACAGTGATAATTGGTGTATCAAAAGATAGCGTTAAGTGCCACGCTAACTTCAAAGCAAAATATTCTTTGCCATTTTCTTTAGTTTCTGATGAAAATGCTGAAATGTTGGAAAAATATGGTGTTTGGGTAGAAAAAAGCATGTTTGGCAAAAAGTATATGGGAATAGAGCGCACTACTTTTTTAATAGATAAAAAAGGTAAAGTAGTGAAGATCTGGAAAAACGTAAAAGTTAGTGGACATGTTGATGAGGTTCTAGAAGAAGTAAGGAGAATATAAATTAAAGAATGACTACCCATTGCTATATAAAAAAACTGAAATTATATAACTTTCGTAGTCATTCAAACTTTGAACTGGATTTAGATGATAGACCAGTTGTAGTAACTGGCAAAAATGGTATTGGAAAAACTAATATACTTGAAGCAATCTCATTGCTTGCTAAAAGCAACGGAATGAAAAAAGCAAAAATCAATGAGATGCAAAATAGGCGCAGTAATGAAAGTTGGGTAGTGTATTATGATTTTTTCAATGGAGCAGAGCTTAACTCAATTGGTATAGGAAAGAATCTTAATAAGAAATTAATACAAATTGATGGGAAAACGCAGTCAAGCTACTCATCTTTGTATAGAATATCTAATGTAATATGGCTAATTCCACAAATGGACTATATTCTTCTTAATTCTCCAAGCGACAGGTTAAAATTTTTAGACCGTATAGTTTCACTATTTGAAGAAAATTACACCTATTGCTACATGAAATATAGAAAAGCTAAGCATGAGCGAAGTAAATTGCTTAGAGAGAATATTTTGGACGAAAGTTGGCTCTCTAGTCTTGAAAACGTCATGGCTACCAATGCAATTGATATTTTACGTATGCGATCATCTGTTTTAAAGATATTACAAGACACAATTGATAACCATTCTTGTGAGTTTTTTCCAAAGGCAAGTTTGAAATTTAGCAGTCAGCTAACTTTGAACGATACTGCAGAATATTTTCAGAATCGTCTAAAGGAAAACAGAGAAAAAGACTCATTAACTGGTAGAGTAACCTTTTCTGTACATAATGATAATTTTTGGGTTTTTTGCCAAAAAGGGGACATGCCAATAAATCTTTGTTCTACTGGAGAGCAAAAGCTATTACTGCTTTCTATCATCTTATCTAGTGTAAAAGCAAGGTGTATTCATTACAATAAAGCACCTCTTCTTCTGCTTGACGATATAATGTCGCATCTGGATAAAGATTACAGAAAGGTGTTAATGGAGGAGGTGTTAAGCATTCAATGTCAAACTTGGATAACCGATGTAAATCAAGATAATTTCAATAACTATCTTTGCTCTTTCAAGTTTTTTGAATTATCAAGTAAATAAATTTCAAGCGTGCTGTCATACATCAAGCTCATATTCGGTATGTAAATCTCTAATTAAAGCCTCAGCGTGTTTTTTTTGAACAACTATACTGATCTTGATTTCGGACATTGTGACAGCAAGTATTTCTATCTTTTTTTCGCTTAAAACCTTGAGTGTGCGGTACATCACTTCAGTGTTAGACATAACACCAATACCAATTATTGAAATTTTAGCTATATTATTGTTTACGACATAATTTTCATTTTTGTTCAATAACTTTTTCATTAAATCAACATCAAATTTAGAAATCAAAAAGCTTGACCCATGTATCATGTCAACTTTAACGTTTGCTCCTGCTATATCTCTTAAAGTATCCAGAGTATTTGCAAAGTTAGTAAAAGTTACAAGAGCTTCGTGAGTGCTATAAGTTATTCCAGTAATTAAGTATCTTTCCAGTACATCTTTTTCGTGTAGTACTGTAGTGCCTTCTACTTCCTCAAAAGTGGATAACACCTGCACCTTAATATTATGCTTCATTGCAAGTTGTACTGAACGATTATGCAATATTTTAGCACCAGATGACGACATCTCCAATATTTCATTGTAAGAGATAGATTTAAGCTTGCGTGCCCTTGGAACAATTTTTGGGTCTGCTGTATATATTCCGTCAATATCAGTAAAAATTTCACAAGTCCTAATACCAAAGACTACAGCAAAGGCAATTGCTGAGATATCAGATCCTCCTCTACCAAAAGTAGTGATTCTATCATCGTGTATACCCTGAAAACCAGCAATGATTGCAGCAGTATAACCCTCAGCAAAAGATCTTTTTACATGGTCAATTTTTATCTTTTTTATTTTAGACTCAGAATAAAAATTATCCGTTACAATTGGTAACTGCCAGGCGAGCCATGATTTAGCATTAACTCCGATAGATTGAAGAGTGATAGCTAATAATGCGCAAGAGATCTGTTCTCCTGCTGAAAGGAGAACATCATACTCTGATAACTCTTGTCTACAATTTAAATTTGAAATTTGCCTAGCTTGAAAAGCCATTTGGTCAGTGAATCCTGCAGCAGCAGATACAACAGCGATTACATTACAACCTTTCTCAATATCATTTTTTATCAGGTTTGCAACTCGATTTAAGTCAGTTAGTGAAGTCCCACCAAATTTTTTTATGATTATTTTGTTCATAGTTACAATAAGGTCAATTTTTCACCTTTCTAGAGAGTACAGTTGTTTAATTAAATGTGTTTTTTCTGGTCACTAATTAAAGTGATATAGGGCTATTCATCTTTATCATTACCAAGTTCTTTTAACATACTGTAGTTGCCTTTTCTAAATTTACCTTTTAAAGATGTAACTCCACTTTCGCTAATTCCACTTAAACTTAATGCTGCTCCACCTAGCTGCAATCCAATTTCAGATGTTTCGGGAATAATTTTACTAGCCCCTAGATCTTTATAAACCTCCACATTATTCAAATCTGGCAAACGTATTATAATATTTACATGCGGAAAATTTGCTGCAACTAGAGAAACTATTTTCTTTATAGTAACTTCGTTCTTTATCGAAACCACAAGAGCTTGAGCTCTTTCTATTCCTACTGATTTTAAAATTTCATATCTTGTAGCATCTCCAAGATATATAGGAAAACTGTCATTTTTTCCTTCTTTTACTATTTTTGATTGAATATCTACAATAACATAACTTAAATGCTCTGCAGTAAGCATTTTTGTTACCATATATCCCACTCTACCAAACCCAGCAACTATTACGTGATTATAAAGGTCTTGTGTGTCTGTTTCGATTGCTTCATCGTCTAGTATTATTTTTTCAGTGCTAAATGAATTTGCTATCCAGTCTCCAATTCCCGATAAAAGAGGAGTAAAAGCCATAGTTACTGTAGTTACCATCATAAGCACTTGAGCGATTTCACTTGATAGTACATCTAATTCATCTGCTAAACGGAATAAAATAAATGCAAATTCACCGCCTTGTGCAAGCAGTAATCCAGCTTGTATTGCAGGTGCACTTCTAAATCCAAAAAATCTACACAATGTATATATAATGGACGTCTTTAAAACGATAAGGATAATTGATAATAAAGTAACGAGTGGTAACTTATTGAGTAAAAGGTCAATATCAATAGACATGCCAACAGTCATAAAGAATAAACCAAGAAATAAGTCTTTAAATGGCAATACTGCATGTTCTACCGAATTCCTGTGTTCTGTTTCTGCAACTAGTAACCCAGCAACAAATGCGCCTAATGCCATTGATAAATGAAATTGTTCAGTAATAAATGCTGATCCTAATATTATCAGAAGTGTTGTTGATATAAAGATTTCATTACTCTCCATTTTGGCAATAACCGAAAACAATGGCCTCAGTAATAACCTACCAGTTACAAATATCAACACCAATGCAATAGCTGCTTGCACTAATGAGCCTGCCAACGAGCTTATTAAGCTGTGTTCAGAATTGCCAGTAAGCAGGGGCACTAGTACTATTAGAGGTACCACTGCAAAGTCCTGCATTAGTAGCACTGCTATTGACAATCTACCAACTTGGCTTGCTTGAGAACCCTTTTCTTGCAGAACCTGCAACACTATTGCTGTTGAGGATAGTGCAAGTCCACCACCAATAACTGCTGCCATGTTTGTATTTACTCCAAAGGCAAGAGCAATGCACCATATTGCTATCATGGTAACTATAACTTGAAGGGAACCAAACCCAAACACATGCCTACGCATAGCGATAAGGCGTTCAAATGTCAATTCAAGACCTATAATGAACAATAGGAAAACTACGCCAAACTCTGCAAAGTTATCCATTACTTCAACTGAATGTATCAGATTAAATCCATGAGAACCAATCAATGCACCTGCAACAAAGTAACCAAGTACTGGGCTAATATTCATTTTCCAAAACGCTATGACTATAAACACAGCAGCAGAGAGTAAAATTATAATATCAAACAAATGCTGAGAGCCGCTGTGCATAATATTTAACCTGTAGAATTAGACCATTTTATTGAACAACCAATGCTTGATTTTTGGTCAACTGGAGGATTGCTAGTTTCTGCAATAAATTTCATGGCTTGAAATAAATCACTACTTCCTACTTCGTAATTTTGAACTTTCTCTTTTTTTGTGTTGTTAAAACGCCCGCGATAGCAGAGGGCTAGTTTGGAATTAAAGCCAAAAAAATCAGGGGTACAAACAGCACCATACTCTTTAGCTACTTCTTGGTTATTGTCAATCAAATATGGAAATGTAAACTGATTTTCCTTGGCAAAATTAATCATGTTTTCAAAGGAGTCTTCTGGGTACTCATTTACATCATTTGGCATGATTGCAACGGTGTTTACCTGATAATCTTTTTTCAACAAATTAACATCGCTTACTAGATTGCTAATAATTGATTGAACGTAAGGACAGTGATTGCATATAAACATTACAATGAGACCATTTTCCCCATAGCAGTCACTTAATGTATAATATTTGTTATCCACTCCCAGGAGATTGAAATTCTTTGCAGTAAAGTCTAAATCTATCTTAGGAGTGTCTAGCGTAACCATAGCTCATAGAGAATTGTATACCATAATTTATGATCTTATTGCTTAAATGTCAAATGGTTTCTATGTACACTGCTTGCATTTAGCATTGTAATTATAAAATTTATGTTCATAACCTTCGAAGGAATAGATGGTTCTGGTAAAACAACACAGTCTGAGTTACTTGCAAATTATTTCAAGCAAATTCACGGTGAAAATAATGTCGTATTGACTAGAGAACCAGGTGGTACTGATTTTGCAGAAAAAATAAGAGGATTACTACTTAAGGATAATATTGATCCTATTTCTGAACTCTTGCTGCTTATCTCGATGAGGCACGAACATATGAAAAAATTAATATTGCCAGCTCTTAAAGAGGGAAAGACAGTTATTTGTGATCGATTTATCGATTCAACTATTGCGTATCAAGGGTATGGACTAGGTGTTGACTTGAGTCTAATAAGAGACTTACACAAATTAGTGGAAATTAAATATCCAGATATCACATTTATTTTAGATATTGATGTTCAAGTTGGACTCAGCAGAGCAAAGGATAAAAATAAGTATGAAGAAATGAGCATTGATTTCTATCATAAAATTCGAAAAGGATTTCAAGAAATAGCTATAAAAGAATCTAATAGATGTAATGTTATTACTGGAATTGAAAAAAAAAGTGATAATCATGTACACAATGAAATTATTGATATTGCAAAGACTTAGCTATACGTATTGAACTTTTGCTAACCTAAACAGTTACTGCATTAACCTGTGGTAAAAAATTATCAATTTTAGGTGACGTTATTTCATACGAAAGACTCTCTTTTTGATTAGCTAAAAAACTTTGTATTTCATTTTTAGGTTTTTCACTTATTGTTCTATATATTCTTGCGCGATTAATTAGCTCATTTCTACTATTCTTATTGCTTACTTCAGTTATGGTAAAAAATTGATCAAAGTGATTTAACAGATCCTCGTCTTTTATCGAGGATGCAACGCTATCAATTTCTCTTACATATAAAGCAAGTTTGTGCGCTTTGATACGATCCTCAAAACAAAGATTAATCAGTATGTTACAAAACTTATTTTTTGTGATATCTCTTGTTTTTGCTAGCAAAGATTCGATCTCGTCTTGGCAACGCACTCTCTTAACTGACTCAGCAGATACCTAGAACATTTTCTACTACAGATTTTTTCTCACAACCAAAAAGAAACGTATAATATCCCATAGACAGAGTCAAGAGAAGGAATATAGCTGGAAGCAAGAATGGAGCAAGTACATTTTGCGATCCAGGAAAGATAAACCAGATAGCAGTTGCTGCTGATACAGCTAAAAATAACCCTGACATAACGAGTTTTATTTTTCTTCTGTATCCGTTATCAATAACCGTATTTACGCCAATAAAAGCCACATCAACCATTGCTCATACCTCACTAAAAGTAATATTAGCTTAATAATAGCATTGTTGTGATAAGAAATCAATATTATGAATATTTTAATTAATTTATAAAATCATCCAACCAAATAGAAAAAAGGCAAAAGAAGTCCCGAATAGCGAGTTTTAATAATTTAAATTGATAATGTACTAACAAGCGTGATTTGGCTAAATGTAGAAAAAATAAAAAAGACATGCAGCCACTATAATTTAATGTAATTCACCAATAAATACCTTAAGTTTTTTACTGAATGTTGCGATTGAGCCTACAGGTCAAAAACAAGCTTTGAGTCAGAAATACCATTGCTATTATAATAAGAGAAATCGCGATGTTTGTACAATTGAAAGATGGTTGCGGGAGTAGGATTTGAACCTACGACCTTCAGGTTATGAGCCTGACGAGCTACCGAGCTGCTCCATCCCGCGTCGTTGCTTATTTATTATTATATGCGTAATAATAATAAATAAAAGAATAAAATCACACTATTACATATATTTATATATCTATTAACCTTTCTTAACATGATAGTAAATTATATACATAACAATCTGTGCAATGAAAAATATAACTTGATATTGTGGTTCCCTGTTTTTCAGTGTGCAGGAATTTTAACCTATTTCTCATTAAATTTTGAACCAAGCTGTGCTTTCACTATATCTATTTTTCTCTTGCTTTCACCTATACTAATTCTGATTGCAATATTATACAGGAAATACGCAATATTATGCATTTCTTTAATTGCAGTGCTCATAGGATTTACAGCCAGCAAATTCAGAACAGATTCAGTTAATACTCACATTCTTGATAAGGAAAGGTATGTGAAAGATATTGTTGCTACAGTGAAGGATATTAACGATAGGGGCTCATATAAACAATTTTTGCTTTATGAAATAAAAAACACGAAGTTCAAGCTGGATAACATCAGAATATCAGTTAAAACCAAAGCGGAAGAAGGCATTAAAATAGGGGATCAAGTAAAATTATCAGCAAAACTCTTTCCTCCAAAAATTGCGCCTTCGGAATATGCATATGATTTTGCAAGAATAGCATATTATCAGAAAATAAGTGCAACAGGCTTTGCAACAAGCAAAATAGTCCTGTACAAAAAGGCTGAAGCAAGAAAATTTCAAGAGTATATAGAATCTTTCCGTCAATATATCTATGAAAACCTACAGCAAAATACCAAAAAGCCACACGCGGACATAATCTCTGCATTATTAATTGGCAAAAAAGACGGGATAGATCAAAAAACTATGAATGCGATACGAGATTCAGGTATAGCACATTTATTCGCTATATCTGGTTTACATTTATCGTTTGTTGCTGGTCTATTTTTTATAGTATTCCGTAATTTATTTGCAATATCTGAAACTTTGACTCTTAAATATAACACTAAAAAAATATCTGCATTCTTTACTATCTTGCCAACTACCTTTTATTTGTTGATTACCGGTATGCAAATTTCTGCTCAGCGTGCCTACATCATGGTGATCTTGGTACTTGTTGCAATAATCATAGAAAGGAAATATCGAGGATTAATAGCAATTGCGTTTGCTGCTTCGGTGATACTCATAGTGGAGCCAGAAGCAATCTTAAAGCCAGGTTTTCAAATGTCATTTTCTGCTGTTTTGGCACTAGTTGCCAGCTATCAGATCAATGCTAATAAGTTATTCAAAATAAAAATAATAAAATATTTTGTGTCGATAATGATCAGCTCAATAATAGCAAGTTTAGCAACTGTTCCGTATACAATATACAATTTTAACTATTTTTCAATCAGTGGCATTATCACAAATTTGATTGCTATACCAATAGTTACACTCATTATTATTCCACTTGGAATAATATATGTTTTATTGATTCCTTTAGGTACTCAGTGGATTATAACGCCTCTCATGGAACGCCCAATTGACAGCGTTTTATATATAACAAACGCAATTGCCAGTCTTCAGTATTTGGTTATTCCTATTCGCACTTTTCCTGCCTCATTAATTATTATAATAACGCTTGGGCTATTATGGTTATGCTTGTGGGAAAGGAATTGGCGTTTCTTTGGAATTTTCTTTATTGTGCTAGGTATTTTCTCTAGCGCTATGTATACAACTCCTGACATTCTAGTCAGTGCTGATAATCTTGCTGTAAAAGAAGATGACAATTTACTATATTCCCTTACTAGAAAAAACAGAAATTTTGTTGTCAAAACGTGGGCAAAGCAAAACGGGCAGAATCAAATTGTGAATCATACTAAATTCAGTAATTCAAACAAAAGGCTAAAATGTAATGATTATGACTGTACATATAATAAAGGAAATAATAAGTCAGTGTTGCTAGCTCATAAAAGAGAAGATATTTTAGAAAATTGTAACAATGTCGATCTAGTAATTCAGTTAAGCAAGTTTAACTATCCAGCTTGCAATACTAAAATCATCAAATACTCTGACTTAGAGGCATATGGCACACACTCTGTTTGGCTAGCAAATAGTGGCATAAAGGTTAGCAAAGTCCGTTCTAATCGTCCTTGGCATAAGCCAAAAACTTGTTTTTAAAGTATCATTTATATATAATTACTTAATTAGGATGCAAGGAAATTTATGCCTTTAGATACAACAAATCCTTTCAATGTTAAAGTAGATCATAATTTTGCCAAAATAGATGATGCTATTGGTTTTTTTCCTAGGTTATGGCGTGCAACAAAGAAATATTCTGTAAGTAACACTCTACCCATAGCGATTGTAAATATTTGGCTTCAATTTTCTTTGGCTTATGTAGCTGCAATAATAATAACCCATAATGATCTAAGGTTTATTACAGATATTTTTAACCCAACATTCATGCCAATTTACACTTTGGTTTCTATTATTCTTTTAACAACTTTTGTAGCCTCTTCTGCTATGAGATATATGCATAAGCAGGAGATAAAAGAAGGAGAAAAGTTGATAGAGGAATTAATAAATAATAAAATTAGAGGTGGCAAAGACAACGAGATGAGTGAAATTGCTGAAAATGCTCTGAAAATAGAGATAAAACCAAATTTAAGTCTTATAGATTCCAAAAAAGCAAACTTTTCAATAGTTTTGCCAATTTCTGAAAATCAGAAAAAAATATTAGATAATCAAATACAAGAGAATAAAAATAAGGCCATTTTTCTTACCATACCATATGTAATTAGTGCTGTAATTATAGTTGGTGCGTTAATACAAAATAGATTGAGCTTTGCCAATATTCAGGCTTTGGAATGGGTTCCAGTTGTACTGGCTAGTATCATTGCTATCGTTGGAATATGTATAACATTCAGCAAGCTAAAAACCAATGAGATAAACAATAATCATAATATTGTTAAAAAATTTAATAATTTAGATATTCTCTTTCCATGCAGAAGAGGTGGTTTTGTATCGGTAATGGAAAAAAAGACAAAAGATGAGGAAGAAAATGATCCAATATCTCGATTAATAAAATTACTAGATAAGCACTTGACTAATTTTACAGATAAAATTGTTGACTCATTTGATAAGCGTTTAGATGAAGCTAAAGATCTACTTGATAGCAAACTTCTAAAACCTGCAAATGATGAAATTCAAGAAACACTTGTTCATCTACAAGGAATTAGAGGAGACATCAAAAAAGATTTAGATAAGTTGCGTAAGGAAATGATGGTCATTTTAAGCGAAGCTAAAGAGCTGGCAAAAAGAACAAATTCACTAAAAATTGAAAGCATTTTTTCTAGTTTAGAGAATACTATTAAAATCGCTGAAGATAAGGTTGAGCGATTTGAACCAAGCAGATTAGTTGGCTTTTTTCAATCTGGAGAAAGAACAATTAGCGATGATCGTGAGTTCATAGATACATTGGAAAAACAAAAAGAAGAAGCGGAAAAGATAAAGAACGAATTAGAAGAAGAACTAAAAAAAGTAAAAGATGAGCTAGCAGAATTAAAGAATAAACAGACTCAATCAAATGAACCTAATAGCAGTGAAGGCAGTATTACTGCTACTTCTCTTGAAAAACAGCGAGATGAAGAGAAAAAAGCAATAGAAAAACATAGATTATTAAAATCAAAAAAAAGGATGAAAGAGCTGGAGCAAGAAAATGCAAAATTGGAAAAAGAATTATCTGAACAAGAAAAAATGGATGAATGGAGAAAAAAAGTTAACGGCAAAGCAAGTGACTTTCTATATTATTTATTAGAGTCTATTAAGCTAGAAGAAAAAGATAAAAAAGAAGAAAAGAGGGAGTTAACGCTACGGGATTTTGATAATAAAATAATAATTTACTGGAAAGATGGCTCTCAAACAATTTGCCATATTAAAAAACAAGACGGCCTTCAAATTCAACCTAGTACAAAAGTTGATTTTGTGAATCCAGATGTTCATGCAGCATTCAAAGTAGCTTGCGCAGGGTAGTGACCATAGATATAACCTTAAATGTTAATAGTGACGAAAAAAAATTAAGGCTAGATACTTACATAGCTAAAAAGTGTAACATATCACGCAGTAAAGCACAAAGATTGATACAAGATGAGCGGGTAACATTACTTGGCACGCCGATAATTAATAATGACCACATAGTAAAACCAGGTGAAGAGTATATAGTACATCTCGTTCAACCTGACATATCCACATCAATTGAACCTAACTATAATATAAAGCTTGATATCATCTACGAAGATGGGGACATTATAGTTCTGAGTAAACAAAGTAGATTAACAGTACACCCAGGTGCTGGAACAAACAATGATACACTCCTGAATGCAGTGATCGCTCACCTTGGCAAAATTCCATATATAAATACAAGACCAGGAATTGTTCACAGGCTTGATAAAGATACTAGTGGACTCATGGTAATTGCAAAAAATGAACAATCCCACAGCTTCTTGTCTGAACTGCTATCAAATCGTAAAATAAAACGGGAATACTTAGCAGTAATTTGGGGAGCATTACCTAATCTGCAAGGAACAGTAAAAACCCATATTGCTCCAAAACGCAGTAATAAAGAAATGATGTGTGTCACAAAAACAGCAGGTAAATTAGCAATCACTCATTATTCAGTGAAGAAAATTATAGGGCAAGCAAGCCTGGTTAAATGTACTTTAGAGACAGGCAGAACACACCAAATTCGAGTACACATGAGCCACATAGGACATTCTGTAGTTGGTGATCAAGTTTACGGAAAAAATAGTAGTAAAAGTGAAAAACATGCTAAAAACTCTGACTTTATCCGTAATTTCAATAGACAGGCACTACATGCTCACACGCTAGGCTTATATCATCCAAAAAGTAAAGAATATATAGAATTTGTTTCTGATTTACCACAAGACATGCAAGTCTTAATCGGTGAATTTGAAAATATATCTTAACAACATTCATATCAATATTATCATCCATGTTATCAAGAAGTTAATTAATGAGAGAAAAACTGCTGCACTACCTAGATCTTTCACTTTTTTTGAAAGTATATGTTGTTCACTGGAAATACGCTCAATTATTGTTTCAAAAGCAGTGTTAATAATTTCTACAATTAACACCAAAAATAGGCTACTTACCATTACTGCACGTTCTAAATTACTTACATCTAAAACAAACAAAGTTGAAACACATATTATAAAAAGCAGTAACTCCTGTCTGAACGCAACTTCTGATACAAAAGCTGATTTTATTCCTTCACAGGAGTATTGAATTGCTTTTATTAGACGAGTAATGCTTTTCTTCATTATCAATTTTGGAAACTCAATGAATTACACTTATTGCACTCAGGTAAAAAATGCATGAAAACACCTTTCAGTCGTGATCACTTACAAAGATTTTTAAGTTAAAGTCTAGCATATTGTTTGAATCAAGAAAATTAGTACAAAGCCTTTCAACAAACGCTCAAGGCAGTTATATATTGATACTGACACAAAAATCCTTTAATTAAATTTCTCTCTCCTTAGCTTACACGATCCTCATTTTGAAATAAGTAATAATTTATTATAGTCTTGATATTTAAATATTTTGTATCTGCTGTAATGATTTCACTTCCAATTTGCTATTCTTTACATATTGAATTGCAAGCGCTAACGCTTTACTCCCAGAAGCTGTGGTGCTATAAGCTATATTTTGCAAAATAGCAGTTCTCCTGATATCTTTGCTATCTGAGACTGATTTCACACCTTTTGAAGTATTGATTACTAGATTTATTTTTCCATCTTTGAGCATATCAACTATGTGGGGTCTGCCTTCTCTCACTTTATTTACAGCTTTTGCAGCAATGCCGTTATTGTTCAGATGCAAAGCTGTGCCTTTGGTGGCATATATTTCAAAACTCAGTTCTTTCAACATTCGTACAACAGGCAATATATACTCTTTATCATCATCTTTTACTGAAACCAGAGCTGTTCCTTCTGTTGGTAACTTGTATCCTGCAGCCATGTGCACTTTTGCAAGTGCAGCTCCGAAAGATAAGTCAATTCCCATCACTTCTCCTGTTGATTTCATTTCAGGACCAAGTAAAGTGTCAATTCCCGAAAAACGCGTAAATGGAAAAACAGCAGCTTTAACTGCAAAATGATTGAAAGGCTTGTTTTCCTGATTCAATTTTTTACCCAAAATAACCTGAGTGGCAAGCTTTGCAATAGGAATATTGATTACTTTGGAAATAAAAGGAACTGTACGGCTAGCCCTTAAATTCACTTCAAGTATGTATACATCACTCTCTTGAACAGCAAACTGAATGTTTATCAGACCTTTCACTTTTAATGCTAATGCTATTCTCTCAGTTTGGAGCTCGATCTCTTTTATTACTTCGTCACTCAATGTATTTGTCGGTATTGAACATGTTGAATCGCCAGAGTGGATACCAGCTTCTTCAATATGCTCCATAACCGCTGCAATGAAAACTCTTTCCCCATCACATACAGCATCAACGTCAACCTCAACTGCATTGACTAAAAATTTATCAAGAAGCAGCGAACCATGCTCAAAGATTTTAGTGTGATTCAGGACGTACTCTTTGAAGCTATCAATATCATGCAAAATTGACATAGACTGACCACCAAGGACATAGGATGGCCTCACTACTAATGGAAACCCCACCTTTTCTGCGTTGATTAACGCTTCTTCCACTGAATGACAGATAGAATTTTCAGGTTGTTTTAAATTAAGTTGCAAAGCAAGATTTTTAAATCTCATGCGATCTTCTGCAAGGTCAATAGAATCAAAAGATGTACCCAAGATATTAAAACCTCTTTCGTTCAGCACTTTGGCTAATTTTAAAGGCGTTTGACCACCTATTTGAACTATTACACCAACTAGTGTGCCATTTTCTTGCTCTTTACTTAGTATTTCAAGCACATCCTCTGCAATGAGTGGTGCAAAATATAAACGATCAGCGGTATCATAATCAGTTGAAACGGTTTCGGGATTGCAGTTAATCATTATTGTTTCGTATCCCATTTCTTTGGTGGCAGAAACTGCATGAACGCATGCATAATCAAACTCAATACCTTGACCAATGCGATTTGGACCACTTCCTAAAATGACAACCTTTTCTCGGTCAGAAATGTCCGCTTCGCATTCTGTCCTGTTTGTAATGTCTCCCTCATAACATCCATACATATAAGCAGTGCTCGATTCAAATTCAGCTGCACAGGTATCTACACGTTTATAAACTGGATTAACACCAAATTTTTTCCTCATTGCTTCAATTTGCTCTGATGTCATTCCAGTGCGTGACACTGGAATCCACCTATTTTTTTCTTGGATCCCAGCTGGGATGACAGAGGTAGGTCTATTACTTAACTTTGCGAGCCTTGCATCTGAGAAGCCCATTTTTTTCAGCTCTAATATTTCATATGCAGTTTCAGGAAGGCCGTTTTCCTTGATTTTTTGTTCAGCTAATATAATTTGCTGTATATTTTGCAAAAACCATAAATCATAACCTGTAATCGAATTTATTTCTTCTATGCTAATTCCGTGGCGCATTGCGTCAGCAGCAATCAGTAATCTGTTTGGCAGCAATTTTGCTAACTGAGATTTAATATCTGTGTCTTCAGAAAACACTTCATCAAGTCCCGTGAGCCCTGTTTCAAGTGAGCGAAAAGCTTTCTGCAGTGACTCATTAAAAGTACGGCCGATTGACATCACTTCTCCCACTGATTTCATGGAGGTTGATAATTCACAATTTGTCCCCTTAAATTTCTCAAACTCAAATCGAGGAATTTTAGTGACGATATAATCAATCACTGGTTCGAATGCTGCTGGTATTATTGGAGCACAGTCGTTACGTATTTCATCGAGCGAATAGCCAATAGCAAGTTTAGTGACAACTTTTGCAATAGGATAGCCTGTTGCTTTTGAGGCAAGTGCAGAAGAGCGAGAAACCCTTGGATTCATTTCAATTACAACGAGGCTTCCATCTTCTTTAGGATTCACTGCAAACTGAACATTTGCACCACCGGCACTAACATCAATTTCCCTCAGCACTGCTATAGATGCATTTCTCATTTGTTGATATTCAGCATCACGCAGAGTCAAAGCAGGAGCAACTGTGATACTATCTCCGGTGTGCACTCCCATTGGATCAACATTTTCTATTGAACACACTATTATACAGTTATCCTTGCAGTCACGGATAACTTCCATTTCATATTCCTTCCAGCCGATAATTGATTCATCTATCTGAACTTCATTTATTGGTGAAATTTTTAGAGCACTTTCTGTGATATTGAAAAACTCCTCTTTATTGTATGCTATGCCACTACCTGCGCCACCAAGAGTGAATGATGAACGGATGATTGCTGGTAATCCAATGTAATCCAAAGCCTTTTTTATTTGTTCTTGATTTTTTATAATGATACTTTTGGGGTATTTTAGCCCTATTTTATCCATGGATTGGCGAAATAATTCTCTATCTTCCGCTTTTTTTATTGCTTCTCTATTTACCCCTATTAATTCTACGTTGTATTTGTCTAACACTCCATCATCTGCAAGTTTTATTGCACAATTAAGTGCTGTTTGCCCTCCCATTGTTGGTAATATTGCGTCTGGCCTCTCCTTAATTATAATTTTTTCTATGATTTCAGGTAGTACCGGCTCAATATAAGTTGCATCAGAGAATTCAGGATCTGTCATTATAGTTGCGGGGTTGGAGTTAACCAAAATGACTTTATAACCTTCACTTTTTAATACTTTACAGCTTTGCGTTCCAGAATAATCAAACTCGCATGCCTGACCTATAACTATTGGGCCTGCTCCTATTACTAATATAGATTCTATATCTGTGCGTTTTGGCATAATTACAATAACGATCTCTATTCAAGTAATGTTACCAATCTTTCCTGTATATGTGAATTTTTATTAAACCTATTAGCTAACTACTTTTAGGCTTGACGCATAACTGTACGAACATTGCAATTTGCGTGGCAGATTCCAGTGCTTGACACACAGCTGTACAAACATTCATTTTTGAAGGTAAATTGCACAGCAAATGATGTCATTCAAGTAGCTGACACTGGTTCCTTTATGACGGCAGTGCCCAGAGGTGTCATCCCAGTATGGGATCCAGAAAACTTAACTTTAAATAAGTGGCCGCACAATAAAGACTAGATTCCAGTGTCAAACACTGGAATGACACCATAGAGGCACTGGGATGACATCCTTCCTAGTGGACTCAAATCACAATGTTCATACAGTTGTGGGCTTAACGGTATCTTTGCAGATACTATGGTAATTTACTCGGGAGATTTGCTAAGTGGTAAGATTTGTCCTGATATGCTACAATCTTCAGAAGCAAGTTCCACAAATTTGTCTGTCAGTTTATCAGGTGGCACCAATTCAGATATATCTTTTCCCGGAAATGCTTGCTTATACATTTCACTATCGATAGGCTCTTCCGAATACACGGCATTTATGCACAAATTCGTATGTTTTGTCTCAGATGCATATATCTTCACCATTGCTTCTAGTGCAACTTTACTTGCAGCATATGGCATCCAATATGGATAAGAGGAAGGAGAAAGTGTTATCTTTGAGGTCATGAATATCGCTCTTCCAGCATTAGACTTTTTTAGTATCGGACCCAAATTTTTTAGCAAGTACCAACTGGCAGTAAAATTTGTATTCATTACCTTCTGTAGATCTTCAAGCTCACAATCGTGAACAGGGCTCAACTTACATAAAATTTCAGTGCATGTAATCAGTATATCAAGTGTGCCAGATTCTGATAATTTTGGGCTTTCTATCATATTTGCCAGTTTTTCTACGTTTTCAAAGTCTAAAAGATCAAGCTGAATTAGTTTCACATAGCCTTCTTTAAGCTCTTCAATTTCATTATACAGTGGCTTGAGGTGATCGATAAACCTTGAAATCAGAATCACACATGCACCTTCTCTTACAAACCTTTTTGCAACAGCAGAGCCTATTCCACCTGAAGCCCCGGTAATTAAAGCTACTTTACCTTCTAACTTACCCATTTCTTTCTCCTTAGCAAGATCCATTGAAATATTTTAGCTGAAAATTAAATTTTGCTCCATATATAAAAATCAAACTTAGCACATAAAAAAATAGTAACGATACTACCACACCACCTAAACTTCCATATATCAAATTCAGTTGATCAAAGGAAGCTTTTAAATATTGCTTGAAAGCTGAAGCAGAGATCGTCCAAAGAATAACAGCCACACAAGATCCGGGAAATACGTCTGATAAGTTTTGCTTTATGTTTGGCAATGTAAAATATAGCCAAGATACTATAGTAAAAAGCACAAACTCAATAAGTAAATATCTAGTATAACTTAGCCCTTGGTAAGAAAAATCAATTAACATTGGCACTAATGTAAAAAATACTATAGTCAGAGTTGTAACAAGCGTAATTACTAAAAATTGTAATATACTGAGCACCCTTCTCCATATATAAGGCGATGAAACCGGAACTTTATAGGCCTTATTCAATATCGTTCTAAATCCTTCAATTGTCGATGAGGCAGTCCAAACAGCGCCTACAATTGCCAAGGTTAATAAGCTTTGCGGAGGGCCTGATATTATCTCCCTAATACGTGGCATCAAAGATGATAAAATATCCTGTGGCATGTTATCAATAATAAATGCCCAGCCGACATTGTATTGATCTAAGAAATTTGCGAACGTTGATGCCATGGCTATTAAAACAATAAGAAAAGGAAATATTGATAACAGGATTAAAAATGATAGATACCCTGCATGCTCCACTCCATCATTATAAATTGTGTCAATTAAAGCACGATAAAGGCAATAAACGATACTATAAAATTTCTGTAGCACTTGTAATATAAATAAACTAAGAAAAGTATTCTAAATGAAATAAAGCATACTTTTAAGCAAAAAATCCTCACCGTTTACTTAAATTTAATCAAAATGATAGATAATCCAGCCTTAAATACGGAGGCATAATGAAAAATTTTCTTCTACTTGTAGCTTTAATTCTTTCCTTTGCATTTGATAATGCTTTTGCTGCTGCTGTTACTGATGATGCAACAACCAATACAATATGCAAAATAGTAGGCTATACTCACGGTATAGGCGGGCCTATGATTACAATAGTGATAATAGGTGCAGCTTTGCTGGCAATATTTGGCAGAATGCCATGGCCAGCGCTTTTTGCACTTGGTGCATTTACTGCTGTGTTTTTTGGTGCACCTGTAGTTGTTTCAAAAATAGTACCAGGTGGTGTGATTTGTAAAAATGGTGCAACTGCTTGCCCTGATGGTACAACATGGAATGCAACAACAAATACATGCGCATAATAAGCATTAAAGCTTCAAAACATTAGCAAAATGGTGCTTCTTTAAGGAGCACCATCATTGCACGAACTTGTGACTTAAGCCACCATAAAGGTGTTATTCGAGTAGTCCCTCCCTTGTCATTCCAGTGCGTGACACTGGGATCCAGGAAATTTGATTGGATATTAAGTTTATGAGCATAGAAGCAGTTAATTTTATGTTAAAACACAACATTTTTGATGAGGCTGTATTAAGAGATGGATCCCAGCGTCAGCTACTTGAATGACACCATTTGCTACGCAATTTACTTTCAAAAATGAATGCTCGTACAGCTGTATGTCAGCTACTTACATAACACCTCTCGAAAATTACTTTAGCTACAAATATTAAAAAATTTACCAAGCAAAAAAAAGCAAAAAAGTCCCCGTGTAACGAGTTTTAATAATTTAAATTGATAATGTGCTAACAAGCGTGATTTGGCTTAATGTAGAAAAAATTTAAAAAGCCGCTATAATTTTTATGTAATTTGCCAATAAATATTTGAGTTTTTTACTGATTTTTTGATTGAGCCTGCAGGTCAAAAATAAGGATAAATACTCTTATTATCATGGCAAGGGAGTTAGGGGAATTTGTAAAGTAATCTTTTTCGTTTGTATTCCCTTATGCTTGAGATAACTGCATGCAGGTTCATGGATCTCTTTACTCTTTAATTTCGATGAATTCCCTTTGAAGTTGAATATTGAAAATTAACTGGAGAATTGTGAATTACTTTGTATATGTGATAACAAGCCATGGCGCTCTCAGCAAAGCCATTTAGTATCAATTTTAGTTTGCCTGGATAAGTAGCTATATCTCCGATTGCATATATTCTATCTCTACTGGTTCTAAGTGTAGCTGGGTCGACAGTTATGCGGCCATGTTCTAACTCTATACCCCAACTGTTTATTGGCCCAAGATTCATTGACAATCCAAAAAATGGCAGCAGAAAATCAGCGGATATTTCTTTTTCTTCCTTAGAGGCAATGTTTTTTACTATCACTGCGCTCAATTGCCCATTACCTCCTGCTAGTTCGTGTAATTGATATGGCACTACCAGTTCTATCTTTCCATTATTTTCAAGTGATTCTAATTTATTTCTAGTTTCAGGAGTGCAGCGAAATTCCTTTCTCCTATGTATCACATAAATTTTCTTTGCAACTTTAGAAAGTTCTACAGTCCAATCAGCCGCAGAATCCCCCCCCCCTGCAATGACTATAGTTTTGTCCTGAAAATCAGAAATTTTATTTACATTATAAAATACAGATTTATTTTCATATTCTAATATACCACTTAAGGGTGGACGGTTAGGTTCAAACATTCCGTTACCTGCAGCAATGATAACGGCTTTGCATTTTACCTCTGTACCTATGTTCGTTATGATAGTAAAGTTTTCACCTTCGTTATTTGAAATCTTTTCCACTTTTTGACTTAAATGGTAAACAGGCTCAAACGGTGAAGCTTGCTCCATTAGTCGCTCAATTAATTTTTGGGCAGTAATTACAGGATAACCAGGTATATCATATATTGGCTTTTCTGAGTAAAGAGCTGTGCATTGTCCTCCTGCTTGATCCAAAACATCTATTACATGACATCTCATATCAAACATTCCCGCTTGAAAAGCAGTAAATATTCCAACAGGCCCTGCACCTATTATTACGATATCGGTTTCCATATTCAGATGGTGATCTATTTATAGATATTAGCTTTCTTTGCTAACAAGGTCAATTTACAAAGGGATTTATTTTTAAAAGATGTGGCTAGATTAGATAAGATTTACAGCGTTACGAATCATCTAAATAAGCTCTAAAAATTAACTAACATTTTAAATCTGAGAAGTAAGTGCGGACGGAATGGGATTCGAACCCATGGTACGTTTCCGTACGTCAGTTTTCAAGACTGGTGCCTTAAACCGCTCGGCCATCCGTCCACCTCTTTTTTACCACAATATTTAATTTCAAGCAATCTATAAAAATCTTACTTGCCTACACAAAAGCTACTAAACACACTATCCAATATTTCCTCAACATTAATAATTCCAATTACTGCACCAAGTTCAAATGCAGCAAGCCTCAAGTCTTCAGATATCAACTCAATTGGATTATAGATATTAAAACGCTGTAAATGTTCCAGTGCTTTCTGCATGTGATTCCTATGTCTTTGCCGAGTAATCACAGGAGTGTCTCTATCATGCCCAAATTTTTCCTTTGCCTTCTCTTTTATGAGAGAGATCAATTTGTTTGTACCTATTCCCTTTAGAATAGAAATGGGTAAAAGATCTATGCCATTAATTTTTATATTGTGATTATTGATAACATCGTCAGCTTTGCTCAATACATAAATAGTATCGCTATTTACAACGTTGCAATTGATATTATGACGCTGTTCAAAAGGAAATAGTTCTATTCTTAAATCAGCTTCAAAAGACCTTTTTTTCGCTCGACTTATACCTTCTGATTCTATTGGATCTGAACTCTCACGAATTCCAGCAGTATCAGAGAGAATGATTGGGTATCCACCAATGTCAATATGAGCTTCAAGTATATCTCTTGTTGTGCCTGCATATTCAGAAACAATAGCAATATCACGCTTGGCTAAGAAATTAAACAGAGTTGATTTACCGACATTTGGTTCACCAGTTATTACAATATGTAAACCCTCACGCAACCTTTCGCCCCGTCTATTATCATTTAAATGCTCTTGTATCAACTGCACGAGAGATTGCACTTCATTATTAATTTTTTCCAATTCACTTTTTTCTGCCCAAATGTTCTCTGGAAAGTCTATATATGCTTCGATTTTGGATTGTATCGTTATTAATCTTTGCCTCCAATTGCTGTATAGTCTCTCCAATTCTCCTGATATCTGCTTAATCGCTTGTTTAGCTTGCATTTTCGTCTCAGCATCAATTAAGTCTGCAATCCCTTCTATTTGCGTTAAGTCAAATTTACCATTTAGAAAAGCCCTAAGTGAGAATTCTCCAGGCCTGGCCATAACGAAAATTTTTGATAATTCCTCCAAGATGATTTTTATGACGGCCTTGCTTCCATGCACTTGTAACTCTATAACATCCTCGCCAGTGAAACTGTTTGGAGCAGGGAAATAGATGATTATTCCATTATCTATCAATTGACTGGAATCATCATATAGATCAACTAAAGTAGCAAGCCTTGGTTTAACTTCTTTCTTAATGTTAAAATGATTTAAAGCTTTAAGTGCATCGTTACCTGAAATTCTAATTACTGCAACTCCTGACTTACCAAATACAGTTGATAAGGCAAAGATAGTTTCATTTTTGTTTGTCATTAATTTATATACACTACTTAGCAATATTACACTTAAGAAACCAAAATACCTAAAAAGTCACCCAGGTGAAAATATTTATTTTGAAAACTGATAATATGATTTATAATGACTGACACAAGTTTTAAATATTTTATGCTCAAGAAATTAGCTTGGTACTGGTCTTTTGTAGAGTTAATTAAAGGGTTTGTTATTACATTAAAATATATGTTTAAGCCAAAGGTTACTTTGAGGTATCCTATAGAGAAGGGCCCTTTAAGTCCAAGGTTTCGTGGTGAGCATGCGTTGCGTAGGTATCCAAATGGTGAAGAACGATGCATAGCTTGTAAGTTATGCGAAGTTATCTGCCCTGCTCAATCAATAGTTATTGAAGCAGAGGAAAGAGAAGACGGTAGTCGCCGCACCACACGCTATGATATTGACATGACAAAATGCATATATTGTGGACTTTGCCAAGAAGCATGTCCAGTTGACGCAATTGTGGAGGGTCCTAACTTTGAATTTGCTACTGAAACAAGAGAGGAGCTAATGTACAATAAAGAAAAGCTATTGCGTAATGGTGAAGTTTGGGAAGAAGCAATTGCACTCAGGTTAAAAAAGAACAGGCCGTATTATTAACTAGGTATGTCAACAATTAAAATTTCTTACAGCAAGTATGTAATAGATCTCTTGTACAACTGTTATTTAACTGAAAGATCAGTAGCTCACCTTTTGGTGTCATTCCAGCGCGTGACGCTGGAATCTAGAAAAGAAAGAAACATGGATCCCAGTGTCAAGCACTGGGATGACAAAAGGTCTAATGAATGATAAAAGTTACCTTTTTATCCGAACAAAAAGTAAAAGAATACAGTGGTAGAGTCACTGGCTTTGATATATTACAACCGGATGCTTTGAGAGAAGCAATTGCCTTTAAGGTAAATGGTGAGTTGTATGATCTCTCACGTGAAATTGAATCTGATACAGAGATAGAGGTAATACAACTGAGTGACGAAGCGGGTTTAGATATAATAAGGCATGATGCTGCTCATATAATGGCGCAGGCAGTAAAAGAGCTCTTTCCTAATACTCAGATTACTATCGGGCCAACAATTCAAGATGGTTTCTACTATGATTTTGCTACAGATCGTGCCTTTACCACGGACGATCTTACTGCAATAGAAAAAAAAATGAAGGAAATTATAAAAAGTAACCACAGATTCGTCCGAGAAGTTTGGACTCGTAAGCAGGCAATTGATTTCTTTAGTGATATAGGTGAAAGATACAAGGTTGATATTGTTTCATCAATACCAGAAAACGAAAACCTAACTGTTTATAAACAAGGCAACTTTGTAGACCTATGTCGTGGTCCGCACTCACCATCAACTGGCAGAGTTAAAGCGTTTAAACTTATGAAAGTAGCAGGTGCATACTGGCGTGGCGATTCTAAGGGCCCAATGTTGCAAAGAATATATGGCACCGCGTGGAGAAATAAGGATGAATTAAATACTTATCTTAAACGTCTGGAGGAAGTAGAAAAACGCGACCACCGCAAAATTGCTAAGGATATGGACTTATTTCACATTCAAGAGGAAGCTGTTGGGCAGATTTTTTGGCATGAACAGGGATATACTTTATATAATGTTCTTGAGTCTTACATCAGAAAAAAGTTAATGAACAATGGCTACTTTGAGGTAAAAACACCTATTTTAGTAAGCAAAGAGCTGTGGGAAAAATCGGGACATTGGGATAAGTTTCGTGAAAATATGTTCATTATTGATGAATCTGAAAGTAAAAAGCTAGCAATAAAACCCATGAATTGCCCTTGTCATGTGCAGATTTTTAATTCTCACACCAGAAGCTATCGTGATTTACCGATACGTATGGCAGAGTTTGGCACATGCCATAGAAATGAAAGCTCAGGCTCATTGCATGGAATGATGCGAGTGCGTGGTTTTACGCAAGACGATGCACATATTTTTTGTATGGAAAAACAAGTGAATTCTGAAACTGTAAAGTTTTGTGACCTTTTAAAAGAAGTATATTCAGAACTTGGGTTCAATGAAATTTCTGTGAAATTTTCAGACCGTCCAGATACTAGATCAGGTAATGATGAAGTGTGGGATAGAGCTGAAAGAGCACTGCTTGAAGCAGTTAAAGAAGCAGGGCTTAGTTATGAACTTAATCCTGGTGAAGGTGCATTTTATGGTCCAAAGTTAGAGTTTGTTTTGAAAGATGCAATAGGTAGAAATTGGCAATGTGGAACGTTGCAAGTTGATTTTATTTTACCGGAGCGGCTTGGAGCTTTTTATATAGGAGCAGACGGACAAAAGCACCACCCTGTTATGCTACATAGAGCAATTCTTGGAACTTTTGAACGTTTTATTGGGATTTTGATAGAAAATTATGCAGGAAAATTTCCAATTTGGCTTGCTCCAACGCAACTTGCTATTCTGACCATTATAAATGAAGCTGATGGTTATGCTACTGAAATCAGCAATATTTTAAAAGAACAAGGTGTTAGAATTAAGACCGATTTGACCAATGAAAAAATTAGTTATAAGATACGCTTGCATAGTTCAAATAAGGTACCTATATTATGGGTTATAGGTAAAAATGAGATCATCAATAGAACTGTGTCAGTGAGAAATTTAGGGTCAGAAGAACAAGAGTCTTTTCCTTTGGAAAAGGCTACTGAATTGCTTTTAAAAAGTATTAATTTGAGTTAAGGGAGAAAAACTTGCAAGTTCAAAAGAATAATAAAAACAAAATTAATGAATTCATTACAGCTAAGGAAGTACGCTTAGTTGATCATAATGGTGAAATGGTTGGAATTGTGCCATTAAGACAAGCTTTGGAAGTTGCACAAGGTGTCAATTTAGACTTGGTAGAAATTGCACCTGATTCAACTCCTCCAGTATGTAAAATACTCGACTACAGTAAACAAAAATATGATGCAAAAAAGAAGGCAAGCGAGGCAAAAAAGAAACAAAGAGCATTAACTATAAAGGAAATTAAGCTGGGCCCCAATATTGATAATCATGACTATGAAACAAAATTGCGTCAAACAAGAGATTTTCTTATATCTGGGCATAAAATCAAGTGCACAATGAAATTTAGAGGTAGAGAGCTTATAAATACTGAGGTTGGAGTGGAAAAATTAGAACGGCTAATTCGAGACACTGAAGATATTGCAAAGGTAGAGCTAGCGCCTAAAAGGGAAGGAAATCAATATTTTCTAACTCTGGTTGCTAAGTAGTAAAACGACTTAAAAGTGTAAGTTAAGTTACTGCCCTATCTTCAATTACATGACGAAAATGTCTGATTAGCCCTTGCACTGGCCAAGCTGCAGCATCGCCAAGCGCACAAATTGTATGTCCTTCTATTTGAGTTGTAAGGTCAAGTAGCTTATCTACTTCACCAGGTTTAATATTTCCTGCTACCATTCTTCTCATAATTCTCCACATCCATCCAGTACCTTCACGACATGGTGTACATTGCCCACAGGACTCATGCATATAGAAATGTGATAATCTTTCTATTGCAGCTATTATGTCAGTTGATTTATCCATCACTATCACAGCAGCAGTACCAAGCCCTGATTGTACAGCTCTCAATGAATCAAAATCCATTTCAATAGTATCGCATATAGATTTTGGAATTAATGGTACTGAAGACCCACCAGGTATTACAGCAAGTAAGTTATCCCAACCTCCTCGCACTCCACCTGCATATTTTTCAATTAATTCACGTAGTGAAATTCCTAGCTCTTCTTCAACATTACATGGATTATTTACATGCCCTGAAATACAAAAGACCTTAGTGCCAGTATTATTTGGTTTACCAAGAGATGCAAACCACTCTCCTCCGCGATTTAGGATATCTGGAACCATAGATATAGTTTCAACGTTGTTTATTGTAGTGGGGCAGCCAAAAAGTCCAACACCTGCGGGAAATGGAGGTTTCATGCGAGGAAAGCCCTTTTTTCCTTCAATGGATTCGAGTTGAGCTGTTTCTTCCCCACATATGTAAGCTCCTGCACCCCTATGGATAAACACATCAAGATCATAACCTGACTTGCAGGCATTTTTTCCAATTAAGTTTTCTTTATAGGCTTCCTCAAGTGCTTTTTTTAGAACTAAATGTTCATTATAAAATTCACCCCTGATATAAATATACGCAGCTGATGCGCTGATCGCTCTGCCAGCCAGAAGAATTCCCTCAAGTAGCTTGTGTGGCTCATATCGTAATATGTTTCTGTCTTTACATGTACCAGGTTCTGACTCATCTGCATTGACTACTAAATATGCTTTTGGAGGATTTTTAGGCATAAAGCTCCACTTAAGGCCAGTAGAAAATCCTGCACCCCCTCGACCTCTCAAGCCAGATTTCTTTACTTCATCAATGATTTTTTCTGATCCTAAATCCAGTAATTCCTTTGTTTTTTGCCAACTACCACGTTTTTTTGCACCCTCAAGTAGTGGTGTTTCTTTACCATTTAAGTTTGTGAATATTTTGTCCTGTTCTTTTAGCATGCTTTTAAGATTCTAAGTGATCCCGACGCGATTCGAACGCGTGACCCACTGATTAAAAGTCAGTTGCTCTACCGGCTGAGCTACGGGATCATTTTATTTTTCAGCTATACTAAACAGTAATATAGTTTTTATCCATTTTAATCAAACTAAAATTTTCATGTGTGGTTAAATAAATTATATAATGTACTGTATTAGTGATAATTTAATCAAAAATTTTTGAAGGAAAACTTCTTGTTAATTCAAAGATTCATTTGGTAAAGCTGACGTACAACTCTAAAAAGATAGAGAATTATACATAAATGCAGAATTTGTGCACTATTTAGCAATAGCCTCACAAATAAATATTTCTTGCATTTCAGCCTGAGTGATTTATGCTTTAAGCAAAAGTTGGGGGCATAGCTCAGCTGGTAGAGCATCTGTTTTGCACGCAGAAGGTCAGCGGTTCGATCCCGCTTGCCTCCACCAATCCACAAACAAGAAAAGGGCGGTTAGCTCAGTTGGTAGAGCATCTCGTTTACACCGAGGGGGTCGGCACTGTCATCGCCCATTAAATGGAGAGTTTTTAGCCAAAATTTAAAATACAAAAATACGCTAAACACCGTTCAAATAAACACGGTATTTCACTTCAAATGTTTACCCATAAAAACTCCATATTTTTACATAATCTATTAACAATACTCTCTATTTCTCTACAATATAGGGTATTTTTCAACAATTTAGATAGAGTAAACAAGTCAATAAAAGAATTTAATTTGACAGTAGAGAGAGGTTTGTTTTGAAAAATATTTTAGATTGAGAAAAATTAGTGCTAAGTTGCAAAAATCTTTTTTTAACAGTATACTGTAATAACACTAAGGTACTAGTAGTGACAGGGATTACACAAGAAAAATACTCATCAAAAACTCTAGCATCAGAACTGCAAAATCTTCCAGAACCTAGAGCAAGTCTTAATTCAGCTTATGAAAGCAGTGATATTGATGAGAATATTATTTTAGAACTTCCACTCAATAATTTGCTTTGTCTATTAGAAGCTCCTAAAGATGGCGACGAAGGAAGAAATGCTCGGTCAGGGTATCAAACATGCGTAGATTTTATAAGAACTCATTATATTGTAAACGAGCAAGAAATAAACTCTAAAAGTATAGCTCTTTTCATAATAGTCCAAACGAGGTAAAATAAGGTTTTATAGTAGTGAAGGTAAGGATGCCAGCAGCATATAGTTATAAAAAAAGCAATGGAAGCACTAGAAGAAGGAGAAAGCAGGGAAACGGTGGCAGCAAGATTTAAAATTGGAAGAACTACGTTATGGGAGTGGCAGCAAAGAAGAAAAGAAACAGGAGATTTTCAGTCAAAAAAACTTGGAAATGGAGGTTATAATCACAAAATTACTGACTGGAATAAATTTACTGAATTTGCTAAAAAATATGGTGGTATCGGAAATGGCTAAGCTTTGGAGCAATGTTAGTATCCCAACGATCCATCGAGCTCTTAAAAAAATTGGACTCACACGCAAAAAAAGACATATGGATACAAAGAAAGAAACGAAGAAAAACGCGCTGAATTTTTGAAAATTATAGCAACAAAAGAACCTCAAAACTTAGTTTATATAGATGAGTCTGGCATTGATAACACCGAGTTATGGATATTGCCAGAAGGGACAGAGGTTTTATGCTCTAAAATCTGGTAAAAAAATTCAACGAATCAGTATGATTGCAGCCTTAAACGGCAGAAAAATAGTTGTTCCGTTAACATTTGAAGGCCACTGTAATATGGATATCTTTAATAAATGGTTTGAGCAGTTTCTGACACCGATTTTGAAACCTGGACAAACTGTTATCCTTGATAATGCTACTTTTCATAAGTCTAATAAGATTTGCTAAAGGAGTTGGCGCAGAAATTTTATATCTACCGCCTTATTCTCCCGATTTTAACAAAATTGAGCATTATTGGTTTGCTATAAAAAACAGAGCTAGGAAAAACATCCCTCTATTCACATCTTTTCGTCATGCTGTTGATTCCGCTTTTCTATAAGCTTTTCGGACTATTATGAAAAGAGCTATAAATGGCTGTTTTATAATGAATTTTGTCAGTAACTGCCAGTTCTTTTCACTTGAGCGATGCAACAAAGCCCACTGGGATCCAGCCTGTTTTATCTTTTATCATAGAATGAGACGTTCAGCATATTCATCTTTTTCCATTACCATATCATAAACAATCATTCCATGGGAGCGCATAATTTCAGGTGTATGATCACGAATCAATTTATCAATCTTGAAATAATTTTCTTTATACTTCCTTTGACGGATATCAAAACTTTATTTGGTAAAATCAAACCGTGACTTTCGATTTAACCCAATTATACAATTTACTCATTTTACCATCTTGACCGAGCATTCCAGAGTTATTTTTATAAAAAGTGTCAACTATTAGCTTGATAGAGCCTATGGCAGCAGAAAATACGGGATTTTTATCATACTCGCCATCAAGGCCACTGAGAGACTCAGGGCATCCAATGCGGACTTGTTTGTTGAATATATAGCTTGCAATCTCTTTCATGCTTGTGAGTTGACTGGTTCCACCTGTGAGCACTACTTTATTGATTGGATCTTTTTGTTCTTGAAATTGTTCTCTTACCAGTTCAAATATCTCCTCAACTCTAGGTCTTATGATGTCAATAAGTTCGGACTTGGGTACTCGAGTCGGTTCATCATTTTCACTGTTTTGCAGTGTAATATATTCGTTCTCATCTATTGAAGTTACGACAGTGCTACCGTATAGTATTTTTATGCGTTCAGCATGCTCTATACTTGTGCATAGTCCATAAGCTATATCTCGAGTGATGTGAATGCCACCAATTGGAATGCTGCTTGTGTATATAAGCTTTCCTCTCTTAAAAATTCCAATTGCAGTACACCCACCCCCTATGTCAACAATGGCAGTTCCTAGCTCTTTTTCATCTTCACTTAGACAGGCAAGGCCTGCAGAATATGCGGAAGCAATACAACCAGCCATACTTATCCCGCTATTATTAGTTATACAATTTTCAATGTTGGTAAGCGCTGGACGCGAAGCAGTGACGACATTAACATCAGCAGATAGTCTTTTTCCGTACAATCCACCAACCTCTTTTATATCAGTCATGTCATCCAAGTGATATTTCAGTGGTATATTGTGAATGATAACATTTTCTTCGATATATTTCTCAAACGTCTGAAAGACTACACGTTTTATATCTCGGTCTGAAATTTCGTGATTAGCTGCAATAATTTCGTTATATACGTTAAAAGATGAGACTCCACATCCGGCTACATTCACATATATCTGATCTATAGTCTCTTCTGATACTTGCTCAGCTAAACCTATAGTTGATGAAATAGAGTAACTTGCATGCTTTGCATCAGTTATTGATCCACCGCTTATACCTTCTGCACTTTTATAACCCGTTCCTATTATTTTATAGCTGAAGTTGCTATTGATCTTAACAATGAGACAGATAATTTTTGTTGTACCTACGTCTAAAACGGCAAAAACATTTCGCTTTGGTTTTATTATTACTGCAGAGTACATTAGTTGACCTTATGACACAATTCCATTCAAATTGTAGCTTCCTTTCATAATTTATATTTCTATTAAAAATACAGCAACATTTTAATATACCCAAAATACTGTACAAAGGAAAAAATAAAACATAAAATTTTAATTTTATGTCTAAATTGCCAATTGTAATTGCCCCTGATGAAAGGTTAACTACACGTGCCAGTGAAGTAACAGATATAAACGATAAAATTAAAGAATTAGTAAACGACATGTTCGAAACTATGTACCATGAAGATGGTCTTGGCCTTGCTGCAGTGCAAATTGGAGTGATGAAGAGAGTTTTTGTCATGGACGTTCAGCCAGAGAAGGCTGAAGATGGGCCAGCAGGATATGAATCAACTGGCAAATTTTGCATGATTAATCCTGAAATTACAGAATTATCGGGTGAACAAGTAATTCTCAAAGAAGGGTGCCTTTCAATTCCAGAGCAAAGCCATGAAATTAAGCGTCCAAAATATTTAACTGTGAAATATAAAAATTTAAATCACGAAGAACAGACGCTAAAAGCTAGTGGTTGGCTTGCAAGGTGTATTCAGCATGAGTTAGATCATTTAAATGGTATATTATACGTTAGACATTTGTCTAAATTGAAGTACGATATGGCTATGAAAAAAGCTCAAAAGGTTAAGAGGCACTATGAACAATGAAGATCTAGAATTGTTGAAGTTCTATCATGAAGTGGGTGTTGACTGCACGCTAACTGAAGGTGAAGAGGAAAAAAAAGTGGAAAATGAGAGAGCTGCACAGTCTTCTGTCATCGAGCAGAAAAAAGCCATGTTCCCAAGTGACTGGATCATTGAAGCAAGGAAGCTTGCAAGTGAATGTGGTAGTGTAGATGAACTAAGAAGTGCAGTTAAGTCATTTGAGGGTTGTGAAATAAAAAAAACTGCAACTAATACTGTTTTTTCTGATGGTAATCCGAATGCAAAAATCATGCTTATTGGTGAAGCACCAGGAGCAAATGAAGACCTGAAAGGCATACCATTTTGTGGTGCAAGCGGAATGCTGCTCGATAAGATGCTCGGTGCAATTAATCTGGACCGCACTAAGGTATATATAAGCAACACCGTGTTTTGGCGTCCACCAGGTAATAGAAAACCAACTGATCTAGAGCTTGATATGTGCAGACCATTTGTTGAGAAGCATATTGCTCTTGTTTTACCGCAGATTCTAATTTTAGTTGGAGGAATTGCATGTTATAGCCTTCTTGATAACACAAAGACTATATCGAACTTGCGTGGCAAATTTCATACTTATACTAACCAATATTTATCTCATGCAATTACCAAAGCCGCTATATTTCATCCAGCCTATCTACTTCGTCAACCAGCACAAAAACGCTTAGCTTGGGAAGATTTAAAGAAGATTAGAGAATATCTTGATAATACTAATAACCACACGGACGTTTAGCTCACTACTCGTTGTCATCCCAGTGCCGGCTAATTGCATTAAATATTGAAAAATTTACTAAACAGAGAAAAAGGCAAAAGAAAATCTATCAGCTACTACCTATTTTTTTTAATTGGCGTTTTTCATTGTATTAAATGCTTTGATAAGCGCATTTTAGCTTATGTGGGTAAAAGTTTTATAAAGACATAGAGTGCACATAGTGCAAAAAATTAAACATCAAGTATATTGAGCTTTTTGTCGTTTTATCTGCACAGACTGAAGATAAATAATATATCTTCACCCTTATTTTAAGGAGAATGGCGGAGTCCGTCAAGTAACTCTTGCCGTTGCTATAGCTGCTTGAGTTCCTGTAATCACAATGTTGGTGCAATGCACGCATGGAATTTTATTTACTCTATAATATGTTGGTTTATAGTAGTACTAATGCAGAAATAAAGGGAGGAGACATTGGAAAGCAATATAAAAAAATTGAAAGGAAATTTTTTAGAACAAGCAATTAGAGTAAATCATGCTGGCGAATATGGAGCCATTTGCATTTATTCCGGTCAAAAATTTATTCTTAAAAAATCTTCCATAATTGACAAAATAATTGAAATGGAGGAGCAGGAAAAAAAACATTTCCACTATTTTAATGAGAAAATCAAGGAGCAAAGAGTTCGTCCTACTGTTTTGTTGCCAGTTTGGGGTGCTTTAGGGGTATCACTTGGTGTTGTAACTGCCATGATGGGTAAAAAAGCCGCTATGGCTTGCACTGCTGCAGTTGAAGAAGTGATCGGAGAGCACTACAAGGAGCAAGTCTTACATTTAGAAGATGGGGAATTAAGAGAAACTATAAGTAAATTTCGCGATGAGGAATTAGAGCACAGAGATATTGCAATTCAGCACAATGCCGAAAGCGCACTTGGCTACAACGTTTTATCTTTGTTCATAAAAACAAGCTGCAAAGCTGCTATTTACCTCTCTAAATTGATTTAATCAATCACTATTTGACAACCAACCACATTTGCCTTTAGTTCTTGTGCTAATTGCTGCCCCATATCCTCTACTACAATCGAATGCGTATGAATGTTTATAATTAATTTCTTAATTATTATCCTAAAAATACATTAATTTAATTCCCTATTAGAGTTTTCTTGTTGTTGTAAACATGTTTGCATAAGACTAGTAGATGGAACGTTTTTAATAGTCTGAGTTAACTCCTCAGGAATATTTTCAAAACTCTTGCCCATAACTTCTAAAACACTTTTCCCCTGTATAAGACAATTCCCTCCAAAGCTTGATTTGTTTTCTAACTTGCTAAACCTTATTTTGCTTTTCTCATCAATTTCTACTACCATTTTGTTACCATCTTTCCGTAGATAAATACTAATCTCTCCTATTTTAGTAGTAAAAAATATTTCAATACCACCTTTTAAGATATCTGTGTAATTTCTTTTTCCATCTTCTGTAATTTCAACTTTTACTATACTTTCCTCAATCTGAAATATGCCAACTTCTAAATCCTTAGCTTTTTCATTATTTAAAGTTCTCGCAGTTTCAACAATACTACCTTGTGGATACTTAATATAAAAATATTTATTATCTACTTCTACTTCAAGATCATATTTATCAATTTGCTTGTTATTTTCTTTCACAATACCTTCATATGCTAGACCCTCTAGCATTTTTTTCTTACTCTTACATTGTTCGTTAAGATCATTTAAATAATTAGAGCCGTAATATCCGCCTTCAATATCGCTATAAAAAGATAATCCTTTTTCTACCCCACCTTTTAACACTAAATTACGAGTGATCTTTTGTATGATATTTTTTGTAGTTGAATTGTGTGGATTTGCATGAAAGCGATTAATTAATTCTTCCATTTTTTCAAATATAAAATTTGTTACAGTCTTATTATCCTTACCGTAATATGAGTTTAATCTTATTCCTTGATTTAAATAACCCTCTATTATGCGTTCCATGTACTTTAAAACGCTTTCTTGCTCATCGTGTTCTGTTATACCTTTTATCATCTCATCACAAAATTTTTTAACTAGAATTTGTTCATCTGTAATCAATGGTATTTGCAATTTCGTAGAAGATGAGTCTCGCTCAAAAAGATAAATTATTGACAATTCTTCTGCTCTTTTAATAAAGTCATAACTTCTTAGATATTCTGCAACATCTTTGTTTTTTGAGTACCTTTTCTTGATTAAATCCATATGCCTATCTTTACGACTTATAGTCGGTAATTTTGGATTTGATGAACTACTCTGTTGACTATTGAAGAAGCTGTTAGAGAACTGTTCAGGCTCTAAAATAAGATTACTTTCACCTTGTTTACCTACTTGCTTAGACATATTATATACCATAACCACTAAAACTTTTTAGTGATTACTTCAATACATAGATAAGTCAATAAAAATATCTTTTTCTCTTCAGTGCTAAAAAATTGTCAAAAATCTCAAAATTGGTTAATTGCATATAACCTACTTTCTGGTATACATCAAAACTACCGTAGAAAGCTTCAACTTTGAAAGGGATTAACAAATAAAATTCTTGTACTTTGCCTCTACTAAAGTACAATCAGGCTTTATTTAATATTTTTCATGCTTGATGAAGTACATGAGGAGTGCGGGGTATTTGGCATAAGTTATAACCAAAGTGCTGCTTTTAACTCTATACTTGCTCTCCACGCTTTGCAGCATAGAGGTCAAGAGTCTTTTGGCGTAGTAACCAGTAACAACGATAAGCTGCACTCTTATCACTTTCAAGGCCAAGTGAGCAGTGTATTTGATGATATAGATGAAATAAAGAAATCCTTACCTGGGGATTGTGCAATAGGTCATGTTCGATACTCAACAAGTGGTAGTAAATTTGGAGTGCAGCCCATGTTTGGCAAAAGTGGCAAATTTGGGGATTTTGCCATAGCACATAATGGTAATTTAATTAATATTTCTCCGATACGCGAACAATTAATTAAACAAGAGTGCGTTTTTCAGTCAGATATTGATACAGAAGTAGTAGTGCATCTGACAGCAAGCAGTGAAAAAGATAGCTTTTTAGAGAGTTTTATATATGCATTAAAGCAAATACAAGGTGCTTATTCTTTTGTGGCAATCAATCAAGAAGTAGTTATTGGAGTACGTGATCCATCTGGAATCAGGCCTCTTGTTTTAGGAAAGTTAAACGGTTCTTACGTTCTTGCATCTGAAACTTGTGCTCTTGATATAATAAATGCAGAGTTTATTAGAGAAATAGAACCAGGCGAATTAGTTACCATCAGTTCGGATAGTAAGCTAGCCTCAATGTTTCCTTTCCCACAGCAAAAATCAAGTTTTTGTATTTTTGAATACGTTTACTTCTCGAGACCAGACAGCATAATGGAGAAGAGGTCCATATATGATATAAGAAAAGAAATAGGAAGAATACTTGCAGAAGAGAGCCCACCAAAAAACAATGTAGATATGGTTGTACCAATACCTGATTCTGGAATACCTGCAGCTATTGGATATGCAAAGCATTCAGGATTACCTATGGAACTGGGGATAATTCGTAATCATTACATAGGAAGAACTTTTATACAACCCACCGCTGAAGTACGTAAAGTTAGAATAAAATTAAAATTCAATGCTAATAAGCACACTTTGAAAGGCAAAAACATAATTTTAATAGATGATAGTATAGTGCGTGGTAGTACGCTCAGAAATATAATAGTTATGCTAAAGGATGCAGAAGTAAAAGAGATTCACCTCAAAATTTCAAGTCCACCAATTAAGCACTCTTGTTTTTATGGAATAGATACACCAGATTGCAAAGATTTAATTGCTGCGACTCAATCTATAGAAGAGATAAAGGAAAGTATAGGAGTAGATAGCTTAGCCTTTTTGAGTATTGATGGGCTATACAGAGCTGTTAAAGCAGAAAAACGTAACAATGCTACACCGCAATATTGTGATGCTTGTTTCACTGGTGACTACCCAATTGGTAAGTAATCTATTATTAATGAAGGTGAGGTTTTTTCTATGTTATATTAACAGTTTTAAAAATAGATTTTTTGCATAACCATATAGTTTTTGCCTGGGCGTCATTTGAGTGAAAACTACTTTACAAATTTCGTCATTCCCTTTACTATGATACTAAGAGTATTTATCCTTATTTTTGACCTGCAGGCTCAATCACAAAATCAGTAAAAAACTCAAATATTTATTGGCAAATTACACAAAAATTATAGCGGCTTTTTTTATTTTTTCTACATTCAGCCAAAACGCGCTTGTTAGAACATTATTATAGCGCCAATTTACATTATAAAACTCGTCACACGAGGATTCTTCTGCCTTTTTTCTTCGTTTGGTAAATTTCTTAATATTTATAGCTAAAGCTTCAGGCTAGCACTTGATGCTGGAATCCAGAAATCTTTTGAGCACAAAAGTTATGCTAGGTTTTTGTTGGTAAGAAAGGCTGATTACTTTTATGCTAATAATTTTACTACTCTGCTGAACGGATACAATTGAATATAGTATAGTCTTCTGTTCTGACGAGAATAGTTTTATTCCATCCATCAAAAAATGCTAAATTGAGGTATGTATCACCCTTATAGGGCTTGTGAATTTCAGTTATAATAAATTCTGAGATTAGGTTATGCTCTAAAAAAAGGTGTGCTATTTGTGCCCCACCAATCACAAAGACTTGAGAACTACTTTGAATTGACAGAAATTCTTGCATGGAAGAGACAACAGTACATTTTGGACCTCTATTAAAACACTTGTTACGGGAGAAAACAATAGGTGTACGATTCTTTAGTATGCTTTGAGGCACGGTTTCAAATGTCTTTCTTCCCATCACAATAATTTGTTTGTCGGTCACTTGACAAAAATGTTTAAACTCACTTGGATAACGCCAGGGCAAATCATTATTTATTCCAATTACCCCATTAGGGTCAACAGCCATAATTCCAATAATCTTCATCCTTTTAAGACAGCTTGGGCTACAAAAAATCTCATGTGGTCGCGTACATTATGCACTCTAAGGAAATCAACCTTATTTTGCAGTATAGCAGATGTAGCAATTGTTTCTAAATCTCTATTAGAGGGAGATTCTATGGAAAAAGAGGAAATAAATGACTTTCTGGAATGGCCAACTAAAACCTTGCAGCCAAAATTTTGTAAAGTTTCTATACTGCGTAAAATCTGAATATTCTGATACATAGATTTGCCAAAACCAATACCAGGGTCAATAATTATTGAATTTTCATCAAAACCCAGTCCTAGTAGTTTGTTAATGCTCTTCTCTGCCCAATTATTTATGATATCAATTGGGTCAGTGTCATGTGGAATAATATTGTCCTTATGTGGTGGTATCGAAAGTGAATGCATAATAACGACACTACACCCACTGCTAGCAACTTCTTTTAAGGTATTACTACTCAGATCTCCCTTCTGATCATTTACCCAGGCAATATTGTAGTGCTTCAAAACGTTTAAAATAACGTCTGGCCAAAAACTATCAATGCTGACTTCAATATCACCATTTTTCATATAGTCGCTAAGATTATCAAGTACTGGTTTTAGACGTTCATACTCTTCCTCTGGCGTCTTTATTGAAGCTCCAGGCCTTGTTGATTGAGCTCCAAGATCAACTATGCTTGCACCATCTGATACCAGCTGCAATGCCTGCTTGGTTGCTCGATTCGCATCATAATAAAGACCACCATCTGAAAATGAATCAGGGGTAATATTGACGATACCCATAAGCTTTGGTGAAAGCGTAAAACTCTTTGAAAAACAGTCTTGAACATTGAAAGCAAAGGTTTTGTTAACCATTGCCATCAAGTGGAGCAAAAATGGTCTATTTACTAATTCTGGGTGAGGAATTTTAAGGTCAGGTATATCAAGCGTTAGATCATCCCATAACAAAATATCTAAATCAATAACACGAGGTGCCCATTTTTCGTAGACTTGTGGACGACCAATATCACATTCGATTTGTTTTAAGCCTTTTAGTAGATCCTCAGGAGAAGAAGAACAACTTCCATAGACAATCATGTTGAGAAATGGCTTGTTCCAATCAGGTGGAGCACCATTTAGTAAAATAGCCTTAGTTTCTAGAATGATCGAAGACTTTAAGTCTTTTAAATAGCGCTTCTTTAGTAACTCAGTAGCTCTTTGTAAATGGGAAAGGCGATTCCCTATATTTGATCCAATAGAAATATAGATCATTCTTGCAATTCATTACAGTAAGTAAAAAAAACGCCCCCATGCACACCAGGAACTGGTGGTGCGATTTTGTGAGTAGTCACCCTGACAGAAGAAATAATATGCTTCTTTCGCAGCAAAAGGTTATTAATGGCTCTGTATATCTCATGAGTTAAATGCTCGATTAAATTAAATTGCTTGCCCTGAACAAGAGATTGAATATTTTGCACTACTTCCAAATAGCAGATAGTATCTTTAAGTTGATCAGTTGTAAGCCCTGAAGGAGGAGATTTAAAAGTGAAATCAACGTCAATACTCACCAATTGGGGAGAAAACTTCTCTTCTGCACTACATCCCAAATGAACCCAAAGCCGTAAATCAGATATAAGAAGATTACATGCTACCACTGAATTTAGTATCTACTTATAATTAATGACAAACATCAACATTCATCATGCCATCAAGAAAACCCCATAAGAGTTTTGCTCCTTTTTCAGCGCCTTGCATAACTTTCTCTTGTTCTTCTTCGTTTAAATCTGCAATAAGGTTTGCACATTCTTCAGAATGCCACTCATCAGCTTCCATATGAACGGTAAAAAATTTGAGAGAACGCTCATCATTTATTGAATAGTGTTTTTTCAGACCTTCAATTTTAGACTTAGAAACCTCTGGAGTTTGACGTTCATAAGCGTACAGAGCTCCAAGACCTGCTGCAAAATCTGATTTTACAATGTCAAAATAACCATCAACTAATTCTCGTGTCTCCTTAATTTGTGCATTTTCACAAAGTTCTGAACGTGCTACTCCCAGTCCTTCAGCAAAACGCTGCCATAATTCTGGGTGATTCTCGTCGCCTTGTTCTTCCTCTATTAAATTACCAAGTAAAACTTGCCGCATTTTCAAATTCGGACACAAGGAATGTATACCGCTGATATAACGAGGAAAAGCAGCAACATGGTGATAATATTCCTTAGCGTAGGTTTGCAGAGCCTGCAGGCTTAAGCTACCTTCATTCCATGACTCGTAAAATGGGTGTTTTAATAAGTGTAAACTATCTAATTGATTATTAAGTAATTGAACAAATGTCATAAATAAACAGTAAATTGTTTTAGGCTACGTTTAGGTTTATCAAATGTCAAGAGGCATTTCTCACTACTACTTTAATTCCAACAAATATAAAGATAGATACGCTATAAGTTAATTTTTTAGTAAAATTGATTTTTTCTAAAATTTCATGTATTATTAAATCAATATAGTGAAAAACGCAAAATGAAAGTAACAGAAGAAAATACAATAAAAATTAGGGAAGAGTTCGTAGAAGTTCAAAATGGAATGCGAATTCAAAAGATAGTGATGTCAAACTCGAAGAGCAGTGCAGATAGCAGAAAGAAAAAGCATATAGTTTACTTTCCAGGGCTTACATATACTTTTGAAAAAGAGCCAAATGAAGACAAAAGTGAATGGAATTGGGCAGCTGAAGCAGGTATGGATGTTCACCTTATTAATTTTCCTGGTTCTGGAAAAAGCAAAGGCCATTCTTTAAACGGTCGAAATCGAGTAAATGCAGGAATTGGAGTCATTTCAGATCTTCTAAAGCAAGGCATTCACCCAGACAATATAGTACTGTATGGAAGCTGTGCTGGAGGACCAATAGCTGCGGAGGTTTATAAAAAGTTTAAAAAAGATGACAATATTCATTTAAGATGCATTATCAATAAATCCTTTAGCTCATTCAAAAAACTTGTAGTGAAATTACTACACATATCAAAACCTAAATGGCTATTTCCTCCTATAATAAAATTCATACTCAAATGCTTTGGTTGGCACTTTAAGCCACACACAATAGTAAACGACATTACTCCATACACAATTTGTTTTAACTTAGAGAACGATGGCTTTATTAGTAAGCAGGCAAATATAGGTACTAAAATTGCTGACATAGAAAAAAGTCATAGGAAAAAAAACTACCAAAAAAAAGAAACTTTTGAAGGTTTTGAGCAATATAAAGAGTTTTTTATGGAGCATGCCAACTTAGCTAAAATAAAAAACCTTGAACCTGAAGTTGGAATAATGAAAAAATGCTGGAATAAGTTTCTATCGTTACTACCTATTAAGGCAGATGATATTCACTTTTCTTCGATTACAGAATTGTGCTCATCAAGTGAACACAAATACAATCTTCCTGAGCTGATTTCACTCTTTTTAGAATTCACAGATAATTATTTTGAAAAGAAGGGCTCTCTCAATCAAGAGAAACAACCAGAGATAAAAACAGAAGCGATATGTGGAAAGAATAGTGAAAAAGAAATAGAGGAAAAGAAACAGTATTTTACCAATTTAAAGAATTATTCAATAAGTCAGAATATATCTAAAAAGCTAACATCTCTGCAAATATTGAAATAAGTGTTTCTTTTGTGATTAAAAAAACATTGCATCTAGAGTATCTGCCATAAGTGATAATTCTGTGCTTTCATCATAGAGATTGTTTTCACTAGCTAATAATTTCTCACTAATTTGTGGATAAAGTTTAGAAACGTACTTCTCATAGCATTCATCTAGACATTCTTGGTCTGTCCGTTTTGTTTTGTAGGAATGGCATTTCTCCTTACATTGATTATATCTAAATTTAATCCCTTGCTCTCTGTTTGATGCTTGTTGTTGCATAATATTCTCCAATTCAAATAATTCTAATATTAGCATACAAATATGAACATTATGTTAATATCATTACTTTTTAGGTATACATGGCAAATTTATGCCTGGAAACAGTTTTTGGTTATTTCCTAGATTTTCTTTATAAAAACCAAAGGCGCCAGTTGGTTTTTATTAGCTAAGGTAAAGGTCAAATATCTGGAATTTTGGACATAAAATCCTCCTGTGTGAAAAAAAAGATTAAAAAAAATGCAGCGCACATACGACAGAAATTAAGCATGTGTGTGCACTCACATACACTGAAGAAGATACGCTACGTTTTTTATGAAAAGTTAATTGAAAGTCTGCAGACAAATTTGAGCTCTTAAAATATCTCTAACTTTAATTATAATTAGATTGAAAATACGCGGAAGTAATTTTTTTTGACAATAGATTTCTTTCATAACCAGACAGCTGGGATCCAATAAGAAAATCTGATCACACGCTGGAATGACACCGTCCTGCCAGTGCATGATGCACCAAAAGTTGTGCATCAACAAGGGTATCATGTGAGTAGCCTCTCTTTTGTCGTTCGAGTAGCTCTTTTGTTGTCATCCCAGTGCCCAGACACTGGGATCCATTTTTTTTCTTCTAGATTCCAGCGTCACGCGCTGGAATGACACCCATTTAGTTTTCTTACCTGTCTACCTTATCTTGCTACTTTGCTGAACGGATACATTTTATTAATAGTGGTGGGATTGGTAGGACTCGAACCTACGACCAATTCGTTATGAGCGAACTGCTCTAACCGACTGAGCTACAATCCCTTTTATCAACACCTATAATACACGCAAAAGGAAATTTGTCTACTCGCTTATTTCACTATCAACCCAACTGTGTAAATCATTTATTGCGCCAATTTTGCGTGCAATTTCCTTACCATCTTGAAATATGATTAAAGTAGGTATAGATTGAACTCCATACTTACTTGGCACTTCAGTTTCTCCATCTATGTCGAACTTGCAGATCTTGATCTTGCCTTTTCTATCCTCAGCCAATTGCTCGATACGTGGCATCAGACTTTTGCATGGTCCACACCATTCTGCCCAAAAATCTACCAGCACAAATCCTTTGTGGTTAGCAACTTCAGATTCGAAATTTTGATCATTTACCGCTTTAATATCATCACTCATAAAATACCTAAATTTTTATAAATATAGCGTATCAATTAACAGCTGATCAACTAAATTTTTCTGGATTCAAGTGAAGTGATTACATATGATGATTAAAGATATCTACACTCCCCCAACCCATTGAATCTAGCTCAATACGAGTAGGAAGAAATTCAAAGCACTTTTCGGCTAATTCTTTTCTATTTTCACGTTCTAGCATTAAATCTAGCTTTTCCTTTATTTTATGGAGATATAAAACATCAGATGCAGCATAACTTTTTTGCTTGTCTGTTAAATTTTCATTTCCCCAATCAGAAGATTGTTGTTGCTTATTTAATTTTATATCAAGTAGTTCTAAGCACAACTCTTTTAAGCTATGATTATCTGTGTAGGTGCGAACTAAACGTGAGGCTATTTTCGTGCAATAGCAAGGCAGTGACCAAGTTTGCAGGTAGTAATGTATTATACTCACATCAAATCGCGCAAAGTGAAATATTTTGGTTATATTTTTATCCTCTAATATTTTTCTCAAATTTGGAGCTGTATAATCGTTTTTGAATTGAACTAAGTGAGCGTTGCCATCATTGAAAGAGAGCTGAACAAGGCATAATCTATCTCTGCTATGCAGTAGCCCCATTGCCTCTGTATCAACAGCTATAGATTTTATATCATTCGGTATTGCACTGGCTGGCAGGTCGTCCTTATATATAAATATTCTCATAAATTTAATATGTTTTATGACACATACAATAATCAAAAATGAGTTTTAAGTATACGAAAAGATCATAGAAAATTGGCTCTCATGATTTTCATGCATGTAGGGTTTACAAATTGTAATATGTACCTATAATTAGAAGTAGAATCTAAGCAGAATTTAACTGCGGGAGTAGCTCAGTTGGTAGAGCGCAACCTTGCCAAGGTTGAGGTCGAGGGTTCGAACCCCTTCTCCCGCTCTTTAATTTTAACATAAAAAATTTCCTTCCCCTATTCAACTAGTTCAGCTATACTAAAAGTAGCTAAAAGCTTTTTAGAAAATTATTATTTAGGAGGATTATATGGACAACAAGACTAAACCAATGTTATTTGCCTTAGGTATAGCTACATCAATAGGAGCACTTACAGGTTTGGGACTCAGTTTTACAGCTTTATCACCTTTAGTAATGGGTGGAATTATTGCTGCGGTTTCGGTAGCCTTACTTGCATGTAAATTTATTTATAATGAAAAATTTTCCAAAGAAAGTTTTTTTATTGGTGCTTGTTCATGTGCTGCAGCTTTGCAACTGGAGTTGGTCTTGCTGCAGCTGCAACTGCTGTTTTCCCTGGTGCAATGCTTGGAATGGGATCGGCAGCTTTAGCAGGTGCGGTGATAGCACCCATAGCAGTAATCGCAGGGGTATTTGTAACATTTTGTGTTATTGAACCAATAGCTGAAAAAGTGAATGATTATATTATATCACCTATAGTTGAGCGTTTTTCTTCAAAAGAGGAAGAGTGCAATCTACCTGCAAAATAATCAATTGACGTTAGCATTTAGTTTTCTTTATAATTTCCTTTGTGAAAGAAGAAAAATGCTTATTTGTAACGATAGCTGGTTTGCCAAATGCTGGAAAGTCAACGCTAATTAACAGCATCGTAGGCAAGAAAATTGCAATTGTCACCCCTAAAGTGCAGACAACAAGGACACAGGTAAGGGGTGTTGCTATATGCAACAATGCGCAAATTGTTTTTACTGACTCTCCGGGAGTGTTTTCAGCAGAAACAAATCTTGAAAAAGCTTTAGTCAAATCTGCATGGGGAGCAGTTAAGGATAGTGACATTACTTTATTGCTTGTTGATGTAAACAATTACCTAAAAAATATAGAAAGAATAAAAACGATATTTGCACGACTGGAGCGCACAAAAGGCAGATGCATTTTGATTATCAATAAAACTGATTTAGTAAAGAAATCAGAGCTCAAGATGGCACATGAGCACCTAAATTTGCTTTATAAGTTTGAAAAAATTTTTACGATCTCGGCACTGAAGAATGATGGACTTTCTGATCTGACTAGTTACTTGTCTGAAATTGCACCGATAGGCCCTTGGTTTTATGAAAAAGATCAAATAACTGATTCCTCAGCTGATTTTTTATCAGCGGAAATTACGAGAGAAAAGTTATTCTTGAACCTACGTGAAGAATTGCCATACTCTACAGCTGTTATAACTGAACAATTTGAGGAAAAAAAAGATAAGAGTTTAGTCATAAAACAGATCATATTTGTATTGAAAGATAATCATAAGAAAATAGTGCTAGGAAAAGACGGCAGTAGCATAAAAAAAATTAATATCGAGGCGCGTACAGAATTGGAAAAGTTATTTGAGTGTAAAGTTCATCTCTTTTTGTTCGTAAAAGTGCGACCTTGGACTGATCGCCCTGAGGAATATATAAGTAATGCTTAATTCTTTGTTAGTATTTGATATTGAAACTATACCAGATGTAAATTCCTGCAAGAATTTACTAAATATTAGTGATGATAGCAGTGTAGAAGAAAAGAGGAACGCATTAACAAAATATCATCTTGAAATAACAAACGGGCAAAACTCTTTTCTGCGTCAGCCCTTCCACCTTGTTGTAGTCATTAGTTTTTTACTTTGTAATATAACACGCCAGAGCGGTTATGAAATGTTCACACTACAAGAAATAAGATCTGGAGGCACAGTAAACTCCAATGAAAAAGAGCTAGTAAAGGGATTTTTTAACTACATATCAGAGAAAAAGCCAAGACTAGTTTCGTTCAATGGACGCACTTTTGATATACCGGTACTGAAGTACCGTGCTATGGTTCATGGCATTCAAGCAGAATATTTTCACAAAGCTGGCGATAAGTGGAATAGTTACAATCAGAGGTACAGTAGTGATTGGCATTGTGATTTGCTTGAATCTCTCTCTGATTTTGGAGCTTCTGCAAGAATGAAGATGAACGAAGTTTGCGCAGCATTTAATCTTCCCGGTAAGATTGGAGTTGATGGTTCACAAGTTATGGACTTATATGATAGTGGCAAAATACAAGAGATTCGCGATTATTGTGAAACAGATGTGATTAACACTTATTTGATTTATTTGAGGTTTATGCATCATCAAGGAAGAATTACTACAGAAAGCTATAATAAGAGCATAGAAGAACTGCTTTTAGAATGCGAAAAAAAAGAACACCTAAAGAAATTTAAAGAAGAATGGAAAATAACTTCTGGTGAAAATTTTTATATTGAACTTAAATGAATAGATGCTACAGAGCAATCTAATGATTGCTCTGTATAGTAGTTATAAACTCCTTGTAGTAGAAAAGACATTTTGATGTGCCCTTTGCTTAACTTCTGCTTGTTCAAGCTTAGAAAAATTTTCTAAGTTTTTATCTTGGTATTCCTTTTTTACTTTCTCGAAAAAATTTTGTCCACCAAGAATATAATTACCTAAATTAGCAGCATAATATTGAGCATTACCTAAAACTGCACAGTTAATTCGACTTAATATTCTCGAAGGGTAATAAAAGAGAGAAACGTTATTGTTCGATCGGAAATCCTTTTCATCCATTATTTTAATGGCTTCATGATAACCATCTATTTGATGAACAAAATATCCTTCAGGTACTGATATTCTCAATTGTGCACCTACATGAGCATAACCACAAATACCAGGTGATACCGCTGGTACTGGGTCTTGTCTATGTTGAGTTACTCTAATGGTTTTTTCTTGAAGAACATCATTATAAAATTCACTAGCAGTAAGATCAAAAACTCGTGGATCACCAAAAGTTGCAACATGAACATCTTCAGCTCCTTCTGTTTTATTGAGGCATAAAGCAGCTATCTTAGCAATAGCTCCTCCCATACTGTGACCTGTGAGATTAATTTTAAAATCCTTGATTTCTGATCCCTGTTTTTCAGCATGAGATTTCAAAATGCCATACAGATTAGGCCATGAATCCATAAATGAATTATAGAAACCACAATGAATTCTTCCACCTTCAGGTAAAAATTCCGAAGTAGCAAAAAGTACATTTATATCAGTAATTCCATCATTAAAACTCTGGCTCAGACGAGTACCATGGTAAGCTATTGTTATTTCTTTACCTTTTATAAAAACGTGACCAGCATCTTTTTCAAAGCTATTACCAAATGGAATAATTTCATAACCTTCGCTGATGAGTTCAGCTCTAGTTTTATACATTTTTTCAGTAGATGGAACAATTTCAAAATCTTCTACAATTTCAAATTCAGTTTTGTATACTCTTTGAGCTAGGTTGTTACATCTTTTTTTACTTAATTTACCATCATCATCGCCATAGCTTATCTTGCAGAAATTACCCATTTCTAATAATTTCTCTCGATCAAATCCTGCAATTTTTACAATACTTTCATCTATTTTATAGTCAGAAGGTAAAGAACATGGCTCATTTGGATCAGCACGATTTATAAATTCATAATCTTCAATGATCTCAAATTCATCGTCATATTCTTTCATCTCGTATTTGCCATCATCTACTGAAATAGAATCTGGCTGTTCAGTATTACCTGGCTCTGAGCCTGTAGCAGCACCTGTAGTGCTAAACCAATTTCGTAAAAAACTAAAATCCATAAATACCTTAATTATTAAAAATAAAACAATAATTCACTAATTATAATATAAACTAATATTATTGTCAATAGTTATATTAATATTTTAATCTTTATGTACTTTCACTTGAGTAAATTTTACTTCCATAGAATAAGTATAGAGTTATAATACACTAACAAGCAAACCTCTGTACTAAATTTTGGTTAATATACACGTTGAGCGTATTAAGAAAGTTGCTTTTAAAGTATTGCATTTTACTTTTATTTTCGCTATAAGGTTGCTTTAAGTTGGATTTTCAACACCTTTATACTATTTATGTTATGATTTTAAAATTTTTTGGGGGCACTTCATGAAAAAATCTATTTATACTAGAACTGCTCTAGCTTCTCTATTGACTTTATGTTCTTTCAGTGGCTTTGCTGCTGACTTTTCTGACGAGAGTATGAAGGAAGTAAAAAAGCAAGAAAGTAACGAGTCAATCAAAACTTCTGGAAAGATGGAAGTGATGAAGACGTCAAATAAGAAACTAAAAGAAAAAATGGACAGGATATGTAATGCTGATCCAAGAAAAAAAGCTGAGGAGCTTAAGAAAAAAGAAGAACTAAGATTAGCAGCTGAGCAGAAGAAAAAAGAGGAGTTAAAATTAGCAGCTGAACAAAAGAAGAAAAAAGAAGAGTTAAAATTAGTAGCAAAACAAAAGAAAAAAGATGAAATTAGGCTAGCAAAAGAGAAAAAAGCAAAGCTTATAGAGGATTCAAAGGCGAAAGCTCTAAGCACTAAAAATTCTAATGTAGAAAAGTCAAAAATTAAGGGTTCTAAAACTAAGAATGCTAAAATTGAAGCTAAAGATATAAAAAAGAATGTAAAAGTTGTTAACAGCAATACAGAGGAAAAAGGTAAGGCAAGTCCTGTTGTTTCAGTTGGTGGGATTGATATTATCAATACCAATCAAGGGGATGGTTTAAGAATAACTTTCGGTGGCGTTGTTGATTCTCAAGGTTATGGTAACCATGGGCTAAGTGGCTATAACCATTATAATGTTATGCCAGGTAAATCTACAGATTATTTTAACAATACTCCAGATAGTATAAAAGGAGCAAATCCAATATTTCCTAAAGGGATAGGGAATATTGGTGATTACAGTGAAAACATGGGCATGATTTCAGATGCAATATTGCACTTAAGAGCTGAAAATAAAAATGAGGATATTGGTCTTCGTTATGGTGCCGATGTACAATTCCATGTTCCAGTTACTGAAGGTAAAGGAGCTTCACAAGGCGTGAATGCTGCAAGAGATAGAAGTGCACATGTGTTTTTGAATTCAAAATATGGTGATCTGAAACTTGGCTATCAGTTTGGTCCTGAGTCTCTGATGAGACTTGATGCAACAAGAATTGCAACTGTTGATGGAGCTGCAGATAGTGACTGGTTCAGAAAAGTAAACTTAGAAGGAAGTGCTGCAAACTTCCCATTTTACGTAACACCACGTCTTTACACTGAAAGCTTCTCGAGCGAGAGCGAAAAACTCTCCTTCCGTATGGCAGGAAAATACAACAAAGACGTTATGACCACATTGCCGTTTAGAGCTGCTTACTACTCACCAAATTATATGGGTGCAAGATTTGGTCTTAGCTACTCACCTCGCTACGATAGTGGTTTATCCGTTGTAAAAGAAATAGCTCCAGATTTCCTCAAAGATTTAAGTAATAAGGTAACAGGGGTAAAGAATGAGGAAACGTTAAGACATGTTGGACCAGATTACCAGCATATAATAAGTGCTGGTGCATCATATGAATATGACTTTAGTAAACATAATGTAAAAGTTAAAACTTCCGTAGTTGGTGAATATGGGGTTTCAAAGCAACCGAGTAAAGATAAGCATCTTTATAAGGAATTTGTAGAGTACAATGACCTGATGGGTGTTAATTTGGGTGTAAGCGCTGATTATAAGATTGATGAAGGTCAAAATATAAAATTCGCTGCTTCTTTTGCATATTTAGGCAAATCTGGTCAACCGAAGAGTATCAAGGAACTCAACCCTACTTCAAAAGAATATAAAGAGACTACTGATATTGCTAGAAAAAATGGCTTAAAGCAATTTAATGACAAGGACACCATGTATTGGACTGCAGGTGCTGGTTATCAATATGAGAATGTTTATACAAGCTTGACATACTTTGGCAGTACAATGAATGATAAAGATATGCTTCATGATGTTGCACTTGGTGTTCAGTATGATCTATCTTCTTGCAATAAGAGCAAGTTTGTTCCTTATGCAGCCTTACATTATTTTATGACTGATGAAAAAGGTGCGCTGAAAGATGAAAATAATGCTGATGTACCTTCTAACCAAGGAATTCTTCTCCTCACTGGTGTGAAGTTTTCTTTCTAATTTGTTCTAGTAATACACACCACAACTTGAATGTGGTGTGTATCTTATCTGTTAGCATTTACTCATCGATCAAATAAACATAAGCCAGTGCGTAATAAACTCTACGAGTATTTATTTTATTCACACAATAAGTAATGTCATCCCAGTCACAGCTGTACGAAAATTGTGGCAATTTGCATAGTAAATGGTGTCATCCCAGTGCTTGACACTGGGATCCATTTTTCCATCATCATCAGAAACGTTGTATTTTAACATTACTTTTATACTCGTAAATTTAACTGGATGCCAATAGTCTGGGCGCTGGCATGACACCCTATGGCTACTCAGATAATGGATATAATCCCTTACCTATCGAACGTTTTCAAATTCAATCAATTAAGCAGTATGCAAACCAAACTAAAAAACCATTTAACTGGAGAATTACTTACCATCGCTACTTGCTGGAAATTAACACTTGTAAGTGGGGAGGTAATGGGATTCACTGACTATGATGAAGATTTAAATCTCAATAATATACTCTATAAATCTTCAAGCGGTTTTATAGCCAGCAGTATAATATTAAATAGCGATTTGAGAACTGATAATCTAGAAATTGAAGGAATATTAAATAGTGCTGATATTAAAGAAAAAGATGTTTTATCAGGAAGGCATGACTTTGCAAATATTGAAATATTTCTTGTGAATTATAAAGATTTGAGTCAGGGAATTATGAATTTGCATGCAGGAACTTTTGGTAAAGTAACATTAAATAGTGGGAGGTTTATCGCTGAAATTAGAGGTCTTGCGACAAAGCTTGAGAGAAGCATAACAGAGCTATATTCTCCTGTATGCAGGGCACAATTTTGCGATGATAGATGTAAAGCTGATGCTAAAAAGTTTAGTAGAATGAGCACAATTACTAAAGTGATAGATGAAAGAAGATTTGAAGACACTAATTTAATCGAAAGCGATGGATATTATAAGCACGGAGTGTTTAGTTCAGCAACATTTGAAGTTGTAGTTAAAGAATACAAAAATAAAGTAGTTACATTATTTGCTTCTCCTCCATATCAAATTTCTACCGGAGAGAAATATTCGATACTTGCAGGTTGTGATAAAGCGTTTTTAACGTGCAAAAACAAGTTTAACAATACTGTGAATTTCCGTGGCGAACCATATATACCAGTTGTTTAGCAGCATAATTTTTAATATTATGAATAAGTATGGAAAGGTGGCTGAGCGGTCTAAAGCACACGCTTGGAAAGCGTGCACATATGAAAATATGTCGGGGGTTCGAATCCCCCCTTTTCCGCACATTATTTCTAGTATAACATAGGATTTTCCGTTTTGTTCTTGAACGTAATAACCATATAGCATTAGCACTTCAGCTTCGCAATTTTTCAGAGTCATCTACGTCAATAAAAGAATAGAGTTATCAAGTTGCAGAGCTTTCTTGATTTTTGATGACGAAGAGTAGTTGTTATCATAGAAATACATCCAGTAGCCAGCATACCTTCCCTATTCCTAACAATATCTTGCAATACTATACTTAGTATGTGTCATTTCTCCCTAACCTCAGCAAACTCGTGTATACTTAACCTATCATAATTTGTCAATACAATTCTTTATTGAAAATTCCGGAAAACAAGAGAAGCCTCACGCTTTTTACTGTATCTGCTACAGAACAGACACTAAATCTTCGAGGATATAGAAGTTATCTCCAACATCTTCTGATGTATTCTTTGTATCACCAGAGAATTTGAATTTATCCTGCATATTACAACATTCCTTGCATGCTGGTCTTGAGATCAAGCCCTGGTAATTGTCCTCACACCACCTGTGGCAATCATGACTTACACCAACTTTAACACAACCTGAATTTTTTAAAGCTTTAGAACATTCCTCTGAAGAATATGGCACTGACCAATGATGTTTAAAGAAATTTTTATGACATTCGTTATCACACTTACCAATCTTTTCTGTGTTATCATCAAGACATTTTTTCAAAGTCTGGTAATAATCTTTAGGATAGCCTATAATCTCTTTCTTAGAAGATACATATTCATCACATTCTAATTTGCACCCTGGTCTTGAGAGTAAGCCCTGGTAATTGTCCTCACACCACCTGTGGCAATCATGCCTTATACCAACTTTAACACAACCTAAATTTTTTAAAGCTTTAGAACATTCCTCTGAAGAATATGGCACTGACCAATGATGTTTAAAGAAATTTTTATGACATTCGTTATCACACTTACCAATCTTTTCTGTGTTGTCATCAAGACATTTTTCCAAATTCTCCTTATACTCTTGAATATAAGACATAATATTCTCCTTAATTAAAAAATTAATACAATTTTAACATATAAATATTAATATATTAACAATGATATGGTTATTTCTCAATACAGTTTTCACGAAAGTTAAAACAAATTATACAGCCCTCCTTCCTCTTCACCTTAACAATTCTTTATTGAAAATTTCATGAAAATGTTGTATAATTGTTCAGTAGTAGAACTTGGTAAAACTTATGGCAAACGCTAATTTAGCTTTCAGTAAAGAAACTTTACAGCATCTTGCTGAATTATCTGAACTTACTAAGCAACCTGCTCAAGCATTAGCAGAAAAACTACTTAAAGAAGCAATCGAGCTTGAAATTGAAGACTTTTTAGTGTCTAAAATTTCTGATGAGCGTGATGTTGAAGGTGCAGAAACAGTTGATTACAAAGATGTAAAGTGGAGATCAAGTGGACTACAAGATTAAATTTTTGAAGAATGTCACTGAAAAAGATCTTCCAGTTTTACCGATAAAAATAGAATCAAGAGTAAATAAAGCAATACAGGAACGCCTTACAGTCGATCCATTGGTGAGCCTTTATACCATAGCTTTAAAGGGTTCAAAAGACTAAGGGTTGGTGACTATCGTATCATGTATTATACAGACACCAAAAAACATGAAGTAACTATCGTTACAATAGGACATAGGGATACCATTTACGAGAAAGCTTTGAAGGTACTTAAGAACCATGTTTTTCAATAAACTCTGCTTCGTTAAGTTACATAAGTAAATTATAAATATATTATTATACAGCCCTCCTTCCTGATCCATTCTTTATTGAAAATTTTAGAAAAATGTTGTATAATTATTAGTAGATTTTGGTAAAACTTATGGCTGATTCAAGTATTAACATTAGTGAAAAAGTTTTAAAAAACCTTACTCGTTTAGCTAAAGTAAAGAATCAATCAGCTCAAGAGCTAGCAGAGCAGTTTATACAAGAAGCAATTGAAAATGAAGAAGATATGGCAATAGCCAAACTTGCTATTCAACGTGACACTCGAAATGCAAAATTCATCAGGCATGAAGACATCAACTGGTGATAAGTATTTAATCTGCTATGAGGAAAATGTAGTTCACAAAGACATTCCAAATCTTCCAAAGACAATATGGTCAAGGGTAAAAGAAATCGTAAAAGAGCGTCTTACACTTTCTCCTGAGAAGGCAGGAGATCCCTTGCTCGGTGAGTTCAAAGGACATCGTAGAATAAGATTTGGTGATTATCGTTTGGTTTATAGGATAAGTAAATTAGAACGTACAGTAATAATTACTGCAATAGAGCATAGAGAATACATCTATAAAAGTTAGAACCTTCCTATAAGCATAGTATATTTCATTATACAGCCCTTCTTCCTCTTCACCTTAGGTGGCTTTGCTCAGCTCAAAAATAACTCATTTTTTGCTATACCCCTATAATTTTACTACTCTACAGACTATAAAATCGACGCTAATAACGAATTAGAGATAAACGTTGCAAAGAATCGCAGTGGCTCAACCGGAAAGGTTACAGTAAGTTAATACTGGAAGGATATTAATCTAGGATTCATAAATGTCTTTTCTGTGTTTTATTGAAACACTTCATACTTTGCAGCATTTATATGATACGATAATCACCAGTTCTCAGTCTTCTGTATCCTTTGAGTTTGTAACAAAACGATTCACCAAAATCAATTGGATTAACTGTAAGTCGCTCTTTTACTATCTCTTCAACTCTTAACTTTATTGTTTTTGGAAAAGCTCTTCTTACCAACATTTTTCAGGAATTTAATCTTATAGCGCTTTAGTCCCACCTATAGTGGTAAGATTATCTACTTATTCTTATATGGGAATTTACCAATTGTTAAGATGTGCAGTGTAGTAAAAACATATTCTAATAGTATGGAAAAATAAATGACACGTAAAAAAATGTATTTGAACAATATGTAGAAGATAAAATTATATTTTTAGATAGTTTGCGTAACAAAACAATAGGTGAGCTTATCGATTTTATGGACAAAAACCCAAATGTCAAAATCTTTGATTGGATAAGTAACAATACTAGTCATAGCCTAAAGCATAGAAGAGGTTACAATATTAGTAATAACATGAAACTTAGGTGCATAGGTGTAGGAATTGGTTTAGTTGCTGGTCTAGTTGCAGCATGTTGTTTATGGCAAGACACTTTAGCTCTTATTGGCGGTTCTGGTGTAGTGTTGATTGCATTTGCTATAGTTGGTGCGTTACTTGGAGCTGGAGCGAGCTATGTAGTAGGTAAATGTCTTGATAAAATTGAGGTTAGTAAGTGTGCAATAAGCAAATTTTCTTAGAGGTTCGTATTGAATTCTAGCTTTCTTTCAATACTTAAAGATTTACAATCAGAGCAAACTACCTGGCCACGTGGAACTGATTTCAGCTCATCAGTTGAAACTTTACTTGAGCAGAATATGCATTTTATTTTATCACTTGGGGCGAGTGAGTGATCAACAGCAATTCTATCATCAAAAACAAAACACTCGCCCTCCCAACTACCACTTTTGTTGTGAGTTTTTTCAAGGTAGGAAAGAATACCGCCTTTAAGGTGGTAAACATCGTTAAATCCAAGGCTTTTCATATATGCTGTAGATTTCTCGCATCTGATTCCACCAGTGCAGTACATAGCCACTTTCAGATCTTTACTCTCAGAGAAAGACTCTGCCCACTGAGGAAAATCTCGAAAACGCTGAGTATGTGGATTGATTGCATTTTTAAACTTGCCTAGTTTTACTTCGTAATCATTTCGTGTGTCTATCACTAAAACATCAGGTTGAGAGATAAAATCATCCCAATAATCTGGATCAATGTACTGACCTCTAACGGAAGTATCGAGATTACTTACACCAAGATTCACAATTTCTCTTTTTAATCTCACTTTCATCTTACTAAATGGTTGATATTCTGCTGCACTCTCTTTCCATGTAAGGTCCCTTAGTCTATAATCAGAACGTAGAAAATCGAATATTTTATCAATCGCGTTTCTTTCACCAGATACGGTTGCATTAATACCCTCTTCTGCAAGGAGTATAGTACCCTTTAATTCGACATTGTCGCATGCAACTTTTATTTCATCTTTCATGTCATAATAATTAGAGAGTTTTACAAAATGATAGAAAGTTGCAATGACAAAACTCATAATTAATTAGTTTATCGATTTAAAACATAATATATAAAATTATGAAGATATTCAATAGGACGGCTGTTAATTACTGGATATCTTTAGTTTTTGCATATAACATTTTAATATCAAATATAGATTCAAGTTAATGTTTCTGAGAGTATTTAAAAATATATTCTTGTTTTTAGTAAGTGTATTATTTGTCTGCCCTATACTATCGTTAATATCGATTCTATTTACAGAATCAGCAAACTCTGGATGGGTAATTAGTAGACTTTTTCCTGAATATATACTCAATACGTTGATTTTGATGGTAGGAGTAGGGTTAATATCCTTTATATTTGGAGTAATTCCAGCTTGGCTTACTACATTTTTTTCGTTTCCCGGAAGTAGAATTTTTGAGATTGCCTTATTCTTTCCGATATCAATTCCTGGATATATAGTATCGTTTGTTTATGTAAATACGCTAGAGTTTTCAGGTCCGATTCAGAGCTTGTTAAGAGATACTTTTCAATTGGGCAAAGGTGACTATTGGTTTCCCGAGATCAAATCCCTAGGTGGTGGAATATTAGTAATGGGATTTAGTCTATATCCATACGTTTATATGTTGGTCCGCTCAAGTCTAAAGAGCGTTAGTAACTCAGTCACTATTGCATCAACACTTGGGTTCTCCTCATTACAGAGTCTGTTTTCTGTCATCATACCCTCCATACGTCCATCAATTATAGCTGGGTTATCCTTGGTACTAATGGAAGTAATTACAGATTTCGGCACACCACAGTTTCTTGCTATCGATACTTTCACGACAGGAATATACCGTACTTGGTTTTTATTGCATGACAAATATTCAACTACTGTTTTGGCAGTTGCAGAACTGATTTTCGTTGCAACACTAATAGTTATCGAGAAAAAACTACAAAAAAGAGAAATATCTTACTCTTCAATCAATACTAATGCAGATTATCACAATAAACGTAGTATAAACGGTTCTATATCGTTGATCTTTTCTTATCTTATGTGTTTATTGCCGATATTAATAGGCTTTATTTTACCAATGATTCCACTTATATATTGGAGCATAGAGAAAGGCTTTTTCATATACGAAGCAAGATTTTACAATATAATAACAAACAGTATTAGTTTATCATTTATTACCGCGCTAATCTCGATCAGCATTGCAATAATTATTGGATATACAGCACGTAAAAATAAGGTAATAAGCAATATAGCACGTCTCATTTCTCTTGGATATGCAATTCCAAATGCAATTATTGCAATTAGCATAATAATGTTTTTAAGCAGAATATCCTCTTTAATTACTCAATATATTGTGGAAATTAGCTTGGTAGGAACTATTGGTGCATTAGTTTACTCATATTTATTTCGTTTTTTTGCTATATCTTTCAAGGCGATAGAGTCGGGACTCAAAAAAACACCAAATGAAATTGAATGGACTGCATATACTATGGGTCATGGGCCTATTTCCACGTGCCTGAATATTCATATTCCCCTTATCAAGAAAAGCATACTATCGGGATTTCTGCTCGTGTTTATGGATACGGTAAAAGAACTCACGGCAACACTAATTATCAGACCATTTAATTTTGAAACTATATCAACTAGAATATATGAACTTGTAAGCGACGAGCGTTATAGAGAAGCTGCCCCATTTTCGTTAATGATAGTTATTATAGGTTTAACCTCTACAATAATCTTATTCACACTTGATGATAAGAATCAAAAATAAACTATTTTGCATCTGTTCAGCAGAGTAACAAAATAAGATAGACGAAAAAAGACAACTATAGAAGCAAATGGTCAGTGCTTTCGTGTTTATCAACTTAGTTGGATCTCAGTATCAGCTACTCGGATGACATTATGGAAGCTCAAATGACAAAACAAGAAGCACTGGTTTCAGATGCACTTAAACAAATACACTATCTTGATGATCAATGAGGTCTAGTGTTAACGTATGGACTATCTAAGGAAAAGGGTGGTACCATAACATCAAAGGTTTTTATGCTCTCTTCGTTCAGAAATTCATATTTACCCTGCATTATTCCTGATGGTGTATTTAAGTATGTTCCACTTGTATATTTGAATACCTCTCCAGATTTTATTACAGGTTGTTCTCCAATAACACCAACTCCGGCAATTTCATTTATTTTGCCCTTATGATCTATTATTCGCCAATAGCGACTTAATAATTGAATGGTTGATGAGCTTTTATTTTTTATCTTAACATTATACATCCATACGTAACAATTTTCATAAGGAATGGATTGCTCTTCAATGTAAATTGGCAAAACTGTAACTTCAACAGAATTAGTAATAAGTGTGTATTTCATGGTCATCGTAAAGTGTTCATGATAAAAATTTAACACACTTCAATTATACACTTTTTTCATAGATTTTCCAAGCATATTATCGTACTCTAACTAGGAAATATTAATCTACATGATGAACAAAACAGATCCACTGGATAAAAAAGTGATAGGAATAATAGGAAGTGGGCAATTAGGTAAAATGACTGCTATCGCTGCAATAAAACTTGGGCACAAAACGCATATTTTTGCCAGTGCTAAAAACGATCCAGCTTGTTCTGTTGCTGATGATTTAACAATAGCAGACTTCTGTGATAAGAGGGCACTTGAATCTTTTGCACAGAGTGTGGATTTAGTCACTATTGAGTCTGAAAATATTCCATGTAGTGCAATTGATATTGTGTCGCTGCACGCAGATTTTTATCCAGGCAAAAAGGCGTTACACATTTCGCAAAATAGGCTGAGAGAGAAAGATTTTATTAGAGATTTAAGCATAAAAACTGCTGATTACAAAAGTATACAAAATTATAATCAGCTACTAGAAAGTAGTGAAACTTTTAGCTATCCAGTGAGGCTAAAAACAACAGAAATGGGTTATGATGGAAAAGGACAATATGTGATTGAAAATGATTCTGAACTGAAGCAATTTGCTTCCTTCGATTGGAATAAAGAGTACATTCTTGAAGCAAGTGTTGATTTACTGAAAGAGGTTTCAATAGTCGTTGCAAGAAATAAAAACGGTAAAGTAGCTTTTTTTCCTATAGCAGAGAATCACCACGTTGACGGAATACTTAATACTTCAATAGCACCAGCTAAAATAGATAATAAATTAGCCCAAGAGGTACAAAAAACTGCAAAGAAAATAGCAACTGCGCTTGATGTAGTAGGAATCCTAGCTATTGAATTTTTCATCACTCAAAATCATGAATTACTAGTTAATGAATTGGCCCCAAGACCCCACAATTCTTGCCACTGGAGCTTGGATGCATGCAACGTTAGTCAATTCGAGCAGCTGGTGAGGGTAATATGCGGATTACCTATGCAGGAAGTAGTATTACGCTTTCCTTGCATGACAAAAAATATAATAGGTAATGATATATATAATTCTCACAAATATTTGAGCAACGAAAAAGCTAGTTTAACCATATATGGGAAAAAAGAGGTTAGGGACAAGCGTAAAATGGGACATGTCAATATAGATTTAAGTTATTGAGCTATAAATGCTCTTTGATCAAGATCTCCAAGATCTGCACTATATTTAGTGCTGCACCTTTGCGTAGATTATCAGCTACTATCCACATATTTAATCCGTGTTTAACGGTATCGTCTTGTCTAATACGCGATATGTATACGGCATCCTCTTGCACAACATCAATCTGAGTCATATATCCACCATCTTCGCGCTTATCTTGTACTAAAACTCCATCGTCTTCACTGAGCATTTCACGAGCTTCTTCTTCAGTTATATGCTGATCAAATTCTACATTTACTGCTATAGCATGACCAACAAGAACAGGTACTCGTACACAAGTTGCAGTTACTTTTATATCCTCTTCTAAAATTTTTTTTGTCTCCTCTTGCATTTTCCACTCCTCTTTTGTAGAACCATCTTCCATGAACTCTCCTATATGAGGAATGCAATTAAATGCTATTTGCTTAGGAAATATTTCAGGTTTTTTAGCTTCATTCATAAAGATTTTTTTTGTCTGATTGTAAAGCTCATCCATTGCTGCTTTACCTACACCAGAAGTTGATTGATAAGTTGAAGCAACGATTCTCTTTATTTTTGCTTTTTTGTGTAATAAATGTAATGCCAGCAACATTTGTATTGTAGTACAGTTTGGATTAGATATTATGTTATGGTTTTTATATTCCGTAATTTTATCTTTGTTGATCTCTGGAATAACTAGTGGCACGCCTTCTTTCATCCTAAAGTAGGAAGTGTTATCTATCACAACGCACCCAGCCTCAGTTGCAATTGGTACGTATCTCTCAGAAACATGAGATTCTGCACAGAAAATGGCTATATTAGTTCCAACGAAGTCATAATCCTCAAGGCATAAAACTGTTAACTCTTTGTCACCAAAACTCACCTTTTTTCCCTTTGATTTTTTCGATGCAAAAGCAACAACAGAATCTATCGAAAATTTTCCCTCTTTTTGAAACTCAGCAAGCATGGTCAATACCTCATATCCTACTCTTCCTGTTGCTCCAATAACTGCAATCTTACATCCCATATAAATAAACCTCTGATTTTAAAACTATATTATATTTTTACTGATAAAATTTACAATTACTTTAATATTTTTACCTTGCAATTAACCATAATTTAGTTATAATTATAAGACACTAGTAATATTGCATGGTAGAATGAAATGAGTAAAAAACATGATGACACTAAGGTCAAACCTGCAGTATCTGCATTTCAAAAGCCTGAAAAAATCAATAGATTAGAGATTCAAAATGTTCTTTCGAAAAAAAGCAAGCCAGCGATAAATTTTGATGATAAAAAGTATGGTGTGAAAATTTCTAAGATAGACCAGCATCTTTCAAACAAGAAGCAAGAATCTTTTGGATTAAGAGATTTTTTAAGTTCAATACCAATAATAGGAAGATCTTTAGTGAAAATTTTCACGCCTGAAAAAGAAGAGTATAAAAAACTGCAATCGCAAATAGGTCTTTCTAATAAAGCAAAAAATGAGATCTACATAGATAATAAACGCACAGAAGAAGTAGGTAGCAAACTTGAGAATGGTAATATTGAACAAGTAGATAAAGAGAAAAAAAATCTTGGCCCATAAATATTAACCATTTAAAGTGTATCTCTCACTACTGAATTTGTTGCACAGAAGTTTTGCAGTACCAAAATAAATAAATGGGTATGCCACTTGCAGTGAACAGGCTCGAAGTCAGCAGAGTACCTACAGGGGTTTCTAATATCACCCAACAACAAAAGGTTGTTGCTATGCTACCAATTAAAAGCTTATAACAACTCCTCTCCTGTATAATAACCTTTAGAAAGGCAAAACAGCACGCAAGATAAACGAACAAAAATGAAATTACAGAAAAGTCAATAATCGACGTAATCTGCTGGGCAAAATTGTTGTTTGAAGTGAGAATTAGTAAAATTGCAGTTCCAATTGAACTAACTGTTATTCCCCAAAAAGGAGAGCCATGATTGTTCCTTTTAGCAAAGAATTTTGGCATTAGTCTATCTTCTGCAAGACCAAAAGCAACTTGTCCACTAGATAAAACCCAAGCGTTTAGACTGCCAACACAAAAAATGAATGCAACTATAGAAACAATTAAATGCCAATTACCAGAAAACATAATTTTTATCGCATCAACATATGGTGCTCTTGAACTTGCTAAATTGTTGCCATTGATCAATCCCATAATTGCAAAATTGTTGATAAAATATATAACAGCAACACAAACTGTGCCAAGCACCACAGCTTTTGGTATAGTTTTAGCTGGATTATCAACTGACCCTGCAGGTGCTGTTGCCAATTCAAGTCCAATAAAACACCATAAAGTAAGGAGTGTAGAGCGGGCAAGAATTTGCGATGTTGTAAGACTTAATATTTCTTCACTTATGATAAAATTATTTCTATCGAAAAAAAACAACGCTGCTACAGGTATTGCAAGCAATACAGCAACCTTCACAACCGTGAGCAGAAACTCAACGTGCCCTGCAGTAGCTATTCCCCTTAAATTTATTAATGTAATGATTGTAAATAACAACAGCTCTAAAAATAAACGCATACTTTTGATATCTTCATGGAAAAATGGTGTAAGATAGCCAACACCCACAACTATTAAAGCTGTTGTACTAACCCATGAGATTACCCAATATGTCCAACCAACAAAGAACGCTGCAGCAGGACCAAAAGTATGTTTCACATAAACGTGAGGACCTCCTGTTTCTGGAAACTTTGCACATAGCGTAGCAAAAACTAGCGCAAGAGACACAGCACCAGCTCCTGATATCATCCAACTTATAAGGCTATAAGCGCCATATGGAGCAAGGCTAATTGGAAGCATAAAAACCCCAGAGCCGATCTGACTACTAATGACTAAAGCAAAAACAGCCCAAAAACCTATTTTATTTGACACAATACCTCTTAATTCTATTAATGTAAGCCAGTAGTATAGCTTAAGAATTTTAGCAAATAAAAAATTTAAGTTAAGTTTTTAGTTTATGATACCAAAGTAGATAAATAAGTGTTCCGCTTAAAGGGAATAGACTTGATATTAACAATGTTTTTATAGAAGTCTCGTATATTACCCAACAGCAAAAAGATACAGCCACACCTCCAATTAAAAATTTGCAGTAGCTTTTGTCTTGTATATTAACTTTGAGAAAAGCAAGGCTACATGCTAAGTAGATAAACAAAAATGACACCACAGAGATATCAATTATTGAAGTTACTTGCTCAGCAAAACTTTTGTTTGACGTTAGGATAAGTAAAACTAACACCCCCAAAGTACTGAGTATTATTCCCCATAATGGAGCATCATGCTTATTTTTTTTGCCAAAAAATTGCGGCATTAACTTGTCTTTTGCAAGGCCTAAGGTGACCTGTCCATCAGCTAAAAACCAAGCATTTAAATTACTTACAGAAACGATAAAGGCAACAACAGAAATAATTAAATGCCAATTACCTGGAAACATAATTTTTATCGCATCAACATATGGTGCTTTTGAACTAGCTAGGTCATTACAACTTATCAATCCCATAATTGAAAGACTATTGATGAAATATATCACAGCAACACAGACTGTTCCAAGCACTATAGCCCTTGGTATTGTTTTAGAGGGATTATTGACATATCCTGCAGGTGCCGTTGCTGATTCAAGTCCAATAAAACACCATAGAGTAAGGAGTGTAGAACGAGCAAGAGTTTGTGATATTGTAAAGTTTGATACTTCCTCGCTTACAATAAAATTATTTTTATCAAAGAAAAACAACCCTGCGATAGGTATTGCGAGAAGTGCAATAATTTTAACAATGGTCAGCAGAAGCTCAACATGCCCAGCAGTAGTTACTCCCCTTAAGTTTATTAGCATAATAGCTAAAATTAATGTTATTTCTAAAAGCAAACGTATATCTTGTATATCATTATGAAAAAGCGGGGCTAAATAACCGATACTTGCAATTGTCACAGCTGTTGAGCTTACCCACGAGCTTACCCAATATGTCCAGCCAACAAAAAAAGCTGCTGTAGAGCCAAAGGCATGTTTCACATAAATATGAGGACCACCCGTTTCTGGAAATTTTGCGCAGAGTGAAGCAAAAACTAAAGCAAGAGATATAGCACCAAATCCTGATATAACCCAGCTTATGAGGCTATAAGCGCCGTATGGTGCAAGGCTAATTGGGAGCATAAAAATTCCAGAGCCGATTTGGCTACTGATCACCAAGGCGAAAATAGCCAAAAAGCCTATTTTATTTGACACGACAATGTTTAATTTTTATCTGAATATATTAACAATATAGCTGAAGCTCGAAAATTTCAATTGATCTTTTTTGTATAAAAATTTGCATTTTTTTAATTTAAGCATATAATGAGAAGTATATTAATAGGTTATTAAGAAGTGGTTTATGAATCCGAGGTTAAAAACATTTTTGGTTGTTTGTGGGTATGTTCTATTAGTTGGTGCTGCTATTGGAGCAATTTTTTTATTTGACTACTTACTTGAGATCTTTATTGATGCGCTTTATGCATTCCTTCTTGCCAAAACTTCAAGTGAGGTGTTAGCTGTTTTTGGAACACTTGCAGTTTTACTTGCCACTTGTGTTTTGTGCTACGGACTGCATAAGCTCTGTTCTATTTTTACAGAAAAGATTACAAGTAGCTATCAATCTTTCAAAAATGAAAATAGTGATGATAACATTTTTTCTGAAGTATATAATGACCCGACAATAGGGTTGAAAGATAAGATTTTATTTTTTTCTATATACTCAATATATTGTATCCAATTACCATTTTTGTATTGTTCATCGAAGATATCAGAGCTTAGCAGAACATTATCAAATAGTAGAGCGTTGGGTCTTAGAATATGTTTAGTGCTTATTAATACTATATTATTGATCCCAGTAGCACTTCTTGAGTTAATAAAGTATCCATTAATAAAGCTCTTCTCGCCTCTGGGTTTAAGTGTAAAGCAAATGAGCTTTTTGTTTAATGTAAGTGATGTAGGTACTGGTAATCAGAATGTTCATACTAGAAGTTTTGAGCAAAGCGTTATTGAGTGTGCCAAAAAATTAAAAAGAATATGGTAGTCCGTCAAACGAGCTGAATGAAGAATTTAAAAGTTATATAAGAGGTTTGACAAATCCTCAGAAAGAACTGATAGCACCTTATTTGAAGGTAGATAATTATAGAGAAGGAGAATGGGTAAGATGGGTAGATTCTAAAACCGGACTGACATTAACACAGGCCATAAATTTAGTTTTAATTGCAGCAACAAAGCAAAATGCAGATGTAGAGCTGTTGAAATCCATATTGCTGGTTCGTTTTGAGGAAAGTAATCGCCAATGTGGTCCTGGAATGCTTAATCGTATCATTTATGCATTAAGTGGCCTTGAAGCAGAAAATAATTTTGCAGCTCAACTAGAACCTCAGATAATAGGAGAGTTGGCAGGTAATGCTACTAAAAAATTTCTTGAGCAATCTGTAGATAAGCACTACTTTAAAATAAAGATTTTAAAAGAAAATTTTGATGACTTATATTCGCCAGGTTCTGAAGTGGATTTGAGCAATGCAAATGATGAAGTAAAGGATGGAATTTCTCATATGAGAAGTGCTATAAAAGAATTTGTATTGAAAGAGTTATATGTGAAGTTTTATAATGACTATGGAGAACATATTCGTAGAGGACAGATAAAACAAAGGCTGAGAGAATTAATAACAGATGAAGTCATAGATGCAGCAATATCTTATCAGATAAATGAGATAGAAGTTCCTGCAGAACCATCTACTTATCTTGAAAAGATGAAAGAATTTTTTGCAGGGCATACAAAATTCTCTGCTGCTTAGAGCTCTGAGACTTGCCTAAGCTTTGATTGTGAGTTAGGCGTGAAGCTAAAATTGGTATTTGCAGTTAACTCATAGCAAACTAAACGATGGCAATCTGGCCATCTTCTAATTTTTCCTTATTGATTTATAGCAGGTTCTTTGTTATGGTTATGAAAAGAAACTTCAAACCTCATTAGTATACTTTGATAGGTGAGTATTACATATGATAATATTGATAACAAATGATGATGGTTTTGAAAGTGAAGGAATAAGACTACTTAAAGAAATTGCACACAATTTTGCATCGGAAGTATGGATAGTGGCACCAGATACTGACAGGAGTGGATCTGCAAGATCTCTTGATTACCCAGTGAAACAATCTATTAGAATAAACCAACATAGTGAAAGGGAGTTTAGTATGTCTGGTACTCCCGCAGATTGTGTTATTATCGCGTTAAATAAAATTATGAATAAGAAACCAGACTTAATATTATCTGGAGTAAATATTGGATCAAATGTCGGAGATGATATTTGTTATTCAGGCACAATCGGTGCTGCAATGGAAGGTGCTGCAAGATCTATACCTTCTATTGCGCTGAGCCAAGTTTATCATGATAAAATAGACTGGAACAATACAAAAGTTTTTGCACCAAAGGTTATCAGCAAGCTAATGAAAGTTGGTTGGCCTAAAGATATAGTGATGAGTATAAATTTTCCTGCTACAGAAAAAGTGAAAGGGGTCGAATTTGCTGAACAAGGTGAATATAACATTGATGGTGATTTAACTTTTACTGAAAACTTAAATGGTTCTTTGAGCTTAAATTGGTCTCGGGAACACTCAGGCAGTGGTAGTGTAGATAAAATAAAAGGAGGTTTTATTACTATTACACCGATAAAATTAGATTTTACAGATTATGATATATTAAACGCTATGAAAAATTCTTGTGCAGAGGAATTTTCTTCTATAGCTAACACTCCTATTGCTTCTGATTAGATATTTTCTACGGTTTTATCGCGAGCAATCATTTTTTCTTCACCCGTGTCCATATTTTTAATTTTTAAAGTTTTACTGCTTAGCTCTTCATCACCAAAGATTAATACAACTTTTGCATTTGCTTGATTTGCTTTTTTCATTCGGGTTTTTAGAGTTTCACTATATTCGTAAATCACATATAAACCATTTCTGCGTAATTCACTTGCAAGTGTTAGAGCATGTTCTTCAGCTTCTCCACCGATTGGAATTATATAAATAGGCCTCTCTTTTTTTTCAGCATAGTTGATTAATTCCATTATACGCTCAATCCCCCCTGCAAATCCTATTGCTGGAGTGTGTTTTCCACCTACTGAAGATACTAGATTATCGTATCTTCCACCGGCAAAAACTGCTCCTTGTGCACCTAAATCTTCTGTGACAAATTCAAATACTGTGTGACAATAATAGTCTAGACCTCGAACTAATTTGCTATTTACAGTGTAAGGTATGCCAAGAGCTTGCAGTCCATTTAACACCTGGTCAAAGAAATATGAAGATTCTTTTGTATAATAATCACTGATTTTTGGTGCGTCAGAGATTATTTCTTTATCTGTCTTATCCTTAGAGTCTAATATTCTGAGTGGGTTTTTAATCAATCTATTTTGACTATCTTCTGATAGGTCATTTTGAAACTTTTTTAAATACGATATCAAAGCTTCTCTATACTGAGTTATTGTTTCACTATCACCCAGAGAGTTGATTTCCAGCTTTACATTTTTATTGATGCCAAATTCAGTTAGTAAGTGCTGAGCGAGTGATATCAATTCAATATCAGCTTTTGGATCTTCTATGCCAAAAACCTCAAAATTTATCTGATGAAATTGCCTTTGTCTTCCCTTTTGCGGTCTTTCATAGCGAAATGCAGGCCCTATTGAAAATAATTTTATCGGCGTTTGCAGTTTTTTTTCAATGAGTAACCTAACAATAGCTGCAGTGAACTCAGGACGCAGAGTTATGCTCTTTCCCCCTTTATCAATAAAAGTATACATCTCTTTAGTGATAATATCTGAGCTATCACCTAAAGTCTTTGTAAAGACTTCTGTGTATTCAAATATCGGAGTTTGAACAGGTAAAAAGCCGTATAAACTTGAGATTCTGCTTGCTGTTTGCTCTATGTGTTTAAACTTGTACCATTCATCAAACAGGAGATCTTTTGTTCCTCTAACTGTTTGATTAGTCATAGCATAGTCTCTATACCTGAAACTTCTGGTATGTGATAGCTTAGCATATTCTGCACTCCTTGTTTTAAGGTAATTGCAGCACTTGGGCACCCAGAGCAAGCTCCTTGCAGTTCAACGTAAACTATTCCGTCTTTATAGCCACGGAACTTGATATCACCACCATCTTGAGCAACTGCAGGTTTAATATAACTTTCCATCAATTCTTTTATTCTATTTACAATTTCTATATCATTTTCATTAAAGAATTCTTCCTCTAGCATTTTATTATCACTTACTCCTTCTTTATCAAATGCTTTTCCACCAGAAGTAAAGTGATCCATAATTGTAGTTAAAATTTCCACCTTTACTATATCCCAATTCATTCTATCTGATTTTGTTACCGAAATAAAATCATGACCAAAAAATACTCTTACAACATGTTCTATTTGAAAAAGATTTACTGCTAGTTTGGAGTTCTTTATTTCATCTGCATTTGAAAAATCAGCTGTTTCTCCTTCGCTCAGAATTTCAAAACCAGGAAGAAATTTCAGCGTGTTTGGGTTTGGTGTTTCTTCAATCTGGATAAACATGTTATTTACCATGACAATTATAATTGTTACTATTTAATCATAAAATGATAAAAAAATATACATGTCATTCATCTTCTTCCTTTTTTTGATATTCACAATAATCACGTTTGTTTTACCTAGCGTTGTTGTATTTTTTCTCTTTTTGGCAAAGAGAAATAACATAAGTTTTATGATGAACTCTATATTAAGTAAGTTTTTGAACGAATTTAACAGCAGTAAAAGTTACACCAAAAATTACACTGGTGATAATATGTCCAAAGATGAAGCATTAAAAATACTGGGGCTGAATTCCGAGGCAAGCCAAAATGAAATCAATAAGGCATACCAAAATTTAATGAAACTGGTCCATCCAGACAAGGGAGGCTCGGAATATTTTGCACAAAAGTTAAACGCAGCACGTGATAGATTGCTAAAGACCTAATTTTTAACTATTGTTTTCTCTGTAAATTTTACTTGTAAATACTAAATCATGTGATACAAAGCCAAGGGCGTTGTCTGATAGGAGGTATTTGATGCGAAAATACAGAATAGAAGAGTTAAGGAATAAATTGTTTATTGCTATAAACAAACTTGATTTTGAGAAAGTTAAAAGATGTGTTAGAAAGGCAAAGATTAAAGGTGTACAAAATGATATTATTAATGGTAAGCAATATGGCATGGCACCTATACATTTTGCTACTTACAGAGCTAACTCAAAGATATTGCAGTTTTTGATTAACAATGGTGCTCGTGTTAATGCTGTGAGTGATGCGTGCATTGTTCCTTCCGTATCCATTATTGTAACATATGATATGGAGAAAGTTGTATTTGATTGTATTCACGGCAACACTAGCTTTCAAGGAATGCAAAATTTTACAGCTTTACACTTAGCACTTTATCATTGTCGATTAGATATAGCAAAAGTTCTGCTTGATCATAATATTGATGTTAACATTAGAAGTACAAATGGCAAAATAGCATTTGAGGTTATTCCAGGTTATGAAAGTCTTTGCAGTGATGGCTGTGACATAAAAAAAATATTCTTAGCTGTGTTAAGATTTCATAAAAATAATTGTACAGAACTATTACTTTCTGCTAGAATAAATACTAAGTTAGAATTAGAAGCTGGTGATACTCCAGATGCAGCAAGTAGTACAGCGAACCCTTTCTCAGCCTCCACCAGGGCAAATACTAAGATAGGATTGAAAGCTGGTGATACTCCAGATCCTGCACCAAGCAGTGCAGTAAAACCTTTTTCTTTTATTAATAGTATATTTAGTTGGGTAACCACTGCCACACTCAATGGCTTATTCAGCAGTGCTCCTACTTTACTTCCTGCACAGCAATCTGTTGATCACTTGGCTGGTAGCCCAATTGGTTCTTCACAAGTTGATTTTAATGCAACAGCTCTACTAGTTGATGTAGTGGTCAAAAAGTTCACAGGGAAAAAGTATTCAAGGCTACTGGACAATCCACCTCTGACAAGACTTTCTATTATAGAAAAAAAACTCGAGACGGCAATTAGTAGTTGTGAAAAACTTTATCAATGTCCTGAAAGTTCATTAAGCAATTTAACGATATCTAAAGGTATGCATCAAAAGTCCCTCTAAATCAGTTAAAATAAGCACTAGAATTCGAGTGCTTATTTACAAAACTTATCCCTTATTTCCTTTTCTAAAGCATATTGCTTCTTATTAAGAGCAAAAAAATTTGAATAAGGAAGCTCAGCATGTCTTGTACGAAAGTTAAAGTGATAGATTGCTGAAGACCTAATTTTTAACTATTGAAATTTTTTCTCTGTAAATTTCACTTGCACATACTAAATTGTGTGATATAGAGCCGGGAACGTTGTCTTTTAGGAGGTATTTGATGGAAAGACAAGAAATAATTGAGAGCCTGAGAAAAAAATTATTTTCTGCTATAAACAGAGATGATTTTGAGAAAGTTAAAGAATATATTAAAGAGGCAGAACATAGACACATAAAAAATGAGATTTTGAATAATGAAAAATATAGTATGAAGCCTATGCATTCTGCTACTTACATAGGTAACTTAAAGGTATTGCAGTTTTTGTGTGACAGTGGTGCTGATGTTAATACTACTATTAGCAGTCGATATTTGAGTACTCCCTTACACATTGCTGCTATTAATGGCAAACTAGAAATAGCACAGTTTTTACTTGATCGTGATGCTAACATCAATGCTACAAATTATAAAGGCTTTACACCTTTGTACTTAGCATTTAACCATTGTCATTTAGATATGGTAAAACTCCTACTCTGTAGAGGTGCTGATGCTAGTATTCAAAGTCAGTACGGCAAAACAGCATTAGATGTTGTTGGAGGTTATAGAAAAGATAGATGTAATAGCAATAGTAAAATTCAAGAGATAGAATCTGTATTGAGCAGTGCTACTGAAGATGATTGTGAAGCAAAATTAACTTCTATAAAAGCAGGTGTTAAGGTAGGGTTAGATGCTAATGACGCCACAGATTCTGTAAGTAGTGCAGCGAATCTTTCATTGTTCCCTACCAAAGCAATCAAGATAGAATTGGAAGTTAGTAATACCACAGACTTGGCAAGTAGAACAGTGAATTCTTCCTTCACTCTTATCAGAGAAAATTTTGAAGAAGTTAGCAGCACTGCAAGCAATGCAGTAAAACCTTCTTCTTTTATTAATAGTATATTTAGTTGGATAACTACCACCATCAGTTGCTTATTCAGCAGCGCTCCTGCTTTACCTACTGTACAGCAATCTGTTGCACATTTAACTGGAAGTCCTATTGGTTCTTCACAAATTGATTGTAATGGAACAGTTCTGCTAACTGCTTTAGCAATAAGTAAGTTCACAAGAAAACAACATTTTAGGCCACTAGACGATTCACCTTTGACAGCAGAAAAAAATAAAGAAAGAGAACTTGACATTATAGAAAAAAAATTCGAGACGGCACTTAGTAAGTGTGAAAAACTTTATCAATGTCCTCGAAGTTCATTAAGCAATTCAACAATATCTAAAGGTGTATGTCATCAAAAATCCCTTTAAAACAAGCACTCAAATTTGAGTGCTTGTTTTTGTGAAATCTACTCTTTAAACTTAAACTTTTTATTGTTTATTAGCGTTAAATTGTTACAATACAATGAGTTAAGATGACAAAGCTTTAAGTTATGGAAGATGATAGCAAAAAAGAAATAATAGAAGAAAAAGGTATATTAGGTTGGGTAGAGTATAGACTGCCTATATTTTCTTTTCTAAAACATACTGCTTCTTATCAAGTACCAAAAAATTTAAATTATGCTTGGAATTTTGGTTCTTTAGCTGGTATAGCGCTGATTTTACAAATAATAACAGGTATATTTCTTGCCATGCACTACACTCCGCATGTTGATCATGCATTTAATAGTGTGGAGCGTATAATGCGTGACGTAAGTTATGGATGGCTGATACGTTATACTCATGCTGTTGGGGCGTCGCTCTTCTTTATGGTGGTCTATGTTCATATCATGCGTGGATTATATTACGGATCTTATAAGAGACCGCGAGAAATGGTATGGTTTATTGGCATATTTATATTTTTTGCAATGATGGCAACTGCCTTTATGGGATATGTTCTTCCATGGGGACAAATGAGTTTTTGGGGTGCAACAGTTATAACTAATTTATTCTCGGCTATACCTTTAATTGGTGATAAAATAGTTATATGGCTATGGGGAAGTTTCTCTGTTGATAATCCAACGCTCAATCGTTTTTTTGCGCTGCATTATCTTATGCCTTTCATTATTATCGCTTTAGCTATGTTGCATGTTGTTGCTCTGCATAGGTTTGGCTCTAATAATCCAAGTGGAATAGAAGTCAGGTCAGATAAGGATACCATTCCTTTTTATCCTTACTATATAGCAAAGGACTGCATAACTTTTGGTTTATTTTTTATAATTTTATTTGCATTTGTTTTTTATGCCCCTAATTATCTTGGGCATCCTGATAATTATATAGAGGCTGATCCTATGGTAACTCCAGTACATATAGTGCCAGAGTGGTATTTCTTACCTTTTTATGCGATGCTGCGTTCAATTCCAAATAAACTTATTGGTGTACTTACCATGTTTGGATCTATTTTAGTGTGGTTTCTTTTGCCTTGGCTTGATAAATCAAAGGTTAAAAGTGGTGCTTATCGCCCATTATTTAAGAAATTTTTTTGGGTTTTTGCAATAAATTTTGCATTTCTTGCCTGGCTTGGGGGACAAGAAGTTAAGGAGCCTTACATTACTTTAAGTAGGCTCTCAACTCTTTATTATTTTTCATATTTTGTGATAGTTTTACCTTTACTTAGTAAGTATGAGAAACCAAAAAAATTACCAAAAACAATAAGCGATTCCGTTCCGGAGATGAAGTGATGCTGTTGGTTAAAGTTGCTGTATTTTGTATATTACTTCTCACTAATTCTTTGTCTGCAGAGGAGTTTAAACCTTTACCAAATAAGAAAATCGACTGGAGTTTTGATGGAATTACTGGATCTTTCGATAGAGAGTCAATTCAGCGTGGCTATAAAGTATACAAGGAAGTCTGTGCTGCTTGCCATTCAATGAATAGAATAGCGTTTCGTAATTTGCAAGATGTTGGTTTTTCTGAAGAGGATGTAAAACAAATTGCAGCCTCTTACCAAGTTAAAGATGGTCCGAATGATTTGGGTGAAATGTTTGATAGGCCGGGAGTGTCTTCGGATTATTTTATTGCACCTTTTGATACAAAAGAAGCAGCTGCAGCAAGCAACAATGGAGCAATTCCACCGGACTTATCATTAATTGTCAAAGCAAGACATGATGGTGGAAATTATGTCTATTCACTACTAATTGGTTATCAAAACGGTGAACATGATGAGAACGGTTTATATTTTAATCCATATTTTTCAACAGGCAGGTTAGCTATGGCACCACCACTCTCTGAAGGAATGGTAGAATATGATGGTACAAGGCAAGCCACAGTTGAAAATATGGCATATGATGTGGTAAATTTCTTACAATGGGCAGCAGAGCCAGAACTGGAGCGCCGACATAAACTTGGGCTAAAAATAGTGACATATTTTATAATTTTGACGGTGTTTTTTGTATTAACCAACAACAGGATTTGGAGCAGGCTCTATAAAAAGAAAAAATAGAGTTTTTTATGTTCATTCTTTCATACCTTATTTACACTAGCAAATGTATTGTATAGTAATAAATACATTATGAAAATATAAAGGTATGGAATTTCAAATAGTTACACATTTTCAGCCAGCTGGAGATCAACCACAGGCAATAGACAACTTAGTTGCAGGGTTAAATAGTAATAAAAGAGATCAGGTTTTGCTTGGAGTTACTGGCTCTGGAAAAACCTTCACTATGGCAAATGTTATTGCAAGAACAAACAGGCCTGCATTAATTATGGCACATAATAAAACTTTAGCGGCGCAGCTTTACGAGGAGATGAGAGGATTTTTCCCTCACAATGCTGTTGGATACTTCATTTCTTATTATGATTATTATCAGCCTGAGGCTTATTCGCCACAAACAGACACTTATATTGAAAAAGACTCTTTAATAAATGAAAGAATTGATATGCTACGCTATTCTGCTATATGCTCTCTTTTGGAGCGTAGGGACACGATTGTAGTTGCGAGTGTTTCTTGTATATATGGTCTTGGTTCGCCTGAGAGCTATCTCAGCATGACCTTGACTTTAAGTGCTGGAGATAAGATTCATGTTAATGACTTTCTGAATAATTTAGTTAATCTCCAATATAAACGTTCTGATGTCAGATTTGAGCGAGGATATTTCAGAGTGCGCGGCGATATTATTGATATATTTCCTGCCTATTATGAAAATAAAGCTTGGCGTTTATCATTGTTTGGTGATGAAATAGAGGAAATTTCTGAGATTGATGCCATGAACGGCAATATTATCAGACGCATAGATACAGTCACCATTTTTCCAAATAGCTATTACACTACATCACGTGAGACTCTTTTGCAAGCAGTTCAATTGATTAAAAAAGAACTACATGAACGCCTGGATTATTACTATTCACAGAACAAAATTGTTGAAGCAAAACGCCTTGAGCAGCGTACTAATTTTGATATTGAAATGATGATAGCAACGGGAGTGTGTAAAGGTATTGAAAATTATTCGCGTTATCTTTACGGAATGAAAGCCGGAGATCCACCGCCTACATTGTTTGAGTATTTACCTAAAGATGTAATTTTATTTGTTGATGAAAGCCATGTAACCGTTCCCCAGATAGGTGCAATGTATAGCGGTAATGAAGCACGTAAAAAGAAATTGATAGATTATGGTTTTAGGCTACCTTCTGCTTTTGATAACCGTCCATTAAAATTGGAAGAGTGGGAGGCAATACGGCCACAGACTATTTACGTTTCGGCTACTCCAGGAAAATATGAATTAGAAAAGACTAATCACGCATTTATAGAGCAAGTTATCCGCCCAACAGGACTGACAGATCCCATCTGCATCATAAAACCAACAGGGAGTCAGGTTGATGATGTGATTCATGAGGCACAAGTGACGATAAAAAAAGGGTTTTGTATTCTAATTACCACATTGACAAAAAAAATGGCTGAAAAACTAGCTGAGCATATGAGTGAGCTCAGTATGAAAGTAACTTACCTACATTCAGATATTGGTGCACTGGAAAGAATTGAAATTATATGCAAATTAAGATCTAAAGAAATAGATGTTCTTGTTGGCGTTAACTTGTTGCGGGAAGGTCTTGATATTCCCGAGTGTGGATTGGTTGCAATTTTAGATGCTGACAAAGAAGGGTTTTTACGATCAGAGACTTCGCTCATTCAAACGATAGGTCGTGCTGCACGAAATGTTGAAGGCAGAGTAATTTTATATGCAGACAAAATTACTAATTCTATGGATCGTGCACTGAAAGAAACTGAAAGGAGAAGAAAGAAACAGACAGAGCATAATACACTGCATAATATTGTACCAAAAACTATAATAAAGCCTATATCAAATACTTTACGGGAAAAAGTGGTGATTGAGGATTTTAGTCAGAATGATCTAAGCAGTTTGAAAAAACAAATGTTGAAGCATGCTGAAAATTTAGAGTTTGAAGAGGCAGCAAAAATAAAAAGTATTATTGAAAGGTTTAATAATAGATCCACTGCATAATTAGAAAAAAGATGAATAATTAATAGCTAAACTGACTTTGATTTATCAACAATTTGAAAAAACATCATCTAAGTGGCAGAAAAATGAGCCAGTTCATGATAATTTCAAATTTTCACCTTTTATCTTATAGGTAATGATTGTTGAACTTATTTCTTTCTTGAGATTATGTACAGACTCTAACAAATTAAATCTCACAACAAATTTGTTGTTTCATAGCTTTTATATCATACTATAATTGCAACTGTTTTAACAATAATCAGAGCCTAAAAGAGGTTTATTATCAATGGACTATTTATAAAAAATCTTATGGAAAATAAAGCTTGGTTCATTTGGCTAATCAGTAACTTGATTGTTGTATTCAGCAATATGCAGATAATCTACACCTTTATAAGCGTGAATCTTGAAAAAGAACTTGGGCTCACAATCGCGCAAGTTGCACTAGCTAATTCAGCATATACTTGGACTTTTGCTATCTCACAATTTTTTAGTGGGGCAATGTTTAATGTTTTTTCCAGCAAAAAAATTTATTTTTTCTCATTGTCAATCATGCTCTTTGGTTTTTTTGTCCTTATCAAGAGTGACAATTTTGCCCATTTAATTTTATCTCAATTTTTGATCGCAATTGGAGCATCGTTTGGTTTTATTGGCGCTGCTCATGTAAGTAGCACATATTTTCCCCTTACTCAATTTGGACTGATGTTCTCACTAGTGCAGACAATTTCAAGTCTTTCTGCTTTGATGATTCAAATGTGCTTCTCTAGCTTGCTTGCCGAAGGTGCAGATTGGAAAAATCTTATTGTATGCGTAATATTATTTGGCGTATCGATATTTGTACTTATGTTTTTTTATCCGAAAGGACTTTCAAAAAAAAATTTGGGGGAATACACAATAAAGAGCTCTATAAAAACAGTAATATGTTCTGTACTAACAGTGCTAAAATTAAGAGATATCTGGATAACCTCAATAGTGGGTGCTATTACTTTTGGAACATTTTTAGCGCTTAATATGCTGTGGGCACCAAGGTTACTAAGCAACTTAGAACTCAATACAATGGAGTTAGGTGTGGCAACTGCAATATTGTGGCTTGGTCTTGCAGTTGGTGCTCCAATTGCAGATCTAATCTCAAATCTATTTAAAAATAGAAGGCACGTAATCTCTGCTTTTGCCACATTGCAAAGTATTTCAGCTATTATTTTACTATGCGGTAATTTAACAGTTCATATTATATACTTTTGTATGTTAATGTTTGGTTTTTTTGCAGGAGGACATATGCTTAATTTTACTGTTGGTAGTGAGATTGTTGAGCAGAAGTATATTAGCACATCATCATCCATTATCAATGGATTTATGTTTGTTATGAGTGGAATTTTAGTGTCAATTTTAGCACTTTTTTCAGATCATCAAATGGCGCTTTTCACAATATTTGCAATGTTAACATTTGCTAGTATTTTTAATTACGCTACAAAAGAAACATACTATAAAAATATAGTAGCTGAATCTTGAGTCGATTGTTATATTATATTAACATACTGTAATAAATTATGACAACAAAAGACACAACAGTAACTAAGGCAACAATAGCTGAATGTATAAACCAGGAAATTGGATTATCGAAAGAAGACTCTATTGCAATAATAGATGATATATTGGATGAGATAAAAACGAGCTTAGCAAAGGATGGAATAGTAAAAATATCTTCATTTGGAACATTTTTGGTTAAAAACAAGAAAGAAAGACCAGGAAATATACCAAAGACATCGGAAAGGGTAGTAATTAAAGCGAGAAAATCAATTTCTTTTAGACCTTCAAAAATGATGAAGAAATTAATAAACAACCGATGAATAAGGAAAAATTATTTTACACAATTGGAGAAGTAGCTGAAGAACTACATTTGGAGCAGCATGTTTTAAGATTCTGGGAAAGTCAATTCCATCAAATTAAACCCATAAAACGGAAGGGAAGAAGACTATATGATCATAAGTGTATAGAGGCAATAAAGAAAATAAAATATATGCTATATGACAAAGGATATACAATAAAAGGAGTACAAAAGGAATTTGGTAACGATGTAAGAATTGATCATTATTCAAGAAATTTGTTGCAAGAACTTACCGATTTAAGAGACTATTTGACTGATAAAATAAATGAAGAAAGTAATAAATAGACGAAAAACACTATAAAGTTTTGTGAAAGTTGATATATCTAGAGATAAGTGTATGTGTCGTATAGCCTTGTTCTTTATATTATCAGCAATACTGATAAGCTGTGGCCTGCAAAAACCTGCACCTGTACTACTTAAAGGCGAAGAATTTTATGGGAAAAGAGACCTAGAGTACACAAGGGAGTATCATTTGATTAAAGAAAATGTTGATTCTTCGCTGCGAAAAGAAAGTAGAAAAGCCTTTGTAGATAAGGTATATAACAATAATGCACAAAGCATGTGTAAATTTGTAATACCGGTTAAAGGTGCAGTTACCTCTTCTGATAAAATATGTCAAGATGGCATAAAAATTACTGCTCAAAGTGGAACAAAGGTTATTGCTTCTGCACCTGGCAAAGTAATATACGTAGGCAAAGGCCTGAGGTGGTACGGAAATTTAATTATAGTGGAACATAAAGATAATTACATGACTATGTACTCCTATTTAAAAAACATACAAGTTGAAATTGGTGATAAAGTAAAACAAGGTCAAGTAATTGGATCTGCAGGTAAATCAAGCACACAAGATAAAGATCCGCAGATGTGTTTCACAATAAGGCATAATGGTCAAGCAGTCGATCCTTTAGTACATATAAACTGTGATTGAATTTATGAAATATGATTTTAAAAACGTTGAAAAATTCTACCAAAATAAGTGGGATTTTTCTGTAAGCAAAGATAGTAAAAAGAAGAAATGTTACGTGTTGGAAATGTTTCCATATCCATCTGGTAAGATTCATATGGGGCACCTGCGTAACTATGCAATAGGAGATGTTATAGCACGTTACAAGAGAGCTCATGGATTTGAGGTTTTGCACCCAATTGGCTGGGATGCGTTTGGATTACCAGCTGAAAATGCAGCAAGGGACAATAATATTAACCCTGCAGCGTGGACAAAAGAGAATATAGACAATATGCGTGCACAGCTAAAATCTATAGGTCTTTCCTACAATTGGAATCACGAGCTTTCCACATGTGAGCCTGATTATTACAAACACGAACAGAAATTTTTTCTGGATTTTTTAAAGCATGGTCTTGCCTATCGAAAAGAGTCGTGGGTTAATTGGGATCCAGTGGACCAAACAGTGCTTGCAAATGAGCAAGTGGTTGATGGAAAAGGATGGCGATCAGGTGCAGTTGTTGAAAAACGTAAGTTATTCCAATGGTTTTTAAAGATTACTGATTTTGCTGAAGATTTGCTTCATTGTCTGCAAAGTTTAAAAAATTGGCCAGAAAAAGTCAAAACTATGCAAGAGTGCTGGATAGGAAAATCTGAAGGTGTAATTATAGAATTTGAAATAGTTAGCCTGAATAAGAAATTAAAGATTTTTACAACTTCTCCTCATACTTTATTTGGAGCTTCTTTTCTTGCAATAGCAGCAGAGCATCCTATTGTGCAGGATATCATACTTCCAAATGCTCCTGAAGTTTTGTCATCCCAGTGCTTCGACACTGGGATCCAGGAAAAAGATGAGATTCCAGCGTCACGCGCTGGAATGACAATTGATGAAAAAATAGGAATTTACACTGGATTAAACGTAAAACACCCATTTCTTGATAAAGAGTTGCCACTTTATGTAGCGAATTTTGTGTTGATGGAGTATGGAGAAGGTGCGATTTTTGGTTGCCCTGCACATGATCAGCGTGATTTTGAATTTGCACAGAAGTATGGTTTACCGATTATTCCTGTAGTTTGTGAAGAGACCACAGAGATCTTAAAAGAACCGTACTTCGGTGATGGAGTGATGTTCAATTCTGAATTCTTAAACGGACTAATGATTAATGAGGCAAAAAAAGTAATCATAAAAAAACTTGAAGAAAAAGGAATAGGTAAGAAAACAATAAACTATCGTCTACACGATTGGGGAATTTCAAGGCAACGTTATTGGGGATGTCCTATACCTATTATACATTGTAAAGATTGTGGAATTGTTCCAGTTCCAGAAAAAGACCTCCCTGTTGTTCTACCAACGGATGTAGAATTTACAAGTGGTGGTAATCCCCTGGATAAGCACCCAACCTGGAAATTTGTTGATTGTCCAAAGTGCGGAAAGCAAGCAGAACGTGAAACTGATACATTTGACACTTTTTTTGAATCTTCTTGGTATTTTGCTGCATTTTGCAGTGAAAATAAATCGATTAATAAAGATACTTGTAATCGTTTTATGCCTGTTGATTATTACATAGGTGGAATAGAACATGCAATTCTACATTTGCTTTACTCAAGGTTTTTCTGCCGTGCTTTAACTAAATGTGGCTATTTTGACGTTAAAGAGCCTTTCTCTACTTTAATCACTCAAGGAATGGTCTGCCATATAACTTATAAAGATGAGAATGGCAAATGGCTCTTTCCCGAAAAAGCAAAAGAGTTGATTGCGAAGGGTGCTAAGATCCAAGTTGGAAAAGTCGAAAAGATGAGTAAGTCAAAGAAGAATACAGTTGACCCAAACTTTATCATAGAAAAATACGGTGCTGATACTGCTCGTTTGTTTGTATTATCCGATACCCCCCCAGAAAAAGATATGGAATGGTCTGATGATGGCGTGGAAGGTTGTTTTCGCTACATAAATAAATTGTGGCGTATGGTAGTGCAACTTAGGCCCGTAAACATACACTATGACAATGAAAACATTGTAGGTAAACTCCTAGAGTACAGAAAAAAAATCCATAAACTATTGCAAGGGCTTACAGATAACTTGGAAAACTGCAGATTAAACTGTGTGGTAGCAAAGTTTCGTGAAATGACAAATTTAATAGCTGAAATAGACGTAAAAACTGGAAAATCTCTTATTGATGAAGGTATATGCATACTAATCAGAGTAATTGAGCCATTCATGCCACACCTGGCTGAAAATTTATGGCAAAAAATAGGAGGCGAAGGTATGCTATATCTAAAGCCTTGGCCACAAGCTGATGAATCACTACTAATTGATAATATGGTAACTGTGGCAGTACAGATTAATGGAAAGTTGCGTGCGACTATCAAAGTAGAAACTGATTTACCTCAAGAAGAATTGAAGAAAATAGCAACAGGTTCTGTATCTAACAAAATCGATCAAAGCAAAATTCGCACTATATATGCTGTACCAAATAAGGTAGTAAACATAGTTATATAAAAATTTTGAGTAGCATGTCCCTAATTTCGTAGGTATACTTTTTTTGATATGAGGTTATATCTTTTTTAATATAAAGGATATATACTTGTGCATTATATATTTTTTGTATGGGTAGTTATATGAAAATAAAAGGATTGTGTGTTTTAGCTGTTTTGCTCACTTCATCTCTAGCAGGTGCAGCTAGTAATAAAGCAGCTAGTAATAGTGCAAAAGAGCAGTACTACGCAGGTTTAAACTTTGGTGGTGGATGGGGCACTGGATTAAAAATAAAACCTGGCTTAGTTTTTGGTTATAATTATGATAAAAGCTCTAAGTTTGAACTTGAGATTCTCACCGACGTAAGTGATATGTTTGGTAAGGCAACCAAGAAAATGGGAGCTAGTTTATTAGCACATTACCGTTATTATCCTGACGTTGACATTGATCCTGTGAAACTATATGTCAGTGGAGGTTTAGGAGGACATCTACAAGTATATCCTTTTGACATTGTTGGCACTGAAACACTAGATAAAATACTGGGTGCTATTTCGTACAAACTGAAGGTTGGTGTTGATTATGAAGTTGCTCCACAGATAGTTGGTACAGCTGCTTTAACCGTAGGCGGGCAACTGAGTGGTTTAAAAGCAAAACAAATACCAGATGCGATGCTGGAAGTAGGAGTACGTTATAGTTTTTAATGCTGGATGGCATTGTGTACATGTTTAGGTGTAACCATAAGCAATGCTCAAAACTTGCTGCTAGCATGTTTGAACACTTATTTTAGTATGTTTTAAGGAATGTTACATATGAGTAATATGAAAATGAAAAAATTGTTTGCTATATTGCTTGCTTCATCTTTAGCAAGTACAGCTAGTAGTAGTGCAAGTGAGTTAGAAGATCGGTACGAAGATCAGTACTATGTAGGTTTAAACTTTGGTGCTGGATGGGGTGATATTTTTAAAATGAAACCTAGCGTTGTTTTTGGTTATAATTATGACAAAAATTCTAAGTTTGAACTTGAGGTTCTTGCTAACATAAGTGATATAACTGATAAAGTAAAAAGAAAAGTAGGAACTAGTTTGTTGGCAAATTACCGTTATTACCCTGATTTTGACATTGATCCCATTAAATTATATGCCAGTATAGGACTGGGTGGATATATCCAAGTATTGCCTTCTTTTGGCTTCGGTGGCAGTAGTACAGGTGAAACTACAGGCAAAAATGTTGCAGATAGCGGTGATTCAGGTAACATTGTGGATAGAGATGGTACAAAAAACGATAATAAAAGGGAAGAGGAAGAAAAGAGTCAAGAAGCTCCAGCTCTACTAGCTGTTGAAGCAAGCGAACTAAAGACTGACTCATCTTTAGTAGACAAAATACTGAGTTCTATTTCCTATAAACTGAAGGTCGGTGTTGATTGTGAAATTACTCAGCAGATAGTTGCTACAGTTGCTATTGCTGCAAGTGGGCAACTAAGTGCCTTCAAGCCACCAGTACAAATACCAGATGCAATCATAGAAGTAGGCATACGTTATAATTTTTAATGTTCTAAATTGCATATTTCTTGTAGTGAATAAGATAATCCTGCAAAGAGGTTTGCTATTTGGATAAAAATTCGATGTTATTATCTAGAGACGGGTATCTATTTTTCTTATGCCCTCAATTAATGAAATCAGAAGCATCAACTCCCCGCTGCAAGCAAGCAGCAATTACAGTGTTCATCATAAGAAATGCTATTGTCATTGGGCCAACACCCCCGGGTACTGGAGTAATAGCCTTGACTTTTTCTTTTACTCCCTCAAAGTCAACATCACCCACAAGCTTACTTTGATTTCCCAAGTTAACGCTATTTATGCCAACATCGATCACTATTGCACCTTTTTTTATCCAATCTGCTTGAACAAAATTTGGCTTTCCAACTGCTGCAACTACTATATCCGCTTTAGAGCAATAATCAGCTAAATCCCTACTTTGTGAATGCAAGATGGTAACAGTGCAATTTTCTTGCAACAATAGGTGAAACATTGGCTTACCCACAATATTTGATCTGCCAATGATTACCACATTTTTACCGGACAGATTATTTTCAACTGACTGAATTAAATGCAAAGAACCTTTGGGAGTACAAGGTATCAGACAATTTTTTTCACCTTTAACTAACCTGCCAACATTCTCATCATGAAAGCCATCTACATCTTTTTCAACACTTACTGTATTAATTATTCTGCTTGCACTGATGTGCTTTGGTAAAGGTAACTGAACTAAAATTCCATGCACAGATGAATCTTCATTTAATGTATTAACTTTTTCAATCAATTCATCTTCTGAGATACTATCAGGCAAAACAATAGTTTCAGAACTTATGCCTATTGATTCTGCTTTTCTTTGTTTATTACGAACGTAGACCTGACTTGCTGGATTGCTACCCACAAGAATTACTTTAAGACAAGGAAAAACATTATACTCTTTCTTTAAAATATCAATTTTTTTTGATAGCTCCTCACAGAGATCATTTGCTATTTTTTTACCGTTAATAATAATTGACATTTCCTTGCCACTCCTTGAAGTCAGGTAATGCGATATCAAATAAATTCAATACTTTACCAACAGCATGATTTACAATATCATCCAAAGATTTTGGTTTAATATAAAAAGCAGGCATCGGCGGAGCAATAATTGCTCCCATCTCCGTTAGTTTTAACATATTTCGGAGATGTCCAAGATGTAGTGGAGATTCTCGCACCATAAGAACTAATTTTCTTCTTTCTTTTAGAGTTACATCTGCAGCCCTTGTTAATAGATTGGAAGTCACCCCCGATGCTATTTCAGACATTGTTTTCATAGAACATGGAGCAATAACCATACCTGAGGTTTTAAATGAGCCGCTTGCTATTTTTTCTCCTATTTTTTCTTCAGAATAGTAAAAATCTGCAAGCGATATAATATCTTCAAGTTTTTCTTTAATCTCATGAGCTATAGTTATTTTTCCAGCACTGCTGATCACTAAATGAGTTTCATGATTGGTATTTTTTAGTGCCTCTAGAATCCGTACACCGTAAATAGAACCAGATGCTCCACTTATTCCAATTACAATCCTACTATTCACCTTCGTAATTCATTCCCAATGCACGTTTGTAGGTATAAAGTAATATTTCCTGTTCCTCCCTGTCATCATCATCCATCTTTCTTAGCCTAATAATCTGTTTCATCACTTTTATATCCCAACCTTCATCTGCAGCTTTTGCATATACATCACGAATGTGATCTTGCACATCCCTCTTTTCTTGTTCAAGTTTTTCGATTCTCTCTATATAGCTCTTCAAATCTTCAGCCGTTATTTTTACTGTATCTTCCATAGAACCCAACTAATTAATTGCTACTACAGTATTATCAGTTTTTACTTGTACTTCAATCATAGTAATAATATTTTTATCTTTTTTTAAAATCTTAAAGTAAAAACCGTACATGGAAAACTCTTCATTTTCTTCAGGAATGCGCTCTATCTCGTTTACAATCACACCTGCTAGAGTTGTAGCTTCTTCATCAGGAAGATCCCAATGTAACTGTCTATTAATATCCCTAATAGTAGATTTTCCTTCTATGTGATACATATTATCGGATATCTTTTTTATAAAATTCTCTGTGATCAAATCATGTTCATCTGAAATTTCTCCAACTATTTCTTCCAGTATATCCTCAAGAGTTACGATTCCCTGTAGTGCTCCATACTCATCAATAACAAATGCAAGGTGTTTCCTGTTTTTACGGAAGTTGTGAAGTTGTACACTGAGTGGCGTACTTTCTGGTATAAACCAAGGCTTTGACATAACTTTGGCAATCTCTATTTTATTATCCTTTTCACGCAAGGCATTTATTAGATTTTTCACGTGAACCACTCCAACAATATTATCTGGTTCTTTTTGCCATAAAGGTACTCTGCTATGGCTACTGGTTAAAATCTCTCTTATTAACTCTTCTTTGTTTCGATCTATATCAAGAGAAAATAAGTTTCTCCTGTGGGTCATAATTTGTGATATTTCTGTCTCAGCCAAATCAAGTATACTATTTAGCATATCTAAATCCTGTTGTAACATAGTGCCCTCACTGCGGTGAAGAGTAATCATATTACGCATTGCATCTGCTGCAGATATTACCTCCCTATTCTTATGAAGCCCACATAACTTCAGAATGATATTGACAATAAACTGAATGCCTAATGTCAATGGAGAAAGAACCTTGACAAAAAACAGCATAAAATAAGCAGAAAGTAATGTAAATTTTTCAGGATTTTGCATGGCGTAAGTTTTTGGTAAAACTTCACAAAATAGCAAAATACAAAACGTCATCATGAATGTTGAAAGAAATATGCCCTCACTCCCAAAAGAATTTATAAATATTACTGTAAATAAAGCAGAGCAAGTAATGTTAATAATTGTATTACACAGTAATATTGTTCCTATTGTTAATTCTTTTTTACCTAACAAAAGCTCTATTATCTTGGCTTTTTTGTTACCTTCTAGCTTTAGTTTATTCACTCGGGATCGGCTAATTGAGGTTAACCCTATTTCTGCTCCTGAGAACAAAAACGATAAAATCAATAAGAAAAAAATTGCTGACAATACTGAAATCAATAACCAATCCATTAAAGTATGATGTTATTGCGATATAGAAACAGAGTTGATTTTATATGTTGTAAGAAGCATTTGCAAGTCTATATATCTTTAATATAAAAAAATAAATCATGAAATATATCACACACTGCATTCACATGCATATTCTCAACAACAAGTGGAGGAGTTATTCTTATTACCCTATTATTTAAAATATTAGTCATTATTAAGCCTTTGTCAAGAGATTGTTTAACAATTTTATCAGCCAAAGGTACTCTAAGCTCTATCCCTATCAATAAACCCTCCCCACGAACTTCTGAAACGATCTTCGGAAATTCTTCAGTCAAAGGCAACAACTTTTCTTTTAGATATTTACTGACCTTCTTAACATGGTCAAAAAAGCCTTCCTTTAACATTACATCGAGTACTGCATTACCAACAGTCATGGCAAGTGGATTACCTCCATAAGTTGACCCATGAGTTCCTGGAGTGATTGCTTCTGCTATATAATCTTTTACTAAACATGCAGCCAGAGGAAATCCATTACCCATAGCCTTCGCACAAGTGAGCATATCAGGTTCAACTCCTATATTTTGATAGTAAAATAGAGAGCCAATCCGTCCATATCCGCATTGCACTTCATCAAAGCATAAAATTATTCCTTGAGCTTTTGTTATCTCTCTTACTTTTTTAAGATACTCTACGTCCAATGGATGTACTCCGCCTTCACTTTGTATGGGCTCTAAAAATATGGCAGCTGTTTCGCTATTGATTTTCTTTTCTAATGCTTCAATGTTATTTCGTGGAACTTTATCAAAACCAGAAAGGAGTGGAGCAAAACCTTCGCGTGATTTTTCATTTCCCCCAGCTGAAATTGCAGCAATACTGCGGCCATGAAAACCTCCTTCAATTGTAATGATGTGACTGCGCTTTTCTTGTCCATTTAAGTAGAAATAGCGGCGAATAAATTTAATTGCAGCTTCTGTTGCTTCAAGTCCACTTGAGCAGAAAAAAACTTTATCGGCAAAGGTAAGTTCTGTTAAACACTGAGCAAGCCTTTCCTGCTGAGGAATAGTAAAAATATTAGAGCAGTGCCATAATGAATCCAGTTGCTCCTTCAGTTTATCTGTAATGTATGGATGACAATGCCCTAGAGAGGTTGTAGAAATTCCTGCAGCAAAGTCTAAATATTTTTTACCATCCTTATCGAAGAGATATACTCCTTCTCCTCTAACTATAGAAGCTTCAGATCTATTATAAGCGTTAACAACATGATCCATTTTAAATATTATCTATACTGTGCATGAAAAAGCTTTCCCTTAATATTGCTTAAACTAAAAATTGGGCTAATATTATACAGTTCAACATAAAATTCAGAAATTTAATATGTAAAAAAGTAAAACTACACCAATTCACATTCAGCAAAAAAGAAAGCTATTTCTCTATGAGCATTCTCTAGACTATCAGAACCATGCACTCTATTTTCACTAATATCATCAGCAAAATCACCCCTAATTGTACCTTTATCTGCCTGCTTTGGATCTGTAGCACCCATGATTTGCCTGTATTTACTGACTGCATTTTCACCGATTAAAACTTGAACTATCACAGACCCAGAAGTCATAAATTCCACCAACTCTCCAAAAAAAGGCCTATCCTTATGAATTTCATAAAACAGCTCTGCTTGTTTTTTTGTCAGCATCATCATTCTTTGTGCTATAATTTTTAGTCCAGATTTTTCAATATAAGAATTTATACTGCCTGTAATATTATTTTTTACTGCATCAGGTTTTAATATCGAAAGTGTTCTCTCAATTGCCATATCATTCCCTTATATTAAGATCGTATATTTATAGATTTATTTTATTATAAACTTTGATTTGATAAAAGCAATTTTTCACTTATAGTTAAGAATAAACCATCAAGGAGGTGTTTTATGGGGTGTTGTAATAAAAAAAACAACAAACCAGTCGATCCTAATGTTAAACAATCAATTGAAACTACACTTACTGCTAAAGAATGGGTTAATCAATTCAAGTCATCAATTTTTTGTGGGACAAAAGGATTTTTAACTTTTAATTTGGCATTTTTGAGTTATTTAGAGTATAGCTTACACAATAATACAAAATTAAAAGAAGGCGCTGTTTTTGCAATAAAAAGGAATACTATTCCATTTTTTGAAATGGCTATCATAGTGCCATTTGTTTGTCTTGCATTACCATCTATGATAGGTGGGATGAACCTCATGCATTGTGCGCTTATATGTGCTGCACTGATGGTTGCAACATGTTTTGTTGTGAGAACCTTTTACTTGCGTGAAAAGTTATTGAAAAAAATGACTAATAATGAAAATTATACCGAGGAACAAATAGAGCAGGAATTTAAGAAAGACACTATAAAATTTCCTATCTTTGATAAAAACAGACAACATATTGAATATAATTCTCCTAATCCAGGACAACTAATGAATGAAAGTCCTCCCTCTCTTTTTGTTAAGGTTTTACTTTTCCCCCTTACGATTTTTCTGAAGGCTCTACAAAGCTGCATAATGATATCTTTGGCTGCTGTTGAACTTCTTGAAGCAGTGCCAAGTTTTTGTGTTGATGTGGTTTTCGATAGAGGCTTTGCATCTACACAGAGTAACATGAAGAGATCTGCTCATCTATTGTATGCCAGTGTAAGAAATTTAGTGCCTGTAACTAAACTTGATGAGTGTGTAGCTGATTTTATAGGCAAACCTGAAGAAAGGTGCTGTCAGTGAAGAAGGCAGTAATCTTATTTAACCTAGGCGGACCTGATTCACTAAGTGCGGTCCGTCCTTTCTTATTTAATCTTTTTTACGATAAAAGAATAATAAATCTACCAAATCCTTTTCGCTTCCTTTTAGCAAAGTTTATCTCCAAAAGGCGAGAAAGTACTGCACAAGAAATATACGAGCACATTGGAGGTAAATCGCCAATCTTGGAGAATACAAAAGCACAAGCTGATGCTTTAGAACTAAAATTAAATGAAGATGGAAACCATGTGTATAAGATATTCATCTGCATGCGTTATTGGCATCCATTTGCTGATGAAGTTGTTAAAAGCGTAAAGCAATTCAACCCTGACGAAATCATTCTGTTACCACTATATCCGCAATATTCAACCACCACAACTCTATCATCCATAGAGAATTGGCAAAAAAATGCCAAACTGGAATGTAACACAAAAACAATTCACCATTATTATGACAATGAAGACTTTATTAAAGCTCATGTTAATCTGACGTCTAAATATTATAAATTAGCTAGCAAAATCGGTAAGCCAAGAGTCCTATTCTCGGCTCATAGCTTACCTCTTAGTATCATTAAAAAAGGCGACCCTTACGCTTCACAGATAGAAAAAACAGTAAAATTAATAGTAAAAAAATTGAATATTGAAGATCTTGATTGGGGAATATGTTATCAGAGTAAGGTTGGCCCTGTAAAATGGTTGGAGCCTAGCACTGAAAGTGAGCTATCACGCGCAAAAGACGATAATATACCTGTAGTTTTATCACCTATATCTTTTGTTTCTGAGCATTCTGAAACACTGGTTGAACTTGATATAGAGTATAAAGCAATTATCAAAGACGGATATTACTTTCGCGTACCAACTCTCAGTACTGATCTCTTATTTATCAAGTGCTTGACCGATTTATGTTTAGATCACTCTCAAAGTACTGATTTATAGCACTTTTCTTTTTAGATTTTTATAGTATAATATTAAAAAGTTATTATTTTATTATCTACTTATGCCAAAAGGTAAGCCAAATACATTTATAGAAAGTATACATGATGCTCACAATCATGATATTAGAAAGATGTATTGTATTGCAGTAGGTTTAACAGGCATATTGTGTAAAATTTCATTGCAATTCTGTTGCGAGTTTATTGATAACAACAGATCCAATATTTGTACTATATTAGATATTTCTAAGTTCATAAAACTACCAACATCAATAATATTTGCTCTTCACTTTGGTCTCAATTTAGCTGGATATAAATCTAAAAAACTTCAGAATGGTAAAGGGGGAAATGAACCTGAAAAACCAATACAGGTTGTGGGTAGCTTAGCCTTCTTGGCAAACTGTGTCATAGGAATATTGATGCAGACAAAAATCATTCATTTCTTAGCTAGAAACAACAAGGATGTAATAAGTTATATTAGCTTAACATCAGCAGTTCTATTTCTATTTTCAGAATGCATAAACTGTTATTATACATGGAAGAAGTATCTAGATAATAAGGATTCTGAAAAGTCTGCTAAATATGGCAAAGAAGTTATTTTTAGCACATTCGCTTTGTCATTGGGCTTGTTAAGCTTCATATTAAAAAGAATGGAACTTCCAACCATACCAATAGACTTGGGTGGTGGCATAATCTATAATTTCAACTTAACTGTTACGGTCAGTTTGATACTAAGCATAGCATATCTAGTATCAAACATCGATAAGTTTGTCAATCAACCTAATAATGGTACTGATCCTTCTACTGGACTTGATGACGCTCACCATATTCAGCATAATGGCAGCATTGTAGAAATTAATTATTAGAGATGAAAAGACTTAATTTCTACTGCCAATGCTAGCACTGCTAATTTGCTAACAATATTCCAAAGTGGCAAAGTTTTATTTTCTTGGCTGATGTCATAAAATTCACAGTCAGTGGAATTCAAGCTAGAATATACATCTTTCCTGCTATTACATCGGTATAAGTAACATGTTGGAGTATCTCCTATATAGTATATTAGCGGTTCTGCAGAACTACTTTTAAATATGTCAATAGTTGGTACACCTTCTTGTATAATAACACTATTGATTGCTATTCCTTCTTTTATCTTTTTCATTTTATGACGCTTTTTTTTATTGAGATTTAATATTTCCTTTCCACTTGTTGCTGTTATAATGCCCATTCCATATGTGCCATTGCTTGCTTTGATAAAAACGTAAGGTTGTGTTTTTATTTCATATGCCTCATATTTTTTTTGCACTAGAGATAATATTTGGTCAACTTTAGTCGCTACTGCTCCTAGTGATGAATCATCATTAAAGTCAACTCCATTACAGCTTTCTGTAAGCACAGAAATAAGCCATGGGTCCATTTTAAATTCGCCACAAAATTCGGACACTAATTTTTGATAGATTTCAAAATATTGAAATTTCTGCCTACTGTGCCAGCCATATAATGGACTTGGCACTATCTCTTGTTTTACGTTTTCTAACGTGTCTGGAATGTGGCTCGTCATATCACGATTCAGTATAATAATATCAGGCACAAATCCTGAAGTTGTCTTCAGCAAAGAGTTTTCTTTCACAACAGTTTCATACTGTTCTATTAAATTGTACGTTTCATTATGAAAGAGGCCAATTCTAGTTTCAAAACCTGCGAGTTGCAGTACCTTTTCTATAGCAAATACATTTTCTATATACATTTTATTTCGTGTGTAATTCTCCGGTATTATAAGGGCCTTTTTATATTGTTTTGTTTCGAAGTAGCTTTTTATCAATTTTGCTGCTATCGCTTTTGATACTTCACTTAGGTTATTAAACCCTGCAGGAAATAAATTGGCGTCTACTGGAGCAATTTTGTAGCCTGAATTCCTAAGATCTATGGAGCTATAAAATGGTAATGTAAAACCATTAAATTTTGTTTTGAACCAATTATTTATATCTTTTTCCAGATTTGGATGAATTATGTTTTGCATCTACACTTTAAATGTTATAAGAAAAGTACTATATTATAAGTTATAATCTTAATATAATATAACGAATTAAAATAACAAAAAAATGATTCATCATGACAGCAGTAAAATGTATGGTACTACTATACTGTCAATTAGAAGAGACAAAAATGTAGTAGTAATAGGTGATGGGCAAGTCTCGCTAGGCCATACCGTTATAAAATCTGGAGCAAAAAAAGTTAGGCGTCTTTCTGGTGATTCCGTAATTGCCGGTTTTGCTGGAGCAACAGCTGATGCATTTACTCTCTTCGAAAGGCTAGAATCTAAACTTGATAAGCACCCAGGACAGTTAATGAGGGCATGTGTTGAACTTGCAAAAGACTGGAGAATGGATAAATATCTAAGAAAATTAGAAGCTATGATGATCGTGGCAGACAAGTCCATTTCATTGGTCATTACAGGAACGGGTGATGTTCTTGAACCTGAAGATGGCATTGCAGCCATTGGCTCTGGAGGAAATTTTGCTTTATCTGCAGCAAAAGCTTTGATTGACGTTGAAGGAATATCAATAGAGGAGATTGCAAAAAAGGCTATGAAGATAGCTGCCGATATATGTGTTTATACAAACCATAATCTAATTATCGAAAAAATAGAGGAGTAATATGTCAAGAACTTTGTGTGCCAATTTTTCTAGTCAATCTGTAGTAGGTCAATTTGATAATAATGATGACTATAATGAGAAAAATAGCCTCTATGAAAATGAAGGTACAGGAAGTAGCAGCATTCAAAGCTCACAAGCTTTATTAGATGATCTACCACCACAGAAGATAGTTAAAGAATTAGACAGATTTATAATCGGGCAGAATGATGCAAAGCGCGCTGTTGCTATTGCACTCAGAAATCGTTGGCGTCGAAATAAAGTCCCACTTCCACTACGTGAAGAGATTATACCTAAGAATATACTCATGATAGGCCATACGGGAGTTGGTAAAACTGAAATAGCTCGCCGTTTAGCAAAGCTTGCTGGTGCACCTTTTATAAAAGTTGAAGCAACGAAATTTACTGAAATAGGATATGTTGGACGTGATGTTGACTCGATAATACGTGATTTAGTTGACGCAGCAATAGTTTTAGTTAAGGAAAAAGCACGTAAAGCCTTAACTAAAAAAGCTTTAGGTTTGGCTGAAAAGATAATAGTCAACTCCATGGTTGGTGAAGATGCAACCGAGGAAAGCAAAAAAGTTTTCAGAGAAAGACTGAGAAATAAGGAATTTGAAGATGGAGAAGTTTCTATTAACGTCAGGGAGAGCAAAGGTATGTTACCCACTTTTGATATACCTGGCATGCCAGGTGGGCAAATTGGTGTGATGAACGTAACAGAAATCGTGGGCAAGATGTTTAATGGGAGCAAAAAAACAAAAACTATTACAGTTAAAGTGAAAGAAGCACGTGAAATATTGATTAATGAAGAAAGCGAAAGGTTAATGGATGAAGACAAGATAATCAAAGAAGCGATTGATCTTGTTAGCAATGAAGGCATAGTGTTTTTAGATGAAATAGATAAAATTGCAGCACGTACAGAAATAAAAGGTGAAGTCAACAGAGAAGGAGTGCAGCGCGATCTGTTACCATTACTTGAGGGAACAACTGTTTCAACTAAGTATGGCCCCGTAAAAACAGACTATATATTATTTATTGCATCTGGTGCTTTTCATTTATCTAAGCCATCTGATCTTTTACCAGAATTACAGGGTAGATTGCCAATTAGAGTGGAACTTAAGGCGCTTACTCAAGAGGATCTAATAAAAATATTAAAGGAACCAGAATCTAGTTTGTTAAAACAGTATATAGCGTTAATGAAAACGGAAAATGTAACACTTGAGTTTACTGATGATGGTATAGAGACTATAGCTGAAATAGCATTTACAGTTAATAGAGAAGTGGAAAATATAGGTGCAAGAAGACTTCATACTGTCATGGAGAAGCTTTTGGATGAAATAAGTTTTATCGCTTCTGAAAAAAATAGTGAAAAATTTGTTATAGATAGCAAATATGTAAGAGATAAACTAGAGTCAATTTCAAAGCAGCTTGATTTATCTAAATTTATACTTTAGAGGAAGCCTACTTTAAGTAATATAGAGCATTCAAGAGGTTTTATTTTTTCTTACTTCGTAATTCTTTAAGCTATTTTTCAATAGTAGAATTCAAGCTTAAATCAATTATTGCAATATCACAATCTATGCCTTTTGTTAACACATCAGTTAAAAGATCAGGTGGAGAAAGAACTGTTCTTTTATTACCAGCTCTCATTCCCACAACTCCAAGTTCTATAGCAAGTGGTATTTTTTTGTCACCAACCTTAAACTGCACTATTTGATCTTTGATTATATACTCACCATTATGTCTCTTTATGCTATATTGAACTGATATCTCATCGCCACATTTTACTCGTTTTCCAGTTTTGTTAATTAAGTCATTAAAAATCATTAGGTTATTTATTGAATCAGGATATTTATCTTTTACTTCAATCAGTTTGATGTAATAAGAGTTAAAACTCATTTTGTTGTCATCAGCGGCAATAGTAACTACACGCTCTCCACCTTCTTTCATACCTATTACCCCTAAACTCACTTCTTTTAAGTAATCCTGACCTATTTTCAAATTGACATCAGTCGGAAGTAGCGTTGCTAGGTTGTTGGAGACTTTGTACATTTGTAGCAGAACTTCTTGGCCACAGAAAACTTTACTGCCACTACCTTCAGTAATTTCATAAAAGTTTATCATCTCTTCTTCTTTTTGCTGTGTTATTTCTTCTAAATATTCTGCTAACCCATGCTTTTCAATATAACGATCAAGAGCTGATTCAAGTATCGGCCTGACCAAATAACTTGCTATCATCTGTGTCAAACCACCATGTGTAGCATTTATTTCGTAAAGCTTTTCCCTTTTCTCTGGTTTATCTTTGTTTATATAAACAATCGTAATTATAAAAGCAGAAGCTAAAGTGAGAATCATTACTACAGAGATAAACATTTGTAATATAATTTTTCTAACCATCTTTTTTTACTTGATTCAATAAATCATATAAGTCATTAGTATTCCCTGAAAGCATACTTAAATTATCTGAGGCCTGTTTAAAGAGACTATCTATATAGTTTTCCATTTCATTTTTTCCAAGCACGGACATTAAATTGTTTGTTTTATCTTGCTCATAATCTTCGATATCATCCTTGGCTTGAAAAATAAGCCCTAGATTTATTCCATAGTTATATAATGCTTCCCGCTCCTTGTCTGTAGCGCCTCCTATTATAGCCCCTATTTCACATGAAGCTGCAAATAGTTTTGCAGTTTTCATCAAATGAATTTCTTTTATTTTGTCAAAATCTGCACCTATATCTAAAATCTGCCCTCCCACCATTCCCTTCATTCCTATTGCTTGAGAGAGCACTTTTATGATCTCACAATTTAACAAAGATAATACCTCAAAAGCCAGGGTAAGTAATGCATCTCCGGCCAGTACTGCTGTTGCTTCACCAAATTTTTTGTGGCAGCTTGGCTGGCCTCTGCGGGTGTCACTGTTATCCATACATGGCAGATCATCGTGAATTAGGGAGTAAGCATGAATAAATTCAATTGCTGCTGCTGCTGTTATTGCTTTTTCAACCTTTATGTTGAATATCGACGAAGATGCTATAACTAAAAAAGAACGTATATGTTTTGCAGGAGCAAGAAGCACATAACGCATAGCTGATATAAGTCTATTCTCGCTATTTTCAGGTAAGAGCTTATTCACTTCTACAACAAGCAAATTTTTTGTTGTTTCGTCTAGCATTTTTAAATTTATTAACTATCGAGTGCTAAGAGATAGGAAGTTTTTAATAGTTTATATAATCATAAAAGCTATTGCAAACATCAAAATTTCTTATAACATCAGAGAATAGGTTATTTTTTAGTAAGAAATGAGCGAATTGGCAAAAAGCACTAGGGAAGATATAGAAGAAAAAGTAAAGAAGATTATACTAGAGCACATCAGTAAGGATGTAGAGGGATTTAGTAGTTCTTCAAAGCTTTCAGACCATGGCACAGATAGTTTAGATGCAGTTGAAATAATCATGGCAGCTGAAGAAGAATTTGGTATAGAGATTCCTGATGAAGATGCGCAAAAAATGGAAACTATGGAACAGATAGTTGAATATGTAGTAAACAAAGCAAACAATTGATGTTGAATGAGCAAAAGAGTAGTAGTTACCGGTGTTGGCTTAATTACTCCACTAGCAGCAGATGTTAATAACACCTGGTTAAAGCTGAAAGAAGGTAAATCTGGCATCAAAGCAATCAATACAGATAGGTTCGACTCTTCTGATCTTGCTTGTCAGGTTGCAGGGCAGGTGCCTGTGCAATCCGATAACGTTGAGCATTATTTTAATCCACCAGATTATATTTCTGAAAAAGACCTAAAAAGAACAGATCGTTTTATTCACTACGGAATTGCAGCAGCTGTTCAGGCAGTAGAAGATTCACTAATTTTGGAAAATAAAAATATTAATAAAGAGCGAATAGGTGTAGCTATTGGTTCTGGTATAGGTGGTCTTCCGTCAATTCAGGAAAATGTAATTACCATGCAGGAGAAGGGGCCTAGACGTGTTAGCCCATTTTTTGTTCCTGCAAGTCTAATAAATTTGATATCTGGTCATATTTCTATTAAATACGAATTTATAGGTCCAAATGACTCAGCGGTAACTGCATGTGCAACAGGTGCGCATGCGATTATAAACTCAGCAAGAGCTATAAAACTCGGTGAAGCTGACATTATGATTGCAGGCGGAGCAGAAAGTGCGTTATGCAGAGTTGGAATTGCAGGTTTTGCATCGATGAAGGCGCTATCAACTAAATTCAATGATAAGCCTGAAGAGGCCTCAAGGCCATGGGACGAAGAACGCGATGGATTTGTCATGGGCGAAGGGGCAGGTATATTAGTTCTGGAAGAATATGAACATGCAAAAAAAAGGGAAGCAAAAATATATGCAGAACTCACTGGATATGGGTTAACAGGAGATGCGCACCACATCACAGCACCACATCCAGAAGGAAGAGGCGCACTGAAGGCAATGGAACTTGCTTTAAGGAGTGCACAAGTAAGCCCAAGTCAAATTGGGTATATCAATGCACATGGGACTTCAACAACACTTGGGGATAAAGTTGAAGTAATAGCAATGAAGCAGTTATTCGGTGACTATGCCTATAAAATACCTGTTTCCTCGACTAAATCTTCTATAGGACATTTACTTGGTGCCGCAGGAAGTGTTGAAGCAATATTTAGTATCCTTGCATTAAACAATGGAATTGTTCCTCCAACTTTAAACCTACACAAACCTTCAGAAGGGTGTGATTTAAATTTTGTACCACTTAAAGCTCAAGAGCATAAAATTCAATATGCGCTTTCTAATTCATTTGGTTTTGGTGGTACCAACGCGTCTCTCATCTTTGGAAAGGTGTAGTTAATTATGCTATTTTGAATCGACTACGAAAATGTCATTCGAGTAGCTGAAACTGGAATCCAGTTAAATTGGTCAGCATAAAAGTAATGTTGAAATATAACATTTTGATGATGATGAAGAAATGGATCCCAGTGTCAGCTACTCGAATGACAGAAGAAGAAAAAGCAAAATTTTGCCTTTTACCGCTAACCTATTATACTTACTTGATAAGTTCTATCGCTTGATTAAATGCATAAAATATTAGTAAGAAGTAACCATAAGCCCTTGATTGGAAAAATCAAGATTAATGGTTCAAAGAATGCCGTCTTGCCAATAATGGCGGCAAGCTTGTTTAGTAATTCTTCAATAACTTTGCATAACGTACCTGATTTAATTGACGTGCATTTGATGTCTGAGCTGCTTAAGAGTCTTGGTGCAGAAGTAAATTTTATATGCAATAAAGACTATAAAGCAAATCATACTTTGGAAATTGACTGTAGCAATATCAATAACCATTTAATATCACATGAAATTGCAAGCAGACTGCGAGCATCTTTTTTAATGCTAGGTCCAATGCTCAGCAGATTTGGTAGAGTTTCAACAGTATTTCCTGGTGGATGTAATATTGGAAAACGTCCTGTTGACATTCATATCAAGGCACTTGAAGCAATGGGAGCTAAAATTGAAATTGATAGCTGTAATATAACTGCAACAACAAAGGGAAAATTGCAAGGCAAAGAAATAACATTTGAAAAAGTAAGTGTTGGCGCAACAGAAAATATAATAATGGCAGCAACACTTGCAGAGGGAGTAACAATAATAAACAATGCTGCAATCGAGCCGGAAGTTCTTGATTTAATAGAGTTTCTGAAGAGTATGGGTGCCAATATTGAAGTTAATAATACAAAAATCACAATAGAGGGTGTTGAAGCATTAAATGGGTGTGAGCATAAAATAATACCAGATCGCATAGAGGCCGGTACTTATGCTTTGGCTGCTATCATTACCGACGGCGAGCTAAAGTTAGAAGGAGTAAGTTTGTCTGATATAGAATGTATTGCAAATGAATTGAAGACTATAGGAGCCAAAGTTGAGTTACATGATGATGGTATTATTATTTCTAGAAAAAATGGCTCTATTAAATCTGCTCACGTTGCAACAAATCCATATCCCAACTTTCCCAGTGATATGCAACCACAACTAATGTCTGCTATGTGCATTGCAGATGGAATATCAATCATTGAAGAGAACGTTTTTGAAAGTAGATTTGCACATGCAAATGAGCTAAGAAAATTAGGTGCTAATATCAGCATCGAAAAAAATAAAGCTACTATAAGTGGAATAAAGAGCTTATCTGGAGCTAATCTATATGCTAATGACTTAAGATCAACGGCAGCTTTGGTGCTTGCTTCTTTGTTGGCTAAAGGAGAAACTACAATAAATAACTCACATCATTTATGGAGAGGATATGAGGCAATGCACGAAAAACTCAATTCATGTGGAGCTGATATCTCTGTTTCATCTTGAGAATATATTATGAATGAGACAACTAAGCGAACTACAGTAAAAGAGATAGATAAAATTCTATACGAAGAACATAAGGTGTTAGATCATGGATTTGTTCGAGTGATTGATTATATGGGCTCTGATAGCGCCATAGTTCAAGCTGCTCGCGTTTCTTATGGAAAAGGAACAAAACAGATAAATCAAGATGAAGCGCTTATAAAGTATTTGATGAGGCATCATCATACAACTCCATTTGAAATGTGTGAAATTAAGTTTCACGTGAAACTTCCAATTTTTATTGCAAGACAGTGGATAAGACACAGAACTGCAAATGTGAATGAATATTCTGGAAGGTATTCGATACTTGATAATGAATTTTATATACCAGAACCAAAACAGGTTGCAAAACAATCTGATAATAATAAACAAGGCAGCGGTGAAGCTTTTGATTCAAATACTTCCAAAGAAATAATAGATTCTCTAATAAATGATTCTAATTTAGTATATTCTCATTATGAGAAATTTATTGAGCAGGGCCTTGCAAGGGAAATTGCCCGAACTAATCTAACACTTAATTACTATACTCAGTTTTATTGGAAAATAGATTTACACAACCTTCTTCACTTTTTAAGGCTTAGAGCTGATCAGCACGCCCAATATGAAATTAGAGTCTATGCAGAAGTTATGTTGGACATAGTGAAGAAATGGGTTCCGCTGGCCTATAATGCTTTTGTTGAATACTCGCTAAAATCAGCCTGCATTTCAAAAACTGGTCTTGAAATAATTCGCAAGCTAATAAAAGGAGAAAATGTTGCGAGAGAAGAAAGTGGCATGGGTAAAAGAGAATGGGATGAGTTGATGTCTATACTTTGTAAATAACCAAAAAGATCAAGATATGTACGTTCACAGACTTGCAGGTGTGAACAACAATTGATTCATGCCTTTATCAACTGATATATCAATTATTTTTGAATTTGTTCTTTCTGTTATTTCATAAAGCTTTTCAGCTTTCTTTAACATCAGTGTTGCATTTCTAAGCGTAATAAAAATTTCGCAATAATCTGGAGAATTTTCAACATACATATTATATGAATAATGGTTTACAGCAAGTTCTATTGCCCTACAAACTTCCTCTAATGTAAAATTAGCAACTCCTGTATCAGGACAAAAGCCAATCGCTCCTTTACTAGGATCAAAAAATATGTATTTATCATTCTCTGCTTTATATACCAACATAGAATGAGCAATATTCTCGTCATCTTCATCATCTGCTCCATTACAAGCATAACAAGAAAAACTAAATTCTAAGTAGCATCCTATCTCTACATCATTTAAAGCACGTTTGATTTGTTCTTGATTAGTATAGACCCATACCTCTGTTGAAGATAAATCGTTACATGCTTGTCCATATATCGTCTCATCATAAAATGGATCTCCTTCTCGCCTTTCAATGCTCTGAACATCGAGAACAGGTAAGAATTGCAATAAAAACTGCATCATTAATAACTCAATCGTTTGTTCTTTTCTTTCATCAATATAGTCCATAAAATCTTGTTCAGATATAATATTACCAGACTCGAGGAATTGAACAAAATCTTTCCTATTCTCTAATCTTATAAAGGTAATAAAGTAATTTAATGGGTGACATAACCCTTCTTCAGGGTCAAAATCTAAAATTTCTTCAAATCTACTTTTTAATTGTCCAATTCCAGATATGCTATCTGACATGAAATCATTCAAATGAAATTGAATGGCTTGCTCACTTTCAAATAATTTATTGTATTGTTCTTCAGCTGATAAATCTGGTGCTTTATATACATATCTACCATTTTCTCTATGTATACCTTCTATATCTTTAATTATACCTTGTTCTACATTTTTACTGATAGCAGTTTTATGCTTCCCTCTGTTGGCAAATTGATTTAAAAACTCCGCAATTTCCTGTTTTGAGAGTCTTGTTTCAACTTGTCCATCTTCTCTATCTTCAGTTTTATAAAACACTTTAACTCTAGGATGTTCCTTATCAGTATAGACTTTTAATACAATAGATTGAGCAATGCGATTAACATATTTTGGCATATTGATTATTAAGATATTAACTATGTATCTTAATAATAGTATAACCTACACCACTTGTCAATTAATATATTAGTAAATTAGTATTATTTATTATATAAAAAAGTAAATTACATAGTGGATGGTCAGTGCTTAACACTGGAATCCAGGAATTTTGATTCTAAATTTGGTATTGATTTTAAATTAAAATAAATGTTTGTGATGAGATTATATGAAAAACTGGATCCCAGACTGGGATGACAAGAGAAGGAAACACTGGGATGAAAGAAGATGAAACCACTGGAACGTTTATTTTTGAAAGTAAATTGCATAGCAGATGGTCAGTGCTTGACACTGGAATCTAGTTTCACCTTATGATGGTTTTATTCAAGTAGCCTCTATCCAAGTGCCCCTTTGGTGTCATCAGAGTAGCTGACACTGGGATGGCTTTGTTGCATCACACTTTATGAGATGGTGATTTATGGTAAATTCATGTAACTATCTCAAATTTAGCCATACCAATATCAGTGAATTTATTAAGCAAATAGCATTTAGTTCTTTTTCTCGATTTATCTCAGATTTATTCCTAAACAAATACTTGCTTCAACCTTGAGAAAAATCCTTCTATATAAGATCTTTTCCCATAATGTACTTCCTTTTTCCACTCTTTTACACCATCTTGTCCATATAATTTTATTAACCTAATAGCAGCATTTCTGTCAGACATATAATCTATTTTTGAATGTTCTGCTGCATCCTTTTTTGGTAGAACTTTTGTCTTTATATCGTATTTCTTACACAATTTATAAAGTTTTTGCCTATCGTATGCCCTATCTGCATATAATGCTTTTATTTTGTGCTGAAAATTAACTTCTTCAAGCAAATCGCAAGTGGTCAGAGTAGACGCCATTACTGTATCTTGCAGCTATAGCTTTTTTACTATTCACACTTAACATAACATGTAACTTTCTTACTTGCTCGTAGCTTCGGTACTTTCTATCTGCACTGTTTTCCTTACTGTAGCCAGGAGTGTTACTGTAAATTTGTGCTATCTATGATAATTTCAATATTTTCCATGTTGCTTTTATCAATCCTGCAATCATTTATCTTAATATTAAGTTTTTTTTGATGCTTGTGAATAGCTGCAAATTTTTTCCTATTTGTTGCAGATATCCTTTTATAAACCCGACTGTTTGTCTTAAACCAATTCTAAAGAAACTGACGATTATATGCACTAAAATCACAACTTTATCACTATAAATATAGTTGCCGCCCTGCATTTTTGGACTATTTTCATACCAATTTTCGATAGCTTCATCGATGTAACGAAAAATATTCTCCCTTTTTTCAAGGAATTTGTTATATTCGTTTTGGTTACTGACTTTCATTTTCTGTGGCATATTTTTTCTTCAACAGTTAAATGGCTGTTTTATAATGAATTTTGTCAGTAACTGCCAGTTCTTTTCACTTGAGCGATGCAACAAAGCCCACTGGGATCCAACTAAGTTGGTAAACACTTTACAACGTTTTTTGCACAAAAGGACTGGATTCTAGCGTCACGCGCTAGAATGATATCAACTTTTGAATTCCAGTTATGCAAGAAATCTATTCATTTGAAACTTGTTTGAGAAACGTAGCTATAAAAACCGCAGGTACCAGTTGGTTTTTATTAGCTAAAGTAAAGGTCAAATATCTGGAATTCTGGACATAAAATCCCCCTGTAAAAAAGATTAGAAAAAAATGCAGCGCACATATGACAGAAATTAAGTATACACTGAAGAGGATACGCTACATTTTTTATGAGTTTAATAAAAAAGGTCTGCAGACGGAGATAGATTTTGAGCTCTTAAAATATCTCTATTTGTAATTATAATGAGATTTAAAATATGCGGAAGTAATTTTTTGTGTCCGCTTAGCAGGGTGGCAAAATAAGATAGACAGATACATTTTTGCATCAAAACGCTCCTCAAATGTATCAACTCGGTCCTGTGATTCCTTCTCCACTAATTTGTTCAGTAGCTGAAATACCTAATTTAGTACGTGGGTTCACTTCGTGAACTTTCTCATTAACCTTTTTTTCTACATCTTCTATGTCACTACCAATTGCCATAATTGCAGGTTGAAAATCTTTCATCAAATCTAGCAATTTCTGCATATCTTCCTCATGAGTACTAGTACCCTTGCTTATAAGATTGTTCAAAAGACCAGCCTTATCTTCCCCTATTAACTGTCCTATGGCTGCTAGTTGCTCTTGATTCTGAAGCATTTTTATTATTTTTATTTCATTACTAAGCATTGTTCTTTTTCCTTCATCAGCTTCAAGATTCTTTTCCATTAAATTGCTTATTAACTTTTCAAAATTATTCTCTCTTGCTTGAATTGTAGGCAATTTATCGATCACATCTTTCACAAAACTTTTCACTTCTTTTCCTGCTTTCATCGCTCCTTCTTTTATCTCACCTCTATGCTGATATATAGCATAACCAATAGCAGCTATAGCAACTAGTGCTACAAACCCTACTAATGCTGCTCCGCCAACAATTAATGCACCAGTCACTCCTCCTACTGTTAATAAACCTGCTAGTGCACCTGTTAGTGTTGTCACTGCTGCTCCACTTATTACCCCCTGAGCTAACAGTTGGTTACCTAAAGCTTCAAGCTCTTTCTCCATGCCTTCTGTTTTATCTGCTAGTTTTATAAATTTTTCTAATTCAACTTTGTTCTTCTCAAAATTCTCGAACATAAGACTCATTACACCCTCAATAACAACTGGTTTGTTCATCAGAAATTTACTGATATCTGATTTGTCAGAAGTTTCACCTTTCTTTTCAAAGCCATCTAGTATTAGTAGACTATCCAATTTTTGTAACAAATCCTCTTTTCCAATAATATATTCCACTACACTTTCAATTAACTTCTCGGAAATAGCTGAGTTTGCTGCACCACCTTGTACCATATTCAATTCCCATCAATTATAAATATGCCTAATTATATATACTAATTATTAATTATATTATAATTGACATAAAATAATTACTCCTTTCCAAATATGGAATTTGTATTACAATACCTAGATTATATGAAATCAAGGTATTTTATGGGTGAGAAAAAATTAAGAGCCGCTGTGGTTTTATCAGGATGCGGCCACCTCGACGGCACAGAGGTGAGAGAAGCAGTTTTAAGTTTGCTTGTGCTTGATCAGCAGGAAGTTGAAGTCACGTGCTTTGCTCCTGATGTTGATATCACACAAGTTATGAATCACAAAACAAAAGAAGCAGTAAAAGAAAAAAGGAATGTACTTGTAGAATCAGCAAGAATTGCAAGAGGTGAGATAAATGATTTAAGAGAAGCTAAAGCTGAAAATTTTGACATGCTAGTCGTACCTGGTGGATATGGAGTTGCGAAAAATTTATCTGACTTAGCTGAAAATAAAACAGTAATGCCTGAGTTTGAAAGATTAGTCTCAGAGTTCTTTGTTGCAAAAAAGCCAATAGGAACTATATGTATATCTCCAGCCATTATTGTTTTAATTTTAAGTAGCAAGATAGGTAAAGAAGAAAGTAAGATTAAGGTAACTATAGGAAACGACAAAGACCAGTTGATAGAGAAGCTCGGCGGCGAACATATAACATGCGATACAAAGCTATCAATAGAAGACGAAAAGCATAATATATTTTCCTGCTCTGCTTATATGCGTAGTGATGAAAGTACACACTCTGTATATCAAGGAATAAAACACATGATTGACAGTATGGTGAAAAAAATTAATAAAAAAACCAAACAACCATTTCTCTAAAGTGTAGTTTCTTATACAATTAATTATGTTATACTTCCAGTTGCATTATTGCTGTAGCCAAAGTAATCTATAGTTGCTTATTAATGATGAATTGTATTTAGTATATAAATTTAGTTCTTTTTTTTATAGATTTAAATATGTTAGATCTTTTTTATATTAAAAGTGAGTGTTGTATAGATGGTCAGTGTGATACTTATGCAGGAAAAGTGAGTATTAATGATGTCATGTTGGGCAAGTTTAGCCTAAATTCACAAAGTGGGAAAAAGGCTATGGTAAATCTAGACATCGTTACATTCGATATCCATATTGCTATGGATGGCCAAGATGGAAGGATAATAAAAAGAGACCTTAAGGGTCCTGAATTTGTAATTAAAGATGACGGTTCCTGGTATATTAATAAGAATCTTGGTAATGATAAATTTGAAATTATAGTAAAGCAGTCATGATATGAAACATAGTGAGCGGAGCTTGCTTTTTAGCAATGTTTACATACTTACTTAAAAAATGGAGATTATCTTAGCTGAACCACGCGGTTTCTGTGCAGGGGTTAAAAGAGCTGTAGACATATTAGCAATCACTTTAGAGAAATACAAAAATGAACGCCAAGTTTATGTACTACACGAAATCGTTCATAATAAGTATATAGTAGAGGACTTCAAGAAACAAGGAGTGGTTTTTGTAAGCAGCATAGAAGACATTAAAGACAATAGAGGAATATTGATCTTTAGCGCACATGGAGTGTCGAAAAGTATAGAGGATGAGGCAAAAAGAAAGGGTGTTCAAGTGATTGATGCAACATGTCCATTAGTTAGCAAAGTACATAAAGAGGCAAAAAGGTATGAGGATAGTGGTAAAGAATTAATTCTAATTGGACATGAAAATCATCCAGAAGTTAAAGGAATTATAGGAAGAGTAAGTAATCCTATATCTCTAGTGCAAACTATGCAAGACGTATACAATTTACAAATCAAAGATCCAGATAATTTATCTTATGTAACACAAACCACGTTAAGTATTGACGATACCAAAGAAATTATTGCTACACTGAAGCTCAGATTTCCAAGCATTACAGGCCCCGACTTAAAAGATATATGCTATGCAACACAAAATAGGCAGAACGCTGTTAAAAAATTGGCTAAAATTACAGACGTAGTGTTAATTGTAGGAAGCAAAAACAGTTCAAATTCAAACCGTTTATTAGACCTGTGTATTTCCAGAGGAAAAAGAGCCTATTTGATTGATAATTATAAATGTATGAACAAAAATTGGTTGCAGGGCGCAGAAAAAATAGGAATTACTGCAGGTGCTTCTGCTCCTGATATATTAGTTGATGAGCTAGTAAATTACTTAAAAATAAATATGAATACAAAAGTTTCAGTCATGCCAGATGGATTCACTGAAAATGTTCAGTTCAAGTATACTAAATGGTAATGTGCAACAACGTGCGTCAAATCAAGTCTTTAGCTCAATTCAATTTTCAGTCTGTTGGAGAATAAAATATCAAGCTGAGATATAATTAATCCTCGTTTGTCAGGTTAAGTTGTGTCTAGCACAAATATAAAAAACCTTCATCATACAAAAGGGTTAATATTACTACTAATTTTATCAAAAACTTATAATATAAGTAATATTGTCATCTAATGTTTAATGAATTTCAATAAATTACCTTTTTAATTCTAGATGAGTATACACTTTGTTAATATGTTTGGGTCAAAACCCAAAAGTAAGTTTATGCTTTCTATAGGAAAAGAAGGCACAATGTTACTATATTTTAAAAATGATACTTTAAATAAAAGATATTTTGCTAAGGACAAAAATAATAAAGTTGTTTCTGACTCAATTTCATGTCTCTCATCAGATAAAAAAGCACCCTTATATCTGGTTCTCAATCACACTGATCAGAACTATTTGCTACAGTCTATCCCAAGAGTAAATAGGATTAGTGCTTATCTATCAGCAAAAACAAAAGTAGAGCATTTTGCTCATAATAACGATATAAATTCTATTCTCTTGGTCGAAAAGCCGAATAAATTTAATCAAAACTGGTGGTATCTATTTGTTTCATCAAAAGCAAATCATTTAATAGAATATTGGTTGGACGTGTTTGTTGAAATAGGCTCTAACTTTAAAGGAATATTAATGTTTCCTATAGAACTAGTCAGTATAGCAAAAAAGATTCTACACAAAGATCCTAGTAACTGGAAAATTATAGTTGCTGCAACTAAAACAGGTGGCTATAGACAAGTGGTTCTTAAAGAGAACAAAATGATATTTACACGTTTAATACCATTTACTAATGATAATTTACCAGGAATCATTGCTGGTGAAATATATCAGGAAGTGAAAAATACAATTCAATCTTTAACTAAGTTTGGATTTGAAAAAAATGACCCTATCGACCTTTGCATCATAGTATCAGAAGCTATTAAATCTAGTTTATCAGTTATAAATTTTTCAGAGAATAGTGTGAACATATTGACTCCATATGAGCTAGGTAAACTATTGGGAGCAGAATTAGCTATATGCGAAAAAGATAGCTTTTGTGATACTACAATTTTGTTCCATAGCTTTAAGAATAAGCCAACAGATGTTTTTAATACAAAAGAAACTAAAGAATTTTATCTATTCAATTACCTTTATTTAAACTCTCCTCGGATTTTTCTATACCTCCTTTTGACTTTAATTGTAATTAACACCTTTTGTTTGCGGAATTTGTATTCGAATTTTAATATTGCTGATAATTTATCTGCAAAGCGGAGTGCTTTAAATAACAAACTAATAAAACTTAGCCAAAGCTATAATGTAAAAAAGATAGATGAAGTTTACGATTTTATTAATATCAATAATATTTTATCAAAAATAGAGTACTCTCCTCTCACACAAGTTAAGTATGTAGAAAAGCTAAAAGTACCAGATGTAGAGCTTCAATTATTTGAGTGGAATTATAATGAGGCAAAAAGTTATATTACCACAACTTTAAGGTTTAATTTTCAATCTGGTAAAGACATTTCTTATCAATACGAGAAACTACAGAAAAATTTAAACGATAATTTCCGTACTCATGATATTAGTATTTCTAGCTTACCTACTACTAAAGAGAAAAATCTATCTATTGATGTTGAAATAGGAGAGGCAATGTAGATTGATGACTATCTCTCAACTAAAAAGAAAAGCTACAATTCAGTGCATATATTACTTATTGTTATCTATTGTATTAATAGGGTTATCAACGTGTTTTATTATCTATAACAAAAAGGTTTATAATAAAAATCAAACTGCAGCTGAGGAAATACGCTCTATTAATTTACAGATCATTGAAATTCAAAAGAAAGAAGTCGTTCTAAATAAAAACCTAGATTTATGGAAAAGAATTTCTTCTTCAAATTTACATAGTAGCAGATACATTACAAATTTAAATTTTGAGCTTAACAAGCTATATAAAAAACACTACATGTTAGAACCTGAAATATCAATTTCTATACCTGAAGAAGCTGAACTCCACAATAAAAGTGAACATACAAAAGTAATAAGAAGTGAAGTGGTTCTAAGTTTAAGCTCAATTAGCGATAAGCATATTTTTTTATTTCTACAGTCTATTCCAAATCTTCCTGGTTATGTTATGATCAGATCTCTTACCTTGAATAAGCAGAGAAATATAGATGCTAAAGTTATAAACCAGATTTTAAGTGGTAATATGATAGAGATAGTGAGAGCTAGTATAGTTTTTGATTGGTATACCATATTAAGTAGATGAATATAAAGTTGTTTTTTATTTTTACGCTGCTATTTTTTAATTTTAGTGCATATTGCAATTGCGAAGATCTTGTAGAAAATATAGGGATTTGTAAAAAATATTCTTGTCAACAGCATATTAGTAATGAAGATTTTATTGAGCATAAAATATTAGGGTTAAATAGTGAAAATTTATGTGTATATATAGAAAGACAAGGCAATGATGAAATGGTCTGTCATCATTCTAATGATGGAATGATTATAGAAAAGAAGTACTTAAAAAGTATTTTAAAAGTTGGAAATCAAGAAATAAATGACTTCATTGATATAGCAAATTTGCGTGCGAAGGAGTGTTTTTTTATCAACAATTATTATATAGATCGAGACGATATAATAAAAGAGGCAGCAGAGAGTACTTTATCGCAATATGGTAGCATAAAAAGCATTTTTTTTGATGAAGAGCAGGTTAATAGAATAGTTAGTGAGATGGAAAAGTTTAACTTACAGTCTTCAGGAGTTACAGAGGAAGAAAATTTCAATTGTAAAGTAGTCAGTTTAGATTCAATTTTATACTTTTCCCCCGATACATGGAAAATATGGGTAAATGGAAAGTTGTTTATAAATACTAAGGATTTAAAAGTGCACTCAGTAACTGAAAATTATGTAACTTTTTCATGGGCTGTAAACCAAAAGATAACAAAAGAACGGATAAGCAATTCTAAAAATGTACATTTTGGACATGGAGGTATTATGTTTACGCTTTATCCAGAACAAAAATTTGATTTAGATAGTTTATCTATTAAATAATCTAATACATCTGCGCTTGTAGCTCAGTTGGATAGAGCGTTGCCCTCCGGAGGCAAAGGTCGTGGGTTCGAATCCCTCCAAGCGCGTTTTTAATTAAATTTGACAATAATACTCTCACATAAGATAATAAAGAGATTTATTTTAAAGCATAATTATGTCTAGTGGTACTATAAATAAAGTCATATTAGTTGGTAATTTAGGAAAAGATCCTGAAATTAGGACTACACAAAATGGAAAAGAGATGGCAAGTTTTTCGATAGCCACATCTGAAAGTTGGACTGACAAATTTTCTGGTACGCGCTCTGAAAAGACAGAATGGCATAATATTGTAATTTTTAGTGAAGGATTAGTAAAAATTGTTAAGGATTTTGCGCGCAAAGGTAGTAAAGTTTACGTTGAAGGTTCTCTGAGAACTAGAAAATGGACTGACCAAAATGGTAGCGGAAGGTATACGACAGAGGTGGTGCTATATAACTTTAATAGTGCCCTTACCCTTTTAGATTCACGCAACAGTATGTCAAACTCTGATTACAAGCCAAGTGAATACAAACAAAATGAAACAGAACAAAAAGATAAACACGGAAGTTTTGACAACGATATAAAAGACGAACTAATCGATGATGAAATACCATTTTAATAACTTCAATTGAAATCTACATTTTTATGGACTGCTTGTGTTACTCCTTTTAATTGCAGTGGAGATAGTATAGATTACCAAAGCTTGCAGCGTTTACTAACAATGCAAGCTGAAGCTGAAAATGGTGTAGTGTTGCTAGGTAGCACAGGTGAAAGCTTATCACTTACTGATTCTGAAAAGCGCACATTAGTTGAATTTGTATGTGAGCTAAAATTAAATACGAAAATTATAATTGGTGTACCAGGAGTGAATCTATATCAGACTCTTGAATGGCTTGATTTTTGCAAGGGTATGCCTATTCATGGCTATCTAATGACAACTCCCATTTATGCAAAGCCTGGAATCATGGGGCAAACTTTATGGTTTGAAAAGCTGCTTGAAAAAGCACATGTGCCAGCCATGCTTTACAATATTCCATCAAGAGCAGGAGTGAGTCTTCACGCTGAAACTGTACGCAACTTATCCAGCCACGAAAAATTTTGGGCTATCAAAGATTCAAGTGGCACCGTTGATACTTTAACTCAGTATAAGAAAGTTGCACCAAATATTGAGGTCTTTTGCGGAGATGATAATATGATACCCGATATGGCTGCTAAGGGTGCGGCTGGTCTGGTTTCTGTTGCTGCCAATGTTTGGCCACGTGTAGTACATGAATATGTTAAGCAATGCATGAGTGGCGAGAACCCTCAGGCAGACAGTTGGCAACAAGCTTGCAAAACTCTATTTACTGCCAGCAATCCAATACCTACTAAAGCACTCTTGCATGACATTGGGCTTATAGAACACAAAACTGTTCGTCTACCACTAAGCACAGAAGACTTGCCTTCTATTGAAACATTGAGGCAAGCTAATAAAATGATTCTTGGATGGAAAAATCAACTAGCTATGCAGGATTAGGACTTGAGCGGATAATTCAATTATACTTAACATGAAAAAAATGAGCTAAATCCTCTTCAAAAACTTCTATCTATCGTTTCTTAAAATACTTCCCTGCACGTATACCCACCAACAATTTTCACATCACTATCAACTGAGCTACCTGGCTGTTTATTTCCTTCTGGAAAAAAGCACTCAATTGCTTTATCAATTAAGAAACTTAAAGAAATATAAGGAATCATACTCACTACAAAAGTTAAAGCACCTATAGCTGCTGGTGATGTAAAACCAAGAGCAACTAGTCCTGCTCCAACTCCAAAAGAAACACCAATACTACTGATAGTATGTGCATAATTTTTAATTTTATATTCAGCGCTGTTGCTATATTCTCTCAAAATTTGTTCATGTTCTTTGGACATGCCTTCTGGTATATCGTTGAGATTTGTAGTTTTTGAGAAAAAACAAGCCTTGATTAAGCCTACTAATAACATTGCAGAACCAATGATTCCACCTGCAATGAGAGGTGGCAAGTTAACATAACTTAGAGCTAAACCTGCAAGAGCCCCAGTAACAGCGCCCATTCCTAGTGCTATTGTTAGTATCACTATTGTGCCTGCTGCTAGTTCTAGTTTTGATCCAATTTTCTTTTCTAGGTTACTTTTTGCTTGCCTCGCCTCTTTTAACTGTTCTCTTGTATAGCTCATAGTATGTACCCTTACTTAAAATTAATAATACAATACTAGCATTTTTAGTTTATATAGTCAATTTATTAAGTAATTTTAATTGACTTTCAGCAAACTTTAGCCTTATATGTATGGTCCCAGAGTGTAATGGTATATAAAACATGAGAACAAAATGCCATTAAAGGAGAACTTATGATTACTGGATATATCAGAACAACAGAGACAATTCATAAAGCAATGTAAACTTTCTAAGTACTATAACCTCAACTCTAAAACTATTGTAAAACAGAAAAAAGCATTCATTTAAAAGAAAAATAACAGCTCCATATACTATTAAAGTGATAATACTTATAATGTTAGATGTGACACCAAATCTAATTTGAAATATAACTTATTTACTCAGCTTCTTTTGAAACTACTGTGAACATAATATCTATAGATAAAACATCGCATTACCACGCCACTAACGAGTAGCAGAATGACAAGTTTTTCAAACTAGTCCGGTAAAAATCTCAGTCAGTTCAGCTGTATGCTTTTAACTTTCCCAAAAAGAGAATTAACCATATGAAATTCTTGTTGATATGACTTAATGAATAATTATTTTAGGTTACTAATTTATTTTAAGAAACTTTGATGATATTTAGCCCACTTATTTTTCTATTTTCCATGTCACGATGAGCCCCTATTATTTCATCAAATTTATATTTTTTATTAATTCGTACGATTAAAAGTTTTTTTCTTATCATCTCGAATATTTCCATTGCAGTAAGCACTAATGTAAATTTATCATGCTTATAGTGATATATCGAAGTTCCAGCTGCAAATAACGAACGCGAACTAAGTAAAGAGAAATTAATAGGAGCATTACCTGATATCTGCCCATAGGAAACATATATGCCAAACTTACCCAAAGATTCAAAAGAGAGCTTGCTTGTAGCGTAACCTATAGGGTCATACACTGCACCTACTCCTCTATTTTTCGTAATCTCCATGATTTTAGAAACGAAATCTTTATCATTGTAGTTTATTGCGTATGTGCAGCCATTTTGTAAAGCTATCTTCATTTTTTCGTCAGAGCTTATAGAACCTATCACTATACCTTTTTTATCCTTTGCCCATTGGCATATTATTTGCCCCAAACCACCATTAGCTCCATGAACTAGTACAAAAGCACCAGGCCTGATTTTATAAGATTGATTAACTAAATAGTGAGCTGTCATACCTTTAAACAATACTGCAGCAGCAACTTCATCAGGTATATCATTCGGAATTTTTATCAAATATTTCTGGTGTACAATGCGCTTTTCACAATATGCCCCTGGAGGAGCTGTGCAATATCCAACTCTATCTCCAACCTTAAGTCCATCACTAATTTTTTTACCAAGCTTTTCAACAACTCCTACTGCCTCTACTCCAAGTACTGATGGCAGATCTTTAATTTTGCGTGTACCTTTTCTGTGTTCTAAATCATAACGATTTAAGCCGATAGTTGTATGACGTATTAAGACTTCCTCATCTTTTGGCTCACCTATGCTCTTATCTACAAATTCTAATACTTCTGGCCCCCCAGTTTTTTTAATTTGTATAGCTCTAACCATGATAAATGTAAGACAAAAACTTTAATTATGTTATCTAGCAATTAATATTTTGCAAAATGTTATTTAGAGTTTATACACTACATAAGCGTATTGTTAATAGTTTTGAGGCACAAATTATGACAAACAGAGAAACTTGGCTTTATGGTGTTTTATTCAATGTGTTGTGTGAAGTGGATGAAGATGACGATTTAGATACCAATAATAAAAATAAAAGAAAGGTTAAAATGTAAAATGCAAAAATCAGATAAAAAAGGAGACTATTGTAAATATTTATATACTTCTTGGGAAAAAAAGGATTTGATATTAATCACAGATTTGACTTGAAAGATTATGATGGCTTTCCAATAGATAGTCTTTTTTCCATCGCCATTAACTATAAACCGTACACTTTAACAAATCTAGCGCAAGTTTTAATAAAAGCAGGAGCTAATGTGCAAAACGAAAAAGGATATTTACATACCTGTGTTTTGACCCATTCTCCGGACATATTAAAGGCTCTCATAAAAGCGGGAGTGAATGATAGCTCAGATGAAAACTACAATGGAAACACTGCTTTAGAGTGTGTTGCTGAATTATATTGTAAGGATAAGTCAATTGAACGCAAAAATTGCTGTGAGATTCTAATTAAGCATACATTAGAAAAAAATCCCAACATAGAAATACCAGATTCTGTAAAAAATAATAAGGAGTTGGCTCAATGTTGGAATGCTTGTGAAGCAAATAATGAAGGATGGAAATTAGCAACAACGAACACTGAAACACAAGTAGTCAGTGTGCAAAAAGCAAATAAGAGCTCCTGCTCAATTCAATAGATGTATCGTACAACCTTGTTCGGATTACAATAGGAAAAGGTTTGTTATTTAAGCTTAAAAAACGTATATGATAGTGTTATTTCACTTAAATCTTTTGTACTATTGTCACGCATTATTTCAGGGTCTACGTAAAAGGATACGGGCATAGCCGCTTTTTGTTTTGGTAGCAGCATTTGCTCTTCAAAACAAAAGCATGCAACTTTATTGAAATATTTACCTGCTTTAAAAGGTGTGACATTATACACTGCCATTCCAAAAGAAGGCTGATCAGATAAATTTTTTGCATAATAAAATACTAAACTTTGTTGCCCTATATTTGTATCGATGTAGTTAGTTTCTGATTTAAATTCCCAAGGCAGACCTGATATTATATCAGCATTAAGGTGAACCCTGATTTTTTGGTCAGTTGCATTTATTGTTGCATTAGTTACTTTTCTCGTTGTGCCACCATATCCAGTAGCTTTACAAAAGATGCTATACAACGGTACTGAAGCATATGCAAGACACAGCATCAATACCACTAAAGATATTAGAAGGAAAACTATAGAACTTTTATTGTTTCCCCTTAAAAAGGAAATCATCTAATCCTTATTGTTGAACAAGTTAAGTAACCTGAGTAAATTGAGGAATATATTGATGAAGTCAAAGTAAAGATTAGTTGCACCAAGTATTGCCAGCTTAGTAGTTGCAACTTCTGAGCCATCATTATATCTATAATAAACATCTTTGATTCTCTGAGCATCGTATGCGGTCATTAAAGTAAACACTATCACTGATACAAACGATATTGCAAAATAGAGAGGACTGCTTCCAAGAAACAGATTAACTATAGATGCAATGATTAACCCCCAGATTCCCATAATCAAAAAAGAACCCATGCTGGTAAGATCTTTTTTTGTAGTATTACCATATAAAGCCATAGAACCAAACATGATCGATGTAATGAAAAATGCTCTCGCTATATTTTCTGCAGTATAAATTATAAAAATATGAGATAAAGAAATTCCCATTAAAACTGAGAATAGAAAAAATACAGTAAGTGTTGACTGAGCACTTAGGTGTTGAAGCCTAAAAGACATATAAAACACCAATGCAACTGGAGATAGCATTACCACAAGCGATAGAACAGGATTGGAATAGATCACCTGGAAAAGACCAGAAAACACTGTTAAAAACGCAACAAGCCCTGTAACACCTAAAGCTAAAGCCATATAATTGTATACTTTAGTTAGGTAACTCCTGAGTCCAGCACTATAATAAACGCCCTGAGAGCGAATATCCTGTTCGTTTTTCATATAAGACATATGTAACTCCTTATTATCTCTTGATGATATATTATAATACAATACAGCGTTTTTATCAAGTATAAAATGACATACTACAATTGAATGGTGTGGTATGCAATTAGAGAATTTCTTCCATAACTATAAGCAAATCGGTTTTCAGCAGCATTTAACTATTATAACAACCTCTGGCAATAGAAATTACTTTCACCATTCCCTCTATCATGATTTAAGGGGAATGGTGAAAGTAGTTTTTGCATTTACTAAAGTATTCTTCTTATAGATACTATACCAACAATCCACTATTTTTTCTATGTCTCGCGGTTTAACCTCCGGACCTATACTGATTCTAATTGAACATTCTGCTTGCTCTTTTGTTGCTCCCATTGCAAGCAAAACATGAGAAGGCCCAACTTTTCCAGAAGAACATGCAGAACCATTGCTGACTGCAATATTATTTAAGTCAAAGCACATGAGCTGCAGATCATTCTTCACTCTCGGCATATAAATGAAACTTGTATTTGGCAATCTTTTAGAATTTCTGCCAAAGATCTTGATATCACTGACAAGACTTAATAACCCATACTCCAATTGATCACGCAGCTTCTCTACTTCATCCATCTTTGATAGAAGATCTGGAATGTTTTGCAATGCAGCAGAAAGACCTACTATTGCAATAATGTTTTCTGTACCACCACGCAATCCTTTTTCTTGCCCACCACCTATTATAGTAGGTTCTATTACAAGCTTTTTGTCAAAAATTAAAACTCCACTACCTGCTATACCACCAAATTTGTGAGCAGATAAAGTAAGTAAATCCACTCCTAAATCTTCCATATTTACTTTGATTTTCCCAACACTTTGAGCAGCGTCAGTGTGACAGATTGCCCCGAATTTATGTGCCATTTTAGCTATTTCCTTAACAGGCTGGATAACTCCAGTTTCGTTATTAGCCATCATCACTGAAATTATTACTTTATTCCCTTCAAGTTCGCTTAGAATTTTCTCTAGCTCTAAAAAGTCAATAATACCCTCTTGATTAACGGGTATTATATGTGGATTACATGCAGAATTAAGAATTGAAGGATGCTCTATAGCTGAAATTACATGCAGATAGCCTTTCATTCCTCTCATGACGAGGTTGTTTGCTTCAGTTGCACCAGACGTAAAAACTATTTCTTTATCATCTGGAATGCTAAGAGCATCACGTACGTTATCTCTTACCTCTTTAAGAATCTTCCTCGCTTCTTGTCCTCTTTTATGCAGCGATGATGGATTTAGTGTTTGTTTCGACAAAATCTCAAGTATACTTTTTTTTACATTTTTACTCACTGGAGCAGTTGCATTATAATCAGCATACACGCAACTACTGTCTTCCAGAGAGAATAAACTCACAGGCTTATTTGTCACTTACCATCAACCAATTATGTATGTTAACTTTAACACGATAAAAATTTATTGCAAAAACAGGGAAATTAATACATAATTAATAAACAATTTACATTATCAACACCTGTCAAAACAGGTTTTTATTAGGAGTTATCATGGTAGAAGTCTTTTTAAATAATTCAACAAAAAAGATAGAAGGTAGATACCATCAAAGCAAAGATACCAATGCACCAGTTGTGCTAATTTTACATCATCACCCTCAATATGGTGGTAGTATGAATAGTAAGATTATACATACTATATATGAATCTTTTATCGATAATAACTTTTCTGCATTGACAATTAATTTTCGTGGTGTCGGAAAATCTACCGGAACTTTTGATAAGGGTATAGGAGAATTAACTGATGCTGCAGTAGCTATTGATTGGCTTCAGGAGCATAACTCTAACAATGTTTCAATTTGGATAGTTGGTTTTTCTTTTGGAGCATGGGTAGCTATGCAATTGACAATGCGCCGTCCAGAGATAGTAAGTTTTGTTGCCCTTTCTCTTCCAGCAACTAAGTACGATTTCTCTTTTCTCTCTCCTTGCCCAGTTCCTGGACTTATAATACAAAGTAATAATGATACAATTTCAGAAGAAAGCGATGTAACAGAATTAGCACAAAGGTTAATAAATTCGGTAAAAAATAACCATATGGAATACCATATAGTAGACGATACTAACCACTTTTTAAGGGATAAAGAAGAGGAAGTAGCTCAAATTATAGATAATTATATAAAACTACGCTTAAACAGTGCAGTCACTTCCTCCAAAAAAGTTAAAAAAGAGATAAGGGTAAAAGAATATGCCTAACTTTACAAATGAGAGAAATGAACGTATTAATATAAATAAAAAAAGTCTTGTTATGTTTAGGCAATTATTATTTCTCGTTTTAGCAATGTTTATGCTGTCAGGATGCTTTCTAAGTAAACAGCGTAAGTTAAAGAGTCCGTGTATAAAAAATAATGAAAGCATTTCATGCGAATTACACTCTGTTAATGACCATTGGTTAAATAAGTACAAGTTATAGGTAGCTTTGTATTGTACTGTTTCTTCCATTTACAGCTTTACTAATGATCGGTTTTTTAACTGAAAAATGTGATCTGCTTTTTCTGCAAGGATATAGTTGTGTGTTACTATAAGCATAGAGCTGTTATTTTCCTTTACATATGAATGTAACAGCAAAAATACATTCAAAGAATTTGTTGGGTCTAAATTTCCCGTTGGCTCATCTGCAAGTAAAAGCTTTGGAGAGTTTACAATGCTTCTTGCAATTGCAACCCTCTGCCTTTCTCCACCAGAAATTTCAGATACCATACTACTTGCTTTATTTTCCAGACCAAATTTTTCTAATATTGCTTGCGATTTTTTTTTTGCTTCAGCTTTGCTTCTTCTTGCAATAAGCTGAGGAAGCATAACGTTTTCCAACACTGATAACTCTTGTAATAAATAGTGAAATTGATAAACAAAGCTAAGAAAATTTCTTCTTACATGAGTTTTATATTTATTGCTGGCTTGCGTACAATTTACTCCATCTATTGTCACTACACCTAAAGTTGGCTTATCCAATAGGCCTGCAATTTGCAATATAGTTGTTTTTCCTGATCCTGAACTGCCGATCAATGCAACTACTTGCCCTCTTGTAAGACTCAGATTGATATCTTCTACAATAGCAGGACTTTTTTTGAAGCTCTTACTTACAGAAGCTAGCTCTAGTGTTACACCACCACCCATATTATAAAAAGATCCAGGAGGGAGAATTAGACCGAGAAACTGTTACCACAACCACATCGAGACTTAGCGAGAGCATTCTTGATTTGAAAACCAGAACCACTTAGATCTTCAGTATAATCTATAGTTGAGTTATTTAAAAATTTCGCTGAACAATTATCAACCATTAATACAGGGTTTCCATTCTCATCATTAATTACTATATCTTTACCTTTTTCACTAAAACTGGAGTGGCTTCTATAATCCTCGCTATCTTCGTCATCGTCAAAATCGTCGTCTTCATCATCGTCAAAATCGTCATCCAAAGACATCTTCTTATTTATTTGATCCATAAGAAAATTATACTTGAAGCCAGAGCATCCACCACCTGAAACTGCAACCCGCAAAATAGAACTCTCATCTCCTTCCTGTTCTACAAGGGAGTGGATTTTCCTTAATGCATTGTCAGTTAAGCTAATATTGTAATCTGTTGACATAACAACCACCGTTCATTATTGATAACCTATTATAGTAGAAATTTTACATGTCAAACAATAATTTTCTATTAAGTTACGCGTGCTTTCCAAATAAAACAAAAGGAAGAAATTTTAAAGAGCCAGAAGATGAAAATCGCAGCTGCTTTCAGCGTGATAGGGACCGCATTATTCACTCTAATGCGTTTAGGAAATTGGGGTACAAAACACAAGTTTTTATCAATTATGAGCATGATTACTATCGTACTCGGCTAACTCATAGCCTTGAAGTTGCACAAATTGCAAGATCCATCGCACGCAGGCTCAGATTAGATGAGGACATCACTGAATGCATAGCGCTTGCACATGACCTTGGTCATCCTCCATTTGGTCACACAGGTGAGAATGCTCTAGTTCAAATTGATAACGAGAAGTATAAGTTTGATCATAACGTTCAAGCTATAAGGATTTTAACTTATCTTGAACAAAAACATGCTGACTTTAATGGTATGAATCTAAGTTGGGAAGTGATTGAAGGCGTTGCAAAGCATAACGGTCCTTTACTCGGTCAAAATACGGTATCCCACACAAATAATCAGCTACTATTAGAATACAATGAAAAATATGATCTAAAGCTTGAAGAATTTTCAAGTCTTGAAGCACAAGTTGCTTCGATTGCTGATGACATTGCTTATAGTGTTCATGATCTTGATGATGCACTCAGGGCAAATTTAGTAATAACCGAAGATTTGCTCGATGTTCCTTTAATTGGCAAAATGTTCAAAGAAGTAAAAAGCGAATATTCAGAATTGGCTCAAAGCAAACTCATACATGAATCACTGAGTAGAACTATAGGAATTATGATAAATGATGTCGTTTTTCAGACTGAAAGAAATATTAAAGACTACAAAATAAAAAGCGTAGAAGATGTAAGAGGTCTAAATACAATGCTAGTCACATTTTCACCAGAAATTGCAAATGCCACAAAAGAGATGAAAAAATTTAACATGGAAAAAATATACAGAAGTTATAAACTGACCAGAACAATGAACAAAGCAAAACGTATAGTACAGGAGCTTTTTCAATGTTTTTATGAAAACCCAAGGTTATTACCCACAGAGTGGAACAAGCTTGCTTGTGAATCTCAGCGTTCAGTAATAATATGTGATTATATCTCAGGTATGACAGATAGATTTGCCATACACGAGCACAGAAGAATTTTTGATACCTCATACGAAATGACTTCTTTCTAATGACCGATGATTATTTCATGTCGATCGCATTAAAACTTGCAGAAAAAAGTCTTGGAAGTGTTGCACCAAATCCCGCTGTTGGATGTATCATTGTAAAAGATGGTATGATAATTGGTGAAGGCTACACAGGAATCGGTGGACGTCCACATGCAGAAGTAATTGCTCTACAAAATGCTAAAGATTTAACTCATGGTGCAACTATGTACGTCACTCTTGAACCATGCTGCCACTTTGGAGTTACAGAACCTTGCACTGCAGAAATCATAAGATCTGGAATAAAAATGGTGGTGATTGCAACAATTGATCCAGATAGTAGGGTTTCAGGTAGAGGGATAAAAGCTTTAGCAGATGCAGGAATTGAAGTAAAACAAGGGATTATGCAGAAAGAAGCAGAGAAACTAAATGTTGGCTTTTTTACCACTAAGAAACTCCATAGACCATTTATAGCTTGCAAAATCGCAACAACTCTCGATGGAAAAATCGCAACGTTTACAGGTGATAGCAAATGGATAACAAGCGAAGATACGAGAAATTGGGTACATGAGCTCAGAGCAAAATATGATGCAATTATGATTGGCAGTAGTACCCTTATCAATGACGATCCACTCTTAACTTGCAGATTACCAGGACTCGAAGAAAGGTCGCCAATAAGGCTAATTATCGATAGCCAAGCAAAATTGCAGGAAGAGCATAATATTGCAAAGACTGCAGACAAAATAACAACTTGGGTGATTACAAACAGAGAAATAGAGAAAAAAATAAAAAACATTAATTATTTGATAGTCAATTCAAATCACAAACCTCCTGTTATTCCAGATGTTATCCCAACACACTCTCCTGTCATTCCAATGCCTTCTCCTGTCATCCCAGTGCCCAGACACTGGGATCCAGAAAACTTCAAGCAATTGCGTAGTGAAAACTGGATTCCAGTGTCAAGCACTGGAATGACATCAGATCGAAAAGTCTGCCTAAAAGACATGGCATCAAAACTTGTTTCAGAAATTGGTATAACAAGGTTATTAGTTGAAGGTGGAGGAGTGTTAATTACAGAGTTATTGAAGCACGATTTAATCGATAGGCTGATAATCTGCCGCAGTGGTAAAATTTTAGGTAATGATGCCACTCCTTTTGTAGGGAATTTAGAGATTGAATCCATCAATAACTGCCATAAATTCAAAAAAGTAGAGATAATAGAGTTCAGTGAGGATGTAGTTGAGGTGTGGGATAGATTACCGTAACTCTTCTCAAATGAAAAAAAGAGGCAGAATTATCTCTACCTCTTGTGCTATTTAGCTAGTATTAAATCTTAAGTGCGTATTTGTTATCAAGTGTTTTAGTAACATCAGGATCTTCTAAGAGAGCTTTAACTTTTTCTTTGAAATCGTTGTCAGAAAGTACTGTACCTTGAGGTCCTTGGTCACCTTTCTCACCCTGAGGTCCTTGTTCGCCTCTTTCACCCTTTTCACCCTTAGCATTTTCTATTGCACTCATTTGCTGATATGAAGCATAAGCTGCTGCGGCAAAATATACAGCGGCAATAAATAGAACTGCAATTCCAGCAGGGCTAGCAATAAGCGCTAAAGACGTAGGTCCAGCAATTACTTTAGTAGCAATCAATACTGTTGTTATTGCTGCTGCTAAAGATGCAGTTGCAACTGTACCTTCAATACTCATTTTCGTTATGGGTGCTATATTTTTCAATTTCCATATACTTGTAATCATAATCACTTCCTCCTAATTAAGGTTTATAAAAAGTTAATTATATATTAAGAATGCACACTAGTCAAGCATTTGTATTAACAACTTAATATTTTATCTACTTTCTAAATTGTTACTAATTATGTAAGATTGATACATGGTAAATGGCTGGCTGAATCTTGATAAACCAACAGGAATGAGTTCTGCACAAGCTGTAACTCAAATTAAAAGGATTTTTGGAATAAAAAAAGCCGGCCATCTGGGAACACTTGACCCTTTGGCTTCAGGTGTATTGCCGATCGCTCTTGGTGAAGCAACAAAAACTATACCGTATTTATCTTGTGACTTAAAGGCATACAATTTCACAATCAAATGGGGAAAGCAAACAACTACGGACGATTTAGATGGTGATATTATTAGAACTAGCAATATAAAACCTGAATATAACCAAATAAATTGTGTGATTAAGGATTTTATTGGTGAGATAACACAAACTCCTCCTCAATTTTCAGCAGTGAAAATCAAGGGAGCAAGAGCATATAAATTAGCAAGAAGTGGGCAAAAGGTAAATATAAAACCTCGACAAGTCAAAATACATGAACTAAAGATGATATTTTTGGACACCATAAATAATATTGCCGATTTTTCTATGATCTGCGGTAGCGGCGTATATGTAAGATCAATTGCAAGAGATCTTGGAATTGAATTAAATTGTTTTGGACATATTACACAATTAAGAAGAACGATGGTAGGTGATTTTAAGGAAGATGAATCAGTGACAATTGAGCAACTTACTAAAAAAAACACAACAACTTACTCTCCCCAGTGCTTGACACTGGATACAAATACTTACAAATCATGTAATGGACAAAAGATTCTAGGAGCATATGTCAAAAACAATGTTCGTGATGAAATAGGCTTGATCCCAGTGTCAAGCACTGGGATGACATCGGAGGGTGGGATAACAGAGGGAGGTGGGATGGCAGAAGATGATGTAGTGACAGGAGGTAATACAAAAAGTTTCATCATCCCCATTGAATCGGCTTTAAAATCGATGTTCAAAGTTGAAATTTCCTTAGAGGAAGCGGAGAAAATCAGAAAAGGTCAAGAAATTATATTAAATAACTTGCGTAATTTAAAGAATTATGATATTTTTTGTACGATAGTGGGTAATGTACCTATTGCAATTTGCAGTTTTACTCATGGTTATGTGAAGCCTATTCGTGTTTTTAATATTTTGAAATGAGGTTTAGATGTCAATAACATCCCAAAAGAAAAAAAGTTTGATTAGTACATATGCAATTAAAGAAGATGATACAGGTTCATCTTTTGTACAGTGTGCAATTTTAACCGAGAGAATCAGTAATTTAACTGAGCATTTTAAAACGCATAAGCATGACCATAATTCTAAGCGCGGTTTACTTATATTGATAGGTAGAAGGCGCAAGCACTTAAATTATATAAAACGTAAATTTGGTAATGAAGCCTATCAAGAGTTAATAGAGAAGTTAGGCATTAGAAAATAATCGAGGAATTTTGTATGTTTGAAATTATAAAAAAATCTATAGATTGGGAGGGGCGTACCTTATCTTTAGAAACTGGGAAAATAGCACGTCAAGCTGATGGTTCAGTAGTTGTAAATTATGGAGATACTTCTATCTTAGTCACTGTTGTACGAAAAAAGAAGGAAGAAAGTGTTGATTTTCTCCCTTTAAATGTGCAGTTTATTGCAAAAAGTTATGCCATGGGTAAGATTCCTGGTGGTTTTTTTAAAAGAGAAGGAAAACCATCTGATAGAGAAACTTTAATTTCAAGAGTAATAGACAGAAGTATAAGGCCGTTATTTCCTGAAGGTTTTCATGATGAAATTAGTGTAGTATGTAATCTATTAACTTACGATACAGTCAATTCTCCTGAAGTACCAGCATTGATAGGTACCGTCGCAGCTCTTGCAATTTCTGGTGTTCCTTTCCACTTTACTATAGCTGGAGTCATGGTCGGTTGTGATGAAAATAACAATTATATACTCAATCCTTCCGTTCAAGAGATGAAAGCAAGCAACTTGGATCTGTTTTTGTCTGGTGATGAAAATTCGATCTTAATGGTCGAATCGGAAGTCAAAGAGCTCTCTGAAGAAAATGTTTTGAGTGCAATAAAATTCGGCCATGAACATCTTCAACCTGTTATTAAGCTTATAAAAGAATTTGCTGATACAGTAGGCAATAAACCTAAAAGCTTTGCTCCTGTTGATATATCAGATATAACTCAAGAACTTGAAAAATATCGAAAAGACTTTGAAGAAGCATATTCAAAAACAGTAAAACAAGAGCGAGTTCAAGCTCTAGAAGTAGTCAGGAATAATATATTGAATACTCTTAAAGAGGCTGGAAAAGACGAAAAGTTAATTACTTATGCAGTAAAAAGCTTTGAAAGATCTTTAGTGCGTGAAATGATTAGAAGGAAAAGTGTGAGGATAGACAGACGTAAGTATGATGAAATACGCCAGATAGAAATTGAGGCTGACATTCTACCTAAGACTCACGGTTCTGCGCTATTTACAAGGGGTACCACTCAGGCACTAGTTGTTACTGCTCTTGGTACTACACAAGACGAGCAAATTGTGGATGACATTGAAGGGGATAGACGTGAACATTTTATGTTGCATTATAATTTTCCTCCATTTGCTGTTGGAGAGGCTTCTGCTATACGCGCACCAGGAAGGAGAGAAATTGGTCATGGTAAACTTGCTTGGAAAGCAATTCATCCTGTTTTACCTGATAAATCTGAATTTCCTTATACAATAAGGGTAGTATCTGAGATTATGGAATCTGATGGTTCTTCTTCTATGGCAACAGTTTGTGGAACTTCCATTGCATTAATGGATACAGGTGTGCCAATAAAGGCTCCCGTTGCAGGAATTGCTATGGGTCTCATCAAAGACAAAAATGAGCATATAATACTTTCTGATATACTGGGCGATGAAGACTATCTTGGTGATATGGACTTCAAAGTAGCAGGAACTAGCGAAGGGATTACAGCACTGCAGATGGATATGAAAATTCCTGGTATAAGCTTTGAAATTGTTGAAAAATCTTTAGAACAAGCAAAAGTCGGAAGATTACATATCTTAGAAAAAATGAATGCAGTAATTTCAGAACATCGTAAGGATATAAAAGATCATGTACCAAGAGTGTTATCGTTTTATATAGATAAAGATAAAATTTCTGCAGCTATTGGTGCTAAAGGAAAAAATATACGCAGTGTATGTGAAAGAAGTAATGCAAAAATTGAAATAGGGGATGACGGTAAAGTTTCTGTTTTTGCCATTAGTAGTACTGAAGCTGAAGCTGCAAAGAATATGATGATTGATTCAATAACAGAGCTAGAACAAGGTTCTATAATTGATGCTAAAGTTGTAAAGATAGAGAAGTCTATTGTAGAGCTAGAACTTCTTAATGGAAGAAAAGGAAAAATGCATATAAGCGAGGTAGCTAATCAACATGTAGAGTCCATTGAGGATATACTTAAACAGGGTGATACCTTCAAAGCTTTGATAATTGACTTTGAAAAAGGTGGATGTCCAAAATTATCAAGACGTCGTGTTGATCAAGAAACAGGTGAATTTTTTGAAGGTAAGCTTTACAATGAAGAAAGGAGAGATGGTTTAAATAATAGGGATAATTATTATAACAACTCGTTTAATAAAAAACCTGGAGATAATTATCATAGTAATAGACCTACTCGTCCTCGTTCTGGTTTTAGTAATAGAAACAGACCAAAATTTGGTAATAATGACTCATCATCAGGTTTCTATTGAGGTTGAACTTACTTTCTATTATCTCAGTGTCGAAGCACTGGGATAATAGGAATTTTTAAAACTGACAAGATAACAAAAATGGTTTGTGTTATCTACAGGGTTATAACGAAAGATTTTTAAGATCGTTTATAGCCTTTTTCATGTCTTCAGCTTTAAATATTGCTGATCCAGCAACTAATATATTTGCACCTGCTTTTATTATATCAGCTGCGTTAGAAAAGTTAACTCCACCATCTACTGAAACTTGCGTTTTAAGGTTACGGTCCTGTATCATTTTCTTTATAATAGATATCTTGTGCAGCTGCAAATGAATAAACTCTTGTCCTCCAAATCCAGGATTAACTGTCATAATTAGCACAATATCTAGCTCATGTATTATATACTCAAGCACGCTTGGAGAAGTTGAAGGGACAATTGAAACTCCAACTTGTATTGTTTTTTTTGTATCATTTATGTTTTTATATGATTTTATCCTTTTTACTAGCCTCTCAAGATGTATCTCTGCTTCTGCATGTATAGTGATAATATCAGCACCAGCATTTATAAAGCTTTCAATATGGTCACCAGGAGATTTAACCATTAAGTGTACATCAAAAGGAAGATTGCTATATTTACGTATTGCAGAGATAACATTCGGACCTATTGTAATATTTGGAACAAAATTTCCATCCATAACGTCTATGTGTATATAATCTACATCCAAGTCGCTAATTCTTTTTACTTCCTCTCCTAATTTTGCAAAGTCTGCTGAAAGTATAGAAGGTGCAATTTTTATACCCATGGGTTACTTTCTACCAAAAATAAAAAAGTAACTTATTTTTTAAACTCTGTCATCCCAATACCACATGAGTCTCATTTAGAAATTTTTTTATATCCTACGTGTAATTGCAACCTTTGAATTATCTTGTTCAGGTTGAACCATAAATAGTTTTCACCACAAAAAATTGTTAGCATAAGTAAAAAAACGTAGTGCTTGTAATTCATCCAATATTTTCCTCTGCCCATACATCTGGCCATTGTAATACTCATTAGACTTCTTTCTTCGCCTTTTCTAAATATTCCAACACAGTTTCATGCAGCGCAGTCCAAGACATTTTCTTTTCCATATTCGGTATAAATTTTTGTTTCCAAGTGTCCTTAAATTCTTGAAACCACTGCTTCTCAAAGTTTTGGAAATCAGATAAAACTTCTGACCTAAACCCATTAATTAAATTCGAGACTTCTATAGCCTTTTCAGGGCTTATAGACTTAAAAGACAATATTTCATTCTTTAAAACATCTAGCTTCTCAAATGAATTAAGCTTAAATGGAATATAAAGCGAGGATCTTATATTATACCTTAGATAAGAGTCGTAATATAGCTTAATCTTGTACATGAGCGTAGCAAATGCACTAGAAGAAATATTATTTTCATATTCTGCAAGAGAAGATAATAAACGCTTGTAATCCTCTTCATTCAAAAATGGTGGTTGTAAACTTGATTCAATTTTATTATTAAAAGATGTGAATCTGTTGAAAATACAATTGCCATATTCGCTTAAAAATTCAGGCAAAATATCTTCCTGTTCTAATTTTAGAGGCAAGTCTTTTCTAATCTCTTTCGGCAAATGATGCATTGAAAACTGATTAATAACCCACGCAAAATTCTCATCAAACTCATTTGAGTAATCAGCATTATTGTCAGCGTTACCTTCTTTATCATTCCAAGGCAGTATTTTATAAAAAAAATTGTTCAACCTTTTTTTTAATTTCAAAATACTTTCACTCTTATCGCCTACCTTATATAAAACCTCTTCTACTTTTTGTCTTGCGTCTTGAGAACTGATTCTATCACCTATATGCAGTCCAATGCCATTTCTCTCCAATAACTCCCAATCAAACAACTTATGTGGGTCAGGTTTACGCATTGCGTAGCCTTCAATGGCTGAGTTATATACTATAGTACCTATTTCAGCGTGACTAAATATCATATCTTTTCTAATCTTAAAGCGCTTCATGAGGTACAAAATCAGATCTTTAACAGATTTCATTTGCTCTTCTGGAAAAGGCTCAAGCCCTGTGTTTACAATCTCTATACCTATAGAATAATCATTCAGTTTTCGTAGCTCTTCAATCACATTATCTACTTGAACTTTCGCATAACTTATACCAGCATGCCACGCTCGTTTTTCGAGTGGAACCATCAGAGTAATGCTACCATCCCTATCAACAATAAGCTGTACTGATATACCTGAAGAATTTAATGCGCATTTTGTGCTTTTTAATGTTGGTGATTCGGTATGATGCACCACCACCATCAACACTTTTTTGCCTTCCCTATCATCATAATTTGAATTTGACGCAGGATCTAAAAATATTGGATTTTTTAATGATGTTTTCAAATCTTGAAAATCGTTCTCGATATCAATTAAGCAAGATTGCTGTCCATATACAAGAGGCGCTACAAGCAGCAACAGAAATAAAACAGACAAACATTTTTTTACTATAAGTCTCATGCAGCTTTACAAATTGCCCACAATATAACTAAATTAACATAATACGCATAAAATGTTTACTTTTTTTCAGCTAATCAAGGCTTGCTACAGCTACAATTAGTACTTTTATCATTACATTTTGGTGTTAAGTCAGGATAGAACGTAAGTATAGCGTCATTCTTTCTCACAAACACTGATTGATAATTGGCATCTTCCATTTTATACAGACACATTCCATCTTCTCCCAATTCCTTAAACGCCTTAGTTGCAGAAACTAAAATATCATCAGCATGAAGGTTATGTGCATACCCATTTGGGCACTTAACTTTTACTTCTCCACCCTTACCTAAGTATTTCATTCCAAACGTGTAAACAGGTGGCTTAATATCTAATTTATTGCACAGAGATTTATTACCCCAAATTGCACCCGCCCACTTATTTTCTTGAGCTTCAACATATCTACCTACAAAATGCATACCACCAAGTCCCAATCTATCTGGTTCACCACAAAAAATATGTCCAAATCCTATAGTTTCTTTCTCAACTCCGCTATTTGTAAACCAAATCTTAGTCAATTCATCTTTAAATAACCCCAAGCCTGCATTTGGTGTAGCCACTTGATGATCGAGCTTATCGTATATCCTTTTCACCACTTCTTGATGCTGCGGACAATCGAGCAAAATTCTAAAATCTTCTTCATCAGGGTGTGTTCCCCAATCTCCACAAACTCTTAATACTCCTCTATCAAAATCAGTCAGCTCCGGAAGTGGTGGAATATAGTCTGGATCTGAAGAATCTGTTTTGAAAAACGGCTCAAAGCCAATTTGTGAATTTGCATCATTGAGATAATGCTCCTTAATGTAAAAAACAAATCCTATTACTGGTATTATTAAGCACAAGATTAACTTAGCTATTTTCGACATAATCATATTCATAAAGAAGCTAGGTTATAAGCAACAACTTAAAAAAGTTTTAATCTAATGTTGATCGCAGTCCTGGCATCTCATCACCACTTAGCCAACTTAAAAACGCTCCCCCACCAGTTGAAATATATGTAAAATCTTTATCGGCAAGACCTGCAGTATTTATTGCAGATAGACTATCTCCTCCTCCTATTACACTGGTTAATTTTCCTTCGTGTGTCAAATCACTTACTACTCTCATCACCTCTACTGTACCATTTGCAAAAGCTGAATGTTCAAAAACACCAATAGGTCCGTTCCACAGCAGAGTTTTACTGCTTGCTATTATACCGCTTATTGTGCTTAAAGTTTGAGGTCCGATATCTAAAATTATATCATCATCCAAAACGGATTCGGTTTTTCTTAAAACGCCAGTGCTATAATCAGAATTTACTGCAACCAAAACGTCTTCTGGCACAACTATTTTGCAATTGTTTTTATTTGCCGTCTCAACAATATCGTGCAGAAGATCATCAACGCCATTTTGAAAAAAAGACTTGCCTATATTAACTTTATTAAATAACAAAAAATTATTAGCAATTGCGCCGCCCAGAATAAGGTAATCAACCTTTTCTGCTAGCTTTATAAGCATTTTTATTTTAGTTGATATTTTAGCTCCACCAACTATCGCAGTAATAGGTTTAGCGTCAAACGATATAGCTTGCTCAAGATACTTTAGCTCATCTTGCAAGCAAAATCCTGCATAAGAAGGTAAAAATTCCGTAATGCGTGAAATAGAAGCGTGAGCTCTGTGAGAGCAAGAAAACGCATCATTTATATATATATCTGCTAGAGATGCTAATTGTTTAGCAAAATTTGAATCATTCTGCTCTTCTTCTTTATAAAACCTCAGATTCTCTAGTAATATTATATCTCCTCCATCCATCGCATTTATTGCTCTTTGTACTCTCTCACCAATACAATCATCAATAAATTTCACTTCTTTGCTTAGCAGCCGCGATAAAGTTTCAACTACGTTTTTTAGCGATAAGTTACTGTCTTTGGCTTTTGGACGCCCAAAATGTGAGATAACAATAACTTTTGCACCCGCATTTGCCAAATACTGAATGGTAGGTAGCGCTCTCAAAATACGAGTGGCATCACAAATTCTTCCATTTTTTATAGGAACATTGAAGTCAACCCTGAGCAGAACATTTTTATTGTGAAAATCACAACTCTCTATGCTAGGTACATTTATCATAAAATTAAAGAGCTATAAAATCACTATACAATAGTTTAATCCAAAGTAAAGGAAGGAAATTCCAATGCTAAATAAATTAATAAATAGGAAAATTACTACAAATACTTTCAACTTTATTTTTCACTGCTTTTTCAACATCAGGGCTATTTCCATCAATTAATCCCTGAATTATTTCATTTATCAGATCAGCTATCTCTTTAAAATCTTTTTTCTCAAGTCCGCGTGTTGTCTCAGCAGCGGTACCAAAACGGAGCCCTGAAGTAATGGTTGGTTTTTCTGTGTCAAATGGCACGGAGTTTTTATTGCAGGTAATGCCAGCTCTTTCAAGGCTATTCACAACGTCTTTTCCAGTCAATTTCCGTGATCTTAAATCAACTAGCACTATATGAGAGTCAGTGCCACCGGTTATAATGTTCAGCCCATGCCCTTGCAGCGCTTGAGCTAACACTTTCGCATTTTCCACAACTTTTTTACTATAAGTTTTAAACTCTGGCGCTAATGCTTCCTTAAATGCAACAGCTTTTGCAGCTATCACATGCATAAGTGGCCCACCTTGCAATCCTGGAAAAACTGCAGACTGAATTTTTTTATGTAACGCTTCATCATTTGTCATTACCACTCCACCACGAGGACCACGTAGAGTCTTGTGAGTTGTAGAAGTTATAATATGCGCATATTTGGCAGGTGATGGGTAACAACCTGCAGCAATAAGCCCTGAATAGTGAGCAATATCTGCAAGCAGATATGCACCAACTTTATTCGCAATTTCACGAAAGCGCTCGAAATCTATTTTTCTTGGATAAGCAGAAGCACCAGCAATAATTAATTTTGGTTTATGCTCCAGCGCTAGCCTTTCCACCTCATCCATATCAAGCAGGTAAGTGTCTCTATTAACTGTATACTGAATCGACTTAAACCACTTACCAGAAAGGTTTGGTGCTGCACCATGAGTTAAATGTCCACCGCAGTTCAGTGACAATCCAAGTATTGTATCACCCGGAGCAAGCAGTGAAGCAAACACTGCTTGATTTGCCTGAGAACCAGAATGAGGTTGAACATTTGCAAATTTAACACCAAATAGCTTACAAAGCCTTTCTATAGCCAGATTTTCAACTTCATCTACATACTCACAGCCACAGTAATATCTTTTACCAGGATAACCTTCTGCATATTTATTAGTCAGAAAAGAACCCTGTACTTCCATCACTGCTTTACTTGCAAAATTCTCCGATGCAATCAATTGCAACTGCGATCTTTGACGCTGCAGTTCCTTCTCTATAGAGAGATAAACTTCATTATCAAAAGACTTTAAATTATTTTCAGAGTTACAAATCCTTTCTGAAGCAATTGTCATAAGACCTTTTCCTTAACCACATAAATCCAAAAACAGCCAAAAGCAGACATACAGGAATAATTGATATTGCTTTTACCAGCAAATCAGTACCATACAAAGGATTTCCTTGTATTACCGTTCCATTCCAACATAAGTCTATTATTTTTGCAATTCCAGTATGAAAAAAATAGCCAAAAACCATAACTATCATGTTTGATACAGCTGTGGCCAAGCCTACCAAGTTATTGTTTACATAACTTATTGCCTTGTAAATAGTAATTACCTGATACCCAGATGCAAAGCCGATAACAAGAAGTGTAGGTAATGCAATATATAAACCGCCAACTTGTGTAAAAAGCAAAAGAAAGCTAGCGATCATTGCAAAAGAACACGCAATAATCACCTCGTAATGTTTGTCTGGATACTTCTCCAGTAAATAAGCGAGAAAGAATGATCCAGCCCCCATGCCTATGAACATGAGAGAGGAAAGTGAAGATGCCAAATCTCCGGTCATTTGATATGCTTCACATAAGAACGCTTTTGCCCAACCATCAGCAAAACCTTCTAGTGGCCCAACCATCAAGCCCCCAAAAAAGCTGATTAGAATGATATGTTTATTGAAAAGTACAGTTTTTAAATCTTGAAGTATGTTGTCATTTCTACTCTCCTCTATGTTAGAATTTGGCGTTATTAAGAATAAAAGTAGGGCGAGCAAGCAACCAAACGCTGAGAAAGTGTATATAACATAATTCCAACCAAATTTATTGAGCAAGAAGTCTAGAGGTAATCCACCATAAATAGCTCCCAGTAACCCTATTATTATAGATAAGCTAGCCATCCTTGCTGATTTTTCTTGTGAAAAATACATGCTTGCAACTTTGAAAAGCCCAATTGCTGAAGCAGATGACCCAACTCCAACAATCATTCTACCAAGTATTGAGTAATACCACTCATCAAAGCATATTAGTGGTAATGTCCCAGTAAACGTTAAGACAATACATGCAGGCAAAACAAACTTTGGCCCAAATCTATCAAGGGCAAGACCAACAGGTATGTGAGCAAGCGTATAGCCTATATAATATAGCCCACCAAATTGACCAACATCTGTAATACTTATGTTAAATTTCGTTATTAATTCAGGCGCGATTATATTTGGAATTACACGTAATATATACTGGTATGCATAAAATAGTGATGCTAGCAACCATATGAAAAAGTTTCTCTGCAATCCTAATATTACCTAAATAACAGAATTATAGGTATTTTATCAGCAAGGAGCAACACTTTTGTAAATAGCTACTCTAATCCGAGTATCTTTCTTAAAAGAGACCTTTTAGCATATCTATAACTGGTTCATGGATAAGGTATATGAAAAAAATTATACCACAGATGATAAGGATTTTTATAATTTTACCCTTGTTCATCTTAAGCTTTATTTTTTTTACTATAAGTTTTAGTTTTGTTACAAAATTCATTTTACTTACGCTTTTATTTCGTGATACCGATTATACTTTAAATAATATAATTTTTAATGAAATTCAGTATCAGAAACGCTGTAGTTAACTAAATATTAACCTTTTTGTGTGTAAAATATAATATAAAAGCAAGGTGAGTGAATGAACATAGGTACAATAGACAATACGCTACAAAACTACATAACAAAATACATTGAACAAACATTTGCCGCACACACAGGCAATAGATACGACAAGTTATACAGGGAACTTTTAAGTAGCGCAGAAGAAATAATAAAACTTACTGTAAACGAAGCAAAACAATATGATAAAAGCCTAGAAGAACTACATAACAATTCAATATTTCACGATAAGAAATTTATTCAAGCTGTTGCTAAACACCAGATATTAGAATTTCTGAATACTCATCCAAAGAAGAAAGAAATCGTTGCAGAATTTAAAAATGAACATCATATCAACGAAAGCGATTTAAAAATTTTAAATGAAGGAAAAGATTTAGTGAATAAAATAAACGACATTAACTTAACTCAACAAAATGAGAAAAATGAAATATTGAACATTAGAAAGGTACTTTCTAAATCAATAGGAATGCCCTCTTCGAGAACTGAAAAATCCAAAGCAACTTTAGTAGAAAGTCCTGAGGTGGTAAAATAGACGTACTTAACTTTTCCTAATTGGAAAATACTTTTAATCCTATGATACCCAGCACTACCAAAGCAAGGGAAAATAAACGCCCAAAATTTACTGGGTCATTAAAAAACATTATTCCTATTATCGCTGCACCTATAGAGCCTATACCAGTCCAAACTGCATAAGATGTTCCAAGAGGAATAGACTTCATTGCTAACGATAGCCAGTAAAGACTCACAGAACCGCTAACTAAAATAATTACTACAGGTATAACACGAGTAAAGCCATTGCTATATTTCAGTGCTGTGGTCCATATTATTTCAACCAAACCAGCTAATAGCAAATACACCCAAGCCATAAATCAACTCTATCTTACTGAAATATTATATATAGGAATATTAAAAAGTTAACTTAGCATTTCGCATGCTTTAGTAATACTATCACATCCAATTTCTAATTGTTCCTGAGAGGTTGCATAAGAAATTCTGATAAAATTTTTCAGACCAAATGCAATTCCTGGAACAACAGCAACTAAATGATCTTCTAATAAATATTCGGCAAAATCAAGATCACTATTTATTACTTTACCACTTTTCGTATTCTTACCCAATAAACCTTCACATGAGACAAACAAATAGAATGCACCCTGCGGAATAGATACTGACAATCCTGAAGCAGAATTTAGCTTTTTTACTACAAAATCTCTACGATCCTTAAAGATTTTTGTTCTTTCTTTCAAAAAACTATGATCACCGTTTAACGCTTCAACTGCTGCTGCTTGTGCTATTGAATTTGGGTTAGAAGTACTTTGAGACTGCAGTGTAGAAATAGCTTTTACTATATCACTCCTACCTGCAATATAACCTATTCTCCAGCCAGTCATTGCATAGGCTTTTGATACTCCATTGACCACAAAAACCCTATCGTAAAGCTTTGGCTCAACCTGAGCAATGGTAAAAAACTTTTCATCGTATACTATGTGCTCATAAATATCATCTGTAACAATATTTACATGTGGATATTCAAGCAATACTTGCGCTATGCTTTTCAATTCATCATATGTATAGACAATTCCTGCTGGATTGTTCGGTGAATTAAGAATTAACCATTTAGTTTTCTTAGTTATCTTGCTCTTCAGTAATTCTGGTGTCAGCTTAAAGTTTTGCTTGCACTCTACAACAACTGGCAGTCCGCCAAAAAGATTTACCATATCAACATACGAAACCCAATAAGGAGCTGGTATTATAGCCTCATCTCCAGGGTCAATTGTTGCCATAAATAAGTTGAATAACACCTGCTTAGCGCCTGCGCCGACACAAATTTGGTTCAGTGTATATTCTAGATTGTTATCCCTTTTTAACTTATTGATTATCGCCTCTTTAAGCTCATGCGTTCCATCAACAGCAGTATATTTAGTTTTGCCTTCATTTATCGATTGAATAGCTGCCTTTTTTATATGATCTGGAGTGTCAAAATCCGGCTCTCCCGCAGCTAAAACGCAAATTTTCTTTCCTTCGCTTTTTAATCTGTTTGCCTTATCGGTCACAGCAATTGTAGGCGACGGTTTTATCAGAGACATCCTCTTTGCAAGGTCTGACATAATCTCACTAAAGTTAAATAAAAATGATAAACTCTACACAACAAAAAAGCTAGAAATTTTATTATTTTACATAAAGGTTGGTATTTTTGTATTCTTAAATATAGATATTAAAAAGCTTAATAAATTGAAAAAGGCAAATAAATCCCTGTATAGCGAGTTTTAATAATGTAAATTGGCACTGTAATAATGTGCTAACGCTTAAAGTAAGAGCGATTTGGCTGACCACCCTCATAAAGGCTTTTCATACAAGAGTTTTAGTAGTTTCTTACTAGGTCCACTAATGCAGCAATATTTTCAACCGGAGTATCAGGAAGCACTCCATGTCCAAGATTAAATATAAAAGGTAACCCTCTAAAACAATCTATTATACGCTTTGCTTCTTCAATTGCTTCTGACTTATTGTAGGCCAAAAGACTAGGATTAAGGTTCCCTTGCAGAGGAATTTTTAGATTTTCTTTCGCCCATTCTATTGGAACATTATAATCTATACTTACTGCAGATACGCCTGTTTGTTCGCAGTAATCTGTATAAAGATTTTCAGCAGAGCGCGGAAAACCTATTATTGGAAAATTGGGAAATCTACTCTTTATTGCCGAAACAATTTCCTTTGTTGGCTTGATGATGTATCTTTCAAACAGTTTTTCCTTCAATACACCAGCATTGCTGTCAAATAACTGAATAACATCTGCTCCAAACTCTATCTGTTTGATCAGATAAATAATTGTCGCTTTCGTTATTTTGTTTATTATTTCCTCTAGTGCCAATGGACAGAAATTTAGCACCTTGGAAAAAGTTTTACTACCACCGCCCTCTATGATGTATGAACCTACCGTCCACGGCCCTCCAGCAAAGCCTATAAGCGATTTTTCTTCTGGCAACTGGCTTCTTACTTCTTTTATAGCATTTAGGATTGGTAATGTGTTAGATTCAATTCCTTGTAGACTCTTCAAGTCTTTAGCACTTTCTATAGGTCTTATTATTGGACCCACACCTCGAATAAAATTTACATTACAGCCTAAAATGTCAGCTATTATCAAAATATCAGAAAAAATTATCGCTGCATCCATGTTGAACCTTCTTATTGGTTGTAACGTTAACTCTGTTACCAAATCTGTGCTATAACATATCTCCATGAAATTATTCATGTTTTCCACTGCCTTCCGATACTCAGGAAGAGACCTACCAGCCTGACGCATTAACCAAATAGGAACTTTTTCATCTGACTCGTTCTGGCTGATGATTCTTGCTATTTTTGCTTTACTTCTTTTCA